>NZ_JBBCAU010000003.1:0-1116293 GCF_037203685.1 Chryseolinea sp. T2
TGCGCAACATTACTTTTAATATATTGACTACGCTTACTAAAGCTTGAAGCAAAAGTAACGTCGCGTACACTTTTGTTAGCGGCAAGTTTCGTTAACGAGATTTACCACAAAGGGCTCACACGACGAATGAGGGTTGTTTTGACGATATCATTATTGCTTACCCTTGAATTTTGTTACGGACAGAATAAGTCGGAGGTAAAAACCTTTGAAACGCGTTGTGATTCAATTTATAAGAATAAAGGCTATAGAGTAGTTTTACAGCATTTTCCAGATGGAATAGGCGCAAATTCTGACGTCAACACTGTGTTCCAATTTATAAGGACAGCTGGCAAGGAACGGGAGATTGTACATCAAGACACAATCTATAGTCGGACTGGAGAAATTGAATTCAAAGATTTTAATAATGATGGAGTAAAAGATCTTTTGATTCAGAATACCTCTGATGTGAGAAGTAATTGGACTTATTATTTGTATTTGGTAGACAGCTTGAACAATAACCTAAAGAAAGTGAAGGGTTTTGATGAGATAAAAAATCCTAGATACTTATCACGGTATCACCTTATTGATAACTATGTAAATTCTGGACGGAATTGGACGAGCTTTTATAGAATAGTAAACGACACAATAAAGGATCTGAAAATTGTGATATACGATGATCAAAATAATGACGACAAGTCGACCTATGAACAAGAGTACAAAAAGGCAATTGCAAAAATAGTGGCCGAAACCAGCCGCTAACACCACATATGCGCCATTGCAGTTTGTTGGTGATTTTTAGGTAAACTGCAACGGCGCATATGTAAGCGTTGGCGGTAATGCTCAATAGGATTTTACTCCATGGGACAGAAAAATGTTAGCTTAGAAATACTAGACCGTTTAGTTCATTACAGTCTCGCTCTTACCTTCGGACTGCCAATACTATGCTTTGTTGGATACCCTCTTCTCGGACAGTTTGAGCTGTTCGGAATTAGCTCCTCGATTGATATTTGGGTTGTTGTCCTTCCAGGGATAATCCTTGCTCCAATTTCATTGCTATTCTATTTTATTCAGCACGAGAAGTTGCGATTTCAATTCCTCCGAACTGCGACAGATGTTGAAGATTCAAAAAAAATGATCAGGGACATTGCCAGAGAACAGAAATGGGCAATTCGATCATTTAAGGATAATGTGTTTACGATAAAGACGAATCCAGGATTTATAAATCAGTCTTGGGGGCAACACATAACGATACAAATTGTAAATGGCGGACTGCTTGTCAACAGCATATTCGACCCGAACAAGGGCAGTTGGTCGATAACATTTAATAGTAATCAAAAGAATATTGAACAAATTAGAAAACTAATTTCGGATAGGGCTAACTGACAAGAAATGACCGGCGGTGACAGCAAAAAGATATTAAGAGCGGTGGCGTGCGCACAGCCGGCAACAAGGTATATAAAACATGCCGGCACAGTTGCCATAATATATTATTTTGGTGTGCCGGCACGTTTTATATACAAACGTTGGGGTCATGGCTTAAAAGAAAAAATCTAATGGCATGGAATAAGGCAATATTGACAACAACAGGTGACAAGAATCTGATTGATGATTTGATTCCTGATGTAATGTTCAAAAGTAAAGAAGGACTTCATTTTGACGAGGCGATATCTGGTAAGATCGACCAAAATCTAACGGTCGGCTTTCATGACAATAGAATAATAATCAATGACGTACTTGGACGGTTTATTTCCAAGGATCAATTCCCAAAGGACATTTCCTTAAAAAATAGGGAATGCAAAGTATTCTGGATATCAGAAGATTGTATATACAGACAATATCAAAATGGCGAGTTGGCAAAAGAGATAAGAGGGCGGGAAGAAACGAAAAAGGAATTGACAAGACTCGGGATCAGGCCTATAGACGAGTGGGGCGAAACAATGATACTTCAACTATTGGACTATGAAGTCTTTGGAATAAAACGAGAACAACATGGTTTCATACTATGGGATGTTCCATTTGACTTATATCAATTCGACTAAAAGCCCCGAACGCCCAACAATGCAAATAAACCATGCCGGCAGAGCTTGATATTAATCCTCAATTTGGACTGCCGGCGCGCTTGATATACTCGCGCTGGCGCAAGACTAATAACGTTAGACGGACAGTAAGGAGATGAAAAGAGTTTGCTCTAATTACAAGTTATTCGGAGGATTCGGACTCCTCATTGCGCTCAACGGGATCATTGGATTCGGAGCTTACAAGCTTTTGACTTCGTCAAACATTAGTATCGACAAAGTTGATCTATTGAATGATAATGATGCGCGGTTTACTTATGCTGTTATTCTTGGGCTCCTGACATTGTTTCTTGTTCTGTTCATAACACAGAATCGTTTTATTATCGCAAGCAGAGAAGAAATTGTTTTTATCAATCCTCTGATTCCATTTTTAAGGAAGAAATATAAGTGGACTGACTTCGATTACTACGTAACAGTAGATGAGAGTTCACGGCACGCCAGTCACGAAGCGGTTTGGTTAATAAAAAATGGAAAACTAGAGGCTAGATTTTCAAGTTTTTATTACTCGAATTACGATGACCTCCTGGGACAAATATCAACCAGGAATGAGGGAGGAAAGGATTTTAGCGTGTTTGACCAGCTTCTTATTTTGCTGCGGCTGAAAAGGGTAAAGGACTAAGCGGGGAAGCCCAGCGCCCAACAATGTATACGCCGCCAGCAGGAGCTAAACTTATCATACCAAAGACATGGTGAGTCGGTACTGAAACGGAAGCGCGAAGTAAAAAAAAAGTTTCATTGAGATACTTATTTGCAATCACAAACATTCTCTTATTCATAAACTTGTTTGGACAAACCACAACGATAATTTATTGTTTTCCGGGACAGGGTTCAGACAAGCGCATATTCGACTCCCTTGAAATTGATCATAGCTATGAGA
This sequence comes from Chryseolinea sp. T2, assembly GCF_037203685.1. Taxonomy (NCBI): domain Bacteria; kingdom Pseudomonadati; phylum Bacteroidota; class Cytophagia; order Cytophagales; family Fulvivirgaceae; genus Chryseolinea; species Chryseolinea sp. T2. The sequence continues at coordinate 2,932 of NZ_JBBCAU010000003.1, forward strand.
TCAGAGTCATCGAATACGGAGCACCGGACAAACACATGACAATGAATTCATTTGCGAGACAACTTTCGGCGCAAATAGACACTACGAAGGACTTTGTCCTGATGGGTGTTTCCCTGGGCGGAATGATCTGCGTCGAATTAGCAGAAATGCTGAATCCAAAAAGGACGATAATAATTTCGAGCGCCAAAAACAGGAATGAACTTCCTGGGTCATACAAATTTCAAAGAGCCATTCCGCTTTACAAGATCTTTCCCGGGCGTATTCTCGTTGGTGGTGCAAAAATGCTTCAGCCACTTGTCGAGCCGGATCGAAACAAGTACAAAGAGACATTTAAGAGCATGTTGGGCAGCAAAACGGGTGTTTATATGAAACGGACGGTTGGCCTGCTGATTAATTGGGAAAGAGAAAATAACACAAAGCCAATTTGCCATATCCATGGAACAAATGACCATACCCTACCCTTTCGAAAAATTAAGCTACCGACTTACACAATTGACCAGGGTTCACATATGATGACTTTGACAAGGGCAAAAGAAATCAGTAGTATTTTGAATTCTATTTTGACAAGATAACTACGTTTAACGCTGATTTGACGATGGCACAAACGCCAACACAATTTTCGGTGGACAAGGTGGTGGACGCTGCGGCGCGTGCCGGCGCGTTTTACATACAAGCGTTATCGGTAACCATATGAGAGTGAAAGCGAACATATTTTCGTTGATGATCATGATTACACTTTTGGCTTGCGGACCGAGTTCAAGTGACGACAGGAGGACGGACATTCAAAGCGACAGCATTCAGGCAAGTGGCATTACGAAACAGCCAAAGCAAAGAGAAGTAAAGAGAGAAGAGAGTATTGACAGTATTCGACTTGACTTTGCATTAAATGACGCTTTTAGAATTGCACAAGCGGAGCTTAGTTCAGACCATTTCACTAAACAGTATGAATTGCTACCTGATGATAGTTCATTCACAATCGGCATTGAAATATCTATTAGCAAACTTTTTCAGGACCATGAAAAGTACCTTCTTTTACGAAGACACGTTCCCTGGGCAACTTACCTTGGCTTATATAAATTAAGCGAAGGCAAGGTAGAAAAGTGTATTGAAAGGGAACAAGGGGGAATGACTTATCTCAATGACACTATATTTGATGCCAATGGTGACGGACGCAAGGACTTTCTTGTTCATTGGTATCCTTCATCCGGGTGTTGCAGACGGGATGTCTATAATGTTTATTTAAATCAACCCGACAATGGGGGATTTACGAAAGACTATGAATTCATCAATCCAACATTTTCACCGAAAGAAAGAATAATTCGCGGTGTGCAATATGGGCACCCTGGAGAAGTTGGGCTTTATAAATACAGATGGAACGGACTTCAAGTTGACACTCTTGAATTCATCTATCCGGACGCATTAGTCAAAGGTCAGTTTATTAAAACAAGGAAACCGTCATACAGACCGACTGGAAAGGACGGTGTTCTCCTAAAAGCTGTCCCAAAGGAATATCATAGTATTGAAAGCTATGAGTGGTTTGCTGACTTTTGACATGGGGGCACGGATACCGCTAACAACGTATATAAAACATGCCGGCACGGTTGATTTTAATTTTCTATTTTGGAGCACCAACACGTTTTATATACGCTCGTTGTCCCATGCAGCATTTGCAAGAGAGATGAAAAGTACAATTCCCCTATTATTCTCAGCTGCTTTGGCCATATCTGCGACCACAACCTTCGGACAAATACCGAAAAGTGGGACATACGAGTATGAGGTTGCATTTGCGGAGTGGTCAGGCCAGTCTTTAGGGATAACAGTGACAGTTGTAATTTCAGGAGATTCGGTCAAGATTCTTAATAACGGTGGACTGTCGGGGAAAAAGGGTGACGTAATTGAATATGGTAAAATTGTGAAACATAAAACTACAGGACAGTGGATCATTGCTACTAAGCCAGAAGATGAATTTGCGAATGAGGTCGGAGGTTGTTCGGATGGACCAAGAGTCATTGATTTCAAGAAGAAGAAATGGCTGACCTGTTAAGAACGGAGAGCTCGAACACTCCATAACACCGTATATGCCTTATTGTCGTTTATTTGCTAATTTTAAAGGAAAGGACAACGCGGCTCATACTGGCGTTGGGCAACATTCTTAAAATGACGAGAGAGGACTTTTTATTCTTGCTATTAGGTGCCAGCTACGCATCATACAAGTTCGCACAGTCCTTTGTGACTGACGAACTGCCGACTGATTTCCGATATAATGTCCACTTGAGCGTTTCTAACGAGACGTCACACCTTAAACAGTTTGACATCTTTCCTGAGGACAATGGAAAACTTTTAGCGATGTTAAATGATAAAGAGGTAGTGAATTTGTTGTGCCGCAATAATAAGGTTCCCGTTTGGATTGACGTTTGTGTCGAGTCGACAACAAATCAATTCACAATATTCCAGCTGTTATGCGCAGGACGTTACTCTGACAATAGAAGAGAATTCTATTATGAAAAAAATGGATCGGGACCGTTCGGTATAAAAAGCCCTGTCTTTCCAGTTGGCTATAAGGAAGGGTCAAAATTCAAACTGACTGATAAAAATGTTGCCTAACAATGCCCTCAAGCATTCCGTTGCGTTTAAAGATTGATAATTAATTTCGTCTGCCGACGCACCCTATATGCGAACGTCGTGGCAAATTAAACAAGCGCGCACAAACCGTAAATGATTTGACAAAAAAGATGAAACTTAAGGACGTTCACACTGTTTCCATTTAGCGGACTAGTTTTGTTCGGAACATTGTTGGTCGCAACGTTTTGAGACACCCTGTGGTCATGGCTTTGAGAATGGAAAGCTGAGGCATTAGAGAGCGAAAACCAATCCCGACTGGCTCTTAACATCACTATACGCCATTGCAGTATGTTGTTTATATTTAGGCAAAATGCAACGGCGCATACGTCGTGCGCTGCGGCAAGCCACTTGGTCAAACACGAGACCTAGGACAAGCAAATGAAAGCATTTGTAATTTTCCCGACCATTTGCGTCTTCTTACTGACATTGACCTTAATGGCATTGGGAGGACGAACCAGACCCAGGATTTCATTTCTCTGGTCCGTGATGGTGACAGTTTTATTTGGCTCATTACTGACCTGGTTTTCAGTAGACGCATTTGTCTTTCTTTACTATTCAAATTTCATTGGAGTGTTGATCTGTATCCCCTGTCTGACCTATTTGACAAATCGGCTCTTTAGCAAGACGCGAGACGAGAGCATAAACTGGCTCAGAGTATTTGGACTTGGCATACTTTCGACTTTGGTGACGGTTGCGACAGCAGGATTTCTGATTTTTATGTCGTTCATGTACAATCCAATGGACCCACCGACAGACAAACAATCAATTGAGACAAGCGAATAAATGGCCGGCCGTTACCAAAAGCTATAATTCATGGCCGCACATTGGATGTGTAAAGGTTACACTTATATTTCTTCTTAAAAAAAGAAACTAATCAGACGTTTTTTCGTTACTTCGGCAATCCGGTCAATTCTTGTATTGAAAATTATCTCGGAGAATTTGAAGAACTTGTGTTGCCTACCATACTGGGTTTGGCTGGAAAAAAGGCGATTGCTGAAACTAAGAGTGCGCAGGATGAATTGTGGTTCCTGTCAAAAACTAACCCTTCGGTGAAATGAAACACCAGCCTCCAAAACTTGCCCGAAAGATTTTTGAGTGGTATTGCGGGCATGCAAGAGTCGATGATTTGCTGGGCGACATCGATGAGCTATTCTTTCTGAACCTGAAGAACAAGCCGGCATTTGTTTCCAAATGGATTTACTGGAAACAGATCTGCTCGCTCTTATTTTCGTACGCCGTTAAGAGAAGAAAAAATCAGGCTCAGGTAAGCGCCTTTGCTTCGTCGTCGTTTTCACCGGCTATGGTTAACAGCTACTTTAAAATAGCAGCCAGAAATCTTTACAAGCACAGATACTTTTCTGTTGTTAATGTTCTTGGATTGGCTGTCGGGATGTCGGTTAGCCTGCTCCTGATCGTACTATATCTTCACGTTTGCACCTACGACACTTTTCATGTTAACAAATCTGAAATTCACCGGGTAATTACCACGCACAGCAATAACAAGGGCGAATGGCAGCTGGCTGCCGCACCTTTTTCAATTGCCGATGACCTGGAGCACGGATTTGCAGGAGTTAAAAGAATCGTGCGCATACGCACCGGCTTTAACGCAGATGTTGTAGCCTCAAGCCTCGATCTGCCAATGCGCGGGCTGTATACAGATCCCGCTTACTTCGAGGTCTTCACGTTTCCGATGATATCAGGCAATCCTTCAACGGCACTAAGCAAACCGAATAGTGTCGTGATCACCGAATCAACGGCTAAAAAGATTTTCAATTCAGCAGATGTGTTGGGCAAAACGTTTGAATTGAAAAATGTGAAACGCACCAGGGACACGGTTGCCATATACGAGATAACAGGGGTGATGGCAGATCCCCCACCAAATTCACACATGGCGTTCGAAGTCCTGGTTTCGCTCAGCACGTTGCAAGCGGAACAGCAAACTTATACCGGCGATTTTAAAAATGTCCGCAGTTATGGAAATCAATATGTGTACGTCTTATTAGACGATAACCTGGTTCTACCCAAACTGCAGGCACGCCTTGATGAATTATCAGAAGCATCGGGCAAGCGGGCCGAAGCTAAGATTAAATTTCATTTACAGGCCTTAGCGGATATCGTTCCTGGTGTGGATTTAAGCTCATTGGGAGGAAGCCTGGGGCCTGAATGGGCAAACGAAGGCTTTATAGTTTTCGGAGTTATTTGTCTGATGATTCTTTTACCTGCATGCTTTAACTATACCAATATCTCCATTGCGCGTGCGCTGAAACGCTCGAAAGAAATAGGCTTACGCAAAACGATGGGCGGGTTAAGAAATCAGATATTCTTTCAATTTATTACCGAAACCATTCTCATAACATCTGTTTCTGTGCTTGTTGGATTGGTGATGTTTTATTTTGTAAGACAGGAATTTCGGGATATGATGATTAGTGGAAACGCACTTGATGAGAGCATGTTTGTTAATGGGAGCGCACTTGATCTGTCATTAACCTGGCCAATGGCATTCGCGTTTGTCGTGTTCGCTCTGTTCACAGGGTTGGTGGCGGGATTCGTTCCTGCGTTATACTTCGCAGGTCTAAGTCCGATTCAGGCGCTTCGAAATCAAACACATAAACATTCGTCACAAGGGCGGATTCGTAAAGGGTTAACAGTTTTTCAATTTGCGCTATCCTTTTGCTTCATCATCGGCTTGATTGTATTCTCACGACAATACAGCTATAACCTAAATTATGATTTTGGTTTTCAGCGTGAGAACATCCTCAACGTTACGCTTCAGGGTGTAAATCCGGAACAATTCAGGAATCAGTTTTCTCAGCTTGCATCTGTTCAGAACATGTCGATGTCGTCTCACGTTCTGGGTGTGAGTACCGGTGTTCAATCGGCAGCATCTATTGATTCGGGGGATTCATCAGACGTCCATCAGATATTTGCTGACCATAATTATATCGACGTAGTAAAGCTGGAACTTCTTACAGGCAAAAACTTTCCGAACGAAATCTGGCAAGGTGAAAAATACATGATCGTTAATGAGGAGTTTGTCAAGCGGTTTAAACTGGGCACACCTTATGATGCTTTGGGCAAGTTATTCCGAATAGAAAACAAGGAACTTGAAATTATAGGAGTGCTGAAAAATTTCAACTACAGGAGTCTGCGGAAACCAATTGAAGCGTTTATGATCCGCACGGATCCCAATCAATATCAACTGGCAAATCTATCGGTAGGCATTACTGATTCTTATAAATCCCTTTCGCAGATGGAAAATGCGTGGAAGGTCATAGAACCCGACAAGAAATTCGAAGCCGGTTTTTTCGATGACAAGATCCGTGACTCATACGGTTTTTATAAAACATTTCTAAAGCTCGTGGGGTATCTGGGAATTCTGGCCATCTCCATTTCACTTCTAGGTTTGCTGGGCATGGTGGTGTATACATCTGAAACAAGGACGAAAGAAGTTGGCATTCGAAAAGTGATGGGTGCTACCACAGGGAGTATTACGCTGCTGCTGTCTAAAGATTATCTAACCCTCCTGATGTGGGCTGCCGTGTTCGCCATTCCAGTAACGGTGTGGCTTGCCGGCATGATTTTCCCCGCGCTGCAGGCATATCATGTCACGCTGAATTTCTGGGACGTGTTAATTAGCCTGGCGATACTTTTAACCATGGGATTGGCTACCATTGTTTCCCAAACTTTTAAAACCGCATCAACCAATCCGGCAGAAACGCTTCGAACTGATTAGCTCACGAGTGCTGGCAGCTCCCCTACTCGTTAAAAAGGGTTGACGCTTGCGGATGTTACATGTCAATATTTAAGTCCAACACTATTCACAACCCGCCACGTTTTGCTTTACTCAAATCATAAAACCTATAGCCTGCCAGCAGCGTGAACATCAGGTTTGCAGAAGTAAGGTAAGTGGGCTGAATCTTAGAATACCCGATCCCATAGGACGACTGAATTCGTCCATACCACAAGCGTCCATTGTATCCAACATTAAGCAGAAAGTAGGCATCGTACTCCATATTAACATGGGTTCCTTTGTTTGTATCGGTCTTGTAGGTATTGAACGCTGCCCCGGCTCCAGCCAGGAGGATTGGCGAAATAAAGAGTCTTGAACTGTTGAATACAAAGTTCATCCCATATCCAGGCATTATTATCAACCCCGGTGCTCTTAAATATTCCAACCCGGTCTGCGGACCGAACCTCGTCTCTACGTCGTAAGCCTCGGGAATGAGTGGCTGCCCGTTTGCACCCAAGCTTCTATAAAAAATTTCGCCCCTGATCAGAAAAGATCCGGCAGTAGTCATTTGCCTTTCATTCTGATATAAGGCAGCGCGATAGGAGTACTTCGATTCATTGAAGATATAAGTAGCCTGCAGTCCGGCCAGGAACTCGTGTATTGACGGCGGACTTTGGTATTCGTCCTGGTTGCCGGAAATGATGACACCTTTGCTGTCTGATATGTAACCACGAAAAGAAATCCTTCGGCGTGTGTAAGATCCGGCCAGTCTGAACTGATCGAGATTAGATCGCTCCTCTTTAAGGTAGGTCGTACCAGGTAATGAAAAGTAGGCATCGCCGTCGAGCCATTTGTAACTGATGCCTACACCAATAAAGTCATTTGTATTGTGATAAATATTTCTTGTGAGGTCCGGGGATCCATCCCTTAATGAACCAAGAACCAATCGGTTGCCCTGCCCGCCGTAGAAGATGCGTATGTCATTCTTCTTTAGAAATGTCCTGATGTATACAGAGTCGGCGTCCGTTACCGCCCTGGTGCCCCGTATATTCTGAGCCAACAAGAAGTGAGTCAGAAACTGCAAAATTATAGCAATCGATCCGCGCCGGGTAATGGTGGTAATTATCGAATTGCGTTTGTAGTTCCTGCAATTCATAGGGAGTCGTTTATCCAGGGTGTTTCACTCGTTGACAAGCCAAGATAATATGTAAATAACAATAGGCCTTGTTATTATTTGGTTCCGAAGGGAATTACATACTTAAGAATGTGCCAGTTCAACTCATCATGATTGATGAGAAAAATGGTCTATCTTTAGGTATAAGTTATTAAAATGAAGACCATTCTCGCCCCCGTTGATTTTTCCACAGCGTCACGAAATGCATTACTGTTTGCCGCCGAGATAGCCAGACGATCTTCCGCACAACTCGTTGTGGGTACCGTAGTGCAGGCGGAACGCGATGAGTATGACGCCAGTACCCGGTTGGAAGATACCCTCACAAGCCTCCGGAATAGCTTCGGTGGAGAGGTTCAATGTACTCCTGCGATTGCGTCCGCCGACCTGATCGACGGTATCACGCAAATCATCGGCGAGCATCAGCCCGATCTGATAGTGATGGGTACCAAAGGCGCCAGTGGCCTGAAGGAAATTCTTATCGGAAGCAATACGGTAAAAGTAATTTCCAAAACAACGGTCCCGGTGCTTGTCGTACCTGAGTCAGCCCGCTTTGACGGATTCCTCAACACTGGCAGAAGCACTGTAGTTCTGGCAACTGATCTTGAGGCAGTGGAAAACGAATCTGCGTTAGATCTTCTGAAAGAGATTGCCCTGCTTATCATCAAACCCAAAGTTAAGGTGGTAAGCGTCCGCCCTAAGAACACGGAACTCGATTACATGAAGAGACTGCAACGTGATGCCTTGCTCGGACTATTCAGTCCTGAGATCGAGAGCGAGCGTGCGACAGTTTTCAGCAATAATGTAATGAGCGGTTTGAATTATTACCTCAGCAGAAATGAAGAAACCGGATTGGTCGCCATGATCGCCCGCGATACCGGCCAGTTGATACAGCGTCATTTCACTCACGAGATGGCCTCACATACGCACCTGCCTTTGTTGATTTTGCACGATAGTGCGGCGGGGTAGGATTTAAAACGGGTGTTCTTTTGGATCATCATTCTGTTGCTTACGATTTTGATCTTCCTCTCCCCTTTCCTTTCGCTTTGAATGAGGGCGTGCGTTGCGCGCGATGAGCGTTTGCGTTTCATAGGAAGGGCGTAAGTCGCGCGCTGTTTTTATTCGCCCTCTTTTGCTATTGATCAATGATGCCTACGGCATCCCTCACATCTTTCCTATTGATCTGCGATGCCTACGGCATCAAACGACGGCATCAAAAAAAATACCGGACGCTTTCACACGTCCGGTATTTACTACACACGCGCCGCTTGCTAAACCTTAAAATGCAAACTAAAAATTGGCGCACTACACGTTAAAAATTGGCACTCCGGCACCGGCAAAAAATTTTTACTACCAACAACCACTACGAATGGAGTAAAGACCAGTCGTGCCGGAAATGCCATGTCTTAAATATCAGTCTACATTGTCGTGCAGGAATTTATTGTTGCCCAACAAGTTGTTGTCGTCATTAAGATTGTACTTGGAAATCAGCGGCTCTGAAGAATGAGGTACGTTGTTCATTTTCACACCGCGACGCAGGTAAGCTGGCAGTGCCCACTGTTCGGCGACAGTCTTGGCATTCACTTCAGGCTTACCATTTTGCAGGATGCGTTCCTTGCGCTCCTGTCTTTGCATTTCGAGTCTTTCCTGTACGTTTCTTAGTTTCATAGTTCCGTCGTCGTCTATTACCTGGTCACCATAGCGCTCGTTAGCGGGATCGAAGTCATCATTGTCGAACAGTCCGGCTTCTCCATCATCTTCGTTGCTGGCGAAAGTCTTATCGGCAGATGGTTTGCTGAACGGTCCGGTGAAAGTGAACTCACGCTCACGTGGTTTCTCCTCGGCAGTAGGTGCCGGAGGAGGAGTTGGCGTTACCGGAGTTGGAGGTGTTACCGACACTGGAGTTACAGGAGTTACAGGCGCAGGGGGAACAGGCTGGCTGTACTGCGGAACAACCGGAGCCGCTACCTGTGGAGCTGCTGCCTGAACCGGTGCCTGTGGTTCAGGCGCTGGTGTGTTCACTACCGGAGTATTTACCGGAGTGACTACTGGCGTAACTACTGGTGCAACTACTGGAGTGATCGGTGCCTGAACAAAGTTTGTTTGCTGAGGCATCGTAAATACCTGTGGAGTCCTGAGAGGCTGAGGTTGAACTACCTCGCCCTTCATTCTTACCTCCATGTTATTATTCTGATTTACCGAGTTATCGGTTTGGAACAACCATCCCTGTGAACGCTCGAGCTCGTGAACTTTCCGTTCGTCCTTTGCCGGAGGGATCACTTTCGAATCGCTTGAAAAGCCAGTAGCAATCACGGTTACACGAATGCGATCGCCGAGATCCGGATCTACACCGTGGCCGAAGATCATTTCGGCATCTTCACCGGCCTGGTCCTGGATATATTCGGTGATCTCGGTAAGCTCGTCCATCTGCAGTTCGGCTTCTTCTCCTGATATAATAGAGAGGAGGATCCGTTTTGCGCCCATGATGTCGCGGCTGTCGAGCAACGGGGAGGCTAGTGCCCCTTCGGCTGCTTTCTGCGCGCGGTTGTCACCACGTGTTTCTGCCGATCCCATTACCGCTGCGCCTGCGTTCAGCATTACAGTACGAACATCCTGGAAGTCGACGTTAACGTATCCGGCGAGGGTGATTATTTCGGCGATGCTCTTGGCACCTGTTGTCAGGATATTATCCGCCTGTGCGAAAGCCGCACCGATGGAAAGGTTGCCAAAGATCTCGCGAAGTTTATCGTTAAGAATCACAAGTACGGTATCGCAATTCTGCCGGAGAGCTTCGAGGCCCAGTCCGGCCTGAGTCATTTTCTTTCGCCCTTCGAAAGAAAACGGCGCAGTTACGATACCGACTGTGAGTATATCCATGTCTTTGGCAATCTTGGCAATTACCGGAGCTGCGCCGGTACCAGTGCCACCGCCCATACCTGCTGTTACGAACAGCATCTTGGTATCCTGAAGCATCTCACGGATCTGCTCCTTACTTTCGAGGGCTGCGTTCTTCCCAACTTCAGGGTTGGCTCCGCAGCCTAGCCCTTCCGTGAGATTCGCACCGATCTGTAGCTTGTTGGGCACCGGACTTGTGTTGAGCGCCTGGTTGTCCGTATTGCAGACAATGAACTCAACATCCTTGATGCCCTGCTTGTACATGTGATTCACGGCATTGCTGCCGCCGCCGCCAACGCCGATGACCTTGATGATCGACTTGTGACTCAAGGTCTTCGGAATTTCGAACTTGTAAGATCCTGATTCAAACATGAGATGATTTTTTAGTGGTTGCCATGTTAATAGTCATTCTTCCCATCCAGATCATCGATCAACAAGCTCTTCGTCTTGTTGAGGATTTCGGTAAAAAAGCTTCTGGAGGAAGTTGGAGGACGTTTCACTTTCTCTTTCACGATCTCGCGAGCCTCCCTGTAACGATCTTCCCTTTCATCAAGGGAGCGGAATCCCGAAAGCACCAGGCCAACTGCCGTCGCATACATCGGACTTTTTACCATCTCGATCTTGCTCTTGCCCAGATGCTCATTTGGGTAACCGATACGTGTATCCATACCGGTCATGTACTCAACCAACTGTTTGAGGTTCGCCAGCTGCGCACCACCGCCAGTGATGACGATGCCGCCTGCAAGCCTGTTCTCAAAGCCCGAACTAATGATCTCCGCATGAGCCATTTCGATGACTTCTTCCATGCGTGCCTGTATAATATTGGAAAGGTTCTTAACGGAGATCTCTTTTGCTGCGCGATTCCTGATGCCAGGAATCGATACGATGTCGTTGGGGCTCGCTTCTTCTGCGATGGCCCTACCAAAGCGTGTCTTCAGCTGTTCCGCCTGTTGTGGCAGGACGCCGAGTCCTTGCTTGATATCATTGGTTATAATGTTTCCTCCGAAAGGAATAACTGCAGTGTGTCTGATAATGTTATCGTAAAAGATTGCAATATCGGTTGTACCGCCACCAATGTCAATAAGACAAATGCCTGCTTCTTTCTCTTCGTCACTTAAAACGGCCAGACTAGACGCCAACGGTTCAAGTATAAGGTCGGATATTTCCAATCCGCCACGCTTCACGCACTTGTTGATATTGTTGATCGCATTCGTCTGAGCTGTAATGATGTGGAAGTCTGCTTCAAGACGTACACCAGACATACCTACAGGTTCTTTGATACCTTCTTCATAGTCGACCATATAATCCTGCGGCATCACATGAATTATTTGACTTCCAGGAGGAACAACCATGCGATACATGTCCTGAGTGAGTCTTTCAACATCCTCGATACGTATTTCTTCGTCCTTCGATGTGCGTGTAATCCCTCCGTGCTGAATGAAGCTTCTGATGTGCTGACCAGCGATACCGACGTTGACCACACCGATGTCGATGCCCGCCTGATCGCCCGCCTCTTTGATGGCGCGCTCTATAGCAAATACTGTCTTGTCTATATTAAACACGATTCCCTTGACGACGCCTTCCGACTCCGCTTTGCCCATGCCAAGGACTTCTAGTTTGCCGAACTCGTTTTTACGACCGACGATAGCACAAATTTTCGTTGTGCCGATGTCTAGTCCTACTACGATTTTTTCTTGCTCCATTGCTGTAAGGTTTTATGAGTGGTTGTATGTTGTCGCTCTTACTCTGCTACGATCTGGTCTTCGTATTCAAGATTTACGCGAGAATACTTGTTCCATCCCATTCGTGGTAATATTTCTTTATAAAATATCATCAGTTTGTTAAACTTTTGCTCTACACGCTCCGGTTTACCGAATTCGATCCGTTCATTCCCTACTTGTGGCAGCATCGTTATGTTCATTTTGCTGTCGATGTTCAGCTGAGCAATCTGCGCGCTCCAGAACTCGTCATCGCGGATTGTTTCGATGACATGCATCAAAACGCGGCCCTCTTCTGTCGTGCTAAGGTTCTTTTGCTTCAGCATGGCTGGAACATACGACCCACTCACAAGTACAACACGCGAAGTAAATTTTTCAGACACCGGCATGATCGTACCATCGTCGGCAATGTACCCGTCGGGACCATCGTTACGAACGATCCTTGCTACGGGCCTGCGCAGCGAGGCACGCACAATGATATTGCCTTTCAGATCGCTGTAAAGCTGGGCATCCTGAATGAACGGCTGTCTCTTGATCTTTCGCTCCACCTCACGCATGTTCACTTCCGAGAACCGGGCGCCTTTCATAGCTACCTGGTCAAAGTCCATCAGCGTGACTATGTCCTGCTCATCGAGGAAGTGATTGCCATTTACGTTATCCATTCTCACGCGAACATCACCCACCACCAACTCGTCCTGTCTGCCTTCGGTGAAGGCAATAATCCCTATCACGACCAGCAAGGCCGCCACAATCCTGATTTCGCGCTTGAGATTGAATTTGAAATTAAACTTCATACCTGCTCTTCAGCATGTTCTTAATTGGTTCAACGAAAGTGTCGATGTCGCCTGCCCCTACCGTGGCCACAACTTCCAACGACGACTTTTCCAGCTTCTCCATCAGGTCCGCTTTGTTGCAGCGGATCTTCACGGCACTTGTGATGTCGTTCATCAGCATATCCGATGACACACCCGGAATCGGCAACTCGCGGGCTGGATAAATGTCCATGAGGAACAACTCATCCGCCAGGCTAAGGCTTTTTGAAAAACCCTGGGCAAAGTCGCGGGTACGTGTAAACAGGTGCGGCTGGAATACAACCGTGAGTTTACGGTTCGGATAAAGAGACTTTACCGAACGTAGGAATGCTTCAATCTCGGCCGGATGATGAGCATAGTCATCTATCTGAACCACCTTATCACTCTTTATTATATACTCGAAGCGGCGCTTCACACCACGGAATGAAGCGAGCGCCTTTACAATGACGGGGACTTCAACACCACAAAGGGATGCCGCTATCGAGGCCGCGAGGGAGTTCTCGATATTATGAAATCCGGGGACACCGAGCTTAACATGCTCAACCTTACCAAACCCGTGGAGGTCAAATTCAAAAAATCCTCCCACCGCTTTGATGTTGCCGGCAAAAAACTGCCCCCGGCTCATACTATATATCTTCTTTGTTACATGTGTTACTTCATTGGCCAGCAGTTCGGCAATCGACTCATGCACGATGAGTGTGCCACCCTGGTGGATCTGCGCGATGAAATCGCGGAATGATTTGACAACGCTCTCGTGATCGCCATAGATGTCGAGGTGGTCGGCATCGGCGGAAGTCACGATGGCAATGTTTGGAAACAGTCTGAGGAAAGAACGGTCGAACTCATCGGCTTCGACTACGACCAGCGTATCCTTCGTTACCTCTCCCTGCATCACCAGGTTTGTGCTGTAGTTGGCAGTGATTCCACCGAGGAACCCTACCATGTTCTTGCCGGCAACGTGCAGTATATGCGCGACCATTGATGAGGTGGTCGTTTTGCCATGAGTGCCCGCTACCGCTATAGTGAAGTTATCTTTGGTTAAGAGGCCAAGTGCTTCTGAGCGCTTGATGATCGTATAACCATTCTGCTTCAGGTAAGCGTGCTCTTGGTGATCCTTTGGAATCGCGGGAGTGAAAATCACCAATGTTCTGGCCGGCTGATCGATCACTTCGCGTGGAATGAGGGACACCTGGTCGTCGTAATGAACTGCCATGCCTTCTTTCTCCAGTTCACGTGTTAACGTGGTGGCTGTGCGATCGTATCCTGAAACACGCAATCCCTTTTTCATGAACCAGCGTGCAAGCGCGCTCATGCCGATGCCGCCGATGCCGAGAAAGTAGATATTATCGTATTGATTCAATGTCATCCGTTGCTTCTTTTCACTTTCACAGGCACTGGTATCAGTGCCGTTGCATTGAGTTGTTGTCCTTTATTTTGTCCCTGAACACCCTTTGATTGTGTTTCGCCGGCTTCACGTCGCTGAACGTTTCGTATCATTCCTTCGATCTCATTCACAATTGCAGCTGTGGCATCTGGCTTAGCAAGCTTAAGTATGTTCGCCTGCAGTGCAGTGCGGCGCGCCTGGTCCTGCATCAGCGAGAGCGCAGCATCCACAAGTTTGGCCGATGCGTCCACGTCTTTTACAAGCACTGCTGCATCCTTCGATACCAGTGCCTGCGCATTCTTGGTCTGGTGATCTTCAGCTACGTTTGGAGACGGAACGAGTATCACGGGCTTGCCGGCTATGCAAATCTCAGATACTGCTATTGCACCTGCACGTGAGATCACCACGTCGGCGACTGCATACGCGAGATCTACTTCCTTTACGAAATCCTGAACGCGGATACGACTCAGATCATATTTGTCCAGCCTGGCTTTATATGTGTCGTAGTATCCCTTACCCGTCTGCCAGATCAACTGAAAGCCTGAAGCGACAAGCTTATCAATTCCCTGGATGATGCTTTCGTTTATTGTCCGGGCACCCAGGCTTCCACCGACGATTAACAGGGTCTTGATATTAGCATCAAATCCGAAGTGCGCCAATGCACGATCACGCTTCGACGCAACGGTAAGGATATCCTTTCTTACCGGGTTGCCCGTCAGAACAATCTTGTCCTTCGGGAAGTATTTATCCATCCCTTCATAAGCCACGCAGATGCGCGTTACTCTTTCGGCCACCTGCTTGTTGGTGAGGCCGGCAAATGAGTTCTGCTCCTGTATGAGTGAAGGAATGCCCTGGCGTGTAGCCGCCATCATCATGGGACCACTTGCAAATCCTCCTGTTCCGATTACAACATCAGGACGAAAATCTTTAACGATACGACGCGCCTTGAAATAGCTGGCGATGACTTTAACCGGGAACAACAGGTTTGACCAGGTAAGTCTGCGCTGCAGTCCACTTATCCACAAACCCACAATTTTATACCCAGCCTCAGGCACGCGTGTCATTTCCATACGACCTTCTGCACCCACGAAGAGTATCTCCGTGTTGGGATATCGTTCTTTGAATTCATTGGCAATGGCGACAGCAGGAAAGATGTGACCACCGGTTCCTCCACCACTTACAATGAGACGATATGGTACACCACTGATCATGCTGCCTTCGCTGTCGGTACGTTCTTAGCTTCCTTAGTATCATCAGCAGCAGCCTTTTTCTGGAACTGCTTATCCTGTTCGCCGCGGCTCACACTCAATACTATTCCGAGCGAGAGTCCGGTAAACACCATTGAGGTACCTCCCATTGAAATCAGTGGCAATGGTTGTCCGGTAATCGGCCCCAACCCTACCACTACCCCCATGTTCACCATCGCCTGGCAGACAAGGTCAAAACAAAGTCCGGCTGAGAGCAGTCCTCCGAACGCCTTCTCACTATTATAGGATGCTTTCATTCCACGATGCAATAACAGGAGATAGAGTGCAAGCACTACGATGCCACCCACCATTCCATACTCTTCGATCACAATCGCATACACGAAATCTGAATAAGGATGGGGAAGAATGTTTCGCTGGTCGCTGTTGCCAGGTCCCTTGCCTGTTACCCCTCCCGTTGCCACAGCAATCCGGGCGTGTTTTGCCTGGAATGGAAGCTCCGAGTTATTCATAAAGTTCTTGATACGGTTCTTAGCCGTCTCGCCCCGCACACCGAACATGATGGCAAGAGATCCACAAAGAAGTCCCACGAAGATCAGGGCGCCCAGGTACTTCGTTGGTACGCGACCGATGAACATGATCAGCATGCAGGTGATGAAGAGCAACACTGCCGTCGACAGGTTGGTCAGCGCGATCAGCCCACAAATAATTCCGCACCAGAAAAGGATTGGCAACAGGGCCTCCTTCACATCGGTGATGTTTTGCTGTCTCTTCGACAACATGCTGGCCAGGTTAACAATCAACGCCAGACTGGCGAAATCCGAAGGCTGGAACGAGCCGATGATAGGCACATGGATCCAGCGTGCTGCTTCGTTAATGCTCACACCGTTGGTGAATGTATAGATCAGCAACGGGATGCTTACCCACAAAGCGATTTTGGAAATACGCGAGTAGTATCTGTAATCGACGCGATGGGCAAACCACATGGCTGCAAGCCCGACGAGTACGGTCATCGTATGTTTGATCAGGAAGCTCTCGGGACTCGCTGTGCGTTTGTATGCCAGGGTTCCGATCGAGCTATAAACCACCATGATACTGATGATCGACAGAGCAAACACCACCGCCCAGATCACTTTATCTCCCTGGAGGTTCTTGTCCGCCCAGGTCTTCACGCCACTTAAACTCACTTGCTTCGTCATCATATATCCAGTGCTGCGTTAATACCTTCAACTTCGTCTTTCAGATCGAGCACAGCGCGTCTGAACTGATTGCCACGATCTTCATAGTTCTTGAAAAGATCGAAGCTTGCACATGCAGGTGACAGCAACACCACGTCACCATCGTTAGCCGCATCCAGGGCCGTGTGTACAAGCTCGTGTACATTCTGCGTCTCAAAAATCTGGGGCACCACTCCTTTAAAATAGTGCTTGAGCTTCGTGTTGTCTTTGCCGAGGCAAATCAGCACGCGAACTTTATGCTTTACCTGTTCGAGGATAATGGAATAATCGTTGCCTTTATCGACGCCGCCGGCAATCCATACCAGGGGCTTCTCAAAACTTCCAAGAGCGTAAACAACTGAATCCACATTGGTTGCCTTCGAGTCGTTCACGAAGTCAACGCCCTTGATCGTAGCCACTGGCTCGAGGCGGTGCGGTGCATTCTTGAACGACTTCAACCCTGCCCGTATCGCTACCAACGGTACCCCTGCCTGAAATACCGCCGACACCGCCGACATGGTATTGATCAGGTTGTGAGGACCCTTCAATGTTGTCTCTGACTGGTCTATTTCAAACTTTTGTCCGAGGTCAAAGTGCATGCGCTTTCCAATAGCGTAGCATTTGGCGCTGGCCGGGCCGTGCAGCGAAACGGGAACAAGTTTCTGCTGGAGATTGCGCGACTTAACCTCGGCTGAAATGATCGGATCATCCAGGTAGTAGATGAAGTGCTGAGCTGAGCCCATATTCGCAGCGATGCGGAATTTGGAGTTCACATAGTTCTCCATCTTGTACTCGTACCGATCGAGGTGATCCGGAGTAATGTTCAGCAGCACGGCAATCTCCGGCTTGAACTTCTTCATGCCGTCGAGCTGGAAGCTGCTCACCTCAATGACGTACCAGTCGTGCAGCTCCTGCGCAACCTGACGCGCCATGCTGAAGCCAACGTTACCGGCGAGGGCCACGTTGAAACCCGCGTTCTTCATCAGGTGATAGGTCAGCAAGGTCGTGGTCGTCTTTCCGTTTGTTCCTGTGATGGCAATGATCCGGCCGGTTGCATACTGTGAAGCAAACTCTATCTCATCAATCACCTCGATGCCGGCTTCCTTAACCTTTACAACGATTGGTGACTTATCCGGTACTCCGGGACTCTTTATTATAAGGTCAGCATTCAGTATGAGAGATTCCGTGTGGAGCCCCTCCTCGAATGCGATCTTTTCGCGCGTGAGTTCAGTCTTGTATTTCTCGCGGATAGCAGATTGTTCGGACACGAAAACATCGAAGCCCTTCGCTTTCGCGAGCAGCGCCGCTCCCGTTCCGCTTTCGCCTGCACCCAATATGACCACGCGTTTACTCATCTCAGTTTCAGGATTGCCAGGGTTATGATAGCCAACAAGATTCCTACGATCCAGAAGCGTGTCACAATCTTCGCCTCAGGAATATTCTTCTTTTGATAATGATGATGGAGTGGCGACATCAAAAAGATCCTGCGCCCTTCACCATACTTCTTCTTCGTGTATTTGAAATAGGATACCTGAAGGATCACCGAAAGATTCTCCACGAGAAATATTCCACAGAGAACGGGGATCAGCAACTCTTTTCGCACGGCAAATGCCAGCACTGCAATTACGCCTCCCAGCGTAAGACTGCCGGTATCACCCATGAAGACCTGGGCGGGATACGCATTGTACCACAAGAAGCCAAGGCATGCGCCAACAAATGCAGTACAAAAGATTACCAGCTCACTCAGGTGAGGGATGTACATAATATTGAGATAGCTACTGAAGTCAATGCGGCCGGACACATAGGCAAAAATAGCGATGGTCAATCCGATGATACCGGAGACGCCCGCAGCAAGCCCGTCGATTCCATCAGTAATGTTTGCTCCGTTTGAAACTGCTGTGACAATAAGGATAACCACGAGTACATACACTACCCAGGTATATTCGTTAGGAATGAAAGGCAGGATACCGTAGTCAAACTCGTTGTTTTTGGCAAAAGGTATTGTCGTTCGGGTAGACTTGACATCCTTATACTTGAAGGGTATCGACTCTTCGCCGTCGACCGTTGATACAACCTGCTGGTTAGTGGCGCTGGTGCGATTGACCTCACGGATCACAACATCATCGTTGAAGTAAAGAGTAAGGCCAACGATCAGGCCAATTCCGATCTGGCCGGTAATTTTGAAGCGGCCGGCGAGACCTTCCTTATTCTTACGAAACACTTTGATGTAGTCATCCAGGAACCCGATGAGACCCAGCCATACCGTTGCAACGATCAGCAGGATCACGTAGATATTGTCGAGCTTCGCGAACAATAAGGTTGGGATCAGGATGCCGGCAATGATAATGATACCTCCCATTGTAGGGGTACCCTTCTTTTTCATCTGACCCTCCAGTCCGAGGTCGCGGATGTCTTCGCCCACCTGTTTGCGGCGGAGTATGTTGATGAGGTTCTTACCGAAAGTTATGGTGATCAATAAGGAAAGAAACGCTGCCATCCCCGCGCGGAACGAGATGTATTGAAATACACCGGCGCCGATCACGTCGAACTGCTTGTCCAGATATTCGAACAGATAGTACAGCATCCTAGTTTTCGAAAAGTTTCATCATTCGTTCCAAAACCTCGCGGTCGTCGAAGGGATGCTTCACCCCTTTGATTTCCTGGTAAGTCTCATGGCCTTTGCCGGCCACAAGTATGATATCCTTGTCACGCGCCATCATGCAGGCACTCTTGATAGCTTCCTCACGATCGGCCATTACGAGAGTCTTTCGCGCCTCCGTAGGAGTAACGCCAGCCTGCATTTCGTGAATGATCGCCATCGGGTCCTCATCCCTTGGATTGTCGGACGTAAGAATGACACGGTCACTGAACTTGCAAGCTATTGCCGCCATCAGTGGTCGCTTTGTTTTGTCGCGGTTTCCACCACAGCCCACTACCGTGATCACCTGCTCATTTCCGCTGCGGAACAATGCGATCGTCTCCAATACATTCTGCAGTGCGTCTGGTGTATGAGCATAATCAACTATTGCAGTGAAACGGCTGCCCGGCTGAACAAGCTGAAAGCGACCTGTTGCTCCATCAAGCGCAGAAAGCTTGGTGAGTATTTCATCGGAGTCGTAGCCCAACAGAACGGCTGCGCCATACACGGCAAGCAGGTTGTACGCGTTGAAGTCGCCGATCAGTTTGAACCATACGTGCTTCGATCCGATCTCAAGTTCAAGTCCTTCGATGGTGTTAGCCATGATCTTGCCTTTGAAATCAACCATCTTCTTCAGGCCGTATGTGTACTTGGTTGCCTTCGTATTCTGCAGCATCACCATGCCGCGCTTGTCATCGGCGTTTACCAGTGCAAAGGCGTCAGAAGACAGCTCATCAAAAAACTTCTTCTTGGCGGTGATGTAGTTCTCGAACGTTACGTGGTAGTCGAGGTGATCGTGAGTAATGTTGGTGAACAAGGCACCTGCGAACTTAATGCCTGCGATCCTGTCCTGGTCGATAGCGTGTGAGCTAACTTCCATGAAGGCATGAGTGCAACCAGATTCTACCATGCGGCGCAACAACGCGTTAAGCTGAATAGGGTCAGGCGTAGTGTGTGTTGCCGGAATAATCTCGTCTTCAATTTTATTTTCTACTGTGGAAAGCAATCCACGTCTTATTCCAAGAGAACCGAACAACTTGAACAACAAGGTTGCCACAGTAGTCTTTCCGTTGGTCCCTGTTACGCCGACGATCTTGAGCGAAGAAGAAGGATTGTCGAAGAAGTTTGAAGAAACAATACCCAGTGCGGCAGAGCTGTTCTTAACCGCGACATAGGTTACGCCCTCGCGTAAGGTGGCAGGCAACGTTTGACAAATCACAGCTGCGGCACCCAGGTCAATTGCTTTTTCTATGAAGTCGTGACCATCGGAAGTCGTACCCTTTACGGCAACGAACAATGCTCCCTTCGTCGACTTTCTTGAGTCAAAGCAAATGCTGCTGACGGGTGTTGTCATGTCGCCAACACTTGACGTGAGCGGAACCTTATATAATATGTCTTTCAGTTCTGGCACTGCTTCTATCCTAGTTTAATATAAATCCTGTCGCCTTTTATGGCGCGACCACCGGCTGTGAGTGATTGACGAACCACGCGGCCCGTTCCTTCATAGCTCACGCGAAGTCCATTGCGCTCCAGCAAATAGATTGCATCGCGAAACGACATGCCCGTAACATCAGGGACAATACCTGTGTTGGTATTCGTCTTCTTCCAGTTTACGCTGCTGCCATCTCGTGAAGTGCGCACCCACTCTTCTTCAGTTTGAGAATGATTTGATATGCCAAGGGTATTGCACACCAGCGTGAGTTCCTGTTGATTGCCACCGCGTATGGTAGGAAGTACATCCTGCTTAGCGAACTTTTTGATATCCATAGGCGCATGGAGATTGAGGTCGCGTGCGTAAATATTGTCAGCAATTTCTTTGAACACAGGCGCCGCCACACTGCTTCCGTATTGTGCCCATCCACGAGGATTCTTGATAAGCACGATTGCGCTGTACTTCGGCGCGTGTGCCGGGAAGTAGCCTACGAACGTGGTGATATACTTGCGCGCATAGCGACCGTTTTCAAGTATCTGCGCAGTACCCGTCTTTCCGGCAATCCGATAGTGAGTGCCCTTGATGTTTTTGGCAGTTCCGTTTTCAACCACACCTTCGAGCAACATCCTCAATTTACGAAGTGTTTTATCAGAACAGATGCTTGGGTTTAACACTTCTGTCTCAAATGCTTCCTGCTGATCGTCGGCGCGACTTATTGATCTCACGAATACTGGTTTGATCATCACACCGTCGTTGGCGACGGCATTGTACATGGCCAAAGTATGGAGAGGTGTCGTTTCGAAACCATAGCCATAGGCCATCCATGGGAGACTAATGCCGCTCCAACCCTTCTGCCCGGGGCGTTTTACTTTTGGCTTTGGCTCACCGGCAATTTGAAGTCCCAGTGGTTGCGATTGATTCAATTTATCAAGGTAGTCCACAAACTTCTGGGGACGCAGGCCGAAGTGTTTATCCACCAGCTTTGCCATGGCGACATTGGAGGAATGCTCAAACGCGGTTTGAACCGTCACAGTACCAAGTCCGTTCTCTTCGTGATCGCGTACGGCTTTATTATAGAACATGTACTCGCCGTCTCCAACATCGATGCTGTCGCTCAGTTCAACCGGGCTATCTTCCAGCAACGCGATCATGGTAAGTAACTTGAAGGTGGACCCTGGTTCGAACAAGTGTCCCGCAGCGTAGTTAAACTTCTCTACGAATCCGCCATTTCCATTTGAACTCAGATTGGATATTGCCTTCACTTCTCCAGTCTTCACATCCATCACTACAACCAGGCCATCGTCGGCGCGGTGATTCATCATCGCCTTATGCAACGCTGTTTCAGCCACATCCTGAAGATTAATGTCCAACGTTGTGTAGAGGTCGAGACCGTTCACTTCTTTTACGTTGTTTGCATCAAATACTGGCTTCCAGTCACCGCCGGCAATCTTTTGATAATATGCGTACCCATCCTGGCCACCGAGCTGTTCATTAAAACTGTATTCAAGACCTGCACCCTTATCGTTCTCATTGATGTATCCGATGGTACGGCGGCTCAGGTTTGTGAAAGGATGATAACGAACGTCAGACTTTTCGAAGATTGCACCGCCGCGAAGTCTTCCTTCACGGAAGATCGGCCAGCTGGTCATCATTTTCTTCTGCTGGTAGTTGATGCGCTTATGACTCAACACCATATACTTTCTCCCCTCTTTCCGCGCGTCGAGCAGCATGTGCTTGTAATCGCTCTTCGAACGACCGCCAAAGAACCTGGAGAGCTGGTAAGCCAGAGAGTCTACACCTTTATCAAAAACTTCTTCTTTGGGAAGCGTTGCGTCGAAAGCAACTTTATAGAACGGCAATGATGTGGCTAAGAGACTGCCGTTATCAGAATAGATATTTCCGCGGGTAGCTTTTACGCGTTTGTAGTCGAAGGTGATACGCTCGCCCATTTCTGCCCACTTCTCGCCTTCGACGAACTGAATGTGTCCTGTCTTGAACACAATGGCGACGGCGAACAGCACCACGAAAAGGAACGCAATCCGAACGCGAAGTAATATGGACTGTTTAATATTCACTTATCTTCGACAACTACTTTGTACGGCGGTTTCAAACTTTCTTTGAGGCCCATCTCACTCACCTTTCGTGCTACTTCTGATTGCTTGCTGGCAAACATGAGGTCAGCCTTAAGGGTAGTGTAGTCGGCCCTGAGATCTTCGACCTCAGCCTGCATGGCGCTGATCTTTCTTACAGTCTTTTCAGCATAGTGGGTATTGCTGATGTAGATCAGTCCGAGTCCAATCACAAACAAAACTTTCGGGAGATATTTAACGGGGAAGCCGTCCTCAAAATAATACTCAAGTTTCAGGCGCTTCTCGAGGGACGCAAACATTCCCTTGCCTGAGGCGGTCTTCTTTGCGGGTTTTATTTTGAACGAATTTTCTGACATTATTTTCCCTTACTCAAAAACTTTTTAACACAATCATCCTCACATTCCTGTCTCTTCTACAGCTTCTCTGCTACACGCAGTTTCGCGCTTCTCGCACGATTATTTTCTGCCACCTCATCCGCCGACGCCTCTATCGGTTTTTTGTTTACCGGTTTGAAAGGCCGCAATTCATTTCCATAAAAATCCTTCTCGACATCGCCAAACATCTTTCCCTTCATCATGTAGTTTTTTACCATGCGGTCTTCCAGAGAGTGATAAGACATCACAACCAGTCGACCGCCCGGTGACATGACTTCGCCGCATTGGTGCAAAAAATCTTCAAGAGCTTTCATTTCTTCGTTAACCTCGATACGAAGCGCCTGAAACACCTGGGCGAAATATTTGTTCTCCTTTCCTCTTGGGGCTGCTGACTGGAGTGCGCTTTTAAGATCCGTCGTCTTTTCTAACGGTCGGTCTACACGGAACTGAGCGATTAGTCTCGCTGCAGTGCGCGCATTCTTCAGCTCGCCATACATGCCCAAAATTTTATGGAGTTGATCTTCGGGATACTCATTCAATACCTTGGCTGCGGTAACACTCGCGTGCTGATCCATTCGCATGTCCAGGGGACCATCGAAGCGTGTTGAAAATCCACGTTCGGGCGAATCGATCTGATGCGATGATATACCCAGATCGGCCAATATGCCGTTTACCTGGGTAACACCGTTCAGCTTCAGGTATCGCTTCATATGCATGAAGTTGGCCTGACAAAATGTTAAAGAACGATTGCCGATTTTCTCAGCTTCAATTCTCGCGTCATCATCCTGGTCGAAAGCAATGAGGCGTCCGCCTTTGAGATGTTCGAGTATTTTCTTTGAGTGTCCGCCACCTCCAAAGGTGACATCCACGTAAGTTCCTTGCGGATCGATGCGAAGTCCTTCCAGGCATTCCTGCAGCATCACCGGCTTGTGATACTCCGTCATCTGCACTAGCCCTCCCGCTTCTTCGGCCCCATTACCTTCTCCGTGTACGCTGCAACCTGTTGAGCCGGAACCACATTGGGTTCCAGTTGCTGGTTATTCCAAACCTCAATCTTGTTACCAACGCCCAGCAGCTTTATATCCTTATCAATGCTTGCCCAGCTGAGCAGCATTTTCGGAATCAGTATGCGGCCACTTGAATCAAACTCCAACTCAGCGGAATTCGGTATAACACTTCTCTTTAAAATCCGGTGCTCCTCCACAAACTCACTCAACGCGTTAATCTCTTCAAACACCTTCTCGAACTCATCGGTAGGATAAATCGTCAGACAGGTCTCATAACCCTTGGTAATAACGAGCTTGTCGTTCGCAAACTGCGAACGATACTTTGACGGCAACGCCATTCGGCCCTTTGCATCAAGTTTAATCTCGTAAGTCCCGTAGAAGCGGATCATCAGACGTAGTGGTTGTCCTGTCCCCCGGTATTGGGTTCTTCCAAACAAACATAAGGGAATTCCCACCACTTTCCACCACTTTCCCCCACATTTTTACATTTTAGACAGAAAAAAGGCAAAAAGATCCACCAAGCGTCGTTTTCGGCGACGAAATGCAGGGAATTTCAAGGATACAAAGCGCTAAAATCCGGATTCCCGGTCTGGCAGGTCAGTAAAATTCATCGGACAGCACCGGCTTGAAGCAGCTCCGCAACGGTTTGAACATCGTAATTGAGCACCTGCGTCAATATTTCGCGGGTATGCTGCCCGGCGGTGGGTGGAGGCAGTAAATGAAACGACTCGGGGTGGGTAAAAGTGGGGCCCACATACGTCTTTACACCCCTGAGAGAGGCGCTATCCAGTATAAGTCGCCTGGCAGCTTCCATGTCGAAGACCTGAGCCAGGTTTTGAACTATTCCGGCAGGTATTCTTGCTGCCTGCATGGCCGTCATGAGCGTTGCGGTGTGCTGTTGCCGTACCGCCTCGCTCAAGGTAATATGTAAATCGGCCCTGTTATGAACGCGCTCAATATTGGTCTGGTAACGCGGATCAGCGGCTATTTCCGGAATATTCAATACATCGCAGAGAGAGGAAAACTGCCTGTCAGTGCCTACGGCCAGCAGGATTTCATCGCCCTCGAGAGTCGTAAACACGTCACCATAAGGGGCAATATTTGGATGCGCCGAGCCCTTCTTCTGGGGGATCTTCCCTCCGACCAGCCAGTTCGTACCCTGGTTCGCCAGCGAAGAAAGCGCAGCATCAAGCAACGATACTTCCACCAAATGGCCAGTGCCAGTCCTTTCAAGATTGAGCAGCGCCAGCAGCAGTCCCTCCTTAAGATGATGGGCAGCCAGTATGTCAATCAATGCTACAGGCATTTTCAGGGAACGCCCTCCCACTTCGCCGTTCATGAACATAAATCCCGCTTCAGCCTGGAGCACGGCGTCATATCCTACGCGGTCATCCTGGGGGCCATAGCCGGTAATCCGACCGTAGATTAATCGGGGGTTCAACTCACGAAGACTCTCATAGTCAACGCCAAGTTTTCTATCATCACCCGGCTTGTAGCTGGAAATAACGACATCGGATTGTCGGGCAAGTTCGCGAACGATAATCCGGCCCCGTTCCTGCCGAAGGTCAACCAAAATAGACTTCTTGCCCCAGTTCACAGAGGTGAAATAGGCTGAGCGATCATCAGTTGCCTCTCCTGGGACTTTCCATGTTCTGGTTACGTCACCCTGCGTCAACAGATTCTCCACTTTAATTACTGACGCTCCCAGTTCGGCGAAGAACTGACCAACAGAGGGGCCGGCAAGTACCGTTGCCAGCTCAAGCACTTTCAAAGAATCGAACATCTAAATCGATTGAATAAACGAACAACTTGCAAATTGCGATAGTAAGATATTTATGTAAATCATTTGAGGCATTTTTGTGTTCTTTATGGAATCTCTGCCTGACTGATAGATAATTAAATCCATGACATTGATCCATCGAACTGCGACCTCTTTCCTGACACTCGTAACCATTGGGTACCTCATGGCTTCGTGCCTTGCCAGGAAAGAAGAAAGTACTTTAAAGACGGGCGTCTGGCGTGCCACTCTTTCATTGCAGGAACAGGAACTACCTTTTCATCTCGACATCTCCAGGAATGGAGCTGACCAATATGTTGCTTACCTGCGGAATGCAGGAGAGAGAATATTGTTAGATGAAATCACCGTGCACGACGACTCTGTTAATATCGCTTTGCACGTCTTCGATGCAAACATCAAGGCCCGCATCTCAGATAACGAACTCGACGGGCTGTTCATCAAGAACTATGAAAAGAATTACCGGGTGCCGTTCCATGCAACGTTCGGCGACACTTTCCTATTCAAGAAGGGAAAGTCAGGCGCTGATGTTCCTGACTTTGATGGAGAATATGAAGTAAGGTTTGTGCATGAACAGGATACAACGCCTGCGATAGGCGTCATTCATCAGTTTAAGGATAGCGTAACTGCTACGTTCCTCACTCCTACCGGCGATTACCGTTACATCGGAGGAACGATCACGGATGGAACTCTGAGGATGAGCACTTTTGATGGTAATCACTCTTATATATTCTATGCCACCAAGCTTGCTGACGGGACACTTTCGGGGGAATTCTATTCCGGCAAGACCTGGAAAGAGTCCTGGACTGGTGTAAAAAAAGATCATCCGACCATGCCCGATCCCGAGAGCTTAACTTATCTGAAGCCAGGCCATGAAAGGATTGAGTTCAGCTTTCCGGATGTAAATGGAAACAAGGTCTCGCTTAACGATGAGAAGTACAGGAATCAGGTTGTAATCCTGCAGATCCTGGGAACGTGGTGTCCCAACTGCATGGACGAAACAAAATTTCTTGGTCCCTGGTACGAACAGAATAAAGATCGCGGTGTAAAGATCATTGGATTGGCTTACGAACGAAAAGATGACTTTACGTATGCCAGCGAACGTGTAAAGAAGATGATTGACAAGTTCGACGTTCATTACGACTTCGTTATTGCCGGCACAAATGACAAAGCGAAAGCGTCGGAGACTTTACCTGCTCTGAATAAGGTCGTGGCTTTTCCTACAACAATCTTCATTGGCAAAGATGGTAAGGTGAAAAAAATCTACACCGGGTTTAACGGCCCGGGAACGGGGAAATACTATGAAGAGTATGTGCAGCATTTCAATGAAACGGTGAATGAGCTATTAAGTGAGAAGGAGGTTGTAGGTGCACCTTAGGAATTAAGAATTAAGAGTTAAGAATTAAGAATTGGCTGTCAGCCTTCGGCTGGCTGCGGTCACGACCAAGGTCGTGGACATTGTAAGTGTAGGGCGGTGAATAGAGTAAAGTTGTAAATTAGGAATAGTTAAAAGTCAGGTCAGTGAAAGAGCGGGTTGTTGTTGGACTATCAGGTGGTGTCGATTCCAGTGTAGCTGCGTATTTGCTTCTTCAGCAGGGATACGAAGTTATCGGCATGTTCATGAAGAACTGGCACGATGACTCTGTTACTATAAGCGACGAATGCCCCTGGCTCGATGACAGCAATGACGCTATGATCGTTGCACAGCATCTCAACATTCCCTTTCAGGCAATTGATCTGAGTGCAGAATATAAAGAACGCATCGTTGATTACATGTTTGCTGAATATGAAAGAGGGCGAACACCAAACCCTGACGTACTATGCAATCGCGAAATCAAGTTTGACATCTTTCTGCAGGCCGCACTGAAGCTAGGCGCAAAGTATGTGGCCACCGGACATTATGCGCGTCGGGCTGTAACAGAAGACAATGGGAAACCCATATACCATCTGCTCAGTGGAAAGGATGGCAACAAAGACCAAAGCTATTTCCTTTGTCAGCTTACGCAGGAGCAACTATCCCGCTCGTTGTTTCCTATTGGCGAACTACAAAAATCAGAAGTTAGAAGTATTGCACGTGAGACCGGACTTGTAACAGCAGACAAGAAAGATTCTCAGGGACTCTGCTTTGTAGGCAAAGTGCATCTTCCTGAATTTCTGCAGCAACGGCTGAAACCAAAAAAAGGAAAGGTCCTTGAGGTTCCGGCTACTGCTGGTGTATTTAACAATGGGTTATCAGCTGATGATCTGGAAGGTATAACTGCCAAATACGAACTCCGTCCTGATATAGGCGAAGTGGTTGGCGAACACAGGGGCGCACACTACTATACTATTGGTCAACGCAAGGGCCTGCATATCGGTGGGTACGAAAAACCGCTATTTGTAATCGGTACAGATACGGAGCAAAACATTATTTACACAGGCATGGGCGACGAGCACCCGGGTCTTTACCGTAAGGGGCTATTTATACCGGCGAGTGATGTCCATTGGATTCGTAAAGACCTGGTGATGAACTCCGGGGAATCGCGTCCCTATCTGGCACGAATCCGGTATCGGCAGCCCTTGACTCCCTGCACTTTACATCAACGAGCTGAAGGGCTGTTTGTAGTCTTTGAAGTGCCTCAGCGGGGTGTCACGCCAGGCCAGTTCTGTGCGTGGTATGATGGCGAGGAATTGATCGGTTCGGGTGTTATCAGTTGATGACAATTTCCGGTTCAAGGCAACAATTTTCAAGTGTTTGCGTATTTTTACCCGAACTTTATAACAAATACGCTTTATGAAAAAATATTTCTCGATGCTGGCTGGCGCAATGATGCTCCTGGCGATTTCCTATTCCAATGTCAATGCACAGGATGGAGTTGCTAAGGGTGACTTCCTGCTTAGCCCATTCATTGGAGGACCGTATGTATACGCTGGTGGTGGCTTCACTATGGGCGTTCAGGGAGAGTATGCTTTCACAGACGAAATCAGTGGTGGTGGTTACTTCGCTTACACACGGTGGGACTATGGGTACGTTGGTAGCGACATCAGCTATAACTTCATCGACTTTGGCGTTCGTGCTTCTTACCACTTTGCCAAGTTGCTTAAAGTTCCCAATAAGAAATTCGATCCGTATGCCGGCGCGCAGTTGGGTTTCGTTGCATCCAGCTATGATTATAACGGCTCTTACAACGATCCTTACGATGGCGGTGTTCGTGCAGGTCTTTACGCTGGTGCACGCTGGTTCTTCAACGAAAAAGTTGGTGTGTTTGGTGAAGTAGGATGGGCTCTCGATGCGGTATCAATCGGAGCTACCTTCAAACTCTAATCAACCAGGGAAATAAAAAAGTGAGCCTTCTGCTAATGCAGAAGGCTCACTTTTTTATTAGTCCTTAGTCCTGAGTCCTGAGTCGTTAGTACTGGTTGGTAGTTGGGTTATACTATAGTAGTGGCTTAGTGTGAGTAGCTGTAGTTCTAGTAGTAGTATAGTAGTAGTAGTATAGTAGTAGTATAGTAGTAGTATAGTAGTAGTAGTATAGTAGTAGTGCAGGTGTACTCTAAACTACCAATACTACAAACCAATACTCAGGACTCAGGACTAAAGACTAAGGACTAATCTTCACGTCTGCTCCCGAAATCCACTCACCCCTCCTGAAACAATAAACTTCATGGCCTGCGGGCCGGATACGTTGAGAGGCTGAACATTCTCCTTCGAGACGAAATAGTGAAATCCGGAAAATGCATAAGAATGTGGAAAGTAAACTACAACCATGTCGTTAAGGCCGAGATCGTTCAGGTCAGGTTGTGTGATGAATCCTAATTGAAATAAGTTGTTGTCCTTGTTGATGCGAACAAGTACTGGCCTGTTGAACTTCTTTTTATCTCCAACAAATGCACCCAGCAAGTCCTTTAATGCTGAATAGATAAGTTTAACCAGAGGAATCTTGTTGATCACCTGATCGAGCCACATGCCAGCAGTTTTGAATGCAAAGTTTGTCGTCAGATATCCAAAGGCGGTAATGCCAATCAGAATAAGAAGAACACCCAGTCCCGGGTACGGCAATGACAGCAGGCTGTCCAGCCAAACGAAGGACACAAAAATGAAATATACGGTCGCCACCAGCGGTACGATGAAAAGCGTACCACTAAAAAAGTAGCGTACGAATCGTCTGAAGGTATTTTGCACGCTTGTTTTTGTTAACCAAATGTAGGATCAAACTTAGACTGCAGGTTGCAACATTTTGGCAATAGCCATTCTCACCACCTCGTCAACCTGCTCGTCGAAGCTTACATGTGTCGTATCAATCAATATCGCATCGGCGGCCTGACGGAGAGGGCTTTCTGCGCGGGTGGTATCGATCCTGTCACGTTCGAGGATATTTTCCAATACGTCATCAAGATCGACCATCTGATCGCGATCCAGTAACTCTTTCTGTCTTCGAAAGGCTCTTACCAGTATGTCCGCTTTCATAAACAACTTGAGTTCGGCATGTGGAAATACAACGGTACCGATATCACGGCCATCCATCACGACGCCTTTTTCACGTCCCATGCGGCGTTGCTGTTCAACCATCGCGACCCGCACATCCTTGATGGTGCTCACCTGGCTAACCATTTCAGAGACACGCATCTTTCGGATTTCATTTTCAACACTAAGTCCGTTTAGATAAGTCTCCGTCTTGCTCTTTGAGTTCACTTTAAAGGAAATGTGAATCTGCTCCAGCGCTTTAGACACCTCCTTTGGGTTAGTCAGCGCAATATGCTGGTCGAGAAAATATAGGGTAACAGCACGATACATTGCGCCTGTGTCAATGTATCGGTAACCAAGAACCTTCGACACTTCTTTTGCCGTCGAACTCTTGCCGCAAGCGGAGTAGCCATCGATAGCAACTACAATTTTCCGAAGGTTCATTAGCAGTCTTTTAGCGGGCAGGGTATTTCTTTTCCCGGCTTCAACTTCTTGTGCTTCTTATGATGGGACGCGCAGCTGTCGAGGGACAGCGTTATCATACAAATAGTTACAAAAGTCAGTACTCTCTTCACGGGACCAAAAGTAATAATTTAATGAGGTTTTGAGGCACTTTCCAGCGGCGACTTTGGTGCCGCAAGCCTATTTTTCAACAACATACAAAATCTTTAAAATCATTCGAGGCCGAAAGCCAATGACGACCAGTGACCACCAGTCCCGCCAATTGGATGGAGTTCCGTCCCAACCACCGGCGCCGATTAATCGTTAAATTGCCTTATAACATGTGTGAGGAAACACCAATTATGGAATCTGAAAAACAGCAAAACGAAAAACGATTCGAAAACTTTGGCAAGAAGGTCGACAACTTCATGGATGAACTGGACGAGGCCAGTGTACGTCTGCAAAAGGAATTCAGCGAAAGGTTTGAGGAGTTGAAAGTTTCGGCGGAGAAACTAAGAAAAGAAGCGGAAAGCAGCGATCGCTGGAAAGAAGTTGAAGCAAGCTTAAAGCGGGCCGGTGAAGAGCTGGGTAAGGCAGTAAAGGCAGCATTCAAGAAAAGAGAAGATGTGCCGCCCGGCTCTTAGCCAGGCAGCACGTCTTCAATCATATTTTTACTGCTTTCCACTTCCCCTGGCGGAATATGAGTATTCCCGCTACGGCCATTAGTGACTCTGCGAGAGATACTGCTATATACACTCCCATTGGTCCGGTTTCAAACACTTTGGCAAGCGTATAAGCCAATGGAATCTGGAACATCCAGAATCCTATGAAACTGATAACGGTTGGGGTACGCGTATCACCGGCGCCGTTAAAGGACTGCGTGATCACCATACCGTACGAATAGAGCACATAACCCAATGAGACGATCTTGAGGCATTGAATACCATTATTTAAAGCCTCTACATCCGTCGTGAACAGCCCCAGGATTGGCCCTGCCAGACTAAAGAACACAACGGTGATCACCGCCATGAACACCATGTTGAAAAACGCCGCGCGCCATACTGATTGCTCAGCGCGATCGGCAGAACCTGCTCCCAGATTTTGACCAACCAGTGTGGCGGATGCATTTGCCATTCCCCACGCGGGTAACAAGGCGAAAATAATGACCCTGATCGCTATCGTGTAACCTGCAAGGGCAGCACTTCCGAAATCAGATATTATTCTCATGAGGAAAATCCAGCTCGCTGATCCGATCAGGAATTGTCCTGTACCACCAGCTGATACCACGATAAGCTTTCTGATGATATCCAGCTTCGCTTTGAGATCAGTGATTCGCACTGCAATTCTTCCATGTCCTTTCTGAAGGTGATAGAGTTGATACAGCACTCCAATGCCTCTCCCGGTGTTAGTGGCAATGGCCGCACCCTCGACACCGAATGATGGAATGGGTCCCCATCCGAAAATAAACAGCGGATCCAAAGCAATGTTGACTGCATTCGCTATCCACAAAGAACGCATAGCTATTGTAGCATCTCCGGCGCCGCGAAAGATTCCGTTGATTACGAACAGCATCACAATGGTGATGTTGCCCGAAAGCATACCGCGTGTATAGCCAGAGTTGTTTTCAATCAGGCGCTCAGACGCACCCATGAAACGAAGGAGGTCTTCTGCAAAGAAGAAACCTACGAAGGCAATTACCAAAGACAGACAGACGCCCACGATAACGGCTTGTCCGGCGGCCACTTCTGCTGCCTGAAGGTCCTTCTCACCTACTCTTCTCGCCACCATGGCTGTAGCGCCCATGCCGATGCCCATGGCGAGTGAATACAAGACCGTTAGCATGGACTCCGTTAGCCCAACCGTGGCGACAGCTTCATTGTCGTGTAAAAGACTTACAAAGAATACGTCGACAACAGCAAACAAGGCTTCCATGGACATTTCCAGTATCATTGGAACGGCCAGAAGGAAGATTGCCCTGTCTATTGGAGTTTGTGTGTAGTCGTGTTCGCCACCGACAATAGCCTGACGAAATAGACGTGCGAAAGTTTTTATTTTATGATTAAGAGATGACATGATCAATGATTTAAGGATACGCAATTTGATAAAGAGGGATCGAATCCCTGTGCGGCGCTCCAAAAAACCATATCTGGAGGCGCCAGATTAAATGACCATGTTCATATGTAGTGTGGTTCGTGCCATAATGGGCTTGTAAAAAAAATACAACGGGCAATCACAATTAAGGTTGCCCGTTGTTCAAGAAAAATCTGAAAAATATTTGTGTCGCTAGTCTTTAGCGATAGAACTCGCACCTGAAACATCTGATTGAACAGCAGGGCTTCCCCGGTATAACAACCTGCTCGCGCCCGTTGCCTTCGCGTCGAGGTCGTCGCTCACGGTAACTTTGCCATAACTGGCACCTGATACATTAACAGCGGCAGCACGCACCGGATATTCAAACGCATTAAGCTCAGATGCACCGGAAATTTCCGCGGTCATCTCGTCGCCTAAACCTTCTATGTCAAGCTTCGACGCTCCTGACAACACGAGATTGATCTTCCGATAGCCGGCCTCAAGTTCACAAAGCGAGCCACCCGATAGATAAAAGTCGAGTTGCTGGTCACTTTCAAACTCTTCGATCTTTGAATAGGTGCCTCCTGATAAATTTACACTTGTCAGGGCGGGCATCCTGATCTCAATCCGCGTGGAGTGCTTTCGGTTTACACTGTTCTTGAATCGCGCGATGAGTGTTCCCCCATTCACAAACACTTCAAGATCGTCGAGGTTACGGGAATCACCGTGGGCCTCCACCTGAAAAGATGATGACTGCTCTACTTCTATACGGAATCCGCTGCCCATTTCGATGCGGTCGAAATCCATAACGGCAAAATCACGCTTATCTTCCCATAGGGGACCTGGGTCCTCGGTATGCGTACAAGAAGTGGCTACCAGCAACACTGCGGCAAGTGTGAAGCTCAGTCTGCTTAAATAACTGGACATATCTTTTCTGTTTGTTTGTTCTTAGACAATCGAACAAACGGCTACCCCTATGCAGGGTTAAAAGAAAAAGGAACAGTCCGTAAGAAACTCCTTCCCGCGTATGTTCAGTCCGATCACGAAGTATTCAGCACGGCGGGAAATGACTGAATGGTTAATGGTGGCACTTTCGATTTTGGAAATACTTCCGATCAGGAAATAGAAATTGTCTTCGCGTTTACAAACTCCTTAATGCCGGCCTCGGACAGTTCACGCCCGTAACCAGACTTTTTGACGCCGCCGAAGGGAAGTCTTTGGTCGGATTTCATCAGCGCATTCACGAATACGGAGCCTGAATCGATTTGACGCGCCACTCTTTCACCGCGGTCGCGATCTGTAGTCCATACCGAGGCGCCAAGTCCATAGCGACTTCTGTTCGCAAGCTCAATGGCGTGATCTTCATCCTTTGCTATCACGACGGCAGCAAGCGGACCAAATGTTTCCTCATCGAAGGCTGCCATGCCGGGCTGTACCCGATCGATCAGCGTAGGCTGAAAATTACTACCCGAGCGACTACCCCCTGCTTCCAGCACAGCGCCCGCGCCAATTGATTGTTTCATCTGCTTTTCCAAAGCCTCCGCGAGATCAACTCTCGCAACGGGCCCCATATTGGTCGACGTGTCGAGAGGATTGCCCTGTTTGATTTTCTTTATGGACTCAATAAAACGTTGCATGAATTCATCGTGGATCTCCCTGTGCACGATGAAACGCTTTGCTGATATGCACGACTGCCCGGCATTCTGCATGCGTGATTGCGTCGCCACCTTTACCGTGAGGTCAAGATCGGCATCCTTCAAAACGACAAACGGATCACTTCCACCTAACTCAAGAACTGACCTTTTGATATGCTTTCCTGCAATCGAAGCGACCTTGCCGCCGGCCTCCTCGCTTCCTGTTAAGGCCACTCCCTGAACGATATCTGACGCGAGAACATGCTCGACATCTTTGCTTTCCATAACCAGCGACTGAAAAGCTCCCTTTGGAAATCCAGCCTCAATGAACGCCTCCTCGAGCAGCAGTGAACACGTTGTAACACTGGAGGCATGTTTGAGAAGTCCGACATTTCCCGCCATCAAAGCGGGAGCAGCAAACCGGATCACCTGCCAGAATGGAAAGTTCCAGGGCATAACCGCCAGTATGGCACCCGTTGGATGAAACGACACAAGACTCTTCTTCGCTTCCGTTGGTATTACAATGTCTTTAAGGTATTCTTCTGCGCGTTCAGCAAAGAACCGCAGTGCCGCTGCGCTCTTTTCTATTTCAGCGATCGCCTCTGGCATGATCTTGCCCATCTCCAGAGAAATGGTTCTGGCATAACGTTCTTTGTTCGTCGTCAGCACCACTGAGGCCGCCAGCATCTTCTCTCTTCGTTCTGCAAATGTTGTCCGCTTCCATTGGCGAAACGTCTGGCCGGCGAGTTCTATCCGTGACATCAGCGCTGCTTTGTCCAGTGTTGGAAATTCTCCCACTACTGATTGATCATATGGATTGATGGTGGTAATCATGATTCAATTCTGTTAAGTCGTTCAAAACTGTCTGAAGGAATACGTATCCAAAGGCTATTCCGTTGGCAATCCCCTAATGAAAAAACCTGTAAGTGGAAAAAATAATTCACTCTGTCTTTCCAAGCTGGTCAAATCTGTAGAACCGGAGTCCGTTTCGGCTACATTCTTTCAGAATGAATTCAAGGAATGCGGGATCGAAGCGATAGATAGAATCGCCCTCCATTGCGGGGACATGACCATAAAGCATCAGTACTTCTTTGCGTTCTCTTGCACGTTTGACAGCACTTTTTACCATCGCTGGCGTGAGCCCGCTATTTACATCTATGCCAACAGCAGACAGTTTATCATCACTGTCGAAACGATAATATATTTCATCGAGCAGCGAGATGTCCATATCACCAATTGCCGACACAGTCCTTACCCGGTCGAATCTGCGAAGCAGGAGAAAATCAGTGAACCAATATTTAGCACCATAGGGATATGCAAAATCAACTGACTCAAACCCCTCTTGTTTCAACTCATCAATATTCTGGTCGATTTCGTCGTGCAGGTACTTCTTATAGCCGTGCTCTTTTATAAATGTCTCTGCATTAACATGCATGGCTCCATGACTTCCAATCTCGTGGCCTTTATCAGCCATTGCTTTAAGTCTCACGACTTCATCCGGCCGAAGCGAATCCATTTGTGAGATGAAGAATGTAACGTGTGCGTTATACTTGTCCAGCAACGGCATCATATCGTACCACTCATCGATTGTCCGATCGTCAAATGACAGGCACACGCCGGGAGCACGATCGGGTTCCGGCGCACAGGAGAGCAGGAGGAGGAGGAGGGAAGGGAGGAACTTCATAGGAGTCCTTAGTACTTAGTCCTGAGTCTTTAGTTTGGTTTGTAGTATTTATAGTACCAAGTAAATGCTGGTAGCTGTGATACTATGAAGCTATGAAAATACTTTGACCTCAGGAAAATACTTTAACCTTAGAAAAACTCTAATGATACTATAACACCAGATATTATGATCTACGATACGATAACATCAGGATACTATAATCTATCATACTACTAACCAAACTCAGGACTAAGGACTCAAGACTAAATACTCCTCGCTAGAAAGCACGAAAGCCGCTCAATACTGAGCGGCTTTCATCATTATCGTTTGTCGGAATTAATTAACCGATCGCCACGCGCTTGAACTCAGCTACAGTGAGACCTTTTGTTACGCTGTCAAGATATTGAGCAACGGTCTTAGAGTTATCTTTCACGAAAGGCTGAGCGAGAAGAGTATTGTCTTTGAAGAAGCGCTGGAGTTTTCCCTGAGCGATCTTCTCAACCATGTTTTCAGGCTTACCTTCAGCAAGGATCTGGGCCTTAGCAATCTCGAGTTCTTTCTCGATGATAGTCTTATCGACAGACTTATCGTCTACGCCAAGTGGATTCATGGCAGCGATCTGCATGCCAACGTCTTTGCCGGCATCAGTTACATCCTTGCCATTAACACCTTTCAGCGACACGAGTACACCAAGCTTGGAGCCAGCGTGGATGTAAGAAACTACAGCTTCACCCTTCATGTGCACGTACTCGCTTACTTCGATCTTCTCTCCGATCTTACCTACGAGTTCAACGATACGATCGTTGAGCGTAAGTTCACCTACCTTGATAGAGAGCAATGCATCCTTACTTGCTGGCTTGTTGCTGAAGGCTGTATCCACGATCAGCTTGCCGAGTGCCTGGAACTCTTCGTTCTTGGCAACAAAGTCGGTCTCGCAGTTCAATGCGATAAGTACTGCTTCTTTCTTGTCGTCGCTTGCTTTAACAAACACAGAGCCTTCTTTAGCATCGCGGTCAGAGCGGGAAGCAGATACTTTCTGTCCCTTCTTGCGAAGTATTTCAATGGCTTTATCAAAGTCTCCTTCGGCTTCAGTGAGGGCTTTTTTACAGTCCATCATACCGGCGCCGGTCATCTGGCGGAGCTTGTTTACGTCTTGTGCTGAAATGGCTGACATAATGTGATATTAATTTTCAGGTTAGCGTTGTTGGATATGGTTATAAACAAATCGTCCTACCAGCTTACGTGTAACAAAGCGGCAGGACGATCTTTAGATTGAGCGTATGTCTACTCTCTTATTTCGTTTCTTCTACGGCTTCGTCGACGCGTCTTTTCTCGTCTTCGTCTTTCTTATGCGCTGCATCTTCCTTGTCCTTCTTGCGCTCCATGAGTGATTCTTCAATCACTTTGCTGATGTGCTTCGTAAGGATAGAGATTGACTTGAAAGCATCGTCATTGGCGGGGATAGGGAAATCAACACCTCCAGGATCAGAGTTGGTATCCACCAATGCGAACACAGGGATATTCAATTTCTGCGCTTCTGTAACGGCGATGTGCTCACGCTTCACGTCGATTACGAACAAAGCGGCAGGAAGTCTGTTCAGGTCGGCAATACCGCCCAACAGTTTCTCAAGCTTTGCCTTCTCACGTGTGATCATGAGGCGCTCGCGCTTAGCGAGGTTGCCAAATGCTTCGTCCTTCATAAGCTTCTCGATCTGAGAGAGCTTCTTAAGAGACTTGCGGATCGTAGCGAAGTTGGTAAGCATACCACCCAGCCAACGTTCGGTAACGTAAGGCATGTTGAGGCGCTTTGCTTCCTCGGTAACGATATCCTTGGCTTGCTTCTTTGTAGCCACGAACATGATCTTGCGGCCAGAACGCACGATGTTGCGCAGGGCGAAAGTTGCTTCGTCGAGGCGAGCGAGCGTTTTGTTCAGATCGATGATGTGGATGCCATTGTTCTCCATGAAGATGAACTCTGCCATCTTTGGATTCCATTTGCGGGTAAGGTGACCAAAGTGTACACCTGCATCCAGCAATTCCTGATATGTTAAGTTTTGAGCCATTGTTCTTCGGATTAACGCTTGCTAAACTGGAATTTCCTTCTCGCCTTTCTTCTACCTGGCTTCTTCCGTTCAACCATACGTGAGTCGCGGGTCATGAAACCCTCTTTACGCAACGCGGGTTTGTGTTCAGCGTTTGCCTCAACGAGCGCGCGGGCTATGCCCAGGCGCACGGCTTCCGCCTGACCTGTGATGCCACCACCTTCTACATTGACAGTTACATCATAACCCGACTCCTGCTTCGTCGCAAGCAAAGCCTGCTTTACCAACGTCTGGTGAATCTCAGACAGGAAGTATTCTTTCAAAGCACGGTCGTTAACAGTGATGTCTCCCTTGCCTGGCTTAAGGTAAATCCGGGCTACAGAAGTCTTTCTTCTACCGATGGTGTTGATAATCTGCATGTATCAGAATTTTAATTCTTTAGGTTGTTGCGCTGCATGGGGATGCTCAGTGCCCGCGTATACGTGGAGGCTTCTGAACAATTCGCTGCCGAGACGGTTCTTAGGAAGCATACCGCGAACGGCGTGCTCGATAAGGCGCTCAGGGTGCTTGGCACGGATCATTGTAGGCGTGTGCTCACGCTGTCCACCTGGATAGCCAGAGTGTGTGAAAATAACCCGGCTTGTCCATTTCTTACCGGTCATTTTAACTTTCTCGGCGTTGATAACGATAACATTGTCACCGCAGTCAACATGTGGGCTATAGCTAGGCTTATGCTTGCCGCGAATAATATTCGCAACCTGGCTCGCCACACGACCCAACACCTGAGAATTTGCATCAACTACAACCCAGCCCTTCTCCACGGAAGCCTTGTTGGCGTAAGTTGTTTTATAGCTATTGTGATCCATCTTTTAATTAAGTGTAATTCAATCCAAATGCACTGCCCCTCAAAAAGGGACACAAAGGTAATTTCTCGCTATTTGAAATCCAAGCCCTTCCCCACCCGGAAATTTGCGAGGTCCCAAAAACTGCCAAATCGCTTCAATTTCCTCGATTTTGACACAATTAATTGAAGACATCAAATGAAAATGTCAGGCAAATTAGCGGTTTTCTCTATTTCCAGTGTCGCACACGCGGCTTCAACCTGTCAGTATGCCTCAAATCTGGCAGCGAACTGGCCGACACTGATGGCTGCGCAATCGACCACCGCACCCTTCCGGTGTCGTCGGCATAACGTCGACCTAAAGCCGACCTATCGTCGACCTAACGTCCACCTAAAGCCGACACAACGTGCACTCGAAGTGCACTGCCTCTCTAGTAGAAAGCCTTGGGAAAGTTTATCTGTTCGCTTCCAGTTGCTTTACAAGTGCTGCCATGTCCTTGTGATAGGGCGCCTCAACACTTACCTCGCTCCCGTCCACATCGAGAAACCGCAACGAAAAGGCATGCAGCGCCATCCGCTTCATAAAAGGCTCCTCCTCGGTTCCCTTTTTCAGATTGAAACCCCGTTTTACCTGCGACAGGTAGAAGGGTTTACCGCCATATACATTGTCCCCCATGATGGGCGCACCGGAAATTGACAAATGTATCCGGATCTGGTGCATGCGCCCCGTAACCGGCTTGCACTCCACCAGAGTGTGATTTCTAAAGGATTTTAGAGCGTTGAACCAGGTTTGGGCCGGCTTTCCCTCGCGGTTGCTGATCCTCACGGTGCCATCGTCCTGTTTCAGAATGGGCGCGTCTACCAGGAAGTCCGAAAACTGGTGCAGACCGTCAGTTACCGCGTGATATACTTTCGTGACCTCACGCTTTTCAAACTGGATGCTCAGATTTCGGTATGCCTCGGGATTTCTGGCAATGGCGAGCGCGCCTGAGGTCTCTTTGTCAAGGCGATGGCAAACCTGGGCGTCGGGATAAAACTGACGGGCGAGGCCCAACAGATTGACAGGTTCGTTGCGATCTTCAAGAGTCGCTATGAATGCCGGCTTATTAACGACAACATAATTGTCGTTTTCAAACATCACGATGTCCTCAAATTTTATCTTATGCAGCGACATATTACTAATTAGATACAGCTGTGGCCGGCGGCGGTTCGGGATGCTTCACATAACGCTCAAAGAACTCTATCGTCCTTAGAAGATGGTCCATCATTCGCCCCGGATTTCCACTACGGGTTAGCTCGTGCCCTTCTTTAGGATAGCGAATATATTCCACCGGCTTACCCAAAACCTTGAGGCTCTTATATAGCATTTCGGATTGAATCACGCCTGTGCGGAGGTCCTGGTCGCCATGTATAATCAACAGTGGGGTTTGAATTTTATCCACATAGGTGATTGGCGATTCGGATGCCAGCAACTTCTTCGTTTCAGGGTCCCACGGATAGCCACCAAAATAGTCTGGCACAAGCCGCCATGCATTGCCTTCTCCCATAAAGGTGGTCAGGTCGTAAACGCCGCGCTGAGCATTTGCTGCCTTGAACCGATTGTCGTGACCAATGATCCAGGCCACCATGTAGCCAGCGTAGCTTCCTCCTTCGATGACCAGCTGATCCTTATCAATCCACGATGCCTTAGACTGGGCGTCCTCCAGCGATGCCAGAATATCTCCCGCGGGGCCGTTCCCCCAATCCTTGAAGTTGCCCCTTTTGAATGCGTCCCCATATCCGCCGCTTCCCCGTGGGTTACAAAATACCACTCCATAACCCCAGGCTGCCTCCAGCTGAAACTCGTGCCACATCGAAACCGCAGATGGTCCCCACATCGCCGTAGGCCCTCCATGTATATTAAGGATGGTGGGATATTTCACTCCCTCTTTATGGTTGATTGGTTCCAGGATCCAATACTGGACTTTCGTTCCATCGGGACGTGTTATCCAGTACTCTTTTGGAAGTCCGATCTTCCGGTCAGCGACCCAGCTGTTAAATGATGTTAGCTTCTTCTTTTGCTTATCGCGCAGATTCAAAGAGTAAACTTCAAACGGATTGATGGTCTCCGTTTGAGCGTAGATCACCTGGCCGCTGCCGACGGCGAAATTCATCACGCCGAGATCGCCACCAATAATCTCCACAGCCTTACCCCCTTTGGTGGAAATATTGAGCAGCGGAACATCCCCTTCCGATTCTACCGTGAAGTACAATGACTTTGAATCGGCCGACCATTCAGCTGCCTGAACATCCCGATCTACTTCGTTAGTAAGGATTGTCGCCTCTCCGCCTCCAAATGGAACAACGCCCAGATCGTTCTGACGACCAAAGAAGGTGTCCGTGGTTCCGGCTACAAATGAGATGAGTTTACCATCGGGTGATATTCTCGGATCGCTGATAGGTTTATGGTCAAGCTTAAGTATCTCCTGCAGATGCGCTCCATCGGCATCCATCCGCCATAGCGACCCTGAACGCTCAAGGTCCGGTGCTTTTGAAAACT
This sequence comes from Chryseolinea sp. T2, assembly GCF_037203685.1. Taxonomy (NCBI): domain Bacteria; kingdom Pseudomonadati; phylum Bacteroidota; class Cytophagia; order Cytophagales; family Fulvivirgaceae; genus Chryseolinea; species Chryseolinea sp. T2. The sequence goes on from NZ_JBBCAU010000003.1 coordinate 44,696, forward strand.
TTGTCGAGCTGCAAATAATCGCCTTGCCGTCTTTACTCCATTGCGCTCCTGCAAATCGCTGGAATCCAAAAGTGATTTGTTTTGCGTCAGACCCGGGCTGGGCTGCTGCTACAAACAGATGCTCAACCTCTTCTTCGGGATCGAGGTCCTGTTCGCCCTGCAGATCCAATCGGGTCAGCACGCGGGGATTTCTTTCGCTGTTGTTCTTAGCCAACCAGGCGCGGACATCTTCAAGCGACCCATCCGGGGAAGCTTTAATAGACGACTTCTCTGACTCTTTCAGTTGACCCCAAACAGGTTCGTCATGGGCTTTTCGGCCCGGACGCTCATACGCCCAGGGCATTTCCCCTTCGATGGCATTCAGCGGAATGGAAGACGTGAATAACAAAGATTTTCCATCGGGGCTCCATACGGGCTGAGTGGCACCGTACTTTGACTGCGTAACAGAAAATGCTTCGCCTCCGCTCATTGGAAGAATCCAGATCTGCTGCAAATCTCCATCGGCACGAACAAAGGCGATCGAAGATCCATCAGGGCTCCACCGGGGTTGTCCATCACGGCGATCGCCATAAGTAAGCTGCACCGGGGCCTTGTCGCCCTTGATGTCCAACAGATACAAATGCTGTGTATAGCTATACTCGGTCGTCTTCTTTACCGGATCCTCTTTCGATTTCTTTCGCGTCACGACCGCGACTGCCCTGGCACCGTCGGGTGAAATGTTAATCTGATTAACAGAAACGATATGCATCAGGTCGGAAGCCACGATGTAGGGCTTCTTGTCCTGAGCAAAGGTCGGCTGAACACCTATGATAAAGATGATCAGCGGCAGGATGCCAGCTTTCATGCTATAATTTGTCAGTTGGGTTTCGCGGTCTCGCCATCACTGTCGGGCTTGACACGCGGCAATTTAAAACTAAAAATTGACCCTGACCCCGGAGTACTCTGGACCTCTGCCCTGGAATTATGTCCTTCAAGAATGTGCTTAACGATGGCCAGCCCAAGGCCGGTGCCTCCTTTTTCGCGACTCCTGCTCTTGTCAACTCTGTAAAAGCGTTCAAAAATCCGGGAAAGATGTTCAGGTGAAATGCCTTCTCCGGAGTCTATTATGTGAATGTTGATGTTCTTCTTTCCCATTTCAAAATTCACTCTCACTTCACCGCCATCGAATGAATGCTTGATCGCGTTCGACACCAGGTTTGTAAGCACCTGGTTGATGCGCTGCCAGTCGGCCAGCACCCAGGCCTTGCCCGGCTCGCCATCAACACGAAGCTTTACATCCTTCTTGTCGGCCTTCTCCTCCAGCTGTTCAAAAACTTCTTCTGTAAGTTTGTATAAATCGATGCTCTCAAAGTGCATCTTGATTTGTCCTGTTTCAATATGCGATAGTGTGAGCAGATCCTGTACGAGCATGTCCAGGCCATCGAGACTCTTGGCCGCCTTCTTAAGAAATTTAGTGCGTACGTTCTTATCATTGACTGCACCATCGAGCAACGTATGTACAAATCCCTGAGCTGCGAAAATTGGTGTCTTCAATTCGTGAGAGACATCTGCAATAAACTCACGGCGAAACGCTTCAAGTTTTTTAAGCTCATCGATCTCCTTTTGTTTCAGCTCTGCAAATGAGTAGATATCCTCGTTGATTGTCCTCAGAGGATTGAGGGGCACAGATCTTTGTTTATCGATTTTTGACAACTCTCTTTTTCTCAGCTTGTCCATGAGTTTGTGTACTTTATTGATCTCGCGGAAAATGAGAAACTCCAGTACAACGAATACCAGCAGGTAGGCAACAGAGAAGCTCACACCAAAAGCTACAAGCAGTATACTTATATCGACACTCTTAAATAAGGATAGAAATAATGACGTGATCAGTGCAATGCAAACTGCCAGCAAGAGTGCTAAACCCCGTGAGCTATAAACCATGGCCGAAGATAGGTGATATCAAGTTTGCCAGTTTAAGGCAAATTGAAATTAAGTTGAAGGTTGAGAAAGGCCGGAGGCTGGTTTGAAAAAGCTAACGTATATCACGCCACGACTACCCGGACGTCAATGACTTACCCGGACGTGAATATGGCGGAGCTTCAGGATAGAAGCTTGCAGTAGTCGGGTCTTTGAAAAAGAGAAAGAGTTCCCGCATCAAAGCAAAGTATTTTCAGGAACCACACACCTATGGTTCGTCTTGAATGCAGTCTGAATTGAGATCAGTTAAGACTGAATTTATAACCGACTCCTTTTACGGTCGTGATGAAATCATCTCCAATCTTCTCGCGCACCTTCCGAATGTGTACATCAACGGTACGGGCAAGCACATAGACATCGGATCCCCAGATGTTCTGAAGGAGATCTTCACGACTGAAAACCTTGTTTGGATTTTGCGCCAGGAAATAAAGCAACTCAAACTCCTTCTTGGGCAAGTTGATTTCCTTGCCGTTCACCTTGATCGTATAGCTGGTGCGATCGATGGTGAGCTCGCCAATTGTTATGGTACTGGAAGGAGAAGTTTTCTTTGAATCGCGCCGGAATAATGCACTGATCCGGCTCATCAACGCACGTGGCTTGATGGGCTTGTTGATGTAGTCATCGGCACCGACATCAAATGCGGCCACCTCCGAGTATTCTTCAGAACGTGCCGTGAGGAAAACGACAAACGTCTTCTGCAACTCGGGGATGTCGCGGAGGAGGCGACATGTTTCCACGCCATCCATCTTCGGCATCATGATATCCAGCAAGACCAGGTCAGGCACAAACTTTTTGGCAATGTCAACAGCCCTTGATCCATCAAGCGCCGTTTTTACTTCGTATCCACTTTTCTCAAGATTGTATCGCAGAAGTTCCAGGATCGGTTCTTCATCATCGACGACAAGCACTTTGTGCATTGGCTTGCTTCCCATATCGTGCATTTTGCTCAAAATTAGATACAAACGGACCGAAACAAAATCTACAACAGTTTCTTAACAATTCCTTAAGCCACGGTAACAATTCTGTAACATGAAAAGAGCGGTAAAGATTCATGCAACGGTTTGAAAGGAATTAAGAGTTAAGAATTAAGAATTATGAATTGGAAATGCGGCTGCCCGCCGTAACAGGTATACAGGACCTATGGTCCTGCCGGGCAATCAGCCGCCAGGCTGGTGGCCAATTCTTAACTCTTAATTCTTAATTCTTAATTTTTAGAGAAATGGATACCTCTCACTCAAATACCTGATATATTCCCTTAACGAAGCAAACTTCATTCTCTCGTCCCAAAATACACTTTGTTTTTCCTGGTATTGGCGGAAGTTCATAAAGTAGGCGTTGTTGGGAAGCCTGCTTCTGAAACGTTCCGAAGGTTTTGAAGCCAACGCAAGGGATAGTGTATCGAGCTCATCCACGATATGCGAAATGGCTGCCTTTTTTCGCCCCCGTTTTACAGTATCAGAAAGTTCGGGGCCCATCCCCTTGTACAGACTATCGAGATAGCGGGCCCCACGAAGCATGTGATCAACGTATTTAAGATAATCCTTGTCCTCCCCGATGTAGGTCCTGTATTGCAAACTTATTTCGCCGTAGCGATCGGTCAGGAACTTTTCAGTGCCACGGTCGCCAATGAAGGTGGCCAGATTCTCATTGAAATCAATACTGTCCTTTACAAAGATTGTAGCGTGCGACATTTCATGAATGATCAGGTTTGCCAGATCGCCTTCACTTCGATTGAGCATCTTACTCAGGATAGGATCGGTGAACCAACCGAGCGTGGACCATCCTCCCGGATTGCGAATGATAACGTCCCACCCTTCTTTCTCAAGCTGGTCTTTCAACTGAACAGCAAGCTTCTCATTGAAGAATCCTTTATAAGGGACGGTGCCGACAATAGGAAACTCCCACTCTTTGGGTTCGAGTGCAAAAGGTTTGCATGCCATTACCACCCACATGATTTCCTTGCCCTTCTGATCGTACATCGTCTTGTAGTTCTCGGTATCCTTTAAGCCGAGAGAGTCGATGGCATATTTCCTGACCTCGTCGATGAAAAGCAATCGCTTCTTAAGTGAATCTGGAAAATCAGGATCAACCAGAAACTCCTCGACCGGTCGCGCTTTCCATACGATACTGAGCTGGCCGTAGCCCTGTCGCGCTGCATAGGACACCAGGTCCCAATACACGATGGTGAGGACTACAACGGCGGCCAGCAGCACAAGAACAATACGTTTGAATAGCTTACGACCGCGCATGGGAAATGTGAGTTAACAGGAAGCAGACTTCCGTCGTTAGAAGCGAGTATTGGATGCTTTCATTTTTGACCGATAAGGTAGCACGGAAGGTCATTTTGCAGCGCCGGAAGTTGCTATAAGGTTGCAATATAAAACGTTTGACAGTAGTTGTCACACGCAGATTTGAGTAGTCAACTGATTGACGTAAATTTGATTAGAGCAGTGAGGTTGAAGCGTTACGCACGATGGACAAAAGATTGTCATGTTTATCAGATTGCTGTATTTCAAGTGTTGTAGTAATTTCAACCCATGATCGATGCAAAAGTCAACGATCATAGCAGTGAAGAGGAAATATTATTGTTCTGCCTCCTGCCAAACCAATAAGTAACATAAAATATCGAAATACCTTATGAGCGACGCTAAAGAAAAGTTGAAGGCCCTCCAGCTTACTCTCGACAAGTTGGAAAAGACGTACGGAAAGGGTACCGTAATGAAGTTGAGCGATGAGCGAGTAGTGGACGTGCCTGCTATCTCGACGGGATCCCTTGGCCTCGACATAGCCTTGGGTATTGGTGGTATTCCTCGTGGACGTATAACTGAGATCTACGGACCTGAATCATCTGGTAAGACAACGCTCACATTGCATTGCATTGCCGAAGCGCAACGCAAAGGAGGACTGGCTGCATTCATCGATGCGGAACACGCCTTTGATAAGGCCTATGCAGAGAAGCTGGGTATCGACACTGAGAACCTTCTCATCTCGCAACCTGACAACGGTGAGCAGGCTCTCGAGATTGCCGATCATCTGATCCGTTCCGGTGCTATTGACATCATCGTTATTGACTCGGTTGCTGCCCTTGTTCCCAAGAGCGAACTGGAAGGTGAAATGGGCGACAGCAAGATGGGTCTTCATGCCCGTTTGATGTCGCAGGCATTGCGGAAGCTTACTGGTACGATCAGCAAAACCGGATGCTCCTGTATCTTCATCAACCAGTTGCGTGAGAAGATCGGTGTTATGTTCGGTAATCCTGAAACCACAACCGGTGGTAACGCATTGAAGTTTTATGCTTCCGTTCGTCTCGACATACGTCGTATAGGTCAGATCAAGGAATCTGCAGAAGACATCACTGGTAACCGCGTTAAGGTGAAGGTTGTGAAGAACAAAGTAGCGCCTCCGTTCAAAGTGGTTGAATTTGATATCATGTATGGCCGTGGAATTTCCAAGTCAGGTGAGATCGTCGATCTTGGTGTGGAACTGAATACTATCCAGAAATCAGGTTCATGGTTCTCTTACAATGGCAACAAGCTTGGTCAGGGCCGCGATGCCGTTAAGCAATTGATCGAAGACAATCCGGAACTGATGGAAGAGCTGGAGAAGAAGATCAAAGACAAGGTAGCTGGCTCACTTGCTGAAGAGACGACGGGAAAGGAGAAAGAGAAAGAAAAACCTGTGCTCGAAAAGGCGAGATAAAAAAGGTGATAAGCGAAGAAACAAAAAATGCAAGTGTGATGAACGCTTGCATTTTTTGTTTAGGTATCGACCTACGCCGCCCACCATGTAGTCCTGAGTAGTTAGTCCTGAGTAGTTAGTCTTGAGTATTTAGTCTTTAACGTAATGCGATCACGATCTTAGGCGCGAATCGCATTCACAGGGTCCAGCCTGGCAGCCATCGCCGCGGGCACGATACCGGACACGAGGCCAATCACAGAAGAGACTGTAAGACCAAGTACGATGTTCTTGATGGTAAGCGTTACGATGAGACTTCCCATCGGAATGAATGTGATCAGCCAGACCAGGAACAAGCCAGCGAGTCCTCCAATGAGACTGAGGAAGATTGCTTCGAACAGGAATTGAAACAGTATGAAGTAGTTCTTCGCGCCCAATGATTTCTGCAGGCCGATGATAGGCGTTCGTTCCTTCACCGACACAAACATGATATTGGCTATCCCGAATCCTCCGACGAGAATGGAGAATCCGCCTATGATCCATCCGGCAGTTCCAAAGACGTCAAACACGCCGCTGATAACATTGGCAATGGCCTCGGGTCGGTTCAGCACAAAGTTGTCCTTTTCTGCGGGACGTAACCCCCGCCTTACACGCAGAATACCACGTACTTCATTTTCAAGTTCGACAAGTCCCACGTCGGATTCGTGACCCTTGACGCCGATCCTTGAGGTAAGTTCGAAAGGTTTTCCTGTGCCTGTCTGATACAGACGCCTGAAAGATTGATAAGGGATGATCACAACGTAGTCGTTACTGGGTGTTCCAAGGAAGCTCTGTCCTTCTTTCCTGATTACACCAGCAACTACATATTTGAGGTTCTTTACTTTGATCGTCTGGCCTATGGGATCTGCGTCGTTCGGGAACAGGCCTTTGGCAACCTCGAAGCCGATAACGGCTACGTTGCGGCCGGACTCCAATTCCTCAGATGTGAAAAACCTGCCCCGCTCAACGTTGACTTCGAAGATATTGTCATAACCCTGACTGGCACCAACCAGCCCCACCTGGCCGATGCTGTTGCTTTCTCTCCGGATGGTCATGTTGCCCCTTCTGGAGAAGATAGCGATACCGTTTTCGTTGCGCAGGTTTGATTGCAAAAACTTGAACTCGTTGTAAGATGCGTTGGGGCGTTGCCAGAAATCCCACCAGCGGTATTCACCATTGTTGTCGGCCGTAAAAGGCCATTTTTCGATGTAGATCACGCCTGTGCCCAGAAAGTCGAGGCTATCCCTGATGTTCTTTTCGAGAGAATCAACAAGAGTAAGCACGGAAATGATGGCAAAAATGCCAACCGTCACGCCGAGCAGGGAGAGGATTGTCCGCAGCACATTGGATTTGAGCGCCTTCCAGGCAAATCGGAAACTTTCGTATATCTGGCCGAGGGTCTTCATGATCAACCTTAACGCAATGCAATTATTTTAGTTTGTCGGGGCTTTGGCCCCAAAATTACCGTGATAGACTCAAAAAACAGCATTTTGTTACAAGCCTGAAAAACCTCCGATGCTTTGTCGCAAAAGCCAAATATTGCCTTATTTTTGCAACCTCTTAAAAAATTTACCCTTGATTGGGCATCTTTTGCGTAAACCAACATGAAGTTATCAGAATTCAAATTTGAGCTCCCCAACAACCTTATCGCACTTGATCCGGCTGAGAATCGTGACGAATCACGATTGATGGTCGTTCATAAAGACAGTGGTAAGATTGAACATCGGATATTTAAGGACCTGGTTGAATATTTCGGCGAAGGAGATGTTCTCGTGGGTAACGACACAATGGTTTTCCCTGCACGCCTTTACGGACGGAAAGAGAAGACCGGAGCCAAGATTGAAGTATTCCTTCTTCGTGAGCTCAATGCAGAAATGCATCTCTGGGATGTACTGGTAGATCCTGCCCGTAAGATCAGGGTTGGTAACAAGCTGTATTTTGGCAACGGCGACCTGGTAGCTGAAGTCATCGACAATACTACTTCACGTGGTCGCACTATCAGGTTCCTGTTCGATGGAGATTCTGCTGCTTTCGATAAGGTAGTAGAAACACTGGGAGAAACTCCGCTTCCTAAATACATCAAGCGAAAGATTAAGCCCGAAGACAAAGAACGTTTTCAAACGATCTTTGCAAAAAATAAAGGCGCCGTGTCAGCGCCAACTGCAGGTATGCACTTCACACGTCAGTTGCTGAAGCGTTTGCAGATCAAGGGCGTGGATATGGCATATATCACGCTGCACATCGGTCTTGGTACATTCCGGCCGGTTGATGTTGAAGATCTCACCAAGCACAAAATGGACTCCGAGAACTTTATCGTTGGTCCCGAATGTGTTGAGGCCGTCAATAAGGCGCTTGATAACAAACATCGCGTGTGTGCTATCGGCACCACGACAATGAGAGCACTTGAATCTGCGGTCTCAGCAACTAACCGTCTGAAGGCGCGCGAAGGCTGGACAGATAAGTTCATCTTCCCTCCTTACGATTTCAAGATCTGTAATGCGATGATCACCAACTTCCACATGCCTGAGTCTACCCTTCTGATGATGGCTTCGGCATTTGCAGGATATGATCTCGCCATGGAGGCATACAAGACTGCCAAGAAGGAAAAATACAAGTTCCTGACGTATGGCGATGCCATGCTGATCATATAGTAGTTAGTCCTGAGTAGTTAGTCTTGAGTAGTTAGGCCTGAGTGGTTCTCAGTATTTGGGCTTGGTCAGGGCTGAATATTTTAGGTCTTATTGGCGGGCTTAAGGTTAATCAGATGACTGGTTCAGATTCATGCATTCGAAAGAAGTAGCCATCATCGTTGCCGGCGGAAAAGGGCTTCGCCTTCCCGGAGACATACCCAAACAGTTTATTGAAATTTGTGGACTCCCTGTCCTCATGCACACTGTTATTGCCTTCCGCAGCTACAGTGCGTCGCTGGAAATTATACTGGTGCTGCCTGCGGGCGACATCCCTCTTTGGAATGAACTATGCCTGAAACACTCCTTCACCGAGAAGATCACGGTTGTGAGCGGAGGTTCGTCGAGGTTCCATTCGGTAAGCAACGGTTTAAATCAAACATCAGGGCCGGGATTGGTTGCCGTGCATGATGGGGTGCGCCCGTTGGTCACGGCTGATATCATTGCTTCATCATTTTCCATTGCAAAAAAGTGTAGGTCGGCCGTTGCCTCGGTGCTGTTGAAAGAGTCAATCCGGGAAGTTGAAAGCCCCCTGTCAGCAAAAGAACCAGCTACTCTCCAGGAGATGCGCTCGGTGTCTCTGGACCGAACGAAATTCAGACTGATGCAGACGCCTCAGACTTTCGATATCGCGCTGCTTAAGGGCGCCTATGATAAGGCTCTGGGTGATTCTTTCACAGACGATGCGAGTGTTGTTGAAAGCACGGGGGATACGATCACTTTGTTTGATGGCAGCTATGAAAATATCAAGATTACGACTCCTGAAGATCTGATCGTGGCCGAAGCGATCATGCGGTCACGAAAGCAGAAATGACCAAAATGAAGAAGGCCGTCCCTCAAGACAGCCTTCTGAATGATCGTTTCGATTTAATATTCGTCTTCGTTGAAGAAGAAGTCCTCTTTGGTTGGATAGTCGGGCCAGATCTCCTCAATGCTCTCGTACGGTTGTCCGTCGTCCTCGAGTTCCTGAAGGTTCTCTACAACTTCCAGGGGAGCACCAGATCGGATAGAGTAATCAATGAGTTCATCTTTTGTGGCCGGCCAAGGCGCGTCTTCCAGATACGAGGCGAGTTCAAGTGTCCAGTACATATTTTTACCCTCCTAATTTTCCGCAAAAATAAAATTTTGCGGATCAAAACAAATTTTATTTTTCCGGTGCAAAGAGCACTCCAAACTTCTGTCGTATTATGGCGTTGCTCTCCAACTGACAAACAAAGCCCATTGAGGTGTCCTAATCAGCGAATTGAGATTCGTTTCTGCATTTCGATTGTCTAAACTCAGGATTCCGGCGGTTGTTTTTGACTTCTTAAATCATCAACTGATTCCCAATTCGGATATCTGCCTGCCATTGAAACCGCCTGCCTTTCGTCAATGTTGTCACAACGAGGTAAATCGCCAGGCATTGTAATGAGTCGCTGGGATTGGAGAGGCAAGGCATTGGAGACGCAAGGCGTTGGAGACGCAAGGTGTTGGAGACGCAAGGCATTGCGTCTCTACGCCCGGATGAAACAATGGCGATAACTTCCTATGTACCTTTAATGACGGCAAGGTTTTTTTACCATATTTGCGCCTTGACTTACAACGCCCGGCGCAGCCCAATCTGCTGTTGGGATATCAATTAATCATCAGCAATGGCAGACGAAAAGATCATTTTCTCGATGGCCGGGGTGAACAAGATTTACCCGCCCAGCAAGCAAGTTCTTAAGAATATCTATCTCTCATTTTTTTACGGCGCCAAGATCGGTGTGCTCGGTTTGAATGGTTCAGGAAAATCCAGTCTGCTGCGTATCATCGCCGGCATCGACAAGGAATTTCAGGGCGAAGTGGTTAGCGATTTGAGCTTCACGACCGGGCTTCTCGAACAGGAGCCTCAACTCGATAAGACTAAAACTGTCAGGGAAATTGTCGAAGAAGGAGCAAAAGAAGTCGTGGATCTGCTGAAAGAGTTTGAGGCGATCAACGAGAAATTTGCCGACCCTGCAGTAATGGAAGATCCTGATGCCATGGATAAGCTCATCACGAAGCAGGGTGAGATCCAGGAAAAGCTGGATGCCGCGAATGCCTGGGAACTGGATACTAAACTCGAGCGCGCGATGGACGCATTGCGTTGCCCTCCTCCTGATTCCAAAATTGAACACCTTTCTGGTGGTGAAAAGCGCCGCGTCGCTCTTTGCCGACTGTTATTGCAGGAGCCAGACGTGTTGTTACTTGATGAACCAACCAACCACCTCGATGCTGAGTCGGTGTACTGGCTCGAGCAACACCTCAAGCAGTATAAGGGTACCGTTATAGCCGTTACCCACGACCGGTATTTCCTCGACAATGTAGCAGGCTGGATCCTTGAACTCGATCGCGGTGAAGGCATTCCATGGAAAGGAAACTATTCATCATGGCTGGATCAAAAGCAAAAGCGTCTTGCGCAGGAAGAGAAGTCTGAATCGAAGCGTCAGAAAGCTCTCGAGCGCGAACTGGAATGGGTGAAGATGAATCCTAAGGGTCGTCACGCAAAAGGTAAAGCGCGCTTGAGTGCATACGAGAAGTTGTTAAGTCAGGAGACACGCGAGAAGGAAGAAAAGCTTGAACTGTTTATCCCGCCCGGACCTCGATTGGGAAATAAGGTAATTGAAGCCAAAGGTGTTGCAAAAGGTTATGGTGATAAGCTCCTGTATGAGAACCTTACCTTCTCACTGCCACCTGCAGGCATCGTTGGAATCATCGGTCCTAACGGGGCGGGTAAGACCACGTTGTTCAAAATGATCATCGGCAAGGAGCAGCCAAACGCCGGAAACTTTGAAGTTGGCGAGACTGTGAAAATTGCCTACGTGGATCAGGAACACGACGACCTTAAACCGGATGATACGGTATGGCAGGCAATAACGGGCGGCAATGAGTTGATAGAGCTTGGAGGCAAGCAGCAGAACTCAAGAGCCTACGTTGGCAAGTTCAATTTCAATGGCACTGATCAGCAGAAGAAGGTAAAGGAACTTTCAGGCGGTATGCGCAACAGGGTACATTTAGCCATCGCGTTGCGTCAGGGTGGCAACCTGTTGCTGCTTGATGAGCCTACCAACGACCTTGACGTAAATACATTGCGTGCACTAGAGGAAGCGTTGGAAAACTTCGGTGGCTGCGCGGTGATTATCTCTCACGACCGTTGGTTCCTCGATCGCGTTTGTACTCATATTCTCGCTTTCGAAGGCGATTCACAGGTGTTCTGGTTTGAAGGCGGCTTCTCTGAGTATGAGGAGAACAAGCGCAAGCGGTTAGGAGATGATCAGCCTCATCGGATCAAGTATAAGAAACTGGTGAAGTAATTTACAATTGATAATTGATAATTGACAATTATAAGGGCCCCTTACGGGGCCTTCTTATTCAATCTTTATGCGGTGGTTATATACAATTCTATTACTCATTCTGTCCAACACGTTCATGACTTTTGCGTGGTACGGCCACCTGAAGTTTAAAGACATGAAGTGGAGTGCTAACCTTGGGCTGGTTGCTGTGATATTCATCAGCTGGGGTATTGCGTTGTTCGAGTATATCCTTCAGGTGCCAGCGAATCGTTTGGGTTCGAAGGAATATGGCGGTCCCTATTCACTACTGCAGCTGAAGGTTATTCAGGAGGCGATCACGCTCGTTGTATTTGTTGCGTTTACATTGATTTTCTTTCGTGAGGAGAGCATCCGCTGGAATCACTTGATTGGAATGGTGTTCCTCATCCTTGCCGTGTTTTTTATGTTTAAGAAATAATCGGGATTGTGCAGGCGTCGTGGGTGTTGATCGAGAGGTGCGCAAGGGTTTGCGAATAGAGACGAAAGGCATGCGCCTTTCGTAGGGCCGTAAGGCATGCGCCTTACGAAGGAGACGCAAGGCATTGCGTCTCTACCGGATTTCCTGGCCGGGTTTGGTTTTCCAACGGTCGTGCATCCACACCCATTGATCCGGGTGCGCGCGAATCATGTTTTCGATAATGGTGGTAAGGACCTGGGTGTTATAGATCACGTCTGCTTCCTCATCTCCCGAGTCGCGCATGGGTACTTCGGGAAAGAATGACATGTGCTGCTTCCAATCTTCCCCGAGATAAATGGAAGTCGGAACCACTACAGCGCCTGTTTTCATAGCCAGGATCGTTGCCCCTACTGGTGTAGAAGCAGGCCTGCCAAAGAAGTCAACGAAACGACTCTTGACCTTCGTATCCTGATCGATAAGCAGTGCCACGCTGCCACCGGACTTTAGCACTTTAATTAGTCGGAATGTCTCTTTTCCCCTCTCGATAGCATTAGCCCCATACTTGTTCCGGTATTCCCACAACAGCTTGTTAAGGCGCTCATCCTTGATGGGAGTGCCTATGATGTTGGGGTTAAGTCCCCGCAGTGCCATATTCGTCACCTGGAGGTCGAATGCGCCTAGATGTCCCGTTATAAATACAATGCCCCTCTTCTTTGCAAGGGCATTTTCATAGATATCAAGATTGTGAGTAACAAGGAATTTCTCGACGTCAGCTAACGATTGAACTTTGGTGGCCCGCAGGATATCGCCTGCATTCCGTCCCATCATTTTGAACGTTTTTTTGGCCAACGCGCGGATTTGCTCATCATTAAGTTCTTTGCCAAAAGCGATGCCGATGTTCTTGATCATCAGATTCCTGGTTTGGGTTGCGAACGGGAATCCGAGGCTGGTAAGTCTTCCACAGAATTTCAGCCAGGCAACACGGGAAACGCTGTTCGAGATGGCGATTAAGAAACGCACCACTTGATAAAGGAGGTAGTACCGAACGCGCTTGAAGAAACTTTTTTTGTAGCCCGACATCGGCGCCAAAGATAAGATTTAGGATTTTGGAATTAAATTTAGTGCTGTGAAAACACTATATGTCATTCGCCACGCCAAATCCAGTTGGGACGTCAAAACGCTGGACGATATAGAGCGACCGTTGAACGAACGAGGGAAACGTGACGCGCCGCGCATGGCGAAGCGCCTTAAGGAAAAGGATATTCATCCCGATCTGCTGATTACAAGTTCGGCCAAACGGGCTACGTCCACTGCCAAAAGGATCGCCAAGGTCCTGAAGTATCCGAAGACGGACATTAAAATCATGGATAAGCTGTATCACGCGGACGAGGACATCATGCTCGACGTGTTAAACAAGCTTAAGGACAAACACAATGTTGTGTTCATGTTTGGTCACAATCCCGGGCTGACCGACTTTGTTAACTCGATCATGTCGGAGGAACTTGATATTGACAATGTCCCAACGTGTGGTGTAGTGGCATTTCAATTTCAGGCAGAACACTGGAACCAGGTTACCTGGGGAACAGGAAAGATGATGTTCTTCGACTATCCCAAGAGTCGTGAGGATTAATCGAACGCATATCCGCGTGTGTTTGTAGTTCGTGAGTAGAGACTACGTTGTTCTGAATATTACTATTCAGTTGAGTGATTGCTAAAGCAGTTGATCATGCTATTACTTTTTGTGGGTCCGTCAATTGCTCGCCGGTTCCCGATTATGCCGGTACTGCTGTTTCTCGTCACCGTGTGCCATGCTCAATCAAAAGAACCAGGGTTTAGAATTGATGGCATTGCGAAGGGAATGGCCGATAGTACGTTGTTATATCTTCAAATAAAGCGCGACAGTGGAGGCTATGAAGATTCTTCTTACGTATTAAACGAGCGTTTCAGCTTTTCCGGGAAGCTGAATGCGCCCGTTGAATATGCATTGATCCGAACGAGACCTCTCACCGACTATAAATTCGTCTGGCTTGAGAATACGTCGATGACGTTTAATGGTGAGAAGGGTTCTTTCAGGGAGGCGATACTGACCGGCTCTGCAACAGAGGACGAGGACCGCGCGCTGTACCTGTCGCTCGAAAAAGTCGATGAGTCAGACCGAGCGGATCGCAAAGCTGCGTATGTTTCCACTCATCCAGGATCTATCATCAGTGCACATCTTCTTTCCGTTTATGCAGCCACGTGGGGCAAGGAACGATCCTCAAAACTTTATGAAGGCCTATCGGCCGAAGTAAAAGAAACTCCGTACGGCAAGACTGTAGCACAATTTCTTTCATTAACAAAGGATCCAAAAGTTGGTGATCAGTACACCGATTTCACGCAGCCGGATATTAATGGCAAGCCTGTAAGCCTCTCCGATTTCAAAGGCAAGTTAGTACTATTGGAATTTTGGGGATCGTGGTGTGGTCCATGCAGAAAGTCCAATCCCGAACTGGTAAAAATCTATCACGAGTTTAGTGCGAAGGGATTCGCTGTTCTCGGTGTTGCGTCGGAAACGAACAGGAATGCCTGGATCAACGCGATTGAAAAAGACAAATTGCCCTGGACCAACGTTACAGAGTTAAAGGGTGATAAGAATAGTGCGGCCATTATCTATGCTATCTCCTACTATCCTTCGAACTTTCTTATCGATCAGTCAGGCACCATCATAGCGCGGGATATCACCGGCAATGAACTCAGGCGGATGTTGAAGAAGCATCTTGGCTCTAAACAAAAGTAGCGAGTCTGGTAAAGTGTGGGAAAGTCTGGAAGAAGTGTGGAGAAGTCCGATGTGAGTGCGGTAACAGTGGGGTGCGAGTGTGGTAAGAGTGCGGTCTGGGTGCGGTCCGGGAGCGGTAAAAGTGCGGTAAAACAGCGACGTGAGTGCGGACGAAGAGCGGAACAACAGGGGGAAAGACGGATGGCTGGTGCCTCTCTGGTGCCTCTCTGGTGAGGAGAAGTCTTGCCCACCGCAAGGCCACACGGCAGAGGTTCCAATCAAACAAGTTAAACGGAGGTTTCACCGTTAACTCTCTACTTTACCAGTCTGACATCTGGCGTTAGCTTTAATTGTTTTTATGTTAGTCTTCTCATAAACGTTGACTTATGAAAAGACCTTCTCTTTACTCAATCTGGACAATGCTCTGCGCGATCCTTTTCGCCGGCGTTCACGTTTTTGCACAGCAGAAAAAGCCGAATATCCTCGTCATCTTCGGCGATGATATTGGGCAATCGAACATCAGCGCGTACAGCCGCGGCCTGATGGGATTTACAACACCAAACATTGACAGGATTGGCAACGAAGGCGGAGTGTTTGTCACTTACTATGGGCAACAGAGTTGTACTGCGGGAAGGGCCGCATTTATTCTCGGTCAGTGTCCTTTCCGGACCGGGCTGACTAAGGTCGGATTGCCTGGAGCAACGGTTGGTCTACAGAAAGAAGATCCAACTATTGCTGAGTTCTTGAAGCCGCTCGGCTATAACACCGGACAGTTCGGAAAGAACCACCTTGGAGACCGGGACGAGTTTCTTCCCACTAAGCATGGGTTTGATGAGTTCTTTGGCAACCTCTATCACCTCAATGCCGAGGAGGAGCCTGAGAACGAAGATTATCCAAAGGATCCAGCGTTCCGTAAACAATTCGGACCGCGCGGTGTGATAAAGTCTACTGCGGATGGCAAGATCGAAGACACAGGTCCGCTGACCAAGAAGCGCATGGAAACTGTGGATGAAGAATTCCTTGCTGCTGCGAAAGGCTTCATCGATCGAAGCGTGAAAGGGAACAAGCCCTTCTTCTGCTGGTTCAACGCAACGCGTATGCACATCTTCACCCACCTGAAGCCCGCATCACACGGAAAGACCGGACTCGGTACTCAGGCTGATGGGATGACGGAGCACGACCTGATGGTTGGTGACCTTCTCAAGCTATTGGATGATTTAAAAATTGCAGATAATACCATCGTTATCTATACAACTGATAACGGTGCCATGAAAAATCAATGGCCGGATGGAGGTTCTTCTCCGTTCCGTTCAGAGAAAGATACAGGTTGGGAAGGTGCCGTTCGAGTTCCTGCTTTGATCAGGTGGCCGGGAAAGATCAAACCTGGAAGTAACTACACTGAATTGTTTTCTGCTGAAGACTGGCTGGTAACGCTGGTTGCTGCTGCGGGTGGTGATCCTAACCTCCGAGAGAATGCGAAAAAGGGAGTTACTGCCGGTGGCAAGTCTTTCAAAGTGCATCTTGACGGATACAACCAGCTGGATTACCTCACGGGCAAAACCAATAAGAGTGCGCGACCAGAGTATTTCTATTTCAGCGATGATGGTGACTTGCTTGCTTACCGGGACGAGCGATTCAAATATCACTTTGAAGTTCAGCTTGAGACCGGTATGAAGGTATGGCGATATCCGCTAACGCCATTACGTGCTCCTGTGATGATTGATTTGAAATCGGACCCATACGAGTATTCATGGGACAACTCGGCCTATTGGGAAAAGTGGGCGATGGAGCATACCTATCTCGTTTTGCCGGCTGTGGCTAAAGTCAGCGCTTACCTGCAGACATATAAAGAATTTCCACCGCGTCAGCGGCCAGCGAGTTTCTCGGTTGATCAGGTGATTCAGAAGCTGGAGGCGAGCAGTAAATAGTATTGATCAGTCCGCGGTGTAAATGGCCGCGGACTGATGTTATTCGAGATATGAAGATCGACTTCAGCCGGTCGAAAACACTTTGCTTGTGACTTTTTGCCTGAGCCGGATTTCGACAGGTAAAAAGACCATTCCAGATGTCAAAAACGGGTCCGAATCTGCCCCGCTTCATCTGCATTTTTTACAAGTGTTACCGATGCCATTGCAGTTGGTCGAAAGTTGGCGCGCACGGTATTTCATTTTGGGATTAAAGCGTTAGCTTTATTGGATTTTTTGGACCCCATTTTCTGTAATTTTTATCCCTCTTAGAGTATGAACCTGTCGTTACGGGAGTTCAGCGGTAGACGCGAAGGAAGTTTTGGAAGATTTGCTGGCGGATCAATACAAGTAACACCTGTGCGATTGGTCATGATTCTCGTTGGGTTGCTTTTGTCTTTTGAAGGCATATCGCAGACCACTACTCAAACATTTCCACCTGGCACGTCCACATTTACTGTGCCTGCTGGGGTGACACTCATCACTGTAGAAGTTTGGGGCGGAGGAGGAGCTGGCGGAGGTAATACAACGGCAAATGACGGTGCCGGAGGAGGAGGAGGAGGGGGATATAGTAGATCAGTCTTCAACAACGTTTCTGCTGGTAATTCATGGTCTGTTCAGGTCGGCACTGGAGGGACAGGTGGCACTGGTGTCGGCGGCAGTGGAATAGCCTCTTCATTTGGTTTGGGTACGGCACAAGAAGTTGTTGCTAACGGGGGAAATGGCGGAAATCCTCCAGTGAGCGGGAACGGTGGTGTGGGAGGTAATGGCGCGACTGCCGGGACTGGCCAATTCACTTCAACAGGAGGAAGTGGCGGGACTGGCCGCGACAATAATACAGGAAGAGGCGGTGGAGGTGGATCATCAGGTGGTTCGGCAGCCAACGGAGTTGGAGGAGGCAACGGTGGTGGTGCAGGTGCCGGAGCGGGAGGGACAGCACCAACCGGCGGAGGTAACGGGGCCGGTGGAGGGCTGGAAGGCGCCAATGGGAGCAATGCTACTCAAGTTGGTGGTGGAGGCGGAGGATCTGGAGATAATACGGGTACCAATCGCACTGGTGGCAACGGTGGCCCTGGTCAAATAGTAGTTACGTACTATTTACCGCAGACATTTTATAGTAGGCAGGACGGCAATTGGAACAACCTCGGTACTTGGTCACTCACAAACCACACAACCACGAATGCTCCGACTACGCTACCAACTTCTGTTGATGTAGTCCTCATAGGTGGACAGGACGACGTTACAATTCCGCAGGGTTACAATGCAGCAGCAGCGTCAGTTACAATTTCTGATGACAATACGACATCCTGTAACTTATTTATTGGTGATGGCACGGCCACAGACGCAGCCGCAACCGTTACAGTTAGCGGTGATGTATCCGTCAACAATAACGGCCTTATCAGGGTTGGCGGCACATCGAATACAGCTGCCCGGACATCAAGTCTTGCCGCAGTAAACATGACGCTAAATGGAACCAGTACCTTTACTATTGGTAATGATGGAAATGTCACCAATGCAGCTACCATTTCGGGTAACCTGACTTTGAACTCAGGAACCAGCTTAACCGGAGGTGGCAATAATGGATCAACCAACAACCTGAACTTACAGGGAAACCTTATTAACAACGGGACATTGGCTTTTAATAATGCATTCACGGATGTCCACAATTTTAATTTCACGAATACAGGAAGTATTACTGGCAGCGCCACTTCTGCCACTCTCTATAATGTTAACGTAACGGGAGGGATAAGGACGTTCGGAAATAATTCGAATGCACGTGCCTACACAGTAAATAACGATTTAACCATTAGCACAGGAGCAACGTTACAATCTGGTAATACAGGCGCAATAGCGCATACTATAAGTCTGGCTGGCAATCTTTCTAATGACGGAACGCTTGATCTAACCGTAAATACGCCTACTAACCAGCTGTTTTCTTTTATTAACAACACGTCCGCAAAAAGTATAAGTGGATCAGGGGTATTTACACTGCGCAATGTTACGTTTCAAAAAAGTGGAGCAACACCCAATGTCACGGTAAATGCAACCACGAATATTACAATCGTTGGAGTACTAGATTTCGCTTCCAATGGTCTTCTTATAGTAGGAGCAAACAGTAATATTGTTCTGGGCGCAGCGGCTACAATTACCAGCTATTCCAACAATCGCTACATCCAACTGGATGGAACTTCAGGAACAACCAGCCAGTTAATAAAAACGAGTGATGGCACTGTAGCATCCTGGCGAATTTTATATCCTATTGGAACGGCCACTGGCGGATATACTCCGCTGGACCTGAGTTCTTCCACCATCACAAACAATCCCACGGCAGGCAGCACCCTTGCTGTGAAGGCTGTTTATGCATCCGGCGTGCCCGGTCAATTGAGGCGGACCTTCCGACTGACAGTAAACGGTAACGCAGCCGGCACCACGTTAACCAATGGCCGTTTCAATTATAATTCAACAACGGATGTATCCGGCAGTGACAATATAGCCACGTACACTACGGTGTGGTTTAAGGCCAATTCCGGGAACTGGACAACCGTTACAGGGGCAGCGCCTGGCACTGGTCCGAATTACTATTTCTCGGCAACCGGGACAGCGCAGGCACTGAGTAGTGGCACTTATTATTATACGATAGGAACTTCTACGGTGCAATGCACACTGGGAGATCAGGACGAGTATGGTATTAATTCGTGGATCGGACATGTGTACGACGGTGCAAACAACTATGCAAGTGCGAGCTACCTCGGCCGGATGACCGAGACACAAAATTTCGATGAGAGCTTCGGTGGCGACAATGTGAATTTCCCATTTGGAACCGGCTGTCAGGTCAACACGGAGACATTCACCGTTCGGTTTCGCATGACCATTACCATATCGGCTGCCGACTGTGGGTTGTATCCTATTACGATCGGTGGAGACGACGGGATAAGATTATCCATTGACGGAGGAGCAAGTTATGTGATGAACACTTTGTATAGCGACCACGCTTATACGGAAGCAACACAAGCCATCTATTTCGCTGCGGGCACATACAATCTTGTACTTGATTATTACGAGAACCAAACGAACAACCGCGTCAGTTTCAAGATGGGCGTAAACGGTGGCCTTGTCACCGGTGATCAGACCCTCTGCGGGGCGACGGTTAACCCTGCCGCCTTCACAAGCGTTACAGACGCAGGCAATTGTAGCAACGGTGCCAATTCTCCTGCTTATCAGTGGCAATCCTCGCCAATTGCCGACTTCTCGGCATCAGTTACCAACCTTCCAGGTGCAACAAGCGCGGCCTATGATCCTCCGTCACAAGCTGCAGCAGGCACAGTTTATTATCGGCGTAGTGCCACATTTACAGCGCCCGCTGTTACATTATATTCGAACACTATCACCGTAATAATGGAAGCGCCTTCCGGCGATCAGACCACAGCAGGCACCAACACCTGGATCGGCTACGTCTACGATGGCGCGCAGAACTTCACAACAAATTATCTTGGATCCGTCACCGAGAGCCAGACTTTCAACGAGACTTTCTGCGGCGCCAACTGTATTCAACTAACCAGCGGCTGCCGGTTCCAAACAGAAACATTCACTGTCCGGTACAGAATGACATTCAATCCTGCTACCAGCGGCAACTACACATTCACGATTGGCGGCGACGACGGCGTGCGTTTGAGTGTCAATGGTACCACTGTTATCAACGGTTGGGCCGATCAAGGCTACACGCAGTATAGCTCTACCGCTGCTGTTTTTAATGCCGGAACTAACTATAATCTGATACTGGAATACTACGAAAATGGTGGCGATAATCGGGTGAGCTTTTCATTCACATCGACTCCCCTACCCGTAACCTGGTCCTTCCTCGACGGCTATCACACCGAAGGCAACAACATAGTTGAATGGAAAACCGCGAGTGAAAAGAACAACTCCGGCTTTGTCATTGAGCGCAGCATGAACGGTACAGCATTCGACAGCATTGGATTTGTTGCTGGTAACGGAACCAGCCTGACACCACATTCATACCAGTTTACCGATGCGTCACCGGGCCTGGGCTGGAACTACTACCGACTGAAACAGATCGATTACGACAAAGCGTTCGAATACTCTAAGATCATTCCGGTGTACGCGGATTCGGGCAAGAAGCCAAACATCTACCCCAATCCTGCCTCATCGAGCCTTTATATCTCACATACAGGAACACATCCTGCCTCAGAAGCGTATTTGTCGAACGCGACGACCGGACAGACCATTCCTTTAGTGCGCGACGAAAAGCAACCCGCCCGCTATGCGCTAGATGGAATTCAAGCGGGCACGTACATAGTTTCGTTTACGATTGATGGAAGGCGGTACAATGAGAAGGTAGTGGTAGTGAAATAGTCTTTAGTATTTAGTCCTGAGTCTTGAGTATTGGTTTTTAGTATTTATAGTTGCTAGTTTGATGCAAAGAACTTCTACCTACTACAGTTACTAAAAACCAATACTCAGGACTCAGGACTAACGACTCAGGACTAACATCGCAGGACTAGCCGAGGGCTAACGCCCTCTCAATTCCCGATTCCAAAAGCTTCCGGTATCTCTGTCACCCGTCTTTTCAGGAGACCGAATTCTTTCAGTCTGAATCCAAAGAGTATTTTCAACGTGCCTGTCGACGATCGCAGCCGTACTGATTCAAACCGCGCAGTGGTGGACTGACCGCCATAGCTGATTCCTGCAAAAAAGCGATCACCATTATACCCCATGGCTATACGCGCCACATAAAACGAATTGAACTTAACATCCTTGGCTTCGCTTCCGTCTACGGATTTGTATAGAATCCAGTTTGCTGCCGGCCCCAGCGCGAACACGCCATTGATGAAGAGGCCTGTCCGATGTATCAGACTATAAGTATATCCCGGTGCTGCTCCGAGATGAGTGGATCGTATCTCCATAATTTTCGCATCCGAGCCAAACTGCGATTGATATTCGGGTCCCAGCAATGCAGAGTCGCCACGTGTTTTAAATCCATTGAGAGAACCAAACAACAGGAACGATCCGGAACTCTTCAACTGACGTTCAGTGAAGTTATAAGCGGACCGCAATGAGAATTTCTTGTTATTGAAAGTATAGCTTAGAGTTCCGTAAATGTTGCGCGTGTAAATATCGGGGCGTTGTGGGAAAGGCGTCCCTTGTGCGACAGGATTGGAAGGATCAACGATATAAAAGCCCTCGTATTTTTGACGGTAAAGATCCAGTCCCCATTTCTTACCGAACATATTTACCTGAAAATCGCGTGCACGGGACTCACCATAAATTTCTTCGCTGTGTGAACTTACCGGAAGTGAACCGGTAAGTTCCAGTACAACCTCAAACATGTAAACACCCAATCCCAGTGAGTACGGGCGGTTGGGTCTATATATCAATCGCGCATCTCTGGTTTCAACATCTTCGATACGAAACTCGAGCTGGCGCTGTTTAAAGACAGGCCAGATAAAAAAGTGATCGGGAAATGATTGTATATATATCGAACGCGTAGAGTCGTACGCACTGGGTGCATGAGATTCCACCTGAACATCGCCCTGCGCGATAGCACGTACTGCGGCAACCAATAAAATGATTGCTAGTCCAATCCGCATTACAGAATATATTCGCTTAAATCCCTGTTCTTCACCAGGCCAACAAGCTTCGACTTCACCATTTCGGCGTCGATCGTCACTTTTGAATTGGCTGCGATCTTATCCGGCACATCGAACAAGAGTTCGTTCAATAGTTTGCTCATCACTGTGTGCAGGCGTCGCGCACCGATGTTCTCGATCTCCGCGTTTACTTCAGTCGCTGTTACAGCGATCTGCTCGATCGAGTCGTCCGTAAACTCAACCTCTACACCTTCCGCCTCAAACAAGGCCTGATATTGTTTTGTCAGTGCGTTCTTAGGTTCCTTGAGAATGCGTACAAAATCTTCACGCGTGAGGTTGTTGAGCTCAACGCGAATCGGGAAACGTCCCTGTAACTCTGGGATAAGATCCGATGGCTTTGAAATATGAAAAGCACCTGCAGCAATGAACAGGACGTGGTCCGTTTTAATCACTCCATGTTTTGTGCTCACCGTACTACCTTCGACGATTGGCAACAGGTCGCGTTGAACACCCTCACGGCTGACGTCAGGGCCGCCCCCACCCTTCTTGTTTCCCGAGGCAATCTTGTCAATCTCATCGATAAATATGATACCCGATTGTTCTGCGTGGCGGATCGCCTCCTCCTTCACTTCGTCCATGTCGATCAACTTAGCGGCCTCCTCTTCCATAAGAATATGACGGGCCTCAGCTACGGTCACCTTCCTTTTTTTACTCTTCTTCGGCATCATGCCGTTGATCATTTCCTGGAGGTTCATCATCGACACCTCATCCATCATGCCGGCGCCGATCATTCCGACATTAGACCCACCGTTGCCCTTGATGTTGATGTCGATCTTACGATCGTCCATTTCACCCTTACGGATCTTTTCGCGGAAGTGATTCCGGGTACGTTCGTTCAGTTCTGCATCAGATGCGGGTATCTCGTCTGTGTTTTCGGAAGAAAAGCCTGGCACTCGCGGAGACTGAGACTGCTGACGCAACGGCGGAATTAATGCGTCGAGTATGATATCTTCCACTGACACAGCCGCCTTCTCTTTCACCTCTTCTTTCTTTCGGGCCTTCACCATGTTGACTGCCTGTTCAACCAGGTCACGCACCATACTTTCGACGTCACGTCCCACATATCCGACCTCCGTAAATTTCGAAGCTTCCACTTTAACAAAGGGAGCATCCGCGATCTTGGCAAGCCGACGTGCAATTTCTGTTTTTCCAACGCCTGTGGCTCCGATCATTAATATGTTGTTAGGGACGATCTCCGATTGGATATCGCGCTTCACATGCATCCTGCGCCAGCGATTACGAAGAGCTATCGCCACATTGCGTTTGGCTTCGTACTGGCCTATTATGTATTTATCCAATTCAGCAACAATCTGCTTTGGTGTCAAATATTTGTCATCCATAAAAATTACCTCCGTCTCAAAAGTTTATTCATATTCTGCGATAGCGACAATGCATATCCCGCTTGTCCGGCAACAAAAGCACTGCGACTAAATGTAAATTCGAACGAACGAATATGCACTGAGAAGCCAAATGTGATGCCGGCACCGCCACCGCCATTATTTAATTTCAATTCCTGATGCATGCCGTGGTTGTAACCTACCAGCAGGTCCACGTTTCGATGCAACAAAACCTCGGCCGCAAAATTAAGATGTCGCAGCACTTGATCAAACGTCGATGGCCTTGACGCGTTTGATGCGGAATCATAATACGCTTCCGGATCAGTCAAACGCCAGGCCGTAATTGAAAACCGTACTGGCAGGTGCTCAGGTTTAAATGTGGTGCCCAATTGAACATTTAAAGGAAGTCTCGTATCACTCGTGCCTGAGTAATCAGACATCATAAATCCGAGATTTGTAACGGACATCCCAATCGTGAGCCTTCGGTTAGGATGGATAAAGAGCCCTCCCACATTGACAAGCGCCGCACTCGCCCTGAAACCTGCAAGATTTGAGAAGGCAAAAGTGGTCGTCACCCCGAGGCGAAAATTTCCCAGCTGATGCGATTTGCTGATCGTAATTGCCGACTCCCCTGCCTTGAAGTCTCCAATTTCATTCCCTGACGCATCATAGCTTTTTATCGTTCCATAGCTGAGATGTTGAACACCAAACGACACCGCTCCTACCCTGTCAAAGTTGTGAACATATTTTACTGATGAGTTTCCGATTCCGGCAACATAGAACTGATAGTTTACAGCTGCTACGCCACCGAGGCTGTCGCTATTTAATGCAGGATTAAACTGAACGAAATTGACATCGCGATCAGATAGCGACACGTTGATGTTTCCGAGGGCTGATAACCGGGCGGCTGAAGGGACCTGCAAAAATTCGAACGATTTTCTAACCACGTTCTGTGCCAGGGCTGATGAAGAGCTGCAAATCAACACATAAATCCAAAGCGCATTCCGCATGCGTGCCGTTGATGACCAATCCTTTCAAAACTAAGGATTTCATCTGTCTAATTCTTTTATTCTGTTGAGAATCTTATAGCTGAATCGTGCCGCTCAGCTGTGAGAATGATAGTACCGATGGAATGTAAATGCTTAGTTTTTGCCCCGGGTCTGACCTTTGATGATGAACATTTCAAGTGATAATATATTCCTTTTTGTTGAAAAGATGCGTGCAGACGCCGGTAGCATTGTCAAAGAGTTCGATAACAGTAATGGCGATTTCATGTGTCCAAATTGTTATTGAGATCACATGAAACCGCCACAAATTTGTTAGGGATAAGCGAAGTTAACCGTTGACCTTCTGCTCAGAAAGATTGAACGTCATCGGGTTGTCGATCTTGTCCTTTAGCAAAGCAATTTTCAACACTTCGTCGACATCTGACACATAATGGAATGTCAGTCCTTTGAGATAGTTCTTTTCAATCTCATCGATATCGCGCTTGTTCTTCGCGCTAAGGATAATTTCTTTGATACCGCTGCGCTTCGCAGCCAGGATCTTCTCCTTGATACCTCCAACCGGAAGCACCTTACCACGAAGCGTAATCTCTCCTGTCATGGCGAGCTTCGACTTCACCTTTCGCTGAGTATATATCGAAGCGAGTGATGTAAACATCGTTATGCCTGCTGAGGGTCCGTCTTTGGGAACTGCCCCTGCCGGCACGTGGATGTGTAAGTCATATTGTTGAAATACGCGATGATCTATTTCCAGACGTCCAGCATTTGACTTGAGGTACGAAAGTGCAGCAACCGCTGATTCTTTCATCACGTCGCCCAGTTGTCCGGAAATCGTTAATCCACCTTTGCCTTTGCTCAGGCTTGACTCCACGAAAAGAATTTCGCCACCGACCTGGGTCCATGCAAGGCCGGTTACAACACCTGCAATGTCATTGCCCTGATACAATTCTTCATCGAATATCTCGGCGCCTAACACTTTGCGTACCGTTTCCTCGGTGATGAGTTTATCAAACTCTTCCTCCATCGCTACCGACTTGGCAATACTTCTTACCACCGTACCGATCTTACGCTCCAGAGTACGAACGCCAGACTCGCGCGTATAACTATTAATAATACGGGCGATTGCCGGCCTGGATATTTTTATCTGCGATGCCTTTAGTCCATGTTCCTTCAGCTGTTTAGGGAACAGGTGCTTCACAGCGATCTCAACTTTTTCTTCCTGCGTGTAACCTGTGATCTCAATGATTTCCATTCGATCGCGCAAAGCAGGATGTATGGTATCCAAAGAGTTTGCCGTGGCTACGAACAATACCTTCGAAAGATCGTATTCGACTTCGAGGTAGTTATCTCCAAATGTGCTGTTCTGTTCGGGATCAAGAACTTCAAGCAACGCCGAAGAAGGGTCGCCTCTGAAGTCAGACTTCACTTTGTCGATCTCGTCAAGAATGAAAACCGGGTTGGACGACTGTGCTTTCTTAATGTTTTGCAAGATCTTACCCGGCATGGCCCCGACATAGGTCTTTCTGTGCCCTCTTATCTCGGCTTCGTCGTGAACGCCACCCAGAGACATGCGCACATATTTCCTTTGCAACGCCTTGGCTATTGATCGGCCGAGCGAAGTCTTTCCAACACCGGGAGGTCCGTACAAACAAAGGATAGGGCCGCGCATGTCGCGCTTCAGCTTCAGCACGGCAAGATATTCCAGGATCCTCGTCTTCACCTTGGTAAGTCCAAAGTGATCCTGGTCCAGGATTTTCTTTGCACGCTTCAGATCAAAGTCGTCGACGGTATAATCTTCCCATGGCATGTCGAGCATGAACTCAACATAGTTCATAGCTACCGGATACTCGGCAGCCATCGGGTTAATGCGTAGTAACTTATCAAGTTCTTTATTGAAATGCGCAGCTGCAGCCACAGGCCACTTCTTGGATTCGGCGCGCTTACGAAGTTTTTCAACTTCCTTGTCAGGGCCATCATAACCCAACTCGTCTTGCAGTACTTTGATCTGTTGCCTGAGGAAGTAGTCGCGCTGCTGTTGGTCTATATCAGTGTGAACTTTCTTCTGGATCTCGTTCTTGATCTCCAGCATCTGAATGTCCTTCAGCATGTATTGAAGCAAGAGCGTTCCCCGGTCGTTAAGTCCTTTTGTCTCGAGGATCTTTTGCTTATCAACAACCTCTACATTCAGGTTAGAAGCGAGGAAGTGCACCAGGAAAGACATGCTGGTAATGTTGTCGAGTGCGACCTGCGCCTCGATCGGTATTTCAGGATTGAGTTTCAGTATTTTTGTCGCTGCATCTTTCAGCGACTGAATCAACGCCTGCGTTTCCTTGCTGTTCGTATTTGTGGGCGGCTCGTGCTGGAGTTCTATCTGAGCTGTCAGATAAGGCTCCTCCTGAACAAACTCTTTCACGACAAACCGGCTCTTTCCCTGGATGATGATCGTTGTATTTCCATCGGGAAGCACAAGCATCTTGATAATGCGCGCGATCGTTCCTGTGCGATAAAGATCATCAACAGATGGTTCTTCCGCCTGAGGATTCTTCTGCGCGACTACACCGATTATCCGGTTTCCCTGGTATGCCTTCTTTACCAACTTAATGGACTTCTGGCGACCGACGGTGATGGGTATAACAACACCGGGAAACAGGACAGTATTCTTAATCGGAAGGATGGACAATTCTGCCGGAAGATCCTCCGGCTTGATATCTGAATCTTGTTCAGGGTTTATCAGTTGGATGAGGTCATCCGACTCCTCCTGTACAAGTTGTATGGGCAATGCTTTAAACATGTATGGATAGTGACAAACTGACGTTATTCCGAGTCAAGTAACCCGGATTTTATCAGGTCTGCCAGATAGGACAATAGTAGTGCCAAGAGAGTTGTAAAAGAAGCAAATTTGTTTCAACTTTAACGTTGGCGTGACTTTTAGCAACGGAGGTTTAGTGAAATCCTATTTTTTGATCCTGATTCCGGCTTTTTGCCTGATGATGCACGCTCCCCTGAAGGCCCAGAAACCAGGAAAAAAGTACAAACGGGCTGGAGCTATTCAACTGGACGATAGCCTGACAACATACAGCCAATCTGACATTTTTTTGTTCCCAAATGTGAACAAAACACTGTTCTATAGCGACCGTGCAAAGCTCGATCGAATCCGTAAGCTCATACGGGCCGGCGACGATCAGCAGGCGTACACTGACCTGCGTGCATATGTAAAGAATTTCGGTCCCGATAATTTTTCCATCGATTCCCAACTTCTCTGGGACCTTGCAAAATTGTCGCGGCGATATGGTCCTCCGGGCGAAGCAGTACTGCTGTACAAACTCATTCTTAAACACTTCCAAAAGACCAGTGATCAGACGCGGTCAAAGAAAGTTTACGACTCACTAACAAAGGACGACGTAGACCTTTACGTTCCATTAAAAGAGTATTACGAACTCGTTGCATATCGTAAAGAGATCGACACACTTCGTCCGCCTGCCGGAGTATTGCTTAACATGGGTGAGATGATCAATTCCAATAAGGAAGACTACGGTCCAACCATCGGGAATGTTGATAATATCCTGCTGTTCACATCAAAGCGTAACAAGCATGCAGATCCGATGAACAAGAGTTACAACGAAGATCTGTTCTTCACCATTCGACAGGATAGTCTTTGGGAATTTGCTGAGGAGTTTAAGAATGTCAATACACCCTACAACGAAGGTTCGGCCTGTCTCAGCACAGACGGCAAGCAACTTTTTTTTGCACGATGTAATTCTCCCAACTCAATGGGCAACTGCGACATCTTTGTCTCGCAGCTGAAAGCGGATAGTACCTGGGGTACTGCCAGAAATCTGGGAGCCGCCGTTAACTCTGCGGGATGGGATTCACAACCGTCACTCTCTCATACAGGCGACACCCTGTTCTTTGCATCTGATCGCATTGGTGGTTTTGGCATGTCGGACATCTATTACAGCGTGAAAGGCAGTGACGGTCAGTGGCAGAAAGCTCAAAACCTCGGTCCTATTGTTAACACACGCGGCTTCGAAGTAAGTCCCTTCTTTCATCACAGCCACAATGTCCTGTACTTTAGCTCGAACGGTCAGCCGTTGACATTTGGTGACTTCGACATCTATAAATCAAACAAACGAACCTACGCCTGGGATGAGCCGAAGAACATTGGTCCGTTGGTAAATGGTTCCGGAAGTGAATACTACTTCACCATCGATTCTGAGTCGCGCAATCTTTACTATGCGCGTTCTTCCAGCAACGATATTGAAAACCTCGACTTGTTTTCTTTTCCGGTTCCTATGGAAGCACAGCCAACAGCAGTCGCGAAACTTCATGGCTCACTGATTAATTCAGAGACAAAGAAACCGTTTACTGGTATCGTGTCTGTAATTGATCTTGACCGCGGCGTCGAGGTTGCTCCAAAGTTCCTTCGTGAGAATGGTTCGTTTGATTTTCAGCTAATCAACAAACGCAACTATCTCCTGGTAATTCAGGGTGATGATTTCTTTCGCATTGAAGAACTGTTCTTTATGGATGGCGACATGGAGATCAACAGGGAAGCTGATCCTATCGAAAGTCATATTGCCTTCAAGACGCTCGAGTTTGAGAACGGCAAGGCCAACATACTTCCGGCCATGCACGAAGACTTATCGAAGCTTGCCAACTTTCTCATAGACCATCCTTCATTCAAACTTCAAATATCAGGACACACTGATTCACAGGGAAAAGAAGACGCAAACCTCCGGCTCTCGGCAGCCCGCGCCGATGCCATCAGGGCTTATCTGATTAAAGAATTTAAGATCGATGGTGACCGTATCACCGCCCACGGCTACGGTAGTTCAAAGCCAATTGTTGAAGAGCGGACGGATGAGGACAGGAAGTTGAATAGAAGGGTGGAGTTTGAGATAGCAAGGGAGAATAAGAATTGATAATTGACAATTGATAATTGATAATTTTGGAGGGCCTTTCGGCCCTTTTTTAAATCAGATTGTCTGAAGGTTTTGTCAAGGCGTTACGTAT
This sequence comes from Chryseolinea sp. T2, assembly GCF_037203685.1. Classification (NCBI taxonomy): domain Bacteria; kingdom Pseudomonadati; phylum Bacteroidota; class Cytophagia; order Cytophagales; family Fulvivirgaceae; genus Chryseolinea; species Chryseolinea sp. T2. Next base: position 74,524 of record NZ_JBBCAU010000003.1, read on the forward strand.
AATGACAAGGTTGGCGTCGTGCATCCAGATAGTACAAACAAAGGTTTGATACAATCAATACAAGGGATATTGCGAAGAAGCGGGAAGGTTTAGAATAATAATAGCCAACGGGCGGCACCTATGAAAACAACGCAACCGCGCTTAAAAATAAACGGCCCCAAACGGGGCCGTCTCCAATTATCAATTATCAATTGTCAATTATCAATTCTCCTCCGTTACTTGCGCCTGATAAAGATGTCACCGTTGTAGTTCTTTATCGTGAGCTCCGGGCCGCCGCCGTTAATATCACCGCGCTTCCATTCATCGACGATAACTTTGTAAACACCTGCGTCCGTTTTCTTTTGCTGGACAGGGCCAGTGTTTTTGAATGCTACGTCGAAGTCGGAAAAGATGTCTCCTTGTTCGGTCTTCATCTTCAGAGAAGCCTTATGTGTGGCGGGTAATGCTATGTCAATGTCGCCATTATAGGTGGAGTAAGACATGGGTGTGCCTGCTGTCACTTTGTCGAAGGTTACTTTGATGTCACCATTATATGTAGTAGCCATCACTGAACCGCTGATGTTTGTGGCAGTAATTTCGCCGTTGTAGTTGGTGAGCACAGTCTCGCCCTGAATGTTCGAGATCACCAGATCGCCGTCGTTATAGGTTTTCACATCAAGATCAATTCCCGATGGCACCTCTACTTCAAGCATGAGTTTCTTGTTCCATGAGTTGGAGGAAACCTTCACGTTGTTGTCGCTCTCTGCGACTTCAAAGTCGATACCGCCACTGCCTATTTTTTTCAAGCCATTCTTGGTACTCTCTTTGGAATCCTCACCGTCGTCTGCTGCTTTATAGCGAACCAGTATGTCCTTGCGTGCCGTACCTTTCACGCTGATCGAGCCGTAGTTGATGTGCGCCTTCAGCTTACCGCGTTTCGCAGGATCGCTAAGTGGTACGGTGAACTCGTTCGAATTCTGCGCCAGGGTGTCAAATGCTATCGTAGTCAGGGCCGTGATGACGAGGATAATCGTTGTAATTAAAGTCTGCTTTTTCATATTCATTTCCATTTTCCAATCAGCCCCATCGTTCCCGATAAAGCCTCCGTTAATACTGTGTTTTACTTATGAAGTGTTAGTGTTTTACTACTTTGTTTGTTGTGCTGCGAAGGTCATTTGCGTCCCAGGTAAGCATGTGGTCTTCGCGTTTCCTGTTTATTCTTGTTTTGTACTTTGTTCAGTGCTTCTGCTCATTGTGTTACTGCGGAGCTTAGCTACTGGTTTGTTCTTTCCTTCAGATATACATTGCCATTGAAAGTCTCAAAGTCGAGCATTGCGGCACCGCCACTTCCGATTCGATATCGGTTGCCATTCACTTTGTACTTTAGTCCCTTACTCGTTGATTCCTTCTCAATAGCCGTAGGTAGATTTTCGAGGTTGGTCACGTTTGTATAAAAGTCACCATTAAAACTCTCGAAGCTCATGTTTGCTGCAAGTCCTTTTTGAAACCAGGCATTGATATCACCATTGAGGCTGTAGAACCGGCAGTCCTTTTTAGGGTTTGAAGTATATTCAATGTCGACATCTCCGTTGATGGTGCTTGCACTTGACTCGCGCATCAGGTCTGTGAGTTTAATGCTGCCGTTAACATTGTCTGCTCTCACTACCCCGCGGGTTTTACTGACAGAGATGTTTCCGTTGTTTACCGTGCCGGCCTCGACGTGAACATTGTAGGGGACCTTCACTACAAAATCCATTTTGTAATCAAAGTCCAGTCGGCAGTTGCACCCGTTGTTACAATTTCCACAGCACCAGTCGTATCCAAAGTTTCCTTTATAATGGTTGTTTGACTTACTGTTTTTCCTGCCAAAGGTAACGGCCGCTCCCTCTACGTACAGCACTACCGTATCGGCAAGGTCAATAACGCCGAGTTGTATTTGCTGCTTTCCCTTTTCGAGGCGTTCAGTTGTTTTAGCGGTTACCGTCTTTTCGACTTCCACGCGGATTTCACTTCCTTCGTAGCCTTCAACCCTTACGTTGCCGTTGATATTGGCAATGATGACGGCATTTGACTCAGAGGCCTTTTCAAACTTAAGTGTCTTGCTGATCTTCTCTGTATAAGATTGAGCATATAGTGGTGCCGTTGCGACCATGAAGGACATGATCATCCCAATGAGTTTCATGTGTTAGTATTTTATTTGTTTAGAGACATCTGGAATCGTCGGGCAAACTTTCATTCCTGTGAGGAACTACCTGCATGACGATTTCATATTGATATCGGCTTGTGTTTACAGGTGCACACGTTACGACAACACTTCAATGCTTTCCTGGATTTTCTTCTTCACTTCGTTAGGCGTATTGTCATCGTGAACGATCTTTTGCAGCTCCTTCACTGATGATTTGGCCTGCATGGCCGCCATCAATTCCGCCAGCGCAATCTGCACTAGTGGCGAGTCCTGTTTGGTAATAGATCGTATCAGTGCTTCGCGCACCTCGCCTTGCTGGGCATATTGCCGTAGTGCATCCAGTGCTGCGAGTCGCACGTTCACATTCTCGTCGTTGTTCAGAGTCTGAAGAAGAGCCGTTGTTACTTTCTTGCTCGCCTGGTCCATTTCCTCCGTGAGGCTTACTGCCTTCAGTCGTTCGGTGGGTGATTCTTTCTCCAGCATGGTCAGCATCATCATCTCCTTCATATCGCTGACTTCCTCGGTCAAACCCTTGATGGTCTCCTGGTCCGAGTTTCGCAGAAACATTCCCCCTGCTACCCCGAGCATAAGCAATACTGAAGCAAATGACAGCTTCGGTATGAGCCCTTCAGCAGAGAATAATGACTTCCATGAAAACAACGTGGAAGGGCGGGATCTGGACTTTTCAGTTTGCAGCATCGCGTGAAACTTGTCATCGAGCGACATTGAAGGCACTGGCGTTTCCAGCGACTCAATCCCTTCTTCTATTGCATGCAGTTCAACCAGATCAGAAATGTCTATGATTCCGCGTTCAATTAATTGCTCGATCTCACGAAGCTCCGAAGGGTCGGCGGTCATCGCGTTATACTTGGCAATCAGTTCCTGTATTCTTTCTACTTCCATAAATCACATGTGCTTCTCCAGCTGTTTATATACGGCCTTGAGATCCTGCAGCGCCCGGAACACTTTTACTTTCACCGCGCCCTCTGTACATCCCAACATATCGCCAATCTCTTTGTACTTCTTATCCTGATATTTGCTCATCAGCAACAACTCTCTTTTTTCTTCAGGCAACCTGTCCATGGCCATGGAAAGGAGTTGCAGTTCCTCGTCCTTCTGAATACTTGTTACCCGGTCATTGTCATCACGAATGTGATCCTCCCAGTCTTCGATCGGGTCTTTATGCCTGATCTTGTTCTTCTTGAAGTTGTCGTGACTCACGTTCCTCGCGATGTGAAACATCCAGGTCTTGAAGTCACCGTCGCCTCTGAACAGGTACCGATACTTGAGGATCCTGAAAAACACGTTCTGAACCAGGTCCTCTGCCAGCTCTCCGTCCTTGCTCATGTTATAAAAGAAGCCATACAATGGCCGCTTATAGCGTTCAAAGAGCAGGCCCAGCCTGTCCAGATCACCGTCTTTTACCTTGAGCATCAAGGCATTGTCTGACAATTGTTCCAATCTCTCCCTTTGTTTTTCAAGTTGGTAAACCTCGGTATCCCCTCATGGTTACAAAATAAAGTTAAAATTTCCTTCACATTCGTGAGCGTCCTGCTGGTCCGTATTCCCGCGCCGGTTTCGATTGATTGTTGCCTCAAAAAAAGCTAGTTTAACCAACCCATGAAGACTAACCGCGTTGCCAACCTGCTCGTTGCCTCCATCCTGCTGGCGTTGGTCAGCGCCGTGGTTAAGTACATCAATGTTTCGGAAAAGAAGCAATACATGGCCCTCATCAACCGGGCTTACGAGATCATCAGGCATTCAACGGAACTCGAATTCTTGCTGACCGATGCGGAGAACTGTGAACGGGCGTTTTTGTTAAAGGGCGACACTTCGGACCTGACCACTTACCGTCATGAGGTGGCATTCGTGCAGCATACTTATGACACCCTATTGCGTTTGGTTTCTGACAATGCGTCGGAGACGGCACTACTGCAAACTCACATCAAGCCCCATATAGAACGCTTCACCAGCCTTTCAGCAAAACTAATTTATGAGGGGTCTCAATCGGTTTCCTCAGAGACGTTCAATCTCCGTGACGACACGACCCGGAACGAGTTAAAGAGTTTGAAGGCGGAACTTCAGGGCCTGGTGAATGAAGAGGATGCTCTGCTGAAGTCAAGGGCCGCAAGCCTTAAGCAAATCACCACCATCAACGATATCTTTCATTATTCTTCTTTCGCCATGATCTGCATTATCTCCGGCCTCGCACTGAAGGCATTGCTGGACAAGGAAAAGAAGAATCAGGAGCTACTGGCATCGCTTCATGATGCCAACAAACACCTTGAGGAGAATGTGCAGGAACGCACGCTCGAACTGGAGAGGAAATCCAACCTTGCCGAAAAGCTCAATCGCGATCTTCAGGATAATTTTGAGGAGCTGCAATCATTTTACGAGACGCTCCATAATTCGAGCAAGAAGGCGGAAGACACACTCCGCGAAATGCGCGATTTATATGAAAACGCTCCAACGGGTTATCACTCTCTTGATGCTTCCGGTCTGATCGTACGGATGAACCAGACCGAGCTCAACTGGTTGGGCTACACGCATGATGAGGTCGTTGGAAAAATGCATATCACAAGTGTGCTGGCACCCGAGGAGCACTCCGAATACCGCGAGAACTTCGCCTCTTTTTTGAGACAGGGCTACGTCCGTAACCTTCGGCATACCTTTGTTCGAAAGGATGGCTCGCGTTTGAAGATACTTCTTAACGCAACGGCCATATATGATAATCGCGGAAAGTATGTGATGAGTCGTGGTGTGTCGTACCTGCTTAACAACACTTCAGAATTAACGGAACCAGACAAACATCTGTAAACTCACGTTCCAGTATCTATATCAACAACATGAACAACCTTGCATGCACAACTTGAAATATTCAATCGCACTAATCGTTATCATTCCGTTGTTCGCCTGTCATGACGGAGACCCTGGGGCCAATGCCGATTTCAAACAACTTGTTTGGTCAGACGAGTTCGATAAGCCCGGAGTTCCGGACGCATCCAAATGGTCTTACGACTTAGGCGATGGTTGTCCGAACGTATGTGGCTGGGGAAACAATGAGCTCGAATACTACACCAATGATCAGAAGAATGTGCGTATCGAGAACGGAAATCTTGTTATCGAGGCGCGCAAGGAAGACAAGGGCGGAAAGTCATACACGTCGACGAGGATAATCTCAAAAGGCAAGGGCGACTGGCTTTATGGTCGGGTTGAAGTAAGGGCTAAACTCCCTAAAGGAAAAGGCACGTGGCCTGCTATATGGATGCTTTCCACCGATTGGAAATACGGAGGGTGGCCCGCCAGCGGGGAGATCGATATTATGGAACACGTTGGCTTTGATCCGGGAGTCGTGCATGGAACGATACACACTGAATCTTACAATCATGTTAAGGGTACACAGAAGGAGGGCAAAGTCACGGTATTAGATGTATCCGATGCCTTCCACGTTTATGGTATCGAATGGACGAAAGACAAGATGACTTTCTTCGTTGACGATAATCGTTATTACAGTGTAGACAGAGCGCCGAATGAAGACTTCAAGGGCTGGCCATTTGATCAGAGATTTCATCTGATCATGAACATCGCTGTGGGCGGCAACTGGGGTGGTATGCAGGGTGTAGACGAGAGCATCTGGCCCCAGCGCATGGAGGTCGACTACGTGCGTGTGTACCAGTAGTTCCGAAAACAGACGCTGACTTTTGTTGGGGACTTTGCCTGGTCCCCGAAGTTTCCCGATTGGAAATGTAACAGACCTATGAATTGCGAATCATCGCCTGGAGCTTATTGCGCTCGTCCTGAAGTTCACGGGACAGCTTTGTTTGCTTGTCCATAGCCCGGTGTTTGTAGTCTTCGAATTCGGAAGTAAGCGCGCTAACGGCGAGGTTGCGTTCGCTTAGTGCGTTTGCCTGCAGTTTCATACGTCCAATGACCAGTACCAGGAACAACAATAGTGCGGCTATACTGATCGCCACGACCGTCAGAAGGGTACCCTTAAGCATTGAAATGCCCATGACATCGATGTGCGTGCTGTCATATTGAACCGCCGCCATTGACTTTTCCTTTTCGGCTACGGCCGCAATTTTCTGGTTGAGTTCATTCTTCAGTGCGTTTATGCCGCCATTTGCGGCTGCCAATGCTCTTTTCTTGGCCTCGAGGCTATCCTGGGCAATTTTCCATACGCCATCGAGAGTAGACTCCTTGATAACTTTATATGCACCGTATGACTGTGACTTTGATTTCATGTACAGAAAGCGTTCGCCCAGGGTGTGAGGTTCCGACGCCGCTGCATCAGCGGGAGCCTGGGAAAAACTTGCCGTGGACGACACTAGAAGTAGCAGAACAAAAAATGACCTTTTCATAGGGCAAGCAATTATGTTAGTCTTTAAGGTTTCAAAATTCCGTCAAATTTGTTTTACGAATCAAAGCTGAAACGACCAAACAAACCTTATACTCGATCAAAGCTCGCGCGCGGCGATTAATGCTCGTCGTGACCACTTCTAATCAACCGAAGTAATTACGACGCTGCCGCATCGTTAGCGTCGAACTTTATGTCCCGGATTCATTGCCAGAATGAACGGGAACATCGACATATCAGCAAACGACCAGGACACGAGTTAAGTATATCAAAAAATTGTCGGCACATGCCGACCTCATGTCAAACAATAAGGCAATATAGAAAATAATTGAGAATTGAGAGTTGAGACTCGAAAATTGAAGACGGCACACGCGTGCGGGCACCCACAGCTATTTCAACTTTCAATTCTCAATTCCAAACCACTTCAACGCATTCTCATAATAGATCTTATTGATCACGTCCTTCGGCAGCTGCAATCCTTTGAACGATCCATTTACCTCAGGGACAGTCAACATTTCCGAAGTAGCAAAGTACGTCCAGTCCCGAACCCAGGCATCGTGTTGACCTTGTTTGCTTTTATCAGGATCGACATCCGGACTGAGTCCGCCATCGGTAGCATAGATTAGCCGGTCTGCATATTTGATGATAAAATTTCTCACTTTCTCGCGGTCGTGTTGTGATTGTACCTGGAAGTGACCAATCCGTGCGGCCATGTCCACTGCCATTTTGGGAAACTTGTCCAGACGCCGCGCCAGTTCATCAACGCTCCACTCGAGGCTGCCGAGGTGTGCCCCTACGAAACGCAAGTCGGGATGTTTCTCCAGGAAACGGTCCCGGGCATTGATCTGATCTTCATATGAAGGGTACTCCGGATGTCGGAACATGTGATATTCCGGATGCCGCTCGAAATACGTTCGATCATTATTTACCGTCATCTGATCTAACGGGAGCCAGCAATTTTTCGGTTCACCGATGTGTCCCAGCACCATCTTGTCGCGGCCGATCACGAACTTGATTATCGGATCAAACATTGGATCGTCGATCATGATGAAACGATTCGCTGTGTCACGGTAAACCATGCCGATGTTCTTCCACACCTTTATTCCAAGTGCTCCGTTGTTGAAGGCTGAGTCGAGTTGTTTGATGACAAGGTCCTGCCATCCCGCCGGCTGGCCCTCCGGAATTGAGAAGGATGCAAGGAAGGATATGTCCTTGGGAAAGTTAGCCTTTTGCTGCAGCGCATAGGACATCTGTTGATGCAAGGACATTCGCGGCGCGTCGACATTCACTGTTACCAGTCTGAAATTGTCCTCCTCGGCAAGTTTCCCCATCGCGTTCGATGCGCTGTTCAGGTGGACGTGCGTGTCAATCTTTTTAACCTTTGCAAAATCTTCCTGAGTATAGTAAGGCCGGCACCCTGAAAGCAGCCAAAGAAGGGATAAGACGAGTGCAGACCTGAATGTGAGTACGTTTTTCGCGAGCATGCATCAAAATAAAGAAGTCTGCCCGCTATTGCCATGAAATTTTGATGAAGTCACTGATTGTTTATATTTATCCGTAGAACTTTCCCCTATGAACCAACCTATTCATTCGTCTCAGGCGGACCGCCCTTTGACCGAGCACTCACGTCTCTTATCGCTTGACTTCATGAGGGGATTAATCATGGTTTTATTGGTGCTGGAAAGCACCAGGCTTTACGAGAATTTATATGAAGTCTCGGGACCGAATTTCATCGGTGCGTTCCTTCAACAGTTTTTTCATCATCCCTGGCACGGATTAAGATTCTGGGATCTCATTCAACCTGGCTTCATGTTTATGGCCGGTGTTGCTCTTGCCTATTCCATTACGCGACAACAGTCCTTTGGAATGTCGTGGAATCAATCGTTTCTGAAAACACTCAAACGTTCGGCATGGCTCTTCTTCTGGGGTGTACTCGACTACGCCGTGCGCCGGGATGGTCTTTCATTTGAGCTTTGGGATGTGCTGACACAACTGTCGTTCACAACGCTTGTTGCATTTCTGATATTCGGATGGTCGATACAAGCTCAGATCGGTTTCAGTCTCGCCCTGCTCCTGCTTACTGAAATCCTCTATCGGTTCACTAACATACCTGGCTTTGATCAGCCTTTTACCGACCAGCACAATTTTGGAAACTACATGGACCTTGTACTGATGAATAAGATCAATGATGGAGGATGGGTGGCCATCAACTGCATACCAACAGCTGCCCATACTATATGGGGAGCTGTAGTTGGTAAACTTTTCATGTCGGACAAGCCTTCACGCGATAAGATCAGGTTGATGATCATTGGCGGCGTAATGGCTCTGGCGGTGGGGTATTTACTTGATCTGACGACAACACCAATTATCAAACGCATTGCCACGAGTTCATTTACTCTTGTGTCAGGTGGATGGTGTGTGCTGGCGCTTTGTTTCTTCTACTGGTGGATCGACATAAAGAACCATCGGAAGCATCTGCGCTTTTTTGTAGTGGTAGGTATGAATTCACTGTTCATCTACCTTTTCATAGAGATCGTTGCAAGCCGTTGGTTTAACGGATACATAGGTGCAATAACGACCGGACTATTGGAAATCATTTTGCTGCCTCACGCACTCATTGCAGTCATTACATCGCTGGTGATTTTTGCACTCGAGTGGAGCATGTGTAATTTTCTTTATAGAAAGAAAATCTTCTTCAAGATCTGACTTATTTCACAACCGCTGAGTGATCACTGCCGACTAGTCCAGTGCGCTACTTCATCTTTTACGATATCTTCCAATAACGGTAGATTTTCCTCAAATCTTTTTAACAGCGTTAGCTGATTGAGAGCGCGAATGTAGTTGTGCCCTTCGTAGGCCGCTCCATAATAAATATCATTGTTCAAATGATCGGCCAAAAAGCGGAGCGCCTGCATGTAAATCAAAAAGGATCCCGAATAGCAGAATAATTCCTTTTCATAGTTCGTCAATTCGCTGTGCATCGCCTTGAGATATCCCTGAACAATAGCACGGAAAAAATCCGCTCTCACTTCTATCTGGTCCATCTCCTTCACCTCTTCGCTGGCAGGAGACAGATATGTTCGCATCATATCGCCCACATCACTGATAAAGTATCCGGGCATGACAGTATCCAAATCAATCACACATATGCCTTTGTTTCCGGGATCAAATAATACATTGCTGATCTTGGTGTCGTGATGCATCACCCTCACCTTAGCGGCAGATGTATTTCTTATTTGCAGAAACTTCTCAACGATACTTCGACGACTGCGAAGTTCGTCTATGAGTCCGGCACTGTCTTTTATCCTCCTTGTATCGCCGACGTTGACGGCCCGTTCGAACTGGTCGTAACGCAGAGCAAGATTGTGAAAGTCGGGTATAGTAAGATGCAAGGCGTTCGCATCAAACGAAGAAAGCAATTGAGAGAACTTCCCGAATTGAAAGGCGGCCTCGAAGGCTTGCTGCGGCGATTCTACGACCGAGATTGTATGTGAGTTATGGACGTAAGGAATAAGACGAAAGAATCCCTCTCCTCCTATTTCGACCATGTCTCTCCCATCGCGATCAGGCGCCGGAGCGACAAACAGATAATCCGGCTGATGTCTCTTGAGGAAGTGATCAAGTCGATGTAGATTTTCAGCGAGCTTCCAGGGCTCTTTGAATACCTGATCATTGACGCGTTGGAGAATAAAAGTACCGGTTGGTGATGATACCTTCCAGGTGCGATTAATTAAACCGCTGACCAATGGGTGCGCTTCAAAGTCATTTATGCCATAATGCCTGAGTATCGACGAAAGCATTCGGCAAAATAGTTTTTCTTTGGACAACAGTGGATAATTTTAGCAAGAATGAAGTGGGGTTAAGTGGACTGTAGTTCAAATATTAAGTGTGCCTCGAAACACAATGGCGGAGCACATCACACACCGACTATGACGTTAAACGAATGCAATGAAAATAGGACTGCTATCTGATACCCACGGAGATCTTGATCCTAAGGTCTTTGAATATTTTGATCAGTGCGATGAGATATGGCATGCCGGCGACATTGGTGATCGAGCTGTTACGGACGCGCTTCGTGCATTCAAACCATTGCGAGCAGTTCATGGCAACATTGACAGCAAGGAACTTTGCATTCAGTACCCCGAAGACCTGAAATTCAAATGCGAGGGTTTAAACATTTTCATCACTCACATCGGAGGAAAACCGCCATCTTATAATCCACGCGTTAAGAAACTACTGACGCAATCGCCTCCCGACATTTTCGTCTGCGGACATTCTCACCTGCTCCTTATCAAGCGTGATGTCCTTTTTGCCAACATGCTTTTCATTAATCCCGGAGCTGCCGGCAACCACGGCTTCCACAAGATCAAAACACTGGTTCGCTTTGACGTAAACCAGCGACTGATATCAAACATGGAGGTGATTGAAACTGGAAAAAGAGGAACGATAACAGGCAACAGAGCGGAGGGGATGCCCTAGCGGAACGGCCATTACAAAGAAGCGTTCTGTCAGAAGCGATATCCTAAACCCAATTTTCCCGCAGGAATATATACGGCTTGTGTACTTTTTTCGACGTGCTTACGAAACTTGTTGGAACCGTGAATCCATACCATCACGCCGGGGACAATCATTCCAACACCTGCGGCTACCAGCAACTGGCCACCTGATTCGTGCGGGTCATCATTGTAGGTAGTTCCATAGGTGCCTTGCGTTGAATAGTTCGGGTCCCGATTATTATACACCAGTAACCCGGTGATTACCGTGGCCGTTCCAACGCAGGTTAAAATTTTCCCCACCTTCATCATTCTCTGTCCTGGCTCCTGCGGAATTTTATACATCTCGCGCTGCATTGAAAAGTATCCGGATGGTTCGGCCAAAGCTCTTTTGCTTTCAGTTAACTGGTGAACTTCGTTAGATGCAACCAGATTCATAAATGAATCCGACTCCGGAATGGCATTTTGAGCCCGGGCCACATGGCATAGCGACACGATGCCGAAAAGGAAAAGCACGAAAGTATATCTCATGATCTGCTCAAATAAACCACATACTGAACCAAACCAAACCTGAATACGGCCTGGTCGTCAAGTGTAACTCAAATGGGTAATGCTTTCAGGCGCCCGGGGCGCTTAAACGTATTGGTTTAGCATAACGGGCATTACGAGCATAAGGATGTCTTCGTTGTTATCTTTTTCTGCGGGTAAGATAACACCAGCCTTGTTAGGTGCCGACATCGTGAGCTTTATCTTCGGCGAATCCATGTTCGTCAACATTTCGATGAGGAACTTCGCGTTGAATCCAATTTCGATGTCTTCCCCGTCATGCTCGCAGGAGAGGCGTTCATTAGCTTCGTTTGAGAAGTCGAGATCTTCAGCAGAAATCTGAAGCTCGCTACCGGTGATTTTCAGACGCACCTGATGAGTCGTCTTGTTCGCATAAATCGAAATCCGTTTCAGCGCTCCCAATAAATCAGTCCGTTCAATAGACATTTTGATGCTGTTTGAACTAGGAATGACATTTTCATAATCAGGGAAACGCTCGTCGATCAGACGGCAGATCATGCGAATATGATTGAACTTAAAGTATGCGTTCGATAGGTTAAAGTTTACCGTAACCTCGGTATTTTCTGATGGCAATGTCGCCTTGAGCAAATTCAGGGCCTTGCGGGGAATGATGATTGAAGCACCGTTGTCGGACTTCACATCATTGCGACGGTAACGAACGAGACGGTGTCCGTCTGTCGCAACGAATGTAGTATTCTTGTCTCCAAGGCTTACGTATACGCCCGTCATTGCCGGACGCAATTCATCGTTGCTTGTAGCAAAGATCGTATTGTTAACAGCGCGCGACAGTACTTCCGTTGAGATAAACGCACTGAAGTCGTTCGATACGGTAGGTACTTTCGGGAAGTCGGTAGCATTTTCACCGGAGAGCTTATAGCGTCCGTTATCAGAGATGATTTCCACGCTGTAGGTAGACTCATCAATAGAAAAGGTCACTGGCTGTTCAGGAAGATTCTTTAAAGTGTCCAGAAGAATGCGGGCAGGAACTGCAATGCTGCCTTTCTCCTTTGACTCCACCTGAAGTTCGGTAATCATTGACGTCTGCAGATCAGAAGCAGTTACTGTCAAACTTCCTTTTTCAAGTTCAAAGAGAAAATTCTCAAGAATCGGTACAACCGGGTTAGTTGTAATCACACCATTGATATTGGAGAGCTGCTTCAGCAGATACGCCGAATTGACAATGAACTTCATTAGTGGTTAAATTTTAGAGGGGGTAAAGTTATAAAGAAAACCGAATTTTAAAATTCGGCAAACCTGTCAAAAAAACCAGCAGATTTTCAAGGCTTTGGCTCAAAAAACCGGCGCGGCCTGGAGATGCTCGTCACCGCACGCCGGTTAAACATGGCCCATTGTTTTTCGCCGATTAAACCGGCCACACGGCCCTGATTATCAGCATAAGGAAAAAGTTGTAACAGGTATGTCCGGCCAACATCGTGCACCGAAACTTCCATCACCGGCGGCGTTTTGGACAGGCTGTCTAAGGTCTTGTTAGTGTCAACAAACTCGTCGGCAGCGAGTTGAGACACATCGTTCAGATATTGGTTAAGGCGGGCGCTGTCAACTGTGCTCAGGCCCTGCACAGTGAGGAGCTGATCTTTCAATTCGACCCGGAAATTGTCTGCCTTATTTCGGGAGTAAGTCGTTTCAACATCTTTGAAATTCAGCCTCCAGTTAAAAGCGAAAATTCTTTTGTCCCGCCAGCCCGACTCGTTCAATTCGAAAATCCCGGACACGTATACCCGATAGCCCGGAATTACCATGATATATGGCACTTTGTCGTCGCCCCTCAGGAAATAAGACTGTGTTTTTGCCATATTTCCACCGGCCGAAAAAGAAATCCGGGGCTCACCGTCTGCCTGCATCGTAACCTGAATTCCTTCCTTTCGCAAAACACCGGCAATTGAATCCTGCCTAAGCGTCGGAACCGGGCGCTTGGGAATTGCCTGCAACATCGTTGCGAACATTACCTCGATCATTGCCGGATCGGCAGCGTACTGATCGTTTACAGTCCAGCGGGCACCATCATATTTCAGGTCAACAGACCCTTTTGGCGACTGAAGGTTGACCTGGTTAATGCTTTTCACATCAAAGCCGTTGAAAATGTTTTTATCATTCTCAGCGACATTCTTCTGGTCTCTAATCACCCAAATAACTGCCGTGATGGCGACCAACACCACCAATAACAGCATAAGCATCTTGTTGCGTTTTTCCTGCATAGTCAGAAACGGGCGTATTTTCTTTTGCGCCAATACATTCGTGCCGCGCCAAATGCAATTAACATCACAACAGGCAGGACAAGGTTGATCACCTGCCATTTGAGTTTGTCCTGTATCAGGGTCTTGTCCAACGGACGGATTTTGACCTGCTTGTTGCGCACCTGGATAAGGCCTTCTTCAGAAGTAAGGTATCCAAGGATGTTCAACACAAGCTCGCGATTTGCAAAGGTATAGTTCGAGGCCATATCGAAGCCCAGAGGTTGCGCCTGGTTTGTTCTGGGATTGAAGTCGTTTCGCACCAGATCACCGTCTGCTATCACAATAAGTTTTGCCGGGGTTCCGTCTTCTTTGAATCCGTCTTTTGAAATACCATCTGGCAGGAAGCGATTTTTGAAGAGTGAAGTGAAAGATCCCTCAAGCAGGTATCCAAGAGGTATTGAGGGTTTTGTGTATTGTTCGTCAGGCACCGGATTCCGAAGATCATTTACACTCACTTTGACAGGAGCGCCTATAACACGAGACAGTTGAGAGGTTAGCATCAATGGGGTCTTCCTGATACCCGGAGCCTTAACGGTATCCATACTGCTCACGAACCGGGTAAGGACTGCATCGAGGTTACGGGTAATAGGATGTTCCGGGTAATGATTGATAAGGGGAAAGAAAGGCCAATCGAGTAAACTCATTTGCGGCTTGCCTCCCCGTTGCCCTGTTACGATCGGGTAGAAACCAGCCATTCGATCCTGCACGAGATCAAGATTGATTCTGACGCCATATTTGAAAAGCATTTCGTCAAGCTCGGTATTGTAAGGCAGCGCGAAGTAATCGTCGCGCGACGCACTATCCATACTGGCATCCAGCTTATCAATCAGAAATAACACAGGCTTTCCCGACATGATGTATTGATCGAGAAAGTATCTATCCTGTGGTGAAAATCGACGGGTGGGTTTTGCAAGAACAAGAGCATCGAAATTTCTCAGCGAAGCATTCGTCAGTCTTGTATTAACCACATCATACTCTTCGCGTATATCCTGGAAAACGCTGAGTGTACTAAGTGAGTCCAGCTCTCCGTGCCCCTGAATGAAGGCAATTTGTTTTCTATCGTCCTTCGCCAGTTTGCTGATGGCACGGGCCACTTCAAACTCAATTCCCTCGATTGACTGATTGATTTCTTCAGCCGGGCTACCCGCCTTGTTGCCCTTTAACAACATGACGCCGCTTTCCATACCATCATAAGACACAATCAATCCCGGGAAGATTATTTTCTCTACGCGCTGCCCCTGGTTGTTGCTGATTACGTTTGTCGGTTGAATACCACGGGCATTCAGGTCGTTCATGAATTCTGCCTGAGCTTTTTGGCCGGCAGCTGCTGCGGGATCAGTGAATGAGAACTTGACGCGATTGTTGGAATAGACTTCAAACTCTTCCAGCGTTTCACGTATCGCCTTTTGGAAGCGCTTAAATTCGGCATTCAAATCACCTTCAAGAAACACTTCGATGTAAACATCATCTTCAAGTTGTTGCAACAGCTCGCGCGTCTGAGGTTTGATGCTATATCGCTTCTCCTCGGTAAGGTCGATTCTGAAAAAGTAAGATGAAAGCAATAGATTTAACAGGACAATCACCACAAGGCAATTGGCAAACACGAGCACGTCGCCCAGCTTTTTACTCTTCCAGTTTACCATTGCCTGCTTCCTAAGATTAGTTTAGTAACTGACAAGGCGAGAAAGATGACGCTTCCGAAGTAAACAAGGTCGCGTGAGTCTATTAGTCCCCTGCTCATGGAATCGTAATGAAAGAGCAGTCCGAGTTGCTTTACGGTCAACGCGCGTGTACCCCATACGTCGAGAGCGGACAGCGCATCAAAGGCGGCGAATGTTAAATAGCACAGGAAGGCTCCAAGAATGAAAGCGACGATCTGATTGGCGGACAGACTTGAAGCCATTACGCCGATAGCGCAAAAGGCTGCTGCGAGCATAGCCAGTCCGATGTATGAACCGATGACACCCGGTGTATCAAGGTTACCCTTCGGATTACCAAGAGTGTACAGAGAGTAATAGTAGACCAGTGTTGGCAACAATGCCAGCAGCACGAGAGCAAAGCAGGCCAGAAACTTTCCTGCAATGATGTCGAGATCAGTGAGAGGTTTTGTGAATAATAGCTCCATGGTTCCCCCCTTTTTCTCTTCCGAGAAACTTCGCATGGTGATCGCGGGAATGAGAAACACGAACACATAGGGACCCAATGAAAACAGCGTGCTCATGTCGGCGTATCCGTAGTCAAGGACTGATGAGTCTGGAAACACCCACATCAGCAAACCGATCGCTAGCAGAAATACACCAACGACCACATACGCTATCAGCGAATTGAGAAAACTATTGAATTCTTTAGAGAAGATCTGAAGCATCGGTCAAAGACCTCAAAAATAGAGTTTAATTTGTTACATCAGCGCCTTTGGTGGTCGCTGTTAGCATGCTAAAAATATTTTCGAGTGAGTTCTCCTCCTGGCGCAATCCGATGAGTGAGAGTTTCTGATCTGCAGCAAAACGGAATAGCTCTGGCCGGATGTCGACTCCAGCAACGGCCGTAATCCTGAACTTGTTTTCACTCTCACCAGTAACCGAGGAAACACCAGGCACTGTTCGAAGAAGATTGGCATCGACGGAGCCTTCAAATTCAGCAATGATAGTTTGAGAGCCGCTTCCACCCTTCAGCAAATTATCCAGCGAATCATCGGCGACAATCGACCCGCGGTTGATCACCACGACGCGATCACATAACGCCTGTACTTCCTGCATGATGTGCGTTGAGAAAATAACAGTCTTATTGTGGCTGATATCTTTAATCAATTTCCGGATTTCGATGAGCTGATTTGGATCCAGTCCCGATGTAGGCTCATCAAGAATAAGCACTCGTGGTTCGTGGATCAATGCCTGAGCTAGTCCAACGCGCTGGCGATAGCCTTTAGATAGTGCCTCCACTTTTTTGTTTTGCTCGAGCGTGAGGCCACACATTTCAATCATGTTGCCCACCCTCTTTTTCAAGGAGCTTCCGCGAAGACCGTATAATCCTCCTATGAACTCAAGGTATTCGTGAACGTACAGATCGAGATAAAGTGGATTGTGCTCCGGCAGGTATCCCGTGATCTGCTTCACGGCCAACGGTTCCTCTACTACATCAAGACCGTCGACAAGAACCTGACCTGATGTCGGGGGCAGGTAACATGTAGCGATCTTCATTGTCGACGATTTACCTGCGCCGTTAGGTCCAAGGAAACCAACTATTTCGCCATCCCCCAGCGAAAAGCTGATGTCATTTAGCGCCTTTTGCTGGCCGTATATCTTCGTGAGATGCTTAATATGAAGCGACATGAACGAGGATTTTATCGTTGCTATTGACAACCGCCCTGTTTGGCCGGATCGCGGGCATTAGTGCAACTTGCCCGAAATAGGGTAGTAACGCTCGCCTGGATGCATTAATTGTCATTGAAACGACGGGATTAATTCCGCAAATTTGCATTGAAAATCGAAATATATGCGGCTTCCTGTCCTTATAATTTGCATACTCCTGCCGCTAGCCGGCTTCGCACAAGCGGGTTATCACCTCAAATTGAAAATTGAAGGCCTCAAGGACACCACCGTTTATCTTGGCAACTTCTATGGTGAGACGACCTACATTAAGGATACAGCACGTGCCAACAGCCGTGGGGAATTCGAGTTTAAAGGAGCCAAGCCGCTTATCTATCGCGGCGTGTATTTCATCGTATTGATGCAAAATGGCAAGCCTGCCCGTCAGTTTGATTTTCTTATTGCCGACAAGCAGCAATTCTCAATGGAGACCAAATCCTCGGACTACGTCAAATTCATGAAAGTTACCGGAGACCCGGACAACACGTTGTTCTTTGAAAACATGGTATTCAACAGTGAGCTTCATAAGGAGGCGGACCCATTCATAAAGATCCTTCAGGACAGCACGCAGTCTACTGACAAAAAGAAAGAAGCGAGACTAGCCTACACTGCCATCAATGAAAAGGCCATGGCACATCAAACAAATGTAATCGCAAAGAATCCGAATACGCTGACAGCAAAGATCCTTAAAGCTCACCGCCCTGTGACGATACCCGATCCTCCAAAGCGCAAGGACGGTTCGATTGATTCAACGTACCAACTCAGATGGTACCGGAAGCATTTCTTCGACAACTTCGATCTGGCCGAGCCAGGCCTCATTTGCCTACAGACACCGTTGTATAAAGACAAAATCAACGAATATCTGGACAAGCTTTTCATTCAACAGCCCGACAGCATTATGAGCGCAATGGCAAGCTTCATCGATCGCGCGAAGGCAAATCAGGAAACATTTAAGTATGCAACCTGGATCACCTTGCTGAAATACCAGCAACCGGACATCATGGGACTCGATGAAGTATATGTGCGTATGTACGACAAGTACTATGGCTCGGGGCTTATGGACTTCTGGGTAAACGATAAGCTTAAGAAGAATTTGAAAGAGCATGCTGACCGTATGCGCAACAGTTTAGTTGGTATGAAGGCACCGAATCTCATCATGCAGGATGCGGCATTCAAAGCGAAATCCATGTATGACATCAAGAACAAGTATACTGTGCTTTACATCTTCGATCCGGATTGCGGACATTGCAAGGAGGAAACTCCAAAGCTTGTAAAGTTTTACAACGCACATAAGTACGACCTGCAGGTGTATGCAGTGAGTGCAGATACTTCGATGCAGAAGATGCGGGACTACATCAAAGACATGAAGATGCCGTGGATAACGGTAAACGGACCCCGCACTTATGTGGGCCCGTATGGCGACCTTTATGATGCGATCGTGACTCCATCCCTTTACATCATCGATGATAAGAAAAAGATCATTGCCAAGAAGGTACCCGTTGACAAGCTGGATGAGTTTTTCACCCAGTACGAGCGTTTTAAGAATGTCGAGAAGAGCAAGTCGGGCAAGCTTTGATTCAAATAGCTGCCTTTTTTGCGAACACTAACAGTTCATTATCGAACAGTTGGCATATTATAGGCCTGAAAAAATGCCCCGTATTACGTCAAAAAACGGGATTGTAACTTTTTTCCTGATTTATCAGTCTTATATGCAACTATTCACACGTTAGAGAGTATCTATTGATGAGAATACCAAACTATAAACTTTTTTAATATGGCCTTCCTGGACAAACTTCTAGGTAAAAAGAAAAAGACATCCCTTAAGGCGAAATGCCCGATCACGAAGGAGCCGATCGAAGAGGGGTTTGGATTTATGCTCACGACGGCGCAAATAGTTGCTTCTAAAAAGTTCTGGGATATGGTGATGACTGAACCTGAGACGATGTCTTATACGGTGTCGCACTTCAAGAACCAATCAAGCGGCACTCAGATGCGCAATATGATCTTTGAGAAACATAGCGGAGTGGAAAAGCCGTGGATGATTTCAGATTCTTGCATTAATCTTTTCGACGTGGACAAGCAGTCGGCCCGTGAGAATGCGAAGAAATGGTGGGCAAATGAAGGCAACTTCAATCCCGCTAATTCAGGACCTGCAGCCGCAGCGTTGGATGCGCAAACGTTCAAAAGTCTGAAAGACTATGCAGTGCTGGAGGCAGGACGGACGAGAGTAGTACTACAATAGTAGTTAGTCCTGAGTCCTTAGTATTTAGTGGGTCATGAGTATTTATAGTATTCAGGTACGCGTTATAGGCCGACTAAAGACTTAAGGGACTAATAACAACTCAGGACTCAAGACTGAGGACTCAGGACTAAAGATAGGTTTAGATCAGGTTGGAGAGGGTCACTGCAGGGTGACCCTTTCTTTTTTTAGATCGTAGAGTATCAGTTTAGGACTTCGCGCTTTATTTGTTTCTCTCTATTGTAAACTGAACCAGCTGAATGAGCGACGTCTTGTACTGTGACTCGGGAAAGGCGTCCAGTAATTCGAGAGCCTCCTGGTGAAATCTCTTCATGACCTGATGGGCATATTCTATTCCGCCTGATGCCTTTACGAAAGCTATCACCTCTTTTACCTTTTTTGGTTTCTCACTTTCGTTCTTAATAATGCGAATGATCTTTCGTTTCTCAAGCCACGATGCTTTTGAAAGTGCGTGGATGAGCGGAAGTGTGAGCTTCTTCTCCTTAATGTCTATTCCAACTGGTTTCCCTATATCGCCATCCTCGTAGTCGAACAGGTCGTCTTTGATCTGGAATGCCATTCCTGCCAGTTCACCAAAGCGTTTCATACGGTCAACGGCCGCTGTGTCTGCCCCCACCGAGCTGGCACCCATGCCACAACATGAAGCAATGAGAGATGCAGTCTTTTGTCTGATGATCTCATAATATACTTCTTCTGTAATGTCAAGTTGCCGCGCCTTCCCCATCTGTAACAGTTCTCCTTCGATCATTACTTTCACTGCCTCAGTACCTATGCTGAGTAAGTGAAAATCCTTATTCTCTACCGATAAAATCAGGCCGCGGGAAAGAAGAAAATCGCCGACAAGAACTGCGATCTTATTTTTCCAAAGTGCATTCACAGAAAAGAAACCGCGACGGTAGTTTGAATCATCTACTACATCGTCGTGAACCAGGGTTGCCGTATGAAGGAGTTCGATCAGTGAGGCCCCGCGAAACGTTGATTCATTGATCGTTCCATTCATACCAGCGCTCAGAAATACGAACATCGGGCGCATTTGCTTGCCCTTGCGCTTCACAATGTACTCCATGATCTTATCGAGAAGGAGTACCCGTGTCTTCATTGAAGCCCGGAATTTGGGTTCAAAATCCTCCATCTCTTTGGCGATGGGGGCTTTAATATCTTCCAGGCGTAAAGGCATGTGCCGCAATAATAACATGGATTCCTTTAACTTTGCACACACAGCAGTTATTTTCCAGTAGTTTAGGAGTTGAATGAGCACACACAATAGTCCTGCGAAGGTGCCGCATCCGCATCCAAACGTTATTCTTGAATTGATCACGTACGATCGGAATAATTTCGCAAAATACGACGACCTCGATATCACTACCCTCCTTTCTAAGCTTGAAAAAGACAAAGTCAACTGGATCAATATTGACGGCCTAAACAACCAGGAAGTCATCGATAAAGTCCAGGAACACTTCGGTTTGCATTACCTCCTGATCGATGACGTCGTCGCCGATCAGCGGCCGAAATCAGAAGAGTTCGAGAATCATTTGTTCTTCACGATGAAGATGCTTCACCGGATTGAAGGAATGCAGATCGACTACGAGCAGATCAGTTTTGTGCTTGGCCCAAACTACCTGATCAGCTTCCAGGAAAAGGAAGGAGATCTGTTTGAGGGATTCCGGGGCCGGATACAACAAGACGTAGGGAAGGTTCGGAAAAAGAATGCTGACTATCTCCTCTATCGCCTGATTGATATCATAACTGACAGCTATTATACGGTGCTGGACAAAATCGGAGACATCATCGACGACATCGAGGAGGATGCTTACGAGAACCCATCTACACGGTCGTTCAATCAGATCCAGCAGCTGAAGAAGGAAATCATATTCCTGAGAAAAGCTTTGTATCCTTTGCGTGAGGCTGTTGGCCGCATTGTTAAAGGCGAATCAGATTTCATTTCTGACGAATGTATCCGGTACTATTCCGACGTCTACGATCACATCGCCCATCTCATCGATTCGCTTGATACCTATAAGGACTTAACTGCAGGGCTCCTGGATATTCACATCAACGCGATGAACACTAAAATGAATGAGGTGATGAAGGTGTTAACCGTGATTTCGACCATCTTCATGCCATTGACATTTATCGTTGGTGTGTACGGTATGAACTTCAGGTTTATGCCCGAGCTGCACTGGAAGTATGGTTATTTCGCCGTCTGGGGAGTAATGGCCATTATATTCTTCGGAATGCTGGCGTTCTTCAGAAGAAAGAAATGGTTTTAAGTCTGGCGCTATCCGGATTGTCTGTGGGGTTTGCAGTACTGGTTTAATCCAATATCACTAGTCCGTTCCAACCTCTTCTTCCAGTGTTGCCTCAACAAGTTCTGGCAGCGTCTTATTCAGACGAAGGATCTTGAAACGATAATTGAACAATTTAAATGTATCACCTTCTTTCAAAGTAGGCCTGTGATACGTAAGCAAGCCCGACAGAGTCTCATAATCCTCCGACTCAGGGAACGGAACATCAACAAACTTATTGATGTCGTGAATGGATGATTGCGCCACGATCTGATAATCCTGCTTGTCGAGCAGAGTCACAATTTGTGTTTCATGGTCGTGCTCGTCCTGGATTTCACCAACCAACTCTTCGAGTATGTCTTCCAGTGTTACAATGCCAATGGTTCCTCCGAACTCGCTGACGACGATTGCCATCTGCGACTTACGACGCTGAAATTCGCGGAGCAATACATCAATTCTTTTAGACTCGGGTATAAAATGCGCGGGCCTCATAATCTCTTTAAGAGATTTATCGGCCTTCTGAACATAGGCAGCAATTATATCTTTGGCATGAACAATCCCGACTATTTCATCCAGTGAGTTTTCAAAGACAGGGAAGCGTGAGTATCCCTCGCGCAATACTACTTCCATGGTCTCCTGCATTGAAAGATTGGAGCGCAGGCCGCTGATCTTAACCCTGGGCACCATCACCTGTCGCACGATCCGATCGTCAAAATCGAAAACGTTTTGAATAAGCTCCCGCTCATTGGGTTCGATGGCTCCTCCCTCTTCACTTTCAGCGATGATGAGTTTAAGCTCGTCTTCAGAATGTATCTCCTGTTCCGTAACCGGCTTCACTCCAAAAATCTTCAATACCAGATTAGCCAATCCATTCAACATCCAAATGAACGGACGGAAAGTGTAGTAGAAGATCCGAAGCGCTACAGAAATCGTTAACGTGGTAGTTGTCGGATAACGAATGGCCAGCGACTTGGGGGCTAATTCACCAAACACGATATGCAGGATTGTAAGCATAGCAAACGCTATGGGTAACGCGATGCTGTGGGCCATAGTAGTGCTTATGGTCACGCCCAGTGCGGACATCAGGTTGAGTATGATTCTTGACATCACATCTTCACCTACCCAGCCTAGTCCCAAACTGGCGAGGGTAATACCAAGCTGAGTCGCTGCCAGGTATCCATCGAGATTATTAATGATGTTTTGTGCGGCCTGTTTTGAAAGATTGCCTTTTTCCAGCGCGATCTGTGATGACCGGACCTTTACGATAGCAAATTCGGCCGCCACGAAAAAGCCATTAAGAGCAACTAAGAATAAGGTTAGGATTACGTCGAAAGTCATAGCGGCAGAGCCAGGGACAAAGGTACTAAGAAAACGCGGCTGATCTTATTGTCGAAAAACCGTCTATCTTTATCGTAGCCTCCATCATCATGTTTTTAGAGTTCCTCCTGCTTTTTGTCGGTTTTTTGATACTGATCGGAGGTGCATTTTTTCTGGTCCGTGGAGCAACCTCAATCGCCCGAAGATACAATATTTCGGGTGCCATTATTGGCCTTGGTGTTGTTGGATTCGGTACCTCAACTCCAGAGCTGGTGGTAACGATTTATGGGACGATGCAGGGGCGCGACGACCTGACATTTGCCAATATTGTGGGCAGCAATACTTTCACGGTTCTTTTTGTGCTCGGAATCGCTGCCATTATTTTTCCTTTAATTATCCAGCGAAACACTACCCGGTTTGAAATTCCACTGTCTCTGGTCGCCGTCACAATCTTATATATACTTGTCAACGATCAGGTTATTACGGGAATTGGCGCCAATACACTAGGCCGACTTGATGCCTCCATAATGCTAATGTTGTTCCTGGGGCTGCTTATTTATATGTACCGTTCTCTACAGGCTGTCAGTGATTTTACCGAACCAACAGACAGGGCACAGGCGCCCCAGGCGGCAACGGCCAGCATATTGCTCGGTATGGGGCTACTGATTGGGGGCGCAATACTGGTTGTTGATTACGCCGTAGTCATCGCTGTTCATTTTGGGCTCGGCATGCGATTGACGGGGATCACTCTGTTAGCGGTCGGTACATCATTGCCAGAGTTAACGACTGTTGTTCTGGCCGCACGTAAACGCCACACAGATATGGCAATTGGCAATGTAATTGGATCCAATCTTTTCAATGTTCTCTTTGCTTTACCCGTTACGGCCATCGTCCATCCCATCGAGTACAATACCGCGCTCAATGGTGACATCGAAGTCCTGGGCATTTCGTTGATTGTTTTAATCCTGTTTATGTTTACGATCAGCCCGCGGAGATTGGGAAGGTTGGAAGCGATGCTGCTCGTCGCTGGCTATCTGACATATGTTGGGTACCGGTTGTCGGCCCAACTCAACGGCTAGCTCAAAAAAAAACCTCCGGTCAGGAGGTTTTTTATCGTTTGATGGAAACAGAATCAGAGTTTCTTTTCCAATGCAGTGATCTTATCCTGAGCTTCGGTCTTTCCAAGTGACAGAGCCTTCTTATACAGCTCTACGGCTTCACGAAGAGTTTCCTTCTTCTTCCGAGGAGCGAGCTTAGTCCGGGCTGCAGCTTCTTCAACGGCCTCACCACGCGCATAATATGCATCAGCCTCCGTCATCTTGCTCTGGATCATGAGCTCCTGAACACGGGCTTCGATGAGGGCAAGCTCCTGAGTCTTTGTTTCGATCTGTGTAGATTTATCAGCAAGTTCTGCTTCCTGCATGCCTACCGTTGTAACGAGGTTAGCATTCTCATTGCGATATTTTTCGACTTGCTCCTGAAGACCGGCGATCTCAACTGTCTTTGCTTCAAGATCAGACTTCAATCGGCGAATGGTCTTAGAGAATGCGTCAGAATTAGACTTCGACACCTTAAGCGATTTCTCGAGGTCCTCGATTTTCTTACGGGTCTCCTTTACGTAACCATTTATATCCTTCATTCGTGAAGAATAATCAGTATAGGTGGTTCCTTCCTTCATATTCACACGCAGCAACTGACGGCTGGCGTCGATAGAATCCATCATCGAACCAACTTCTGTCAACGTTTGCGCCATAGCCTGGCTCGTTTCCAGTTCTACCTTGAGTGAATCGATCTGGCCTTGTAGCATTTCGCGCTCTTTTGTACCACAGCCGACAATTAACATTGAGACTGGAAGAGCAAATGCAAGCTTTCTAAACATAATAACTTGATTTAGGGGTTATTAGCGACAAAAATACGGTTCATTTTGTTGCCGCGAGTTGTGATGGACTAAATTATTTTAAGGATTAGCTGAGTGTAAAGAAATAGCCACAATGAAGTCATTGCCCTAACAATAATTGCATTTCGTTTTGGCATTTTTCAAACCGGCTTAACTTTGCCCTGTTATTGTCAGTTCCCAGTAATTCTACATGCCCAAACTAATACCCACGCGTACGCGTATTGCAGACCTGGGCAAACCAAGAGTAGTCATCATAGGCGGTGGCTTTGGGGGGTTGGAGGTCGCTAAAGGATTGCGGAAAGCAAAGGTGCAGACAGTATTGTTTGATAAATTCAACCATCACTGCTTTCAACCGCTGCTCTACCAGGTGGCTACGTCTGCACTGGAAACCAGTTCTATCGTCTTTCCATTCAGAAGGAACTTCAAGCGTTTCAAAGATTTTTACTTTCGACTGGGCGAAGTCACTCACATCAACCCCGAAGAGAATTGTATTGAGACGTCTATCGGTAGCGTTAAGTATGATTACCTGGTAATCGCCAATGGAGCGGGTACAAATTTCTACGGAATGAAAGACGTAGAGGATAATGCCTTTTCGATGAAGACCATCACCGACTCCATTAAGCTCCGTAACAGTATCATCAGGAATTTTGAGAATGCTCTGCTGGTCGACGACCCTGTTGTGATGAATAGTCTCATTGATTTTGTGATTGTAGGCGGCGGCCCCACAGGTGTAGAACTTGCAGGAGCAGTTGCAGAGCTGAAGCTCCACGTCTTCCCGAACGATTACAAAGAGCTTGATATTAAGGATATGGATATCCATCTTATCGAAGCCAGTGGAAGGTTGCTCAATGGAATGTCAGACGCGGCATCAAACAAAGCCAAAGAATATCTGGAAAAACTGGGCGTAAATGTACATCTGAATCAGGCTGTAAAGTCGTATGATGGTACAACGATCACGCTAAGCAATGGTGAGACGCTTAACTCACGTATGATGATCTGGGCGGCTGGTGTTACTGGTCAACCGATAACAGGAATTCCTGCAGAAGCTTTTGGGCGAGGACGACGTATCAAAGTTGATGCGCATAACCGCGTTCAGGGCTACGATAATATTTTTGCTATAGGTGATGCCTGCATTATGGAAGCAGACCCTGAATTTCAAAACGGACATCCTCAAATGGCACAGCCCGCGATACAACAGGGAAAACTTGTGGCCGGGAATATCAAAAGGTTGCTGAGTAGTCAGCCGCTGCAACCTTTCTCCTACTTCGATAAAGGATCAATGGCAACTATTGGTCGAAACAAAGCAGTAGCAGATCTCAACAAAGTAAAAATACAAGGTTTTACTGCATGGCTCATCTGGATGTTTATTCATCTTGTTTCGCTCATTGGATTTAAAAACAAATTCTTTGTGCTGCTGTCATGGATCTTCTCCTATTTCTCTTACGATAAGTCTAACCGATTGATTATCGCTCGTCCAAAAGACGGTGTTCACTAAATGGCCTCATCTTCAGACAAACATCTCAATCCCCTTTCCGCCGCCGGCGTTCTTATTTCACTGGGGATTATTTACGGTGACATTGGAACATCGCCGATTTATACTTTCCGATTCATTGTCGGAAATCACATCATTACCGAGGACCTGATTTACGGAGGACTCTCGTGCGTAATCTGGACGCTGACTTTAATCACCACCATCAAATACGTTTACCTCGCTCTCAATGCAGACAACAAAGGTGAAGGTGGGATATTTGCCCTTTATGCTCTCGTACGACGTTACAAGGCAGGCTGGGTAATCTTTCCGGCAATTATTGGATGCGCCACACTGATCTCTGACGGTTTCATAACACCTGCAATCAGCGTTACCTCAGCCATTGAAGGTTTAAGAGCATTAAATCCCGAGATCTCGACAATAACAATTATATCCATCGTCATTGTCATTCTTGTCGGACTCTTCGTATTCCAGCAGTTCGGAAGTGGTGTTGTAGGCCGGACGTTTGGCCCGGTTATGCTCGTTTGGTTTGCTTTCATTGCCGTGATTGGAGCTCATCACCTTGTGCAGCGTCCCGAGGTACTGAAGGCATTTAACCCGATGTATGCTTATGACCTCCTCGTTAAGTATCCTGGCGGGTTTTGGTTACTGGGAGCAATCTTTCTCTGTACTACAGGGGCAGAGGCTCTCTATTCTGATCTTGGCCACTGCGGAAAACAAAATATCCGGGTTGGATGGGTCTTCGTAAAAGTGGCATTGATCCTGAGCTATCTGGGACAGGGTGCGTGGCTATTGCAGCATCAGGGTTCACGGTTGGGGGGCATCATTCCATTTTATGAGATCATGCCACAGGGCATTCTCATCTTCGGTATCATTCTGGCAACCTTTGCAACCATCATTGCCAGCCAGGCATTGATATCAGGCACATTTACACTTGTGAACGAGGCCATGAAACTGAAGCTATGGCCGGCCGTTCGCGTGCGATATCCGAGCCAGTTAAAGGGACAGATTTACATCCCTGCCATCAACTGGATCCTTATGGCTGGCTGCATTCTCGTGGTGCTGATTTTCAAAGAATCCACACGAATGGAAGGGGCTTATGGACTCGCCATCACATTTGATATGCTGATGACTACGTCCCTGTTGACGTTCTATTTCGCCAAGTCGAGAAACTCGACTTTCCGGGCGATACTCATTGCCGTTGTATTTGTTGCCATTGAAGGGTCGTTCCTCTTCTCAAACCTCAGTAAGTTCAGCCATGGTGGCTGGTTCACTTTCACGATTGCTTCCTGTTTCTTCCTGATGATGTATGTGCTGCTACGGGCACGCAGGCTGCGGGAGATTCACACCGAGTTCGTGGATTTGAAACACTACACTGGGATGATTCAGGATCTGCAGGCTGATCGTAGCGTTCCCAAGGATGCAACCAACCTGGTGTACCTGGCCGTGGCCGACAGCAAGCGTTATATTGACTCAAACATCATCTATTCCATCTTCAAGAAGCGTCCAAAGCGGGCCGATGTTTACTGGTTTCTCCATGTTGACACTGTGGATGCCCCTTACACCAGCAAATACCTGGTTGACACCATCATTCCAAAGAAATGCTTCTTTGTTCGGCTAAGGCTCGGATTCAAGACCGACCACCGGGTCAATCTGTTGTTTAACAAGATCATCCATGAGATGGCTGACTCGGGCGAGATCGATCTCGTGAGTCCCTACCCTTCGCTGCACAAGTACAGCATGATGAGCGATTTCAAGTTCGTGATCATACACTCGTGGGCGTCTTCCGACAGCGAAATATCTTCTTTTGACCGTTTCATTAACCAGGGATACCGCCTTTTAAAGGACCACAGCCTGTCTACGGAAGAGTTGTATGGTATTGAGGCCGCGAACCTGGAAGTTGAAAAAGTCCCGATTCAGGTAGGTCCTATGGCCAAGGTCAAAATCAAGCGGGAACGCGACTAGCTCACACCCTGCGCAATCGACTGATTTTGTTGCACAAACGGTTGCGTGTGTGCGCCAAAACACACACGGGCACACGGTTTTGCGTGTTAGACCGCATTTTTTACAACGTTCCTGCAAACGGTAGAAAAAACAAGGGTCAGTTTGACATTTTTAATTTGGAATCTCCTAGTTTTACAGGCAGAGCCCTAGGAACTATGACCAGTATTGGCATGATCGTTCCCGAACCGTGCGCCGGCCAGATCGGCGGAAAGATTTCAAACTGTATGTATTCACTATTAACCCATTGCGAATGGTCGTAGAACTCTACTAACCCACTCATTTTTTCCTATTGGTTGCAAGGCAGCCAGAGGTTCCGTGTCTACGGAAGACTTTCAAATTTTATCAAACCCAAAATTATCTATGAAGCAACAATACCAGGTATTGTCGGTCATGATGCTGCTTGTGCTAGCAAGTTTGACAGCTCTAGCGCAGCGCACAGTGACAGGTACAATCGTTGACTCACAGGGCACGTCAATGCCAGGAGTTAACGTGATCGTAAAAGGTACATCGGCGGGTACCACATCGGACGCCGACGGACGGTACTCAATAGCAGTTAATGATGATGCGGCCATCCTCGTTTTCTCGTTTATTGGATACACTAGCCAAGAAGTTGCCGCTGGCAGCCGTACATCAGTAGACGTAACTCTTGGAGAAGATGTTACACAATTGAATGAAGTGGTTGTTACTGCCCTTGGTATCGAAAGAAGCACTAAGGCCCTGCAATCATCAGTAACGCAGGTAAGTGGTGACAACTTCACACAAGCTCGTGAAAACAGCACGGCGAACGCCCTCGCAGGTCGCGTTGCCGGTGTGAACGTTACTAAAATCTCCTCTGGCCCAGCCGGTTCTTCACGTGTCGTAATTCGCGGTGCGAAGACACTGGGATCCAACCTGAACCAGCCTCTTTATGTTGTAGATGGTGTTCCAATGACGAACAACAACTACGGACAATCAGGTGTTTGGGGTGGTGCTGACCAAGGTGATGGTATGAGCAGTATTAACCCTGACGATATCGCATCAATGACTGTACTGAAAGGCGCAAGTGCTGCCGCTCTTTACGGTTCACGCGCTGCGAACGGTGTGATCCTCATCACAACTAAAAAAGGTACTAACCGCAAAGGCATAGGCATCGAGTTCAACTCGAACTACGTGTTTGAAACAGTTAACAACCTTACTGACTATCAGCACGAATTTGGTAGCGGTGGTATGACTGGTGCTTCCCTTGAAACACAGGTTGCTACAAAGGCGACAACTATGACTCAGGCATTCAGCGGATGGGGTGCTCAGCAATGGGGACCGCGTTTGGATGGCAGCTCTGTTTTGCAATTTGACGGTGTAACCAGAGAGTATTCTTACAAGGGAGACAACTGGAAGCGTTACTTCAGAACAGGTTCAGCATGGACTAACTCACTTGCTTTCACAGGTGGAAATGAGACGCAAAACTTCCGTGTCAGCATTGCAGACCTTAGAAGTGAAGCTGTAATTCCTAACTCTGGCTTCGACCGTTTCAACGCGTCGTTGTCTACGAACTCGAAGTTTGGCAAGCGCATTACTTTCTCTTCAGCAATCCTGTACTCAAACGAGAAGGCTAAGAACAGACCGAACGTTTCTGACTCGCCAGGTAACGGAGTATTGAGTGTGCACTACACTCCTGCTGACGTTGATATCCGGGACTATATTGGAGATCCTAACAAGCCAGGAGCCGTTCCTTCAGCTGAACAGCAGGCTGCGCAAGGCCTCGTTATCCAGGATAATAAGCCTCCAGGCGAAGAATTTCAGCGCTCAACCAACCTTTGGGGACAAAACCCATATTGGACTGCGTACCAGTTTCAAAACACTGACTCTCGCGATCGTGTAATCGCTAACGGAACCCTTCGCTTCGATATCACTGACTTCCTCTATATCCAGAGCAAGGCAGGTATGGACTGGTCTGTGCAGCGCCTCACACGCCTTACCCCTCAGGGAACTGGCTATCAGCGCGATGGTAACATGCAGGAATGGGAAACCAGCAACCGCGAATTTAACATAGACTACATGCTCGGATTCGATAAGGAGTTCGGCAAGTTTAATGTTAACGCATTCTTTGGTGGAAACCGTATGCGTTCTAACTGGGAGCAAATCCAGGCAAATGGTAACGGATTTGTAACTCCATATTTCGCTGCTATTAACAATGCCCGCGACAGGAATTATTCTTACGGATTTTCTGAAACAGGTATCAACTCACTCTTCGCGTCTGCCGAAGTTGCTTACAACAACTACCTGTACCTGACTGCAACCTGGAGAAGAGACTGGTTCTCGGTACTTAATCCATCTAAAAACAGTATTGACTACCCTTCTATCGGAGCATCTTTTGTATTCTCAGATGCCTTCTCTGGATTGCCAAGCTGGCTTAGCTATGGAAAAGTTCGTGCATCATGGGCGCAGGTGGGTAACGCAAACTCTGTAGGTGCGTATCAGACATTGCTCACTTATTCAGTTGATCAATTGCACTTAGGAAGGCCTCTTGGTGGTTATGCGGGTGGTAAAGGTAACAGTGCCAACCTCCCTAACCCCAACCTCGTTCCTTTCACATCTACTGAAACTGAAGTCGGCTTCGACGTTAGATTCTTCGATAACAGATTCGGCGTTGACTTTGCTTACTACAGCCAGAAGACCACTGATGATATCCTGAACGCAGGTATCTCCAGAACTTCCGGTTTTGGAACAACGTCTGTAAACCTTGGTGAAATCACCAACAAGGGTATCGAACTCTTGTTGACGGGTACTCCAGTAAGAGGTCCTCTGACCTGGAATATTTCGTTGAACTTTGCAAAGAACAACAACAAGGTTGAGTCTTTGATTGAAGGTCAGACACAATTGTTTGTTGAAGAGCCACGCACTCGTGTTGCCGCTGTTTATCACGTAGTTGGACAACCTTATGGCATGATCCTCGGATATCGCCAGAAAAAATCCCCTGATGGACAACTAGTTTATGACGATCATGGCACTCCACTTACAGACGGAACATTCCAAACACTTGGTAACGGTGTTCCTAACTTCACTGGTGGTTTGAACAACGAGTTGATCTACAAGAATTTCAACCTGAGCTTCCTCATTGACTTCAAAGCAGGTGGTGACATCTATTCAGGTACTGAAGTACGGATGACGCAAGCTGGTTTCACTAAGCAAACATTAGCTGGCCGCGAAGGCGAAGCTCCGCTTACTGTTTCTGGTGTAACCGAAGTTAAGAATGGCGCTGGCGAAGTAACAGGCTACGAGAATTTTTCGAAGACTCTTACTCCTGGTGAAGCAGCTAACTACTGGAACCAACTTGGAAACAATGCTCAGGAGAACTTCATGTATGATGCTTCATTCATCAAGCTGAGACAAGTTACTTTTGGATACAGCATTCCAAGGTCATTGTTGACGAAGACTCCGTTCCAAACACTGTCGCTCTCATTCGTGGGAAGAAACCTGGCGATTCTGTTTAAGAATACTGAAAACATCGATCCTGAATCTTCATATACAAGCAGCAATGCGCAGGGTCTTGATTACTTCGGTATGCCTCCTACACGCAGCTATGGTTTCAATCTGAGGGCAACCTTTTAATTAAACGAGCAAAGACATGAGACATTTAAATAAGTTTATACTCTCCGCTCTACTGACGACGGGTCTTGTAACAGGGTGTGATACCGATTCATTACATGAATTGAATATTAACCCTCAGACATCGGAGGAGCTCAACCTGAACTTCATTTTCACGTCCGTACAATTGGGCGCTGCATCCGGAGGTTCGGCTGGTGACAACCGATACATTGACTGGCGTACGAATATTGGTATGTGCGGTTATGCAATCCAACACCTCGCAAACGCGGGTGGTGGTATCGCTCCCGGTGACAAATACACCGAGAACTTTGAAACATCTAATGCTCCGTTTGAATTTCTGTACGGTGACGGTTTGAAAAACGTCGCTGAAATCCTGAAACAAACAGGAGAAGGTGGATATGACGAAGGTAATAAGAACAACCTGACACAGGCTACACGCATTATGCGCGCATTCCTGTTCCAGCGTTTGACTGATTACTATGGAAGTCTTCCATACACTGATGCATTGAAAGCAAGAGCAGAGACACCGATCTATACTCCTGCTTATGACAAGCAAAAGGCTATCTACACAGACTTGTTGAAAGAGCTCGATGAAGCTTCTGCAGCTATGTCTACAACTGAGCTGGATCAGGGCTTTGGTGCTGCTGACCTTTTCTATGAAGGCGACGTCGCTAAGTGGAAAAAGTTCGCTCACTCTCTGATGCTTCGTATGGCAATGCGTGTGTCGAACGTAGACCAGGCTCTTGCCAACACCTATATTGCCAAGGCAGTAGCAGGTGGTGTGTTCACGAGCAACCTGGACAACGTTTATGTACCGATGGCACTCACTCCAAGTGAATGGACAAACCAGAACGGTATCTCACGCGCATTCTATCCTGGTGACGGTGGTCAGCCTGCATTCCTCAGCAAGACTCTTGTAGACTGGCTGAAAGGCACTAATCTTTCCAGCACTGCAGATGACGATCCACGACTGATGATCATCAGCGGTGGTATTGCCGACTGGACGCCAACTGATTTTGATGTAATCAATGACAATCCGCTTGAGCAAAAGGGTATGCCTAATGGGTATGACGCTTCTGGTCTTGACGTGTTGGAAGGACATGAAGTCGATCAGGATGAAACGTACTCGAAGATCAACTTCAAGTTCATGCAGGATGATGAAGCATACCAACTTTTCAACTATGGAGAAGTGGAACTGATGCTTGCCGAAGCTGCTGAACGCGGCCTGGGTGGTCTTTCTGCTGGCGACGCAGCTGCACACTACAATGCTGGTGTAAAAGCTTCTATGCAGATGTACCTGAAGTATGATCCATCTTTGATTGTAACTGATGCACAAGTAACGGCGTACTTAACAACGTATCCTTATGCCGGTACACCGAATCAGAAACTGGAGATGATTGGTGAGCAATATTGGGTGAACCACTTCCTCAACTGGTGGGAAGCATGGTCCAACTACAGAAGAACAGGTTTCCCTGCTCTTACTCCTACCAACTATCCTGGTAACCTCACTCAAGGTAAAATCCCTACTCGTCTGAAGTATCCAGCTTATGAAGCTACGGGCAATCCGAATTACTCTGCGGGTGCTACACAACCTAACGATTACGTTACGAAAGTGTGGTGGGCAGGTGGTCCTGAATAGTAGGACGTCCTAAAGACAAACAACGAAAAGGCTACCAGAAATGGTAGCCTTTTTTATTTGTCATACTTAGCGCTTATACTCGAACACAGCCATGTTGGCATTGTTCCTCGCAACAAGCATCCTTTTAACTCCATTTGAATTAATCACGCAGGCATCACGAACTTCACCGCTGATCCAGGGACCCCCGGCTATCACGTAGTTACCTTTTCCATCACCCTTTAGAAACACCCCCCTGCTTGCATCCTGTCGCCCAACCTGAGGCTTTAATGCATAGAAATTTCCGCCCAGCCAGATGTCAGCATTCTTGTCATTGTCGAGATCTTCCGCGACAATGGCAAATACCGGAGACAACTGGGCCTCTATTGGTAGTGGCTCCAGGGTGAAATTCCCGTCACCACTATTTTTCAGTATTGAAGTTTGAAGAGTAGTGACGCGATAATTCAACGATTGCGAACGTAGGTCTGCCGGAAACAACGTCGAATAAGTCTTGGGGGCATAGTCATTATACTTAAGTATTGACTTTCTCAATCCCGGAAGCTGTGCTACCAGTTCAGATTTTGTGGCAAACGGATAGGCTACTGTGTCGCGTGGCGCGAACCATTCCATGATGAATTCGCTCTTTCCGTTGCCGTCGTAATCATTCACATGCATCGACATTGGACGGGAAGCACTCGCCTGAAACTTTGAATTCATACCCCAGTTGCCAACTATGAAGTCCATGTCACCATCGCTGTCAACATCTGTTGGTTCGATTCGTGTCCACCAACCTTCGCTATTGGCAATTGTCTGCCTGCCTTCGATCACGCCACGGTCGTTTCGAAATATGGTTATGGACATCCAGTCGCCTATCACTACGAGGTCCTTGTCGCCGTCTTTGTCGACGTCGGCCCAGGAGGCATCTGTAACCATTCCTGCATTACCGAGCTCGGGCGGAGCAACGTTCATCCACTGCCCTTTATCGTTAATTAACAAATAGCTTTGACCGGGTAATCCGTAGTTGCCCGGTACCGCCCGTGCACCTACAAAAACATCAACATCTCCATCGTCGTCATAGTCACAGACTTTGAGGGTCCCAAAATTCCCAATGATCGGTGGCACTTTCTGATCCCTTGTAAAGTTTCCCTTTCCGTCGTTGTGATAGATCCGAAGTAGAAACTCCTGCCGGGGCATCTCTATCTCATTGCCGCCGGAGCCAATGATGACGTCTAAATCTCCATCACCGTCGACATCCGCCAACGCACCGCAGGTGCTTTCGGCAACTTTGTTTTTGCCGAATGCGTCAGAAATCCTCTGTACAAAATTTCCCGACGCATTCTGTACAAAGAGTTTATCAGAGTCGCCCGATGCACCCAACAGGATAAAGTCTTCTCTGCCATCCTTATTAACGTCGCCTTTTAGAATTCGTGGTCCCTCCGTGGACAACATGCGATGCAATAAAATTTCCTGATTAAAGTCGTTCCTGGAATTCTCGTGATGAAAAGCTGCACCGATAACCTCACGCGATACGTCCTTGAAGTCCGGTTGTTTGGTCGCCGGTTTCTTAAAGACTTGAGTTGCTTTTTTTTCCTCAAACGTGACAATGCTATTTGACGGTACATTTGTCAATACCTGTACCTTTCCGTTCGGCCAAACAACTTTTAAGCTATCCACTTGCCTGGCCGGCCCAACACCGATGAGGATGTTTGGTTCAATGCTGCTTTGGAAACCTCGCGTGTTGAAATTCTGAGTAACCACCTTTCTATTTCCAATGGAAGCCGTAACACTAGCTCCAATACCCATACCGTTGGGAGCAGTCCCCTTGAAGCGAACTTTCAGATAACCATTTTTACCGGACTGATTACTCTCATTTCGATAGATAAAGCAAGGTTGATTTACATTGTTAACAATCAGATCAAGGTCTCCGTCGTTATCCAGATCACCGTAAGCAGATCCGTTGCTTGTCGATGGCGTTGCCAGTCCAAGCGCAGGTGCCTTGTCTACAAATTTCAGTTTTCCGTTGGCCACAAAGGCGTAGTTAGGAATGCGCTCCGCCGGCATGTATGAAATCATCGCGCGATCACCATACTCACCGCGCTGCGCAACGATTTGTGCTTTGCTTTCACTGTCAGCAATGAATTCCCTGAAGTCCATCGACATGATGTCTTTGTTAATCCCATTGCTTACAAAAATGTCGCGCTGACCGTCGTTGTCGAAGTCGAAGATCAGAGCGCCCCAACTCCAGTCCGTTGCTGCAACCCCGGACAAAAAAGCAATCTCCTGAAATTGTCCATTGCCATTGTTGAGGTGCAGGCAGTTTTGAACCATCTGGTAGTGGAAGTTTGCGCGATACTTCGCGTCTTCGAGATGATAAGGATCAAAAGCAATTGTTGTTTTTATGCGATGATTATCAGAGGGCAGCATATCGGTCGTAAATATCTCCGGACTACCATCTCCATTCAGATCTGCAATATCGGCTCCCATGCTCGACAGCGAGCTGTAGTTAATCCGTTCTATGAGGTCTTCCTTATATTTCCCATTTCCCTGATTGATGTATAGATAATCCCGCTCCCAAAAATCGTTGCTGATGTACAGATCGGGGAGGTTGTCTGCGTTGAGATCGCTGACCGCTATTCCCAATCCAAAGCCTGTCACGCTGCTGTAGATGCCTGCGTCCAATGTTACATCTGTAAAAACTCCACCATCATTACGCATGAGTTTGTCGCCAAGCGGTGACGGCACTTCACGCATTTTTTTATAGAGCTCAATCTTGCCAGGATCTTTAAAGCTATTGTTCAGAATGTAACAATCAAGATCGCCATCAGCGTCATAATCAAAGAATGCTGCGTGTGTGGAGTATCCCTCGTTGGCCAGATTAAGTTCCTTTGCGCGCTCGGTAAATGTCAGGTCTCCGTTGTTTATAAAAAGTTCGTTTTCCCGTTCCCCGCCATCCACATCTCCCGAATTGCAGACGTAAATATCCAGCCATCCGTCGTTGTTGATGTCGACCATTGTAACTCCGGTGCTCCAGGTCATGCTGCCTCCGACGCCGGCCTTGGAAGTGATGTCTTCAAATTCAAAGTTGCCTTTGTTCAGGTACAGTTTGTTGGCGTGTTGATTAGAAGTAAAGTACAGATCCGGAAGCGAGTCGTTGTTTATGTCTCCGATTGCTACTCCTCCGCCATTATAAAAATTCCGATAAGACAGAATGTTGAACCCATCCTTGTCTTCAACGCTATTTATAAATCCTACATGCGTGGCACTAGAATCCAGCAGGGTAAACAGCGGCGCTCCGGCCCTGACCTGATCCTGTTGATCTTGTTTTTTATCGCAGGATGGTAATGCGATCACTATCCAGAATGCCAGGCTCCAATGGCCTATGATGGTTCTCCTATTCATTGATGTCGCTTTTTTGGCTGAAGACATCGCGCTATTCGCCTTCCATGTCTTGTTCGAAACAACCATTGTAACTGGAACCCATATAAGCGCCCCACTTAACGGGCTTTCGTATCTTCACGGGCGTATCTATTCGTTTGATGTTCATGCCGAGAAAATTCAGCAAATCGCCCGCGTGAAAGTATTGACAGTGTACTACGTCAAGGTATCCGTCATCGTCCAAATCTCCAATCCACGGCGTAGAGAACACATTGCGCATCCTCTTTGCCTGATCAATCGCTATAACGGAGTGCTTTTTAAAATCAATAGCGATGAGTCTGTTCTCAATTACTGTCGGCGATTTTCCCACGAATCCCACGGAGCAGTCAAATTCATTCACACTGATGATCACTTCGTCAGTACCATCATTATCGAGGTCGTAAACTACCGGCGACGAATAGCCGGTGCATCCTATCGAATCTGTATATTGAATAGAACCACTCTTGCCATCCAGCATCACTTGCAGAGAGCCCGTACTGTTTGGCCACTGCCCTTTGCTGACAAAGGTAAAGAAGTCAGGCGTCGCATCTCCGTTAAAATATCCAACGGCGAGGCTATTGCTTGATTCAGTTCCCGGCACGCGTTGAGTCCACAGCACGTGGCTATCACGCCCATCCAGAGCAAAGACGGTACTGCCGTGAGAGATCGCGATCAGATCCAATATTCCATCGCCCGTAATATCTGCAGCCGTAGGGGGAGCTATAAAGCCATGGCCATTCTCCTCTGCGATTGCCCTTGCATTATGCAACTGATGCTTAGTCAGGTCCGATAAGTGGGCAATGTACAAATGACCGTTTATCGTTTCACCGCCCGTTCCAAAGACTATCGTTGGATCAGTTTCGCCCTTCTGTTCAAAAGCCAGCGGCGACATGTACGATTCCTTTCCGTCGGGCATTGTGTCAGCGGCTATCACGTTACCTGATTTAGAGTCAAATATCATGAGAACGCCTGGGAATCGTTCACGTTCATCGCCAGGGGCGGCCTTAGCATTTCCACCGTTAACAGTGAGCAGATCCTGTATTCCGTCTCCGTTCTGATCCGGCACCAGTACGCTATTGTTAAAATTAAAACGCGCATACTGCAAAATCGGGTCGGTCTGATGGTCGTACTTATATTCCCAGATTACCGAGCCGTTCTTACCATCGATCGCTTTAAAATGAGGGCCGCGTCCGCCTATAAAAACGTCCGGCACCCCATCTCCGGTAACATCGCAAAAGGTGGCGCTTCCATACACCTGATCAACCGATGCCTGTTGCCATAGAATCTGACCTGTCTTGCCGTCAAGTGCCAAAATACCCTGTTCACTTTTCTGAAACTCATTGCGGCCTGCCCCCATTACAATGTCCAGTACGTCATCACCATTCAGGTTGACGGCCCGTGGCGACGACTGCGATCCAATGGTCGGCAAACCGTTAGTCCATATAACTTTACTTTGTTTCTTACTGGTGCATGCGGTCGTTAAGATGGACAGTAGTGCCAGCACAATGGCGCAACTATTAAGATCCGGAACCCAGCAGGGTACCAGCGCTTTCCGATTCATCATAGGCATTGGAAACAATCCTTGGTTTGAAGTAGTGACGTCGGGTAACAACGTCGGGATTCTGCGCGAAGATAGGTTAAATTCGAAGCAAAACAGCCACTCAGCAATTGTCCTGGACCAGAACCTTCTTTCATAGAAAACTCACCATAAAAATTATCCCCAACGACTGCCTACTTAGGCTATTCTGTTTAAATTGTCTTCAATTTCCCCATCCCAGCCCTATGCTTGGAGACCCAGCTCAGTCATGTTTTTGAGGCGTATGAAGCGTGCTTATTGGATCGTTTTCTCGAATGTGCTATTTGCATTGTTGCCGTTCGGATCGTATGGACAGTCGACTCTCTTTGAAGCTCTCCCGGCCCAGAAGACAGGCGTTCAGTTCAAGAACTTGCTGAACGAAACTCCAAAGTCGAATGTGCTTACCTATGAATACTTCTACAACGGAGGGGGTGCCGCAATTGGCGATTTCAACAACGATGGTCTTGATGATATCTATTTTACAGGGAACATGAAGCCCAATGCCTTGTATGTGAACCAGGGCAATTTCAGATTTAAAGAGGTAGCTGCAGCTGCCGGGGTAGATTGTCCCAAAGGATGGAAGACAGGCGTCGCACTTGCCGATGTCAATGGTGATGGGTTTCTCGACATCTATGTCTGCTATTCCGGCAAAGGAGATCCCGAGCTACGCCGCAACAAACTGTTTCTTAATAATGGCAACCTTACGTTCAGGGAGGCGGCTGCAACTGTCGGGCTGGATGATCCCGGATATTCCACTCACGCGTCGTTCTTTGACTATGATCGCGACGGAGATCTGGACATGTATCTGCTCAATCACAACGTAGTGGTTATCCGTGAATTCGAATATGCCAATGCCAAGAAGGAACGACATCCCTACGCCGGACATAAACTTTACAGGAACGACAATGGCAAGTTTGTCGATGTGAGTGAGGCTGCCGGCATTAAGGGTAACCCGCTTGGCTTCGGGCTAGGCATAACAGCCGCAGATATCAACAAGGACGGGTGGATCGACCTGTATGTTTCGAACGACTATGTTGAGCCCGACTACATGTATATCAACAACGGCGACGGGACCTTTACTGATCGTATGACGGAATACGTACAGCATATCTCCTATTTCTCTATGGGGTGTGACATAAGCGACATCAATAACGATGGCCTGGCAGACATCTTTACCGTCGATATGTTGCCGGAGGACAACCGCCGCCAAAAATTGCTGTATGGTCCTGAGAACTACGAACACTACGCACTGATGGTGATGAACGGGTTCTACTTTCAAAACATGAGGAACATGTTACACCTCAATAATGGCAACGGTACCTATAGTGAAATCGGGCAGTACGCCGGCATTTCCAAGACCGACTGGAGCTGGGCACCCCTTTTTGGCGACTACGACAACGACGGATGGAAAGACCTGTTTATTACCAACGGATATTATCGCGATTACACCAACCGTGATTTTCTGAAATATAAAGGTGACTACTATTTCCAAATGGCCAAAGAGCGACAAAAGGCCGATACTTTTCACCTCGTTACATCAATGACCTCGACGCCGATACATAACTACATGTATCGTAACAACGGCGATTTGACTTTTGCCGACAACAGCACTGAGTGGGGGTTCGCTGAAAAGAATTTCTCCAGTGGTGCAGCATATGGCGACCTCGACAATGATGGAGATCTTGATCTTGTTATCAACCACCAAAACGAAACTGCTTCAGTATTCCGCAATCAACTTCGCGAACGCAATAGCAATGCACACTATCTTCAGATAACGCTTACCGGAAACGGTCAGAACAGCCAGGGAATTGGAACACAGATTACAGCCTGGGTTACGGGAAAGCAGCAATACTTTGAAAAAACTTCATCGCATGGCTTTCAATCCTCTATAGCAGGACGGGTACATATTGGCCTTGGAAACTCGCAGCTGGTAGACTCGCTGATCGTGCGCTGGCCGGACGGGAATATTCAACGTCTCACTAATATAAAAGTGGATCAATTACTTAATATTAAGTACGAAATTGCACCAGGCAAAACAACGCCACCCGCTGCAGCTGTATCCGGCTCAAAACTCTTTACACACGTCGACCCCATTATATCATACGAGCACATCGAAGAAGGGTATAATGATTTCAAGCGACAACCGTTACTGATGAGCATGCTCACAACGTGCGGTCCTGTGCTTGCTGGCGGAGATGTTAACGGTGATAAACGTATCGATGTATTTGTGGGAGGTGCACAGGGGAAGACCGGTGAGATTTTCCTTCAGGGCGAACAAGGCCGATTTACAGCATCTACTTCGAAAGGGATGTTTGATATTATTAATAACGATGCAGATGCAGCCTTTGCTGATATAGACAATGATGGCGATTTGGATCTATATGTAGTAAGCGGAGGATACAACGAGTACGAGGAATCTGATAAAGCATTGCAGGACCGTTTGTATCTGAATGATGGTCGTGGGAATTTCTCTGCCGCTAAAAACTGGCTTCCGTTAATGCAAACGAGCAAATCATGTGTTGCTCCTTTCGATTATGATCACGACGGACAGATAGATCTGTTCGTAGGAGGCCGCGTGGTTCCCGGGAAGTATCCTCAATCCCCAATGAGTTTTCTTCTTCACAATGAGAAGTCCCGTCTTGAAAGCAAACCGAACCTACTTCCGGATATGGGCCTTTTGGGTATGGTTACGGATGCGATATGGTCGGATGTAGATGGCGATTCATGGGAAGATCTGATCGTGATTGGTGAGTTCATGAATATAGAAGTATTGGGCAACAAGGCTGGCAAATCATTTGAGTCAATTACCAGCAAAGTTTTCGACAAACCCCTTCCAGGATTATGGAATACCATCATAGCACAGGACTTCGATAAAGATGGCGACCAGGATTTTATAGTCGGAAACTTTGGATTGAACTCGCAGCTTCGGGCCTCGGAAAAGCAACCTGTTAGTCTTGTATACAAGGACTTCGACAACAATGGATCAATTGATCCGATGTTAACGCATTACATACAGGGTGTTGCTTATCCGTTCGCCAGCCGTGACGAATTGCTTGATCAGTTTTATGGAATGAGACCTAAGTTCACAACGTATAAGTCATACGCCGATGCCCGGCTGGAAGATATTTTCAGTGCTTCGGATCTGAAGAGCGCAAAGGTTCTGAAGACTACTACGCTGGAAAGCATTTATCTCGAAAATAAAGCCGGCAAACTGGTGCCTCACTCGCTTCCGGCGCAAGCTCAGTTCTCGCCACTTTACGCCATTAGCGTCGCCGATGTCGATCACGACGGGAACATGGACTTCATTGCTGCCGGCAACCAAAGCTCCATACGCATTAGAATGGGAGTTATCGATGCCAACTTTGGACAGGTGTTTAAAGGCGATGGCAAAGGCAATTTCCAATACGTGAAACAACCTGAGTCAGGACTTGTGATAACCGGAGATGTTAAGTCAACGAAGATAATCATGGTTGCAGGTCACGAGTATCTCCTCGTTGGCGTTAACAATGTGGGGATCGACTGCTACGAGCTAAACAAATGAAAAAACAGATACTTGCTATTGCCCTGCTTTCAGGAGCGTCTTTTATTGGACCCTCCCATTTCTCTTTGGGCCAATCGTCTACCAAAGATGGCGGCAAGAAAGGATCGACACGTGCTTCTGAAGCTCTTACTGCGCACCAACAGCACCTAAAGTTGCTGAACGACGATGTGTTCAGCCTTTCGGAGGTGATGCTTCACGACGTTGCCAATCCTCCGGCGGCTAGTCGCTTCTATGCGTACTCATTGCTGGGGGCGTATGAAGCAATTTATTATGCAAAGGCCACCGTTCCGGATATCAACATACGTCTTAAGGCGAATCCGATTACCAATACTCCGGTGCCGCCTGCTCAACCTGATCTGTCCTTTTGCGCCAACTATACCATGCTGCAGGTTGGTAAGCAGATAATGCCATCAGGTCCAATGTTGGAAGAGCGTCAGAAAGCATTAACAGAAACGTTTCGAAAGAAATACAAGATGTCAAAAGGCTCGCTTGACGAGCACATTCGATATTGTCAGGAAGTGGCCTCACAGGTTATGCAATACGCGCGCAAAGATGCCTACAGCAAGTTAAGCACCTATAAGCGCTATACGCCATCAAAAGAAGAAGGACATTGGTATCCTACACCGCCGGAGTATATGGCTGCCGTTGAACCACAATGGAAAACGATCAGGCCTTTTTTCCTGGATTCAGCAAGTCAATTCAAGCCGGATCGCCCCGCTGCCTTTAGCAAAGACACAACCAGTTCCTTCTATCGTCAGTTGAAGGAAGTGTATATTACCGGGAAAAATTTAACGACAGAGCAGCGGAATATCGCAAGCTTTTGGGATTGCAACCCGTTCGCCGTGACCTACTCCGGTCATATGGCCTATGGTCTGAAGAAGATATCACCGGGCGGACACTGGATGGCAATTGCAGGGATAGCGTGTTACAAAGCAAATATTTCATTGGACTCTGCTGTGCTTGTCCACGCACTAGTAGCCCTAACGTTGCACGACGCATTTATCTCATGCTGGCAGGAGAAGTATACGAGTGACAGAATCCGCCCTGAAGCAGCGATCAACAAGCTGATGGATCCTTCATGGCGACCACTTCTTCAGACGCCGCCATTTCCTGAATACACCAGCGGCCACAGCGTTGTCTCTTCTGCTGTCTCAGTGGTTCTCACCCATCTGTTCGGAGATAACTTCGCTTATACTGATAATTCCGAATTGTACTTCGGCTTACCGGAACGTGAATTCAAATCCTTCTATCAGGCAGCGGATGAGGCCGCCATCTCGAGATTATACGGTGGAATACATTACCGTGACGCCTGCGAGAATGGTGTTAAACAGGGAAGGAACATTGGCCGATTTGTTCTTTCAAGCATGTTCGTTCAGCAGGGACATTAACCTGCATATTCCCATTCCCAAACTTTTCCATCTTCAGGGTCGACAACAGTTCCTTTCTTGACGAAGTTGTTCTTTCGGAGAATCTTCGTCGAGTGACTTTCCTTTCGAAGTGTACGCGCGGTAACAATGATTGCAGGATCGGTTGTCCTGGCAATATGAACTAACAGTTTGCAGATTTCTGTACCTATACCCCTGTGCTGATACAATGGTAAGGTGCCATAAGCAATTTCCACTCGTCCCTGTAAAGGCCGGCCCTTAAATCCGGCTGACCCAACGATGGCATCGTCGATCATTGCAAAATATCCTACCCAGGGCAGGCTATAGCCTACCCTCGCATAGAACTTAATGGTCATGTCCAATATTTCTGTGCTCTCGAGACGGCTCAGGAAATCTA
Source organism: Chryseolinea sp. T2 (assembly GCF_037203685.1). NCBI lineage: Bacteria > Pseudomonadati > Bacteroidota > Cytophagia > Cytophagales > Fulvivirgaceae > Chryseolinea > Chryseolinea sp. T2. Next base: position 118,490 of record NZ_JBBCAU010000003.1, read on the forward strand.
TGTTTTGCTCCAGGGTCGGTTGAATCAAACGAAGTTCAACGTTCATATAATGGCTACAATCAAAGGTACTTAAATCCCCATCGCTGCAGTGAGAATTCGCCTGATCTTGCGAACCGGTATGTCGCGACCGGGATCGATCAAAAGAATTTTCATTCTCGCCCGCTTCTCCTGTATGAGATCCGGGTCATTCACGAGTTTTCCATTGACTATTCCAAGATAAGGCACTGGTTCATTTCGTCTGATCCATAGATAGCAAAACATCTTCCCCTTGTACATAAACATTGGCATCCGGTACTTCCATGCCTCAACTATTTCCGAATCGTGTTTGAGAATGATATCACGCATGCCGAGCAAACAGCTGCGTATGGGTTCGGGCTGTTTGTGGTAGTACTCTGAGATTTCGCGCATCATGGCACTTGAATTGTCTGGTGATCACCGCAGCGTGTCTACAATTATCGCTAATTTGATAAACATGAAGAAGGCTACATTCAGGATCCTGGCGCGGATAAATAAGTTTCTGTTGCCCCGATACAGCAAGCGCGACATTAACAGGCTATCAAAGATTGACAAGGTGCTGGTTGCCTACCGGTATTGGGTAACGACAAATGCGCTGGATGGTTAAGAGCGGTTACAATGCCTAAAGGAGAATTCTAGCGCTCGAAAAGATAGTCAGGATCAAGTTCCATCTGGTCATAGCGGGTAAGATCATTCTGCTGAATCATCATCTTAAGCTGGCGCGTATATCCACCCCGTCGTTCGGAAAAATTTCTAAGGTAAGGTACCAGGGCAAATGGATCGGAAGTGTGATGGCGCGCCGCGCGCAGACCTTTGAATGCGCCGGAGGTAGACAGCATTTCAAAATAGCTAATGATAGATTCGGACATGTTGTTGTACGATCGAAGCCAGATGGTACGTTTGCCGCGCATCTCTCCTGCTGCTATCCGGGGTTCTGCCGGATTAAAGGACCAGATTCCAAAGAGGTTATTACCCTCCAGGAAAAATCGCGACTGCCCCCAGCCGCTTTCTACTGCCGCCTGTGCCAGCACAACTGAGGTGGGCAACGTACCAACCTTCTGAAGCAATTCCTTCAGGTCGGTGGTTTTGAACCGTTCACACGCATTACGAAACACCACGCTGTCTTTGTGATTCCAGGACCGCTTCCCTTCAAGCCTGATTAATTGCATGCGAATCATCGATAGCTCGTGCTTTGCCACCAGCACTGCTGGCAACACAGCGCTAATGAAAGTCTTCTTGGCGTCGTCAGTAGGAAGCGTTGATAAACCGGAAAGGTTTGTATAAAGCATCGGGCGAACATAAGGCTCCGATACAGGCAGCACCTGACTGATATCGGTGATGCGCACGGACTGCGTGCGAACGCCGTAAGTATAGCCCGCGAGAAATTTGTCCGACAGGAAGAGCAGGGTTAGCCCTATGGCTACTGTCAGATAAGGAAGCAGACGGTTAATGTATGAGATAAACATTCCTGAAGGCACCAGAAAAAAATGAGATCACGGCGATTCAAAAGTCTTGTTGTCAATCATCTCATTGATTTCAATATCAGTTACCGTGATTGTCAGTATCTGCTGCGCGTCTGACTCACAAACTGTTTTGAAGGGAAACTGAACGCCAGCCACGTCGCGATAATCACTGTAGTAGATGTTGAGTACCGCTCCACCCAATTCAGGGTTCTTCGCCTTAGCCTCCTTCATCAACAATGAGTACGATTGCTGATCAAAATAATACTTCTCAGTTTCTCCGGACTTACGGGTCAGGACGATCACGAAGCATTTTCGGTCAATCACCGAATCTTCGCCATGAAGTGAAATGGTATGTCCCTTGGCCTTATAGTTTATAAAAACGTTTTCCAATTCAACGTCGGCTTCGTTGGCCATAGCACGAGCCTCTTTTCCAGCAAGGCGGGTCGGTTTCGTTTCATTCTTGAAGGCATCAATCTTCCAGCCTTTCCCCGATGAGTAGGCCTGTGCATAGTATTTTCCATTGAACGGCACCACCAGTTTGTAACTATCGGGAATGCGAGCATAAGTTGTAAATGGGAAAGGCATTCCACCATAGTTGTATTCACCATGTGAAGTAATTGTTGCTATCGTCTTCCAGTTCTTCACTCCCCCCGTGAACGAAATATATTTCATCACAATGTCATCAGCAGTTTGTGCATCGACGGCAAATGGAATTATGAGGAATGCCATCACTACAATAAGATTTCTCGATTTCATAAGTTTCATATCAAAGTATTCTCAGTCAGTCATGATGCAAAATCCCGAAGAACGATGTGCCACGTGACACCATTAGGTGCCACATATTCCCGAACGGTCCGGAAGCCGACGCGACTATGTGCGCGCAACGATCTGGTATTCTTTGCATCGATTTCTGTAATTATATATTCATATCGCGACTTAAAGGTTTGCGCATAATGTTCGTAGATCCTGTCAAAAATACCTGTGCCCCTAAATGTCTTATCCACGCAGGCTTGTCCAACGACAATGTAAGTGGAGACTGCAAGCGGTTTGTTATTGTGAACAATTGAATCAATTACATTGAACATAGGAACAAGTATCGGAATATCATGACGGGACGCGCGGGTCATTGCAAGGAGATAAGCCACGACCCGGTCGTTATGAACAGCAATAACATGCCGTTCAATTGAATTCATCTTCTGCAAATCCTCCATGGAATGCTGGACAGTTACAAAACCCTGACTTAAAACTTCATGATCTCCCAGATTTTTGGCCAGGTTTCTTTGTTGCAGTTCAAGAATCCCCTGAAGATGTTGGTGACTAGTGGCCGAGGTGTATTCTACATGCCTATCCTGTGTGTCGATTACAGTCATAAGGAAAACGGGAATCGTTATGGATTTCGTATTCAATTATCAGTACAAATAATATATCGGAGTTAGCTCAACAGCAATGGCGCTGTCTAACGGATAGGATATCCGCTTCCCGCCTTTTGAGTTGCTGCTATCGCTCATGATTTATTCATTAAGAACGTGTTCCGGGACCAGCCGGGAAACGGACGGTGCCTGGGCTTCCTGGTAAAAGCGTGCACCGTGCGATATCGATCATTCCGTTCATTGAATAATTCAAATAACTAAAACGTCCGGATGGCTACCAACTTTTACCGCAAATTCACGAAAATTGTAGTCGCCCTTGTGTTACCCCATAGACATACCCGGGGCTTTGTTTAGTAATGCTGCAGAACTACCTGAAAATCGCTCTTCGCTTCATGCTGCGGCAAAAGGGGTTCTCCGTGATTAATCTTTCCGGACTAACCATCGGCATAACCTGTAGTCTCCTGATCGTATTATTCATCCAGGACGAGCTGAACTACGAAAACTTTCAGCGGGATCGCGACCGTACCTACCGCCTTGGGTTCCGGGGTAAACTGGAGGGCAAGGAATTGAATAGTGCGCAAACGGGGACGCCGGTGTCTAAGGCATTGCAAAAGGATATTCCTCAAATTGAAAGCACCCTTCGAATCGCAAGCTGGGCAACTTTTCCGGTTCGCTACCAGGACAAGGCTTACACGGAAGAAAAAATGCTTCTTGCAGACTCTAATTTCTTCAACTTCTTTACGTTTAAGCTGATTCAGGGCCACCCCGACTCTGTACTAAATCAGAGTGGAAAAGTCGTCCTCACCCAGTCAACGGCGAATAAATACTTTGGCTATGACGGGAAGGGTGAAAGCCCCGTGGGCAAGGTCCTTATGCTGGCGCAGGGCTATCCTGTAACCATCAGTGGCATTGCAGCTGATCCTCCCAGAAATTCACACTTCAGGTTCACGATGATCCTTTCTTTGAACACCTGGGTCGACGTGCATACAGGCGACTGGATTACGGGGCGAGTGCTTACCTATTTCAAGATCAAGCCCGGGGCTTCGATCGATTCAGTCAATCACGAGTTACCCCGATTTATCGAACATCATCTCAGTCGGGAATTGCATCAGCTCAAGAACATGAGCATGGCCGAGTTCAAATCCCGGGATAATGACCTGGAATTCTTTTCCCAGCCTCTGGCTTCTATTCACCTCAGGTCGCAGCTCAATGACGAAATGGAGGCCAATAGCAACATTCAATATGTTTTCATCTTTGGTTCAGTAGCGGTTCTGATCACATTACTGGCCTGTATCAATTTTATGAATTTGTCGACGGCCCGATCCGCGACCCGGGCAAAGGAGATCGGTGTAAGAAAATCGGTTGGCGCGCAGTATCACCGCCTTATCCTGCAGTTCCTGTTCGAGTCTTATGTCTATGTGATCGGCGCCATGCTGATGTCTCTGTTTCTGGTGATGGTGTTTCTGCCCGTTCTCAACATCGCCACGGCAAAAGATATCCATACTGATAAGCTATTCCATCCCTACTTCATCGCGGGAGCGATTGGGTTCACCTTTATTGTTGGTTTGCTCGCCGGCAGTTATCCGGCATTCTATTTAACACACTTCAATCCGGTTGAAGTTTTGAAGGGCGAATTGCGTGCTAAGCTGCGTAGCTATGGGATCCGGAACGCACTGGTGGTGATCCAGTTTGTGATTTCGACCGTGCTGATCATTGCGACAATGGTCATCTACCTTCAGCTGCAGTATGTGCAGCAGGCAAACATCGGGTTCGATAAAAGCAATATTCTCAACCTGCTTCACACAAAGAACCTTGAGAAGAACGGCAAGGACTTCAAACGGGACCTGATGCAATTTCCCGGCATCAGCTCCGCCAGTTATTGCAACAGACTACCTCCGAATGTTGAGTGGAAGTCAGTGTTTCGCGAGACTGACTCAACGCGAGAGTACTTCATGTCGGTTTACGAGATGGACGCTGATCATCTTGAAACCATGCGGTATTCGATGGTATCGGGCAGATTCTTCTCAGGTGTTACTCAGGCAGATACGATGTCCATTATCCTCAATGAGACGGCGGCAAAGGCCCTTCATATGGAAGACTTTGAGGGTCGCACCATTGAAACCAACTACGACCATGATGGCCGAAAGCGCAAGGTGATAGGCATCATGCGCGATTTTAATTTCCTTTCTTTCCGGGAGCAGGTCCAGCCATTGGCCGTCGTGCTTGGACCAGAACCCAATTGGGAGATGGCGATCCGGATCACCCGGGGAAATGTGGACGATAAGATCTCACTGATCGAATCGTTCTGGAAAAAATATGCTCCTAATGCGCCGTTTGAATACACTTTCCTCGACAAGAATTTCGTGGCGAAGCATAATGCTGAGCAAAGACTCGGCACACTATCGGCTGTGTTTTCCGGGTTAGTAATCTTTATTGCGTGTATCGGTTTGTTCGGACTGGCTGCCTTCACGGCGGACCAGCGGACCAAGGAGATCGGTATTCGAAAAGTCATGGGCGCCAGCGTGAACGACATCGTGATCATGATAAACAAAGACTTCCTGAGGCCTGTAATATTTGCGAACATTGTTGCATGGCCGCTCGCGGGATGGCTGATGTATATTTGGATCCGGCAGTTTGCTTATCACATCAGCTTTCCCTGGTGGGTTTTTGTACTGGCGACTCTGTTGTCTTTGATCATCGCATTCGTTTCCGTAAGTCTTCAATCACGGAAAGCAGCGATCGGTAATCCGGTTGACTCGCTTAGGAACGAATAAAATGTTCACTGCCACATCGTTCAGGATAATAGTAAACGCAACCTTTCGTTACGTATTTCAGTCTTAATACTCAGGACTGTCTCAGAGCTTTGCAGTCCGGCGAAAGATTTTTTTTGAACTCGTAGGGGGACGACACGGATCGGTTGTCTCACTAAAAAAACAAGAAAGACCCATGAAGACCCCATTCAGACTTCTGATCACAGCGATACTGGCCGTTATGTCCGTGGCACCGACGGTGGCACAGGAAATCTCAAAGTCCCTTAAGTCCTTTCGAAAGATTGTAGTTTCACCGCGCATCAATCTGGTCCTCGAAAAGGGGGACGAGGAGGGTATTCGTTTGGTATACGACAATGTGACCCCCGATAAGATCAATATCGACGTGAGCCATCATACTCTGAGGGTATATCTGGATGATGCTAAAGTCGGAGAACGCCAGGAAGTTGTGTCTTCGCACCCCACTGTGAAGCGCAGCATATACCACAATGCAACTGTAACGGCGTATGTGACTTATCGTGAACTTGAGCACCTGGAGATCCGCGGCAATCAGGAAGTTATCTGCAAGAGTCCTATTTCAGCGGAGCGGTTCACATTAAAAGCCTATGGAGAAACCGATATCAAACTGGCCTTAGTAAAAGTAGACTACTTACGCACCAGCCTGTATGGAGTAAATCATCTTCATATTGACGGAGGCAAAGCCGAATTCCAGAAGTACAAGCTGTTTGGCGAAAACAGAATTGACGCAAAGGCATTGAAGTGTTATTCTGCCATTGCCAATTCGTTCGGTGAAAGTCGCCTGAGACTAGCGACGCAAGACAACCTTAAGGTAAATGCGTTTGGCGAATCTCAGATCGAATATTTTGGCGATGCCAGCGTGAACAAAGGGTTAATCTTCGGTGAGACTCAAATCAACAAGCTTAACTAATAGCATTTTTCAAATCGCGAACTGGGGAACAAACATTCGCATGAATTTAGCAGCCACGCCCAAACGCGTGGCTGTTATTTTTAATTCATAATTTGCCGGCATGACCGACGACTATCCCATCAGGGAAGTTATTCCAGATATTAAGCGTCTGCTGGCCGCAAATAACCGTCTCATTCTTCAGGCTCCGCCTGGTGCAGGAAAGAGTACCATTCTTCCATGGAATCTGTTGAATGAATCATGGCTTGAAGGAAAAAAGATCATCATGCTTGAGCCCCGGCGACTTGCCACCAAGTCAGTGGCTGTGCGTATGGCTGAATTGCTTTCAGAAAAGGCCGGGCAAACCATAGGATACCGGATCAGGTTTGAACAAATGATCGGACCTGCGACCCGCTGCGAGGTTGTTACAGAAGGGATTCTCACACGGATGATCCAGGAAGATAATGCTTTGGAAGATGTCGGGCTTGTTGTCTTCGATGAATTTCACGAACGGAGTCTGCATGCCGACCTTGCGTTAGCCCTGTGCTGCGAGGTGCAGCAGATCATCCGGCCCGATCTTAGAATACTGGTGATGTCTGCAACGTTGGACACAGCCAACGTGTCGGCTATGCTAAAGGGTGCCCCAACGATTACCAGCACGGGCAGGCAGTATCCGGTGACAGTTAAATATGTAGCGCAGGAAAAGGACTTGTCTCTTATCGCAGGAGTGACAAGAACGATTCGTCGGGCGCTGACGGAGCAAAGCGGAGACATTCTCGTGTTTCTGCCCGGGGCAGGCGAAATCATGCGTGTAAAGGAGGCCCTGGAACAGGACAACGTGCAGGCTAAAGTTTGCGGACTATTTGGTGCACTGCCGTTTGATCAGCAGCAGGAGGCGATCTTTCCTGACCGCCATGGCAACCGTAAGATCGTTTTAGCAACTTCAATTGCTGAAACATCGCTCACCATTCAGGGCATTACTACGGTCGTTGACTCCGGGTATTCAAGGGTCCCCAGGTTTGATCCACGCAGCGGTCTCACTCGTCTTGATACAGTGCGGGTGACCAAGGATGCTGCCGACCAGCGCGCAGGAAGATCGGGCAGGCTGGGGCCGGGTGTATGCTACCGGATGTGGAACGAACATATGCAGCATATGCTTTTACCTTCGCGACAGCCGGAAATTCTGGAAGCGGACCTTGCCCCTCTCGTCCTTGAACTTCACAACTGGGGCATTCTCAACGCTGAGGCTATTGGCTGGGTAACTCCGCCGCCGGCCGGCACTGTTAATCAGGCTAAAACCTTACTTCAGCAACTCGGAGCAATTGATGATAATGGCATCACGCCACACGGGCGATTGATGTTAAGGCTTCCTTCCCACCCGCGCATATCTCATATGTTGTTGTCCATAGAACGCCTTAGAGCGTTGGCGGTGGACGTTGCCTCACTTCTTGAAGAACGCGATCCACTGGAAAAATCTGCGGGCTCGGATCTCACTCTTCGCGTGGACGCCCTCCGAAAATGGCGGCGTGGCGAAAGAGTGAACGTAGATACGCGTCTGCTGGACCGGATAGAACGTGCTGCTGCGGCCTGGAGGCGTATTCTCGAATGCAAAGTTGATAATGGCAATCCTGTTGACTACGACGTGGGTAGCCTGATCGCCATGGCCTACCCTGAGCGCATAGCCCGTCAGTTTGAAAAATTCAGTCCCCGTTACAAGCTCGCCAACGGTAGGGTGGCAAAGGTTCCCGACCATGATCCGCTCGTTCGCGAACCGTGGCTCGCGATAGCAGATGTCGACAGCGGCCAAAGTGAAGGCCGCATATTCCTGGCTGCAGCCCTTCACGAGAGTGACTTCGTTCACCTTGCATCACCTTCAAATGCTGTGGTGTGGGATTTTGAAAAGGGCGCACTATCGGCCACAACAGAATATCGACTCGGAAACATCGTAGTGAAATCTGAGCCGATGACCAATATCGATGCAAGGCAACGTGTCGCAGCAGTGTGTGCAGCCATTCGATCGGAAGGGCTCCGGATGTTATCCTTTAACGAAACCAATGAACAATGGCGGGCGCGGATTATGAGTCTGCGTGTATGGCGTTCCGACGAGGCATGGCCTGACGTCAGTGATGAGAACTTACTCAATACACTTGAAGAATGGCTGGGCCCGTATCTTGAAAATGTTTCCAGAAAGCAGGACCTCTCAAGACTCGAAATGGGTACCATCCTTGAGGGTATTTTGCCCTGGGAACTTACCAGCAAACTGAATTCCCATGCCCCCGCCCGACTGAACGTACCAAGCGGCAGCGCGATTAAAATTCATTATCACCATGACGGGTCGGCACCGTTTATTGAAGTACGACTTCAGGAGATGTTCGGACTTCAGGATACCCCAACCGTTAATGAAGGTCGCAACGCTGTAGTCGTTCACTTGCTTTCCCCGGGTTATAAACCAGTTCAGGTCACGCAGGATTTAAAAAGCTTCTGGCACTCCGCCTATCACGAAGTAAGAAAGGAAATGCGGCGACGATATCCGAAGCACCATTGGCCGGAAGACCCCTGGACGGCAGAGGCCGTAAGGGGAGTAAAGAAGAGGACCTAGATTGGTATTGAGTTCAGAGACGCTAAGCTATTGTTGATATCGCCGGTTGTTTGAAGTCGATAGAGCTATTGTCCGAGAAACTTATCAGGTGAGAAAACTTACGTTCAGAAGAACTTATTTCAAAGAAAGCTTAGTCACATACTCGTTTATGTAGTTATCAAGCTGCTTACGCCGGTATTGCATAACGAAGCGGGGATGCGCCAGTGGAATAATCTCGTCAAACCATTGATGCTGTTTGTTAAGAGTCGTCAGGAATTTAAAATTCTCTCCCTCGCCAATACAATAGGCTTTAGTACGGTCGACGGGTGCTTTCAATAGTTTCTCCATCGACCGAACTGCAAACGGTGAGATCGCATCCTGCAATTCACGTAAGTCGTAGTAATTAAGATTCTTCCCATTGAAGGTAAACCCCAACGGACTCACTGCTGTAAAATAGTATCGACCGTAAAATGCAGCGGGTCCCCCAAACGCGGCAACAACCCTGTAGATGAAATCAGCTGATAGTTCTGTTCTTTTTCCAAGCTCGTTAGGTATGCCACACAGCTGCGATAACTTCACAGGGTCTGTGAAAGGAATGCCAGTGATACCACCACCATGGCGGCCGGGGTTTATGCCAATGAGGATACGGCGCTCGTTGGTGTCGCAGTAAAACTTTCTGTAAAAGGACTCGCAGATTTCGATGACAATGTCTTCGCGATATGGGTTCAGTACTTCTACACCTTTTGGCAACGTCTTCCCTATGCGTAGCGAAAAGAGTATTTCAAGCACATGGTCAGCAAAGGTCATATCAACATATCACTTAGTACGCCAATTCAAATGCGCTTTTGTAATAGCCTCGCTCCTGAACGTATTCTATCAGGGCGAGATAGAAGGCGTGTGCGCCCAGGGTAGCAGAGTCTCCGACCATGATCAATTTCTTTCTGGCCCTAGTCATGGCGACGTTAGTACGTCTTATATCTCCCAGGAAGCCGACTTCACTTTTATCGTTGCTCCTCACAAAACTGATCGCGATAACATCCCTTTCCTGACCCTGAAAGGCGTCTACTGTATTTACGGCAATATGAGCATGCAAAGGCGTCAATGCTGCAGAAGCATCAATGAGCCCCACGAGTATGTCAACCTGGGCCCTATACGGCGTGATGACTCCCAGCGTCAGGCCTTGTGTCAACCACGTCTCCACACCGACTTCTTCCACAAGCAGTTCAAGCCGTTTGATCAGCAGCTGCGCCTCTTCTTCATTATATCGGCTTAGCGTTTCCGAGTCTTGTTTTTCTGCATAGCCTATGCCGGCCGTGTCAACGAATTCTACCGGCGTTTGATTTACCGCCAGCAACTGAGATCTCACTGAAGCATCTGCTGTAAGTTCGCCTCTGTAGAAATAGTCAGAAGAAAAGCGCATGATGTCCTCGTGCATGCGATACTGGACAGTGAGCATTGATGCCGCGGATGGATGTCGCTCAATAGCTTTTTCGAACAGTGTTTTAGCGAGTCCGTTCCTAGCTGCTTCTGCCGACTTAATCGTTGGTGGCAGCTGCTGATGATCGCCGGCAAGGATTACACGCTGGCACCTGAGCAATGGAATCCAGGTTGCTGGCTCCAGGGCCTGCGCGGCTTCGTCAATAAATGCCGTAGTGTATCGGCGACCCCGGAGCACAGGGTGTGATGATCCAACCAGAGTCGCGCATATAGCCTGTGCGTTTTGAAGAAGGTCGTTGATGATATAAAATTCCAGCACGTCAGCATCGGCTTTCAATGCCTTTGATTCCTGCAGCAGCATCTTTCGCTCCTGCCTTTCGTAATGTCCGAATTGTCGCTTAAACTTGAAGGCCGCGCTTCTCAATTGCTCCATCTTCTTTCGCATCGCCTTCAGTTCCTGATAACTCCCGTGTGCTGCAATGCGAACGTCCAGTGTTTTGCTTAATGATTGTTCAGTCACCCGCGCGGGATGGCCTATTCTAATCACATCTAAACCTTGTTCCGCCAGTTTCTCTACCAAAAGATCTACAGCTGCGTTACTGGGAGCGCAAACCAACACCTGGTGCTCGAGGCGGATGGTTTCGCGAATGGCCTGAACAAGAGTTGTTGTTTTGCCCGTGCCGGGAGGTCCATGTATCAATCCCACGTCGGCGGCGGTCATCACCTGCATAAGCGCCCGGTGCTGACTTTCGTTCAAACCAATGTCATGAAGATTTCCCTTAAACTCCTTTTTGCCTGCATGCGCGCCACCTAACAATATTTCGCGCAATTCCGAAATCCTGTTCTCTTCTGCCTTCATCACCTCACGCAGCGCAAACTCCATTTCGCGATATGACATCTCATCGAACATCACATCAACACCCAGGAGACTGCTTTCCGCCCACTCAGGTAATTCATCGCCATGAAGCGTAATCACCATGACGTTATCACGCACGTAGTTAATGACACCATTTACATGATCGCGTTCAGGCTTACCCCCACCGTTAGAAAAGAAACTAACAGACTTACCACTTTGAAAAGCATGTGGCTGGTCCAGCTGTGATGTCCGCTCGATCTCGATCATTAGCCTTTCGCCTGTGCCGATATAGTCACGTTTGAGTCTTACCGGGTACCATGTTGTTCCTTCTTTTGTACGCTGCTGCAAGGACCGAAGCAGTACCTTTTGCCGGTAGTACTCAAGATCAGCCTGACGCTCCAGAGCGATAAGATCCAGGGTATGTTGAAGCAGTTGTTTCGTCGACGGCATATTGGTCAAAGATAGGTCAGATCCCGGGAATGCCATCGTTTTATCAATACGCCCATTCAATTTCTTCAATTCTTTACTCACGCGGCCTTGACGAATTAGCAACCAAATCTTTACATTATAGTGCGCAATTCGTTTACTATGTACACTATTAAATTCAAGGCTGCCAGATTCAATGTGATAATACTGTTGATGCTGCTTACGTTGCCATTACTCGGTCAGGATTATGATGTTGTCATCTCCGGGGGAAAGATTGTGGACGGCTCGGGCAATTCATGGTTCTATGGGGACATCGGAATCAGAGACGGCAAAGTAGCTGCTATTGGCAATCTCAGCAGTGCTGCAGCAGCGAGGAAAATTGACGCCAGCGGTTTGATTGTCGCACCTGGGTTCATTGATGTTCACACGCATATAGAAACAAATGATTTGATAGTTCCGTCTGCGCCAAATTTTCTCTTCGATGGCGTAACCTCCGTCGTTACTGGAAATTGTGGCGGATCAAACACAGACATTGCTCAATATTTCTCCCGACTTGACAGCGTGAAGATGGGGATCAACGTCGCGACCCTTATTGGTCATAACAGTGTACGGAGAGCGGTCATGGGTGATGCGCAGCGCGATCCAACTTCTGATGAGCAAAGGCAAATGGAAGACCTTGTTGCCAGGGCAATGAAGGAGGGCGCTGTTGGATTGTCAACGGGGTTGATATACGTCCCGGGCACGTATTCCAGGACACCAGAAGTTATTGGATTGGCAAAGGCCGCCGCCAGTTATAATGGTGTCTATGCTTCACACATCCGCGACGAAGGTGATCATGTGACTGAAGCTATCGAAGAAGCTGTCAACATCGGGCGGGTGAATCACATGCCTGTCGAAATCTCTCATTTTAAAGTGACTTACAAACCCAACTGGGGGCGCAGCATAAGTACGATTGAGCAGGTTGAGCGTGCCCGAAAGGACGGTATAGATGTTACGGTTGATCAATATCCATACGTTGCAAGCAGCACCACGCTCAACACGCTGTTGCCTACCTGGGCATTTTCAGGAGGAAGTGATTCATTACAGTTTCGTCTTAAGGATCCGGAGACCAGGAAGCGCATCAAAACCGAGATGCTGAAAATGCTTAAGGGCAAACTGGTAAAAAATTATAGCTACGCCGTTGTGGCGCGCTATGGTGCAGACACGACAATGAACGGTAAGAACATATCAGAAGTAAACATTGCACAGGGAAAGAAAGCTAAGGCTGAAAACGAAGCTGAGACCATTATGGATATGGTAGCTAAGGGCAGCGCCCAGATGGTCTACTTCAGCATGAACGAAGACGATCTTCGAAACATCATGCGTTACCCATTCAACATGTTTGCATCGGATGCGGGTATTATTAAATATGGATCAGGAGTACCACATCCCAGAGGGTATGGTACCAACTCCCGCGTTCTTGGAAGTTATGTACGCGACCAAAAAGTTCTTCGGTTGGAGGAAGCTGTTCGCAGAATGACTTCGCTCCCGGCACAAAAGTTCAAACTTGAAGATCGCGGAATTCTAAAGGAGGGCATGGCAGCGGACGTAGTCGTGTTCGATGAAGCAACTGTCGGTGATCCAAGCACCTTTAGTAAGCCGCATGCTTACTCTACAGGATTTCGATATGTTGTCGTTAACGGGGCGCTGGCTATCGATGATGGAAAAATAACGACGTCCAGAAACGGCCAGGTCCTATTGGGTCCGGGACGTACAAAGCAGCAACAGTGAGCTCATTGCCCGCTGATTTCCGGGTTAGGAACGACAACACCACTTACGCCAAGCAGTTCCTGTAATCTTTTCAATGCGAGCTGATTGTCGTAAGCATTGATGGATGAAATGATGGCAACTTTCTCACGTGAAGTGAGTCGCCAGCTGAGACTAGCCCTGGCGTTATTTTGGCGAATGCTGTCCATCTTCTGAAGAATGGGAACATACATCTCTGCTTCGTATTGAATATCCACCCGCTCTATTGGCCCCTTAAACCAGGTGCGCGCGTGATTGATGACCATGTCGCTATTGATATCCTGAAAGTTTTCAAAATTGTTGTAGACGCTGCTGATAGGTTGGGTAAAGTCGTCGATCAGTGTTTGTCCTGTCTTTTGAACTATGGGATTCAACTTGGGTGAATCCCGGATTGAAACGAAAACGACGCCTGCGGTATTTTCAGCAATCCAATCCCGATACGCGAACATAAATCGCATGGCGTCAGAAAGTCCAAAGTTATCGGATATGCCGGCGTCCATGATTTTGATTGGTGGCTCTGTCGGCAGCGTTGTATTAGGCGTGATGTACGGGAACGTCGCGCTCATACGCAGCGCAGAAAGGAACCTGAGATCGCGGGCGTTGTGCTCGGCAAACAGAGTCTGAAAGTCCATCCCCGATAACTTCGAAAGTTTGTACTCCGGCGATTCAAGGATATCGTAGTTCATGAATGATACAGGTCGTGACGCGATGTATAACTTGCGTCCGTCATTCACAACCGTCGGAGCCAGAATCATCATCGGTATCGTTCCCTGCATCTCGACACTGTCGTATGCGTGCAGCGGCTTATCCATCATGCGGAGAGTAATATGATTTAGCTGCTCTTCGAACGTGTAAGCACGATCGCGATGATAAAGATTTCCGTTGTATCTAAATTTGGTGAGCGAGACGAAGAAGTCGTTAGCGAGAAGACTAAAGATCAAGGGATTTAAATTGTCCGTTGCAATCTGTTGCTGATGCGATCGTGAGTACGGCCTGGTGTTTTCGCCGAGTATGTCGCGCAGCTTCAACTCCCGAAAGAAACTGGCGCCGATCAATCCTCCGGACGCGCCAGTGATAAGAATGCTGTTCTTCATCAGCGCGCCCCGTGTAAGGCTGTCTGCCGCCTGAAGCGTTGTTAATGTCCAAAGCGCAGCCCGCTTTCCGCCGCCGCTCGCACAAAGAAAAACGATCCTCGGCTTCTCGTCAGCGGAGAACTTCTTTCTCCAATTTTGCAGCATCACCAACCCGGCCTTACGATCTCTTTCGATGTGGGTCGAATCATTTAAACCCTGCAATGCTGATATCGAATACTCGGCGTAGGGCCTGGTATAACTTATGCCAAAAGCTTCATAGCGTCTTGTGAAATATTCTTCTCCGATGAGGTAGTTGAAGACCAGAAATATCACCAGGGCAGCCGTTGCAGACCATCCCCCAAACCAATAGGTGAATGCTCCAGCCATCATCACGAAGATGGTGAGGAAAATAATAAAGCTGGCGGCAGCCGGTAGCTGAAAGGCAGGCGAATCTTTAAAGATGCCGAGCAGGAGAACAAACAGAAAAATGAACAGCTCAATGATCACCAGGTTGAAATGGTTCTGATCAAAGACCTGTATGATTGTAGCTTTATCGTAGAAGCTGGAGTCTTCGACCGGCTTCACCTTTAAGTCGTAGTCAACGTAGTAGTCAACCCGAATTTGTTTTTTTCGGGCAATGTCCAGCTTCTTCATGGCGCTGACACGGGTAACCTTTACCTTTTGCTTCAGCTTCTCGTCAATCTGGCACACCACGTACTTAAAGATGTCATTGTTTGTCGTCCAGAAATACACGAAGAAGATTGCAGACATGATCAGGAAGCCGAGGAGCAATCCCGAAAGATTTAGAAGCAAACCTGGTATTGTACTAAACTCGTTGTTGATCTGAAACTTTACAATTTCTGCGATGTAGACAATCAGAAATCCCAGCGGTATGACGCTGTTATTAATGAAGAACTTCGTAAAGGGTTTCCTCAGTGCGCCAATGAAAGAGAATCGATGGCCATCAATGATGTAACAAGTGATGTGAAAGGCCATGATAAAACCACCCAGCACGGTACCCATAATAAAGAAGCTTCGGAAGCCGACGCTGTTCTGATACTCCGGGTCCAGAAACAAATATGGAATGCCCAAATATTTCCCGAAGCTGCCGGTGATCATCGCAAACAACACTACCCAACACAACATGAGGATGTGATTGCGCTGAATGTTGTTAAGAAACAGCTGGACGGGAAACGAAAAAGCAATCTTGGGTGCTAGAAAATACAGTTTCCGCATAAAAAAATCTCCTCAATTTAAACAAAATCAATGGTCTTCCCTCGTCGGGCGACCGGTCCCTGGACCATTTATAGAATTTTACGGCATGGTCTTCGGAACCTGCTGAATTCGTAGCTATTCCGTCGGTTTCCCTATGTTTGCACAAATGCATCCGCAAGCAAATTGAATCCGGCATTCTCGATATATCGTTCGTCCGCAGGCTCAGGCAAGACGCGCACGCTTGCGAAAACATATCTGCTTTTGGCTTTGCGTTATCGCGCCGAGTATTTCAAGCATATACTGGCCGTTACTTTTACAAACAAGTCGACCCAGGAGATGAAAGATCGGATCCTGGCTTACCTGGACGACTTTGCGAAGGGTTCGACAAATGAATTGGCCCTGGAGCTGCAGACGGAACTCAACCTTGACGCCTCTACTTTTCAGCAGTATGCTCAGGATGCGCAGGCAGCCATCCTGCACAAGTACGATCGTTTTGCTATCAGCACAATTGATGCCTTCTTTCAGAAAGTGATCCGCTCTTTTACGAGAGAGGCAGGACTTGTCGGCGACTATCGGCTGGAAGTGGAACAGGACGTGATCCTGGAGGAAGTAATCGACAATCTCATCGATGAACTGGGGCTGAATAAAGACTTGACTGACTGGGTAGTGGAATTCGCCAAAGAGAACCTGGAGAATGATCGTGCCTGGGATGTACGATCAAGCTTACTCGATTTCGCTCAGCAAATATTCCGCGAAGAGTTCAAGGCTATCGACTCAGAGCTGTTGCGAACAACTGCCGACCGAAGTTATTTCTCCAACCTTAAGGGAATTTTACAGAAAGAAAAAAACAACTTCCTGGCTAGGGGACAAAAGCTGGCCGATGAAGTACTGAAGACAATCTCCGACGAGGGCTGGACTGCTTCAGACTTTTCTTTTGGACAAAACTCAGGCTTATTCACATTTCTGAAGGGCTTCACTGATGCCAGGGAAGTTAAGTCTGTGAAAGAACCAACTCCACGCATTCGAACTGTATTTACTGTTGCTGAAAAATGGCCGATTAAATCTGCGTCCAATCCATCGAAAATAGTCACTGTAGCGAGGCGCGAATTTGTTCCCCGTATCGAAGCGCTGATAGAGCTATACGACAATGAATACAGTGTTGCACTAACCTCTGAACTGTTGTTGCAGAACCTGTATGTATTCGGTCTAATTGCCGACATATCCCGAAAGCTTGCCGAATACAAGGACGAAAATAACATGATGCTTCTGGCTGACGCCCCGAAGTTCTTACATGGTGTAATCCAGGACAGTGACACGCCCTACGTGTATGAAAAGGTGGGGTCGTTCTACAGGAATTATCTCATCGATGAGTTTCAGGACACCTCGTACATGCAATGGAAGAACTTTCTGCCGCTGGTGAGTAATGGCCTGGACCAGGGTTATGCGAGCATGGTTGTGGGAGACGTTAAGCAGGCGATTTACCGGTGGCGGGGAGGCGATCTGAAACTTCTTCAGGAAACTGTGGGTCAACACGTGGGTGGTGAGCGTACCCGATCGGAATATTTGAATACGAACTATCGAAGTGCTTCCAATATCGTGTTGTTCAATAACAGGGTATTTAACAAAGCGGCGGCAGTGGCTGCGCTAGAAACCGGCAGTTCACTTTCCATCGATGCTTATCGCGACGTGGAGCAGCATGTAGCCCGAAAGGCAGAAGGATATGTGAACATAAAGTTTCTGCTGGATTCCGAGGAGAAGAAGTGGAAGGAAGCAGCCATGGATCGCATCCCGGAACAGCTTGAAATGCTGCAGGCAAATGGTGTGTCACTACGGGATATTGCCATACTTGTAAGACGCAATGACGAAGGTCAGCAGATTGTTGCCAGCCTTCTCAAGTACCGCGATGAAGGAAGAGTAAAGCCGGGCTTTTCTTATGAAGTAGTCTCCAACGAATCGCTATGGCTCGATGGTGCATCTTCAGTTAATCTGTTGCTGGCAGCCATGCGTTATTTGTTGAATCCTGAAGATGCCATTGCGCGTGCGCAATTATCTTATGAATTCGCCCGACAACATGCTCCAGACCGACCGTTGGAAGAAGTATTCAGTGTTTCGCGTCAGGCGATTTTCGAGGGGCTACTGCCGCCAGCTTTCGCGCAGGAAAAGGGTACACTAAAGAAGTTGCCGCTGATCGAACTTACTGAGACGCTCATCAGGATATTCAAGCTGAGTGAGAACCAGGGTGAGATTGCTTACTTGCTCGCGTTTCAGAATCTGGTATTGGAGTTTTATAGCCGTGAGCGCAATGACCTCGCTGCATTCCTGGAATGGTGGCAGGATGTACGTCACAAAAGGTCTGTTCAGTTGCCGGCAGAAATCAATGCCGTACAAATCCTCACTGTGCACAAGTCAAAAGGACTGCAGTTTAAATATGTCATTATACCGTTCTGCGCCTGGTCGCTCGACCATGACAATTTTCAGTCCCCTACTCTTTGGGTAAAGACGGATGAGCAGCCTTTCGATAGCCTTGGCTATATGCCCATCAGGTATTCGAGTGCATTGAATCAAACTGTGTTTGCCAAAGATTATGAAGAGGAACGGACACGTGCCTATCTGGATAACCTCAATTTACTTTACGTTGCTCTTACGAGGGCAGAGCAGGGACTGATCGTTACGGCGCCGCATCCATCAAACCGCTCGCAGAAGAAGTCAGTGGCATCCATGCTTCACACGAGTATATCAACGAGTTTTGATTCTGATCAGGGATGGAACGATCTCACGGACGAACTGCGGCTGGGCACTGTTGCTCCGTCCGAAAATGGTCCGGTCAAATTACAAAATTCTGTACAACTGAAGGGCTATCCAACGTATCCGTGGCGCGACAGGCTTGTTATTAAGAAGAGGGGAAGTTCTTATTTTGAAGACACTGATGAACTGCAAAAGGCAGGCATTGCGTATGGAATTCATATTCATGCTGTCCTTTCGCGCATTCGCTATGCCTCGGAAATGCACGATGTGATCGCTAAGCTGGTCATCGAAGGTTTCATCTCCCATGATCAGGCAACTGATTTGCTTCCTGCTCTTGATGAGCTTTTTTCGTTACCTAAGGTTGCCTCGTGGTTTACCGACGATTGGGAAGTACGGACCGAATCGCCCATCCTGCTTCCTTCAGGTGCCGAGAATCGGATAGACCGACTGTTGCTCAAGAATCGCCAGGCGATTGTCATCGACTTCAAGACTGGAAGTCCATCGCGGCATGATCAGCAACAAGTGCAGGAGTATGTTGACGTCCTGAGAAAAATGAACTATGTCGACGTTGAGGGCTATCTTCTCTATCTGAAATCAAAGGAAATCGTTCAGGTCCAAAACGGAAAGCCTAAGGCCGCTACCAAAATCAAGGATCAAAATCAGTTGGGGCTTGGCTTCTGACAGGCTGGTTTACCGTACCACGTGTAGGTGTAGACGCAATGCATTGCGTCTCTACGACGGACGGTTTAAACGTTAATGTGGTAAACGTCGGTAGGATTCCGATGAATGTTTTGAACATGAAATCCGCCAGGCTGTGGGATCTCCTCTATAAGATCAAACACCTTGCAAGGCTTCGGAAGCGCTTCAAAGATCAGCAGGAAAGTGTGTCTGTGCTGATCAGCAATGATGGTCCATATCGGAGCAAAGCTGATGTTCTCGGCATGGATCAGTTTTGACTTGGAGCCACTTACGCGATCAATAAGGAATGTTGTCTTCCAGATTCTGATGAGGGCGTCCTGCCACTCATTTTCGAAATGACAGTGCACATAAACGTAACCGTCATAAAGCGTTTCAGGGCTGATGCTTTCCAGGACCTGAACTTCGATGACCGGTTTTACCTGGGCAGGCGCTTCCTTAACGGAAGACTTACTCATTGCACGATGCATAATTCGTAAATAGACGCGTTAGGACAGATTCTAATGCTATTTACGAATTAAGTTCGAGCGCTATCTCTTAAGGGCTTCATTAAATTCTAATAAAGTACATCCGCGGCGAGTTCGAAAACTGCGTTGCCTTCCGGCTCAGACGTCCTGCGTCCCGAAAATTGCCGTATTATTGCCGTTACGTTAACTATGTCTATCACACTCATCATTGTTGGGTTCACGGTACTTGTGAGCATGTACGCTTTTCAAAAGCCTGCTGTATTGAAGCGGTTGATCCTCAATCCCTATGTGGTGACGCACAGGAAAGAATACTATCGCTTCCTCACGTCCGGATTCATTCACAAGGATCACATGCACCTGATCTTTAACATGCTGTCCATGTACTTCTTCGGCGGAGTAGTCGAGAAGCAGTTCAATTACATATTTGCTTCGAGGGGTGATCTTTATTTCATTCTTCTGTATGTACTTGGTATCATCATTTCGGATGTGCCCAGTTTTCTGAAGCATAAGGACAACCCGGGTTATAATTCACTCGGCGCATCGGGCGGTGTTGCGTCGGTAATTTTTGCTTTCATATTGCTGCGTCCGCTGGACAAGATCTGTTTGTACTTCGCGTTGTGTTTTGAAGGATTTATTCTGGGAGCGTTGTACCTGGTGTTTTCCTATTACCAGGGACGGAAGGCGAATGATAATGTCAACCATGACGCACACCTGTTCGGAGCGCTATTCGGCCTGCTGTTCATCGCTGTACTTCATCCGCAAGCCATTCCTGAGTTCTTTGAACAGGTAAGTCATTGGAGCTGGTTCAAAGATTAACGAAAGCCCGGAGCATTCGCGCGTTATTTTGGATCAAAGATTATTCAGATCTCTACTTATCGGCACGGCAAACAATCAGCCAATCCCAGGGATATGGTGCCTGCATCCATTTCGGAGGTTCTGCGAACTCACTGTCCCACTTGTAATTCAGTTGTTCCAGTTTGACAAGCGAGAGGCCGGCCCGTTGCATCAGCACCTGTAGTTCCGGGCCCGAGTAATGTTTCGTTGGAACGCCATCAATGCGAATGATGCCCTGCAAAAGGTCGCGCTTGCTGCCGCTGAAATAGGCGAGTTCGGAAGCCGGGATATCGTCAACGTCCACCTTCTCCTTGCGATACCAGTCAATCATTCTCCAGGCGGAGTAAAGCATTGAATCAGTTGACGGCACGACGATCATAGCAATGCCTCCAGGCTTTAATGACTTCTGAATATTGCTGAACATGCTTTCATTGCGCGCGATTTCCGGAAGCATGATGACGTTGCAGCAAAAAACAAAATCAGCCTGAGGAAGACGGACAGCTTTAGATGAAAGGTCGGCGCGCTTATATGTCACGTTGCCAAATCCTCTTGCCTTCGCCGCGGTAAGGCATTCACCTGATATGTCAGTCGCCACTACAGACCTGAACCGCGGTGAGAGAAGATGAAGCGCCTTCCCCGTACCACAGCCGAAGTCAATTGCCGTATCACTGGCCTGAATGTAACGGTTCATGTTCTTCACCAGCTTGCCGTCTTTGTCGCTTTCAAATACGTCAAAGATCTCGTCGTTATAACTCGGAGCTATTTTATCCCAATGTGTCCTTTCGTTCATTTCACGTAGTTTAGTTTAACACGTGTCATCTGAGTTGTGTGTTACTTTCAATCGTTATTCAAGCGTTCTATTTTTGTTTCCTGGCACGATCGAGTTCGCGAACGTAGTCAAACTGAAGGTCTTCAGGTAGCTTTTCCCAGGCGGTTTCGATCTTTTTAAGTTGCAAATTGTACATGTTCGAAAGCACGACGCTGGATTTAAGCGGAACACCCCGGTCGAGTATACGGTTGCAACAATGAAGTCTTACTTCGACTTCAGTCTGAGGAATACCAGAATACTTCAGATGTTTGTTCACGATCCTCAGCATCTTCCTCAGGGCCTTTTTGATGAAGTAAACATTTCCCTGGGGCAGATTTTCAATCATCTCGTCTATCTCCGTTTTGATCGATGACACGTAACCGTTTTCGTCATCGGCTTCAAACAGCATGTATGTGAGTAACTCCTTGTTCTCTACCTTATATCGCGCCAGACGTAAACACAACGCCTGAAGATCGCGCGTATTTTTTTCTGAAAGCTCCTTTTTAATATCGTTGATACTTGCTGCTTTCATTCTCTAGCGATGTAGACAGGCGGTTACACATATGCGAATTACGCTACCCATCAAAAAATTGTAATGCTCCATCTGCGCGTCCATGTTGCCTTCGGTGCAAGCTTCTCGATGCCTTCCTTCGTTGTGATATCATAATTGTGCCCCTGGTTGTCGGCGATGCCGCACCATGGCTCTATGCAAAGAAAGTCTGCATCTTTAGCTGCCCATATGCCGAGATAAGGAAAATCATGAAACCTGAATTCAAATCCATGAGGGTCCGTTTTGTGACGAAGTGTGACCAATGTTGATGAGAGATCTTTTAAGACAATTGCGTCCTTGTAGAACAATTCTTTCAACAGGTTGAGGCGGTCTGAGTTATCAAGGCACGGATTGGCCACGGGTTCAATCAGCCCGGCAGCGTCAATACGCCAGCGAGGTGCTGTTTCGCGCTGATTGAATTGAAGGTAATAGTCGCTGTAATGAAGTCCATCTGCGAGCGGCACAGCAAATGCGGGATGAGCGCCAAGGGAGAAGTACATATCCGTGTCACCGGCGTTGAATACGTGATAGTCAACAATCAACATGGCACCTTCGACAGAATAACCAATGTCGAGCCGGAAAGGAAAGGGGAATTTTGCCAGCGTTTTATCAGAGCTTTCAAGTGTAAATGTTGCAATGGTGTCGGTATTGGACCGAAGTTCAAAAGGCATTTCGCGGGCAAAACCATGCCTCGGCAGCGCGTACTCTTTGCCGTTAAATTTGTACTTGTTCTCCCGCAACGTACCGACTATAGGAAACAATACGGGCGAGGTCTTGCCCCAAAAGGCAGGGTCAGCTTTCCACATGTATTCTTTGCCCGACTTCCGATCCTGAATGCTGAATAGTTCCGCTCCCATCGGCTTGATGCCAACGCGGATTCGTTCGTTCTGAAGATAGGTATTCATTTAAAGATAGTTTAACAGTCGAATTTATCTTTTCGTATTTATTTCACCGAAGTCAACGCCATCATTACCCGCATGATCAATGAGCATTTCAAGGCAAGTCATCAAGTACTCGCCTGTGCCAGGACCATACCAGTTCATGAGTTGCGTCTCATAGTGATTAACATCGTAATATCTTTCGGGTGTGACGTATCCAATATACCCACCGTTGAAACTCGTCACCATCAGATTAAGGTCGCGCGTGGCAGCCATCGAATCCAGAGCAGGATAAAACTCACCGGAAAAATCACATGGTGTTCCGAGCATCAGCTGATTCCCAATCCTTAACCCCGTGATGTATTCAGGGTAGTCACCCATAAGCCCATTGAATGTTGATGGTCTCAACCGCCAGGTCTTTGACACTTTGAATTGTGCCTCTGTCAACGACAGCTTTACACGCCCCATCCAAAGTGTGGTGTCCGCTACAGGCTCAAAAGCACCGCTGTTCTGTTTCATGGCCGTTGCCAGTTTAGACGACATTTCCTCGACGCAAGGCCACTCACGTTCTTTGGTTTTGCCGGCATGGCTGCCGACAGCTCCAGCCATAAACATGGCGAACTTGTAGCCCTGCTGTTCGAGAGACTTTGTGAGAAGCCCGGGATAGTCGCCAGACAGCACGATGTTGTCGTCCGATAAGCAGGTAGCATGCGCTGTGAAGTTCAACAATAACAACTTCGCGCTATCGCTGCGTACTATCCGGATAACCCGCAAAAGAGAGTCAACCGGATTATTCTTATTGATCCTGTTCCGCACCGCATCTGTAACCGGAATGTGTGCTGCAGAAATTGAAGCTTTTACTTTAGAAGCATCGGCATTTTTTATTGCCAGGAGAATATTGTCCTTGATGTGATGGACTAATGCATCATCATAGTCACCATACATTACCGTCATCGCTCCATGGCTCCAGTTTCCTACACTGTTGTGGCTGTGCGTTGCGCCGAAGAAGGTGTTGTCTGGAGAAAAGCCAATCGATGAGAGTTCACTTTCGAGAAGAAGCGCGACTTCCGGCGGCATCAGAAGCAGGTCAGCCGTGACGATAGCTACTTTGCTCGCGCCATTGTCGACCACAATACATCGCACGTAGATGGAATCGTGAATCGATGTTACTTTCTTGCCGAGACGGTTGCCATATCCCGCTGTTGCAGTTAAGTATGTGGGTGTGATGTTTTCCTTTGCATAACCCACTGTGAAACCACGTGTACCTTCAACCGGCGTACCCAGGCTGTCTACCCGTTTGTGCATCTCACTAATCAGCGTTTCGTGATGAACCCCGCGATCCTGGGGAATAAGCACCAGGGCAGCAATGACCAGCACTACGGCCACCAGCGCACCGATAACAATCAGCAGTATTTTAAGAATGCGTTTGATCAGGGTCAGGACCATATCACGATTGGGCGCATTTACAATAATCGATTTCTTTACTTTTCGTTTCCAATGGCTAAAAACATAGTTCAATTCATGTCACCACGACGTAACGATATCGCCCTGTCTCAGCTCAATAAAATTATCGCTTCCCTTTTCTAAACTCCCATGGTGGGATTGCTTGCGCATCCTCCCATAAGCCGCGATGATGACTGCGTGCAATTTCCTCTAATCGTGCGATCTCCGGATCCGTACTATACTTCTTGAATTGCCATGCATATCCAGCGCGTACAATTTCGGCATTTACATGTGTTCCGTCTGACAAATATGCATCGCCGACAGTTCTGCCGTATCTGTCCTTGTCGCGCACTACGACACGGACCTGTTTGCCCGACAGTAACGAATCCGTAAACGCCTTTGCACGCTTGTTAAATGCCTGTCCCCGTTCGGGTGCATCTATGCCAAACAAGCGGACGCGCGTGGTGCTCGACTCATCGAGTATATCAAACGTGTCGCCATCCACTACTTTTACAACTTTCCCCGTACGTTCAACAGGAACATAAGAAAGAAAACAAATTGCAACCAGAGTAAAAAACCAGACACGCATGATGGCGCAAGGTAATAAGTCGCAGACAAATGGCAGCATTAGTTTAATCGTACCCTTATCTCTATTTTTGAAGCTGTAAATGCGGCTTTTACCGAAGTCTAAAGCGACGTTATTTATGAACAAAACTGTCACGCCTCAAAAGCGCGAATCGCAGCCAACGAATCCTGCCATATATACTCCGAAACACAAAGTTCGCATTGTTACTGCGGCCAGTCTTTTCGATGGCCATGATGCGGCAATCAACATTATGCGAAGGATCATTCAATCAACAGGTGTTGAAGTGATCCATCTTGGTCACGACCGGAGTGTGGAGGAAGTCGTTAACACGGCTATCCAGGAAGACGTTCAGGCAATCGCCATGACGAGCTATCAGGGTGGACACAACGAATACTTCAAGTATATGTATGACCTGCTTCATGAAAAGGGCGCATCACATATACGCATCTTTGGAGGTGGTGGCGGAGTGATTCTCCCTGAGGAGATCGAAGTGTTAATGTCATATGGGATCACGCGCATTTATTCGCCTGATGACGGACGCCGCATGGGATTACAGGGCATGATCAATGATCTGGTTAGTCAGAGCGACTTTCCGCTCGGCGCCGAATTGAAAGATGAGATCAGCAGGATAAAAGAAAAAGAGCCGTCAGCAATCGCGAGGCTCATTTCGGCGGCTGAAAATAATCACGACCAGCATAGTGGAACATTTGATGCGCTTCGTCAACAGGCGTCCGTATCCAAAACTCCTGTACTTGGAATTACAGGAACGGGTGGTGCTGGTAAATCGTCGCTGGTGGATGAACTGGTTCGCAGATTTTTAAATGACTTCCCTGATAAATCCGTGGGACTTATCTCGGTAGACCCTTCCAAGCGAAAGACCGGTGGCGCTCTCCTGGGCGACCGTATCCGGATGAACTCGGTAAATAATCCGCGCGTCTACATGCGTTCGCTCGCCACGAGACAAAGTAATCTTGCCTTGTCGAAGCATGTACAGCAAGCAGTGGATATTCTCAAGGCCGCGCAATTTGATCTCATTATATTGGAGACTTCCGGTATCGGCCAGAGTGATACAGAGATCGTAGAACATTGTGATGTATCGATGTACGTAATGACTCCGGAGTACGGAGCAGCAAGTCAGCTGGAGAAGATTGACATGCTTGACTTCGCTGATGTCATTGCCTTGAACAAGTTCGACAAACGGGGAGGCACAGACGCCTTGCGCGACGTGCAAAAACAATATCAGCGCAACCATCAGCGATGGACGGAGGAGGTATCATCAATGCCAGTGTATGGAACAATTGCCTCTCAATTCAATGATCCAGGAACGAATCGTTTATACCGCGCAGTTATTGGAATCATAAACGGGAAGACAGGCGCGTCCTTACAGTCAGGTCAATCCGTGGGGAACGAACCATCGGAGAAAATATACATCATTCCTCCACAACGGACCCGATACCTGAGCGAAATCACGGAAAGCAATCGCGCTACAGAGACGTGGATAAAGCAGCAGTCAGAAATTGCAGAAAAGCTTTATGCTTTAGAGACCACGAAAGGATTGTTGCAGGACGCAACCCCTGCCCTGGCCGAAGAGCTTGACACCAGGACTTTATCATTACGCGAGGGACTTGCTCCTGAAAACCAAAAGCTGATTGAAGCGTGGCCGGCGAAGGTGAAAAAATATCACGACGAGGTTTTTACATTCAATGTCAGAGGCCGCGAGGTCGGCATCAAAACTCATTTAACTACGCTTTCACAGACCAGTGTTCCTAAAGTGGCGCTGCCAGGTTATAAGGCGTGGGGTGATATTCTGAAGTGGAACCTTCGTGAGAATGTGCCCGGAGAATTTCCATATACCGCAGGTATTTATCCATTCAAACGCGAGGGAGAAGATCCAACCCGGATGTTTGCCGGTGAAGGTGGACCAGAGCGAACCAATCGTCGTTTTCATTACGTGAGCCATTCGATGCCGGCGAAGCGATTGTCGACGGCATTTGACTCTGTGACCTTATATGGAAATGATCCCGACTATCGTCCCGATATCTATGGAAAGATCGGCAACGCCGGTGTCAGCATCTGCTGTCTTGATGATGCGAAGAAACTTTACAGTGGCTTTAATCTGGCCGATCCGCGTACTTCAGTGTCGATGACCATAAACGGTCCTGCGCCGATGCTGCTTGGCTACTTTATGAATACTGCTATCGATCAGCAGTGTGAACTTTACATCAATGCCAACGGACTGGCCGCGGAAGTTGAAAAGAAAATCAAAGATTTATATTCAGGTAAAGAAGATGAAAGGCCCCGATACCAGGGAGAACTTCCCAATGGAAACGACGGCCTTGGTTTGATGCTGTTGGGAGTAACCGGTGATCTTGTCCTGCCTGCCGAAGTCTACAATCGCATCAAGGCGGAAACACTTTCACAGGTTCGCGGAACCGTACAGGCGGATATCCTCAAGGAAGACCAGGCGCAAAATACCTGTATTTTCTCTACTGAGTTTGCCCTTCGCCTTATGGGTGACGTGCAGGCTTATTTCATTGACAATAGCATTCGGAATTTTTACTCGGTATCCATATCCGGGTATCACATCGCAGAGGCCGGCGCCAATCCAATCACGCAACTTGCTTTCACGCTCTCCAACGGATTTACTTATGTTGAGTACTACCTGAGCAGAGGCATGCACATTGATGACTTTGCACCTAACCTCTCATTTTTCTTCAGCAACGGTATTGATCCGGAGTACGCAGTAATCGGACGTGTAGCCCGACGGATATGGTCACGCGCCATGCGCCATAAGTATGGAGCGAATGCACGCTCACAGATGCTCAAGTATCACATCCAGACTTCAGGGCGTTCGCTGCATGCTCAGGAAATTGACTTCAATGACATTCGCACGACGCTGCAGGCGTTGTATGCGATCTATGACAATTGCAATTCGCTGCATACAAATGCCTATGATGAGGCCATTACAACACCCACCGAGGAATCAGTGCGGAGGGCAATGGCGATTCAGCTTATTATCAACAAGGAACTTGGACTGGCGAAGAATGAAAATCCGTTGCAGGGTGCCTTTATCATCGAAACACTGACCGACCTCGTAGAAGAAGCTGTGCTTTCGGAGTTTGACCGGATCAGTGAACGCGGCGGGGTTTTGGGCGCTATGGAGACCATGTATCAGCGGGGTAAGATCCAGGAGGAAAGTCTTTATTACGAAAATCTGAAGCACAATGGTGACTATCCCATCATTGGGGTGAACACTTTCCTAAGCTCAAAAGGATCACCGACGATTATTCCCCGTGAAGTTATTCGCGCAACTTCAGAAGAAAAGGAGTACCAAATAGATATGCTCCACAACCTGCAGGATTTTCAGAAGGATAAATCACCGGTAGCATTGTCGTCCGTAAAAGAGGCAGCCCTTGTCAACGGGAATGTATTTGAGGCGATCATGGAGGCTTCAAAGGTGTGTTCCCTTGGTCAGCTTACCAATGCGTTGTTCGAGGTGGGTGGTCAGTACCGGCGGAGCATGTAAGAATCAGCGTGCATCAAGATGTGTTGTCCAGATCGGGATCTGTACATGATTCACAACGTCTTCTGCGATACTACCGATGAGCAGATGGCTGATGCCTTTACGTCCATGCGTTCCCATGGCGATCATGTCTGCTTCCTTTTGTTTGGCAAAGTTGATTACCCCGGTTTTTTCTTCTATGTCGTTGTAAATATTCAGGGTGAAGTTGGTCAGCATATAACGCTGAGCGAAATCCTTTAGCCTGACCGTTGTGATATTGTCTGGAGTAAAATTCGCAGGTGTATTGATCCAAACAATGTGCAACGTCGCTTTCAGCATTTGCTGAAGCTGCTTCAACCTGGTCACCAGAATCTCTTGTTCCGGTTCGAGTGAGTTGGGGACCACAATGTTTCTGATCACCTTAGGTGATACCTCCACGCGCACGGTGATTACCGGACAGGTAGCGCCGCGCACCACCTTTTCGGCGGTAGATCCGATCAGCAATTCCCTGAGGCCGCTTGCTCCTTTTGTTCCCATGACCACGAGCTCTATTTGCTTGTCTTCTATGTAGTCTGAGATCATCGCCGCCGGGCCACCGTAGAGTACTTCGGTAACGACCTGCAATGAAGAATACTCGGCCTTAATCTTTTCAAACTGCGTAAGGGCATTTTTTCTCAACTCGCTCATGGTTTCCTCCTCGAACGACAATGTTGGCATGAGCATGCTATCGTGCATCAGAGGCACCTCTACTACGTTCAGTATATGCAAAGCACTATCAGACTGTGTTGCAATTTCAGCAGCCATCTTAACTGCACTCATGGCCTGAGCTGAGAAATCGCATGGTACAAGTATTTTGTTCATAGACGATGCAGGTTAGCGTGGTGAAGATTGTTGAATTTATGGAAAATAAACACAATTTCACCTGAAGCTTAATCGCCAGGTAATAGTCGGATAATACAGATCGGTGATTTCTAACGGCTCCAGAGGCAATCTTACTCGACGCCGTAGCAGTATTGTTTCAGATAATCGCCTGCGTCATCGGTGCCGGCGGCGAAGGCTTTGGCGAGGCATCGGCAACCTTCATTGGTCTTTTCACTCTCAACAAGCGCGATGCCTTTGTAGAATATGAGCGTATTGTTCGCGGGATCCTGCTGGAGTCCTTTGTTGATATAGTTGAGCGCTAATGGAAAGCTTTCTTCCTCCAGCGCAAGAGAGGCGGCATAAACATAAGTCTGTGCATGCTCAGGATGAGAAGCGAGGACCTTGTCGAAAATGATCAGCGCACTATCGGGGTCGTTGTCGTAATAGTAAGTAAGACCGAGATATCCGGCCACGTCAGGGCCCTGGTCGATCATCATGATCTTCTTTATATCGCGGCGTGCGTCTTTATATTTCTCGGCATCCATCAGTACCGAAGCCCGCCATCGGAGTAAATCGAGATTGTCCGGATTATTCTGAGCCAGGCGGTTGATGTCGTTCAACTGATCATCTGATCGACCCAGTCCCTGATAGACGTATGCACGTAACAGGATTGCCTGGAGATCGTCCGTTTTTTCAATGTAACGGTTGATGTCCGTCAGGGCGTCGTCGAAACGCTCCAGGGTGTAGTAGCAATATGCCCTTTTGTAAAGAACGTGAGCTTCCTGAGGTGTATTGAGCTTTGAGGTCTCAATGACCTTAGTGTACAGTGCGAGGGCACCTGCATAGTCTTCGCGGGACATGAGTGTATCTGCCTGGACGACACGTTCGTCGACCTTCCTGGAAAACTGGGCCTGCGCGCTGATGCTGCACAGCAAAGCGCCAAAAACCAAAAGGAAAGGTAATACTGCGGTCAGGGGCTTCCTCATGCCTATGGAAACGGCCGATACCTACTTGCTGTTGCGTTTCCGCTCGTTCTCGTTAAGATAAATTTTGCGCAAACGGATAGACTGAGGTGTAACCTCTACGTATTCGTCGGCCTGAATGTATTCAAGTGCCTCTTCCAAAGTGTGCTTAATCGGAGGAGCGATCTTCATCTTTTCGTCAGCACCGGAAGCGCGCATGTTGGTGAGCTTCTTCGTCTTGGTAACGTTGATCACGAGATCGCCACTGCGGCTGTTTTCGCCGATTACCTGTCCTTCATAAACAGGTTCACCCGGGCTGATAAAGAACTTTCCACGGTCCTGCAGGTTGTGCAAGCTATAAGCAATGGCTTCACCCTGTTCCATCACGATCAACGATCCGTTGATGCGACCTGGGATCTCTCCCTTGTATGGCTGATATTCTTTGAAACGGTGAGTAACAATTGCCTGACCTGCAGTAACGTTCAACAGGTAGTTACGAAGTCCCATTATTCCACGTGAAGGAATGAGGAACTTGAGAATCATGCGATCGCCCTTAGGTTCCATGTTGAGCATTTCACCCTTGCGCTGTGAAACGGTTTCAATTGCCTTTCCGGAAACATCTTCAGGAAGGTCGATCGTGAGTTCTTCGACAGGCTCGCTCTTCACGCCATTGATCTCGCGGAAGATTACCTGAGGCTGTCCTATCTGAAGTTCGTATCCTTCACGACGCATGGTTTCAATCAACACCGAAAGGTGGAGAACGCCACGGCCAAAAACGATAAAGCTATCTGCCGAACCTGTATCTCCAACGCGCAAAGCGAGGTTCTTCTCAAGCTCTTTTTCAAGTCTTTCCTTGATGTGACGCGACGTAACGAACTTGCCTTCCTTCGCATAGAAGGGTGAGTTGTTGATCGTGAAGAGCATGCTCATAGTTGGCTCATCGATCGCGATCGACTTCAATGCCTCAGGCTTTTCCATGTCGGCAACAGTATCGCCGATTTCAAAACCTTCCAGGCCGACCAATGCGCAGATCTCGCCGGCATTCACTTCATCGACTTTCTTCTTATCAAAACCTTCGAAGACGTATACTTCTTTGATGCGGGTCTTCACGATCCGGCCATCGCGCTTCACGAGAGCAACCTGTTGTCCGGGTTTTACGGAGCCGCGCTGCACGCGACCGATCGCAACCCTACCGATGTACGCAGAGTACTCAAGTGATGTGATCATCATCTGAGTAAGGCCGTTGTCGATTTTAGGTTCAGGAATGAATTCGATCACGCCTTCTAGAAGGGCGTTAATGTCTTCAGTGGGCTTGCGCCAGTCGGCGCTCATCCAGCCCTGCTTTGCAGAACCATAGAATGTAGGGAAGTTGAGCTGCTCTTCGGTAGCATCCAGGGCGAACATGAGTTCGAATACCTGCTCATGTACTTCGTCGGGAGTACAGTTCTTCTTATCGACCTTATTGATAACCAGGATTGGCTTCAATCCAAGCTGAAGTGCTTTCTGCAGTACGAAGCGCGTTTGCGGCATCGGACCTTCGAAAGCGTCAACGAGCAAAAGACAGCCGTCGGCCATGTTCAGCACGCGCTCAACCTCTCCGCCGAAGTCGCTGTGACCAGGGGTATCGATAACGTTGATCTTGTAATCTTTGTAGCGCACCGACACGTTCTTGGCAAGAATCGTAATTCCGCGCTCGCGTTCCAGGTCATTGCTGTCCATGATGAGCTCACCAGGATTCTCGTGATCCTTAAAGAGGTGGCCAGCCATTAACAGTTTATCCACCAATGTCGTCTTACCGTGGTCAACGTGAGCGATAATGGCTATGTTCCTGATCTTCTTAACGTCCATAATTCCCGATTCTGCTTTTGATTTTAGGCCGCAAAGGTACGATTATTTGTTGATTTGCAGAATCACTGTGAAGACATTGGAAAACACTTTCCGGACGATTGATAACAATCAATGCTGACCAATTGCCGAACATTCATTGGAGACCTACACCTGTTTCAGTATTATGTTTTGACGGCAACGTTTGTTCTGGGATGAAAGCATTCAAATGTCGCAGCTTTCCGAATTGCGACTGTTAAGAAAATTCATTCAAGAAGTAACACAATGGTTAAATCCAGCACTTCAGTCTTCCCTACAGATACTTCGAGCCCGGATTGTGGTGAGGGGGACCGATAAACCCTGACTTTTAGGCAGGTCGATGGGGTGTTTAAGCCAGTTTTTTACGAGGTTTTAACTCTGCGTAGGTTTCATTGACCTTTCATTGACGCTTCATTAACGACCAGTCAAAGTACTAGGCCAATTACCTGTATGTCATCTTGACGCAATAGCCAGGCTGCGATTCAAACCAACCGCGGTGAATGTAAAGATCAATGCCGGTAAAAGTCTGGAATATACCGGGTGCGCCGCCACGCGATATGATGTCCTTCAACTGTCGTAGTCAGACAAATGAGGACTTATAGGAGGATCGGCGGGTAGCCAGCGGGGATCAGCATTGTTACCGTGGAATCTGGGTTTAATAGTTTTCCGGGCGCTGTTCCGGGGACAAGGGATGACTGGTTTTCCGCGGTTGTCAGTCTAAATAATTGTTCGGAGGGTAAGATGTCCGTTACCACTAATCTTGATGGCATCTCTTATCTTGATGTCGTTTTTCCCCTGATCCAGTTGACAGACGATAACGAAATAATTGTTACGTCTGAACCAGAGAGAAATTCGTTGTCACCAAAGCAGGTCACTTTTCGGGGCGACTCTCTGTATATATCGGGAGGCGGTCAGTATAGCAGTTGTTGTATCTACTTTTACAACGCCAGAGCCAGGCGGGTACAATAGTGGCAATGGTTCCAAAACTGTGGGCAAGTCTGGAAAAATGCTGGTGAAGTCTGGGCGTGCATTGGAAAAGTCTGGGAGGAGTGTGGGAAAGTCCGATAACAGAGCGGCATGAGAGCGTTGAGAGTGCGGCAAAAGAGCGTTGAGGGAGCGTTGAGGGAGCGTTAAAAGAGCGGAGGACCATTGGAGAAGTCTTACCTCTGGTAAGTCTCTGGTAAGTCTCTGGTAAGGCGGACAATGACCGTTCCTGGAGTTGCGAATTGATCGCACCTACGTATGCGGCTATTTGATTGCAGCGCTGTCCTGACTTCTGATCCTCAGGAACGTTCCCATGGGAAGATCCTTTCCATTGGATGACTTCAGAAAGAACTCGCCGTATTCCGCATGAGAAACATCAAAATAGCTCTTTGCAACATTGAGTCCCACGATGGCAGACAGGCCGACTGCATACATACTCATGATGAAAAAGTAATTCCTTTCATCCAGCAGGCCGTGGGCCATGCGAACCAGTTCTTCCAGTTGTTCCTGAAGCGACCACTTCTCCCCTTCCGGACCGCGGCCATAGGGTGGCGGGTCCATGATGAGGCCATTGTATTTGTTGCCCCTCTTCAATTCACGACGCACAAATTTGAAGGCGTCTTCATACACCCAACGAATGTCTTTGAGTCCGTTGAGTTCCATATTCTGTTTTGCCCAGTTCAATCCAGGGCGCGAAGCATCACAATGGACCACATCGGCACCGGCCTCGCGGGCAACGACTGAGGCAGCTCCCGTGTAAGCAAAGATGTTCAGCACACGGGGCGACGAAAGCTTCCATGAAGAGATGGTCTCATGAATAAAATTCCAGTTTGCTCCCTGCTCCGGAAAAATGCCCACGTGACCGAAGCCAGTCAATGCCAGACGGAGTTTAAGATCAAAAGCGGGGTGATGATAGTTGATAAACCAGCTTTCCGGCATGTCGGAATTCTTCTTCCAACCTCCTTTTACGTCATCAGTATATCTGAATTTGTCAGATTGTTCGCGAACGAAACGCGCATGCGCCTGGCGCTGCCAGTCAGCTTCAGAGAGTGATCTGCTCCATATGGCCTGAGGTTCGGGACGGATCAAAATGTATTTTCCGAATCGTTCAAGTTTTTCGAAATCTCCTGAATCAATGAGTTCATATTCTTTCCAGGAGGACGGGTGCAATAGTTTAAGCGCCAATGGAGTTCTTGCTTTTCGGAGCAAAGTTAAGAAACTTGGGCACTGATTACATACAGCCAGGTATCAGGTCTATGCATCCGTTGATCACCAGTCATCAAAATCCGAAGATCAAGCACGTGCTTTCGCTGGAGAAGCCCCGGGAACGGTCACGTGAACGACAGTTTGTATTTGAGGGAGTGCGGGAGGTATCTCTTGCCCACCGATATGGCTATAAGATCGTCAGCCTCTTTTTCTGCCCTGATATCATCAGCCGTGAAGAGGCAACAGCACTGGTGCAGGATGATCGTTTGCTCTTGCCGGTAGAACATTCTGTATTCAGTAAGATTGCGTATCGTGAAGGAACCGAAGGCGTTGTAGCGGTTGCCGAACAGAAAGTGCACACACTGGACAAGCTGAAACTATCTGCCACGCCCCTTGTACTCATTCTTGAAGGCGTTGAAAAGCCCGGAAATCTGGGAGCCATGCTGCGCACCGCAGATGCGGCACATATCGATGCCGTGATAGTGTGCGACTCAAAAACAGACCTTTACAACCCTAACGTTGTACGCTCCAGTGTTGGTTGCATTTTCACTACACAAACTGCTGTCGCAACACCCGATGAAGTCATGCAGTGGCTGAAGACGGAACGGATAAACGCCTTTGTTACCGATCTTCAGGGAGCAGTCCCCTATCACACTGTTGACTTCACTTCACGCGCTGCGATAGTAATGGGAACTGAATCGACTGGCATCTCAGAGGGCTGGAGAGAATTTTCTACATCCCGGATAATCATACCCATGCGAGGCGCGATTGACTCTCTTAATGTTTCCAACGCAGCGGCTATTGTTGTGTTTGAGGCGGCGCGTCAACGTGGATTCAGTTAAGCGGTCAACTTTTCCGTTAAGCGTTTTCGTGCGGGTTTTAAAAACATTAACTTTGCGCAATTAATTTTGAACAATTGCCCAAGACTTCAGTAGCTACGAAGATCGTTCAACAGGATCTATTCTTAAATGCCCTCGCGGATGCATTCAGGCTACAGGAATCTATAATCAGCACCACAGCGTTCTCCATTATTTCGATGGATGTGGACGGACGCATCACCAGCTTCAACAAGGCAGCCGAACAACTCACCGGGTACGCGGCAGGTGAAATGGTGAACAAGATGTCTCCGCTGATTCTTCACGACAATCTGCAACTCATTCAACGCGCTGACGAGCTTTCAGCTGATGTTGGCTACGAGGTCGAACCTAACATGGACGTGTTCACCACGCTGCCACGTCTCAGGAGGATCGCTGATCATCGGGAATGGACCTATATCCGGAAGGACGGAAAGCGTTTTCCGGTGCTTCTTTCAGTAAGTGGTCTCTGGGACGAGCGTGACATGCTGATGGGATACGCGGCATTTGCCATTGATATCACCGATCGCAAGCGTTCAGAAGAAGAGCTGCTGCGTTCGAAACAAAACCTGGAAGCGCTCGCGCTCAATCTCCAGGAACAAAATCGTCAGCTTGATGAGTTTGCCCATATCATTTCACACAACCTTCGGTCGCCCATAGGGAACATCAAGGGTCTGATCAGTTTGCTGGACGACAACAGTCCGATCAGCGACTATCGCGAGATCTTCAGCAAGCTTAAGAATGTATCTACGAACCTTTCAGACACCATGAATGACCTCATGGAGATGATCAAGGTGAAGAAGGAAGCGAATGTGGATCGGGCGTTATTGCGCTTTAAAGACATGTTCGATAAGGTTGTTCAAACACTTGAGGGTGATTTGATCCAATGCGAGGCGCATGTGACTTTTGATTTCATGCGGGCTCCTGCTATTGAATATAGCAGACCGTACCTGGAAAGCATTTTCCAAAATCTGATCAGCAACGCGGTCAAATATCGTTCACCTCATCGAACGCTGCACATTCATGCTGAAACATCGATGAAAGGCGATGCGATCGTGCTCAGAGTTACTGACAACGGGCAGGGCATTGATCTGGCCAAGCACGGGCATAAGCTCTTCGGGCTGCATAAGACATTTCATCACCACAAAGACGCCCGCGGTGTCGGCTTATTCCTTGTGAAGACGCAGGTGGAAGCCCTGGGCGGAAGTATCCGTGCAGAGAGTGAGCCCGGCATCGGTACAACATTCATCGTGTCGTTCTAGTATATTACTTAACGCATCCGTTCCAGTCCGGACAAATTTCCCCTTGTCCGGTAATCGTCGAAAGTAAAATCCTATCTTGGCTTCCGGAACACTTCCCTGTTATGGAGACCGCCATTTTCACACCGCTCACATCAGATCAAGGAGAGCAACGAACCCCTTATTATCTCATCGCGATTGTTCTGTCGTCGTTCAGCATAATGATCGGCCTTATCTGGGACATATCGTGGCACATCAGCATCGGCCGTGATGGATTATTCTCGGCACCTCACCTGGCGATCTACGCGGGAGGTGTTGTCGCTGGCATATTTTCGGGCTATCGTGTTTTAAGAATAACAATAACGGGCTCGCCCCTGGAAAAAAGCCGGAGCGTTCATTTCTGGGGCATATTCTACGGTGCGCTCGGAAATTTATTTTGTATCTGGGGTGCTATAGCCATGCTTACGTCTGCCCCGTTCGACGACTGGTGGCATAATGCGTATGGCCTTGACGTTACCATCCTGTCCCCTCCCCATACTATTCTGTTGCTGGGAATGATCACCATTCAATTTGGTGCCATTGTATCGGTGCTGACCTACAAGAACGTGCACGGCGACCGGCCGCTGGAAGCACGATGGCTCGACTCGCTCTTGCCTTTTTCGGAGGGGTTCATTCTGGCCATGACATTTACAATGGCGTCGGAATACATGGGAAGACATGACATGCATCAGGTGCTGTTTTATCAGATCACTGGTTTCGTTTTCCCGTTACTGCTTGTTGCCTTCTCTGTTTCCGCCCGTAAAAGATGGGGCGCTACCCAGGCGACAATCGTTTATAGTCTGTTCATGATGCTGATGAACTGGATACTGCCATTGTTTCCTGCAACACCGAGACTGGGACCTGTGCTGAATCCGATCACTCACTTTCAGCCATTCGAGTTTCCACTGTTGCTGATCTTTCCGGCGATGGCGATTGATGTGCTGACCTTGCGCTCCAAAACGAAAAATGACTGGCTGCGTGCACTCCGATACGGAGCGGTGTTTGTTTTTATTTTCTTCCTTGTGCAATGGCCATTCGGTTCACTCCTTATGGCTTCAAAGGGGCATTATTTCTTTGGTACATCACAATGGTATTTCGGATCTGATCCCAGCTGGGAATACCGGTATGCCTATGCGCCATGGATGACGTCGACGGCAAAAGAATGGTTGATCGGTATGCCGATCGCGTTCGTAATTGCAGTTTTGAGCGCACGCGTGGGCCTGATGTGGGGCAACTGGATGAAGCGAATCGTTCGTTGATTTGAATATCGTTTGCTGATTAAGATATCCCCTTATGAGAAAGTTTCTTTTGCTGTTAGCCATACTGTGTCCTTCGATACTGCTAGCGCACATTGGAAGCCCCGGTGTAACCTTTGAGGGAAATGCCGGATCAATTCCACTTATGGTGCTGATCATTCCGCCCCAGGTAATTCCGGGGACTGCAACGGTAGACATTTACACGGATGCAGATAAGATTCAATCCATCTTTGCTAAACCGGTATACTGGGCTATTGGTATGCAGGGCACACCACAGGCGGACCAAATGATGCCTGTTCCCGGAGAGCCCGGGCATTATCGCGGGAACATCTGGTTGATGGACCCCGGAACATCGGCAATTGAAGTCGACGTGCAGGGCACTGGCGGTGGTAAAGCTATGGTGCCTGTTATGGCCGTCTCGACGGTACAGCGAAAGATGGATGCTTCGCTCGGATGGACGCTGGTTGGTCTTGCAGTACTATTGGTCGGACTCATGATTACGATCATCGGAGCCAGCGTCAGCGACAGTGTATTGGCGTCTACTGCGGACGCGGCTGCGGTCAGGAAGAAACGCTGGAGAGGAATTATTGCCAGTGCTATATTCCTCGGCCTCCTCCTGTATGGGGGAAAGTCGTGGTGGGACGACTGGGCGGGGCACTACCAACGGTACATGTACAGGCCGTTTAAGGCAACCACCACCATAGTTCCGGGTACAGAAGGCCGTGAGTTACAATTTGTTGTAGACACCACCCGCCTTCGAACGCTGGCCGTGACGAGGAACATGAGTTATATCATTCCCGATCACGGGAAGCTGATGCACATGTTTCTGGTGCGCGCGGGAAGCCTTGACGTTTTCGCACATCTTCATCCAACCCGGAAAGACTCTGTGACTTTCACGACGCCATTGCCGCCGTTACCTCAGGGACGATATCTGGTATTTGCAGATGTTACCCGTTTAAGTGGATTTTCTGAAACGATCCCTGATACCATCGACATTGATAATAAAGCGACCCCTGTGTCGCTTGCTTCCGATCAACGCGGCGACTCTGACGATACTTACTTTTTCACCAATGCTGTGTCTCGTCCAGCCACTCCGTTGGATTCTGGTCCCGAAGTATTGATTTGCGGCAAGCCCGGCGTGCGATTGCCCCTTAGCGACGGGTCGATGCTTACATGGGAGCATGATCCATCTACAAAGCTTCAGGCGAATACATTGTATTCATTAAAGTTCAACCTGCAGGATGATCAGGGCAAACCGGCCACTATTGAACCCTACATGGGAATGCCCGGACATGCGGTAATCATGAAAGACGACGGGACTGTATATATCCATCTTCACCCTGTTGGAAGCTATTCCATGGCCTCTCAAAATACGCTTAAGGACAGGTTTGAGAAGCAGGCGGGACGAATCGAGGTGAAGAACCTGCCGCGCACCGCTGCGTTCAGAGACAGCATCGACCAGGTAATTGCAAAGTTCAACTCCATGAGCCAGGCGGAACGAGATACTATCCTTATGGCGGCCATGCAGCATCCAACACTGGATCCATCGCACCCACAGCACAGCATGGTGTCATTTCCATATGCGTTCCCATCGGCGGGCCACTATAGAATCTGGATTCAGATGAAGCGCAATGGTAAGATCGTAAATAGCGCGTTTGATGCGGATGTTGTCGAATAGACAGCCTGACACAGCCTGGTTCTATACTTCAGCGGTAGCTGAAAGAATTCGATAAGCAATACTCCGTTGCCATGATGCATACGACAGGCAACAAAAGAACAACGCCCTGAATAAATGCCAGGGCGTTGTTGTTACTGGATAAATGAAACCGGTATCGGAATCAAGGACTTGATTAAGCGACCTTCTCCATGTTAGGATTGTATACCTGAAGCTTCGGTACGAACACAGCAAACTGTCCACCCCATTCGCGAATGTAAGCGAGCTGATTCATAATTTCATCTTTGAGGTTCCACGGGAAGATGATCACATAGTCGGGCCGGTATTCGGCGATCTTTTGTTCGTTGTACACAGGTATATGTGAACCTGGCAGGAACTTTCCCTGCTTTGATGGTGCTGCGTCGACGACAAACTTGATGAGGTCATTGCCCTTGAGTCCGGCATAATTCATCAGTGTATTACCTTTTGCTGCTGCACCGTAGCCAATAACTTTTCCGCCGTTATCCTGGCATTCGATGAGGAAACGCAGGAACTGATTTTTAATAGCATTAACCTGTGCCTGGAACGACTTGTAATATTCACGCGTGAGCATGCCAGCGTCTGCTTCCTTCTTCAACATACGTGCGACATTGCTCGTAACTGCTTTTGAAGTATCGTTGACGTGCTTTGCAAAGATCCGGAGCGAGCCACCGTGGGTTGGTTGTTCTTCTACATCAAACAACTCCAATCCATGCGCAGCGAACACTTTTTGAACTGTTGTAAAAGACAAATAAGAGTAGTGCTCATGATAAATTGTATCGAACTGACATTGTTCAACCATCTTTAACAAATGAGGGAACTCCATCGTGACGACGCCTGTGGGCTTCAAAACGATTTTCAGTCCTTCGACAAAATCATTGATATTCGGAACGTGTGCAAGAACGTTGTTTCCCAGCACGAGGTCAGCACCTTTGCCGAGACTTACCAGTAATTTGGCAAAGTCTGCAGTAAAGTATTCCGTGAGTGTTGGAATACCTTTTTCAATTGCAACGCGAGCGGTATTGGTTGTTGGCTCGACGCCAAGCACAGGAACCCCTGCGTTATTGAAATGCTGCAACAGATAACCATCGTTCGATGCGATCTCTACAACAAGTGATTCCTTATTGTAGCCGAAGCGTGTAATCATCGACTCAACATATCGTTTGGCATGTGCCACCCAACTTGTGGAGTAGGATGAGAAGTAAACGTAATCGTTGTTGAAAATTTCCCTTGCATTCTTGTACTCATCCACCTGAACGAGGTGGCAGTTGGAGCAAGCATAAATGGTTAATGGGAAATAGGTCTCTGGCTCGTTCAATTGGTCTCGCGTCAGAAACGAATTGGATAACGGGCTGTTTACCAGCTCAGCAAATTTACTGCTGAGTGGCGCGCTGCAAAAGCGGCAATTCATTTGTTAATCGTTAAAGCCTAGAAAAAGTCTGAAAAACTGAATGAGCAGGTGTGGGCGAGACTCATCTTTGTGTTTTCAAATATAGAAAGTATAGTTAGAAGTTCTTTCTAGAATGGGTATTAATTATACACATTGTTGACAATGTCGCCAATTAAGCCCGGTAAGCAGACCAACTACTGCGATCAAGGCTTCTGTAAGTAATTGCCTCAGCAATGTGAGCGCTTGAAATCGCATTTTTTCCCTCGAGATCGGCAATAGTTAGTGCAACACGCAATATCCTGTCGTACGCTCTTGCAGACAATCCCAGACGTTGAATTGCGTTCTTTAGCAGTCGACGACTTCCGTCATCAATATTGCAGATTCTTTTCACCATGCCCGATGGCATCATAGCGTTACAATAAATTCCACCTGTTGCAACGAAACGTGTTGTTTGAAGTGCGCGCGCGATGACGACACGACCGCGGATGGCGTCACTGGTTTCGGGAATTCTTGAAGCTGTTAACTCATCAAAAGCCACTGGCACTACTTCTACATGCATATCTATGCGATCAAGCAGCGGACCGCTCACTCGATTTATGTACCGTTGAACCATTCCGGGCGCACACACGCATTCTTTGTCCGGGTGATTGAAGTAACCACAAGGACACGGATTCATACTTGCCACGAGCATGAAGTTCGCAGGGTATTCAATGGTATTGCGTGCCCGTGAAAGGGTAACGCGACGCTCTTCCATTGGTTGCCTCATCACCTCGAGCGCAGAGCGTCGGAATTCCGGAAGTTCATCCAAAAACAGCACGCCATTGTTTGCTAGAGAGATTTCTCCAGGCTGTGGATGACTGCCACCTCCTACCAGAGCGATATCACTGATTGTGTGATGAGGAGCGCGAAAAGGTCTTGCCGTCAACAACGTCGCTTCGCTGCTTAATCTGCCTGCTACTGAATGAATCTTAGTTGTCTCCAATGCTTCCTGCAAGGTGAGTGGAGGAAGAATTGTCGGCAATCTCCTGGCTAGCATTGTTTTTCCGGCACCCGGCGGACCAATCATAATGAGATTATGACCGCCGGCGGCTGCGATCTCCATCGCACGTTTGATGTTTTCCTGGCCCTGAACGTCTTTGAAGTCTGAATCGTAAACATTCTGATGTCTTTTGAATGTTTCACTCACATTGGTTATTACCGGCTCAATAGAAATTTTGTTTTCGAGAAATTCCACTGCTTGTCGCAGGTTGGTTAGGCCGATGACGTTCACGTCGTTTACAACTCCGGCCTCCTTCGCGTTATCAGCGGGTAGTAGTAACGCTTTAACCCGTTGACGACTTGCCTGAATTGCGATTGGCAACACACCGCGAATAGGCCGCAGTGTTCCGTCGAGCGTTAACTCCCCCATGATGAGGAAGTCAGCGATTGTGTCGCAGGAGAGTTGTCCTGAGGCCTTGAGAACGCACAAAGC
Source organism: Chryseolinea sp. T2 (assembly GCF_037203685.1). NCBI lineage: Bacteria > Pseudomonadati > Bacteroidota > Cytophagia > Cytophagales > Fulvivirgaceae > Chryseolinea > Chryseolinea sp. T2. Next base: position 160,706 of record NZ_JBBCAU010000003.1, read on the forward strand.
GATCGGCAAGTCATAAGCAGCCCCCTCCTTTCGGAGATCCGCGGGTGCGAGGTTTACAACAGTTTTATTTCGCGGCATGAAGTAGCCACAGCTTTTCAGCGCCGACTCAACACGATGCTGGCTTTCCTTAACTGCACTGTCGGGAAGTCCGCTCATGAAGAACTTCGTTCCCTGTCCAACGTTCACTTCAACCATGATCGTCCTTGCGTCGACACCATGCACGGCGCCGCCAAAGGTTTTCGCGACCATACGACAAAAAAAATCTACTTGATATTCGGCGTGTTCTTCGCTGCTTCCTGCTGCTTCGCCACCTCCTGGATGTCGAACAATTTAGCCTTCAACGTGTTTAACTCATGCTTGAGTGCAGCATTCTCCTTTCTGGTATCGCGGTTGCCGATCCACGTCCAGATTATGTCAGTAACCATCAACATTAATCCAAAGAAGGTGATGAACTTGAACGACTTGATGTGTTCAAAAATTCTCGTCAAGAAAGAAAAGTCCTGTATGTAAAGCGTAAATATGAAAGAGGCCACATGAAAGGCCAGGAACACCAAATAAAATAATACGCGATTTCTACTCATCTTCTTTAACTAATATTTAAATGTAAAAGAAAAACTGTTGGCTACCAAGACGGCGTACCGTTTGCACGCAGATCGTCAGGTTTTCTTTACAGCTTTTGAATCTGGATAAGCTTTTTATAGAGGCCATCCTGATGCAAAAGTTCTACATGCTTACCGCGTTCGATCACCTGGCCTTGCTGAATCACGACGATTTCGTCGGCGTGCTGAATGGTGCTCAGGCGGTGAGCAATCACTACGGATGTGCGGTTCTTCATCAATTTAGTAAGCGCATCCTGAACAAGTTTTTCTGACTCAGAATCAAGTGCTGATGTAGCTTCATCGAGGATCAGTATTGGCGGATTCTTCAATACAGCACGGGCAATGCTGAGGCGCTGACGCTGGCCACCTGAAAGCTTCGACCCCCGCTCACCGATCATAGTCTGATAACCCTGTTCAGTCTGTATGATGAATTCATGTGCATTTGCGACTTTTGCCGCACGAATAACATCCTCTTCATTGATATTCGGCATCCCGAACGCGATGTTGTTGAATATGGTATCATTGAAAAGAATAGACTCCTGAGTCACTACACCGACCTGCTTACGGAGTGATTCAAGATCGTACTCCGGAAGCGCTATTCCATCGAGCGTAACGGTGCCACTAGACGGATCGTAAAACCTTGGTATCAGATCTGCGAGTGTCGACTTGCCGCCTCCTGATGGACCTACCAATGCGACTGTCTTACCTTTTTCGATGCGCAGGTCGATGTTCTTTAGAACAAGATCCTTATCGTAAGCAAAGCTCACGTCTCTGAACTCGATGCTGTCGCGGAATTCGCTCACTACGATGGCATTCGGTTTATTGCGTATCTCGGATGGAGTGTCTATTACCGCGAAAATCCTGCCTGCAGATATTGCTCCTTTTTGCAACGAGGTAAATCCGTTTGAAAGATTCTTTGCCGGCTGAATCATCATGGCATATACGGTAAGAAAAGTAAAGAACGAAGCAGGAGTTAATTCACCGGTGTTTGACAGAACAGACAATCCTCCGTAGAACAGAATACCTGCAACGATAGTTACCCCAAGAAATTCAGACAATGGCGATGCAAGCTCATTGCGGCGCGAAATAGAGTAGTTTACCTTACGATGATACGCGGCTTCATTTTCCAGCTTGTCTGCTATAAAGCCGCGAGCATTGAATGCTTTGATAACCCGCATGCCGCTAAATGTTTCATCGAGTATGCTCACAATCCGGCCCATCGCTTCCTGACTGAGCGTAGCCTTAACTTTGAGTTGCTTGATGATTGACGCGATGATAGCACCTGTAACGGGAAGTATGACAAGGGTGATCAGTGTGAGCTTCACGGAAATAACAAACAAGACAGTGATGAACACGATGAGAGTAACAGGTTCCCGAATGGCACGAAACAAATTGAGAACGGTGTTCTCCACTTCGCTGACGTCATTTGTGAACCGTGATATCAGATCACCTTTGCGCTGATCACTGAAGTAACCGATATGCAGTTTAGTAACGCTGTCGAACAAGTCTATGCGCAGGTTCTTCACCACATCAACTTTTACGCGGGAAGCTATAAGCCGCTCGATGTATCGCATGGTGTTCGCCAGCAGCACGAACAATACAATCAGAGAACAAACCATTAGCAACGTGTAGGCAGCACCTTTGTTCTGAAGCGAGTAATAGAACTGATACTGCAGCCAATCCTGAAAGTAGCTAAGGGACAATGAGAATTTAGGCTCGGGCGGCACTACAATGTTAATCTTCTGCCTGAAGAGCAGGTCAATCAATGGTTGCAGCATTCTAAGATACGCAGCACTGAAAAGCGCGCCGACAACAGAAAAGAAGAAAAACTTAACGAACTGTACTCCGGCTTTAGGAGTGTATTGAAGGATGCGTAGATAAATTTTCATTAATGGCTAGAATTCGTAAAGCCTGCGGGGGATATTCCAGCGCAAAGCTAGTGAAGTTAATGTTGTATTGTTGTTGTATACAGGTACTGGAGCCTCGCTCTTCCTGATGACAACATTTGCATCTATAAACAGATTGTGCTTAAGCATGTAGGACAAAGTAAGGGATCCGAACAGAACTTCAGTTCTGACGCCCTGACCGATTTCGTTATCGTATTGCTGCTTACGGGTGTTGTTATTCTTCATTATGTCTCCTCCCCAGTTCACGCCCACTGTGTCTTTGCCCTGAATAGAATAATTGAGCTTGCCGATGATTGAAAGTCTCGGGATCGGCTGGTACCTGAGGATACCTGCCAGTTCATATAAGTTTGCTCCAAGGGGATGCGCGATAGGCTGCCTGTAACTGCTATAGTTTCCATAAACTGAACCATGCGAATAGGTATATGGCCTGATCAGGTTAAACTCTCCCTGCAGGTCGAGATTAGAGACGCCAAAAGCGTCAACATATTTTGCGCCTGCCTGAATTGCATACTTATTAGCCCACCAGCCGTCGGCGTCTTTGATATGGTCGAGGACAAACTCATCGAGGACAAACTGCCCGTACATGGACAGGCGTCGGGCTATGTTCCATTTGAAATCCATTCCCAGGAGAACGTTGTCGCTGCTGCCGTTTTGCTGTTCGATGGCGCGGTAGAAGATGATGGGATTCAAATAGTCGAGACGGAATTTGCCTGCTCCCAGTGAATCGTCGGGGCTGAAGACTACAGACTCGAAAACGCTAAGATTAAGCTTCTTTCCGATGTTTATGGCCAGGTGGTGCGTAGCGACGAACTTGTCGGGATATCCACCATCTACGTCTCGCAGTCCACCTAGGCTCCCCGCAACATCTGCCGTCATCTGATTAAGCATGAAGAAGTAATTCAGCTTCCAGACCTTTACGTCGGCCTTCAAAAACCAGGCAGGTGGTGGATAGTCGGAATAGATCAGCGACCGGTAGCCATTTCCAATGTTGAAGCGGTCGTGCCCGAACTGAATATTGATGTGCTTAGTTGCTTCAAACGTGATGTATCCCCGGGCCTGAAAGTAATCTACGCCTTTGCCGTCCTTGAACTCCTTCCAAAAACCTTCGTGTGGGATCACGGGATTTGTTGCCATCTGATCCCAGACGTAGCTCGGTAAGACGCCCTGATTGTCGGTGAAATACGTATAGAAACCAACCTTGCCATCCACCATACCCCGCACTTCGACGCCCCGGGTATTGTAATACACCATTTCGTCGCGCCGGTTGTCATTACCGGCAGACAGCATGAGTACCGGATTTACGTGAAGGTCGAAGGCCTTTTCGTCCACATGGTAAAGGTCAGACTTCTTGCGGTAGAAGACTTTGAGAAAGGGCTTGTGCTTTGAATCACTGGTTGCGGACCGCGAAAACTCCCAGCTATCGTTCATGAAGTATTCGTAATTGAACCGGTCAGCGCGGGAGGTTATGAGCCCATTATGCTCCAGAGAATCAAAGAATTCTACGATTTCCGAGCGCTTATATGGTTTGACGTTCGTAAAAAATGCAGGCGTGATCACACCTGACTTAACTTCATATCGATCGATGTTGTGATAGTAGTCCTCGTTAAGGGGAGCAAAGCTGCTTTGCCCGTGAGTCAGACCTGATATGAGCATCAAAAGCGCGATGCAAACGTTGTTTCTTATCATTATGAAATAATCCAGCCCGCAAATTACGCCATTTTTAGCCACCTCTCTCCCATTGAAAATGCGGCGGCAGGTCTTGTTATTTTCGGAACTGTCCTTATCTTTGCAGTCCTTTTTAGGAGAAACACGATAAAGCTTATGAAAAAAGGTATTCACCCTGAATATAGAGACGTCATTTTCTGGGACACGTCAAGCGACACGAAATTCAAGAGCCGCAGCACGTCGGGAACGAAGGAGAAGATCACTTGGGAAGACGGTAAAGAATATCCTGTGATCAAGGTTGAAGTAAGCTCAGCATCACATCCGTTTTTCACAGGCAAGAAATTGTTTGTTGATACGGCTGGTCGCGTTGAGAAATTCAAGAACAAGTACCAGAAGAAGGCTTAATAATTGGCAATTTATAATTGACAATTCACAATTTTGGAGAGCCCGCTAGATGCGGGCTCTTTCTTTTTTCCGGAATCAGCTTGCTTTGCCAGGGCTTACGTATAATGTCCGGAAAGGCCATTCTCTGAGCGAAGGGTTTTATTTTCTGATCGACGCCGGAATATTGCTCCGATTCATTCCTGTTTTGCGTTATGCTTCTATTTTTGAGGCATGAACGTTATCCTCTTCGACGATCCCACCATACGGCTCAACCTCTATCCATTTACTCTCACGAGGCCGGTGGGTGCAATTCGGATTGGCATTCTGACGATAGCTGAAAAGTGGGAACGCTGGCTGAAGTCGCCGGTAAGCTTCCAGACGGAGGGTTATCTTGCACAAAAGTTTCCCCGTGAAGGTGGCAAAGATGAGCTTCTGATCAATGGCGCGTTGTGTCCTGATGCGGAGCTCAAGGCAACAGTGAACGCTCTGCCTCAGGGATACTTTCTCGTAAAGGATGCACTTCTGCTGGCCGCGCGAAACCCACAGGGGCCGATGACGGAGCGCAACGTTGTGGAGTATAAAAAATCTGTGACTATAATCGACCAGGTTTGGAAGATCTTCAACCAGAATGCAGCGCAGCTCAGGACAGATTTCGTGCTGGTAACGTCCGGTCGGAAATCGGCGGGCATACATGATCCTCACACACGCATTTACAATGCCGCAGATATCTTCGTCGAGGAAGGTGTTTATATTAAAGGGGCAATACTGAATGCAGAAACGGGACCGATCTATCTTGGAAAGAACAGTGTTGTTCAGGAGGGAGCGATCATTCGGGGGGCCCTTGCATTATGCGAGGGAGGGCATTTAAACATGGGAGCGAAAATGCGTGGCGACATAACGGTCGGCCCATGGTGTAAAGTTGGCGGTGAGGTTAGCAACTCGGTACTGTTTGCCCATAGTAATAAGGCGCATGATGGATATATTGGCAACGCGGTTATTGGAGAATGGTGTAACCTGGGTGCTGGTACGTGCGCATCGAACCTTAAAAACAACTATGCCCCGATCAAGATATGGAGTCACGCCCGAAACGAAATGGCGTCAACTGACCTGCAGTTCTGTGGATTGATGATGGGAGACCATAGCAAGGCTGCTATTAATACGGCGTTCAATACCGCGACCGTTGTGGGTGTATCAGCAAACGTGTTTGGAGGTGGCTTTCCGCCTTCGTTTGTGCCTTCGTTTAGCTGGGGCGGAGGAGAGGAAATAACAACGTATCGCGTGGATAAGGCGATAGAAACGGCGCGCATGGTAATGTCGCGACGTGAGATGAACATAGACAAATTTGACAGAGCAATCCTGGAAGAGGTCTTTCGATTGACTTCACCAGGGCGTGCGTGGGAGGTAAATGGGTAAAAAGAAAAAATGAGATTTGCAGATATACCAGGCGTTGAAGATGTGAAGTCGCTGCTAACGACAGCTGCGCGTCAGAATCATTTAGCACACGCGCAGCTTATGGTTGGCGCTGAGGGTGCGCTGAACCTGCCAGTTGCATTGGCGCTTGCGACATACATTCACTGCCTGGACCGGGGTGACGATGCCTGTGGCAAATGCGCCGCCTGTTCGAAGAGCGGAAAGTTTATTCATCCGGATACCCATTTTGTTTTCCCGCTCAGTAATGTGAAGGGAGATAAAGATGAAGATCGCTTCAAGGCGGAGATGTTAAAGATGTGGCGAACCTTCCTTACAGAACAGCCATTTGGAAACATCAATGACTGGACAGCATCGTACGGTGGTGAGGACAAACAGGCGCTGATCTCCCGTGACGAAAGTCGTGAAATCATCAAGACTTTATCGCTTAAGCCATTTGAGAGCCAATCGAAAGTGATGATTATCTGGCAGCCGGAGCTGATGCATCCGTCGGCGGCCAATGGGCTTTTGAAAATTCTGGAAGAGCCTGCTCCCTACACGTATTTTCTGCTGATCACCAATGCCGCTGACAAACTATTACCGACGATCATTTCCAGGACGCAGATCGTAACAGTACCTCTCCTCGACGATGAGATCATAGAAGATCAACTGGTCAGCAAAGGTATAGATGGAGCAAAGGCTGCGCGCGTCAGTCGATTGGCAGAAGGCAATCTTAACCTAGCATTCAAACTGTTGGATTCGGAGGAGGATGACAACGCTGCACGGTTCACTGAATGGATGCGGGCCTGCTTTAGAAAAAGTTATGGTACTTTGGTATCTCTTGCAGAGAATTACCACGCGCTCGACAAGATGAGCCAGCGGAACCTTATGCTTTACAGCATGAACATGATGCGGGAAACACTTCTCCGAATTTCAGGAGCAAATGATCTTAACCGCTCCCGTGGCGAGGAACTTAAATTTATACAGGACTTTAGTCGTGTCATGAATGTAGATAAGGTAGAACGCTCTTATACGCTCATGAACGACGCTGCCTATCATTTGGAACGAAATGGAAGTGCAAAAATGATCTTTCTGGACCTATCTCTTCAATTGTCAACTACAATCAATCCATGAACAAGGTAATTCGCATTGGTACGCGTGGAAGCAAGCTTGCACTCTGGCAGGCAGAACATGTAGCACGCCTGATTAAACCCTCCGGCTATACGACAGAGATCGTTCCAATTGAAACGCGCGGCGATACCATTCTGGACGTATCTATCGCTAAGATTGGTAGTAAAGGTGTCTTCACGGAAGAGATTGAGGCCCGGCTTATTGATGGCACTATTGACATTGCCGTCCATAGCGCGAAAGACTTATCGTCCGATTTGCCGGATGAACTGGAACTGATCTCGTTTACTGAGCGCGAGCATCCAAACGATGTGGTGGTAAGCCTCAGAAAAGATTTTAGTCTGTCGAATGGCAACCCGAAGGTTGGTACCTCGGCAACGCGCCGGGTGGCTTTTCTGAAACACTTTTATCCAAACGTTCAGGCGACTACAATACGCGGAAATCTTCAAACACGTTTTGCCAAACTGCAGGCGGGAGAATACGATGCCCTTGTTCTGGCATACGCCGGCGTACATCGTATGGGTTATGATGAGCTCATTGTTGAAAAAATAGAAACGAGTTATTTCGTTCCCGCCGTTGGACAGGGAAGCATTGCCATCGAATGCCACAAGAAACTTGACTATCAAAAAAAGGAAGTCATCGAGCGTTGGGTGAATCATGTGGAGACTGAAGATTGTCTTCGTGCGGAGCGGGCATTCCTGAAAACTCTTCAGGGCGGTTGCAGCATTCCTGCCTTTGGTTATGCGCATTTTGAAGGTGCATTACTTACGTTGAAAGCCGGCATCATATCGCTGGATGGGCAGCGAATCGTAAAGTCGAAGGGCACTGCAGAACCGTCAGCCGCCAAGCAACTTGGAGAATCTGTGGCACGTGAGGTGCTGAACAGCGGCGGCGGCGACATACTTTTCGAAATCAGGAACCTGGCCAGGCAGGCCGTATAGGGTATCCGTTGAACAATTCCAGAACAAACAGACATGTCAAGAATATCGATTATTACCTTACTGGTCTGCTGCATTATTGTAGCCAGCTGTGCGCAGAAGCGTGCAACGATTGCCACCATCAAAACCAACTATGGAGACATGGTTGCTGTATTGTATGATGAAACGCCAAAGCATAAAGAGAACTTTATCAAACTTGCGAAGAGTCATTACTTTGACAGTACACTGTTCCATCGCGTCATCAAGGGATTTATGATCCAGGGCGGTGATCCCGACTCAAAGAAGGCAGCACCCGGCGCTCCACTAGGACATGGCGGCCCAGGTTACACGATCGATGCTGAGATCGTTCCGAAATATTTTCACGACAAGGGCACCTTGAGTGCCGCTCGTTTGTCCGATATTCAAAATCCCAAGAAAGCATCCAATGGCAGCCAGTTCTTCATAGTTCAGGGTCGTGTGATGGATACTGAGGAGATGACGCTGGACCAGGTAAAGTATGATCAGGCGCTGCGAAAGTTTTTCGACAACCCAGCAAACAAGGGAGCCTTTGATTCACTGGGTGCAGCTTATCAGTCGGGAAATGAAGAACAGTTCAGGACATTGTTTCTTGCACTCAAGCCAAGGGTTGTAAAAGAAACAGGTATGGATGTTACGCAGACCGTTGCTCCGGAAAAACTTAAAGCGTATTCGACTGTTGGTGGGGCTCCGATGCTGGATGGCAATTATAGTGCCTTCGGGAAAGTTATTAAAGGTCTTGAGGTAATCGACAAGATTGCGGACATTCAGCGGGATGCAGCTGAAAGGCCAACAACCGATGTCCGGATGTCTGTCAGCGTAGAAGAACTTTCCGCCAAGGAAATCAGGAAGCGTTACGGTTACGAATTGCCGTAATTGATCAAGTAAACTCCATTTATTTCAACAGTGAAAATTCTTGTTACTGGATGCAATGGCCTGCTGGGCCAGAAGATGATCTCGCTTCTGGCATCGGTTCCTGAGGTAACGGTCATTGCAACCGCGCGAACGCCCTTGGCAGGATCATGGTCGGTGCCTTTCGAATTAATGAATATAACTGACGCGTCAGCTGTCGCACGAGTGGTGACTGCACATGCGCCAGATGTGATCGTGCACGCCGCGGCAATGACGCAGGTGGATATCTGCGAGCAAAACAAGGAAGAATGCTATCGCGTTAATGTTTCAGGTGTTGAGAACATGATCGAAGCATCAAGGACCTGCAATGCGCATCTTGTTCACGTGAGCACGGATTTCATTTTCGATGGCAAACGTGACAGGCTAGCGGAGGGCGATCAACCGGGGCCTGTTAACTACTATGGTCAGTGTAAGTGGCAGGCGGAACAACTCGTGGTGGCAAGCAACATTTCGTGGTCCATTGTTCGCACCGTGCTGGTGTATGGAATAATACCCGGAGTTCAACGGTCCAACATCGTGACTTGGGTAAAACAAAGTCTGGAACAAGGCAAGCAGATTCGCGTTGTTAACGATCAGTGGAGAACGCCGACTCTTGCTGAGGATCTTGCCTATGGCTGTTATCTGGTTGCAAAAAAACGCGCTAATGGCATTTATCACATTTCAGGTAAGGACTTCGTATCGATATATGAAATCGCTATGCAAACAGCAGCGTTTTTCGGTCTTGATGATTCACTCATAACGCCGGTAGAATCGGCTGCCCTCCCTCAACCTGCAAAGCGCCCGCTGAGAACCGGGTTCGATATATCGAAAGCTACAAGCGAGTTAGGTTACCATCCGCATTCATTGGCAGAAGGTATTTCAGTTCTCGCTTCTCAGATTGGTCGATAAACTTTCACAAGCTCAACCTTATTGCAGGTCATCGCATCCACCACAAGGATTGCAGATAGCGATAACCCAATTACAAGTTATCTAGTCAAAGAAGGCGTACGAATACTATGACTTACTGCTTCTTCTCTGGAGAGCTGCGTAGTAAATAGGGATGCCAATAAGTGTAATGATCAATCCTGGCCATGTGAACTTCGGCTTATAAACAATGAGCAGAAGACAAAAGGACACTCCCATAAGAATATAAATCAGGGGAAGCACCGGATAGCCAAATGCGCGATAAGGCCTGGGAGCATCGGGCCGCGTTCTTCGAAGTATAAAGATGCCCACGATCGTGAGCATGTAAAACAATACAACTACAAAAGAAACCATATCGAGCAGGTCGCCATACCTGCCGCTCAAAGACCAAAGGCATGCGAGCACACATTGCACCCAAAGCGCACGTTGCGGGACCGCGAAGCGATTGAGCTCACCAGCCTGACGGAAGAACAGACCGTCTTTTGCCATGGTATAGTAAACACGGGCACCAGCCAGAATAAGACCGTTATTACAACCGAACGTTGAGATCATAATCATGAGTGCTATGATTACCGTGCCGATGTTGCCAAAGATGACATGTGATGCAGCAACGGCCACCCTATCCTTTTCTGCAAAAGCGATTTCTCCCAGTGGCAGCACTGCGGTGTACATGATGTTCGCAGAAACATAAATGATAGTGACTATAAGTGTGCCGAGGAAGAGGGCCAGTCCAATGTTACGTTGCGGATTCTTGATCTCGCCTGCGATGAAGGTTACATTGTTCCATGCATCGCTGCTGAATATCGAGCCAACCATTGCTGCGGCGATTGCACCGACGGCAGCAATTGTCGTGTAGGCTTCCAGTGATCCATCAGTGTTCAGTTTGGTGAGGCTCCAGGCATTAGTCCAGTTGGCGGACCACACATCTCCCCGTGCCATGATAAGGCCGAAAACAATCAGTCCGAACAAGCTAACCAGCTTCGTTATGGTAAATGTTGTCTGAATGGCTTTGCCACCCTGAATGCCCCTGGTGTTTACATAAGTCAGAAATATAATAATGATGATGGAGACAACCTGTGCCGGTGAGATCGACATGAATCCGAGATTAACCAGCACGAGATCTTCGCTAACACCTGGTACGATGTATGCCATGAATTTGGAGAAGGCAACGCCCACTGCTGCGATGGTACCGGTCTGTATCACGGCGAAAAAACTCCATCCATATAAGAAGGCAATCAATGGATTGAATGCTTCCCTGAGATAAACATACTGGCCACCGGCCTTGGGAAACATACCGCTGAGCTCACCGTAGCTCACCGCTGCCGAGATTGTCATAAAGCCGGTAATCAGCCATACCGCGATCAGCCAACCCGCGCCTCCAACATTTCGAAGTATATCGGCACTGACTATAAAAATCCCGGAACCGATCATGGATCCTGCAACGATCATGGTAGCATCGCGCAATCCGAGCACCGGTTTAAAGTTCTCTTCGCTCATGTTGTTAGGTCTAAGTAAAGTTTTGAAGATAGCGAAAAGCAGGCAACTGCCACACTACTCGAATATTTCCACAACTGGTTGGCCGGTACATCCACTGGGATACTTAATCCGAAGTAGCGCTGAAATAGTAGGGGCAATATCGGTTATCGGATGGTATCGAACTGATGAACCTTTCTTTATTCCAAACCCAAAGAAAAGGGCCGGAACATTTGTGTCATAGGTATAGGGCGAACCATGAGTTGTGCCTTGTAGTGAAACCGAATCAAACCAGCCAGGCTCAAGTGAAATGATGATGTCTCCGGACCGTTTGAAGTTATAGCCCCGGGCAACAAACCCTTTGATTCCTCCATCAGTATAGCTTGCATCGCGAATCATGTCCGCAGTATAGTAACCTGCCACGCCGTCCATGGTCATCAGGAACTTACCAATCATTTCTGTAACAATTAGCAGTTCGATTGTTCCGTTACGCGGGTCCTGATTGAAGAGATCGTGATTCAGAAATATCTGACCGTTACTGATGTTTTCAATATAATTCTTGCCAGGGAAAGACGCGTTCAGATAGGAATCCAAACGGGTTTTCAATTGTCCTTCGCTAAAGTATCCCGCAGGAACTTTATTGTCTTTCAAATATTGTGGTACGTCGGCGACGGCGTGATCAGCAGTTAAGAAAACTGTGTACTTATTGGCACCAACTTCTTTATCCAATCTGTCGAGCAGGTCGGCAAGATTCTTATCCAGGCGAAGATACATGTCTTCTATTTCAACTGAATTGGGACCGGTTCTATGTCCGACTGCGTCCGGAGTTGAGTATGAAATGCAAAGGAAATCAGTGTCGTTGTCCTTTCCGAGCTGCTCATTCGTTAAGGCCGCCTTGGCAAATTCTGTGAGGAAGTCGTCGGCGTATGGAGTGTTGGCCAGAAATTCAAAGCTGTCTTTTACCCGTAAGTTGGCAATCTGATAAGGGAACGTTGACTTTGCCTGTCCTGAGAACTTGCGCTCATAAGGTGTATCGTCGGGACCACTTTCAGTATACTTCTCGATTGGATATAGTGTTTTCCAGTCCTGGGCCAGATATTTTTCAGGAAGCTTCTGTGCATTGAACTTCGCTACCCATTCAGGCAACGCAGATACATAGTAAGTACTGGTGATGAACTGACCCGACTTTCCATCATACCAGTAGGCTGCATTCGCCATGTGACCTGCGGGCAAAACTGCGCCGCGATCTTTTATGGACATGCCAATAACCTTTGAACGTTTCTGAGTGAAAAGCTTAAGCTCGTCTGTGACCGTAGACGCAAGTAACCTTGCTGGTGACACATCGCCTTCCAACGAAGCGCTGCCGACGGCCTTTCGCGTTGAATCTTCGACACAGTTGACGAACTTCTTTGCCTTCTTGTCATAGAATTCATTTCCTATAATTCCATGAATAGCCGGAGTTGACCCCGTGTATACAGAAGCGTGACCCGGGCCAGTTACAGTAGGCACATAGTTGTAATGCGCATTTCTCAGCATGAAGCCATCGTTCATGAGGCGCCTGAAACCTCCCTCCCCGAATTTGTCGTAGAATCTATAGAGGTATTCCTGCCTCATCTGATCAACAACAATACCCACAACAAGTTTAGGGCGTTCGATCGTTGATTGTGCCCAGCTGCTGACGGTTATCGACAGCAACATCAGAATGATTAGACGCTTCATAGCCATAGGGATGAATGAACAGGAAAGTTAATGAATACGGCAGCTTTTAAAAGGGAATTCTACCTGAATGGCCCATTAATTATTTGGGCAATAAATACGCTCGTACTCGTCGGGATTGTATGACTCTTTCCGTAGAAATCTGCCATCGCGGTCGTAGTAAATAACCACGTACAACGATGCCTCAGGTATGTGCTTTTCCGTAAAGAACAAAGGCCATTCAGCGGAACCTATATTGACGATGTCAGTGAATGTCAGCGGAATAACAGTGCCCTTGCGGCTATGCAGGACACCAAACGAGTCACCCGTGTTCACAATTGCCAACTGATCGTCTGTGTGCTGGCGAATAAACCGGATACCACGAACACTGTCGATGAGTACCTTATTCGTTTGCAGGCTAACGAGCGACCACCACGAGTCTTTGCGAACGAACGCGGCAGTGTCATTCCAGTATTTAACCTCATCATATTCGAACTTCGAAGCAGGTTTGCTGTCCCACTTGTACAAACCACTTTGTCCATTCTTTTGTACAACGACATACTGCCTGCCATATGGCGTGAGATTCGTTGGAAACTGAGGTTGAATTACTTTTCGAGTCAAACAATGAAACAAGCCAAAGCGACCGTCTTTAAGAAGAGAAACAGACTGGTTATTAATGGTGCCTATGGCGTCCATCGTTGTCGGAACTATAAGCTTACCATCAGACGAAACGAGTCCCACTTTTCCCCCCTTGAATACGCGGAAATATCCCTGGCCTAGTGCCTGTATTTTTTCATACGGAACCTGCATTATGGACTTACCGTTTTGCGCATAAAGGCGTTTGGGCTTTGGTTGCCCCATATCAATGAGAAGGTATGATGTACTATCAGGGCCCAGTACAGATGTAGCCTGCAGTTTACCTTTAAATTTTTGCGTCGGGCCCGACGAGAAAAAGATGTTAACACTATCCCGTCGCGTGCCGACCGCAAACGGACCTGTCCACCACAAAGAGTCAAACGCAGCACTTAAATACTGCCGGTGTACGGGATCAAACATTCTCCATCCCTGAGAGGTTTGAACTATCGCACGCGAGCCTGAAACACGTACCGATCGGAATGCTTCCGAGGATTCGCGGCGCCAGTTAACGGTATGGCTATTCGTGTCGTTCTCCACGACGACGACTCCAAAGCGAGCAGGTAATAATGTCCCGCCTGGTGAGTGTACCAACGTATCTGAATTTACATCGAGCAGGAGTTCTTCATTTCCAAGCCGTACCGACGTAATGCCGGCGGTCCAGCGCTGGATCCGATCGAATCGCACAAATGGATCTACACCTGCGGGTTCCGCCACATATATGGACAACTTTGCCGGAGTGCTCACAAACTTTTCGCCTTCAGATTCCAGTACAATCATCTGATGTACTGAGCTTACAGCATCCCATGCACGTTTCATAACTGGGCGTCCGGTGAGTGTTAGCAGACGCCACTTGCTTTGCTGCTGAACAGCAATGAACCGATCGGCAATGATCTTTGCCTGATCGACACAATCCGAAATCACGAGCCATCCGCTTTTATGTATGATCCGCTGACAGCCATCCATGCTAATCAACAACAACCCTTGTCCAAGGTCTTCCATCTCATCGACTTTGCCATAATAAATTACCTTGCCGTTCAGGGCAATGACGGACGAATCGAGTTGTATGACGTTGTCGGTAATGTTGCCACATAAATAGTCCTCCGGGATCGATTCGATTGTTGGTTCAAGAATCGTTTGCCCGCCCGGATCAATAAAACCGTAGCGCCCATTCACCAGAATTGGTGTGATGTATGCAGGATGGATACTTGCCGCTGCCCGAAGTGAATCGTTCCATGCCGAAGAGGGTAAGTTATCGGCGGGCGCGCCTGCTTCCAGATGATACAGGACATCTGTAGCTCTCCTGCTGTATGGGGATTGGGCCTTGAGATAATTCAGGTAAGCATCGCGGCTGCCGTCTGCTGTCCGAATCTCGAAAATATTACGATGGGCTTCCTTTTCAAAGGAGGTTCCCGGATGATCCCTGAGAAACCGTTCATACCCGGCAAGGTCTTTACCATTCGTGTAATCGTGGTAGAGCAGCCGTTCGTAGTTGGCCCTGGCATCACTTGTTCTGGATGACTGCGGATAGCGGTCGAGATATTGGTAAAACGCCTGATGGGTATTTGTGTTGACCGCGTCCTGAAAGGCTCTCTCGTCCCGTGATGCTATCGCATCTGCCTGATAGATAGACCCCGGGTGGATATCCAGGAATTGCTGATAGGCAGATGCTGATCCGTCTTCCCGGGTTTTCACAAGGGCCGCGCTGTCAATGCTATTTCTTTCAGCGACCAGAACGATGCTATCAATCGGAAATCGGCGTAGTCTTTCTCGTTGTTTTTCAGTTGTCTGACCGTAGAGATCGACGGAAGCGCGAATATATCGACTGGCGGAGTCCAGCGAATAATCCGGATTGTCTACAGCTCCAAAGTACAAGGCCCATGCGTAAGCTGAAGTAACGCGAATAGTATCCTTATTCCCGGCACGATCTAGTTGATAAAACGCTTTTTCCCATTTACCTTTCCAGATATTCTCTATGGCCTGGCGTTCTACCTGACCGAATGACTGTAAAGACCACGTCAGTCCAAGTGCGAGTATGATTAACTTTTTGCTCAACTATGGATCGTTCATAGTAAGTTATAAAACTACAAACACGGCCCTAAGTTTTTTGTTTACAGGAGTTAAGGCTGTTGTACGATGTAATAAATTTTGTAAATTTTCACATTGTTATAGGCTCAACGCATGGCAAAGCTTAAGAATATCATCAAGCAACTTTCGGAAAAGGACTTTAAAGCTATCTATGACTCACTTATCGAAAGCAATGCCGAGAAATCTGCCTACCTGCTAAAGTCTCTCCGTGAGCGGCAGCTGTCTGACAACAAGATCATGACTGAACTTGATGTCAATGCCAACGCTTACTATACACTCCGTTCCCGGTTGAACCTCAAGATAGAGGAATATCTCATGGGACAGCTGGAGAGCCCGCGTACTGATGTACTGCGGAAAGTAGCCAACATCACTGAAGTTTTGTTTACCAAGAAGCGCGCCATTTCAGTTGCCACGCTCAAGAAACTTGAAAAAGAGTTGCTTGATTACGATCTGGCAAACGAACTGACGGTGATCTACAAGTCGCTCAAGAAACTTCATATCAACTCGCCTGACTACTTCCAATATTCCCAGCTTTACAACCGTCATGTGGCGTACATGCTGGCCGTGGATAAGGCTGAGGATCTGCTCGCCGACTACTTCAGGAAGTATGGCGATTTCATGCTTAACGGCGGTGAGGCTGAGAAACTCGGACTCGGACTTTTGATGAAAGAAATGCAGAACGTGGCGAAACTTTATGAGTCGCATCGTCTGTATGTATACCAGAGTTGCATGTACATATTCCACCGCTTGTTTGTGGAAGTAGATGATAATATGCAACAGGATGGTGAGTCTATTGAAGACATCTTTGAGAAAGTCCAGAAGATGTTTGAGACCTATCACCTGGATTCAATTTATTACCACATGAATCTGGTGTTTGAATTCCTCAAACTTGAGTATTACAACCACTACAAGGTGTTCCGTCAGGCAGAAAAGTACTATGAGGAAGTCAATGACGCATGCGCTAACCTGCTTGTTAACTATTCGACGTATACGTTCCCTCCTCAATTTCTGATTTCGAAAATTGAGCGTCACTTACGGTCCGGAAACGAGTCGGAGTTATACACTGAAAACGAGGCCATATTTCTCGACTACGAAATCGATATGCAGGACCTTCCCAAGCATATCATCTATGTGGTTTACAGGGCACTATCGAGTTACTATGTTGGCAAGTTCGAAGAGGCTGCAAAGCTCATCAATGGCTTGCTTAACGATGTGAGTCTGAAGAAATATCCTTTTGCGCAGCTTGAGATTAAGTCGTTACTGGCCCTGCAATACACCCTACTTCGTGATTTTGAACTGTTCAATCAGTTGTCGAACAGTATCCAGCGGCAGATTCGCCTTTCCGGCAAAGACAGCTGCGAGAATATTCAATTGTTCCTAAAGATCCTGAAGATCGCTACGAGCGAGGCGAAGAAAGAAAAAGCCAAGAAGATTCAGGCAGTAATCCCAAGGTTAAACTCCATAACGGTACCTTACTTTGCTCCCACAAAGCTGATTAAACTTGATGACAAGTTTGTGGAGCTGCTTACTGATTTCTGATCTCTTTTAGAAGAAGTGCAGACAAATTGAAACGGGCCGTAAGGCCCGTTATATTTTCCAGCTTAAGGTATTAATCAATCGATTTGGCTGCCTAGAGATCTAGTTTCAGAATGCTGTCGTGTGACAGAGGCTTATTCAGATATAATTTAACAGCCTCATATTTCTTGGAGCGGTTAAAATCCTGAGGGTTAATCGATGATGTGAGCATGACGATCTTACACTTTCTCTTAGCGACATTTGAGAGCTTTTCGAATTCATCCAAAAATTGGAAACCATCCATTAATGGCATGTCAATATCGAGGAAGATGAGGTCAGGAAGTACCTGATCTGCCATCTCCAGCTTCTCCATGTTTTTAAGGAACTCGATCGCGCTTTTTGCGCCAGTATGGGTATAGATATTTTCGGTAATAGACGACGCTTCAATCATTTTTTGATTGATCAGGTTATCAATCTCATTGTCGTCAATGAGCATGACTGTGCGATACTTTTTTGCCGCCATAGTTACCGTAGTGAATGACGCACTAAAATAAGTCTTTGATATTGATTTGCAAACTTTCTCTAAATGTCAAATTTGATACCCTGTGCCAGCGGCAGAGAGCTACCGAAATTGATTGTGTTTGTTTGCCTGCGCATGTAATTCTTCCAGGCGTCGGAGCCGCTTTCCCGACCGCCGCCAGTTTCCTTTTCCCCTCCGAATGCACCACCGATCTCGGCCCCCGATGTTCCGATATTGACATTAGCAATTCCGCAGTCTGACCCCCGATGAGAAAGGAATAGTTCCATTTCCTGCATGTTGCTAGTCATAATAGAAGATGACAATCCCTGTTTGACACCATTTTGTTTGGCAATGGCATCATTGATATCGTGATAGGGAATCAAATAGAGAATTGGTGCAAAGGTTTCTGCCTGTACAATTTCAAAATCGTTCCGGACTTCCGCTATGCAAGGCTTTACATAACATCCTGAGTCATAGCCCTTGCCTTTAAGCACACCGCCGTTTACAACAAAACTTCCTCCTGCCTCCCTGATCTTGCGCAGTGCATCCTGATAGCTCTTAACCGCCTGACGATCGATCAACGGACCAATGTGATTTGCGGGATCCAGTGGATTACCGATAACGAGATTGCTATACGCACGGGTAAGTCTTTCTTTAACCGAATCAAACACGCTTTCATGAACGATAAGGCGTCGGGTCGTTGTACAACGTTGACCTGCTGTTCCAACGGCACCAAACAGCGCGCCTCGGATGGCAATATCGAGATTAGCGTGTGGTGTTATAATGATCGCATTGTTTCCTCCCAATTCCAGCAGGGTTCTTCCCAATCGTTGGGCGACAGTTTGGGCGACTGCCTTACCCATCCGGGTACTACCAGTAGCCGACACGAGAGCAATTCCTTCATTGGCCGCCAGGGCCTGCCCAATACGGACGTCTCCGTTGATCAGGCAGGAGACACCTTCAGGAACAACATTTTTTCTGAACACTTCTTCAACTATGTACTGGCATGCCACGCTGCACAAGGGAGTTTTCTCTGACGGCTTCCATATGCAAACATCGCCGCAGACCCATGCGAGCATGGCGTTCCACGACCATACAGCCACAGGGAAATTAAAGGCAGTTATTATCCCTACAACTCCGAGCGGATGCCACTGTTCGTACATACGGTGCTCGGGTCGTTCTGAGTGCATTGTAATGCCATGAAGCTGGCGCGACAACCCGACCGCGAAGTCGCAGATGTCGATCATCTCCTGCACCTCGCCAAGGCCTTCCTGATACGACTTACCCATTTCATAGGAGACCAGCATGCCCAGTGCAGATTTCTTTTGCCGCAATGCTTCACCTATCTGGCGTACAACTTCTCCCCTTCGTGGTGCCGGCCATGTTCTCCATTCGTCAAAAGCTTCTGTCGCCTTTGACATCAGCTTCTCCAACGATGAGGGATCACCTGCCTGAACTGTCCCTATTAACTTCCCATCTACGGGAGAGTAGGACTCCAGTTTGGCTCCAGTGGATCTTAACCACTTCACTCCTGTTGACACTCCGGGATTACTTTTTTTCAAACCCAGAGCAGACAATGCATCGCGTATGCCGAAATCCTTCATATGAACTTATTCTTTCAGAGTTGCCCGCAAAACTAATAAAATGGGCAGATGTGTCAGCGGCGTAGCGATATATCCCGGCTATTGATCTGAGTGACAGGGATCACCACTCGACCCCATATGTACCTTTTTGTCCTCCGGGGTAGTAGCCTTCGATCAGAATGCCTCCTTTTTTGAAATCGAGTATCCTGTTGAGATCTTCAACATTATCGACGGGCACTTTATCAATGAAGGCAATGACAAAGCCCTTCTTAATGCCGGTTTGTATCCACTTGGTGGATGCGACATCCTTTATTCGTACGCCTCCCTCAAGTTGAAGCCGGGCGAGTTCTTTGTATGGAACGTCCTCGATCTGTATGCCTCCAAGATCGTGTTTTACTTCCTTCTTCTGAACGGTTTCCAGGCCCTGAAAATTTCGAAGCCGTGCCATCACCTCGTGACGCTGATGATCCCGCAGATAGGTAACCTGAATTTCCTTGCCCGGCCGATGGCGTGCTACACGTTCCTGCAATTCCGCAACAGATCTGACTTCGTATCCTTCAATACCAATAATTACGTCGCCGCTTTGCAGTCCTGCTTTCTCTGCAGCACTCTCTTTGTTAACGTGGTCCACATAAACCCCCTGGTTCACATCGAGGTTGAAATTCTCCGCCATGCCCGCAGTTACGTTGACAATTTGTATACCCAGCAATCCTCGCTGCACAACACCAAACTCTAAAAGATCATCCATTACTTTTTTCACAAGGCTAACGGGAATGGCAAATGAATATCCCTGAAAACTACCCGAAGAAGTAGCAATCGCCGAGTTGATGCCAATGAGCTCGCCTCTAAGATTCACCAGCGCCCCTCCGCTGTTACCCGGATTAACGGCAGCGTCGGTTTGAATGAATGCTTCTACTTCAAGATGATTCTTATCTTCGAGTATTCTGATATTGCGGGCCTTCGCACTAACGATGCCTGCCGTAACAGTTGAATTGAGATCGAAGGGATTACCAACTGCCAGTACCCATTCACCGGGAATAATCTTATCAGAGTCTCCATACCGAACGAAAGGAAGATTGTCCGCACGAATTTTCAGCAATGCAAGATCGGTCGAGGGATCAGTGCCTATGAGTTTGGCAAAGAAACGTTGATTGTTGCTCATCACCACTTCGATGTTGCTTGCGTCTTCCACGACGTGATTGTTTGTGACGATGTATCCATCATCGGAGATGATTACTCCCGATCCGGACGAGCGTGCAGGCGATTCGAGATAAAGTTCCAGGGGGTTGGAGCTGAAATCACCAGGGCCGTAAGAGGTACGAATGTGCACCACCCCGGACGTTACTTTACTGGCTGCTTCGAGGAAGTTCAATCCCTGAGGGACATTATAAGCTGTGTCACGTGAATAGTTGGTCAGTACTGATTGTTGGCGACCTTCAATTGAAGTGTAACTATCGCCCGATATACCTAATAACCGAATAGTAACAAATGAGCCCACAAGACCGCCAATCCCCGCGGCAACGATTACCAAAAAAATCAAAATAGATCGCTTCATACCCGCCCTAAGTTTATGTCTGGAAAATCGGAGACAGTAAGTTAATCCTTCTTTTTAAAAAATTACAGCTTTTTGAAGATCCAGACCAGGCCTGTTAAGGCCCCTGGTTCAAGTGGAAGTTTTCTCATACTGATCCAATGTTTCAGGCAATGACCCTTCGACCAATCAGAAGGATTGCCAGGCTGATCCATGCACAACCGGCCATTACGCCTGCCATTGGCATCGCAGTACCATCGTGAAGCACGCTTACCATCGCGGACATCAGCGCCCCCGCCCCCATTCTCCAGGCACCCAAGAGAGCTGCCGCACTACCGGCATGATGTTCGAAGGGCGCAAGGGTGAGCGAAGTTGCATTGGGACCAATAAGGCCATGACCGCAAAGGAATAGAAACAGCAGGGCAATAAGGCCATACAGATTCCATCCACCATATAACGTACCGGCTACTAGTAAAACGCCGATCACTCCCTGCGACCACAATGCATTTCTTATTATGGTTTCACTTTTCCAGAAGCGCAAAAACATGTGGGTGAGTTGAGATGATCCAACCAAACCTGCGGCAAGAAAGGCAAACACCCATCCATATTGCTGCTCTGAGAGTCCGTAAACATTCATAAACACGTCGGGTGATCCAGCTATGTAAGCGAACGGCGCGGCCATGGCAAGACCGCTGGCCAATGAATAGACAAGGAACTGAGGATGTTTAATTACGAGGAAGAAATTCCCGATTACCGCGCGCGGCATAAGGGACAGAGAGGAGTTGGGGCCCTTCCCTGGGGGCAGGTAATAATATGCCGCGAGTCCTATTAGCGTTGTAATACTTGCGAGAATAATAAAAACCCACTGCCACCCTGCATGCGCAGTAACGTAACCTCCGATCGTCGGAGCAATCATTGGCGAAACTGCGATTACAAGCGTGAGAAGTGAAAACACCTGGGCCGTTTTGTTGGCCGGAAAAATATCCCGCACCAACGCCTGTGAAGCAACCATCCCCACGCAACCGCCGACTGCCTGGAGCAGCCTCAGCGCAATAAGAGACTCGACTGAGCCAGCTGCTGCGCACATGATCGAAGACACGACATAGATCAACAGCCCCAGATATAGCGGCCGCCGACGTCCAAAACGGTCCAAAAGCGGGCCGTAAAGCAATTGCCCCACCGAGACGCCGATAAAATAACTGCTGAGGCTGAGCTGAACCTTGTCGATTGACGTATTGAGGGCCTTTGCAATTCCGGGGAATCCGGGCAGGTACATATCAATCGAAAACGGACTGATCGTAGCCAGTGCTCCAAGAATGACAATGAGAACGAAATTGCCCGGCTTCTTCATCAAAATTTGTAGCGGGCAAAGGTCGTTACAAAAGTGAGGATAAAAAAAAGGCGCCCCAGCAAGCTGGGACGCCTAACCATCTGACTAATCTAAAACCCCTCAACCTTAGTTAACCTTGATGGTTGTCTTTAATGTTTTTTTCTCATCCTTAGGGATGAAAATTTCCAGGATACCGTTGTTGTAGCTTGCCTGTATTTTAGATGCATCTACGTTCTCAGGTAACGAAAACGAGCGGCCAAAATTGCCATACTGCGTTTCAACTACGTGGAGATTGGTCTCCTTCTTTTCCTTTGTAAACTTCCGCTCACCGCTTATGGTGAGGAAATTGTCATTTAAATCGATTTTGAAATCGTCTTTGCTAAGTCCTGGAACCGCGAGGTTCACTTCATATCCTTTTTCGTTTTCAAGGATGTCGACCTTTGGAACGAACGAGTAAGAAGACCCACCTGAACGCGCCAGCGAATCAGAAAAGAAGCGATCAATCAAATTGCTAAATGAAGTCGGTGCGAAATCACTAGCGGTGCTATAACGAACGAGGCTCATAGTATTGTTTTGTTTTAAATTCTTGTTTGTTTTCACTTACAGCCTCGTATTAGGGAAAAATGTGCCGATCCGCTTTTCAGCCAATTTTCATGTCAAAACGTCCAGATTTTAAGGTTTCTAGTTTCACTTTATGACATCCTGACATTTCATTCCGTCATTTGTTCACAGTTAAACCAATATCGTACCAAAATTGGAAAGACTCTCATGCTGGTTGGTAGGGGTATTCCCTTAAATTGAGTGCTGGAATTTGCCTGCTCTATGCCGCAATCGATTTTTTCACCTGCACCGTTATGGTCGGATACCGGACTAGCCACCTTAAGAATTATAGTAGGGTTGCTGATGGCTTATCATGGACTCGAAATTTTTCAGCCCGAAGTAATGGCGACCTATCAGAAGTGGGAGATCATCCAAAAAATGCCGGCTCCGGTATTCATGGTCTATTTGGGAAAGACACTGGAGTTTGTGACCGGGGTATGCTTTATACTCGGCATTTTCACCCGCATTGCGGCATTGCTAATGGCCATCGACTTGTTATTCATTTGCTTTGTGATAGGGAACGGCCGGTTTTACTATGAAGACCAGCACCCCTTCCTGTTTGCACTACTGGCCATCATATTCTTTTTTACCGGACCGGTAAAGTGGAGTCTTGACCAGCGCATATTCAAATGAGTTAACATCAATGCAGCAACTGCCCATCGCAGAAATTGAACGCAACGGCGTCGTAGATGCACTGCGGGGCTTTGCATTGCTGGGCGTTCTTCTCGCCAATCTCATCTCATTTGTTTCATTCACCATGCCACAGGTGGTAATTGATCGTGCTACAGAAGGCACTCTCAATCACTATTACGAATTGTTCATGCGGATCTTCATTGACAACAAGTTTGTAACACTGTTCTCTCTGCTATTCGGTTATGGCTTCGGTGTTTTGATGGATCGGGTAACCTCGAAAGGGCTGGATGCAGTTCCCTTCTACATTCGGCGAATGACAATTCTCTTTGCATTAGGATTCATTCATATCTTCTTCTGGTGGGGGGAAATCTTGCATGTCTACGCTTTTTGCGGTTTGCTCATGCTGCTATTCAGGAATGCAAGCAACCGAAGTTTGCTCATATGGGCTGTCTTTCTTATGCTGGTACCATATCTTATCGTGAGATATATCATGGTACAGATCAAGGCCTTTGATCACGAGATTTCGGAGGTTGTTTACCAGCATTATCTGGATCTTGCTCTGCAGCCGGACCTTAAAAGCGTCTGGTTGGCGAACTGGAGTATTCATCAATACGTCTATGTTCAATGCATATTTGAATGGATTGAGCTGACACAAGCGCTTGCTAAATTCCTGATTGGGTACTGGATCATGAGAGTTGGTGTCCTGAATAATATTGATCGAAATGTTTCAGTGATCAGACAAGTTTTGTATTTCAGTGCGGCAATTGCTTTAGCTTATATAATCGAGACGGCCTGGTATTTCGTCACTAGTCCCAAAATAGACTCCATCATTTTGAAGATGTCACTTCAGGGTTTCAATCGCATTGGGGTGTTGTCGCTCTCTCTTACTTATGCAGGACTGATTACACTTTGGTACCGCCGGAAGCCAGGCGCTTTTCTGCTGGTAGCGTTTCGGAATGTTGGCATGATGTCTCTGACGAACTATTTATGTCACACGTTGATCTATGTGACATTGCTCCATGGTATAGGCCTTGGGTTGATGGATAAACTAACGGTGACTCAAACCTTATATGTCGGACTTCTGATCTATCCCGTGCAGGTGGTCATCAGCATGTATTGGCTCAAACGCTACCGCTATGGGCCAGTCGAATGGATCTGGAGGCAGTTAAGCTATTGGAAGAGATTCCCTATTAAAAAACGAGCATAGCATAGCCCGGGCGTGCTAAGGCATCTTACAACTAAAAGTGCTATTCCGGCATCGTTACCAGAAATACTTTTTTTATCGTGCTCGAAAATTTCGATTTTTATTAAGTTATTATTCGCGAAATCTTATCGAATGACCAAGAAGATCAGGATCAAAGACATTGCCAGGCTTGCACAAGTATCCGTGGGGACTGTCGATCGTGTGATTCATAACCGTGGAGAAGTAGCAGAAGAGTCTTATAACCGTGTAATGGAGATCCTTCGCGAGACCGGCTACAAACCTAACCTTATTGCCCGGACGCTCGGGAGTCATAAAAGTTATCGCATCGCAGCACTTATTCCCAATCCAGATCAGGACGAATACTGGCATCAGACTTTCGATGGCGTGATGAAAGCGCGTGATGAGTGGGCGCAGTACGGCGTGGTGGTTGAAACTTTCCACTTTGATCTTTATGATAAGAAGTCGTTTGAGCAGGTGGCAGATTCGTTATTAAGCAGTCAGCCTGATGGCATATTAACGGCGCCTATCTTTCATCAGGAGGCCGTGGCATTCTTTAAAGCCTGCAAAGTAAATGGTGTTCCGTTCGTGGTGATCAATAACAATGTCGCAGAAGAGCCATCATCTGGATTCATTGGTCAGGACCTTTATCAAAGCGGTCGCCTGGGAGCAGAACTGTCACATCTTAACGACGATGCGGGTGGCATTTATGCGATCCTTCATGTTTACGATGACATCCATCATTCGCTTCACCTGAGAGAAAAGGAAAAGGGTTTTCGCGATTACTTCAGCGAGCAGCAGGGCGCGGTTTATAAGACCGTTAGTCTTGATCTGAACAATGCGCATGAGCCTACTCTTGAGAAGGAACTTGATGAATTGCTGTCGAAGACAGATCTTAAGGGTGTCGTGGTTACGACATCGCGCGGCGCGCACATCGTTTCACGCCTCATTGAACGCAGAGGAAAGAACAAACTTCGTTTTGTAGCATACGACCTCCTCGAAAAGAACATCCATTACCTCAACCTCGGAATAATTGATTTTCTCATCAACCAGAATTCAAAGAGACAGGCCTTTGTGGGTATTGGCAACATCGTAAATCACCTGCTATTTCAAAGAGAAATACCCCTGGAGAGACTATTCCCTCTTGAGGTAATTACCCGTCAGAATCTGGCGTCGTATCTGCAATCAGATCATCATTAGCAACGGTAGTTACTTACGAAGTAACTACTTGCCCTGTGCTCTTACTGTCTGCACTTCTTCCGCAGATATTGCTGTGCCTCCGTGATTAAGTCTGGTGCGTATATAGGTTAGTATTTCCGCAACCTGTTCATCGCTAAGGAAGTTATGCGCTGGCATTACGCCGTCGTATGGTTTCTTCCTGACGGTGATCGGGCCTGTGAGTCCATTCAACACCACGTTGATGAGACGCTTGCGGTCGCCATGCACCCATTCGGATCCAAACAATGGAGGGAAACGATTTCCGTCGCCCTGCCCCTGCGGCAGGTGGCACGAGGCGCAATAGCGAACGTAGGCAACCTGACCGGGTGCTGCCTTGCCCTTCAGGAGATTATCTTTCACTTCATCGGGAGTTTTTACATTCGTACGGTTCAGATGTTCTGCCATTGTAGCCAGCTGCTTGTCACCGAAAGAAGCCTTGTCTCCTTTAAACATTACTCTCCATATTTTCCCGCGCACGCTTTCAGTGATATACAGAGAGCCATCAGGTCCTTCTGAAAGTCCCATAGGTCGTGCTTTGGAGTCTGAAGTGTTCACAATAGTGTCGCGCTGTGCAAATCCATCTGCGAAAACTTCCCATGGACCAGCAGGCTTTCCATCTTTGAAGGGGACAAACGCCACGAAATATCCGGCTTGCGGATACGGTGCGCGTATAGTCGACCCGTGGAATGCGATGAACGCTCCGTGCTTGTAACGCTCAGGGAATTGGTTTCCTTTATAAAAAAGAAGATCGTTAGGAGCAAAGTGTCCGGGGAATCCTATCATCGGCAGTCCTACTGTATCAGCACCATCGTTCTTTTTGCCATCACCACCATATTCAGGGTTGAGCACTTTCTTATTACTCATCTGATCATAGTAATAGTATGGCCATCCACCGTTGAAGTTCTGCGTTACGCGGAAGAACTCTTCAGATGGAAGCATTGCGCTTTGCCAGGGTGTGTAGAGGTCGGGCCACGTGCGATAGAAATCATCGCGACCATGTTGTATGGCGAAAAGATTGCCATCATCCGAATTCCATGACATGGCCACGAGGCTGCGTATACCCGTAGCGTAGCGCTTGCCATCCTTTTGCATCTGACCAACCTTGTTGGCATCAAACTGCCATACACCACCGTGAATGGCAAGTTCGGGACAAGGAAACTTGCCGGGAGATCCTGGCGTTCTGTTTTCAACCTGGCAGACATCGCCTGGTGCTCCGAACGGAACATAAATGTGGCCTTTGTCGTCGAAGGCTATGGGCTTTGCAATGTGTTCAGTGCCATAGGGCCGGCTGCGGTAATCGTCGATTACTACAGCTTCTGTGGTTGTATCCGGTAGAAGCTGATCCTTTAAAAGCTTGTTACGATACACCGTGCCCGTAGTAGTGAAATAGATGTATCCATTATAGATACGCATTGCTGTACCATAGTTTCCAGGATCCTTGTAAGTTCCAAAGTATTTTATCACATCGGCCCTTCCATCTCCTGTCGTATCCCTTAGCGCTACGTTTCCACCCAAAGGCGTCACAGCTCTAAGTTTCACGTATATGTCACCATTTTCATTAACAGCAAGATGCCTAGCCCGTCCAATGCTGTCTACAACAACCTTGACATCAAAGCCGTCGGGTAATGCAAGTCCACCCTTGTCTGTGTCACCTGCAGGAAGGGCGGCATGCTTTTCCTGAGATGTGCATCCGTACAGTGAAAGTGTAATTACAATGAAGGCAAATAGACGGGATACTCTAAGGTCTGTGATGAAAAGTTTCTTCATTCCAATTGAAAGTTTTAAACGCGTGAAATGTATCAGGTCAAACCGATGCATCAGATCCAATTATTACGCTTACTATTTTGTTTCCTGTTTGTTGCTGGTGCACGTCAGGTCGCTGACTAAGCCCTGGTTGCTTTTGCCAATTCCTCGCGAAGACGGCGCCCAACGATCTCTTCCTCTCCCGGCTTGAGCATGAAGACAGTGAGCCGAACACTTTCCTTCTCTTCCCACGACACGATCTCAATTGATGGCGAGCCCTCTCTCATCCTTTTACCCAACTCGTCTCCAGTGAGACTTGTGACATTCGGATCCCAGGTGACTTTTAGCGATGGAGTATGATTGGCTACCGGTGGAATGTCTACGGCGGTTTTAACGCCTTTCACTTTCTTCACATTGCTATCGATTGAGGCTATCTTTCTCTCCCATTCCTTCCACTCCTTGTCATGATCCAGTTTCACGTAGCGTTCGATAGCAGCATACATGCCGATAATTTCTTCTTTGTTCACCTTATGCCCGCGTGCTATTCCGGCACGGGGAGGTGCATTGAGGCGGGCTCCGGCAATCAAGTCCTTTTTACCCATGAGAATACCAGCGCTTTGAGGCCCCAGCAATGCCTTACCTCCTGAAATACACACGAGGTCAAAGCCCATTTCATTATACTTCCACAGATTCTCTACAGGAGGTACATCGGCGGCAATATCAATCATTGTTGGAATGCCAAACTCCTTCGCCAAACTCAACCACTCTTCATGCCTGATCTGACCAACACCTGCTTCGCGATTTAGGAACCAGAGGCAGGCGGTTTTTTCGTTGACCGCTTTGCGCAGTTCTTCACGCGTTTCAATCATCACGATCTTTACGCCGGTATTTGTCAATGCGTTGTGATAGCCATTAGCATGAGACTTTTGAACGATAACCTCCGACTTCATGCCACTGCCTTCGAGGAAAGGAAGTTTCGCTGCCTTCTTGTCGTCGGTACCCGTGAGGATTCCAGCCATGCCCAGTACGAGGGCCGACCAACAACCTGCAGTTACCATGGCTGCTTCTGCCTTGCATATCTTAGCCAGTTGGGCGCCGACTTTATCCTGAACGTCGTCAAGCATGGCGAAGTGCTGACTTGAAGCACGAATTGCATCTGTTACCTCCTGGGGCATAAGCGACGCGGTCATAGCGGTGTAAGTACCAGCTGCGTTGATGAACGTTCGGATGCCCAGCTCTTTGAAGTAGTCACGCTCCGGCAATGTCGGTGATGCAGATGCCAAAGGTGCGCCCAGCGTTACCGTTGATCCACCCACCAGCGGCAGCATTGTTACGCCTTTCAAAAGATTTCGTCTGTTCATATGTAAGTTGGTTGGGTCTGTGTCTTCTGATTGTCCATCATTATTTGAAGGCAATGCGGCCAAAATATTCCGGCAAATGAAAGTTGGGGACCGGGTTCGAAACCGGCGACCACGTGTAATAATGCGGGTTACTGGTTTTGCTTCCTGTCTTGTAAAAGTTCGCTGGCCAGACGACACCAGCCTTTGGTAAGGTAACATTTGCAAATTGACGAAGCATCCGGATCGGAATTCTGTATTCGATCGTCCACGTCACCGGCTTCTGGATCTCCGGATCTACGACCTTAGGCAGGGAATGAGCTATTTCGATCTGACGGATGGCATCATCCGGAAGTCTCAGCACTTCTGTCCAGGGCTTTGTAATGAAAAATATCAATGGCGTGCCACCCGCGTTTATTTCCAGATTGAAGTAGTGATCAGGATGTGTAGTATCAGGAGAAAAAAAGAACTCAACGCATGAGTCGCCTGATACATTACCGTTGTATTCGGTTACGGTGCTTTTTACAAATTTGTCTTCAACTCGAAAGATGACATAGATGTTCGCTGAGTCGTAACAGGCCTTTGCCTCCGTTACAGGCGTAAACCGTGGTTCATCTCCCATCCTGTTTTCGACTTTCACAGACGGAATATCCTTCCACGGTCGCTTGTTCCAATTACCGTCAATCACGACTTGTTTCTCGATTCGTTTCACCGAATAAACAGATTGAGCGTTTGTCAACAGCGACGCACACGAGCACATCAGCAGAAGCACAAAATGAAATTGACACATGTGGATGTAAGTACAGTCGAATATGCGACGATATCGAAAATTTAGGGAGCATCACTTCATAAATCGTCTCAGATTTTTTCCATACGGCGTTTGTGCACATTGAGTGGCAACATAAAACTGAAGGTGCTATTCACACACAAGCACACTGCTTGTGAAGAGCTGTGAAGGTACATCCAACCGCTCAGATCTTAATCACCTTTAGAAACCACTCAAACACTTGCTGCGATCCTCGACAACCTCACCAGCTTTTGAACCCTTATTTAAGCATGCGTTTGGTGAATCCGACAGGATCGAAAGTTGCAACATTCACCCCTGTTTTTGCAGCTATCCCTGAATCCCGTGAAGCAGGGTATTATTTTCATCGTCCTTTGACCCTACCCCGTGAAAATGAACTATATTTTGTGGTTTTTTAGCCTTTAACAAAGCCATGCCTTCGATACTGCCGGGATTCGAGTACGACATATTCATCAGTTATCGGCACAACGATAACAAGTACGATCAATGGGTGTCTGACTTTGTTCACAATCTTCGCCTGGAGCTGGTTGCAACGCTTAAGGATCGCCTGTCGATATACTTCGATGAAAATCCGGAGGATGGGATCAGGGACATTCACAACGTTGACAAGTCGTTGGCCAGCAAGCTGAATGCGCTGATTTTTATTCCAATCATATCCAACACCTATTGTGATACATCGAGTTTTGCATGGCGTCAGGAATTTCTTCCTTTTAAATCACTTGCAGCCAATGGCGAGCTGGGCCCGGACGTCACGCTGACCAACGGAAACGTAGCCAGCCGGATGCTACCTGTTCGAATCCATGAAATCGATGTGGAAGATACCCGCCTTCTCGAACGAGAACTAAACGGAGCCCTGCGAACGATAGATTTTATTTATAAGTCTGCAGGAGTTAACCGGCCACTTCGTCAAAAGGATGATGGCCTTTTGGACAACCAGAGCGGAACGCTTTATCGCAATCAAATCAACAAAGTGGCTAATGCGATTAAGGATCTGATTGTGTCACTAAAGAGAGGCTCGGGACCTAATCCGACTCTTTCCTTACCAATACGACCGTTCTCAACGGCATCGATAAGCGCAAGCGTCCCAGAGACAATTCGATATGCGGTGTCAAACGGCAACCGAACAACAGTATACCTTGCCTGGACTTCATTCGAGCTAAAGGCTAAAAGGGAGGAAATGTTGATAACCTTGCAGAAGGCTGGTTTCGATGTAGTGCCAACTATCGATTGTCCTTCGGATGAAGATGCGTTCAGAGACAAAGTCAGAGAGTACATGGAAAAGTCGAAGTGCTCGCTGCACATATTAGGCAATGAGTATGGACGCAGATTTGAGGCCGATGACTCGATGTCATTCCCTGCGTTTCAGTTTGAGGAGGCGCGAAAAAAGTCAGAAAGTGAAATGGGATTTCAGACCTTCATTTGGTTTTCGCCTGAGGCCCGCGAGACATTAATGGGGGCACAGAGTGGCGAAGCGATGAAACCGGCACAGGCTACCTTTATCAATCACATCCGGAATAATATTACACGGGACATGGTCTTCTCCAACAGCACAGGCCCCATGCAGCTTGTGGAGGACATGCGCGCAATTACCGTCCAGAAGGAAGTGCCTCAGCTTGACACAAAGGATACAGATATCTTTTTTATATTCAATCAGCAGGATGAACAGGATGCAGAGTTGATCACTGATCTTATCAGCAATGTATATCCTATTGAGACAATGAACATTCTGCCCGACAGTGAAGAGGCCTATCGCGAATTGTCGAAGCAGCAGATCCCAAAGAGTAGGCTAGCCGTTGTGTATTTTAAATACGCGGCCGACTGGGCTATTCCGTTCGCCAAACAAATTTGGAAACAAATTGGCGGTGCATCATCCCCTACACCTATTATGCTAATTGGCGAAGATGATCCCCGCTCAAACATAGCCCGTACGTTTAAAGCACCGAAAGTTGTATCATCAATTGTACCCAAACAGGACGTGCCAGAGGAAGTGAAGCGAGTTTATGTAAAAGTTGTTCAACCTTAGCGCGGTGTGGCAAATGTCCTCTGAACAGGCTTTCTGTCCATACACTGGCTTGCGTCCCTTCACTGAAGATGAATCCATCTATTTCAAAGGACGGGACGTACATATCGACCAGGCTACTCAGCAGCTTGAACGCAACAAGTTCATTATCATTACTGGTGCTTCCGGCGATGGTAAATCTTCATTGGTTTATGCAGGCATTATTCCGAATGCAAAGGCCGGTTTTCTTAAAGCCAGCTATTCAAACTGGATAGTTGCTGACTTCAGACCTGAGCGTTCTCCCATGAAGAATCTCAGTCGATCACTTGCCAATGCCCTTGATCTCAATGTCAACACTGTGCAAACCGAACTCAACTATGGGTTCTCTGCGCTCGTGGACATGTACAAGGCATCTACTTACTATCTTGATCCGAATTCAGCTGAGCAACACGATCGCACTGCGAACAGAAAGGCAGCAAACCTTGTGATACTCGCCGATCAGTTCGAGGAATTCTTCACTAACCCGGAGAATTTTCATCTCGGTGTTCCCTCACAGGAGTCTGTATCAGTTACCAATATCTTACTGGAGACTGCACGCATAGCACTGACAGAACAGTTGCCCATATATGTGATCATGACCATGCGATCGGATTACATTGGTCAATGTGCTGCATTCCGTGGGCTGCCTGGCTATATTGGATTTTCTCAATTCTTTCTGCCCCGGCTCAATCGTAGGGAACTGCGCGAGGTGATCGAGGAGCCCGCTGTACTGAATGGAAACGCAATATCGCGGCGACTTACCGAGCGGCTGATCTATGATATCGAAGATGGATCGGATCAGCTGCCAATCCTGCAGCACGCGCTGAATCAAATTTGGAAGATGGCGGATAACGGTGCCGTTGAGATGGACCTTATCCACTATGCTAAGGTCGGAGGAATTGGTGCGAATGAATTGCAGACGGATGGTGCGGCAGAGTTTCGCGGATGGTTTGAAACACTGCCTCAAAAAGTAAAAGACTGTTACCATTCGCCCAACCTGAAGAATGTTCTCAACACCCATGCTAACAAACTCTACCAGCTTGCATGGGACTCATTGCCCGATAAGGATCGGCAAATTCTGACGGAAGAGCAGACACGAAGGATCATCAGTTATACTTTCAAGTGCCTGACAAAAATCGATAACACCCGGGCTGTACGCAACAGGATGACTTTAAACGACATCTGGAGAATTATTGACATGCCTGGAGTCTCTGTTGAGGTCATCGGAAGAACTCTGACGATTTTCAGAGAGCCGGGGAATACACTGCTTCGGCCGTTCACCGACAACGTTCATGACTTGCGACCTGACGACATCCTCGATATTACCCATGAAAGTTTGATCAGAAATTGGGACAAGCTGAATGAATGGGCGGCTGAGGAATTTGCTAGCTACACCATCTCACGTGACTTTGAAACACAGCTTAACCGCTGGTTAGAACAAAAGCAGTCGACCGACTTTCTGTTGTCGATCGGGGGCCTGACCTATTTTGAAGGGTGGCTCAAAACACAGAAGTTCAATGCCCCCTGGATTGCACGTTACCTTAAAGAGGACGATGTACATCGCCGCAATCAGGAGGCCAATGCCATCGAGGATAATTCACAAAAGTTTCTGAAGGCAAGTACTAAAAAGCATCGCCTAACCCGAACGTTGCTCCACTACAGCAACCGCAAGACCGGCATTGTTCTTGGCCTCATTGCACTTCTAACATTGACGTCGTTCGTTGCCAGGAACTATTACGAACGTCAGAACAAACAAGTCCTTCAGGAAATGATGACTGACGTGTTTGCTGACATCAGGAAGTACAACGTCAACGCAGTAACGCGCAGTCAGCTGGCCATTGAAGCTTTGCGACTCGGTCAGGCGACGTTACCTCACCTCGTTAACTCACTTGATGATCTATCGGAGCGCATCAAATTTTCGATTGCCATGGAGACTGTCATTGCATATCAGGGCAGAGGTAAACCTGCAGATATTCTCCTGCAGAGCATTCTTCTCACTGATAGCCTGCTGGAGAGTTTGCCTAAGGAGGAACGCTCCCCGGTTAAGATAGCTCAGCGTTTAAAAAACATCAGTGACTTCGGCGAGGGACTCGAGATTGCGTACGTCTATCTGCCCAATGAGAAAATAAATGAAATCCGACATAAAAATGCGGCACGAGGCGGGCAGTACGCACTGGACGTTTTGCGCATGCAACCGGCAGGTTTGGCGGATATACCCGCCATCAATCTGAACCTCGAACGGGCAGTGAGTTACAAAGCACTCAGTGTAAAGGACACAGAAGAGGCAATTGCATTGATGAGTCCCATCAATGGCAAACAGTCAGGCTGGATTGCCGAGAATTACAATGCAAATAAGGTTTCACGGATCGGCTTCTACGGCGGCTTCACACACAATGGCTTGTACCAGCAGCTTGGGTATCTCTACGCATCTCAAGGTGACGCCAAAAAAGCCCTGCAGTGCATCGACTCGTTACTGGAATACAATGATCCATACTTTCAGGACACCTACTCTTCAAACGCCGATAATGCCTCACACATCGCTCAGGCGTTTTATATAAACAACCAGACAACGGCGTTAGACGAGTTCGTAAATGGCTATTGCAAAAGGGCTGGAGTTACATCCGATAACTTTTATGCATTGCTCCTCGCACGGTGCAAGCTTTACGAGTTCGCGACTGTGGTAACACCGATGCTTCCCAACTACGACTTCAGGCTAAACCTTTCGCTTGAATACAGCGACAGTACTCAACTTCATTTCTTTTTTGAGAAGTATCGCGAAGCGGTTTTGGAAAACATTCAGCAATCGGACCCGAAGAACTTTACCCTCGCCCTTTCATATAAGGACGAAGCTATACTAAATGTGCGCCTGCTCGAAATCTCTTCGAAGACCGACCAGATAAAGAAGCATGATGTTTTGTTTGATAAGGCGATGCTACATTATTCGCTGGTTTCGGAAGATTACCTCAACCAGCATATTGACATTCCTGAGCTGAGTCACTACGCCAGAATCTCCGTAAAAAGAAAATTCCTATTCATCTTCCCGGACGTTCGCACTCCTTTCCATCCCAATGAGCCACGTCTTTATCACTTCTTCTATACATCGCAGGCGTTTCTTAAGTATATGCTGGAACGAAATATTTTTGATAAGTTATACAGCGACGCATCTGATATTGCCTATCTGAATATTTACCTGCGTGATTACTTATATGTCGAATCGTATCTGATGTATACATTGTCAAGGGACATCGACTACGATGTACTGGTGAATCTCGAGAAAAAAATATCAGCTCGTAATGATCGAAACATTCCGGCTCTCCCGATTCTTTACATGTATCTTGGACGCGGAGCTTCACAAAAGAATGACAAAGAAGCGGCACTATCCTATTACAACCATATTGCGTCAACGGACATTCGCGCAATGCTTGTTAGCGGTTTCGATCCTTCTCTTCCCGTTCGCCTGATGGCCAGATGCCTGGCTGACATGGCACAGTATGAGGACTCCAAATTAGTTGACAAACTGGTTAGCGCATTTGATCTCCCCGAAAATCGTGTCGCACTGTATTCGTATGCTTCTCAACTGCTGTCGCTTCAGCACGTTGAAAAAGGTCCTGACAAACTTATCGCGGACGCTGAAAAAGAATTAGTAAATGTCAGGTCAGGCAACAGAGGCAGCATGGATTTTCGCTCAATCGTGGTTTACGCAGAATTAGTACATGAGCAACAACCGAACATCACTGCGGCGTATGATATGATCAAGAACATCGAAGTGAAGTATATTGCTTTTTATCTGATCGGAAGAGGTGTTGCATTTCATGGTGACCTTTATGACGCATATAACACATTACCTGACGATGTTTCGGATTCCGAGAGCGTCACGCTGCTTACAGGTGTATACCGTGGCTTTAATGATTTTTTGAATACGCCGAACTCTTCATGGGCTGACTATCATGAAAGTCATCAATCGGCTTTAGATCTTCCTATATATTATGCATCAGAGACCGACTGATATTGACCTACTCTGTCCCTACACAGGTCTCCGGTCATTCACCGAGGAGGAGAGTATCTATTTTAAAGGCAGGGATGGGCAGATTGACCTCGTTGCCAAACAACTTTCGGAGCGCAAGTTCTTAATGCTGACTGGTGCATCAGGAGATGGCAAATCGTCGCTCATATACGCAGGCCTTGTTCCACAGGCGAAATCAGGTTTCTTTAAAGCAAAGTATTCAAACTGGTCGATCGTCGATTTCAGGCCGGAACGTACGCCGTTAAGAAACTTGTTGAACGCAGTGTCCCGCACCTTCCAACTTGATGTACTGTCCGTTGAAACCGAACTTAACCGCGGATTTTCCTCGTTGGTGGATATTTATCTGAATTCAAATCTATATGCGGACACGCACGAAATTGTTTCGGCCAATTCTGACGCGGAAAGAAGGCAGCTGAAGTACAAAGCATCAAATCTCCTCATCATTGTTGATCAGTTTGAAGAGTTCTTTACCAATCCCGAAAATTTCAGTGGAGAAGCACCAGGCCATGATGCTCAACTAGTCGTTAACCTGATGCTGGAAACAGCGAGGATAGCGCTTGAGCGTGAATTACCGATCTATGTTGTTTTCACCATGCGGTCCGATTATATCGGACAATGCAACACGTTCAGAGGACTTCCGGAATTTATTGGGTACTCTCAATTTTTTGTTCCGAGGCTGAATCGAAGCGAGCTCCGGCAAGTCATTGAAGAGCCCGCTGCTCTCAATGGCAACAGCATATCGCGTAGGCTCGCTGAGCGATTGATTTATGATCTGAATGAAGGAATCGATCAGTTACCCATTCTTCAGCATGCCCTACGACAGATTTGGGTACAGGCAGCGGAGACTGGCGAAGAAATGGATTTGATTCACTATGCCATGGTGGGTGGTCTGCCCTTCGAAGAACTGCCGGGCAATGACAAGGAAAGGTTCAACACCTGGATTCAGCAGCAACCACCCAGCCAGCGCGAACTTTATCAAAACGCGCGGCTCGGCAGCGTAATTGAAATTCATGCTCGAAAATTATATAACAACGCAATAGAACGTTATGCAAGCCAGGCAATTGTCGCACTTCATGCCAGGGAAATAAAAAGATGCATTGCCATCACCTTTGCGTGCCTTACAAAAATAGATAACGGCAGGGCTGTGCGTCATAGGATGTCTGTCCGTGAGATTGCAGCGATTATCAACGTTCCGTCAGTAACTCATGAAGTGCTGGCGGACATCCTGCAGATCTTCAGGCTGCCGGACAATTCGTTTATACGTCCCTTCACATTTGAAGTGCAGGGCAAACTTGCGTCTGATGCAGTTCTTGATATTACTCACGAAAGTCTCATTCGCAATTGGAGCATGCTTCTCCGATGGGCTAACCAGGAATACAATTTTTATACAACCTTTGAGGATGTATCTAAACATCTGAAACGCTGGAAGGATAGCGGCATGAACAGCGGCTATCTGATTCCAATAGGTCCCCTCACCTTTTTTGAGAAATGGTATAGTGAGTGCAAGCCCAACAGCGCATGGATAAAGCGTTATCTCGATAAAACTGAAAACACCACCGCAGACCAGTTACACGCCGAGTCGGTACTCACAGACCTGCAACGTTATTTGAAGCAGAGCGCTAGAAAGGTTGCTGTAAGCAGGTTGCTCGTTAAACATGGAGCAGGGAAAATAATTGGTTGGTTCTCAGTCGTGCTATTGGTCCTTGTCGGTGGGTTCTTCCTTTATAACCTGTACAGACGACAACCTGCAGTTGTCATTAAGCAGGTTATTTCCGAGGGGCGCACAC
Organism: Chryseolinea sp. T2; assembly: GCF_037203685.1. Taxonomy (NCBI): domain Bacteria; kingdom Pseudomonadati; phylum Bacteroidota; class Cytophagia; order Cytophagales; family Fulvivirgaceae; genus Chryseolinea; species Chryseolinea sp. T2. The sequence continues at coordinate 198,318 of NZ_JBBCAU010000003.1, forward strand.
TTTTCAGGAGCCCAAATGTCCCCATGGACAGCAAAGCGAATTACTTCTTCACCGAAGAATATCATTCACCTGGTGCCGGATTCGAGTTGTTGAAAACGGTACCATCGCTTGAGGATCGCATGATAGTATTGTGGGAGGCATACACGTATGGTTATCCCAGTCCCTCCTTTCATGGATCCAACATCAGAACGAAAATCATTGCCGAACTGCAAAGTTTAATGCAGTCACCTGACTTTAAAGCTTTGAAGCCAGGTACACAATTTCGAATTAAGGCGGCAATAACTCAGTTGTATGCTACCGAAAGCTACTATGACGGGGACAAGATTTCCGAGTCAACGCTTCACCAGAATGCCGGTGAGCTATTTGAATCGATCGAAAGTTTCTTTAAGAACGGACTACCTGCCGATAAATCAGTTCTCTTTGATCAAACGACAACCCTAAATGAAGGCGTTCAACTTTGGCTTGCGTTTGGGAATGCGACGCACGACCAAATCCTGCACTTGATTTCGTTGATTTCGCCCCGGCACCCTGGCAATAGATTCGATGAGATCTACAAGGCCGGTGCACGTGAAGTTAGCGGTTATCGATATCTCAGCTACGGAGGAGGCTATCACATGCTGGCAAGCCTGTATGCTTCAGTTGGGGATATTGATAATGTACTTTGGTGTTTTGAAAAGCAACTGGGCTCGACCGAATACTTTGAAGATCGTCTTTACAGTACGCGGTCCAACGTTATCGGATTTCTTTATCAATACGGACATCGCAACCTCGTGGGCAAAACCGTGTCATGGCTCGTTGAGCATTTCCCGCAGCTAAGCGCGCTTCAAATTTATGATGATCTGGTTTGTCGTTCGGCCTATCTCTCCGAATTTGACCGGCTGAAATTCGGACTTCAGTCAAACGGCTCCGAAGGTGGTACATATCCGCTGAACCTGTGTCGTGGTTCACGCGAACAGTATCAATCTATTGTCGAGGACTACGAACGTACAGTTGGGCAACTCTCAGATCCAGTCGAACGCGAGTTTCGTCTAGCCATGCACTACAAAAGGTTAGGTCTCTTCTCCGAACGATATCACAATGACCGCGGCATAGAAAATAACGACGATCTGAAAAGCTATTATCAAAAGGCATTCACTCACTTCTCGAATCTGAGTGAAACCGGCGAGGCAGTTGTTCTGACCTTCCCGTATTATTATGTGTTCGAGATCAGGACGCAGTCAATGTCACGGCGCCAGATGTTTCTTTATCCCGATGTCCTGGGAAACTGGCAACTGTCGCAACGACATGGAGATTCGTTTTTTGAATACATGATAAACAAGGGAACACTTGAATCGACGTATGCCTCGCTAACAGACCTTCGTCTTATACCAGTATGGGCCAATACTATGGGAAACAGGTGGCGGACGATACGGGGACATAACGAGGTACTTGCCCGCGCCATTAAGCTTGTTGATTCACATCCGCAGGGTTCACAGGTGGACATAAACAACCTCAAGATCATGCTGTCTCGCCAATATTTTGTTGACGGCGACACTGCAAAAGGGATGGCTGTCGTGCGGCAAATAGACATACCGTTACTCGAAGCATCCAAGCAGCGGTACTCCGTTGTAGAGAAAACTACATTTCTGAATGAACTAATGGCCCTTTCCGGTTTTGTGGCGGCAGCCGGTCATCCGGAGTTGTCTTCAACGCTCAACCGTACATTCTCGCCAACTCCCGCAAGGATCATTGCTTACCTGTATGGTGTGGAGATATCAATATTCAAAAATCAACCAGAAGTAGCACGAATTCTAATGGATTCTGCAACTCACATGGCCGAGCCTATTAAACTGAATGTCATCCCGTCATGGTTAAACTTTGCACAGCATTATAACTACAACGCTTTCGCTCTCGGGAACAGAGAACAAATCGCTTTAGCTGAAGAATTATACAGGAACAGTCCCACAATATATCGCGTAGCAATACTCGGACGAAGGAGCCGTGGTCTCATTCAGCGAGGTCAATTATACGAAGCACGACAGTTCATACCGCGCACTTTTACTGAAGGCCAGGACATTCTTTCACACGCGCGACTGGTGGAAAACTACACGCACGGAACCGAAAATGCCGATCCGGAGATCAGGCAGATTTACCGCGAGTTGTTCTACGTACGCTATTGGTTCACGTCATTCTATGGCGGAGGAGCCGGTTAAGGCTGCAATCCCGCCATTAGCTTTTCTTAGAATTTGTTCGCGCATCTGCGCCGAGCAACGTCATTCTTGTAAACATGGCAACCTCATAGGTCTTTCCCTTTTCGTCACGCAAAGGCTTATAGCTCGTCTTAACCGAATATTGTTGTCCAGCAACTTCGGCGGTACTCTCGAATTGAAAAGCCTCACCTTTGAGGGCGCGGTCATACGTCTTCTTATGTTCGTTCCTTGCATCTCCCTTCGGATACCATTCAAGGGTGTTGAATCCTTTTTCAACGCCACCTCCTGTATTCTTTGTGAAGTCCTCAAAGGTTTTGTTCCACGTCATCAGTCTATAGTCGCGGTCGATTGTACAAATGATATCATCAGACGCGTTCAGAAGATCCAGTGTATAACGTGATCTTACTTCCATCTCCTTCATCACACGTTCCATTTCTTCTTGCGTAGACGAAAGCTCTTCCATGTTCTGGCGCAATTCTTCCTCCTGGGCCTTTACCTCTTCGCTTTTTTCCTGTGCCTCCTTTGCCAGCCGCTCGGCATTCAGTTTTGCTGTAAATATTTCCGTTACATCATTGCCGAAAACCGAAACAGCAAACACTTCACCCTTTTCGTTGTACAATGGTGAATAGTTCGAAGAGTAGTACGACTTAATCCCACTCATGTCGAACTCACTGGTTATTTCGAAAGCCTCGCCATTAAATGCCCTCGCATAATTCGCGCGCTGTTCATTCTTTTGCTTTTCGTCAGGGAAGATATTCAGAAGGTTAAAGCCTGCGTCCACTTCGACTCCCATTTGCTTCAATCCCACTGTGAATCCGTCATTGAAACTGATCAGACCAAGTTCACGATCGACTGTAAAGATCGCGTCCCTGGAAGAATTGAGCAGTGACTTCAGATATGCTTCCTTCGACTGTACCTCATTCAGTATGCGCTGCATTTCGTCCTGCGTAGCAGCAAGCTCCTCCATATTTTGTCGGAGTTCCTCCTCCTGAGCCTTCAATTCCTCGGTCTGGTTCTGAGCATCGCGTGCAGCCTTTTCTGCCGTTTGTTGCGCGCTCACGATCTCACTCATGTCCTTGGAAAATACCGCGACCTCGAATACATCACCAGTCGCGTTCTTCAAGGGTGCATAAACAGACAAGTGATGGATCGTTTTTCCTTCCATCACTGATTGGGTCATGAAATCAAATGACTCACCAGCAAGTGCCCGGCGATAGCGGTTGACCTGGGCGTCGCGCTCAGCGCCCTGAAACCAGTCCAGAGTATTGGCACCCTTTTCCAATCGCATTCCGAATCGCTCAAGCGTTACTGCGAACGAAGAATTCCAGCTCACCAGTTTGTATTGCTTGTCGACAGAATAGATTGAATCAGTAGAAAGATTCAGTAATTGTGTAACATACGCCTCCTTGCCCTCTACTTCACGCAACACGCGCTGCATTTCCTCCTGGGTGGCTGAGAGCTCTTCCATATTTTGGCGCATCTCTTCTTCCTGCGAACGGACTTGTTCAGTCTGCACCTGCGTCTCGTGAAGAAGTTTTCTCGTCTGCTCGTTTACTTTCACGTTCGAGATGGTAGAAGCAATACTTTCAGCCAACTTCTCAAGAAAATCTCTATGGTACTGCTCAAACTTCGTAAATGATGCCAGCTCGATGGCACCGTACACAGTATTGTTGAGCAACAACGGAACAATCAAGAGATTCTTTGGAAGCGCTTGGCCCAGCCCTGACGTGATCTTCAGGTAGTCGGCAGGAAGGTTCGTCATGTAAAGAGTGTCCTTTTCGAGAGCACACTGCCCTACCAGTCCTTCACCCAGTGAGATGCGTTGCTCCCGGTGTTTCTTTCTGTCATAGGCATAACAACCTACGAGATCAAGATAGCTGTCATTTCCCTCCTGGTTCATTATGTAGAGAGAACCCTGATTGGCTGCCGTGTATTTGACTATGTTGCTTATGATCAATTGCGATAGCCCACTGAGGTCATCATTATTGGATCTCAGGATGTCCACGAATTTAGCCAGCCCTTCCGTTGCCCAGTTCCTTTGCTTTTCTTCTGATGATATCCGCCGCATCTGATCGCGCATACTCACCAACGACATCGCCAGTGCGTTGTCGTCATCCTGCCCGTCAAATTTTATCTCAATGTCGAGATTGCCCGACTCAATTTCCTTGATAAACCTGCGCGCAGAATCGATTTGTTCTACTAACCGCTGAGCATGCTTTCTGAGCTTTGACAGCTCCTGCGTTTTAACAACGCGATAGGGGATTCTTTTTTTAATCATTGGTCTTTGTTCTAAGCGGACGTCGACAAAATGTTAGCCCGCATCCACAATACGAAATAGCATTGTACAAAGCTTTCATTTTTCACTAACACCTCAGGACGCGGTACAAATGCAAGAATGTAGGTTGAAACCAATGATCTCATTTGATTTGCAAACGCTGCCAATCTCAGTTACGAAATGAACGGATTTGTAATACTCTAGTAATCAGGTAGGTTAAAATCACGCCAGCTGGAAACTGTAGAAGACCTTACTCATTCCACCGAGGCAAGGTTTACAGGAAATTGTGAATGTGTTTTACAAAAATCGCCCTGGCTTCGCCCCTGCTCCGGAAGGACACACCTCCTGTATAAAATGATATTTGAGTATTGGAACCTTAAGTCCACCAGGAATGACATTATATTGTATCGTTATGTTCAGAAGCTACTAGCGTTGTTATTACCAAAATGGATTGGAAGAAATTTTTAAACTACAGGGATATCAGGTTCTGGCTGATACTTCTCGCACTTGTCCGACTGTATGCAATTACGTTACCGCCGCTTGAGCACCAACACCCCTGGCGGCAGACAGATGGCTTAATGATTGCCCGAAACTTTGTTGAAGTCGATGCCAACATTATGTATCCCCGTGTTGACATTGCTGGCGAAAAGACCGGCATAACGGGCTCAGAATTTCCTTTGCTGAACTACCTCATTTATTTGGTATCGGCAGTATTCGGTTACGAGCATTGGTATGGACGACTAATCGTGCTGATCGTTTCCACACTTGGTTCTTTCTTTTTCTATAAGGCCATCCGGATTCACTTCAATGAAACTGTGGCGTTCAATGCAACCTTGTTATTGACGTGCTCCTTTTGGTTTTCCTATAGCAGGAAGATATTTCCTGACTGCTTTTCCGCGGGCCTATGTTTGATGGCTTTGTATTTCGTGTTGTCTTATCTCGAAGGAGGTAAGCCTTATAAACTTATCCTGTACTTGTTGTTCGCCAGTCTGGGATGCCTCACGAAGATTTCTTCGACGCTGCTGCTATCAGTTCTTATTGTCCCAATTGGGTTCATGGCGTATAGCAACATCCGTAAGATTTGGGTGATAGCAGCATCAGTTGTGGTTCTGGCATTTACTACAGGGTGGTATTTCGTTTGGGTCCCACACCTGAATGCGACTTATGGCTACGGCGATCACTTCACCAGTGGATGTCCCCTGTTCAGTATGGGCTGGGAAGAGATCAAGGCCAATTACAAAGGCGTGCTTCGAAGCATGTACATCATACCTATGAAATATACTGGTTTGGTTGCATTGCTCTGTTCACTGATTTACGTCTTATGGAAACGGAGATGGATCGTCTTCAGCTTGTTCATAATACCCTATGTGTGCTTTCTGGTGATCATTTTAAAAACCGGTAAGAGCATTATGATAGATCAGTATTATGTCCTTTGTGTCATACCCTGTATAGCGTTTATAGCCGGCTATGCGCTAAGTGAAATCAGGAACAGATGGATAATGTACTTATTTCTGCTGGCCGTCATAGGCGAGAATCTTGGCGACCAGATATATGACTTCAGGGCTCACAAGATGAATGCGCCATTCGCCAATCTCGAGAGCATCGTAGATACGTACTCTAAACGCGATGATCTTTTTGTAATCAACTCAGCTCCTCACTGCCCGACAGTGATGTATTTTGCTCACAGACGTGGATGGACGGTGATGCCCGACAAACTTCGCGATGCTGCGTTTATGAGTGACGTGAAGGCAAAAGGGTGCAAGTTTGTCCTGGTATGCAAAGAGATGTTTCGCGAAAACTTTGATGTCGTTCTCGACCTGCCGATGCTTTATGAGTCGGACGCGTTCAGAATCTACGCGTTGTCGGATGGTGCCACCGTTGCTACGGGGGATCACCAGTCGAAGTAACACTTTGAAGAAGCAATCGGTTGGATAATACACTCTATTACGGTCGGGTGATAGGGACCGGTCCATTGATAGCGAATGGGCTGGCTGTAAAAAAAGAAATATCCGGCCAAGGCAATGGCCGGATATTAAAAATCCTCAATCAAATTTTATCCGTAAAACTAAAACTCGACGAGGTTCGTCAAACGCCTCAATTCACCACACCTGTGAGAATTAGTGTTACGTTTTTCGATAAAATGTGCTGTGGACTAGACATGGTACCTCCTTTCTTTAAGTGAAACATCTGCGTCACGCTGCTGTTCAAAATAGCGTTATGAATCCGACGTGCCACCTGTAACGACCGTTACAGATCAAAGAACGTTGAAACATTCAAAAACGTTTAGAACGGCAAACTTTATAGAGATTTTTTTGGTCGTTCAGCGCCTGTTACGGCGATTCGTCGAAAGCGTTACCGAATACGGTCGGAGGTCTTGATCAAACTCTGTTGGCAAGGCGGCTTAGGATGTCAGAAACGCACAACTGTCATTTTTACACCAAATCAGCAAGGTTTCGGCGTCGCGCCGATCCGTTCTAGATGCTTGACGGAAGTTCATGCAAACGTTATCTTTACAATTGAATAGCACTCTCCCCTTCCCTCTCCGGAATAAGGCTTCAATTCTGAAGGCGAGCTGCAACAAAGACTAGGCTCTTTAACGGCTTTTATAGATGTATTTTATTCTTCGGTGGATTGCGCTTTCTGCGTTTGCCACATTCCTGCTCGGCAGCAATGCCTTTGCAGCTGGTACTAATTGGTACACTACTTCTGATGGGAAATGGTCATTGTCTCCGGGACCGGGAAATATTGCTTGTAACTGCGGTGAACCTGATCAGAGTGACTTTATACATGTCAGCAGCAGCATTGCACTATCCACTTCGTTTGTGGTTCAAGGTAGTCTTACAGTCGACATCGGAGCTACGCTGACTGTGAATGGAAACCTCACATTTAACAACGGATCATCTGTTACAATTGATGGAACATTAATCGTTAAAGGAAACTTTTTAAATAAGAACAACAGTAACAACGTGGATTTTAATGGATATGTCCAGATTGAAGGAGACTTTCAGAATGGTCAGGGTGGAACATCGGCGGTTATTGATTTTGGACCGGGTGCAACAATCAGCATAAAAGGCAGCTGTTCCAGTAGCGGTTACATCAACGCACCCGGCGGATATCATCAAACAGGGTGCACCACCGGTCCACTACCAGTCAAGTTGATTTCCTTCCACGCCGAGCAAGTCGGAACTGAAATCCTCGTCTCCTGGGCCACCGCTTCCGAGAAAAACTTCGAATACTTCTCCATCGAGCGCGCCGATGAACAACTGAACTGGGAAGAAGCTGGAACTGTAAAAGGGTCTGGCACAAGTCAAACACGTATCGACTACACCTTTACGGATGAGCATCCCGGCATGATCGGCATCATCTATTACAGACTCAAGGCGGTTGATTTCGACGGTTACACCGAGTATTTCCAGGTCGCCATGGTAAATTATCGTGCTCCAAAGGCGTGGTACATTTCGCCTAACCCTGTAAATGACGGCGACGTTGTGCTCATGAGAAACTTCGCGGAAGATGAAGTCGTTATGGCAACTCTCTATAGCATGAGCGGATCTGAGATCCTGCAGGAACAGATATCTGTAACTACTGATCGTTTCGTGATCACCTCCAATCTGAATGCCGGCCTTTATATTCTAAAACTCAAAGACAGCGGCGGCACCAAAAACATCCGGTTCGCGGTGGAGTAAATCCTAAGTCGGGAACGCTAGTATTAAAGGTTCTGCTTCTTCATCTCCTCAACAGCGTGATTTGCTGCACGCGCCGTAAACGCCATAAATGTCAGGGACGGATTTTGTGAACTGGTCGACACCATTGCTGCACCATCGGTGACAAATACGTTAGGACAGTTATGAAACTGATTCCATTTATTCAGCAGCGACGTCTTCGGATCCCTGCCCATTCTGACTCCTCCCATTTCATGGATATCAAGGCCGGGTGCCTGTTTGGTATCGTAGGACACAATGTTCCTGCATCCGGACTTGTCCAGCATGTCCGAACCTTGTTCAAGAAAATCGTGCAGTGATTTGAGATCATTTTCGTCGTAGTCGATGTCAGTAACCAACAACGGAATTCCCCAGGCGTCTTTCTTATCAGGACTCAGATAAACTTTGTTAGAGGCTTTTGGAATGGTCTCGCCCTGCATCATCATGAAAATGCTCCAGCCACCGGGTTGTGACACTTCCTCCTTCAATGCAGCACCAATCTGATCCGATCCCCGACTCCATCCACCCCTGCTTGCAGAATAGAACACCATGTACCCCCGCAGAAAATCCATTTCCTGCTTATGAACATTTCTGAATGACGGCATCATGATCGCCGCCGGCCTTCGTCCCTCGTAGTAGGTATCCTTGAATCCATCTATCGTTGCCGTGATGTTTCCCCGATAGTTATGGAACGCGACATACTTGCCAAGCAGTCCATTGTCATTTCCAAAGCCATCGGGGAATCTTGATGACTTTGAATTGAGCAACAATAGATTTGAATTAAGACATGCGCCATTAACAAATATTACGCGGGCAAAATAATCCGTTTCCTCCTTCGTGTTAGCATCTATGACTTTTACTCCGCTCGCCTTTTTTTTCGCTTCATCATAGAGGATGGAATGCACCATTGCATCGGTGCGCATCGTAAGGTTTCCTGTTTTTGCAGCCCACGGCAACGTTGCCGAATTGGAACTGAAGTAACCTCCATAGGGACATCCCCGATAGCAAAGCTCTCTTGCCTGACACTTGCCTCTTCCCTGCTGAAGGTGTACCTCTTGTGGCTGTGTAAGATGCGCACATCTGCCTATCACCGGGAATCGGTCGTTATAGTTCTTACGAATCTGCTCACTGACGTGCTTTTCAACGCAGTTCATTTCGAAGGCCGGAAGTGATTCGCAATCGGGAAGTGTTTCAAGTCCATCACGATTGCCGGCGATACCCACAAACTTTTCAACATGCGAGTACCATGGAGCCATTTCCTGATAGGTTACCGGCCAGGGTACAGCGAATCCATCCCGTTCAGGCGCTTCGAAATCAAAATGACTCCATCGTTGAGTCTGCCGCGCCCATATTAATGATTTGCCGCCTTCCTGATATCCGCGGATCCAGTCGAATGGTTTTTCCTGAACGTAAGGATGCTCATCATCCTTGACAAAAAAATGCTTGGTAGCATCATCGAAGGCATAACAGCGCTTAGCGATGGGGTTGGCATCCTGCTCTTCGCGTGTGAGCGCTCCACGGTTTTTGAAATCCCAAGGGTTCATAGTCGCGGTGGGATAATCCTTCAAGTGCTTCACAGGCCTGCCACGCTCGATTACAAGGGTCTTCAGTCCGTGCTCACAAAATTCCTTCGCTGCCCATCCGCCCGTAATTCCCGAACCAATCACAATAGCATCGTAAGTGTTGCTCTCTTTTGCTTTGCCCTGCAGATACATTGGTGGTGTGTTTGATGCGAGTAAGTTATACGAATTAACAATATGATGCCGGGTCATTCGCTGCCTTCCGAACCGATGCACGACCGTTTGGAGAAAAGAAGGTTTCCTCCGCCAATAAATCTAAATTGATTACTTCCAGGCTGGTCCCCGACGTTATGACAACAAACTGGACTGTAACACAAACAAACAGACATTTGTATCAATATCATTACACATTTACGCTTATGGTCTGTGCAGAACATCTATACAGAACTGTAATTCAAATACTTACACACATGGCACATCGTTTGGCGTATGGTTCTGAAATTTACAGGCTATGATCAGCAATTATCTCCAGATCGCGTTTCGGAACATGTTCAGGAATCTTCGGTTCACGGTACTTCACCTAACCGGCCTTTCGCTGGGCCTCGCCGCGGTGATGCTCATTGCCTGGTATGTATATGACGAAATGAGCTACGACGAACTTGCAAACCGTGATCGTGTGTTCCGCATCAATACGTATTGGGGAGATAATCCCGAAAGCGAAATATTCGCATCAACTCCCCCGCCGTTGGCACAAGCAATCAAAGAGGAGGTTCCGGAAATAGAAAAGATAGCACGCGCATTTACCTGGAACCATTCAACGATGAGGCTACCAGCTGATGAAAATCACTCACCGGACGAAGTGGTGTTCCGGGAGACGAGGATCTTCATTGTCGATCCCGAATTCCTCGAAGTATTACAATATCCAATGCTCCTGGGTGATCCTCAGAAAGCCTTCCATCGACCTGAGTCCATCGTGTTGACGCGCAAAACTGCGGAACGATATTTTGGTGAAGCCGCCATTAAGGACGGAAGCCTGATCGGGAAGTCCATTCTCTTTGGAGGCGACCGGACCGCCAGAGTTGTAACAGCCGTAGTTGATCCTCCTCAAAACACACACCTGCATTTCGATATGCTCGTGAACATCAATTTTGGATACGAGGAATTGGATACGATCAACGTATGGACCTGGAACATCATGCACACTTATGTTAAAGTAAAGGAGGGCATAAGCAATACAAATGATGGTTTGAAACAACTTCAATCAAAGCTCACTCACATTGCAGAAAGACATATCAGGGCAACCGAAGAACTTGAGGGAAGTCAAACGGCAGATTTCCGACTTCAGCCAATAAAAGACATACATCTTCATTCTCACTTTCAGAGAGAGCACGAGTCCAATGGTGACTACACAACTGTGCAGTTATTGGTTTCTATTGCTGCGCTTATCGTGCTGCTCGCGTGTGCCAATTTTGTCAATCTTTTTACAGCGCAATCAGTGAGACGGTCGAAAGAAATTGGTGTTCGAAAGACGCTCGGTTCGGCCAGGAAGACTTTAGCGGCTCAGTTTTTTATGGAATCTGCCATCTATGCGCTTATCGCAGCAGTACTCGCTTTGAGCCTTGTCGAAATTCTGCGACGTCCATTCAACGAACTCGTCGGCAAACAAATTGATTTTGCCTGGTTAAATCATCTCCCACTGCTGGCCGGTTTTGCAATTCTGTTGTTAATCGTGATCATCCTGGCAGGAAGCTATCCTTCGCTTTATCTGTCATCGTTCAACCCCTCCAAAGCATTGAAAGGAAAGCTCACTCAAGGGGGAAACTTCATGAGAAACGGACTTGTTATTTTTCAGTTCAGCATCTCAATTGGATTAATGATCTGTAGCGTATTCATCATGCGACAGCTAAACTATATGCAGGATCGCAAGCCAGGTTACGATAGGGAGAATGTCGTAGTTGTGAAAAACGACAAGGAGATCCAGGACAAATGGCAGATGTTCCGCGATCAATTGGAATCCCGTGAAGGAATCGCTGCCGTTAGCTTTAACTCCGGTGTTCCGGCTCAGCCGCTCGTTGCCATGCGCGATTTCAGAAAGAAAGGGAATTCAATCGGTACAGGTATTCATTTTTTCCTTGCAGATGATCGGTACCTGCCGGCGCTCGCACTGACTTTGCTCGACGGCAGCAACTTTTCCAGTGAACCAAAACAAAACAAAGGTAAGATCCTGATTAATGAGACAGCGGCAAAGGTTCTTGGTCTTGATCAGGCCGTGGGGGCCGCCGTGACTTTGAATGCCGGCGAAAATGACGAAGAACAGCTGGAAGTAATTGGCCTGGTTAAAGACTTCAACGTCGAATCTCTCCACAACGGCGTAAAGCCACTGATCTTGTACTATTACATACCGGATGCGATGATGGATTATATCGCCGTAAGACTTCGTCCTGGTAACGTCTCAAAAGGCCTTAACACTATTGAAGAGACCTGGAAGACATTTGAGCCGGAGAACCCGTTCAACTATTCATTTCTTGACCAGGATTTTGAGCTCCAATACATTTCAGAGCAACGATTATCAAAACTGTTCGGTGCCTTTACTGGCCTGACAGTAGCCATTGCGTTACTTGGGCTTACCGGACTCGCTTCATTCCTTGCAGAGCAGCGCACAAAGGAAATCAGTATTCGCAAAGTACTTGGCGCATCGGTAACAGGTATCATGGTCCTGTTCTCAAAAGACTTTACCAGACTTGCGCTCGTGGCAATGCTCATCGCAGTGCCTGCGGCCTATTTTGTAATGCAAAGCTGGCTCAATGAATTCGCTTACAGAATAGAACTTGGCGCAGGAGTATTCGTATCCTGCAGCATAATAACACTGGCATTGATATGGACAACGGTATCACTATTGTCTCTTAGAATAGCAAGGCTTAATCCGGCGAATACGCTCAAGAATGAATAAGCGAGAAGGATCACGATCTACATCACACTGGCACAACTAAGCGGCACTTGCCTGTTGGCCATTTTCCCGTCGGCGCATTTCCTCCTGGGTCGCCTCAAGCTCCTCCATGTTCTGCCGCATCTCCTCCTCCTGGGAGCGCAACTGTTCCATTTGCTGTTGCGACATTTCAAGTAATGTCTGCGTGCGGGCATTCGTTTGTATGGTACTTATCGACGCAGAAATGGATTTACCTGCATCGCCAAGAAAGTCCAGCGCGTATGAGTCCAGCGCAGTAAAAGAGGCAATCTCAATTAGTGCGACGACGATGTCATTGTGCTTAAAAGGATAAATCGTAAGCGAACGCGGGCGAGCCTCTCCTAAACCACTCGTAATATGAACATAGTTTTCGGGTACAGCGGTAATATAACTAGGCTGTCCTTCCAGATAAACCTGTCCCAACATTCCTTCGCCAATATCGACACGCTTAGTAACATGCTTTTTCTTGTCGAAAGCATAGCAACTCATCAATGAAAGGTGTGGATCTTCCGGCTGCTCTGAATTCAAAACAAAGAGTGAGCCCTGCTGAGCATTAAGATATTTGACTATAAACGAAACGGTCTTTTCGCAGAGCACTACGAAGTTAGTCTGATTATCACGAATTACATCCGCCAGTTTGTTCAATCCCTCGCTCACCCATTGCTGCCTGAGCGCGTCAGCCTGTCGTTGTTTCATCCCATCGCGCATGACGAGCAATGCGCCTGAAATGTTATTGTTATTAATAGCAGCGTTTGCCTTACTGAATCCGTCCCATTTAACTTCAAGATCTCCCTGAGCAATAGACTTAATGAATTCTTCCGATTTCTTAAGATTGTCGATCATGCCTGTGATCACAGCATCTTCGTCTTCAATATCAACAGGCTCGTTAGAGTCGAAGATCAATGTTCTGTTTTGACGATCCAGTTTCTCAAATAATGTTACTCGGCGCTTTTGCGTGCGCTGCAAATTGCGAATTGCATAAATCAAAGTTGGTACGCCAAGTATAAAGAGTACTCCCTGAAAGAACATACTTAGCGTAAGCAGACGACTATACTCCAGCTCTGATTCATTCTGCAAGTTTTGTATTACCGGATCAATCTTCTCAGACAGTTTTACATACGTTTGCCAGACGGCTGTTCCGTGATCTTCCTTAATTATGGTCAGCGCATCAGGAGCATTACCATTCCGATAGAGCGAAATTGCTTTGTCCATTAGCTCGAAGTATTTGTTCATCATGGCCTCCATATCCCGGAGAATAGATGCTTCAAGTCCGATTTCCGGAAGCGCTCCCTCGAGATAACTCATCGTCGGTCGGTTCTGATGTTTGATCTTATCGTATGTTCCCACGAAAGCCTCGTTGCCCACGAGCAGATATCCCCGCAGACTCATGTCAATGTTATTCAGATCGGAGATGATCGTGCCTTTTCTCGCAGCGATTTCGGTCAGCTTATGTTGCGTAGCAGTGTTGCTGGACATTGCCGACTTATAGCTGTAGGTAATTGCAGTATCAGCAAGAATCAGGGCGATCACGATAGCCAGAGCCACTTTGGCCCCATGCCGGGTCAAAAAATTCCTCACCATACCCAGATGTAAAATATAGTAAATATACTCAGGCAGTCACTGGCTTGAACCATTGCATGACCCCCATGGCATTCTGCCTCGACAAACGGCATTCCCACCCGTCGGGAGATTCACAGTTAGTTGTAGAGCGGACGCTGGTGTCAAATTTTGGGTGCGGCCAGCGGAATCCAGTCATTTATTTTGGGCAGATTTCAAGAGGGCAATTCCCAATATAACGGCACAGAGAACAATTCCACAGATAGCGTAAAATGCTTCATCAATACTCCATGCTCTGGCTGAAAACAGGGAAATAGTATTCGCGCTGATCCAAATGAGGTAAACACGAACCGGAGTGTGTTGAGGCTGACGCATCGTGTGGGCCATTTGGGGAATACCGGCCATTACAACGGCGACGCTACTGGCTACTATCGCTCCCGTATTCCCCGATGTATACCAAATGATCAAACATACAATTACCAGCAAACAGGTTAAGGTCTCGGTGGGCGACCATTCAAATTGCTTCTTGTACAACAACAACGCGGCAATAAAGAATGCACCAGCAACATTGCTTGCTGCAAGCCAGTAATTTCCATTTTGAAGAATTGCACTGATCATTGCAATTGCGTCCAAAAGCCCCCAAAGGAAAAACGCTGCAAAACTTTGCCTGGCAGTTCCCCGCAGAATGGCGATAGTAAGCGGTATATAGGCGCAAAATCCCACGATACCCGCAAGCAGCTGAAATAATTTCCAGGGGTCGTCGAAGTATTCCATTATGCAGGGCTCAAGATCATTGAAATATTAGCCAACATTTCGTAACATGAACTCACTTTGATCATTCTATTCTATTGCAAGAATAAAATATCGGGCAAATGATAGTCAAGGACTGACCACTTTTACGCTTGTCAGAATTTCGCGGTTATAACACAACCGTTGAGTCTGTACAAATCTCCGGCCATCCGGCCGTACCGGTCTTATTCTAAAGGCCGGAAGTGTTTCATATTATCAATTTTTGGAGGTATGGCCCAGAACCGGGCTCTATCCCACCATGCTTTTCTTTGTACGGACATTGTTCAGGGCGGAGAATGCATGGCCCATTCTATTGCAATTATGATAGCATCTGACAGTGTTTTATCCCGAATCCTTCGATTCTTTCAGTTCAACAGGGTATCCCGGATCCTAAAAGGTACCGGACCAGCAATTACTGATCAGGATAGAAGAGGCGACCCCACAAAGGAACAACTCATTTCTTCCCGTGAACTGGAAGCCAAGTTCAAACTTGCCTGGACACGATTGGCGCATATGGAAGTCGATGCAGGCGACTACCTGGAGTTTGGACCACGGCACGGTCAGGTATTACCAGGTATGCAACGAGTTGTCAGTAAGCTTGGATTAAATGTCCGGCTACTTGGCTTCGAGGTCACTGAGCATGCTTCGGGTAATTCCGGAATTCCACCTACGGATGACTCCAATTCCGTGGAACCATCATTAAAACACTTTCATAATAACCAAGATTTCAACCAATACTACGAGCAAAAAATAAGCGATGGCAGCCACGTAAATTCAGAAGCATTTAAAAAGCTTGAACTGAAGAGGGCTAGTGTGATCATGATAAATTGCACCTCGTACGCAGGCGCTAAACTGGCGCTAAGCTTTGCTGCGCCGCTAATTATTGATCATACTATGATTTTCATTAATAACGTCAGCAAGCAAACCGACGTTGACGCTGCCTCTGCGTATGCGGAATTTCTGGAGGAAAATGATCACCTTAAGTCTCTGTCTTTTCGGAGTTACAAACCGGACGGACAGATATTCTTTGTTACGTCTACGCGCGTTGGTTAATCAACGTGGTCGTGTATAGACACTCTTCGTGTTGGACCAGTTGTTCTTAAATGTTTTCTTAACGTATTCCTGGACCTTCGAAGGTTTAATTGTCGGCTTGGTTTGGGCAGCAGGCGCCTTTTCAGCATTTGTTTTCATGGCGACGCGGTTTTTCAACCAAGATAACAAATTTCCGACTTTATCTTCTACGTTGTTCGTTCGCCTAAGCTTTGCATTCTGAGGATGAATTATTTATTATTAACTAATTTTTTAGTTGTTATCCACGATGTTCAAATTCTTCTCAGCCCTGCTCGTTATCAGCATCCTCTCGTACTGTTCGTCACCAAAGAAAAGGGAAAGCATGTTGATGAACGACAACTTTGTTGATCTCAGGGGAAAGCCCACCTCCACTATTCTCATCAACTCCACCAGTGACACGCTGAAACTGGAGGCCGCTGTTTATGGAATGATCCCAATTGCAGAGCAGATTTTGAATGTAACCCTTATTCCGGGCACAAGAGACACCATCGTATTTAGTCTAAGCTATCCTGATTTCATCCACTTCAGCAACAGTGTCGTAGATCTGAAAATATTTAGTGCTCCAGGAAGGGAGTTGATCTGTGATATCAGAAATACCAGACCTCAAAACATTGTGGTCAGTTTCACCGGAGACTTATCCCAGGTAAATGATTACTACCTGGCACACCAAAACCACTTCGGTGCGTACTATGAACACAATCGTCCTTACTTCGAGGCAGGCGACATCGTCAGGAACTTTGACGATTACCCGGCAATTGTCGACTCTATCACCGGTGTTAGTCTTTCCTTTTTGAAGACGTACGACAAACCTCTTCCTGAATGGTTCACTTCCCATGAACGGGCTCGCCTTAAATTCAAGTCCGGATTTATTAAACACAACTGCCTGGCAACAAAGGAATTTTACGAGGCACGTACGATTCCCAAATCTCCTTCATACTTTGATTTCGATAATTCACTATCACTTTACGACAGCAATATTGTACTCTGTCACGAATACCTTTCTTATTCACTTCACAAAATTCAGCACATTGCAAAGAGTACGAAGAGCAGGGACAGCCTGCGGGAAGAATATCATGTAATTGACAGCCTATATGGAAAGAAGGAAGTTAGCGATCTGATGCGGATTCTTTTTCTTTCACACATGGCTTTTGGCTCTTTACCGAACTTCAGAGATCAGCTTGCTCAGGTAAATTTTGGAGATAGCAATAATCGCTCTTTGATCGATTCCTTGGTGAGAGCAAGACTAGGTGTTCCTAGCGTCGGCACATCCTGCCCCAATTCTTTTCTTGCAGACATTGAAGGCAATCGTCTTTCTCTTTCTTCTTACAAAGGCAAAGTGCTATTGTTAAATTTCTGGTCCACCTGGTGCGGTCCTTGCATAAAAGAATTTCCGAAGGAGAATGAGATTCATCTGAGGTATTCGGACAAGGGGTTGCTTATCCTGAATATTTGCGTTGAGTCCCGGGAAGACAAATGGAGAGACCTGACGAAGCAACACGATTTGAAAACAATCAACTTATTCTGCTCATCCAACGAGTATGAGTCGGTTAGAAGGATGTTTGACCTCAGCGGATATCCAAGGAGTGTGTTGGTGGGCCGGGATTTCGTGGTGCGGGAAAGTCATGCGGCCAGGGTGAGCGAACTGACAGACGCTGTGATCCGGGAATGGATCAGGAACGAATAAATAGCAAGCTTCGATCAATAAATTTGCCTACTGGAAACAAAAAAGGCAGTCACTTCTCGTAACTGCCTGATTCTCACTGCTCCTCCTCTTGGACTTGAACCAAGGACCCTCTGATTAACAGTCAGATGCTCTAACCAGCTGAGCTAAGGAGGACTGTCCCCTTGAAAGGGAGTGCAATATTACGGAGTTGGATGGCAATTAGCCAAAAAAGGCGGCCGGATTTTATGAACAAACTTTTTGTGTTGCGAAACCTTGTGCGTGGCAAGCCGTTGATTTACTTTGCAACACAAAGTACTTTTCAATGAAGGACGTATCCGAGTACGAGAAAGATCTGGCCTCCATCCGCAGCATGATGGACCGCTCCGCAAAATTCATTTCACTAAGCGGCCTCTCAGGAATTCTAGCCGGAGTCTATGCCCTCGGCGGCGCCACCGCTGCCTACTTCCTCATCCAATATCCGCGATCACCATTCAGCTACCGAACACAGACCATAAGTGAGCCGGTCACACTTATTCAGCTGATCCTCATCGCCTGCGTCGTTCTCGGCGCATCTGTATCAACAGGCCTGTGGCTCACTCAACGCAAGACTCTCAAAGAAAACACAAAATTGTGGACTCCCGCCAGTAAACTGCTCATGCAAAAGATCGCCATACCGCTCGCAACCGGAGGGCTATTCGTGCTGATCATGCTCTATACAGGACACTTCGGGTTGGCAGCACCAGCCTGTTTAATATTTTATGGTCTTGCGCTCATCCATGGTAGTTCAAATACACTGGATGAGATCCGCTATCTTGGCTTCTCAGAGATTATACTAGGCCTGATTTGCTCTTTGTATCCTGGTTACGGCCTGGTATTTTGGGCGGTTGGCTTTGGCGTCTTACATATAATATATGGTGCCATACTGTACAACAAATACGATTCGTGAAGAACCCATTCGAACAGCTGGATAAAGTACTGGAGCATCGCGTCAGGCTGCAGATCATGTCTGTACTGGCAGCGAATGATGGATTTGAATTTAATGCGCTGAAAGAACTGCTTAACGTGACCGATGGAAACCTTGCCTCAAATATTAAGGCCCTTGAAAAAGAGAAATATCTGGTTGTTAGTAAATCATTCGTCGACAGAAAGCCAAATACAAAATACAAGATCACCGATCGGGGCCGAACTGCATTCAAGAAACACATCGACGCCCTGGAGGGCGTCATAAAACAGCAGAAGTAATTTTTTTGCTTACATACTTTCAATTTAAAAGTACTTTCCACAAAAACATCTTAGGACTACAGACACAAAAAAATACAACGCTACCCGCTCGATACTTAATACTCAATACCAATACTCAGTACTCACGACTCAATACTAAATACTCAATCTCAAGCAATATGGAAAACTCAATTTCTCCCCTTGGCATCATTGAACGTTTCAATCGATGGCTCCAGGAATCGATCATGGTTAAACTCGCAAGCATAGGATTTCTTGTCCTCATCCTTCTTATCCCAGCATCATGGATCACGGGCATCATTGAAGAGCGAGAGGAGCGCTCTGATGAGGTGATCCGCGAGGTATCGGGCAAGTGGTCCGAACCTCAAACTTTATCAGGCCCCATACTGGTCGTTCCATTTGTCGTGAAAGAAGTAGTGGACCTTGGCAAACAGGGCAAAGAAACCCGCGAACATCTTGAACATGCTTACTTCCTTCCTCAATCGCTCGAAACGAAAGGCACAGTAATGCCTGAAGAACTTTCACGCGGACTCTTCGACGCCGTGGTTTATCAGTCTGATCTTACTATGACTGCCACCTTTACGGCACCTGATTTCAATGGCCTTGTATCCACAACGGATATCATTCAATGGCAGGATTCATACATGGTCTTTGGCATCAGCGACGTCCGCGGCATAAGTGATTCACTTTCGTTCAGGATCAATGGGAAAAGTTATACCGCAGAACCTTCAAGTAATATTGGTGTAAAAGTGTCGCCGATAAGCAGTACATCAATTGTGCGGTATGGACAGGATACAGCTGCGGCCGCGGAGCAGGGGGTATCGGGGAATGGGATCATAGTAAAGGTACCAGCCACAGACGCATCTGATCTGGCAGGTAAGGTGGATATATCATTGAAGCTCAAAGGCAGTGAGCGGCTCAACTTCACTCCAGTTGGAAAAACAACTACCGTGCGTATAGATGGGCCGTGGGCAAACCCCAGCTTTGATGGTGAATTCCTCCCTGAAAGCCGTGAGGTGACTAAAGACGCCTTTAAGGCTGAATGGAAAGTCCTCCACTTCAACAGACCTTTTCCGCAGCAATGGAAGAATGGAGACGAGTCTGTGGAAAACGCCGACTTCGGTGTAAGGCTGATAGTACCCGTCGACCAGTATCAGAAGAGCATTCGCTCGGCTAAATACAGCATTCTCGTCATCCTGCTCACGTTCATGGCTCTCTTCCTCGTAGAGATCACTCAACGCATTCGCATACATCCGTTTCAATATATCCTTATAGGCGCCGCACTTACTATTTACTATGTCCTTCTGTTAAGTATGTCGGAGCATTTGGGTTACAACACAGCCTATCTCCTCGCCTCTCTGGCAACAGTCATCTTAATTACCGCTTACTCCCGGACTTTTCTGAATGAACGTCGGCTGGTATCGCTCTTCTGCGGACTTCTGGGAATATTCTACACCTTCGTTTTTGTTATCATCCAGGACCAGGATTATTCATTGCTTATTGGAAGCATAGGATTGTTCCTGATCGTGGCGCTGCTCATGTACTTCTCTCGGAAGGTGCGGTGGTATGAGGGACAAGTAACGACCCAACACTAATAAACGAACAGAGACTTATAAAAACAGCGCGGGAAAAATCACATTTGATTTTATTCCCGCGCTGATTTGATAATGTCTAGCGGTCTGCCTTCTATTTGATGTCCGGCTGATGGAACGGATAACTATAGTCCATCGGAGGTACAAAAGTTTCCTTAATCGTGCGCATAGATACCCACCTGGAAAGGTTTGCTTTTGCTCCAGCCTTGTCGTTGGTTCCTGATCCTCTTGCTCCTCCAAATGGCTGCTGACCGACAACAGCCCCAGTAGGCTTATCATTGATGTAGAAGTTGCCGGCAGCATTTGAAAGCCGTTTCGTAGCCTCCTCTATTGCATAACGGTCGCCGGAAAAGATTGATCCTGTGAGTGCGTAAGGCGACGTAGTGTCAACCAAAGCCAGTACATCATCCCAGTTATCGTCGTTGTATACATAAACCGTCATTACCGGACCAAAGATCTCCTCACACATTGTCACCGAACTTGGATCTTTGGTCAGAATAACCGTCGGCTCAATAAAGTACCCCTTAGACTTGTCGTACTTGCCACCGACGACGATCTCATTCATTGGATTCTTCTTCGCCTGATCAATATATCCGGCAATTTTATCAAATGCCCGCTCGTCGATTACTGCGTTAATAAAGTTTGTGAAGTCTTCTGTAGGACCCATCTTGAAGCTCTTCACATCATCAGTCAGGTACTTTCTGACATCATCCCACAGACTGGAGGGAACATATGCCCTGGAAGCGGCTGAGCACTTTTGACCCTGGAATTCAAATGCGCCCCTCGCAATGCCTGTCGCCACTTCTCTGGCATCAGCGCTTGGATGTGCCAGTACGAAGTCTTTTCCCCCGGTCTCTCCTACAATACGGGGATAACTTCTGTATCGGTGAATGTTTTCACCGATCGTTTTCCACATTGATTGAAATACTTTGGTGCTCCCTGTAAAGTGTAGTCCTGCAAAGTCACTGTGCTGGAATACGACGTCTCCAACAACAGGTCCGTCAACATAGATCAGATTGATAACACCGTCCGGCAATCCTGCGCGTCTTAATACTTTCATGATCACATTGGCTGCAAACACCTGAGTGTAGGCAGGCTTCCATACCACAGTATTACCCATAAGTGCCATGCATGCCGGAAGATTTCCTGCTATGGCCGTAAAATTAAATGGAGTAATCGCGAGTGTAAATCCTTCGAGCGGTCTATATTCGGTCCGGTTCCATACTCCCGGCGACGATTCAGGTTGTTCATTGTACAACTGCTGCATGAAGTACACATTGAACCGAAGAAAGTCAATGAGCTCGCATGCCGAATCGATCTCTGCCTGATAGGCATTCTTTGACTGGCCGAGCATCGTCGCTGCATTGATTTCATAGCGATAGGGACCAGCGAGCAGATCAGCAGCCTTCAGAAATATGGCAGCGCGATGTTCCCACGCGAGATCCGCCCATAATGGCTTCGCATTAAGGGCCGCCTGTACAGCCTGTTCAACGTGTCCGCCGTCACCCTCATGGAAATAACCAAGCAGGTGCTGATGATCATGCGGTGGACGAATAGCAATCTTGTTTCCTGTCCGCACTTCTTCACCGCCGATGTACATGGGAATGTCTGCTGTTGTGCTTCGTGCTGCTTCAAGAGCCTGGCGAAGGGCAGCACGCTCCTTGCTGCCGGGACCATAGCTCAATACAGGTTCGTTCTTCGGGAACGGTACGTGATAAACTCCTTTAGGCATATCCTTCTGTTTTCTATGTTTTGGTTATGAGTTCAATAATAAAATCGGCGGCACCCTATAAGATGCTCTTTAGCTCCAGCAAACTCGTAATTTCAAAATCCAGTTCTTCATTATGCACGCGCTGTTCTGCATTGAAAAATACGGCATCGATGTTGGCTCCTTTTGCTCCGCCAATGTCAGTAATGAGATTGTCACCAATCATAATTGCTTCATGACATTGTGTTTCGTTATGTTGTAGCGCATATTCGAATATCTCCCGGGCAGGCTTCCGGTGTCCTGCCGTTTGAGAAGTGATGATGTGATTGAAGTACTTATGCAGATTTCCTGCTGCAAGCTTAAGCTGTTGTATCTCGTCAAAGCCGTTCGTGATCACCGCCAGCCGATAACGACCAGCAAGGTAGTCAAGTACATCAATAGCATACGGCATAAGTTGGCCCTTGCGTGGACATTGATCCAGATAGTCTGCAGAAAGGTCCCGGTCAAGTTTTTCGTCGCGAACACCAAAGTGACCGAGTATACGCTGGAATCTTTCTTTGCGTATCACATCACTGGCGATCCTGCCGGTATCAAACAAGTCCCAAAGTTCATTGTTTACCGTCCTGAATTGATTCAGAAATAATTGAACATCAGTAATTCCTCTGGTACTTAGTTCATATGTGTTGTGAAGCTCCTTCAGCGTATCGCAGGAGTTTGTCTCATAGTCCCAGAGGGTATGGTCGAGATCAAAGAATACGGTGCAATACTTCTTCGTTTTACCAACGAGTTGTTCTTTCATGTCAATCATCCTCACGTCACTTTCTCCCGCGTTGTCGCGCGTTGCCATTCCTGGATCTGCAATTTGTTTACGGCCAATTCGCGGTTCGTAAACAAGGTTTGATAAGTATGCTGATCGTGCATCAGCTGCTGATCCCTCTTCAAAAACTGAAACACCTGTTTGACAATATCCTCCACGCTATCCTTAATCTGGTAAAATACCCAGTGATTGTAGCGGCGCGAATTCAGAATGCCGGAGTTCTTCAGGTAGATCAGATGACGTGAAGTTTTTGCCTGTGTGAAATCAAGGATCTTTTCCAGATCCGAAATACACATTTCGCCATTCAACACAATCAGGCTGAGAATACGCAACCTGGATTCATCTGCGCAAGCCTTGAATATCTGCGCTCCCAACGACAGATTGAAGGTTTTTAGCCTCATGGAGAACGTTTTTGTCTCGGGGCCAAATGTAGGGTAAATTAGGGAGTTAAACGCCTTATATTTATATTTGAGGTCCGCGGACAATAAAGCCTGTGAAGTTGAATATCAAGCATATCCTGATTCCCGCACTCCTGGGTGCAATCATGTTGGCTGCCACTGTAAATGTGGTCGCTCAGCAAAAAAAACGCATTATTCAATTGTCGGGCGTTGTTCTCGAGGATGATTCCGTATCCGGACGCCCCATTCCCGGCGTACACGTTTACGTTCCTAAAGCAGGCCGCGGTGTTACTACCAATGGCATGGGTTTCTTTTCAATGCCTGTCCTTGAAAACGATGAAATTACTATCAGTGCTGTAGGCTATGCACGCCAGTTTTTCAAGGTGCCGGAAAATGCGAAAGAATACGAGACGATCGTCGTGACCATGGTTATGGATACGACCTACTTGCAGGAAGTTGTGATCATGTCATTCCCAACTGAAGAAGTGTTTAAACAGGCTGTGCTGGCATTGAACATGCCGGTTGACGACAAGGGAGTTGACAGACGAAATTTTAATGAAGAGTTGATGGCGCTCATGCTCAAGACAACTCCTATGGATGGTTACATGAATCAGCGCTACTATCTCGATCAGTGGGCAGGTTCTGCCAATAACCGCTTCCAACCTGTTACCAATCCTTATCTCAACCCGTTCAACTGGGCCAAGTTCTTTAGTCAGCTGAAGAAAGACAAGAACAAGAAATAACCGGCAACGTCAGAGTTACTGTGATTGATGGCTGCCACAGATAAATCAACGTGCCGGCTAAGACTTACCAAACTAATTATGTGCTTGTAAAGTGTGTAAAAGTACGCTGCCGTTTGCTTTGCGTAAAAATCAATAGACGACCGCCGCTGATTCCGCGACGAAACGTCAATTCTGAGCTAAGTGAGTGGGGTCAATAAAACGTTGAAGATTGTCCTTGTAATGTTCGCTGATGGGTACCTGGACTCCACCAATGCTGATTTTCCCTTTCCTTATCGAAATGATCTTCTCAAGCGAAACAATAAAGGATTTATGCACGCGGACGAACTTGTCCGACGGTAATTTCTCCTCTATCAGTTTCAGGCTCATTCGTGTGATTACCGGGCGCTGAACATTCTCCAGAAAGATTTTGATGTAGTCCTTGAGTCCTTCAACATAAACAATGTCCCTTACATTGATCTTTACCAGATTGTATTCAGCATTGACGAACAGGTAGTCCATCACTGGCGCTGGCATCTGTGGATTATTGCGATGATTGAACAACTCCTGAGCCTTATTAACAGCTTTAAGGAAACGATCAAAAGATACGGGCTTGAGCAAGTAGTCGACTACGTCGAGGTTAAATCCTTCCAGGGCAAACTGTTCATATGCAGTTATAAAAATTACCAGTGGTGGCGCGGCTACCGATTGAAGGAACTGCACTCCGGTGATCCCCGGCATTTGAATGTCGAGAAACATCAGATCGATCGGTTCACGCGCTAAGACCTCCTGAGCTTCGAATGCATTTTTGCATCGCTTCACCAAAGTGAGATACGGAATCTTGCGAATGTTATCCTCGAGTAGATCGAGGGCAAGTGACTCATCGTCTACGGCCAGGCAACGCATCATTTCAAAGTTAGTTTTAATTCAACTTTAAACCACAATCCATCCTGTGTGAGATTCAGCATGTACTTATCCCTGTACAGTAAGTCCAGTCTGCGCCGAACGTTTTGAATGCCAATTCCTGAGCTTGGGTCCTTCGCCTGTGTAGCCTGACTAAACTTGTTTCGAACCGTGAAGTTAAGAATCTGATCATCGGACACCAGGTCAATATGAATCGCTGGGTTCATCACAAGACCGGTACCATGCTTAAAGGCGTTTTCGACAAATGGAATCAGCAACATCGGCTCGATCGCCAGGTCTCCACGCATTACGTTGGTTTCGAACGTAATGTCGATGTCATTTCCAAACCTGAGTTTTTGCAGATCGATATAATTGGACAGATATTCAATCTCTTTACTAATCGACATACGCTTGTCGCCGGCATCATAAAGCATATAACGCATCAGTTGTGAAAGCTGAATAATTACAGGCTCAAGCTGATCCGATTTCTTCCGCGCCAATGAGGCCAGGCTGTTTAGCACGTTAAACATGAAATGCGGACTGATCTGCGAACGGAGAAGTGAAAGTTCTGACTTGAGATTTTCATTTTCACGCTGTTCACGTTCGCGCTCAAACTGGATCCGGTCGCTGGTAAGGCGCAACGCCGTACTAAGGCCAAATACAAGCAGAAAATTAATGGTCACAAAGTACCCGGGCCGCCCGGGCCGGAACCCATCCCGGATCAGCGCATAGTCGATCAACCTGTTTAATGCGAACAATACGAGGAAGCATAGCAAAATTACTCCTGCATAATACAGCCAGTTTTTCTTCGTCAGGATGCGCGGCACAAGAACATACATGTTCAGGTAGAAGAATGCTATAAGCACTACATTGAACAATATGGAATGCCACTGCATCGCCTTGATGTCCTGATGACGCATCTGACCCGGCTGAGGACGGTTGTCTGGAAACTCGTGACCTTCGCGTGGATGACGGAATCCTCTTTCGCTATTGGGTGGAGGTGGCATCCTGCGCTCATCATTACGGGGACCAAAGAACATCAGGGGAAGCACAATAAAAGTCACCGCTGCAACAACATGTAACAACACGACCAACCAACGATTGGTCCTTTGACTTCCGACACTTAGCCCTGATTGGTTCACCTTGGCAAAATACCAAATTAATGGTTTAGAATATGTGTATGCTTAGTCGACGTCTTCGGCAGTCGGATCGAACATCCACAGATCGTCATAACGTGCCGTTGAATTTCGTCCCGTAGTTATGTAGCCTTTGTCGCCGATCGAAAATCCAACTGGTGTCTCCCTTGAGGACCCTTCAAATGTTGTCATTTGAGTCCACTGGTCCAGAGCAGGCGTGTATTCCCAAACTCCGGCATCCAGTGATCCTCGGGCTCCTAAAGCAACATATCCTTTTCCATTGATAACAAAGGTGGCAGCAAGAGATCTCGCTATTGTATAGTCGTCATCATTCTCGTCATCATCATTGTCGTCGTCCTGCAAATCGTTCTTTTCTATCCAAAGATTGTTGATGGGATCATATTCCCAGAACTCCTGGTTTAATAATCCGTTGTTCATTCCCCCTCCCACATAGCCGCGGCCATCAATTGTAAAGGCAAATGCATTGATGAGCTTGTCGCCACTGTAGCTTGCCTTTTGCGTCCAGGTGTTTGTAGACGGATCATAAGCATAAAAGTCTTTAAGGTAGTTACCATCGTAGCCGGTTCCTACGTAACCGACGTTCTCAACGGAGAACGCCGTTGCCTGAAATCTCGCTGTGCCCATAAAGTCAGCTATCTGCGTCCAGGTGTCTGCAATGGGATCATACTCGTAAAAATCCTTCAGATAGTTGGTACCGTCGTAACCCGTGCCGACATAGCCCTTGCCATTTGCCGTAAATGCCACGGCAGCGCTGCGCGCAATACCAGGAAATTCGGCACGCTTAAACCAATTGTTCTTGTCAGCATCATATTCATAGAAGTCTTTCAACCATACTGTGCCAGTGTAACCTGTGCCAACATAGGCTTTTCCATCAATGACAAATCCAACGGCACCGCTACGCGCCACTCCCTCGTAAGAAGAACGCTTATACCACTCACCCATCAGTGTTGAATCAGCGTTAGAGCTACTGTCGCTGCAGGAAGCTGACAGACCGATCAACAAGGCCATTGTCATCATCCGACGTACTGCCTGCAAGCTGTTCCTCAGAAAAATTGTATTCATATTAGTTCGAATATTTGACTTCATTGTAGTTTCGTGTACCAGATCTTAAGTTTTATCCTATAGTCTCCTCCCGCGCCGAAGTATGCCCGGTTCACAGTAGTGTTCAATTGGC
This sequence comes from Chryseolinea sp. T2, assembly GCF_037203685.1. NCBI lineage: Bacteria > Pseudomonadati > Bacteroidota > Cytophagia > Cytophagales > Fulvivirgaceae > Chryseolinea > Chryseolinea sp. T2. Next base: position 225,755 of record NZ_JBBCAU010000003.1, read on the forward strand.
TGGCATCCGGCATGATGAGCAATCCACGATCCGTAGAACCGTCGGTGCTTAACAGTTGCTGTGCGAGCTGCGTTACGACAAACTGATATCCTGTTGACTTATCGAACTCTTCATCGAAGCTGATCGTTGCTGATTGATATGCGTTCGTGTTGTAGTTCGCGTATACACGTTGCAGCGGAAGGTTCCTCTTATCTGTATGATAAAGGGTTAAACTGGAAGGAAGCGGATGCTGATCGTTATAACTATCTTTGACTGGTTCGATCACCAGCAATGCCTGGTTTACCAATAGTACATCTGTGAGTCTTAACAATCGGAAGAGATAAGGAAACGTAACTTTTGTCACAAGGCCGGTGCCCGATTGCACAAATGCCATGTCATCTGTCTTGACGGAGGTGACCTCATCGGCCGCAAGTGACAAAGTATTCAATGAAGTCTGTGACCTGTCGGCCGTAAAGCGAGAGTAGTTAAACAGATTAGTCGTAAAAGTGTAGTCGTGATATTGTTGCGTCAATTGCTCGCCAACATACGTTTTGTAGTAAAGTCTTATCTTGATATTCTCCGTCTTTATTCCAATAACGCTTTCGTCAGTGCCGTCGGTACCCATACAAATTCCCTTGAAGTATTCAGAGAATCGGGAATCTTCAATCAAATCGGGTGAATTCTCCTTCGTTAACCGCAGCCATTCGCGACCCAGGTCATCATTTATCCGGACCATCAGCGAGTCGGAACTGTGAGCACGGATACGAACTTTCTTTGAGCCAATTGGCTGAGCGCTGTAGCGCATAGCACTTCCGTTAAATTTGCTGTTAGCTGTATAGAGTGCCGAATACTGTCCTTCGTTGATCCAGAATTGTGGCATTGAATAAACCTGAAACGGCTGGGTTACACGCCTGACTTCAATGTTGTGGGCGACCGTTGTATCTCCATAGGTATAACCGCTGTAATGGGCGATCAATACGAGTGAATCGAATATCGCATCCGCTGGTGGCGTCCAGGTGTTGCCTGTTCCTATCTGCATATACCCTTCGCCCTGCATTCGACCGAGTTTTGCATCGTTGTAGCCGCCCACAAGCAGGACACCCGTGTTGGATGTAGGAAAAGAATCCAGCAATACAGTAGAGACACGAACCGTAACTGTGTCGACAACAACTACATCATAGTCCGACGAAAAGGTGCTGTTCGACAACCCGAGTGTGTTCGGATCGTTCACACATTCTGCCAGCAGACTGAGACAAACCAGTACAGGGATGAATTGTATCTTTTTCATGATTGACAATTGCCAGGCTGAACGACGACGGTGAGAACCACCTCGTTTCAGCACTGTAGCAAAGTCAGTCTCCATACGTACCCGCATATCCAACGTTTCGAAGCGTGAACTTGGAGATTTCCGGGGGGTGCTGAAAAAAGAGTATATGAAAGCCGACTATGTGTCGACGAGGCAAGAAGGCAACAGGATGTAGAAAAGAGGCTTGGCGACGCACTATCAGGATCGGCCTCTGGTTCGTGCCTTCCATTTCAACGACAGTCGACAAAATTTGATATCTTGGCTACATCAAAAACTACCGTTATGGCTACCAAATGGTTTAACCGGATTGAGTTCTATCTATTGTGTGTGATACCGATTCCCGCACTTCAAATGGTCAATTTGACCTTAGGGTCCGGATTTTTCCTCGCTGGCTTACTACTTTACGTCTTGTGGTACAGGCCTTTTGTACACATCTACCGGCTTAGAAAACTTGGGGTAATTGAGGAAGCTGAAGCCTGGAGGTTCTTTATGCCGTTTTATGCAAACCGCTACATGCGCGAGCTGTGGCTTGGCTGATCACCTCATCAGTCGTCATTTAGTCCTCTAAAAGATGTCTGCGCGAAGCATCGCAAGCATTCAGGAATCGCCATCTTCCGGCTTTTGGTAGATAAGATCAATTTCTTAATATTGCACCCCGCTCGATAAGGGCGGATGCTCGGGGCGTAGCGCAGCCCGGTTAGCGCACCACGTTAGGGACGTGGGGGTCGGATGTTCGAATCATCTCGCCCCGACATAAACCGCTTTGAATGGAAGTTCGGAGCGGTTTTTTTGTTTCTGAACCTGGAAATCATTTAGGCCCGCAACTTGCATCAATCTTCATCGTCCTTTCAAAGTTTCCTTGTCTTTCAATGTCGGGTTCAACACTTCCTTCTATGATTGATCAAGATCTTTTACGGATCGACGTTCAGAGTTTTTGTGAGGCCTACAGCTTCAAAGAGGCCGTGGCCTACGATAAAAAAATTGAACGCGCCCTGACGTACAGCTTCGCTGATAACAGCAGAGAATATAACCTGCTATTTTTCAAGGAGATCTATAAAGGATTCAAAGCAAAGCTGGCCAATCAACTGCTTGTTTGTCACGGCAAAGGCTGCTCAGCCTGCGATTACTATAAGAATTGCATCTCGATTATTTACCAATTTCAGGCTACATTCTAGCCACCTCGCTCACAAATGTAAACGCCTACCAATGCGGTCTGACATAGATAACAGTCGGATGTGATACGGGTTTGACACGGGTTTGATACGGGTCTGATACGGTTCTGACTCCAGTATGCAACGAATGGGACAAGGCTTGAAATCCAACTATTGTGCTAACGCTGATCCGGAATCTATGATAGGACGCTCGGACGCTATACTAGGCGTGCTGATCAATCACCCGTTTGAGATACTCTGCCGGCACCACCCCAGACTGCCTCCATACAACATTCCCTGCCTTGAATAACATCAACGTGGGAACACTCTGCACCTGATAAGCTGCAGCGGCCTGCGGATTGCGGTCGATATCGATCTTCAGGATCTTCACTTCCTCTCCTACTTTCGACTTTAGCTCTTCCAGGATTGGCGCCATCATCTTACACGGACCGCACCATTCCGCAGAGAAATCGACAAATGTTGGCTCGTTTCTCTTGATTAGTTCGCTAAAAGACATCTTGGACATAACCTTGGCTTTTGTTGCTCACAACATATCAAAAAGTCGTCCAACCCTGATAGTGACGCCGTTGGGCAAAGCTTCCGGCGCAACCGCTGGTCCAATTTCGAACGATTGCTTCGGCATTTTTCAAAGAATTACTGTTTCTTAGCGTCAGGCTTTAGCACACAATGACCCCTGACATTATGCGCACAAGTACAGGCAACCCTGTCAATTCAGCACGAACTCATTTTCAAAATAGCATAACCAAAACGTTATGAATTCCGATCTATCGCAATTCCACCAACCGGTTTCAAAACTCTTCCCAAAACTGAAGCGTTCAGACTGGGAACAGTTTGCTCTCGAGCCTGATCAGATTGCCTTCTTTCGTGAAAATGGATACCTCGCCAACATCAGGTTGCTGGACGACGCTCAGGTTACGCAGCTGGCCACCGAACTCGAAGAGATCAAGGATCCCTCACATCCACTGCATCATCTGTTCTACGAATTTCACAGCAACGAATCAAGCAATCCAAACGCTGTCCTCTTTCATTCGCTCGGGCACTGGAGGATTACTGAGGGTTTTCACGATGTTCTGTGGAACCCTGCATTTGTTGTAGTGGCAAGTCAGTTGCTGGGCAATAAGGCAGTGCGGTTCTGGCACGACCAGCTCTTCTCCAAACCTGCTCATCATGGAGGCGTCGTTGCATGGCACCAGGACTACAGCTACTGGACGCGCACAACGCCAATGCAGCACCTTACCTGCTGGATCGGACTGGATGACGCCAACCGTGAAAATGGATGTCTTTGTTATATACCCGGAAGTCACAAATGGGGCCTGCTGGATAAGCCGGAACTTGCAGGTGACATGGATGGCCTGGAGCGCTTTCTCAACAATGACCAAAAGAAACAGTTTGCAAATAAGGTGTTCATCGAAATGAAGAAAGGACACGGATCGTTTCATCATCCCTTGCTTGTACATGGCTCATATGAGAACAAGTCGCCACGTTCCCGTCGTGCGTTTGTGATCAACGTATTTGCCGAAGGAACTGTCAGTGACTCCAATGATACGCTGCTCGAAGGAGTTCCTGCAATCAGTAAAGGAAACAAGATGGAAGGCCAGTTCTTTCCTTTGCTGGGCGACCCGCTGGCCATCTATTGATTTGTTGATCTGGGGCCAGCCTTCGGCTGGACAGGGTTGTTGATTGAAAGGTCGGGGCAAAAATCGTTCAATGCACAAGTTCGTGACCTTGGAAGCATAATGGATTGAGGCATATCGGACGGAACTCTTCCAGCGTAGCCCCAGCCAAGTCCCAGTTTAGCCCCAGTCCTTTCCCAGTCTTCCCCAGCGTGGCCCCAGTCTTTCCCAGACTTTCCCAGTCTCTTTCATTCGCCGTTCAGATTAACCATCCGACCTTAAGCCGCACCTTGCCGGTTACGGCAATAGTCTACTTTTTAGTAAACGCGTTCATCAAAGCATCGGCCTGCTTTGCGTCAACAGATCCTTCGTGAATTACGATCCTGTATTTGAAACTCACTTTCTCGCCTTTCTTCAGCTTAAGATCCAGTTCTTCTTTTCCCTTGCTGAACACTTTTTGTCCCAGGGGGTTAGCAGCAAACAATCCGTAGCCACGTGCGTGCCAGTATGTTGGATAGCCTGGGTTGGAAGGATGATCGATAATAATGATAGCAACATCCTTACCTCCTTCTTTACCTCTCAACAGAGCCCATTCAGATCGCTTACCCCATACGCTATCGCCCTGAATTCCTTCCCGGTTCACGTACAAACCAGTAACCTGGGAGTTGTCCATAGCGGGAACCTTGGTCACCTGGCCATGAGCATCTACGAAACTGCCGGCTTCTTTGGAAGGCATTTCCAACGCCCGCGATACACGTATCGCTAACATTCCGTCCTTCACATCTTTGAACTCTACATCTGTTGCCCCGGTAAGTGTGCTGGTCCTGTCAATGATGAAATCACTGCCCGACACCGAGAATTGAAAATCCGTGACTTCGTTCAGCAACACATTTCCACCGTGGTCAACCCACTGGCTACTCGTTGAAAGACTTGCACGATCGCCTTTGCCTGACGACGACAATACCTTCTGATGACGTATTGAACCATAATGATCAAGTTTCTCTTTTGCGATAGCTGTGCTGTTGTTCCAGAAGTCCAACCCATTCACGCTCTCGTAATTCAACCAGATACCAAGATGATGTGGGTGATCAGTTCGCTCGCCTTCCCTTGGTGCTACGGGATATCCACGGGTGACCGTGATTCCGGAAAGTGTTTTCACCGGATACAACACCGGCTTTTCGGTGGAATCAAAATAACAGTATGCCGTGAGCAACTTTCCGTTGTACAACACGCTTACCTTCTTTTTGGCGTCGTCTGTTTTTAAACTAAAACCCTTCTGGGCCATCGCGCAATGAGTCAGCAAGCCGAAGGCGGCTATGAACATGAGGATTCTCATGAATGTAACTTGTTTAGATAGATTGATGGAAGGCGTTCAAATGGGAGCGAACACAAATTGTACTCGCCCCATTTAAAACCATGACTTAAATGACTGCTAAATATTAAAGACTTTGGATCCGGCCATTACTTCCTGCCGTGATTCATCGAAGGTAACTTTCGTTCCCGTACGCGCCGCTGCATTAGCCATGATACAGGCAATTGCGTGCGAGTAGCCTGCTTCAACAGGAGCATTTGTCTGCTTGCGGCTGCGAACGCATTCCATCCAGTTACGCATATGGTTTGTTGTAAGAGCATCACCGCCAGTATTCGCAGATGTTTCAACCTTCTCCTCTACCTGCTTCAGGCTCATTTCAGGCAGAAGGTTTGCTTCCATGCCCATTGCCTTCGCATGCTTCTCGCTCAGTCCGCCGGTTGGTGAGATCATGTTGGTGTTCAGGTTCATTTCTCCACCGTTGCTGTAATAGAGCTCTTTCGGATCATCAGAACCATTATGCATACGTGAGGAGAATGTAACCTGGAATCCTTTCTTAGCATCGTTCTCAGGTCCATAGTCAAATACGGCAGTTATGGTATCCCAGTTTTCGCGACCATCTTTCCACATATAAATCCCGCCATTCGCCACCACACTGCGAGGATGTTTAAGACCGGTGAACCAATGCACCGTGTCGATCTGGTGACTCATCCATTGACCTGGAAGGCCTGAGGAATAAGGCCAGAACAGACGGAACTCGAGATGCTTGCGAGCGTTAAATGGCTCAAACGGACGATTCATCAGATAGCGTTTCCAGTCTGTATCTTCCTCTTTCAACAGTTCTACATCCTTGGTGCGTCTCCAACGGCCGGGCTGGTTAACGTTCCAGGTCAACTCCACCATAGTAACATCACCAAATTTTCCGCTCTGAACAAAAGACGCAGCGGCCTTATAGTTAGTACCGCTTCGGCGCTGAGAACCGATCTGAACGATCTTGCCAGTCTCCTTCACTGCCTTTAAAGCAGCGCGGTTGTCTTCCATGGTTTCAGCAAAAGGTTTTTCGATATAAGCGTCACATCCGGAACGTACTGCCTCAATGCCGTGCTGAGCATGCTGGAAGTCTGCTGTGCTGATGATTACAGCGTCGACAGACTTCGAAGCGTATAACTCATCGTTATTTCTGTATGCCTTTACTTCATGGCCCATCTTATCTTTGAGCTGAACAAGTGCAGCTTCACGACGCAGTCGCCAGATGTCAGACACTGCTACAATATCAAAGTTATTCTCTTTGTGTAAGGATGAAAATGCGGGCAGCAGAGATCCCCTGAAGCGATCAGAGAAACCAACAACCCCTACGCGCACGCGGTCGTTAGCTCCTATTATCCGGGCATAGCTTTTAGGGCTAAATGCAAAGGTACCGAGGTAGGCACTCGCCGTGGCAGCAGCGGATTTCTTCAGAAAATTACGTCTGGATGTACTCATAACGTTTCAGGTTTAGCGTTTGAAGTTAAGTGATGCCTAATTTCAATACTTTCTCACAAACATCAGCACCCTTTCATCACTATTTAAGGAACAAAATGCGCAGGCCCATTCGCAATGAGTTGCGATGGATAATCTCAATGAACTTACGCGGGGGTCATAAAAAAGAAAATTCCTGAGCAGGGGTGCTCAGGAATCTTGAATCAAACTAGTCTTTATCAACCTGGCTTTTTACCCGAACCCTTCTTTCCTCCCGGCTTGCGCATAAAGCTGCTCTTACCGCGCTTATAATCACGTGATGAATTATTAGGAGCCTTGCCTGTCAACTCCACCCTTACCTGCCGTCCATTGTATTCAATGTCCTTGAATCCATTGAGGATATCGTCGACCTTCTCCTTCTCCGCTTCAAAAAATGAATATGCACCTTTAAGCTCAATCTTTCCGATTGCCTTCCCATCAACTCCTGTGACATCATCAATGAGTTCGAGCAAGTCGCCCTTCTCCATTCCATCCATCTTGCCAAGGTTAATGAAGAACCTTCCTCCAAGACGGTAACGCTCATTCTCATGCTCACCGGGCTTCCGGTCTTCGATGTTCAGGTCAGGCGCGTTGCGATAGTAATCCAGGAAACGGTTAAACTCTATCGATGCAAAGCGCTTGATAAGATCGTTCTTGCTGAGGTCCTGTAACTCCTCGTATACCGCAGGAAGGAAAGTAGCAATTTCGTCTTCATTAACCTTCACCTCGCGGACCTTGTGCATCAGCGCGAGCAACTGACGTTGACATACCTGTTCACCTGTAGGGATGGGCATTTTGGTGAAGGTAGTCTTCAGTGCTTTTTCGATTTGCTTTACCTTACCCAATTCACGCCGGGAGATCATGGCAATGGATATCCCACGCTTTCCCGCACGGGCTGTTCTTCCACTGCGGTGAGTATAAAACTCCATTTCATCAGGTATGTTGAGGTGAATCACGTGCGTGATATCATCAACATCAATGCCCCGTGCAGCTACGTCGGTAGCCACCAGGATCTGAAGGCTTCTGTCTCTGAATTTCATCATCACTCGATCGCGTTGTTGCTGGGTGAGGTCACCATGCAAAGCGTCAGCGTTATATCCATCCTTCATCAGCATCTCGGCAATTCTTTGTGTATCGATGCGGGTGCGGCAGAAGATCAAACCAAAAATCTGAGGGTTGTCGTCGAGAATGCGCTTCAATGCGAGGTACTTGTCCTTCTCATGAACCAGCACATAGTTGTGAGTGATGTTCGCATTACTCGTGTTCTTCTCACCTACCTGCAACTCGAACGGATCGGTCATGTAGTTCTTCATGATCTCCCGCACTTCGCGAGGCATCGTAGCAGAGAACAACCAGGTCTGTTTTGTTTCCGGTGTAAACGACAATATCTTATCCAGCTCGTCCTTGAAGCCCATGTTCAGCATCTCGTCGGCTTCATCGAGGACGACGTAGCGAACGGTGGAAAGATTGATTGCTTTCCGGTCTACCAGGTCGATGAGTCGTCCCGGTGTGGCGACGATGATCTGTGCCCCTTTCTTCACCTTTCGAATCTGCTCACTGATACTTGCTCCGCCATAAACTGCCACAATGTTGAATGCCTTGAACTTCTCTGAAAAATTCTCAAGGTCGTTGGCGATCTGGAGGCCGAGTTCGCGTGTAGGCGCCAACACCAGGGCCTGTGTTTCGCGGATGCTGGCATCAGTCAACTCGAGCAGAGGCAGACCAAAAGCTGCTGTTTTTCCCGTTCCTGTCTGGGCGAGACCTACAAAATCGCGATTACCGCTCAGAAGCACTGGAATGGCCTGTTCCTGAATCGGTGTAGGGGTTTCAAATCCTATCTGGAGTACTGACTGGACAAGCGCCCCGGAGAGACCCAGGGATTCGAAAGATTTCATGTGTTAGTATTTTGTTTAATGCCAGGGCTCTTGCCTGCATATGATAGTGCATTCTGCCACGCAGACGCCGGCCTGAATTGTCATCCTGGTAGGATATTGCAGTGTACGGCGATTTCGTGCTTTTGCGATCAGGGCGCGAAGGTACACCAATAAAATCAAAAAATGTCGCCCGGCGCTGCACAGCTAACCAATCGCTCGTTTATATTTGCGGCCCCTGGGGCATTAGCTCAGCTGGCTAGAGCGTCACGCTGGCAGTGTGAAGGTCATCGGTTCGACTCCGATATGCTCCACGAAAGGCTGCCTGAAATCTATAAAGATCGACGGCAGCTTTTCCTTTTATAACCCATTGCGCTTCGCTCACACGTTGCCAGAACTTTAACATCACGGTTTTCTGTCGAGGTAAGACTCAGTTATCCGCCGGCCCTTTCGTAGCTTAGGGGGCCAAGTTCCCACAAGCTTTAGCCGTAACTACCGTACCATGAAAAGAAACGTATTCTTGTGGTCCGCATGGGCTGCTATCCCCGCAGTTTTTTCTTCTCTTAAAGCTTTCGCTATGCCACGAACAGCAAAAGGTTTTAAAGTAAATGCCGGTGACGCACGTTTTGGTGTTCACTATAAAATGAAGGGTGTAACCCTGAACATTCTCGACATCAAAATATCTGGCAAGGACACCGATGGTGATATCGCTGTGTTCGAGCAAACCGGCCTTACTCCGAATGGCGGACCACCCCTGCACATTCATCCCCAGCAGGACGAATGGTTTTACGTAGTCGAAGGTGAATACCTGTTCCAAGTTGGTGAAGACAAATTTCAACTGAAGGCAGGAGATACCATTTTCCTTCCGCGCAATGTCAAACATGCTTTCCTTCAAAAGACTCAGACGGGCAAGATGGTGGTAACTTATATGCCGGCAGGAAAGATGGAAGAGTTCTTTGTTGTGACCGATCAATGGAGTTCTCCCCCATCAAAGGAAACGATAGAAGCGGCTTTTGCTGATCATGGAATGCAGGTAGTAGGCCCTCCGTTAAGTGCCGGTTAAGGAATCAACCAGTAATTCTATTCCTGTCAATAAAATCACGAAATGACTTTTTGTAGGTCTCACCGATAGGGATCATTGTTGCTCCCACCTGCACGTCGTTCTTGTGAATGACGTCGATGGCATTGAATGCGACAATGAATGAATTATGAACGCGGATAAATTTGTCTGCAGGCAATTCCTCTTCGAGCGCCTTGAGACGTTGAAGAGAAACTATCTTTTGAGTTTTCGTGTGAATAGTAACGTAATCCTTGAGTCCTTCAACGTATTGAATGTCATCGATACGCAATTTGATGAGCTTCGTGCCGTCTTTCACAAAAACAAATGGTTGTGATGCCTCAACGCCCTGCTTATGCGCAACCGGTGCAACGGACGGCCCAGATGGCAATCGCTCTGCGAGTCGCTGCGTTATTTTTTCAACTGCCTTCAGAAAGCGTTCAAACGTAATTGGCTTAAGGAGGTAATCAGCGACATCGAGCTCATAACCTTCGAGTGCATACTCTGAATAGGCTGTAGTGAGAACAATGAGCGGTTTCTTTTGAAGAGCTTTTAAGAGCGAGATACCTGTAAGATCAGGCATCTGCACATCCAGGAACATTACATCGATCTCATTGTTCCTCAAAGCATCCATAACCTGGAGAGGACTGGAAAGAGTGTCGACCAGATTCAATTGTGGCACCTTGCGTACATAATCCGTCAGGAGATTACGCGCGAGCGGTTCATCATCAACGATCAGGCAATTGATTTTCAAGCTAATTCAAGATTCAGTTTAACAGTGTACTTCTCCGGAGTGTCGTTCATCTCAAGCGAATATGCTCCGGGATAGCTTAATTCAAGACGACGGCGCACATTACGCAATCCGATTCCAGACTTTTCAACATTCTCCTTCGATTCATTTCTCTTACTGTTCTCAACTGTGTACACGCAGGTCGTGTCCTTGAGACAGATCGAAATATTGACCCATGACTTCGGATTATTGTTGCTCACGCCATGCTTGAATGCATTCTCCAGAAAAGTTATGAAGATGAGCGGAGTTATCCACACATTCTCCGTGCTTCCGGAAACATTAAATTGAATCGGTACCTGATCATTGAGTCTCAATCGCTCCAGGCTAATATAGTTCAGCATGTATTCAATCTCTTTCTTCAACAACACCTTGGGATGGTTTGAGTCGTAGATCATGTAACGCATCATCTGCGAGAGCTTGGCTATTACCTCTGTTGTGTTTTCCGATTTACTGTAGGCGAGGTAATAAAGATTGTTCAGCGTATTAAAAAGAAAGTGAGGATTGATCTGGGCTTTGAGGAAATTGAGTTCAGCGATAAGCCGTTCATTCTCGACTTCCTTTTTCTTTGCCTCGAGATCGATCCATTCCTGTGCGAAACGCAGCATGGCAACGAAGATCACAATGAACAGATTGACCATGATCACCTGCACGACGAAACGCGTGCTGTAGATCCATTCCTCGCGCCCGCTGAAGCCATCGACGATATATCGATCAAGCGAGATCCTTACGACCATTAGTAAAGCGAAAGGCAAAATGAACTCAGCAATGTATCGCAAGAGGTTCTTGTGCCGTAGAAATCTTGGAAGCAGAAAGAAGAAGTTGAGGTATGCTGCAATCGCCGCAAACGTTATCTGAAGTGATGCGGCTGTAATTACACGCTCCCAATCAAATTCTTTGCCGCGAAATGAGGACAGCTGATAAAGGAAGAACGACAAATAAACACACCAGAAAGAAAGGTGCAGTATGAGGACTCGTCGCTGCTGAAAAAACGATGACATGATTCAACTATACGTTATGAGTGGCCTAAAGGTAATTCGTACGGTCGTATCATTGCGGGTATCAATTGTCTTTTATACCTATAACACTATCGGCTCGACGGATAGCCGGAAACAGAGCATTGTTTGGATCCGTCGAATAGGTGGCCGAGTCATCGAATCAAAGTGCCCGCTGGTATAATAACCATCAATGGTATAGAACAAAACACCTTGTTTTGCAGTATTAATTGTTGGCATCGGCATTGGGCTGTAATGCCGTTATCAGTTTAATCTATTTTTTTCTTCAATCACACATGAAAAAATTATTACCCGCACTGGTCAGCTTATTGTTTATCCAAGTTGCGGTTGCGCAAAATCCTGAGACACAGCAAGTGACGGGACAGAAGGGAAATGCGAAAATCAGCGGCAAGGTAATCGACGTGGATAGCAATCAGCCTGTAGAGTTTGCAACGGTGGCGCTTAATGATCCGACTACGGGAAAACCCGTAAATGGTACAGTCTGCGATGACAAAGGAGAATTCACAATCAACAAAGTAGCTGAAGGTTCATATAATGTACAGGTGTCATTTATAGGCTATGAGACACAAACGATCAACGGCGTAAGTGTCGACAAACACGGTGACGTCAATCTGGGGATCGTCAAGCTTGGTACAGGAACGAAGGTGTTGAAGGAAGTAGTGATTGAAGGACAGAAGGATCTAGTGGAAGAACGCGTAGACCGCACGATATACAACGCAGAAAACGACCAGACCACGAAAGGCGGCGATGCCACCGATGTATTGAAGCGCGTGCCGATGTTGTCAGTCGATATGGATGGCAACGTAACATTGCGCGGCAGTCAGAATATTCTTGTTCTCGTTAACAACAAGCCATCCACGATCATGGCGAGCAGTGTAGCCGATGCGTTGAAGCAGATTCCTGCTGATCAAATCAAAACCGTCGAAGTGATTACTTCTCCATCTGCGAAGTATGATGCAGAAGGATCTGGTGGTATCATCAACATCGTAACAAAGAAGAACACATTGCAGGGTGCTACGCTGAACGTTGACGCCGGCGTGGGCACGAGAGGATCAAACCTCGGGTTGAATGGAAATCTACGCACCGGTAAGATGGGATTCTCACTCGGAGGCTGGGGTCGAAGCATGTACAACATCAACGGCCGATTCGAGAACGCGCAGCTCACCACAGATCCTGCATCTTCGAATCAAACACTTAACCTGCAGCAGGCCGATACCAGGAGCCATGGTCTCTTTGGCAATTACAACCTTGGTTGGGATTACGACATTAACAAGTACAACACGCTTACAGCTTCAGTACGCATAGGTGCACGTAACAACATTTCCTATCAGGATGGCTTGTACACACAAATGCTTACCAACGACGCACTTACCAGCAGCAACCTGCGAAATGTAAAAACCAATGACCTTAACAACTCGGTCGATGCGAGTCTTACCTATACACACCTTTATGAAAAGCCACAGAAGGAATTTAGTCTGATGGCACTGTATAGCAAAAACAATCGTAACAACGACTTCAACAACACAACGCTTGAAGCAAATGGTGTCTCTGCTCCAAGTGGTTACAAGAACCTCAACGATAGTTACAACGACGAGATGACGCTGCAGGCGGACTTTCAAACTCCTATAGGCAAGAATCAAATGCTCGAAATGGGCGCTAAGGACATCATCCGTCATGCGTACAGTGACTATTCTTACTTCAGCGATCCTGAAGGCGATGGTAACTATGTACTTGTTGACAGTGTACGCCTCACAAACAACCTTAACTACAATCAAAACATAGCTTCAGGGTATTTGTCATACACGCTTACGCTTCCTAAAGGATATAGCTTCAAGGCAGGGTCGCGATATGAATACACAACGATCGACGCGTACACCCGCACTGAAGACAACATCGATATTCCGTCTTATGGTGTGCTGGTGCCCAGCGTTAACGTATCCAAGAAGTTGGGCAAAGGTGGCATGATCAAGGCTTCGTACAATCGTCGCATACAGCGTCCGTCTATACGATTCCTGAACCCTAATATTCAGAGCTCCAACCAGATCAATATATCGCAGGGTAATCCTGAGCTTGATCCCGAATACACAAACAACTATGAACTGGGGTACAATACGTTCATCAAAGGAGTTTCGTTGAACCTGACTTCGTTCGTACGGAATACAACCGGTTCTATTCAACAGGTTCGTGTCCCTCTGGAGAACGGAGGCATATTAACAACCTATCAGAATATTGGTACTGAGAATGCATATGGCCTCAGCCTGTTCGCCAACGTAAACCTCGGCAAACTATCATTGAATGGTGGTTCCGACATGTATTACACGGTGCTTGATAACAATATAGGATCGCGCAATGAAGGCTTTGTCATCAGTGGTCGCATGTTCGGTAATTATAACCTGGGCAAAGGGTGGGGAATTCAGGCGTTTGGTTTCGCAAGAGGACGCCAGATACAACTGCAGGGAACCCAGGGTGGCTTTGGCATGTATAGCCTTGGCGTCAGAAAAGAAATCTTTGACAAGAAAGGATCGATTGGTTTTGGCGCTGAGAACTTCCTGACAAGCGAGTTCAGGATTAAGAGCAAGCTCGAAACAGATTACATCCAACAAAACAGCCTTAACGTGATGCGCAACATGAGCTTCCGCGTAACGTTCAGCTTCCGCATTGGTAAGATGAGTGTTGAACAGCGTCCATCACGCAGACGCTCTATCAGCAACGACGACCTGAAAGAAGGCGGCGATGGCGGCGGTGGTGGAATGGAAGGCGGACAAGGTGGTGGTGGCCAGGGTGGTCAGCAACGCGGCGGACAAGGTGGTGGCAACCGTCCGGCCACTGGAACCCAGGGTAGTGGCGCAGCTTCCGGAGCAGCCGCTGCAGGGGCAGCCGCTGCAACATTGCCTGGAGCTGATGCAAATGCAGTCGTGAATGCTGAAGGCACATGGAATTATACAGTGGATTCACCTCAGGGTGGCGGTGGCGATGTGATGATCAAGAAAGACAACGGCACCTATACCGGCATCATTACGAACAAGCGCTTCAACCGCGAGACTCCACTTTCATCAGTATCCGTAAGCGGCAACGAACTTACATTCCAATACACTACAACCGGACAAGGTGGTAATGAGATGGTAGTAAAAGTAAGGTCGATCATCAAGGACAATGAGTTCGCAGGTGAAATGACCGTAGGAAGTTTTGGAACATTCCCGATAAAAGCGACACGTGCTAAGTAAAGGAAGCCGGAATAACTTCTGGCTCCCTGAGCATCTAAGCGTATAGGTAAATGAACTGCTCAAACGGGCAGTTCATTTTTTTTAATAATACGAATTTAGAAAGCGTAGGTAAACGTGTGCCTCCTGCAGGCTATGGCACCTTGTTCTGAATCGCCTCGACCGCCAGTGCCTTGATGTTCTTCACGCGGGAGGGGTCAACCGTCCTCAGCAAATACTCGCTGCCTTCATCTGATCCCATTCCCGCAATAGCTGGATTTTTATAAACCATCTTGCTGGGTTCACTGGCCATCGCAGAGAAATGAATCTCCTGTGCTCCGGTTTTAGAAATTATATCACCGACCGTGTTCTCATTCACACCCGATCCAGGCATGATGGAAATGCGACCGGCGGCCCGTACAATGAGCTCGCGAATAAGATCAACACCAGCAATTGCCTGGGGTTGCTGTCCCGAGGTAAGTATCCGATCGAATCCAACTTCGATACAATCTTCCAATGCCTGAAACGGATCCCGTGTCATATCGAATGCCCGATGACAGGTAATCTTTAAAGGCTTTGCCTTTTGAATGAGTTCAGCACAGCGCTTCTTGTCGATAGTACCATCGGGCAGCAAAATGCCGAATACAATGCCATCAATACTGAGTTTTTGAAACTGCGAGAGATCGCGTTTCATCGAATGGAACTCATAACTGGAATAACAGAAGTCGCCACCCCTGGGGCGAAGCATTGCAAAGACATCGAGGTTCACATGCTGCCTAACAACCTCCACGACACCTGCGGACGGCGTAGTCCCTCCCTCTCCCGGATTGTCACACAATTCTATTCTGTCTGCACCTCCGGCATCTGCCGCGAGCGCGGATGCTATATTATAAACTACAACCTCTGCTTTCATGAAAAGTAATATCCTGAATCGATCAATTTGTTTCCTGATTTATCGTGCACGGCATAGTTAAATCCTTTCTGCAGACAGAACGCTCCGTAGTCGCCGGTCTTATTTACAGCGAGGAATCCAACCTGGATTTCTTTCGCACGCTCGGGATTCTTTTTTGCTATCCGTTCAACTGCTAGTCTACACGCGTCTTTCGGGCTATTCCCCTGCCGCATTAGTTCTACCACCAGGTGGCAGCCCACGATCTTGATGACTTCTTCGCCCATGCCGGTGGCTGCTGCCGCTCCTATTTCATTGTCCACGTACATTCCTGCACCAATAATTGGCGAGTCCCCTACTCTTCCATGCATCTTATAAGCCAGTCCGCTTGTTGTACACGCACCGGATAAATTTCCACTTACATCGAGCGCCACGATACCGATCGTGTCGTGATTTTCGACATTGATGATTGGTTTATACTTTGCCGTCTTCAGCCATTCCTTCCATGCCTGCTCAGACTTTGGCGTGAGTAACTTCTCTTTCTTAAACCCATTGGCAAATGCAAAGCGTTCGGCACCCTCTCCAACCAACATCACGTGAGGCGTCTTTTCCATGACGGCCCTTGCAACAGAGATCGGATGAACGATGCCCTGCACAAATGCCACGGAACCACAGTTACCGTTTTCGTCCATGATGCAGGCATCGAGAGTAACCTTGCCATCACGATCAGGTAGCCCGCCAAGTCCCACGGATGTCTCGTTTGGATCACCCTCCGGTACGCGGGCGCCCGCTTCAACAGCATCCAGTGCCCGGCCGTTTGCGGATAGAACCTTCCACGCTTCCACGTTGGCCGCCAGGCCGAAGTTCCAGGTGGAAATAACGATAGGACTATTGGCCGCGGAATGCGGCATTGAATTCATTGCCGGCAGCATGGCTCCCATGGCCGACATCTTCAGGAAATCGCGACGCGTCTTCATGCGTGGTGTTCTGTTTGTTCAAGGACACATCGAAATCGCCAACCTTGACATTCATCGCTATTGATGAAAGGTGGCGCTCATGGATGTTGTTCCTGCCAAGGTAGCAAATTCCATGAGTGAAACTATCACTCCTTTATCACGCGACGTGCGCCGCGAAAGCGCTTCAGATAGTATTCCGCATAAAGATTGGTCTCCACCACGCCAAGCGAGCTTGACGAGTGAATAAACTTGATATTGTCGCGAGACTTTACGTCTGTTACGAGCCCCACGTGTGTGATGGTGTTCTTACTTTTTCCGGTAGCAAAAAAGACAAGATCACCGGGTTCAAGATCATTCATCTTCCTGATCTCCTTTCCAACTTTGCTTTGTGCTTCGGAGCTTCGGGGCAGTGCTACATCGACAGCCTTAAATGAATTCAACAACAGTCCAGAGCAATCCATGCCCGAACGTGTTGTGCCGCCATATCTGTAAGGCGTACCCAAATAAGTTCTTGCTGTCGAGATTACCTTGTCAACGTCAGTAGACGGAGTTGGCACTGATTCCGCTACATCCTCTGAAGTTCTTACATCAGGTTCAGATTCAACCTTTTCAGGTACGTGCGCAACTGCAGGTTCCTTCTTAGGCGCTGTACGCCTTGCTACGTTCTTGTTCGAAGCACACGAAGCAAAAAAAAGTGTTGCTCCAACGCAGGCGATGAGGGTAACCTTTTGCTTAATATTGTGTTGAAAAAATAGCATACAGCTAAGGTCAGCTTAAAAAATAGTTCTCCAAATATAGCTTATTAATGGCATTCACAGAAGTTACAACGGACATCACTGGTCGATTGTTATCCATCGTTGGCGAATCCAATGCAATACTCGACGAAGAGGGACGTTATCGGTATGGACATGATGAGACGGAGGACCATTCGTTTCTACCCGATGTCGTATTGAAACCAGGCACCGCAGAGGAAGTTAGTGCCATCATGCACCTGTGTAACCAATATTCAATTCCGGTTACGCCACGCGGCGGTGGAACCGGCCTGAGCGGCGGTGCATTACCCGTCCAGAAGGGTGTTGTGATCTCGATGGAGAGATTCAACAGAATATTATCCATCGACGAGCTGAATCTTCAGGCAACAGTTGAACCCGGAGTAATTACAGAAGTATTTCAGATGGCCGTAAAGGAGAAAGGTTTGTTCTATCCGCCTGATCCTGCAAGCCGCGGTTCCTGTTTTATTGGAGGCAACGTCTCAGAAAACAGTGGCGGTCCCAAAGCTGTAAAATATGGTGTGACCCGTGACTATGTCCTTAATCTGGAAGTAGTGCTGCCCAATGGAGATATCATTTGGACAGGAGCCAATGTACTGAAGAATTCGACCGGTTATAATCTCACTCAATTGATGTGCGGCAGCGAAGGAACACTGGGCATTATCACGAAAATCGTATTCAAACTGAGAGGCTACCCGCAGAAGACCGTTTTGCTTTTGATGCCATTCGTGACGAGCGCAGAAGCATGTCGCGCTATAGCGGAGATATTTCGTTCAGGCATTACTCCCTCAGGAATGGAATTCTTTGAAAGGGAAGCTGCCATGAAGACTATCAGCTACGTTGAAAAGATCACGAATGCGCGCGTCACGACTCCGTTTCCGGAAAACATGGATGCGTATCTTCTTTGTGAACTGGATGGAAACGACGACGAAGTTTTGATGCGCGATGCGGAACGCGTTATGAATGTGGTAGAGCAATTCATGGTGGGCGAAGTTCTCTTTGCCGACACCGAAGCGCAGAAGGACGAATTGTGGAAGATACGTCGTAACATAAGTCCTGCCGTGAAAGCATATTCGATCAATCGGGCGGAAGACGTTGTTGTACCGCGCGGAAACCTTCCGGCACTCATCAACGGCATTAAAGAGATCGGTCGGTCTGTTGGCTTCAATTCCGTTTGCTATGGACACCTTGGGGATGGCAATTTGCATGTAGATATACTCAAGGAGAATATCAGCGAGGAGGCCTGGAACACAACGGTAGTAGAAGGAATTGGGGACATATTTAAACTCGCGGTCAGCCTTGGCGGTACTTTGTCCGGAGAACATGGAATCGGTATTGCAAAAAGACCCTATATGCCCATCGCGATGAGAGAAGCTAACCTGGTTTTGATGCGTGGGATTAAGAGCGCGTTCGATCCTAAAGGCATTCTGAATCCCGGAAAGATCTTTTGATTGTATTCTTTTTGATTCCTTATCACCGAAAATTCCCGTAACATCGGAATCGATTCCATACGATCCGATGCCCTCTTCAAAACGAATTATTGTTGTTGGTAGCTCGAATACCGACATGGTTATTAAGACTGAGTCCTTTCCCAAACCTGGCGAGACCCTCATGGGTGGAGAATTCTTTCTATTTCCCGGAGGAAAGGGCGCAAATCAGGCAGTTGCTGCAGCACGGCTCGAAGGGCAGGTAACATTGATTGCGAAAATAGGAAAGGACCTGTTTGGCGAAAAAGCTCGTGCCCAGTTTAGCAACGAAGGAATCGTAACCGACTACATACACGTCGACGAGAAGCATCCGTCTGGAGTTGCATTGATCACCGTCGATGGAAAAGGTGAAAATACAATTGTTGTGGCCGCAGGCTCCAACGGCACGCTCTCCCCTGCGGATGTGAAAAAAGGGGCTGCGCTGTTCAGCACTGACACCCTTGTGCTCATGCAGCTGGAGATACCACTCGAAACAGTCACTTACACTGCGGAACTCGCGAAAAGCAGGGGCGCAACGGTCATCCTCAATCCTGCTCCAGCCCGGACGTTGCCAGGCGACCTGTTATCAAATGTCAGCATCATTACACCAAACCGTACCGAGGCAGAAACACTATCGGGTATCAGAGTACACGACACACCTTCTGCTACAGAGGCTGCGAAATGGTTTCAGAAAAAAGGCATTGCCACGGTCATCATTACACTTGGTAAGCAGGGCGCATTTGTATCCGACAACAACGGCAGCCGGATGATTGACGCTCCGGAAGTCCAGGCCGTGGATTCAACTGCGGCAGGCGACATATTTAATGGTGCATTAGCCGTCGCCTTATCAGAGGGCAGCACGATCGATGATGCTGTAAGGCTCGCGAACCGGGCGGCAGCTTTGTCAGTAACACGAATGGGCGCACAGTCATCTGCGCCTTATAAACATGAGCTTGCATAACGCGAGCTTACATAACATGAGCTTACACAATAGCAATAAGCACTAATAATCAACAGGTAACTATCAAATCATATGGCCACGATTCCCACAGTTAACAACAATCTCCTGGAACTTAACGGCAGACTTACACGCACAGTTAGCGCGATCACTGTTGCTGTTATGCTATTCTCTACGTCAATCTTATCCTTTGGCCAGCAAGGCACCTTAACCATCACCAAAGATGCATTGAAGGACAAGATCAAGGGCGGATGGGCAGGTCAAACAATTGGAGTAACCTTCGGAGGTCCTACGGAATTCAGGTTCTGCGGTACGATGATACAGGACTACGTACCCATCGAATGGTACGATGGATATCTGAAACATACTATGGAAAACAATGCAGGACTGTACGACGATGTTTACATGGATCTCACTTTTGTTGATGTTTTCGAAAAGCACGGCCTCGATGCTCCTGTCGAAGAATTCGCAAAGGCTTATGCTAATGCCGGCTACATGCTATGGCATGCAAATCAGGCTGGACGCTATAACATACTTCATGGCATTGGCGCACCCAAATCCGGGCATTGGCTAAATAACCCTCACGCCGACTGCATCGACTATCAGATTGAATCGGACTTTGCAGGACTCATGTCACCTGGCATGCCAAATACAGCATCCGATATCAGCGACAAGATTGGGCACATCATGAACTACGGCGACGGATGGTATGGCGGCATTTATGTAGGCGCTATGTACACGCTGGCCTTTACATCGAACGACATTCCTTTCATAGTGAAAGAAGCACTTAAGACCATACCAGAACAAAGCAGATTCCACCAGGTAATCAGTGACGTAATTCGCTGGCATGCCCAATACCCTAACGACTGGAAACAAACGTGGTTCGAGATCGAAAAGAAATGGACAGAAGACTTTGGCTGCCCGGACGGAGTTTTTGTACCCTTTAACATCGACGCCACCGTGAATGCGGCGTATGTTGTGTTGGGTTTGCTTTACGGCAACGGCGATTTCACACGAACGCTGGAAATAAGTACCCGTGCCGGCCAGGACTCTGACTGCAATCCATCAAGTGCTGGCGGCGTGCTCGGCGCTGTTTTGGGATATGACAAAATTCCTGCTTACTGGAAACAAGGATTGAAAGAAGCTGAACCTATTGACTTCAAGTACACAACGATGTCATTAAACGACGTATACGAAACCGGCTATAAGCATGCGTTGGCAGTTATCGCAAAGAATGGAGGCAAGACCGATGGAAACGCAGTGACTATACGCACACAGGCTCCAAAGGCAGTCCGACTGGAACAGTCGTTTGAGGGACATCATCCTATCGCTAAAAAGAATATTGGAAAAACCCTCACCTCTGATTACTCCTTCGACTTTGATGGCAATGGTTTCGTAGTGCTTGGTGAGTCTGCCAGGTGGGATTCAAAATCCACTTACGTAGGAAAAATGGAAGTATACATAGATGATAAATTATCTGAGACGGTTGAACTGCCGGCGAGCTATACAACACGACGATACGAACTCTGCTGGAAGTATCAACTTCCAAAGCAAAAGCATCGCGTAACGCTTAAACTATTGAATCCGGATAGTAGTCAGCCCGTGAAGCTTAACACGTACATTGTGTACTCTGACACGAAGGCTTCAACCGGCGCCGTTAAATAGCATTTGATAGAGACATACAAAACTTACATACATGTTTACCATTCAAAGTTATCCTGTTGCCGTACTGTTCTGTTTCGTCACAATGATCTGCTGGGGATCATGGGCCAATACGCAGAAGCTTGCAGAAAAGTCGTGGCGCTTTGAATTGTTCTACTGGGACTATGTAATCGGCATTTTATTGATGTCATTGTTTTTTGCCTTCACACTGGGGAGCATGGGTTCCACGGGGCGGAGCTTTCTGGAAGATCTTGCACAAGCTGAAGCAGGAAACCTGCGGTCTGCGTTTATTGGTGGCGTTGTATTTAACCTGGCCAACATACTGCTCATTGCCGCGATCTCGATAGCAGGAATGTCTGTGGCATTTCCGGTAGGCATTGGTATTGCCCTCATCTGGGGTGTACTCGACAACTATCTTAAAATTCCTACCGGGAATGCAACGTTGATATTTACAGGAGTAGCGTTGATCGCAGTTGGTATCATCGTAAATGCAGTTGCTTATCGCAGGCTGACAAATGCCAGTACAGGAAACCCATCATCAGTATCATCTCGCGGGCTGATGCTTTCCATCGTAGCAGGGATTCTTATGGCTCAATTTTATGGATTTGTTGTGAACAGCATGGTGGTAGACTTTGCACAGCCGGAGAATGGCAGACTCACACCTTATACAGCCATCGTCTTATTTTCAGTAGGCATTTTCGTGAGCAACTTTCTTTTCAACACTGTTCTTATGCGAATGCCCGTTCAAGGCAGTGCCGTACATTACAGCGATTACTTCGCTGGAGATTTCAAAAGTCATATTACAGGCGTACTTGGAGGAATTATCTGGTGTATCGGAATGGCATTTAGCATCATCGCTTCTGAGAGCGCAGGACCAGCCGTATCTTATGGACTTGGCCAGGGCGCAGTGCTGGTTGCCGCTATCTGGGGTGTCTTCATCTGGAAGGAGTTCAGGACAGCACCTCGCGGAACAAATACTCTGCTGTACCTGATGTTTGCCTTTTTCCTGGTGGGCCTTGGGCTCTTGATATACTCGAAGATGACGCCAGCATAAACTATAACAAAGGTGTCGCGAAATACTATAAAGCAATCTGAAACCAAGTGAGAGATGAAGAACCCGAAAATCAACAGAAACTATCAGTTGCTCGCAATAGCAACAGCCTTAACAGTCATCGTTTCCGCTTGCAAGACCCCAGGGAATAAATCGGAGACGCCCGCAGCGCCGATCGCTCATAGCAGGATGCCTGTTATTCTGGATACCGACGCCAACAACGAGCTCGATGATCAACACGCGATGGCTTACCTATTCTATAACCAGGATACGTTTGATATCAAGGGCATTACCGTCAACACAACAATGGGAGGAGGAAACATTGATGCTCAGTACGCCGAAGCAGAGCGTATCATGAAACTCTGTGCCATTGATTCCATCCCGCTTTTGAAGGGGGCCGACAAATCGTTCGCTGCGATCGAACCAACGATAGCCTCACCTGACTTCGACGGTCACGACGCCGTCGATTTTATTATCAGGTCAGCAAATGAAAACACAAATGGCAAGCTTGTACTCATTGCGGTTGGAAAGCTATCAAATATTGCATTGGCATTGAAGAAAGATCCAGGTGTTGCCGAGAAGATCAAATTAGTCTGGCTCGGCACTCATTATCCTGACCCGGGCGAGTATAATCTGGATAGCGACACAACGCCTGTCAACTACGTACTCGATTCTAAAATAGAAATGGAAATTGTTACAGTGCGGTGGGGCAAAAAGACAGGTACTGCCGCTGTTACTCTTTCAAAGTCTGAGGCATTGAAAATGCTTCCGGGTCTTGGTCCTAAGAACGTAGGACCGATCACCGGTCGTCATGGCGGAACATTTACAAACCTGGGAGACTATCTTGCAAACTTATTCGAACACATCCCTTACGATCAGGGATCTGACTCACGGGCGCTTTTTGATATGGCTGCAGTCTCAGTTGTCAAGAATCCGTCGTGGGCACAGAACATTACAATACCAGCTCCAAGGCTTGTAAACGGCAAGTGGGTTGAGCGACCTGGTAACACACGTATGATAAAGGTCTGGGAGAACTTCAACCGTGACGCGATTATTGGAGATTTTTTCAATTCTCTGCACTACCAGCAACCGCATTAGTTTATCTACTGCGGCTGATACGGTTATTACAACAGTCAGTCATATTTTATTAGCAATTGGCACAATCTGGATGAGCTATCTCTGTTGTCTTGAGCCGAGGAATTCCGATATAGTGGAGAAAGTATATTGCTGCCTGGTCATCCACGAAAGCATACGATCAAACCGGTCACGCATGAACTCACCAGAGTTTCTTCTTACGTACCATGGCATTCCTAAACCCGGCTTATTCAAATCGGTAAATTCCCAGGGATGAAAGTACAGGTTCAGATATCCATCGCTTTTCATAGTGGTAGCGCAGGCACGTAAATAGGCCTTTAAAGGAAAGTTGTGAAAGGAAAGCCAGAACAGTGGAACTCGTAGCGAAGGCGTTGCAGAAGCGGGCAATTGACTAACTTTTCCTAAGGCGAATAGTGTGCGTGGCTTGTTTCTATTATCGTATCGTCCAGGCAACCAAATGGGATTGATGGAAGAATTGTACCGATAACCTGCATTTTCAATTGCTGCATCATCAACAGGCATCATTCTCGGCATTCTGAATCCTGTCACTTCCATACCGGACAACCTTCCAAGCTCTTCTCTGGATTCGAGCAGATGTGAATTTGTGAACGATGAATGATAATATCCATGCGATGCCAGCTCATGATGCTCTCTCTGAATTCTACTGATGATTTCAACTGAGTTCTGCGCAAAAACAACCGTACTGAAAAAGGTTGCGGAAGCCTCATGCTTCTCCAAAAGATCAAGGATAATCTTGCACCCCTCCTGCGAAATAGACAACTGCTCTTTAAGAGGCAGATGCTTTCCGTACTCAAAGGGCATGTCGAATTCCTCGATGTCGAACGAGAGTAAAACCTTACTCATCGCTGAATCGTCTGAGGGTTGACCTCGCGCAGGCCTACATAGTTCGTATCGCGAATGAAATACAACGGACGATGCTTTGATTGAATGACGAGTTTGCTGATGTAAAGACCGACAACGCCGGTCATTAACAACTGAAGACTTCCAAAAAAGATCACCGAAATCATAAGCGATGTCCAGCCGGAAACAGCTTTCCCCATGAGATAACTGATGATTGCGTAGGGCGCGAGTACCATCGAAATGAAGAACAAAAGCATGCCAAGTGAAGCAATCATTTGAAGGGGACGAACGCTGAATGAAGTTATGCCCTTCAGCCCAAATGAAACCATTCTTTTCAGGTTATACTTGGAACGGCCCGCATATCGGGGGCTAGGCTCGTAGTCGATAGCCGTCTGCTTGAACCCAGCCCATTTCACCAGACCTCGGATAAACAGATCAGTTTCATTCAAATGTGCGAAAGCGTCAAGCACATTTCTGTTCATGAGTCTAAAGTCGGCGGTTCCGCGTTCTAGTTCGATGTCTGAAATGGTGTTCAGCAGGTCATAGAAAAGTGCAGATGTCTTGCGCTTTATCCAGGGTAGATTTTTATCGTCCTGCCGACGTGTGTACACAACGTCGTATCCCTCTTCCCACTTTGCAATAAGTCGTTTGGCGACCTCCGGTGGATGCTGCAGATCACAGTCCATCGTAATAACGCAGTCGCCGCTGCACAGGTCCAGGCCCGCCTTAAGAGCATACTGATGACCAAAGTTCCGCGACAATTCAACGAAAAATATTCTTGGATCTGCATCTGCGAGTGCCTTGATAATTTCAAGAGACTGATCGCGGCTTCCATCGTCGACAAAGATGAACTCCAGTGGATAACGAACATCCTTAAGCGCTTCATTGAGTTCATTCATCAGAACGCCAATGTTGGCAGCCTCATTGAATACCGGTATAACAAACGAGATTTTTCTGGAGTTACCTGCCATGCATTGAGATGTCTTTGGGCATTAAATCTACCTGTAACGGGATGCCGACTCAAAGGTAGGTAATTGAAATAAAAGAATGAACAACGCGTGGCCATTGCGTTAATGTTACGAAAGCCAGTCGGGATGCCCATTCCGGTACTCTAGCACGTTGTGCGCTATGACCTGACCGACATCGTTGGTCTTTTCAAAAATCTTGCGCTGACGCTGGGCGCTATTTCCTTTGAAACAGATATCCCGCAGAATGTCGGCGAAACGACCATAGTTCAATGCTGCAATGTAAGGGGACAACCTGTCGAGCCAATCAAGAACGTCTTTTCGAAGCGACCGTGTTCGACCAGTTGAAGTGACCACGATTTCGGCATCCAGTCCATAACGTAGCGTTCTCCATTTGTTCTCTCTGATAATCCATTTTTTAACCGAGGCGTGCTTTGAATTCCATTCCTCCTCATGATCGCGGAACCAAAATGCAAGCAGGTGAACGAACGCAACGATCGCCGTCATCTCATCGCGCGTGGCCGGTTGGTCACAAAAGCGAAGTTCAAGCGTCCCGTACTGCGGACTAGGCCGTATATCCCACCACAAGTCCTTCATTCCCTGGATTGACTTCGACCTTAAAAGAAACTGATACAACTTTTGAAACTCTCTCCAGTTCTTAACCAGATAAGGCATGCCCGCAGTAGGCAGCGCTTCATAAGTTGTAGGGCGACAAGCACAGAGTCCGGTATCTTTT
Source organism: Chryseolinea sp. T2 (assembly GCF_037203685.1). Classification (NCBI taxonomy): domain Bacteria; kingdom Pseudomonadati; phylum Bacteroidota; class Cytophagia; order Cytophagales; family Fulvivirgaceae; genus Chryseolinea; species Chryseolinea sp. T2. The sequence continues at coordinate 251,971 of NZ_JBBCAU010000003.1, forward strand.
CCTTGCCAGAATGGTGAACTCGCGGATAAGCCAAGAAGATGAGGCAAGAGGTGGAAAAAGAAGAAACTGTGTTTTATGCAATCGTCACCCGAGCGCATGCCTATATGGATATGCATTCCATATACAGCCATGCGGCGAACGATCCATTGGTTCCTATCAATAAGCTGCGCATACCGATCGGAAGGTGTGATCAGATGATCCCTATAGTCGGACAGAGGATGTGTTCCCGACGCACCTATTGCAAGGCCATTGGCGGCTGCCAGCATGTTCAGCTGATCAATGGATCCAGTGAGATCTTTTTCAACGTCATGAGCATCTTTACAGATGTCGGTCTTGATCTCCAGAGTGCTCTGAAAAAACTCCTTGTCAAATTTTTTATTCTCGCAGGCATCCAATAATGTCTGGGCCTTTGGCGTTAATCTTAGTTCCCGCTCATCGAGCACCTGTAGCTCCACCTCCACACCGAGCGACAATTGATCACCAGTTGTTTTAAATTCTAACGGCTCGTTCTGTGATTTCTTCATCAATATGTGCATTAAGCAGATTTTGTATATAAAATGGTGTGCCAAAGTATTTAACTTCACCGCTTTCAACCGAAATGCGTACATGTGCGGAATCACCGGAATATTTGCATTCAACCTGGTCGGAAAGTTTAACAAGATCCACGTCACTAATGCGACGATGGCGTTACAGAAGCGTGGCCCTGACTTTCAGGATATCTATCTTGATGATTCTGTCTGCCTCGGCCATCGCCGACTAAGTATCATCGATACCCGAGCCGTTTCCAATCAACCGATGTGGGATGAAACCCGACGCTACAGCATCGTCTTCAATGGTGAGATCTTTAATTACAAACAACTTCGTCAGGAGCTGAGAGCCGAAGGAGTTTCATTCTCCACCGAATCTGACACCGAAGTTTTACTGAAGCTTTACATTCGGTACGGCGATGCTTGTCTTAGCCGCTTAAATGGCTTTTTTGCGTTCTGCATTTTCGACAAACAAGATGATACCCTTTTCCTGGCCCGGGACCGCTTTGGAATAAAGCCATTGCTTTATGTATACGATGAAGACAAGTTCATCTTTGCATCAGAGATGAAGTCGATACTTCAGTATGGATTGGAGAAGAAGCTTGATTATAACTCACTTTACCTTTACCTCCAGCTCAACTACATCCCTTCGCCGGATACTATATTTCTTGACGTGAAAAAACTGGCGCCCGGACATTGTATAAAGGTGGGACGCAGATCTCTGGAGGTTAAGAGTTGGTATGGAATACCATATGACAGGGAGAAGTCTGCCGCTTCGAATCTCTCGTATCCCGACGCTATTCAGAAATTCCGGAAGCTATTGAACGATGCAGTCCATAAACGTTTAGTATCAGATGTTCCACTGGGATCATTTCTTAGCGGGGGTGTAGATTCATCTGTAATCTCAGCTCTTGCTGCAAAACACAAACCTGACCTTCATACTTTCTCGATTGGATATCGCGACGAAAAGTTCTTTGATGAAACCAGCTACGCTCGCCTCGTAGCTGAACACATTAAGACTAAACATACCGTTTTCTCTCTCACAAATGCCGATTTATATGGTCACGTCCACAACATACTTGATTACATCGATGAGCCATTCGCGGATTCTTCTGCAATAGCGGTATACATTCTAAGCAAGGAGACGCGCAAACATGCAACCGTAGCCCTATCAGGAGATGGTGCAGACGAAATGCTTGGAGGATACAACAAACATGCTGCATTCTACAGGATGATCCATCGCGGATGGAAAGAGCAACTTGTCGTGTCACTTGAAGGGCTATGGAACAAAATGCCTCAATCGCGAAACAGTGCATTTGCCAATAAGATGAGGCAGTTTTCCCGCTTTGCAGAAGGCGCCAAGATGAACTCCCGTGACAGATACTGGAAATGGGCAAGCTTTGCCAGCAAAGACGACGCATTAAAGATGCTTCATCCGGATCTCAGAATGAACATGTGGCTCAAAGAGTTTGTGCCCAGAATGAAGAACATTCTCAGACACCTGCCCGATGAAGGCGAGACCATGAACGACATTTTCCTAACCGACATGAACCTGGTACTTGGAAACGACATGCTTACCAAAGTCGATTTGATGAGCATGGCCAACGGCCTGGAGGTGCGTGTACCGTTTCTCGACTTCGAAGTGGTTAATTTTTTATTCAGCTTACCCGACCAGTACAAGATAAATTCGAACATCAGGAAGCGTCTCTTACAGGACGGCTTTCGCGATTTGCTTCCACCTCAATTATACAACCGACCCAAGAAAGGGTTTGAAGTGCCGTTATTAAAATGGCTCAGAACAGAAATGAAATCATTAATCATGGATGATTTGCTCTCCGAAGACTTTGTTGTGAACCAGGGCATTTTCGACTACAGTGAAATCAACCGACTTAAACAGCAACTGTTTTCGCCTAGCCCAGGCGATGTTCACGCCCGTATTTGGGGACTCGTAGTGTTTCAATGGTGGTGGAAGAAATACATGGGAGCAGGAACTGCTGCAGTATCGGAACTGGGTTAGTACAATATATTAACGAGAAACTCCAGAGGTGCCTATTGGATATTCAGCCGTTCTGATTGGCTCTCTAAATTCTATCAATCGGCTTGCGCTTGTTGTCTTTCACTTTTTTGAAATGCGACGGCGTAAGACCAGTTACTTTCTTGAATTGATTGCTAAGATGTGCAACACTGCTGTACCCAAGGTCGGATGCAATCTGACTTAGCGTAAGTTCGCCATAGACTAATAATTCTTTGGCTTTTTCTATTTTCTGAAGGATGTAAAACTGTTCAATGGTAGTTCCCTCTACCTCAGAAAACAAATTACTGAGGTATGAATAATCGCGTCCTACCAGTTGTGCGAGATGCTCCGATAAGTTAGTGTAAATGGGTTTTCCGCGTTGAACGATATCAATGATTGCATTTTTAATCTGTTCGATCGTCAACGACTTCTTATCATCGATAAGACTGAAGCCAACCGACGAAAGCGAGTCCGAAATACGCTGAAGATTGTCCGTTGACGGCTCGTCGCGCAGGGTCACTTCTCCCAGCGCGACGTGCAAAGGTTTCATTCCAATCTTCTCCAGTTCCTGGCGCACAACCATCGAACAACGATCACACACCATATTCTTTATAAAGAGCTTACGTACGGGTTCTGCCTTGTCATTCATTTCTTTCCAATCCAGCCCAGATGGGTGTGCTTAAAATCATCAGCGTATTTCAGCCCGTAACCGCATAATCGGTCAAAGGAGCTGTGACCATATAACACCAGACCGGCAAACTGAAGTTCCATCACATTCAGATACAAGCCCGCAAGCCAGCACGTCACCGCTATTCCTTTATGGTGTGCAAGATTGTATGCGACGGCACCCACTTTCGGATTAACCGTGTATCCGAGAAACGAAAGATCGGGTGCCAGAAAGAACGCCCAGTACCACCAGCCGGGGACAGGAAGCTGATAGTTTAAATATACTGTGGCCAGAAACTGAATGGCCTCTTCTATCCGCAATACATACTTCATGATCTGATATTCGTCACTGTCAGAATTTCAACAGACAAATTGATTTAATAACTGGTAACTTTATAGATACCACCAGCAATATCACATCTTGCCGATGCCAACATAACAAGTTAAAGAACGTCCTATTCTATTCCAGGCTGTTTAAGTACAAACCCAGTCTTGGCCTTCTCTTCGGCAACAATTCTTCTAACATCGGCCAACATCTTTTTCGCATCATAGATTATACCGTCCTTTACCGTGTATTTTACGCCGCCCACACGAACGACTTTATTATCGTCGGTTAATTTGATCGCGCCCGTACCGTAAAGCACCTGAAGATTTTGAAGTGGATTCTCCTCAACGATAACGAAGTCGGCAAGTTTGCCTACCTCAACAGATCCAATTTCTTTTTCTTTACCAAGTGCCTGAGCTCCATAGAGCGTAGCTGAGCGAATGATTTCTAATGGATGAAAGCCCGCTTCGCGAAGCAACTCAAGCTCGCGGATGTAAGCAAATCCATACAACTGAAAAATGAATCCGGAATCAGATCCGGTAGTCACGCGGCCACCGCGATTCTTATACTCATTTACAAATGTCATCCAAAGACGATAGTTCTCACGCCAGTTTACTTCCTCTTCAGTACCCCAGAAATGCCAGTAAGATCCGTGCGATACCTTGCTCGGCTGATAGAATTTCCACAGCGACGGAAGGGTGTATTCCTCGTGCCATTCGGCCCGACGCGCACGATGAAGGTCGCGACTTGCTTCATATATATTAAATGTAGGATCGATGGTAAAGTCGAGGGCCAACAGCTCGTCCATTACGCTGTTCCATTTTTCAGTATAGGGCGCCGCCGTTTGCTTCCACAGGTTACCAGCGCCTTCAAACCGATGCTGTTCATTTTGATAATTATAGTCGAGCCTGAAGTCCTGAATGGTACGGTCCGTAAACATTGCTTCAGGCAATCCGTACCAGTGCTCCATCGTCGTCAGGCCGGCTTTTGCCGATTTGACGACATTCCAGCGCGCAACGTCCATTTGGGCATGATGGCAGGCAGATCTCAACCCCAGTTCCTTGTTCTTGCGCAGGGCAGCATCCATAATTTCGGGTGGCGCTCCGAAGAACTTGATTCCGTCCGCTCCTTTATTCTTGTTCGCAATTACCCATGCAACGGCTTGCTCGGGGGTATTGATCGGCTCAGTACTTCCCATTCCAAAAGCTGTATAGGCCAGAATTCGGGGCGCAGTAATCTTATTTGCAGCACTCCTCTGTTTGTGATCAAGAACCCATTGCAGTCCATTTCCTGCCGATGGATCACGGATCGTCGTGATGCCATGCCCCATCCATAATTTAAAGACATACTCAGCATTCGGTGCCTGAGAGCCTCCAATGTGACCATGCATGTCGATGAAGCCAGGCATGAGGTACATACCTTCACAATTCAGCTCAATTCCGCCCGAAATCAGTTTAGGTCTCCTTTCGGGATTTATGCTTACACCTGGATAACCGACAGTTTTGATCTCTACTATCTTATTTTGCCTGACAACTATGTCTGTTGGGCCTATCGGTGGTGCACCCGTGCCGTCGATCAGCATTACTCCTCTAATAATGAGTTGAGGATAGGGACCCTGACCTTCTTTGGCGTCAGGGGCGTCCATCACCTTTTCTCTTTCCTGGGCGAAAGAAGAAGGGCCTTCACAAAAGGCAAGGCATACAATAACAATGAGTAGCAGTCTCTTCATTTAGGTTTTGAGTTTTTGAGAGGCCTCAAACTACACAACTTTGGGCATTTTTAAGGAGACATCTTATTTGGACGTTTACCAAAGTGGAGGAAACGCGTCGCAACGACGAATTGCCATTTTTGACCGTCGAGTTTCCTAAGCCTTCAAAGTTGCAATCCAATGAATTTGAAGCACATACAGAATTATATACGCTTCAACTAGAGAATTCAAAATATTATAAGGTCAAACCAACCTTTCACACAACGACTTTCTGGAACTAGGCTTGACTTTTGAAAAGTTCATAGAAATTGGCGTTGTAGCTTCAAATTTTACCCTACCTATAACGTTTTCAGTAATTTTTGTCACAAAGACGGTTAAATATTACCCTATTATTAAAAAATTGTGTCACCAAATCAATAAACACAACCAGAAACAAACCTAAAACCACACAACCATGAAAAACTCGATTGTCTTTCTAGTACTGCTAATCGCCATAAGCGTATTAGCGGTATTTATGCCGGCGGTTCCGACCACTATCGTGACCGAAGGCATTAACTCAGGCGACGTCGCCTGGATGCTTTGCGCATCAGCCCTGGTGCTGCTCATGACACCCGGTCTCGCTTACTTCTATGGTGGTATGATCGACACCAAAAATATCATTTCGACTATGCTCCAAAGCTTTGTAGCTATGGGCGTAATTAGTGTGTTGTGGATAGTTGTTGGTTTCAGTATCGCATTTGGTGATGACCTCGGAGGCGCTGGTCTCATTGGTAATCCTGCTACATATTTCATGTTCTCCGGAGTGCTTGACGCACCACTCTTCGGAACAATTCCGTTGGTGCTTTTCGCTTTCTTTCAGCTTAAGTTCGCGATCATCACACCCGCTCTTATTACCGGCACTTTCGCAGAACGCATTCGCTTCAAGTCTTATGTACTCTTTATAATTCTGTTCTCACTCTTTATATATGCACCCCTTGCACACTGGACTTGGCACTCAGGCGGATTCCTGTTCAAAATGGGTGTCCTTGACTTTGCAGGTGGAACAGTAGTACACATGTCAGCTGGTTTTGCAGCGCTCGCAGCTTCAATGTACCTGAAGAGCAAAGGTGAAGAGAAGCACACAATGACTCCTGCTAACGTACCCTTCGTACTTCTTGGAACTGGTTTACTGTGGTTCGGATGGTTCGGCTTTAACGCCGGTAGCGCGCTCTCGGCCGGTGCACTTGCAGCTTCTGCTTTTGCGACTACTAACACTGCTTCTGCCGCCGCTGGTCTTGCATGGATCCTGTTTGATATGGCAAAAGGCAAGAAGCCTTCAGCAATTGGTTTCTGTATCGGTGCCGTTGTAGGTCTTGTAGCAATCACTCCAGCAGCTGGTTTCGTAACAATCCCTAGTAGCTTGTTCATTGGTACTTTTGCAGCCATCATCAGCAACATAGTAGTACATTGGAAGTCTACAAAAACTTCATTGGAAGATACTTTGGATGTGTTCCCTTGCCACGGTGTAGGTGGAGCAGTGGGTATGATCATGACAGGTCTCCTTGCAACACAAGCTATCAACGGCGCGAATACAACTGGTAACGGCCTTCTCATCGATGGCAGCACGCACCTGATCACAATTCACCTTCTCGCTCTTGTTATCGTCGTAGCATTCAGCTTCTTCGGTTCACTCCTCCTGCTTAAAATCACCGACCTCATCTCTCCTCTTAAAGTTTCGGCTGAAGAGAAGAAGGCTGGTTCAGATTACAGCCAGCATGGCGAGAAACTGTTTCCTCTTGACTTTACAATGAAGGAAGAGATTGCATAAATCTAATCCAACGGTCCCGGTATTCGCCGGGACCACCTATAACTCAATTGACCTCATTAACCTAAACCTAACCTAAACTGATGACGGCTCTCTGACTTCTCACTTTCTTCTGCCTCTATTTGACAATTTGCTCTGATTCTACCTAAACCTAAACCTGTAAGCACTCGTCAAAAGTTGAAAGCGAAAGTTAGAAGCCGACATCATGAAAAGCCCAACTCTTAATGTCGCAACCCTAACGATGTTCTGAGTACACTACTACCCTAAAACCAAACAACACACTTATGAATTTTAGATTTTTACGTGCACTCTCGTGCCTGGCTGTGATAGGTCTGTCGATAAGTGCCTACGGGCAGGATTCAACAAGGTTCACATTCGGAGGCTCGGTTGATACCTATTTCCACTCATCATTCGGTTTGCGCAACGGATACCCTAGCGATGGTGACGGCGGATACAACGGAAGCGTCGCCCCTAACACATCGTTCGCAGATGGAAAAGGCTTTTCAATTGGCATGGTGAACCTTATTGCTTCATACGCCGGTGAAAAAGTCGGTTTTACAGCGGATGTCGTATTCGGTCCCCGCGGTAAAGCTGCAGTATTTGGAACAGCTTCAGGACAGGCAATTATTAATCAGGCTTTTGTTTACTACAAACTAGGCAAAGCAGTAACTCTTAACCTTGGACAGTTCAATACCTTCCTTGGATACGAGGTGATTTCACCAGCTGTCAACTTCCATTATTCTACCTCATACCTGTTCTCATGGGGTCCTTTCAATCATACTGGCTTGCGTGCCGATTTTGATTTGGGAAATGGATTCGTGGGTAAGCTTGCTATCATGAACCCCACTGACATCGTTGAATTCAACCCAGTAAATACATATACAGCCGGCTTACAACTCGGCAAAACAACGGACGCTGGTGGTATCTGGTTTAACTTCCTCTATGGCGATCAGGATGGAACTCTCGATGCAGATATTGATGGAGACGGTGCTACATCACGCGGTAACTTGTTTCAGGCAGACATCACAACCGGATGGAACCTTACTGACGCATTTTACCTCGGCGTAAATGCTTCTTATCAGATGATTGGCGATGGTGAAGTTGTAAACGGAACCTCAGTTAACAAAGCAACGAATACAAGCTCATCTTTCGCAGGTATTGCTGTATATCCTAAGGTTACTCTTAGTGAAAACTTTGCTCTCGGTCTTCGCGCTGAATACTTCTCAATCAAAGACTCACATCTCAACATTATTGCCCTTGATGATGGAGATACAGGCGATGGCAGCGTAATGGAGTTCACACTTTCCGGAAATTATAAAGTTGGAGGCTTGACATTCATCCCTGAAATAAGAATTGACAAGACTTCAGAAAACACTTTCTACAAAAAGGATGACGTGGGCACGATCACTGCCCCAGACAAAACTTTGTTCCCGACCCTGAACTTAGCTGCTGTCTATAAATTCTAAAGACTTTAAAAGTCCATGGGGAACCATGGCAATCTACACCAGAACAAAAAACGATAACCTATGTCAAAGACAAAACTTGAGTACATCTGGCTCGATGGTTACAAGCCAACCCAGAGCCTCCGTAGCAAAACGAAGATCGTGAAGAATTTCGACGGCGCGTTGGAATCATGTCCGGGATGGTCGTTCGACGGAAGCTCGACCGAACAAGCTGATGGACATTCCTCTGACTGCCTGCTGAAACCTGTGGCAATTTTCCCTGATCCGGATCGCAAAAGCGCATACCTTGTGATGTGCGAGGTTCTCAATCCTGATGGCACACCCCACTCCTCTAACGGTCGGGCTACTATCGAAGATGATGACAACGACTTCTGGTTCGGCTTCGAACAAGAATACTTCCTGTGGAGTCCGGAAACCAATAAGCCCCTGGGCTTCCCCTCTGCAGGTTACCCTGGTCCTCAAGGCCCGTACTATTGCTCTGTAGGTGCCAAGAATGCTTTCGGTCGTGAAATCGTTGAGGAACACCTCGATCTTTGCCTCGAAGCAGGTATCAACGTTGAGGGTATCAACTCTGAAGTGGCTACTGGTCAGTGGGAATTCCAGATCTTCTCAAAAGGTGCAAAAGGCGCTGGAGATCAGGTATGGGTTGCACGTTACCTTCTTGAAAGAACTGCGGAGAAGTATGGAGTTGCCATCAACTGGCACTGCAAGCCTCTTGGCGCTACTGACTGGAACGGTTCTGGTATGCATGCAAACTTCTCTAATGAAGTTCTCAGAACGGCCGGCTCAAAAGATGTCTATGACACGATTTGCCAGGCATTTGCTCCTTTCGTTAAGGAACATATCGCCGTATATGGTGCAGATAATCACCTTCGCTTAACAGGTAAGCACGAAACACAATCGATCGACAAGTTCTCTTATGGAATTTCAGATCGCGGTGCTTCAATACGCATTCCAATTGCAACCGTTGAAAACGGTTGGAAAGGCTGGCTGGAAGACAGACGCCCCAATTCAGCTGCCGATCCGTACAAAGTAGCTGCACGGATTATTAAAACAGTAAAGAGTGTTCCCGCTTACGTGAACGCTTAATAACTTTCAGGGCGTCTGGTTGTAGTTTGAAGTCGGGCAGAAATGCCCGGCTTCTTTTTTTAATCTATCCCCGGAATCTGATGCTGAGTGCCTACAAAGAGCATCAATTCCTCTTCCATCCTCTGTCGGTCTTTCCACAAGTTCCTGCTAAAAACCATATGATACTTCCAGTTCTTACGCGCAAGCAACGATGGAGTATAGGCATGCACATCCTTTGCGGATAAACTCGTAAAGTACCGGACATCGTCTGTGAGAATAACTCCGATGTGCTTCCCATCGCGTACTACACTAATATCGGTATAAGGCAATCCATTTGCATTGAAGTTGTACTCTTGCAGGCGCTCCATGCTCCACTGCTTCAGACGACTGGAAAGATACCATTCAACCGGATTGTGCCCAGTGTAATGGGCTCGGGGCTGGAACTTCTTTTCACCAACGTGCCTCGCATATTCCAGGTATTTTCTTAACAGACGTGGTCCATCATTCTTCATATTGGAAACCCTAAGCTGCTCAGGCGCAATGCTGGTGACAATGACAATCCTTTCCCGCGCGCGTGTGACCGCCACGTTAAGACGATTTTCTCCCCCCAGAGTATTTAGGGTTCCAAACTGCATCGACATCTTTCCTTTCTTGTCAGGGGCATACCCGATGGAGAAAATAATAACATCCTTTTCATCCCCCTGCACGTTCTCAATGTTTTTTACGAAAAGAGTATCCGGCAAACGAAGACCAGCACGCTGTGCCCGATCCTCAAGTTTATCAAGGATTAACATTTGCTGCGGCGCATTGAAGGTTACTACACCGACCTCTTTTTCCGGTTGCCTCGAAAGTATATCCATCACTTTCTCAACAACAGCATCCGCTTCGATTGTATTAATGTGGTTGTCCCAAACGCCGGGTACGAGGTGATATTCGATAGCCGGTTCGTCGTTATTCAACTGCTCACGATCTGGCAACAGTTGCAGGCGTCCTTCATAAAAGTGTGTATTTGAAAACTCGATAAGTTCCAGCGACCGGCTGCGATAATGGCCATGCAAGTGAACAGTCTCCAGATAGCGGCCTGAAAGCTCCAGCAGTGAATCAACCTCTTCGTCGGGACTGTCTGAATCATCATCCCAACGGACTTGATAAAGCTCGCTTGGGCGTAACTGTTTGTCGTCGCCGGCAATGACCACCTGCTTCCCTCTGAATATCGCGGGCAGTCCCCGCTCGGCAAAGCACTGGGAAGCCTCATCAAAGATCACCAGGTCGAACAGTTCGGTCATTGGAAAAATCGCTGATACCGATTCAGGACTTGCCATCCAGCAAGGAATCAGTTGAAACAACTCATAGTAGTACGTGGCGATCAGCCTTCGAATAGGCCATATCTTTTTCTTCTTTGTAACCTGGTGCAACAGATCCCGATACGTCACCAGATTGTTCAATCGATTATACTCCAGGCTTTCATAAACTCTCTCTCTGACACGTACCAGCAAAATCTGCTTACTCAACCGTTGCTTCTCCTCAACACATTCACGTAACTGCAGTTGAAGTTCTTCCATTTTCATAGAGGAAACTGCCCGAAGAATTGGATACTTCGTTTCAATGTGATCAATCCACGAGAGTCGTAAGCTATTAAGAAACAACTCCTCCATAACATCGACACTCCAACCGCTGACGTGATCGCAGAGACGCGTGATCACATCGCGCTCGTGAGGCTTCAACTCCGCCTTTAGCTTATCATATTCACATAAATTATCGAAGTCACGTCGGAGAACCTTTAAATACTCATCTTGCTTTTCAGGTTCCAGTACAAGTTGTTTCACCTGATAGGGCGTCAGATACTGATACCATTGTTCGCGTCTTGAAGGCACATTCTTGATCACCTTAAGAAGGTCGCGAAAAACATCTATAAATCGCTGACGGTCGTAACTGGTGATATTGATGATGCCTTTTATCTCGCGCAAGGTATTGTACACCAGTTTGGCGCGCATCGCCAGCTTTTGCTTCTCAAACCAAACCTTCAATTCGCCTTTGTCATAACTTACGGGTACATCGGTAAGCCAATTCTTGTTCTTAAGTTGCGTAAGATTATGTTCGAGATTTAACCTGCTGTCTATACGCCGTTCCAGTTCTCTCAAGCCGGCTGTATTATAAGTCAGATCATTTGCCACAAGCACGCGCTTGACCAAAAACTTCTCTTTACCTGTCAACTCCCACTTTATCCACTGAATAAGATTGCGTCGCGCTTCAGTACACTGCTGTAGTAAGGCAATGAACTTCCCCAGCTGATCTGCAGGCAATGATATCTCGGGAGTATTATCACCAAAACAATTCAGACTCACACGCTCGATGTTTGCCAGCCAGACAAGACTCGTCTCTTCATCGGTCTCTCCGACCATGGCCTGGAAAAAGCGAAAAACATCGTCGTCCTTCAACACGCTGATCATTCCAAGGATATCGTCCTCTTTCTGAAACAATGAGGCACAGTCCTCCACATTAAGTCCCATTCCGAGTATTTGTTCAACTTTCCCGGAAATTTCCTTCTGGTACGGTGGGATATCCATCAATGTCTTTTCAATTGCCATTTGATCAGACACGTGGTAGGATTCAAAAGACTTTCGCTCACGCCACACGAATCTTTCATCTTCCATGAAGATGGCATACTTCACATAAGCCTTCATCCGGCGGAGGAAATTAGGAACATCACGGAATGGAAAATAATGATACTCCTGCCGCATGTTAATTGAAGGTCCTTCCAGGTTCGAAGTGAGATAAAGTTCCTTTACAGCAATGCCGCACTCCTTATCATCAAACAAGGCAAACTTGAATTCCTCCAGCTCCTCTGAGATCTGATCCAGTCGTCGGCACAGCTGAAAAAACTTTCTCTCGGTTTGAATGACGTCGACTGTACGGTTTTGTGCTTTGAAGTCTTCTATTGCTTCGACCTGCTGTGCAATCTTCTGAAAGATCTCCTTGCGATCATTTCGGAAGTCATGCACCAGTCCCAGAAAATCAGAAAGCCCTGTTTTGTCAAGTCGTTCATATACCACATCAAGCGCAGCACGTTTTTGACACACGAGAAGAACCTTCTTGCCCGATGCAATAGCGTCGGCCAAAAGATTACAGATCAATTGTGATTTCCCTGTTCCGGGTGGGCCCTGCACGACAACAGACCGCCCGTTCTTCACTGCCTTAATCGCCTTTTCCTGCCAGGCATCCAGCACAAACGGCGTATAGATATTCTCCTCGCTAATGCTTTCATTAGCCGAACCATTGGGCTGTATGCCATCAATGTTCTTCCTGGAAAAGAAATCATCCAGGTCTGGCATCGACTGGTTCTCCATCATGTGGAGATAATCAGGCACAAGTTGTGAGCCCGACTGCGGAAATATTCCAAGCACTGCCTCCGGGAATAGTTTTAGTTCTCCCGTTCTATGTTGTGCCTCAAACTCCTGTCGCCTGTACGTTTCGAAAGGCTGGAGCTCATCCTGAAAGTTAGCGGAGTTAAAATTGATTTCTATTTTGTCCTTCAGCAACTGGTACAGTTGCGTTCTGAAAACTGTACTATCACTGTCAAATTCTTCGAAACTGGTTTCCAGTAATTCTTCATCGAGTTTGACATCATTAAAGAACGAAAAGGCGAGAAGAAATGACTTGTTCAGCGTAATGCCTGTATCTTTTCGTGGATTCAGTACCCAATGCTGGCCTTCCGCTACGAGAGTAACGGGAAAGAACAAGAGAGGACAGCGGATTAACGTGCCATCCATAAACTTGCCCCTTACAAATGGCCATCCTACGTGTAAGTCTCTCGATCCCGTCTCTTCAAAGATAAAGCGATCCACCCGTTGCAATTTCTTAAGCTTGTCGCTGGCCACATTATTGGCTTCCATTCGACTGTCAAGCAATTGACAAAGTTTTATGCCCTGTCCCGCGATCAAAGCGTTGATGATCGAGAACGAAGGTTCACCATTGAGATGGGCAAAATCCTTCACGTCGATCAACTGCTCCCCGGGAAGTCGGAGCAGCATCAATGAACGGCTGTTCCCGGAAAGGTTCGTGAGGCGACGCAAATAAGTAGCGAGTACATTCTTAGAAGGTTCTGTCATGCCCGTCAATTCGATCTTAACAGTTTACACACACGTCTATTTTGCTTGAAGGCCTTCCGATCAGGCTTGCCTACTCTATTATTTTCAAATAGGGCTCAAGGCGTCGCAGCTTGGTGCTGTCAAACATCGGAAGCACCACAAGATGCGAAACGGAAGTGAATCGTCCATGTTGAAATCGGTAGGCGACAATAGCTTTTGCTTCCTGCCGGCTCAGGTAAGGATGCGCTCCCAGTTGGCCCTCATTTGCCGCATTCAAGTCGATCCTATCTGGCAGAAAATCAGGGGCTACGAACGCCAACCGCACTAAGTTCGATAGTGCCGTCGAGTCCAGTCCGAACACTTCCGAAAGTTGATCCACCTCCACAAAACCGCCCAACGCACTTCGATATTTTATGATCCGCCTGGAAAGTTTTTCCCCTATGCCACGGACAGCCTCAAAACGGGCTGTATCCGCAATATTGATATCAAATGGTTCCTCCGGTTTTCGGGCCAGCCATTTGCTTTTTAAGGGCCATTTCGATCCGTCGGCCAGATGAGCTGGTTTCCTTTCTTGGCGAACCTTCTGAGCAATTTTTATATGCCCCTTTACCTTCCCATACAGTAAGGAATCCATGCCGTAGATCTTTAACAGGTCCTCTTTCGACCTAAAGGTCCCTCCCTTGTTTCGATAGTTTTGTATCCGACTGGCGGTCTTTTCATTAAACCCGAGCCGTATAAGGTCCTGCCCTGCTATCGTGTTAGGATCGAAATCAAAAAGATCAACAGGATGGCTCGAATTCCCAGTAGAATCCATTCGCACCGCCACCAGACGCCAGGCCTGTGTGATGCTGTCGAGCCGTGCTGAATCGGCTGCATCAGGTTTCCAATGTCTCAACTTCCACCATCGCCAAACTGGCTCCGAAAACGTTAACGCCAGAAGCACGGGAAGTAGTATCATGATGCCATTGGCCTGCGAACTGCTAAGTGCAAAGAACGACCGCACCCACCGTCTGGTACGTCTAAATAGTTTCACTATCGGATCTTTTCTTTCCGGGATCTTTTTCATGACACGTGCAGTTAGTCTCAAGGGGCAACCTAAACCCTTGAAATGGGAATATAGCTAGGGCATGATTCCGGAAATCCTGTCTATTTTTTCGATTGCAGCCAACTCATTTTCAGGTTTTTACGTACTAGGCTCCAGAACGTCCTCACATCATTATTTATACTGATTCTAAATTGATGTTTGGGTGACTTTTGTCATACTTCGCTTTTCATCAGACCGTACTTTTGTAGTCCAACAGATGACCCAGAATTTTAAAGCACTCGTCCTCACGTATAAGACCGCACCGGTAGAAATCCGGGAGCAGGTATCGCTAAATGAAGAAGGCTCCAAAAAGCTACTGGGGTTCATTCGCGATTTTGCTTCGACCAATGACGTCCTGGTGGTATCCACGTGTAACCGAACCGAAGTTTATTATTTGGCAGATCAGGATTATTCCGAAGTGATTTTCAGAGGCTTGGAAATGATCAAAGGACTTGATGGCGGATTTCGGGTCCATTTTCAACAATTGTATGGTCAGGAAGCCGTACAGCATCTCTTCGAAGTAGCGATGGGCCTCGATGCCCAGGTTATTGGCGATCTGCAGATCTCCGGACAGGTAAAACGTGCTTATCAGTGGACAGCCGACGAAAATATGGCTGGCCCGTTCCTGCACAGGCTCCTGCACACTATTTTCTTTGCCAATAAACGTGTCGTTCAGGAAACATCTTTCCGTGATGGCGCCGCTTCTATTTCGTATGCGGCTAAAGAATTGGCAGAGGACCTGATGTCAGCTGTACGTGAGCCGCGGATACTTGTGTTAGGGGTAGGCGAAATCGGTCAGGATGTTTGTCTCAACCTTACCGGTACACGCGCAGAGGTTAAGATCCTCAATCGCACTGTGGAAAAAGCGCAGACACTTGCTCAACGATGTGGTTTTGAATTCGGCAGCATTGAAGAGCTGGAAACTGAGCTTGGGCGCGCTGATGTGATCATCAGCTCAATATCAGCACAACAACCTCTGATTACTCCGGAGATGGTTTACGGGCTGAACATTCACTCACACAAGTATTTCATTGATCTTTCTATGCCACGGAGCGTCGCAGCTGAAGTGGATAACATAGCCGGGGTAGTACTTTATAACCTCGACGATATTCGCGAGAAAACCGATGTTGCTCTTGAGCGCCGTAAAGCATCCGTGCCAAAAGTGCAGGCCATCATTGAGCAGGCTAAGGCCGAGTTCGACGACTGGTCAAAAGAGATGATTGTCTCTCCTACGATTCAAAAATTGAAAAGCACTTTAGAGCAGATTCGTAAAGAGGAAATTGCCCGATTCATTAAGAATGCAAAGCCCGAAGAGGCCGAAAGGCTTGAGGAAATGAGCCGTTCGCTGATGCAAAAAATACTTAAGTACCCCGTACTTCAGCTTAAGGCGGCATGTAAACGCGGTGATGCCGAATCGTTAACTGAGCTTCTGAACGAATTGTTCAACCTGGAAGATCAGCACGAAAAGTCTCCAAAGTAGACCTGTATCATGGGCTTACTTCTTAAATGATTCCCATTGTATTTGCCGGTGATTACGTTATGCGTACAGGACGACGCGTGTAATTGAAAGCTATAGGCCAATCGCCTGGTCATTTTTTCAAGATCATCAACGGGCTGTAATTTTCTTTAATTACCTTCGACAGATTACAAGACGCTCACATACTCGCGTTGACCATATTCAGTAATGGGTGAGAAAGAATTCATTGAGCTGATTAATCAACATCAGGGCCTTATACATAAGGTGTGTATTATGTATGAGAACGACCCTGACGTGCGGAATGATCTGTTTCAGGAAATCGTCTTTCAGCTATGGAAATCTTACAAAACCTTCAGAGGTGAAGCTAAGATTACAACCTGGATGTATCGTATTGCACTTAACACCGCCATATCGGGTTTTAGAAAGCAGTCGCGAAATGTGAAGACAGAAGATCTCAGGGAGCTGCACTATAACATCTCCGACCATTGGGCCGACGAAGGGGAAGAAGAGCTTCAACGACTTCAGGCTGCGATTCGTCAGTTGTCAGAAATTGAAAGAGCCATGATCATGATGGCTCTTGAGGAAGTGCCTTACGATGAGATCGCAGAAACAATCGGCATTACTCAAAACAATGTGCGGGTGAGAATGAACCGCATACGTGAAAAACTTAAGAAAATTATGTGTCCCTGATAATCATGGAACTCGAGGAATTAAAGAGTATATGGAACAGCAGCGCACCGTCCTTTCAACCGAAGGATGCCGGCGAAATTGCATCAATGCTCAGCCGCAAGAGTGTGTCCATCGTTGATAAACTTAAACGCAACGTGTGGGTCGACTTAATCGTTACGACCTTAACCAGCCTCGGCTTGCTAAGCTATGCAGTAACGCTCCGGCCTGGTGCTCTCAAATGGGCATCAATTTCGATATTGAGCACACTGTTGCTCTACGTTTTTTACTATGTAAAGAAAATTCTCGTTTTGAATCGATTCAATCCCGTGACGAACAATGTAAGAGCTAACCTCGAATCGCTCATCGATACATTATCCGGCTACCTTCTATTCTATCAGAGAAGCTATACCGTTCTGTATCCGATATTCTTTTGCGTCGTGCTTATGTTTGTTGGAATTGAACTAGGCACGCAGAAATTCCTGGAAAATCTTCAGCAGCCCTCTACCATCGCACTATTATTGCTGTTTGCTGGTTTTTACTTTGTTCTAAGCACAAGGGTTGTGAAGTGGTTTCTTAATAAACTATACGGAAGGCATCTTGAAAAACTGAAGGCCCTCTTAACGGATATTCATGGGTAAACGAAAGTACCTTTCCTATGTAGCGGCGATACTTTTATGTATCCCAACCGTTGTACCGGCTCAGGAGTTGGTTGAGAATGCTTTGTTCTGGAAAATACAGCGCAAAGACCTTCCCGCACCATCGTATTTATTCGGCACATTTCACCTGATGAGTGCTCACTTCGTGGACAGTCTCAGCGGTGTTATTAACGGGTTTCATCAATGTCATGCTGTGGTGGGCGAAATCCTCCTCGACAGCACCATTACCACAAAGCTTATGCTTGCGGCACGACTCGAAGGAACGACGTTGGATAAGCTTCTCTCACCCGAAGACTACAAAGCTATTGATATCTGGTTCAAGGAATTGTCCGGTATGGAACTTGAACGTTTTAATTCAATGAATCCGGCTACGATTCAAAACCTTATGATGGTCATGCTCCAGCAGAAGTACTATCCATCATCAGAAGGTGGCAGTGAGCCAATGGATCTTTACTTTCAGCGCCTTGCAAAGAGCCAGGGAAAACAATTGAAGGGGCTTGAAAATCTCGATGTCCAGATTAATGCTCTCTTTAAACAATTCCCGATAGAAAGGCAGGCGGAGATGTTAGCCGACTTTGTTCGTAACAAGGACCGCGCTCTTGCTGAGTTAAAACAGATGAATGCAAGCTACAGAAGCGGCGATCTTCGAAAACTGGAGTCGTTGCTTGCCGAGCAAAATTATACAAAGTCAGAGTCTGCTATCCTGCTCGACGATCGTAACATGCAATGGATGGAATCTCTGCCGGGAATGCTGCGTCAACAACCTACATTCGTTGCCGTTGGCGCACTTCATCTTGCCGGCGAAAAAGGATTGGTGAGCTTGCTGCGAAAGGCGGGATATACCGTGACGTCTATTCCTACTAATCCCTGATGTCGACCGATCGGGCTTGTGTCAAAAACTTGCGGCGCGCCTCTGAATCACAAAAGACTCTATTGACGATCTAAGCCGGTCTTTCAGTTTGGTAGTCACCGAGATTCTGCGGCTAACGCATTCCTGAGAGTGTTCAGCAGAGCTGATGTCACCCTATCCATGTCATAAGTTCCGACAAACTTCTGGTTGATTTCAATCTCAATTCCCAGATACTCATCGTCGGGA
Organism: Chryseolinea sp. T2; assembly: GCF_037203685.1. Taxonomy (NCBI): domain Bacteria; kingdom Pseudomonadati; phylum Bacteroidota; class Cytophagia; order Cytophagales; family Fulvivirgaceae; genus Chryseolinea; species Chryseolinea sp. T2. The sequence goes on from NZ_JBBCAU010000003.1 coordinate 270,616, forward strand.
AACTTAGTTCTCAAATATGTTGTGAATCCATCATCCGTTCCTTTGTATGGTTCGTTGAACCGGCATCGAAGGTCTTGTACTGTGTCCTGAAGTCCATCAAGCCACGCTACACAAAACCTGTTTTCTTGCGCGCGATCAGGGTCGAATAACAATCCGATGTCGACGTCACGCACCACTCCATTGAATACTGGTGTAAAACTATGAACTGAAATGTGGAGTATCGGCTTGGGCGACAACCGAACCCAGTCTTCAACAGCACTGCGATGAGGAAAGTAATACTGATTGAGCACTTCTTCCCTCTCCTCATTTGTTAACTGCTGAACATATTTCGAAAAAAGACTCTCACTATTAAGAGATCTGTTCGGCTCCACTAGCAATCTGGTGGATTCACATTTATAGAATGGTGCCTTCAGTTGCTGAGAAAGGAAAGCACCGATCTCGCGTGCACCTGGGTCCCACCCCAGGTGAGACTCCAGCTGTTCGGTTGCAGAAGAAAAAAAATGGATGAAGCGCTCCGGAACGTTGTTACCGGCGTGTTCACAAGTGATGACGGGAATATATTTATTCACAATGGATCGTACAATCTGTTCGATGCCAAACAATCTGCTAGTTGTCGATAGCCACGAATCAATGCCTCCGGTGCCGGCTGTGGACCCAATGCCCGAAGCAATCTTTTAGCAAGTACACCCTTGTCAAGGATGATATCGTAGGCATCCTGATATGTAGACAATGAACTATCGCCGGAAGCGACCAACCATTTCAGGAGATATTTCCATACTTCGCCGCCTGTTGCAGTCTGTGTTCTGATCCCGAAGAGTTCAAGGTATTCTGCATTATCAATAACCGCATCACCGCCTTCGACCATAGTTCGGTCAAGTATCTCTGCCAGTGCATCAGTCTTCCATCGCATCTGTGTTTCACTATCAACCAGCCGCTCGGATGCAAGCGCCTTGATTACCGCGATTACAAGTGAAGCAATAGCAAGATCGGCATGCGGACATTCCTGAATATCCATCACCCGGATCTCAATAGATCCCCGATCAAAGCGGGGAATGGCACCACGTGAATTCACCCAAACCGGATTTAAGTCACCTTCAGGATCGAACGGTGCAATGTCTGATTTGATCCTCTCATAAATCGTATTAAGGTAATTCCGCTTTGAGAACACAGCCTCGGGAATCACCTTTCCAGTTATAGAAGGAAGGCGTGCCTGATTTGTCTTGTAGTACTTAAGTCTGGTGTCTAGCAATCCCGTTGCCTTTCCATCGAGCATCGGTGAGCTTGCGCACATTGCAGGAAGCAACGGCAGTATTATTCGTATGGCAGCATGGAGTTTTGCGAACTCTTCGTCGTCATAGAACGGAAGGTTCAAATGCATGCTTTGAAGGTTGGACCAGCCATGACCCTTGCAATCAAAAATACGGTTGTAGATAGCGTATACTTCATTATTCTCGTGAGGCCATAACTGAGTTTCTTTGAGCGGGTCCATAGTTGGATGTGCAGCAGATGGCAAGAGCATGGCATTCCATTGCTCAAGAATCTTATTGATCTGCAACACATTTTCAGCAAACGCGGCCTCGAGTCCCACGAAGTCACTATCCGGTTTCGACGACTTTAGCTCCACCACATGCAAGACCAGTTCGTTCGACCAGGTGACCCGGCCATTTACGTAGTCACTCTCGTATGATCCTAACAAATGCTTCAGTAATTCATCCGTGATCGGACGTATCTGCAGTGTGTCACGATCTACAACCATGTATTCAAGCTCAACGCCATACGCCTGAAAAATGTGAATCCTTGTAGGTTCTGCCATTATCGCTCTTCTTTGATCTTATTGATAAATACGTCCATGATTTTCGAGTACAACTTGTCTTTTAATACTTTGTCCTCCAGTCCAGCATCAATATTGGGATTGTCATTGATTTCTATGACGTAGAATTTACCATCGGCCTCTTTAATATCCACACCATACAACCCCGTGCCTATAAGAGCGGTCGCCTTTAAGGCTGTTCGGATCAACCCTGCTGGAGCCTGGTCGACGGAAATCGTCTCCACAGCGCCTTCTTCCTGCTCCTTCTTACTGGCGTTCCAGTTCATGATCTGCCAATGAGAAGCTGCCATGAAATACTTACAAACATACAATGGCTTGCCATTAATGATACCTACGCGCCAATCGAAGGTAGTGGGCAGGAACTCCTGCGCAATGAGCAGCTCAGACTCTTCAAACATTGACTTGCATACCTGCTTGTACTGTTCCTCATCTTTGATCTTGAAAACGCCTTTGCTAAAGGCACCGTCGGGCTCCTTCAGAATAAAAGGATAAGGGAGCTGCGTCGACATCGTTTTGTAATTGTCCTTGCTGACGATGTATGACTTCGGAGTCAGTATCCGATTTGCCGTGAGCAGCTCATTGAGGTAAACCTTGTTTGTACATTTCAATATCGACTCGGGATCGTCGATCACCACCAGTCCAAGTGACTGCGCCTTCTTTGCAAATCTGAACGTGTGATGATTTACGAAAGTAGTTTCACGAATGAATAACGCGTCATACTGAATGAGCTCATCGAAATCATCTTTGGTGATTACTTCAACGTTAAATCCAGCAGTATCCCCCGCTTTGATAAATTTTTGTATAGCTCTCTCGTTAGAAGGAGGATTTTTATCGTTGGGATCAACCAGTATGGCCATATCGTACTTTTTCCGGTCCGGAAGAATGTCGCGTTTCCGCAGCAGATACCGCTCAACAGCCATTCTCAGCAATTGCCTGTCTTCATCCGGAACCTCTCCAAGGCTTAGAGGCTTGATGCTCTGCAGCACCCACTTGCTTCGCTTCGTGAAAGTCGCGATCAAACAAGGCGCCTGGATATATTGAAAAAGTTGCTTCGCCAGCTTGTTCAGTTCCTCCTGCTGCGTGATCCCAAAGTAAATGTCAAACTCGACCTTGTCAGTCGTTACATGTTTGAAAGAAGATTGAATGAGATCATCAAAATCCTGCGACTCCTCACGCAGAATGGAAGGGAAGCGAAGGTCCTGGATTGTCGATACACCAGGAAGCACCTTATGCTTGCGCGCCTCAGCCAGTAAGGAAACATAGTAGCCAAGGCTTTGGTATTGATATGACTTGCACATGTTGATCACTTTCAATCCCCGCGTCTCGGCCGGATACTCCCCCGAGATGTATTTTGACGGCGTGATCACCTCTACATCCTGAAGGCTAAACTTCCATTTATCAGGATTCTCTACTACTATTAGCTTTGGCATTTTTCTTCTTTTCTTTTGGCTCGATGATCAGCAGATTTGCGTCGTACGTTACGATGCCTAACAGAATGCTGTTGATCAATCTTCTAAAACTCACGCCATATACCTGGCCCTTACCCAGTGGGTTGGGCTCCATCGGATCAGCGATGTAAGCAATCTCCTTATTTTCGTCAAAGCCTGTAATCACGACAAAATGACCTGCAGGCTCTCCCTTAATACTATCGTAAATGTCAAACTGTGGGATCTCGCGGGCAGTGCCATACAGGTACGTGGCACTAAGTCCAGTAAGTATTGGAACTGACTGTCGCAGATAATCCTTAATCAGATCTTCGTCAAGCTCGGAATTGCGAAGTTCGCCACCGGCTTCCAGGAACTTTATGTACCCTTCGGATGCAACCAGCAGCTTTCTGCGTTTATGTTTGAACTCCATCTGTGCCTGCAGGTGCTGGATCATTTTCTTTGACGAGCTCTTGAACCAGGTGGGGTCAAACACGTTCAGGTTATAAGTATAGATATGGGCCTTATAGCCTCTGAGAAGCGCATGGTGCCCCAGCATAACGGCCAGGGTACCGCCAAACTTGAGCTTGCGAACGTCGCGGATCACATCCGTGAGCGGCACGTTGTCACCGTAGTAATTGTAAAGCGCCTGCAGGCAGGTAGGGCCGCACGTTACCTCATCGGGTTGTGCCTGAATATCGAAACCGAGTACCAGTTCTTTCTTCATCTCCGGCGTTCGCTCATGTAAGCTTAAGAAGTTTGGTGATCAACAGATCAAATACTTCCACGAGAATAAGAATGATGATGATCCATTCCAACAAACTACTCTCGCGTTGGTTAATAATTTCGCTAAACACACGCAGATTGTCTTCAATTATCCGGAGTGTATATTCAATTTCACTGAAACGAACTCTCAGGTCAAAATGTTTGCTCAGTCCCTGATGAAGTCGATCTAAAAATTCATCTTCCCACACCAGATCCGGCGCATCAAAAATATAGATGTTCTCCGCTATATCGTTTTGCGTGTTCAACGCTCGGCCGATAAAGCGCATCATGTTCTTTCGGCTGATTTTCAATCTGCCCGTTTGCTCTAGTTGGTTGGCGAAGCCTTTGACCTCGGTCAGAAGGTTCTCCGTCACTCCGTGATAATGATCCAGCGCGACCGACTGTGCCAGGTTGAACATGGCGATACGCATAACTCGTTCCTCCATTTTATTCAACACGAGCCGGTTGAAATCAAAGATGATGGGTTCGCCCTCCCTAACCTCCAGTTCGTAGTCGTCGCGCAGCGGCACAGTAAGGGGATTCTTTTGAAATGTCACAACCGTCTTGATCGCCCACTTCATTTCGTCTTCGGAGTAGCCGGCAAAGACAACAACACCGAAATTGAAGTAGTACTGAAACTTATCTGCTCCAAAACGGTAGTATAATTCAGACGAAGAGTCCGCCACTGGTTTGATATCCAGAAAGGTTTTTATGCCTTTGATATCGAGTTGATTGGCAACGAGAAAGGCAAAAAGTTTTACCGTCTGTGGCATAATTACGGGCCTGTTCCGATATAAATATAATTTAATGCCCCGGATAATCAGGACGACAACAAATTTGGTAACCTTGCCACCTGATTAGACTCGTATGCGGAAAATTATCACACTTATACTTTGCCTGGCAACAAGCGTTTGCACTCTTGCCTGGGGACCGACTGGTCATCGTGCCACTGGCCTCGTAGCTGAGAAACATCTTACGAAGAAGGCGAAGAAAGCACTGGAAAGAATTTTACAGGGTCAATCTCTCGCGATGGCCAGCACATGGATGGATGATGTGCGCTCGGACAGTACATTCGACTATATGGCCGACTGGCATTGGGTCACTATTCAAAAAGGTGAGTCTTATGATCAGAGCACCAAGAATCCAAACGGAGACGTCGTTCAGACTCTGGAGAGGGTAATTCAGGAGCTTAAATCGGGGAAGCTCAACCCTTCGGAAGAAGCTCAGCGTATTAAGATTCTTATTCACCTCGTAGGTGACCTGCATATGCCATTACACGTCGGAGGTGGCACTGATCGCGGAGGGAACGATGTCCGCGTTACCTGGTTCCGTACCGATAGCAATCTTCACCGCGTTTGGGACAGCGACATGATCGACGATACTCGTCTCAGTTATACCGAGCTTGCCGAATCGGTAAACAATGTCGACGATGCTGCTATCAAAAGGATGCAGTCAACAAATGTCCGCGATTGGGCAAATGAAAGCATGAACTATCGCCAACAAGTATATGCTTATGGCGATGGTCGCCTTGGTTACGCCTATTCATACAGGAATTTTCCTCTCATTCGTACGCGAATCCAGGAAGCGGGCATCCGACTTGCCGGCCTGCTTAACGATATCTATAAATAACAGAAACGGCTGGATCTAACGGATTTTGGAATCTACCTCAGGGCCGACAAATAGGGCGAACAAGCCTGCGACTTTTTTGTGATTTCTGGCTGCGTTGGTTAGGCTCGCTGGCCACTCTGTCCAGGCTTTGTGGCTGCTGCGCTTAGGCTAACCGTACGGTAGACGTCTGATAGCCGTAGACTTTCACTAAGCTCTGCATAGGGTTTCATTAGGCTTTCTCTAGACTTTGCTTAGGCTTTCTATAGACTTTGCTTAGACTTTCTATAGACTTTCTATAGACTCTGCTTAGACTTCTATAGACTCTGCATGAGCTTCCATTATGAATTGCCCGGGCTTCGTTGACGTTGCCTCCTACTTAACTACAGTTAACTGCAGTTAACTACGCTTAACTACAATTAAGTGAAAGTCATATTCCGGATAGTTGCATCTTTGTGCCATGCCGGCGGATGTACAGGATCACAGCCAGATCCTAACTAAAGTTGCGTGCTAAAGCGAATAGATCAACTCGTTAAGGTAAGATGACATCACGAAGACCAGGTATGTTATTGCATGCGTGATTTGCTGCTGGAAACCTCAGCTATCGCTTAAAAGGATACTCCAGGACATACGAACCTGAGCCAACTTTCAATATCACATCATTGCCTTCACTACCTGACTGGCCGATGGCATTGACCTTTCCGATATCAATGCCCTTTTCAATAATCTTTTTTCCGGACGCGGAAGGGAGCACTAGTGTGGCCGTTGTATTCGCTGGAACTGTTACCTCCATCTTCATTTTTCCATCAGCTATTTCCCAGGAAGACTTTGCCTTTCCATAGGGAGTTATATATTCCGCCACCGCCTTAGTCAACTTTGCACCCGGCTTCGGCGCCATGGAGAGCTCCTTGTAACCTGGCTGCATTTCCTGAAGTCCGGCGACCGTACGATACATCCAATCACCTATCGCACCATAGGCATAGTGATTGAAGGAATTCATGCCGGGTGTTTGAAATGTGCTATCGGGCTTCATTCCATCCCATCGTTCCCATATGGTGGTCGCACCCATTTTCACAGGATATAGCCACGATGGATACGTTTCCTGTAACAGCAGATCATAGGCAATATCTGTGTGGCCGAATCTTGTGAGCACATGACATAAGTAAGGAGTGCCCAGAAAACCGGTAGTCAGGTGGTTGCCATAATCTCTCACATTTTTCGCCAGGCGATCTGCTGCCTGGGCTCTCAGGTTTTCGGGTAGCATGTCAAAATTCAATGCCAGCACATACGCGGTCTGAGTTCCTGCAACGAGTCGTCCGCTGGGCGTCATGTATTCCCGCATAAATGCTTCCTTGATCTTTTTAAGCATGTCAGTATACAATGCTATGTCTTCCTTCTTACCTAACACAGTAGCCGCATTGATCATCAACTGTGTTGAGTGTGCCCAGAAGCACTGAGCAATTAAATACTTGTCAGTTACAGCCGCCCGGCCGTCGTTATCATCGAATGGCCGATAGAACAGCCAGTCTCCAAAATGGAATCCTGTATTCCACAATCCCTGCATGCTGGATTTGTCCATGTAGCCTACCCATTTCTTCATGCTTTCATACTGTTGTTCCAGTATGCGTTGATCTCCATAAGCCCGGTAAAGGTTCCAGGGAATGATGGTTGCCGCGTCTGCCCAGCCCGCTGATGCCGCTGCGCCTTTTCCCAATACATTTGGAATAACAAATGGCACGCGGCCTTCTTCGTCCTGTTCGGCCGACAGGTCCTGCAGCCATTTATTGAAGAAGGCCATTACATTCATATTGTACGTGGCAGTACGGCAGAAGGCCTGAGCATCACCAGTCCATCCCAACCGTTCATCGCGTTGCGGACAGTCAGTGGGGACGTCAACGAAATTTCCTTTTTGTCCCCATTGAATGTTATGCTGTAACTGATTTAACAGTGGACTTGAACTCGTAAATGTTCCTGTCGGCGCCATGTCAGAATATAACGCGATGGCTTCCAGGTTCTCTGCCTTTAGCTCGCCCGGAAAGCCAGTCACCCTTATATATCGAAAACCAAAGAAAGAAAGCCTTGGCTCGTAAACTTCCTGACCTCCGCCCTTAAGCGTATATACAATCTCCTGTTTGGCGGCACGCAGGTTGTCGATATAGAAGTTGCCTTCCTTGTCAAGGACCTCTGCATGATGTATGGTGACCTTGTCCCCCGCTTTGCCATTCACGGTAAGTCGAATCCATCCCACTAGATTCTGACCAAAGTCTACAATTGTCTCGCCTTTCTTATTGTGGATAATCTTCTGAACCTTGAAGATTTCATGCTTTTCAACGGGAGGACCATAAGCAGCGATCAGATTGTCCTTGCTCTCATCGCTCAGCTTTACTGCACTCCACCCCTGTTCATCAAACCCTGGTTCGCTCCAACCCTTGCTCTCCAACCGTGCATCGTAAGCCTCACCATAGTATATGCCGTTGCGTGTATAGGGACCGGTGTTATTTTTCCATTCGTTATCCGAGGTCACGATCTCCTTCGTGCCGTCGGTGTATTCAACTTCAAGCTGATATAGCAACCCAAGCGACTTGCCATAGATGTTCTTATTATTCTCCCAGGCGAGCCAGCCCCTGTACCAACCATCTCCCAACACTACGCCGGTTGCATTGCTTCCCTTCTTTAACATTTTCGACACGTCATATACCTGGTACTGGAGACGCTTACCGTATGTCGTCCAACCAGGAGTAAGAAATTGTTCACCGACACGGGCCCCATTTATATAGGCTTCATAGATGCCATGTGCGGTTATGTACAATCTTGCCTGCTTGACTGATTTCGCCAATTCAAAAGCACGCCGGACCATTGGCGCGGGTTGTCCGGCACTGTCTCCGGGAATATCAGCATTGATCCATTTAGCGCTCCAATCGCCGGATGTTACTAACCCCATCTCCCAGTATTGTACAGGACTCCAGCCAGAAGAGTTTCCTTTGTTATCAACCACTCTTACCTGCCAGTGGTAGCGCTTGCGTGATTCGGTAGCCGGACCGTTGTATGGCACGAGTACAGACTGGTCGGAATTGACAAGATTTGTTTGCCAGATGATCTTTTCTCCTTTTACAATTGCAACCGGATCCTCTCCTACCCGTAGTTCGTAGGACTGCTGCTTGACGCCGCGCAGAGCGGATACAAGTTTCCAGCTGAAACGCGGGACCTTCGTATCGATGCCTATTGGATTTGATTTATGTTCACAGGTCAGGTCTGTTACCTGCAGCTTCTTTTGAGCAAATGTGGTAACCGAACAAAACGCAATCAATACAAGGATGAGCGTACGCATGAGAATCGAATATTGAGAGTTGAGATTTGCCAAGACAGCTATGCGCAAAGCAGTTGTTGATAGGTACATCAACTCACAACAAACAACGGCCAGGTGCGCGGTAATACTAGTGACTTCTGCACAAGCAACCTACCTGTTGTCTCCGGTGCATTCTAGGGCTTAGTGTCACATAGCACTTCTGAACATCATATTCGACTGTTTGAATATCACATCAGATTGTGCAACCGAGCGTATTGCAATAATATCACGGTTTTCGCATCGCGGATTTCCCCTGTTTTGATCATGTCACAGGCGCGATTAAAATCCAATTCCAGCACTTCAATTCGCTCGTCTTCATCAACACCGCCACCCTCGCTCACCTTTTGATCGCGTGTGTATTCACCGACAAAAAAATGAAGAATCTCGGTAACAGATCCTGGCGACATATAGAGATCAAATATTTTTCGCACCTGCTGAATGCGATAGCCTGTTTCTTCTTCTGTTTCGCGACGAATACATTCCTCAGGATTGTCAAGATCGAGAAGCCCGGCGCATGCTTCTATAAGCATGCCTGACTCATTGCCATTTACCAGCGTGGGCAATCTGAATTGCTCCGTAAGAATTACAGTGCGCTTTGAAGGATTGTAAAGCAGGATAGTGGCACCATTGCCCCGATCATAGGCTTCACGGCTTTGAACATGTTCCTCACCGTTTTTGTCGATGAGGGCGAAAGTGTACTTATAGAGTTTGTACCAGTTCGCGGAAAGAATTTCTTTATTGAGGATCTTTACATTCATACTTATTATTGAGCAACCTGAACCGCTCGTCCCTTGAGATGTCTGTATATCTCGAGGCATACCCAAGCGTCTGTCGCCGCATATTCAATTTGTTTTTCAGTCAAAGTTGAAGCTTCCCAGTTGGAGGTTTGAGCACTCTTCGAGATCCTGAACCCCAGTAGCAGGCCAGCCAGCTTTTTCACGCTTTCAACCTGAAGCCCTGATGCTTTGGCCATTGTCGACAATTCAATGAATGAAGCCGGATCAAAGTGCATGATCTTCTGAAGCGCCTTTATATCATCGTGAATTGCAACGCCGGCCTTGATGATATCGGCGTTTTCGAAAATTGATATGATCTCCTTCGGCAGTCCTGTCTGATGAATCCTTATCAGGAAGACTTTGTCAGGAATAGCAAGCTGAAGCAAGGCGACTTTGAAAAACTGTCCCCGTTTAAAACTGGGGCGTGTTTCTGTGTCGAATCCTACAATACGATGCTTTTCTATCTCCCGAGCCACGGCACCTATTTTCTCAGGATCCGTGACTACGTTGACTTTGCCCACAAATGCTCTCAGTGGCAGGGCGTTTAATTCATCTGAAGTGATGGTTATTTTCAGCTCAGGATGCGGTGCCTTCTGCTGCTCATCTCCCGTTACGTGCATTAAAAAAAATCGATAAATCCCAGTTCTGTTAAAAAATACCTCTACACGGTCGTGCTAAGTTAAGTCAAAAAAATCAACTATTTTGAGCCATTCCTAATCCCGTAGTTGAATGCCCAGTCCGCTCTTCAGAAAGAAACCTATTTCGACAATTTTACACGATTCTCACGAAGAAGCTCATGGACAGGCTGGCCTCCGCAAGGTATTGGGCGTCAAAGATCTGACGGCAATGGGCATTGCGGCCGTCATTGGGGCTGGTATTTTCTCAACTATCGGACAGGCCGCCTACGACGGAGGCCCCGGTGTCGTATTTCTTTTCCTTATGACTGCGGTGACCTGTGGTTTTACCGCCCTTTGCTACGCCGAGTTTGCATCCCGCGTTCCCGTAGCCGGAAGTGCCTATACCTATTCGTATGTAACTTTTGGAGAGGTCATCGCATGGATCCTTGGATGGGCACTGATACTGGAGTACGCTATTGGCAATGTCGTTGTCTCCATCTCGTGGAGCAGCTACTTTGTTAATCTGCTGGAGGGTGCAGGAATAAACCTTCCCTCGTGGCTGGCGACCGACCCGGCAACGGCGAAAAGCCTCTATGAATCAGCTCTTGAAAGCAATTCACCCACCGCCGGAATGGCTTGGACAACGGCGCCCATCATCGCTGGCTACAAGCTCATCTGTAATCTACCTGCTTTCATTATTATAATCCTGATTACGATACTGGCTTACATTGGAATGAAGGAAAGTCGCTCGAGCGCAAATTTTATGGTCGGACTTAAGCTCGTCGTTCTTGCGTTCGTAGTTGTCATTGGGCTTTTCTACATCGATACTAACAATTGGAGTCCGTTCATGCCCAATGGATTTTCAGGTGTGCTGAAGGGTGTCTCGGCAGTGTTCTTTGCCTATATCGGATTTGACGCCATATCTACGACAGCTGAGGAATGCGCTAACCCGCAGCGTGACTTACCGAGAGGAATGGTCTATTCTCTGATCATTTGTACGCTCGTTTATGTAATCGTAACTCTGGTTATTACGGGTATGGTTAACTATTCTGAGTTCGAGGCAGTAGCCGATCCGTTGGCCTATGTATTTGAGAAGATCGATCTCAACAAGATCGGTTTCTTTGTGTCGGTTAGTGCTGTTGTTGCTGCAACCAGCGTGCTCCTGGTTTTTCAGATTGGCCAACCCCGGATATGGATGAGCATGAGTCGCGACGGCCTGATGCCGTCGCGTTTCGGAAGAATACATCCCAGGTTTCATACCCCAGGGTTTGCAACTGTTGTCACCGGAATAATTGTCGCCATCCCCGCTTTGTTAATCGAAAGCGCATTGATGACTGACCTTACCAGCATTGGAACCCTGTTTGCCTTTGCCATTGTTTGTGGAGGTGTACTGGCGCTGCCACCTAAAGAAAAAGGCACAAAAGGATTCAATCTGCCTTATATCAATGGACAATGGGTGATACCAATGTTGTTTATAGTTTTTATGTACACATTCCGGCTCCGCTTCATTGAAGCCATCACCAATTTCACGCATGAGGCTCATCAGGAAATACTGTTTCTCATCTTTATTTCCATTAGTGCAGTGATTACCGTTTTCACTTTCCTCAGGAAACTTTCGCTAATACCTGTTCTGGGCATGCTCTGCTGCATGTACCTGATGATCGAAATCCCTGCCAGAAGCTGGATAGTGTTCTTTGGTTGGATGGCATTCGGCCTGATTGTATATTTTTGCTACGGGTTCTGGAAGAGCAAGCTCGCTCCGGGAAGATAATTTGAGGAGGATCGGATATTTTTTTATCACATGTCACTATTTGTTGCATCGTTGAATTCGGGGAGTAATGGCAATTGCTATTACGTGGGAAATGATGATGATGCCGTGCTCATCGATGGTGGAATATCATGCAGGGAGATCGAAAAGCGGATGAAACGCCTGGGGCTGTCACTCCGTAAGGTAAAAGGTGTGTTTGTTTCCCATGAACATGGTGATCACATCCATGGTGTTCCGTCTCTGTCAAAAAAGCACCGAATAGCAGTATACATAAATGAGAACACAAGGAACGCTGGCAATATGCGGCTGATGGATGAGCATGTTCGAGCACTTCCGTCAGATACAACGGTGACCATAGGCGCGATTCGTGTCACTGCCTTTGCAAAGAAACATGATGCTGCCGATCCGGTCAGTTTCATGATATCGAACGACACAGTAAACGTCGGCATCTTTACGGATATCGGGATTGCGTGTGACAATGTCGTGGCCAATTTCAGGAAATGCCATGCAGCGTTTCTCGAATCAAATTATGATGAGTTAATGCTGGATCAGGGAGGTTATCCACTTGCCCTTAAGAACAGGATTCGGGGTGGATTTGGGCATCTCTCGAACAAACAGGCGCGCCAACTTTTTATTGCGCATCGTCCATCATTCATGAGTCACCTGTTTCTGGTGCATCTTTCACAAAACAACAATCATCCACGTGTAGTCCGCGATACGTTTTACCCGGTGGCTGGCGATACGCAGATCATTATAGCATCGAGAGAAAAGGAGAGCAAATTGTTCCACATCAGAAATGTAAGTTCTCCAAAGCGAGAACCGGTGCCGGCAAGATTTGCAGAACAGTTAACTATGTTCTAACAACTTCGAGATCCTGCACCGCCGCTGACAATTTTGCAACTGGCAAAGGCTTGCTGAGGAGTTCTTTCACTGTCTTGTTACTGGCCGCGCGTTTGATATCGCGGGGATCAAGGGTAGATGACAGCATGAAAACCTGGACAACTTGTTTTATGGATGTATCAAGCGTGTCAAACGCTTCCATAAACTGGAAACCATCCATGCCAGGCATCATGATGTCAACCAGGACAACGAGTTTTTGTCCTATGTTGTTTACATGTTTTTTGATCCAGTCGATACCTTCCAGGCCACCATTAACGGTATGAACGTCTGTCATGCCACCACTGGTTAGAAGCCTCGAAGTGATGAGGCGGTCGATTTCATTGTCGTCAATGACGAGAAACTTACAAGCAGATCCCATAGAATATATTTAAAAAATTGGGCTAAGAGACTGGGCTAGCGCATGCGTTACCTTGCCCGAGACCTCCAATCACTCTCCTGAATTTGATTGGGCGTTTAGAAACGACGACACGACTTCTGACCAAGGTAATAAAAATATTTTAATTATCACGGTATTCAGGGATATAAGTGGAGCAACATGAAATCTCCGCGGTGATCACAAGCATTCGTCGTATGGGGCAAGCGTTATCTTTTTTCACGCACCCGCTTGAGCGGAGATACATTTCTGACCGACATAAAACCATTACTTCAAACGCAATATTCGTTGTCACAACTTATTGATCTTGGGCTAAGATTGGGAATTCACTTATCGGGAATGGACAGCAAAATCAGCATTTATAACCCATTGGAAACGTTTGCAGATTTGATCAGCGAATCCGTAATTTGTTCGAAACCTAAATTGTATGCGGAAGATAGAACAGCTCCTTACAGAATACGGCGAAAGCCATCAAAACGAAACCAACAAAGCAATCCATTGGGTCTGTGTTCCGCTCATTTTCCTGAGTGTTATGGGCCTTCTGGCATCTATTCCAGCCAGCTCATTGTCGGCCTTGTTGGGTCAAAGTCCCTATGCCAACTGGGCCGGGGTTGCCCTGGTGCTGGTACTGGTGTACTATGTATCCCTTTCCGTTCCGCTGGCCGTAGGAATGATGCTTTTTGGTGCTCTGTGTATACTTATCCTTCAGAAATTAGCAGCGTTCCAGGTGGCACCTCTATGGTTGTTAAGTATTGCTATTTTTGTAGTAGCCTGGATTGGACAATTCTATGGCCACAAGGTGGAGGGAAAAAAGCCATCGTTTCTGAAAGACATTCAATTTCTGTTAATTGGACCTGCATGGCTTATGCACTTCATCTTTAAAAAAATTGGAATCCCTTATTAGTTGAAAGACGTCTCTTTTTATCATGCATGGCCTGACAAGGAAGCGTTGTACGATTATGAGCCAACGCTTTTTCATCTGCGCGATCACCTGATTTTACAATGTGCATCTGGTTGGAACTGCTATTATGCAGTCAATGATAAGAACGGAAAAATCGTCGCCTCATTGTCGATCAACATTAACGGCAAGAAGGGAAACACCGCTGTACGTAGTCCTTACGGAGGTATAGAGTGCTCTTCAGGTTTATCTGCAGAAACGCTTTATGAGTTTATCCGATTCATCGACGGGCACCTTGCAGACACGGTCGATGAAGCCGTAATAAAATTTCCACCTGAGGCCTATGCGCCCAGGTCTCAAGCGATGAGCTTCTCCTTTCTCCATGCTCTGGGTTTTACATCATCAAACGCTGATCTATCGTCATGTATCACGGTTAGTGGAAACTTTGTTGACGTCCTGCGGAAGACGGAGGAACAAGTCCTTAATAAAGCGCTGGAGGCTGGCCTTACGGCATCTGTAATGCCTGGTAACAAGCTCCATGACGCCTACTCGTTTATCGCCAATCATCACAACCGAAAAGGTTATCCGATGTCGATGACCTGGAATCAGCTTGAAGAAACTACCAAACTATTTCCAGGCAGATATCTTGCCTTCGCCGTCCATTCCAAGGAAGAATTGATCGGCGCTGCAATTGCTGTAAGAGTGTCTTCCAGTGTCCTGAGTCTATTTTACATTGATCACGATAGCCAGGCCGACAAGTTAAGTCCGCCCGTACTGCTCATCGCTTCATTATACGACTATTGCTCAACGAACCATATTCCCTTGCTGGACCTTGGAACTTCAAGCCTTCAGGAAGGACCTAACATAAGTCTGTTGTCGTTCAAAATGCGTATGGGGGCTCGGCCTTCTGTGAAACCTACATTGCGAAAAGTTTACACGCATGGCTAAGCCACTCGTGACGGTGATCTGTCTTTGCTATAATCATGGACGTTTCGTCCGTGAAGCAATAGAGTCGGTTTTACGACAGACTTATCCCGCCATTCAGATTCTCGTTTGGGACGACGCCAGCACAGACAATAGCCCGGCCGTTATTCGTGAGCTTCAGGACGAGTATCCACGCCTGGAAGTCACCCTAGCAACAGAAAATGAAGGGAACTGCAAAGCATTCAACCAGGCTTATGCGCGTGCAAAAGGAGAATTCATCATCGACTTTTCCACCGACGATGTGATGCAAGAACAGAGCATCGAAAAGCAGGTGAATTGTTTTCTGGCTACTGACGATAACACTGGCGTGGTATTTACAGACGCAACCTACATCGACGAGCAAGGTGTTGTTATCCGGCACCATTACGAACACCTGTTTCGGCATAGGTTGATCACGGACGTTGCAACCGGAGACGTATTTCGAAAACTCCTGACAACTTATTATATCGCCAGTCCCACTATGATGATGAGGCGTACAGTATTGGATGCTCTGAACGGCTATGACGAGCAATTGAGCTATGAGGATTTCGATCTGTGGGTTCGTTCTTCACGCATATTCCGATATACTTTCCTTAATGAACGGTTGTATTTCATACGACTAATCAATCATTCACTTTCGTCTGGGCAATATGCTCCGGCTAGCCGGCACCTTATCTCAACTTACCGCGTTTGTCAAAAGGCAATTGCGCTTTGCCGTGATAGTGGTGATCGCGGCGCTCTTGTACAGCGTATTCGCTATGAACTGCGGCAGTCGACGCTCTCTGACAATGCCATAGCTGCAAAAAAGTTTGGACAGCTATTGTATGCGTTGCGCAGTAAGAGCCTTGTAGATAGAGGATGGCTGTTGTTAAGTGCTTTCAGACTTCCTCTTTCGCGTATAAGGAAATGGTATCAGGTGATAAGGTTCGGGAGCCGGTAGCCTATTTACGATTGTCTTCTCCACTCGCCATCCTCACGTAATTGTCATACCTGCTTTGCGCTATTTTTCCTTCGGCAACAGCAGTCTTAACTGCACAGCCAGGCTCATTGATATGTAAACAACGTGACTGAAACTTGCAATCCAGACGCACGGTCCGCATATCCGGAAAGTAGTCGGAGATCTCCTGAGCATTCATATCAACAAGTCCCCATTCTTTTACACCGGGAGTGTCGATGATAAACGTTTTCTCTCCTATCTCGAAGGTTTCAGCAAAAGTTGTAGTGTGAACACCCTTGGCCGTAAAATCAGAGATGTCGCTGGTGGCCTGACCAATTTCCGGTGCAATGCTATTTAGCAGTGTCGACTTTCCCACACCGGAATGCCCTGCAATCAGCGTAGTCCTCCCCTTGAGCAAATCCTTTACGATATTCAAATCATCATGAAGGGCAGATACGATCACAACTTCAACACCAATTGAACTATAAAGTGATTGGATCTCTTCCGCCACGGCCCTGTCCTGCTCATCCATCACATCCCGCTTGTTCAATAGCAATATCTGAGGAATCCCGAAGGCCTCGGCGCTTACTAAAACCCGATCAATAAATCCTGTGGACGTTCGAGGCAAAGCCATGGTGGCGACAACGAGAACCTGATCAATGTTGGCTGCCAGCACATGCGCATGGCCGGTCTTTTTTACAGACTGCCTTAGCATATGATTTTTCCGTGGAAGTATCTCCATTATAGAACCAACATCTTGTTCTGTGTCGAATAAGACCTGGTCGCCTACTGCCACAGGATTTGTTTCTTTGATACCCTCCAGACGGATCTTGCCCCTCACCCTGCAGTTATAACGGATATGGTCTTCGCCAAGAACAGTATAGAATGAACCTGTGGACCGAAGTACTATTCCTTTCATTTCAGCAGCCGATTACAGTATGACAGAATTTTCTCTGTGGCGCCGGTGCGACTTACAACATATTTACGTGCTGCAGACGAAGCATGCGCATAGTTGTCGGGTTGATCGAGCCATTGTATTGTCCCTCTTAGTTCCTGACTGTCGGCAATGGCAAACGCAGCCTTCTCTGCGATAAGATCATTCGCCTCCTGATAAACATCGTAAGCTTTGTTGCCGAAACAGACGGGCACCCCATAGCAGGCCGCTTCGAGGATGTTGTGAAGTCCTTCGCGAAAGCCACCACCCACGAAAGCATATCTTCCATAACGATAAAGACTGCTCAGCATGCCGACGTTGTCTACGAACAGAACGTTGTACGACGACACATCTGTAACCTGTGCCCGAGAGAATCGAACGTGCTTCACTTTCAATGCATTCTCCATCGATGTCAAAAAGCGCTCTGATATTTCATGCGGCGCCACGATAAATTTCGCCTGACCTTCGTTCATTGCAGGCAACAAGGCATCAAAATCATCCGGCCAAATGCTACCTGCTACCAGGACAACGCTACCCCTACTGAACTCCGCTGCAAGATTAATTTCCCGGGCCTGACTAACAATCTGCATCACACGGTCAAATCGAGTATCACCTCCTAACGTGTGCTGATTAACACCGATTGATGTCAGCAATCGTTCTGAATCATCATTCTGCACAAAGAAGTGATTAACCTTTTTGAGTATTCTTCTGTAAAAACCACCATACCACTTAAAGTATATCTGATTGGGCCTGAAGATTGCTGAGATGGAAAGCAAAGGAATTTCTCTTTCTCTGATAGCGGCAATGTAATGATGCCAGTACTCATACTTTACGAAGATGACAAGCGAAGGATTTACAACACTCAGCCATTGTCGTGCGTTCTTCGATGTGTCCCATGGAAGGTACGATACAACGTCAGCCGCATCGTAGTTCTTACGCACCTCATATCCCGACGGTGAAAAAAACGAAAGCAGAACTCTATAACCAGGAAAGCTCTTGCGAATCTCCTCGATGACAGGCCTGCCTTGTTCAAACTCACCCAGTGAGGCGCAATGGACCCAAATATAAGGACCGGGTTTCGCCCCCACGTTGGCACGAAGCATTTCAAATGCGCTGATACGTCCTTTTACGAAGGCCGCTAATTTTGGACTAAACCAGGCGCCCACCCGAACTGCTACGCGCAGAAACAGAATCAGGCCGTCGTAAAATAACCTCATCTGGTCGCAAAAATACGAACCTTCGGCAACACCTTTAGCACACAGCACGATCAAACCTCCAATCACTTTGCGGTTTTGGTTATCTTTGACATTTAACGCTCGCATTTTTTAACCCTCTTTGTCAATGAAGCATCTTTTTCGGCTATGGATGGTGGCGATCTCAATGTCGACAACTGCCCTTTATGCCCAGGATGAAAACGACATCGTTTACTTCCTCGTCGCCGGTCCTCAGGACGCCAGCAAACTGACTCAGGCCTATCTGAATCCTGCCATTGAAGGCCTTTCATACGGCTTCAACGGCGGCTGGTATAACAGTGCAAAGACGCACAAGACTTTCGGATTTGATATCGGAGTTGCTGTTCACGGAGTTGGGATTCCATCTTCATACAATTACTTCGACCCGAGAAAACTAAATCTGCAGACGGTGACGGGATTCACCTCTACCGCGTCGAACGGACTGGCACCTGCAATTAGTGGACCCGAAGTAGCTACAACTTATACGGTTAACAATGGCCAGGCTTCGTTCCCGGGACCTAAGGGAGTTGACTTTAAAAAGAACATTGGCATTAGCGGTGTGCTTGCCCCTACAGCACAGTTGTCTTTGGGGATCTATAAGAACACCGACCTTAAAATCCGCTGGCTCCCGGAAATCAAATCTCATAACACAAGTATCAAAGCGTACGGCTTTGGAGTGATGCATGACATCAAGCAACATATAAAGGGGATCAGCATTCTTCCATTTGATCTCTCCTTACTGGTGGCCTATACGCACATAGATGGAGCAACGTCGTTGGAAAATGCCTTTGCCAAACCATCAATGGACCAGCGTAAACAGGAGATGACTTATAACATGGATGGATGGTTGTATCAGGCTTTGATAAGCAAAAAGATCGCCATCGTAACATTCTTTGGTGGCGTTGGTGTAACGACTGCAAGAACAAGCGCAAATACCCGAGGCTCCTATGTCATTCCAGAAGTTGGCACATTCAAAGATCCAATATCTCTCGATTTCAAGAACAACAGCATGCGTGTCGCAGCGGGAATGCGTTTCAACTTCGGCCCGATTTATTTAAGTGGAGAGTATAGCCTCCAGGAATACAGCATGGTAAGTGTGGGTCTTGGTGTTTCCGTTCGCGAAGCAAAGATCTACTAGGGAAAGCAACTGCAGTCTACAAAGCCTTTGTTGCCTTGCTGAACCCGACTATAATGACGTACGGAACAGGTAAATGGAAGGACTTAGTTTGAGGTTTACGCTCTATTGCTCTTAATTTGCCTCCCGATAAAGCTTATGGCAATGGTTAAGGTCGTTTTTGTTTGTCTTGGTAATATATGTCGCTCACCAATGGCAGAAGCCATTTTCAGACATCTTATAAAAGAACAGGGATTGGCAGACGTTGTTGAAATTGATTCCTGCGGGACCGCTAACTATCATGTTGGAGATGATGCTGATCCAAGAACGATTCAGGCAGTTCGCAGCAAGGGCATTGCCATCGATCATTGCGTAAGACAACTGGTCGCAGCAGATCTCGATGAGTACGATTATGTGCTCGCTATGGACAGAAGCAACTATCAGAACATTAAGCGCCTTGCCAATGCTCAAAACAGATCAAGGGTTATTATGATGCGTGACTTTGACCCAGGCCATGCGGGCGAAGAAGTTCCCGACCCATATTACGGCAACCAAAAGCATTTCGAGGACGTATATGAAATACTTTTTCGTTCCCTCTCTGCCTTTGTAGAGTTTTTGGTTAAGACCGAAAGCAAAAGGCTGGGGTAACGCCCGGGCTAAGCTACAGCCATCGAAATCAGTTGAGATACCTTTGGCTTAAGAGGAAGGTTGGAAACCTCTTCCTTTGCCCGCAAAGACATCTTTATCAATGTCTTTTTAAGTATATCCACAACTTTATCGTCATCATGTTTTGAGGCGAAATCATCAAGGTAATGCTCAACAAATACCAGACAGATGACGTCTTCGACCAACTGAGTTTCAGCATTGCGGTTCAATTCTTTTTTTAACAAAAGAAATTTCACCTTTTCAATGGTTTCAGCGTCGAATCCGCACGTTGTCAGAATCTCGCCGGCGATTTTTGCATGATGAAACTTCAATGCGTTTCTCCATTGCAGATAACCTTTCCGGTCCATTGGATACGTGTTACGCGGAATTTCCCATCTCCCGATGTGCTGGCATCTTACTGCCAGTCTGATGTGATCCGGAGAATCCGGTGCAAACTTCGAAAGGCGATCACTCATTCGAATTGAGTACAGCAATTCCTTTGGAAATGACTTGCCGTTCCAGACTTCGATATTGGGATCCCTATAATTGTACACATCAAAGTGAGAGAATGCCTGTTCAACCTGCTGTGTCCTCGTCATATTTGAGATTTGAGCCTGAAGTTACAACACATGACAATAGAACACAGAAATCGGGTTTGTTTTTAAACCAGGTTGCGTAAAAGAACCTCCACAATCCGGGTTCAATGCAGCCAGAAATCAAAGAATAGAAGGCATGACTGCAGACACCGGGAGTATTCACCGACCACCATCCTGTATTCACCTACCGGTGGCATGAAACGGCCTTTTTGCTATAGCCAGGGCCCATTCTTAAGCCGTTATTTACATCATAATCAAGCAACGAAATGGAAAATCAACAATATCCCAATACAAATTATGAACGACGTGGTGGTGATCAAAGATTCCGGAGCGGTCGCACTTTCGGAGGCCTTGTGATCGTCGCTGTCGGCACAATGCTGCTCGCCCGCGAAGTTGGTGTGTACTTTCCCGGATGGGTATTTAGCTGGCCGATGTGGCTTATTGTCCTGGGATTCTACATCGGAGTACGCCACCATTTCAGGAACATCGGGTTTCTGATTCCTATGGCAATTGGTACGGCGTTCCTGATCGACCAAATGGTTCCAGGCATCGAACTGCGCGAATATCTGTGGCCCATCATGATCATCGGAGTTGGCCTCATTATGATATTAAGATCAAGAACTCGCCCTGAAAACGATTCGCTTTTCAGAATTCTGGATCGCGGTAAGTCAAGTGCTGACAGGAGTGATTCCGGCATCTTCGAAACGGTAACCATATTTGGCGAGAACAAGCACCAGGTGCTGTCGAAAGAGTTTAAAGGTGGCGAAAGTGTGTGCGTTTTCGGTGGTGCTGAGATCAACCTTACACAGGCAGACATTACTGGTCGTGTACCCCTTGAGTTGGTGCAGGTTTTCGGAGGTACCAAACTGATCGTGCCTGCGCACTGGAAGATCGAATCTGAAGAGGTCGTTACCATCTTCGGCGGACTTAACGACAAACGTCAATTCAACAACACTGTTACTGATCCTACCAAAACATTGGTATTGCGCGGTACCTCGATATTCGGTGGTATTGATATCAAGAGTTTCTAATAAGTCTGCAACAACCGTTAGACTTATCAATATGGCCCAGGTTTTAATCATCTTTCAAGTCTTACTTATGAACTGGTATATAACAAAAGTAATATTCGCGATTAAGCAGGAAGGCAATGAGTCGACAAGTCAATTCGACGAACAACTAAGACTGATCTCGGCAGAAGATCAGGAGGAAGCATTTCTAAAAGCGCGGGCCCTCGGATTGAGCGAGGAGGACTGCTTCTATAATGAAAAGAAAAAGCAAGTGCGATGGGAATTTATCAATGTGTCTGAAGTGACACCATTGACAGCTCTGGAGGACGGCGTTGAGTTGCACTCACGCATCCACGAGACTGATGCAGGATCGAATTACATTCACTTCGTGCACATGAAGGCAATCGGTATCCGACTTGCGACCTTCGTGCCTAACTAGGTTGAAATACGTAACTTGCCCTGATCAGAAATGCACAGTACAGTAATTCGACCCACTGAAATTATGTCCAGGGAGCTGCTTAAGATATCAACCCGAAAGATTGTAATCGCCGTGTTGTCGTGGGTAGCAGCCTTGGTAGCAGTAGAAACGTACGCACTTTATGACACTTTCGGCTTTCCTGTATCTCTGGCGCTTGCTGATACAGTAAACTTCAATCTGCTTATTGCAACCGCCGGATACATCACGTTTGTCTCCATGCGGTACTATCAGCCAAATGCTAAGAATGCGGTTTATCTGATCGTTTGGGACATAGGCCTCGCCGTGTTATCGGTCATTGCGCACAATTACCTCATGACTAACGGTCCCTTTGGTCACACAGAAACGTATTTGAATTACCTGGCATCATCTCAGATTTTCCGGGGTGTCCTTGCATGGTTAATGATTACTTTGATGGGCATCATCAGCTGGACATGGTTCTTCATGCAGGATGTTCGAGCAGGAGAAAAACGAGAAAGCGACACCGTGCGACTTGCGCGCGATGCGGAGCTCGCGACTTTAAGACAACAATTGCAACCTCACTTTTTATTTAATAGCCTTAATTCTATCAGTGCACTCGCCGGTGTGCGACCCGAACAGGCAAGAAAGATGATTCAGCAATTATCAGACTTCCTTCGCGGCACGATTAAGAAAGATGATCAACAACTGGTGAGCCTGAAGGAAGAGTTGTCACATCTTCAGCTATATCTGGACATAGAAAAAGTGAGATTTGGACACCGGCTTAGCACCGAGATTGTTGCAGAGGAATCCGCCAGTCCTAATATGCTGCCGTCACTGTTATTGCAGCCGATCGTGGAGAATGCGATCAAGTTCGGCTTGTATGATACGACTGGGGAGATCGTGATCAGGATTGAGGCTCTTGCTGGAGATAAGCATTTAATCTTGCGTGTAGAGAATCCGTTTGATCCCGAAACCTCACAACCTCGTTCGGGAACAGGTTTTGGTCTCAGTTCTGTGCAACGGAGGCTATACTTGCTCTATGGGCGCAACGACCTTCTGTCCACGCGAACTCAGGAAAAGCTATTTATCACTGAAGTAAAAATTCCACAGTCAATATGATAAAGACTATTCTCATCGATGATGAACCGTTGGCACGTAGCATTGTTGTGGAATATCTCCAAAACTATCCTGAGATTTCGATCATGCAGGAATGCAACGACGGGTTCGAAGGTGTTAAAGCCATAACGCAACATAAACCTGACCTTATATTCCTCGACATTCAGATGCCGAAGATCAATGGCTTCGAGATGCTGGAATTACTGGAGCAGCCACCATCCGTAATCTTTACGACCGCCTTTGATGAATACGCAATCAAGGCTTTTGAATCGCACGCCATAGACTACCTGTTGAAACCATTCAGCAGAGAACGATTTGACAAAGCCCTTCAAAAGTGGCTTCAGCAACATAAGCATGCTGAAGCACCAAAGGCATTGTTGACAGAAGACGTTCGCCAGCCCGAAGAGCGCAACCGTATCGTTATCCGCGAAGGAAGCAACATCCGTATTGTACCGGTTCATGAGATCCATTACATCGAAGCTTACGATGACTATGTAAAGATCTTCACGCAGAAAGAAATGTTCATGAAGAAAAAGACCATGAGCTTCTATGAAAAGAGTCTGGATGAATCTCAGTTTGTGCGAGTCCATCGCTCATACATGCTGAATTTGCAGCAGTTAACAAAGATAGAGCCTCTTGAAAAGGACACGTACCTTGCGTTGCTAAAGAGCGGTGCCAAGGTTCCCCTCAGCAAAAGTGGTTATGCGAAATTGAAGGGTGTACTTGGCCTATAGCTCGGGTAAAATATCTCTCGTTATGATATAACTCGCCTTAAACTTGAGTTAGATAGGACCGAGAGCAAATGTAACTTCAACGGCGTACCTGGAATCGCTTAGTTTCTGAACGCGATCGAGGGTGGCGAACTGTCTTATCTCTCCATCAGAGTATACTATCTCCTGACCTGGCTCATACTTGACTTCCGGACCGTTGACCTTTTTGATCATAGCGACACCATCATTAAAATCAAGCGGTGCATCAATCGCGTCTGAGACTTCGCTCACCAACACGGCCGATTTGTCGAGCCAGTACATCATGTCTGCTGTGTCAGCCTTGAACCGATTAGTTTCGAAACGAAACGTAACTACAAAATATTCGCATCCTCCGTTAGTCACAACAAGCTTGTCGCCGTTTTGGAACTGCAATGTTTCCGACGCAACGTTCTTACTCTTGTCCAGCTCAAAGGTGGGTTGTGGCTCTATACTGGCCTTTACAATCCGTTCGGGCGTGCCACGCGGGCACTCAACGATTTCAATGCCATCGCCGGATGGTTGAGACACCGTGTCGACAAGCGCCTCGATTGTGTCATAAGCCGCAGACACATCGGATTGGGTTTCTTCATTACGCGACTGGCATGCCGCCACAAGTAAGAATACGACGCCTATTGAAAGCCTCGTCAAAAAATGGGTGTATTTCACTTCAAAAAATGGGATTGACAGATAAAGATAATCAAAAAGCCGGCATCTCAGACTGTAGCGACTCCTGATCAACTACGGACGACCACCAGTTGAAGTATTTGTCGACGGCTGGTTAATTGGCCACGCCCCGTCAATTGAAAACAAATGATCAGTAAGCGATAACAGGTGCTCCGACTATCACTCAATGACAAGCTTCCTTATCTCCGCCCTGCTTCCCTGCGAAACCCGGATCACATAGGCACCGGATGTTAGCTGATAGTTCAGGGGCAGATCACGAAGGTTGACTGGCTTTGACAAATCTAACATGCCTGCGTATAGTATCCGTCCAAGAGCATCGGTAATGAATACGCTACACATCTCAGTACTAAGCCCGCCGGACTTCAATTTGATCGGCTCGTTAACCCGGCCAGGGTTGGGATACAATGACAGGGCGTTACCAGACGTACCGTTGTACTCGATACGCACCACCTTTGAGTAGCTGAATTTCAGATCGAAATCAGTTTGCTTCAGGCGATAAAATGACACCCCCTGAAGGGGCGAATAGTCGACAGCTCCATAGTGCAACAGCAGCTGGCTGTCACCGGCACCGTCGATAGAAAACAAAGAGTCAAACTTAAGTGAATGGTCACTGCGTTCAACAGTGAAGTAATGATTGTTCTTTTCAGAAGCTGTCGCCCAGGAGAGCTCGACAAGATCGCTGATCAGTTGTGCTGTAAAGGAAACCAGTGTTACTGGTGTTACTTCGTTTGGATATCCCAGCGTAAAAAAGGTTCCACTAGTGATGCTCGTTAATCCAGAAGTGACGTGACCGGCTGGATCGGCGGGGAAGAAAACTCCAGATCCGCCTGCATCAGTCCACGGTCCAGACGAGGACGTTGACCGGAGCACGCGCGCGTTTGTAGGTGTTGCAATTGTTTCGTCAGCTGCACCATTGGTATTAAAACTAAGATCAACTGTTGGAGCATTCATGGTTCCCGACAACAGATTGATTGAATAGTAGCGAGCCTGCGACAGGCGATCGACTCCTGATGGTGGCGTGCCCGTTGGAGCTGTGTTGGTCATCCTTACCCGAACAACGGGAGCAGTAGACGAAGCAGTTTGCTGAATCGTGACCGGGCGGTATGCACCTGCAGACGCGATTGGATAAACCCGGGTCTCCAGGGCGGTATTAGGAAACGCGATTGAAAGGGCACCGTCGACATAGGCAGAAGCGCTATAACCTGTTACAGGCTGTGTCGTGCTATTCGTGAGCGAAAGCACATTTGCACTTGTTACAATATGACCATTGGAAAGCGTGAGTAAGCCACCAACGGTCACATCGTTGCTCAACGTGAGGTTTCCGCCACCGCGGCTTACGTTGTAAAAGGTGGTTGCTCCTGTGATCGTCTGATTGCTACTACCTGTAAAATTGACCGTACCTGTACCTGCGATAAATGTCGCACTGTTGGTCCAATTGCCATTAGTCGTGATGGAACCTGTACCTGCATTGAATTGGGAGCTGGTAGTAAGATTGACAGAACCATTAACGGTAACATTACTTGCGTTGGCCGCATAGATTGCGGACGCGCCGCTGTTTGTCAGTTGCCCCTGGACATTTATGGACCCTGCGCCTGCGCTGAAAGCAGCGTTGTTCGTCAGCGCGCCACCAACGCTAAGACTACCGGATGAACCATTGAAGGTGCCCGCCAGGTTTTGAAGATTCCCATTTACCCTAAGGGTGTTTGAACCCGAAGTAAACGTTCCTGAATTAGTCAACGTGCCGCGCACTCCTACGCTATCAGTCCCGGCAGTGAATGTTGTGCCGGCTCCGTTAACCAGGTTCCGCATGACCTTTAATCCCGTTGTACTGTTTGGGCCATTGAACACCGCGCCCGCACCGGTGTTAATCAGGTCGCGGCCTATTGTCACCGACCCACTTCCTGCATTGAACGTTCCGCTATTGGTAAAGTCGGCGGAACTGCTCGTCATACTGATATTTCGATTCACCGTATTATTGACTGTCCCTGCGGCGATATTTATACTTCCATTAATGGTGAGGTTCACGTTACCCAGCTCCTTGATTCCCGCTCCGGTAAACGACAGGTTGTTATAACTCGACTGCGTCGCCGAGAGAGTTACTGCGCCGTTGTATTCCACTGTACCACCTGCAGCACTGTTGAACTGAGAGAAGTCGCCCGCGGGAAAGAATGATGACTGAAGCTGCATAGTTCGTTCGCCAGCGCCCGTTGAGGTGACCGTTCCAAAGTTGTGACTGTTTGTTATACCCAGATTAACTATTCCCCGAACATTCATGGTTGCCATGCTTTTCCCGCTGGTACCTACCGATACCGTGGTACCCGCGCTGATGATGATAAATGAACCTGGAGGTGGTCCCGAATTTGCGCCCGGATCTGGAGACCATACTGCCGATCTCGCCTCCCATGGACCCGACGCAATGCTGGTGTACGTCGTGGCAGGCACGAATGCCAGTTGTTCTCCTGCGGTATAGTCGCTCGATATTTCAGTACTATTTGTAAATGTAATTACACGTGAACCGTTCGGGTTACTGGGACTGATACCCACCGACCACAAACCACCAAAGAACCTGGCATCGCGATAGTTGCTCTCGGTGCCATTAGCATCGGCCGCGTTGTAAGTGTAGGTGTGATTAAGCGAAGATATAGCCAGGCCTGTTGTTGCAACACGCCAGTAATATCGGATATAAGAAAGGCCAGTACCCGTAGCGTTGGGATGTTTGCTGTTTACCGGCCGTACGTTAATCGTTCCCGGCGTTCCACCATTGACAAGTGTATAAGTTGCTGGCGTATACTTTCCGGAAACGCCAACCGGGAAAGTAAATGTTCCGGATGCTCCCGCGGCAAATGCTTTGGTAACACCGCCATCGGATAAATTTCCAGACGTTGTGATATACGCGGTCGTGACATTGGAATTAACAATGGAAGACAGACTTGTATTTGAAAGATTAAGTCCGTAGCTACCGAGCATCAGTAAACCTCCGCTGAAAGTGAGATTGCTGGTAACTTCCTGGTTTGCTCCCAAATACGCGCCACCAGAATTCAGCACGACGTTACCAAACTTTCCTGAGCCATTGCCCGTCACCAACTGTAGTGAACCACTGGCCAGGGTAATGCTACCTGTGGAAGACGTATGAGTCGATGAATTCGAAACTGTTCCCACAACTGTTACGGTATTGGCCGCGCCAGCAAGTGTACCTGTGCTCAGTGTAAAATTTCCGTTGACACGAAGGTTGCTATTGGGCTGCAAGGTCACTATACCTCCTGTGAAAGTATTGCTGATAACCAGGTTGCCAAAGTTTGTAAGATTGCCTGCAACGCCGGTAATATTCTGATGCCCGGAAGAACCATTAAATGTTGTAGTCTGATTCAAGGTACCCGCACGGTACCCTCCTGTCGTTATACCTGTCGCATTGTCCGTGTTCGCATTCGTCATATCACCTGCGATGCTCACATTCAATCCATTGGCAAGGAACAGGCCTCCTGAAGCAATGGACAGCGATCCCCTTAGCGTTAACGCAGAGGATTGCAGATTTCCTGTACTGGTATTGCCTGCAACACTTACATTGAACAGCGGTACGGCTGTGACAATATCAATCACTTGCGACGACACAGAATTATTTCCGACCTCGATAGTTCCTCCTGTTACGCTTCCGCCGGAAGGCTGCAGGAACAACTCAGTCATGACGTCAACAGCAGCAGTGGAAGGATTATCAACCATTCGCTGCAGACGTAACAGTCCACCAGACATTGTAAATAAACTGCCAGTACCAAAGTCTTCAAACAGGGACCTTGATGCTGTGATTGCTGAGGATATACCGACATTCACTATGCCCGAGCTTTGATTGTACGCAAGTGTTCCCTGTGCGTTTGCGGCTGAGCGACGTATCTGCGCATTTACATTCAGTGTACCACCCGAGACACTTATTGTTGGAAGACCCGTTGAGGCATACTCTATGGAATTGTCGTTCGTACTGCCTCCCACGTTTACACCTCCGGCAAGTATCTCCAGTGTTCCTGCCAGTAACATGTCTATACCATCGATACCTGTCAGTTGCAGAGTTCCGCCGTTTGCTGACAGGCGGGTTGTCGCCGGTATGTTAAAGTCTACGCCACTTGCAATAGTGATGGATTGAGCACTCGATAGTCTGAATGTCCCGTTAGCTAAGACCAGGGGCGCAGCTAAGGGTGCAAGTGTAAAGTTTGACGCATTAATATCAAGAACCGTGGCCATGCTTGTGCCTTTCGCCACAGTGAGAACATTGAAATCGGTAGTAGCTCCTGTTCCTGTGACTGAGGCATTGGAAGAACCGTCGAATGTCACATTACAGTAGTTGCTGCCCACACTCATGTCAAAAGTGCCGTTATTGGTAATACTGCCTCCAACCGTTAAGCTGTTGGCCACAGCTGTGCCGGTGGCTGCTACGCTAAGGGATGCACCATTGCTTATTGCAATATTGCCATCTACATCCACGGCATGCGCAATACCATTTTGAAACGCCAGGGTGCCACCAGTTATTGAGAGATTTCCATTAACAAGCCAACTACGGGTAGCCGTGCCGTAAATAGCGGCAACGGCGCTTGAAGCAGCGCCCTGAATAGCCATATCGTTGTAAACGCGTACATTCTGGTTCGCCAATGTAATCGTGCGTGATGCACCGGGCTGTATATTCAGATAACGGTAGGTAATTAGAGGAAGGAGTGTTGGCGACGCCGACGAAAGGGGAATGGTAAAATTCTGCGTGCCCGTTGTATAGTAAACTATAGTGCCTCCACTTGCGCGGATAAAATTGCCGAAATCACCTGCAGGGAACTCGGCGGTAGCGGTGGCCGATGAAATGCGTAGTGTGCCACTACCTCCTATCGGGAGATCTTCGAGAGCACCAAAGTTATGGCCAGTAAAAGTTCCTACGTCGAGCGTACTTCCTGAACCGATTTCCAATCCACCAGATCTGGCGT
This sequence comes from Chryseolinea sp. T2, assembly GCF_037203685.1. Lineage (NCBI taxonomy): Bacteria > Pseudomonadati > Bacteroidota > Cytophagia > Cytophagales > Fulvivirgaceae > Chryseolinea > Chryseolinea sp. T2. Next base: position 300,287 of record NZ_JBBCAU010000003.1, read on the forward strand.
TGTTTCCGCTAATAGTTATTGTATGATTGTACGTGCTGCCGTTCCCGATATAGACATGGTCGCCCGGACCAGGAGAAGTGTTTGCATCCGGCCCGGTATGGCTGGTGTTACTCCAGGGCGTAACCCCGGCGGTTGTATTGAACCAGTCACCGTTTCGTTTGCTATAAAACACTTTCACGGTTCCAAACGCTGACGACTGTCCAGCTGTGTAGTCACCATCAATATAGCTTACGTTCGCAAATCTGATTTCGTTCGTGGTTTCATTGACTTCCGCCAGGTTATTGATTACCGTCCAGCTTGTCGGATTATAACGTGCCGGAACATAATTGGTGTCGTCTCCGGAAGGACTAACGCTGGCTTCATCATAGTAATAGCGTTGTGTAAAAAGCGTGGCGCCTACAAAACCAGCGGACGAAACATTCCAGTACCAGTTCAGATTGTTGGTGTTGCCCGGCACGACAAATGGATTCCTTGAGTTGACAGGTCTAACCGTTATGCTACCATAACTGGATGGGACAGCTCCAAGCTGAATGCTTGCAGGCGTATACAAATTATTTGCGCCTACGGGATAAAGGAATGCGCTCAGGTTACCAAACGTCTTTCGTAAACCTCCATCTGACTGCAAGCCAAGCGTACGGATCATCTTCAGATTGCTGAAACCATTCTCAGTTGTGTTGATGGCTGTTGCTGAACTCGAGGTCATTGCAAGCCTGTATTGATTGATATCAAACAAACTATTGCCCATTCCTGCCAGCGTGAGTATGCCACTTATCGAGAGATTGGCAGACGCAAGCGCACCAGGGTTGGCATTGTTACTAAGGACTACGTTTCCGTACACCCCGTTTCCATCGCCAGCCAAAGTCTGCGTCGATGTTCCGGACAATGTGATGTTACCCGTACCGGTATGGGTGGCGCTGTTCGATACGTTGCCTGTAACCTGGATTATTTTTCCACCATCGTTTAAGACACCTTTGGTCAGAGTAAGCTGGTTACTAACGGTAAAGCTAGTGGCCGTGCCGCCCAGGGTCAGTGTACCACCTGCTTTGTCGACCGTTAGCCTGTACAAGCCCGAAGTGATAGTTCCACTGTTATCAAATTGCTGAGCGGCAGCTCCGTTAAAAGTAGTTGTGTTATTGCCCGGAGTATAAGTAGCGCCAGAACCAATAGAATAGTTGCCGCCTACCGTTACATCCAGGCTGGCCGCATCAAATATGGGAGTGTTTGTTCCATCGATGGTGAAATTATTTAAGACCTTAAGTGGCTGGGCTGTTAACGTCATGTCCACGTAGCCTGGAGGACCCGTAGGCATGCTGCCGAGGACGACTGTAGTTGGTACTCCAGATCCTGTTCGCGATATCGCGAGGTTATAAAATGGAACAGTTGATAGAATCTTGAATTGTGTACCTGATCCCGTCAATATTGCATTGAACGTGCCGCCAGTAACCGTATAGTTAGATTCCTTCACGCCGATATGGATTCCGCCCTGGTTTCCAGATACAGTGTTAGCGACATTGATCGTTCCTCCTGTCATAATGAAGACCTGATCTCTGAAGGGCATCGAAAACCTCGCATAGTCAGCATTTGAGCCCGTGCCGGTAGCATTTACAATTCCTCCCGTCATGATAAATGATCCGCGATGGCCTGAAGCCGTATTGGAAGGCCGGAACTTTTCAGTAGTAAAGGTGCCGCCTTCGATCATGTACTGCCCCTCCTCGCGAATTACAGTTCCTTCACTTCCGGTGGCAGTGAAACTTCCGGCGGTGATCCTGAATTTGCCGTAGACAACGAGAGGGCTATTGCTCATATTAACTGTAGCGCCATCGATCCAAAGCATGGGGCTATTAGAGCTACTGCCGAGGTCGTAATTTCCGCCGTTACGCAGACGCGGCAAATTAATATTAGCTCCGAGGCGAAGTGTTCCATTCGTGATGGTTACCTGCACGCCACCAGAGTTCAAAGTGAGGTTAGCCACATTCGTCGATGTTACAGACAAAATATTTGTAGACGAGGTCCCCTTATCAACTATAAGGGTGTAAAGCGTCGTCGTTCCGTTACAGGCCAGAACGTTGTCTGTGGCATTGATAAAATTCAGGTTAGCGCCACCGGTTCCATTACTAAAATTTACCGTGCCGCTATTCGTCATGTCGCCGGAGGCTGACACTGAGTGAAAGGCATTAAAAACGCCTGTGTTCCATGTCGTGCCGGGCCCAATGGTGATGTTACCCGCGATGTTAAGCGTGATGACATTCGTCGCAGCATTCCCAAGCGTTACTGTGAGTTGGCCGCTGCCGGATGCCTGCGTTGTAAAGTTACCACCGACGGCCAGCGTATAAGACGATGGATTACTAAGTGTGATCACGTAGTTGGATGCTGTAGTATTTACGAACCTCACATTGGGCAAAGTGCTGATCACCGGCACCGTGGCTCCAAAGTCAGCGTATTCGACCGTCGCACCGGCGGCGGCATTGTTTACAAAGGTGTTTGATGTAACTGTTGGGAAGTAACTCGACTTGATGCGCAACGTACCACTACCGGCCAGTGCATTAAGTGTCGTTACAGTGAAGGTCGCAAGATCGAGCACTCCGCCATTGTTGATTGTAATTGAGTGCCCTGTGGTGGTTACGGGTGCAGTCAGTGTGACTGTGAATCCGTTTAGGATCACAACGGCATCGTTATTCGCAGGCACGGCGCTGCCGGTCAACGTTATTCCCGAAGGGTCGGTGGTCCAGGTAGCAGCACTGTGCCAGGAGCCACTTGTAGCGGCGCTGGTGTAAGTATAGTATGTAACGGCATGGCTGTGCGAAAACATAGCTATGCCAACTGCAGTGAGCAGCATTAACCGTAGAAATCTGGGCATTTTCTCTGGTTTTGGTCTCCGAAAATCAATTCAAAAAATCCGGGTATCAGGCCACCCGTTGTTTTCATGGCCACTCAAAAATCATCCATTTGGCGAGGCACGAAAAACGTCGAATTTCAATAATACAAAATTCCCGCTGGGTAAACAATCACAACGGGCTGGCTATTAGCGCCTGGCCACGGCGCAAACGTTATTTTTTTATAGCTTTATAGTCAGGTAGTCGAACTCCGTCGCCTTTTTCAAATCTTAATCTACCCAGTAGATCACTTTATGGTAAAAAAATTACTAGTCATCATTCTGTGCCTCGGCTCCGGGGCACTCGCTCTTGGCCAGGCTCCCGAACGCGTACGCGCATGGTTCCCTGGCGGCACTGTTTTTCATCAGAACATTCCTTATGCAAATGATACGCTGAAGAAGCATCTCCTCGATATATACCTCCCGGCCAACGCAAAGGCACCTTTGCCCCTGGTTGTTTGGATACATGGAGGCGCATGGATGCTGAATGATAAATATGCCGACATGGGTTATATGAAACGGACAGTCAGCGGTTTTATCGAGGCGGGATATGCTTTAGCCTCAATCGATTACCGGCATTCTACGACGGCACCATTTCCGGCTCAAATTCAGGACTGCAATGCGGCCCTCGAATTTCTGCATAACAACGCATCCAAATACAACATTGACAAAACCAGGATCGTGCTTATTGGTTTCAGCGCAGGTGGACATCTTGCATCCTTGCAGGGTCTGGCCCTCAATAACAACGTAAGCGATTTTTATGCAGGAGGCAGGAAACCATCGTACAACATAAGAGGAGTCATAGACTTCTACGGTCCGTCCGATTTCCTTGCTATGATCGGAAGAGCGGATCCGGATAGTACCAGTGATCCTATTTCACGACTGTTGGGCGCGTCAGCGTTAAGACGTCCTGACTTAAGCAAGCGGGCAAGTCCTGTAACTTATGTCGACAAAAATGACCCACCGTTCTTCATTGTGCAGGGAGAAAAGGATGAATCGGTCCCCTACCAGCAATCAGTGCTGCTGCAATCGTATCTCAATCTTGCCGGGGTAAAGAATGAGCTCACTGTTGTGAAGGGTGCGCCACACTACGGAGAAATGTTCGACGCACAGGATATCCGCGATCGAATGTTCAAATTCTTAAAGGAGGTATTCAGATAGAGATTGTGCCCTCTATGCAACCTTAGGCAATAACGCCTGGGCTACCAGCTCGAGGGAACGAAGTCTTCTTTCATGATGTGGACTGATGCATTGAATCATTATTTCAGCAGCCCCAAATCCAACCGCTAGTTGCTGCAGCCAGAGTTTGATTTGCTCCGGTGTTCCGGTAAGCATTCGGGGTGGTGCCGTCGGATCAGTGAGTTCACCCTTTTGCAATGAGCTGCCCAATTGCCTGATTGCCTCTTCTTCAGTTGGCAACAGTCCATTGAGGTCGCCGCGTTGTTGAAGGCGCTGAATCATTATCTGAACAGGTGCACTAAGACGAATCGCATCCTCGGTCGTTTCAGAGCAGTATACGCTAACAGAAAGTATTACGTCCGGCTTCAGGGCACCCGTTGGCTTTGAAGATGCGGCAAACTTGTCCCTGTATGAGCTAACGATATCGTATGCTGATGATGGATTGATGAATGCAGCAAACGCATAACGCAACCCTAGCTGGGCAGCAGCCAAAGCGCTCCACGGACTCGATCCCAGAAGCCAGATTGCGGGAGGTGCTCCACTTCCGTGAACGCGGACCTTATAAAACGGATGTGATGGTTCGAAGTCGTGGTTGAACCAATTTAATAATTCAACAAGCTGCTCAAATGAGTCCTCCGTGTCCTGCCTGAACGTACGATTCCGCTGCAAAGCGATATCGGAGATCGGACCAGTATTCGCGCGGCCAATTCCCATGTCGATGCGACCTGGAAACATATCATTCAGAGTGGCAAAATTCTCAGCTACTTTATATGGGCTATAATGATTGAGCAATACCGAACCGGAACCGACCCTGATCTTCGACGTTTTTGCAGCAATCAGGGGAATCAGCACTTCAGGCGCCCTGCCAGCTAACGCACCAGTATTATGGTGCTCGGCTACCCAGATCCGCGTATAGCCAAGGCGTTCTGCGTGTTGTGCGCTCTCGATGGTCTGGTCAATCGCTTTCGTCCGATTACCATCCGGCGGCACAGGTGACAAATCCAAGAGCGACAGTCTCATAGAGATGAAACTACCAGGAATGAACTTTCGTTCCCCTGCATCGACACCAGGTCGGTGAAGGGCGCAAATGATCGGCAGACGTAATTGATCAATGTTTCGCCCGGCTGTGCGATCGATGGTCTCAGAGATGTTTTCTCTCCGAATCTTGCCGTTTAGAAAAAGCCTAATAATGAACGACCTTGCAATTTGGGTTGCTTTCCCGGAACTTATCAACTGCCTTGCCTGTGACCTTCGTGTTATAGCACTTTAATGATTTCAAAGGCAACGCAGACAGGGGATCGATCTTTTTAACACCCGTATTTGAGCAGTCCAGAGACTCAAGATTTGACAACTCTTCTAACGCACTGAGGCTACTCACCTGCGTGCCTGAGCAACTGAATGATTTCAGCTGCTGCAGACCCTTTATCGGCCGAAGGTCTTCAACAGGTGTATTTGAAATATCAAGAGAGGTCAGTTGCGCCATGGAACGCAGGGGCTCAAGATTTTTTATCGGACTATTAGTGGCTTTCAATACCCGTAGTGTTGGAATCTTAATCAACGGAGACAGGTCACTAATCGACGTTCCGGACAGGTCGAGTTCTTTGAGTCTGACGAACTCCTGCAACACCGAAAGATTGCTGACGGCCGCGTCTTTCACACGAACGACCTCGCCCTCAACCAAACGATGCAGGTCCTCTTTTTGATTTCCCTCTGTGATATTGACTGCTTCGTTCAAAACTTCTTTCCATGCTCCAGGAAGGTCTTTCCACCATCTTACAAGAGTGTCGGTCTTGAATACAACCAGGCACTTTGGCTGTCGGTGCAAGAATTCCTGAACAACGGAGTCGCTGATGGACGTACCATCCAAAAATACCTTCTTCACCGTACCTACATTTGACAACGCGCTTATGTTGTTCACTCCAGTGCGATCGGCCCTCAACAAACCAAGCTTCGTAAAATTACTAACGACATCAATGTTATTGACTTTCGTGTCGCTGATATCGAGAACAGTAAGCAATCGCTGATCGCGAATAGGACTTAGGTCCGTAACCGAAGTTTTATCGAGCTTAAGAGAACGTAGACGGGGAACGTTCCTTAATGGTTCAAGGTCTTTTATGGCGGTAACCCCTGACACGTTGAGTGAATCAAGATTGGGGATTCTAGCCAACTCTTCGTTGGTTGGATTCTGTCCGATAGCAGCGGTCTTGATGAATGCAGCCTTCCAGGGTTCAGGAAGTGCATTCCACCAACCGCGCATATCCTCCGAATCATAAATGACGAGTACCTGGGGATTAGCTGCCATAAAAGATTCGGCTACGTCCTTTTGAATCAATGTATGATCACAATATACGCGTTGAAGTTTCTTGAGTGGCACCAAAGCAGTGAGGTCTCCAACCTGAGTCCAGTTTACTGATAACTTCTCCAGATTCTCCAGGCCCTTCAACGGGGTTAACTGTACAACGCGGGAGCTGTCAAGATACAATGTCCTCAACTGTTTCAATCCTGAAATCGGATTGAGGTCCTCCACCATTGTGCCTGAGATATTGAGCTCTGAAAGATTCGACAGCTTCGTTATCGGATTCACTCCCTGAATGCCTGTTCCGGCTACATCGAGCATTTTGAGTGTCGTGAGATTTTCAAGCATCGTGAAGTCTGTGATGCGCGTACCTCTAATCTCCAACTGTTCGAGGTGCATCATCCGTTCTACAAAGCTGAGATCGGCAACCTTTGTAAAGCTGAGATTCAGCTTTGTCATGTTGTCTGAATAACGCAATGCCGTTGCGTCTTCGATGTTTGTATATGATGCGTTGAGTTCTATCAAACCGGTGAGGTTGCGTAGGGGGCTCAGGTCGACGATAGGTGTGTGTGAAATATTAAGCACCTGAAGGTTGACCAGGGCGGTGAGCGGCTCAATGTTTTGAACCAGATGATTCTGACTAAGATCGATTGATTCAACGTCCATGACGGATTGGATATCTGTAATATCCATCGTGTCGCTTACGACATTGATTCTCTTCTTGAAGAAAGACTGCCATTCGTATGAAAGTGAATTCCACCACGTTAGAAGCGACGTCCGTTCATCGAATTCCTTGGTATAAATGCTAACGATCTTCAGGTCCTTGGCATTCTGATCGTAATTGATCTCGACAAACCGGGGCATCGTGCTGTTTACAACGCGTCCTTCCATAGTTGTGCCCCTCATATTGCGTACGATAGATACTTTGTAAAACAGTTTGCCGTTAGAATTAACGCTGCCCTTGATATCTTTAATGTTGAATTCAAATTTCACATCCTGAAAGAAGAAATCGACGTCTTTCAGATAGGCCTGAACATCCTTGTTGGTGATGACGTTGCGTTTTTCCACGAGATCATCCTCCACCTGGACTTTGCCGTCGCGGAAAATTTTAGTATAGCTCTCGGTTACGAGAACGTCTTTATCCCGGGCAGATGATTCGCTGCTTCCAAGAGTATTGAGAATATACTCAAGGAACTTAATGATATCCTTTACTTCCTGCTCGTGCTGTTTTATTTCTGATTTCGCCTGCTGAGCAGATACATTGGCGGTACAGAAAACCAGAAGAAGAACAGCGAGCGCGTTAGCGACCTTCATAGTAGAGATAGCGTTGCAGAATTTTCCTTTCCTGATCATTGTTCAACTTAACAAGGTTCGAAATCAACCATCCGGTATTGTAACCTGATCGATTGAATTCAGAGATTTCAAAGTACCATCCTTTCACCTGGAAGAAATGGAACTTTACGGACTCTACCGTCTTAAATTTCATATTGCCACGCTTTACTTCATAGAAAAGAAGTGTGAGGTGGTCTGGTCTGAAACGTCGCACAGAGAACTGGGCAATGCTGTCAGTATAGTTGAAAGCCTTGCGCAGATTCATAAAATCGAGTTCATGGCTCATCGGATGCATGAACCTGCCCACGCGGGTTGTGTCTCTTATAAAATAGGGATCAAACACGTCGGCATGGGCCCGGCTGATCACCCACTTACTCCCCACCTGAGCTTTTTCAATTTCCATGAACAGCGTAACAGTTTCTGACTTGCCATTCAATGTAAATGTTGTATTCACTTCGGCGAACCAGCTGCCTCCATGAAATTCCAGCACCGCCGGAGGCGCGCTCTCGAGTACGTCTTTTGCAAATTGTACTTTGAGGTCGCCTCCGATGTTGTTATTGCTGGCATCGAAAAGCATTCCGATGTATTTCTTCCGGAGCTTCTCGCTGCGATACTGTTTGTCTTTTGGATAATAGCGGTCGCCTTTTTCGTTTTCCTCTCCGTTGAAACGGCGGAAGAATTGATTTACCTGTTTGGTCTCAGCGTAAAGGCGACTTTCGTCCTCCTTGTCAAGGAGTTGCGCATGCAATCCAAATCCGCTGATCAGCAAAACAAATAATACTACTAAAGGCTTCTGGAATCTCATGCACTCGTTTCGCTAACACGGATATCGCCCAACAACACATCCCAAAACTCCACTGTTCTTCCGGCGATCTGAGTCTTCTTCCGCTCCACGTAGATCGTGATGTCCTTTTTAGTAGTGTCTTTGTATTTCATTCCATCATCAGATGTTCCTTCAAACTTCTGATAGATAGTAACGACTCCAACGTAACGGCCATCGGGCTGACGCTCGAGGTCGCTGATGTAATGAATATCATACCATGAAATGGTTACGCGATCATAGTTCAAAGCGATAAGGCGTTCAAAGTACTTGCGTACTTTGTAGTAGTTAATCTCTTTTCTATTGAGAGAAGACACGCCCATTTCGCTCTCGGGCGCAAAGAGTTCCTCCGCGCGATCCATTACGCGCTGTGCTTCAGAGTAAGGAGTCTTCTTACTTCCAATAATAGAGATGTACTTACTTAAGTCGCGCACTTTCTCCAGGGCAAGAGAATCGATTGCCTGCTTGCGGGCTGGGCTTATGTCGGCGGTTTGTGCTGATGCACTCGCTGCAGTCAGGACAATGAAGAAAATGACGGAATATATATACTTAAACATGGTGTGGATTTTTAGAATGATGGTGTTATTGTTTTACAAGTTCAACTTCTGTGATCTTACCGGAGCCATCGAACTTGAGCTCACCGATCTTATCTGCCTTTTTCTTCTGATCCTTCAGATAGTTGAGATAGTTGCGTATCGTCGTAGGGCGATCGTAGTCTTTTTGACCTGCTGCCTCGTGGATGACGATGAGTACAGGAGTTTCTGAAGAAGAGAACAGTGTAAGAGCCTCATTGATGCTGGCATTGGCTGCATCTGCCGACGATGCACTGCTGATTGAATTAAAGTAGCCTTCGAGCTTCGCATAAGGGGCGCGCTTTCGTTCCTCTGCTTCACGCGCTGCGCGCTCTTCCGCTTCACGCTTTTTGCGGGCCTCTTCTTCCTGTTGGCGTTTTAGTGCTGCTTCCTTCTCAAGGCGTTCGCGTTCCGCCGCTCCCGCATCTACTTCCATAGCCTTCTTTTTGCTTTTACAAGCTGTGCCTACTGAGGCCAGGGCGACAAAGAGGGCGAAGAAAGTTAGCCTTGGAAGCGTTCTCAGGAATCGGATCGTATTATATTTCATGGGTTGTAAGTTGTTTTTCCAGATGATGGCCAATCTTGCTCGTTGGGTTCAACGAATAATTATGCCAGAAATAGCCAAAGTTATCTTTGCTAACGAACTAAAAAATAAATTTGGTATTCACGCGTTAGCTTATTGCGGAGAAAATTCCGCAATGTTTGCAACAATAGCAAACTAATTTTTTTGAGCTGCCGCTGAGGTAGTTGAACCGTCTACACTGTGGTGGTCGCCGGTCTGTCCTTACCCATCATCGTCCGCTTGAGATTTCTTCGGGCAAGCAGTGTCGCCGTTATACTCAAGACGGCACCAAGCAACATCGGGGCTCCGGGAAGATACGTATGTCCGGGCATTGTGAAGTAGGCGAATATGCTGGTCATGAGTAACGGACCGATGATTGAAGTTACGCTCATCAGACTGGTAAGTGCTCCCTGCAGTTCGCCCTGTTCATTCGCAGGCACCTGAGTTGATATGATACCCTGTAATGCCGGCCCTGCAATCCCTCCCATGCAATACACCACCGTGAATGTAAACATCATCCATGTTTTGGTTGCCAGTGCGTAGAGTACAAAACCGGCAGCGGTGAATCCTAATCCAACGTAAACACTTCGTGCCTGACCAAGCTTTGGTATAATGATTCTGATCAGTCCCCCCTGAACAATTGCAAACATGGCACCTACTAGAGCCAGTGAGATTCCAACGGTCTTGTGGTCCCAGGCAAACTTCTCTTCCGTATAGTACACCCAGTTGGTCTGAACGGCATGGGCGGAAATATAGATGAGTATCAGTGAAACTACCAGCCCGAGGATAACCGGATAACGTTTCAGTCTCGTCAGTGAGCTGACGGGATTAGCACGCGACCACTCGAACTTTCTTCTGTTCTCTGGCTTAAGTGATTCCGGTAAGATAAAGAAACCATATAACCAGTTAATGAGTGAGAGCGCGGCGCTCACCATGAAGGGCACGCGGGATCCATACTCGCCCAGCACACCGCCGAGGAATGGACCAATGATAAACCCCAGACCGAATGCAGCACCTATAATCCCGAAATTCTGAGCACGGGTCTCCGGAGTACTAACGTCAGCGATGTACGCCGCTGCTGTGGTGAAGCTGGCTCCCATGATTCCTGCGATCACGCGACCAACAAACAGCCATGCTAGTGTTGGAGCAAATGCCAGAAACAGGTAGTCCATACCAAACCCAAACAAGGACGCAAGAAGCACGGGACGCCTTCCAAAACGATCGCTCAATCCGCCCATAATGGGTGCACACAGAAATTGCATCAGGGCATAAGCGAACGACATCCAGCCGCCATAAACTGAAGCTTCGCTCACCGTGCCGCCGGTCAGTTCCTGAATCAATGCAGGTACAACAGGAATAATAACACCGAGGCCAATGATGTCAATCAGCAGCGTAATGAAGATGAAGATCAGTGCACTTTTCTTTTGAGCCATTCTTGATGGAGATTAGGATCTTGTGTATGCCAGGAGATTCAATGCTGGGATGGTAGCGCTGATGACCTGCTAACTTTTCTGCTAAAGTAATGTCATTTTTTTGAGTTGGCTTCCATTTTACTATCAGAGTATTTAGAGTTTGGGATGTTTGGAATTTGAGAAGCATAACCGCAAAATGTAAAACTCTGAATGTAAAACGTAAAAAGTTTGGTTTCGGAACTTCTTAATACCTTGTCTATTCCATTTTTACAGTAGTAGCCATTTCATGATAACGGCACAGGGAGTTTGCCCAGCGCATTTGTTCTATCGTATGGCATTCAGCCTCGAAGAGCCTGGGTGATGCTACAAGTATACAAATCCCGCGGGCCCTGCTCGTAGCAACGTTAAGCCGATGCGGATTGAAAAGAAAGCTCATGCCTCGCGGCGCATCAGAAACCGATGAACTAGTCATCGAGTAGATTACTACCGGAGCCTCCTGCCCCTGAAACTTGTCAACGGTACCGATATGCAACTCGGGCAGTTGGCCAAGCAAAGCCGATACCTGTGAGTTGTAAGGCGCAACCACCAGGATATCTTTGATGGTAAGTTTGCGCGTCCTATTTTCTGCATCAGTCCATGTACCCATTGCCAGCAGCTGATGCACGATCTTCTCTATCACTGATACCTCTTCATAGGAGCGATCCTGATTTGTGACATGATGCACCGGGACATAAAACAGACCAGCACCGTCAAATTTTGTATCGCCACCAACACGTTGACTAGTCAACTCCGGCAATGACCTTAACCGGCCTTCGTAGAACAATTCAGAAGTAAACGCACAGAGTGCAGGGCAGAGACGACGCGTTGTGGACAGAAAAAGTCCACGCCCAGTTTGAATGGTAGCATGACCGTCGAGCAGGTAATTCAGAGCAGAAACATCACTACCTTCCGGATGTGCGCCTCGCTGAGGTTGCTCTAGTTGTTGTGGGTCACCGAGAAGAATAATATTTCGTGAACAACGGGAAGCCGCCAGCACATATGAAAGCGACATCTGTCCGGCCTCATCCACGAAAAGGTAGTCAAGCGACTTATCAAAGTTCTTATCGGCCCATAACCACGCCGTTCCTCCTAGCGCAAATCCCTGATCCAGTAATGACCGGGCCGCCTTGTTATCCAGTATTTCCTGCACGTGCAGCGATTGAACATCGTCTTTGTCGCTAACCTTATGGGCAAGCCGCACATCAGTATCGCCAGACAGCTCCTTAACTTTATTAAGAAGGTTCCGGATAACCTTATGGCTAGTGGCCGTCACACCTATCTTCTTTCCGGCTTTGATCAGGGCAAGTATCATAGCGGCACCTGTGTGTGTTTTTCCGGATCCCGGGGGGCCCTGAATGGGAAGGATAGATTTATCCAGATGAAGTGCCCAGTGAACCGCTTCATCGAGCACGTCGGCATGGACAAGGGGCGAATATCCGCCCGTGGTGACTGGAGCGCGTTTCATCAAAAGGTCTTTGGACGCGGCATACGGCCAGCTATGTCCGAGGCCATCCTCTTCGAGCTGAACTGCGAGGTCCATCAATGCAGTAGGTAATGGCTCAAGCGGTGGCGTTTCAGCAAGATGAACAGACTCCGCGTGCATATTCAGAGACTGATCACGCTTCTTGATATCAACAAAGAGCTCTTTCAGAGAGATCTCCCTCACCGTGCCCAGCTTCTCTCCTTTGACTGCAACCACTTCATCGCCCTCATTCAATGAGGTTTCCTGTGGATGAAATGAATATCGATGCGTTGTGTTTCTTTCCTTGCCACGCTTTGGCTGTACGCCGACAAAGGTCATACCGCCTATTGCTTTGCGCTCCGATATAACATCTTCATCGTCGAGTTCATGAAGTCTGTAATATTCCCAGTAAGCACTCTTGGCTTCCCTGCGAAAATAATCGATCATATGGGCCAACAGCCACATTGCCCGGTTCTCATTGCTCCAGTTATTTCGATCCTCAGGTAACGCGCTGACGATGCTGTGAAAGATCTGTGTGCTCCTCGTTTCAAGCAGTTCAATTTCCTCGCCCGCCTCTCCTGTCTTCAGCAACGGGCGTTCGAATTTTTCACCTGCCGCCTCCCGTCGCGTACGAATCTTTTCAAGCCAATCGTGCAGGGCGGCCGTGGCGCGGCAATCGTCATCGTTGTATCGCTCAACAGTTTCCGATACGTCAGCCGGAAGATCGTTGAATTGATGGAGCTCAAGGGCGACTTCCAGGACTTTTCGGGCCGGCCCTGCATCGGTCAAATCAATCTGACGGGTATAGGTAGTAAACTTTTCAATCTCTTTCAGTGAGTAACGTTCAACGCTGGCCATTAACGATTCCTTCACCACGGCATGAAGGTCGATGAAGCGCTCTGCTCGTAATAACTGGTCGACCTCCTTTTCATAAATAGCATGCACACGCGCCAGTCGTTTGATGGCAGAAGGTTCGTAAGGAGCAAAATGGTAAATATGAAATCCAGGATATCGTTTCCATCGGCCCATCAGAAAGTGCATGAATGCGCCAAAGGCATCCCGCTCTTCCATTCGTGTGCGACTCCATCGACCTGAATACTTCAGATCATTGGCGTCCCGTACCACATAGCCCAACAGGTACTCAAGGCCGCCCGCATCAAAAAATGGATCGCCCTCGATATCAAAGTAAACGTCTCCTTCATTCGGTAACGGCAGTCTGAAAAGTCCTCTTCCAGACTCAATAGGAAGGTCCTTCTCCAGCAACTCTTTGGCTATACGCGCCTTGTATTGAAGTTCAGCTTGTGTCTTGCGCCGTAACAAAGCTTCGAGGTTACCCTGCAGCGGAGCCTGCACTTGCGTTGTCAGCGCAAATTGCTCAAGAGTCCGAATGTTCTGTCGCGAAAGCTCCTCTACCTGTGCATTGCGCATGCCTGCCACGAGCGACAGGTGATCATCATCTCTCCATTGTGTATCACAACGTTTCCACCATCGGCATACTCCACAATGTTCAACCGGCACAGGGTATGTCTTAACGCTATTGTCCTTGACGAATGATTCAAGCCGATCCTTCATCATCTGGTAATAGGCCCTGAAGTCGTCGAATCGATATGACTCAGGTTTGAAGTCAACGTCCGGCCTGATGATATGCATATACCCGGGAGTTGTGCCCAGCATTTTTGCAAGCAGGTCGGTATAGAGACACAGCTGGAGGATTGCACCACTTTTTGTTTGACGTGCCAGCTTTGTATCCTGTACTTCATACGTCCAGGGCCCAAAAGAACTATTTCCGTCAACTTTGATAATGATGTCGGCAATTCCACCCCACGCTCCTTCTGTTAACGTCGCCTGGATGAGAACGTCAGCACCGTTTTGCAATGCTTGGCTGGTTGCCTGGCTGTCTTTTCCACGCAAGTCGACAATGGTGAGCCCACGACTTCTTAAGTTTTCCACGTAAGCGGCTTCGTGCATGGCTCCGCGCTGAATCAGGGCTTCGATCGCAGGGTCTTTTCGATAGGGCCGTTTCAACTCACCCAATGCAACACGTTTGGATAACGAAGTGAGGTGCTCGCAACCCAGGTAATCCGACAGATCGGTGGCCGAAAACCTCAATTGATCATTCTGAAAATTCATCTTTTCACTCTCCCCTTCGTAAAGAAATAAAATCACACTGACAACCTTTGTCGTAACTTCACTGATGGTTAAAAATGCTGGTTAAAATTAGTCGGGAGATCTTGTGACCTAATTCGGCATATTTGATTATTGTCAAGGATCCAGGTCCTTTAACAGCTTCCTCCGAAGAACGATTAAAGCATCAAAATTCAAATTTTTGGATCCCAACATTAAGACAAAACGCGTTTTCCAGGCCAATTTCAAGACATTTTGGCGGCCGGACCTAATTTCCAGTTCAATTTCCCATAATTCGGGGACGCCTGACCTAGGATGAACCTAGGGTGGACCTACGGTGGACCTAGGATGAATAGTCAGAGCCGGGTGTTTAAGCAGTAGGACCGCGTCTCGGCGCGACTCCGGCCGGACCCTAAAGTTTTTCCGTCCGAAGTGCAACCTACTCAGGTCATTCTCGGTCTTATGAAACGGTTGCGACATCTTAACGGTTGCTGCAGCTTTATGATGAATCGTGACGAGAAACCGAGAACTTGCAATGAACACCTGCCAAATCTAATTCAGTCTTCTAAACAAAACAAAGCCATAACCGCATGAAGTATTTCGCGACCTGCCTGATGATCTGCATGATAGTATCCTCGGCCGTTGTCGGTCAATCCCGGCAAACAAAGAATGTCGACACCTTTACAAAGATCTCCTTCCGTGTGCCTGGAAAGATGTATGTCAGACAGGGAAGTCCTCAAAAGGTTGAGATCGAAGGCGACAAGGATGCATTGGAGAAAACCATTGTTAAGGTTGAAGGATCGAAGCTTATCGTGGGTCGCGAAGGCAAGTGGTCGAACTGGAACTTTGGCGACGATGATGAAGTGAACGTTTATGTTACTGTAAAAGACGTAAATGCGCTTAACGTCAGTGGCTCAGGCGACATCATTGTTGAAACTAAAATTGTCACCAATGAACTTGAGCTTAACGTGAGTGGATCTGGAAATCTCAAAGTAGAAGCCGAAGTATCGGGTCCTATGGAAGCCGATGTTTCTGGTTCAGGTGACCTCGATGTAAAAGGACGCTGCGCGTCGCTCAACAGCGATGTAAGCGGTTCAGGAAAGGTGACCGCAGGTGTTACTGTCAGCAAGAGTGCTGAGTTCGGAGTTTCAGGTTCAGGCAAAGTTGAAGCGAGCGGAAGTGCCTCGGATGTTAGAGTGTCCATCAGCGGCTCCGGTAAGGTATTAGCTTCCAACATGCAAACAAACACATGCAACGTGCGCATTTCCGGTTCCGGCGACGTAGAGATTTCCGTGAAGAACGAGATCGATGCCAACATCACCGGAAGCGGTTCGGTTCGCTACCGCGGTGAGCCAAGCAAGGTCAATAGCCATGCGACAGGCAGTGGCAGCGTACGAAAGATGTAAATCATACTTAAAATAACGAGAAAGCAATAAGACCTGACGATTGGTAGTCGTCAGGTCTTATTTTTTCCGTTTCGGCAGGAGATGCACAAAGGGCAATCGCCTTTAGTCCTGAACTTTCTCTTTCAGATACACCAGTTGGCCGGCATGGTAGCCCACGTGCGCGAGACGCGTTACGATAACATTGAGCTTATTTCTATTCGGCTCTTTAGCGAAGTCTGACTCGCTCACAGCAGTGTGACGATCAAGCCATTCGTGTGGATCCATCGCTTCGAGTTTCTCAGTCAATCGTTGGTTCACTTCTTTCCATTTTAATCGAAGGGATGCTGCATCGGGATAACCTTTACCGGCATCTGGTGTCCTGATGAAAAGAGCATCCAATTCAGGATAGAGCCGATCGCCAAAACCCAGTAACGGGTAGATACCATCGTGCACGGCAACCATATGTCCAAGAATGTAAATACCAGTGTTTCTGCCTGGTGCGGTTTGATTTGCCAAAGTCTCGTCGCCAAGTTCATCAACCACTTGTGTAAATCGTTTAAGCTGCAATGCCCAGGCCTTGAGGAATGTTTGAGAAAATAGTAATGATTCGGAAGATTTGGTGAGGGTTTCCATGTGTATTAGTTTAGTATGACACAAATGAAGCAACAACGACAAGGCATTATGCGTTCACGCAAATCCAATTAAAAAGTATGGGAGTAAACTACGAGCTGGAGACGGCCATCCAATTGGTTATCTCGTTTTTTATTGGAGCTATCATCGGCGCCGAACGCGAGTATCGGACGAAGACTGCCGGATTGCGTACGATGATCATGATCAGCCTGGGGTCTACCATTTTTACGGAGGTATCCATTACAATGGGAGTAAATTCTCCTGACCGGATTGCTTCGAATATTGTTACTGGCATTGGCTTTCTTGGGGCGGGTGTAATATTCAAGGATGGTCTGTCCATTAGTGGAATCACCACTGCGACAACCATTTGGATAACGGCTGCCCTGGGCATGTCAGTTGGAGCAGGGCAATATTTCATTGCTTTAGGCGGTACGGTTGTGGTGGTTATAGTGTTATCAGTGTTTGAAGTCTTTTCCAACAAGATCAACAGGATGCACCAGGAGCGGACCTACAAGATCACCTTTGCCCACTATAGCGACTTTGAAAGGACTATTATGAAACGAGTTTCGGAGTTAAATCTCTCTTATAAGAAGGAACGGGAAATGAAGACTGCCGACAGCTATGTATTGGTTTTTCACCTGCGGGGAAGTGAAAAGAGGCTCGACAATTTTAATGGGTTCCTGAAGGAATCGGATCAGGTGTCGGCATATGAATACTAGTCCTGAGTCGTTAGTCCTGAGTCCTGAGTAAGGTCGTAGTAGTTGAGTTCTTCATTTTCTGATGCTGCTAATATTATTAATACTCAGGACTAAGGACACAACGGGCGTGGCCAGCATCCGTACGAAATCGTTTTCGTAACTGAAGGAAATTGTTACCTTACCTGCAAAATCAGTGATCATGAAGGAGCAAGAACTTGGCGTCGAGATCCGCATTGACCGAAATTCCCGCATTCCCAGATACCGGCAAATCGTTAATTCCATAATTGACGACATTGAGAGGGGCGTGCTTTTGGTAGGTCAACGGGTGCCCTCCATCAATGAGATCAGTGAGGAGTATTATTTGTCGCGCGACACGGTAGAGAAGGCATACAATGTTCTGAAGGAGCGCAAAATCATCGTATCTGCAAAGGGAAAGGGCTACTATGTTGCCCGTAACGTGCTCCCTTCGAAGATTAATGTGCTGTTCCTTTTCAATAAGTTAAGTTCCTACAAACTTCAGATTTACAACGCGATGGTTACGCGACTGGGGCAAAATGCGCAGGTGGACCTTGTTGTTTACCACTGCGATCCCCGTCTTTTACTAAATGCACTACGGGAGAATAGCGGGCGCTATGACATGTATGTCGTGATGCCGCATTTCAAAGATGCCGCCCTCGCGCACCAGAGTACTGATGAGGAGGTAATAGAGGAACTGAAAAAGATCCCTGCTGAGAAGTTGCTCATTCTGGACAATCATATTGCGGCATTGGACGAAGATGTGGCGTCTGTATACCAGGATTTCAAAATGGACATTTTCGAGGCGCTGCAGGAGGGAATGGAACGCCTCCGTCGCTACGACAAGCTGATACTAGTTTATCCCACAAAATCACTATACCCCTACCCGCAGGAGATTCTTCAGGGGTTTCAAAAGTTTTGCACAGATTTTGGATTTTCATTTGAAGTCCTTAACGAGATCTACGCCGACATGGAATTACATGTACGCGATGCCTATATCCTTATTGAAGAGTCCGACCTGGTAAATCTTGTAAAGCAAATTCGCGATCGTAAAATGGTAGCGGGGAAGGACATCGGCGTAATTTCCTATAATGATACTCCGCTGAAGGAGCTATTGGGCATTACTGTGATTTCCACTGACTTTGAGACTATGGGAGAAACCGCCGCTTACATGATACTTAAAAGGAAGAAGGAAGTGGTCAAGAATGTTTTCCGCTTTATCAACCGCGATTCTATTTGATGCGACAGCGGTTATTATGGCAAATAGAATACCTCCTCAAGAGAGGTTGATACTGGCGAATAATCCGGATTTGTATCCATGATGTCCGCCATATGTTTCCACCATCTATGCACGATGGGGTTCTCACCCAGTGTTTGTGATCCACGACCGCCGGCCCTCTGCTTCTGAAAGGCAAAAAGTGTGTCTGTTTCATCATCCAGGAAGATTGAATATTCAAATACTCCTGCCTCGGCAAGCAACTGGCGAAGTTCGGGCCAGAGGGCATCATGCCGTTTTCGGTATTCCTCTTTGAAGCCCGGCTTAAGCTTCATCTTAAAGGCGAGACGCTGGACTTCCCCTGTCATGATGCCTGGATTTAAAACTTTGATACTGAAAAACTTTTGAGATTATTGCGGCGCCGGGCATACGGCTAAGCAACCTCTATGGCCCTAAGGATTTCCTTCAAACGCGACACATATTACACATTACGGCTGTTTTAACCGAAAATAATCAACCATGACAGTGCATGACGCGCTCCAAGTGCGACATGCGCAAATTGCTTTAATTCGACTATATGGGTGTTGTTCTCGGCGTCATCTTTCACTTCATAGGCGGCTTCGCCTCAGGTAGTTTTTACGTTCCATACAAGAAAGTCAGAAGGTGGTCGTGGGAAAGCTACTGGATCGTCGGCGGATTGTTTTCCTGGCTTATCGTCCCCCCCCTTGCAGCGTGGCTGACGCTTCCTGGTTTTGGTCAGATCATTTCATCTACACCAAGCAATGTTATTTTCTACACCATTCTGTTTGGAGTACTGTGGGGGATTGGAGGCCTAACGTATGGGCTGGGCGTGCGGTACCTTGGTATGTCACTGGGCAACTCGGTTGTATTGGGTTTCTGCTCTGCATTTGGTGCACTTGTTCCTTCCATCTATTATAATTTCTTCCCTGCGCCGGACAAAACAACCCTTTCACAACTGCTCACTGAGACCTGGGGACAGGTAGTCCTTTTGGGAGTTGTCATTTGCCTGATCGGCATATATGTATGCGGACGTGCCGGTGTTCTCAAAGAGCGTGAGATGAATGAAGAACAGAAAAAACAAAGTATATCGGAATTCAATCTGGGCAAAGGTCTTTTCGTCGCTATAACTTCCGGGATTCTCAGCTCATGTTTCAACTTCGGTATTGAGGCCGGCAAGCCAATGGCAGAGCAGGCTGTAGCCCTGGGGTTAAATCCTCTGTATCAAAACAATGTTACTTATGTAGTTTTGCTCTGGGGGGGGTTAACAACCAACCTGCTGTGGTGCCTGTTTCTGAATACGCGCAATAAAACGTTTGGTGATTATACCAACGAACGTGCCCCATTAACCAGCAACTATCTGTTTTCAGCGCTGGCAGGGACAACATGGTTTTTACAGTTCTTTTTCTACGGTATGGGTGAAAGTAAATTGGGTAACGGTGCAAGCTCGTGGATCCTTCACATGGCTTTCATCATACTCATCGCCAATACGTGGGGGATTATTTTGAAGGAGTGGCATGGTGTGAGCAGTAAAACCAGGAATACAATTATTGCTGGCATTTCATTGATCATACTTTCTGTTATGGTTGTTGGGTATGGAAATGCAATTAAGTGAGTGATTGCAATATCAAAACGCAAATCCTGGGTTTAACAACCCCCAGGTATTGAGTGAATGCGGAGTAAAGAGATATATCAACTTTTAACATATTTCAAATATGTCAACAAAGGCTAAAACAGAATTCAAGCACGTGAGCTATCTGTGGGATGACAAGAAAGCAGCAGCACTGGAAGGCGATGAAGTAGGACTTCTGATCTATCGATCAAACCTTCTGGGGGCCGATCTTCGACTCACCAACTATGGTGGCGGAAACACTTCATGCAAGGCGATGGCTAAGAATCCGCTGACCGGAGAATCAACGGAGATCATGTGGGTAAAGGGCTCTGGTGGTGATATCGGAACACTCAAGCGCAGTGGCCTTGCTGCCTTATACGTGAATCGCCTCCGGGCGCTTGAACGAGTTTACAGGGGTATTGAGCATGAAGATGAAATGGTTGAACTCTTTAATCATTGCATATTTGACCTTGCATCGAAGGCGCCGTCGATAGATACTCCGCTACATGCATTTCTTCCGTTCAAACACGTGGACCATCTCCATCCGGATGCAGCGATAGCAATCGCTGCGGCGAAAGATGGAAAGAAGATAACGCAGGAGTTATTCAATGGAACCATCGGATGGGTTGAATGGCAACGCCCCGGCTTCGATCTGGGACTTAAGCTGCGAGAATGTCTTAATGAAAATCCGGGTATTCGCGGGATCATGCTGGGTTCACACGGGTTGTTCACGTGGGGCGACACAGCCTATGAAAGTTATATCAATACATTAGAAGTTATTGAGCGTTGTGCTCAGTACCTGGAGGACAACTACGGAAAGAAGCGTCCGGTTTTCGGAGGATCGAAAATACAATCAGCGCCTGCGGATAAGCGAACAGCACAGGCATCTGTGCTTGCGCCTGTGCTGCGTGGGTTCTGCTCGTCACATGTACGCATGGTAGGACATTTCACCGATGACGAACGGGTTCTTGAATTCATAAATTCGAAAGATTTGGATCGTCTGGCTCCGATGGGAACCAGCTGTCCGGACCATTTCCTTCGTACGAAGATCAGTCCGTTGGTGCTTCCGCTTACTCCTGATCAGGACCTGTCGGATGCAAAAGCAATCAGAACAGCGCTAGCGCCTTCTTTCGATGAATATCGTAAGATGTATGCAGAGTACTACAACACCTGCAAGCATGCTAACAGTCCGGCTATGCGCGATCCAAATCCAGTGGTATTGTTATATCCGGGCGTAGGGATGTTTACGTTTGCCAAGGATAAGCAAACCGCACGTGTTGCTGCCGAGTTTTACATCAATGCGATTAATGTTATGAAGGGCGCTGAGGCTGTTTCTTCTTACACATCATTGCCAAGACAGGAAGCATTCAATATTGAATACTGGCTGCTTGAAGAAGCCAAGCTTCAGCGTATGCCTAAGCCGAAACCACTCTCTGGTCGTATAGCGCTCATTACCGGAAGCGCTGGCGGCATTGGAAAGGCCATTGCCAAAAAGTTTGTCGATGAAGGTGCATGCGTTGTATTGAACGACAACGATCCTCAGAGATTGAAGGAAGCGGAAGAGGAATTTAATAAGCTTTACGGTAAGGATGCGTTCTGCACGGCCGTTCTTGATGTTACAAGCGCATCTCAGATAACAACAGCATTTGAAACAGCCGCGCGCTATTTCGGCGGCGTCGATATTATTGTGAACAATGCCGGACTTTCTATTTCAAAACCAATCGATGAACATACTGAAAAAGATTGGGACATACTTTATGATGTACTGGTAAAAGGTCAGTTCCTGATCACACAGGCAGGTGTTAATGTCATGCGCAAGCAAGGTATTGGCGGCGATGTCATTAATATTGTGAGCAAAAACGCCCTTGTTTCAGGACCGAACAATGCTGGCTACGGGTCGGCAAAGGCTGCACAGCTTCATTTGAGCAGACTCAATGCAGCAGAACTGGGACCCGATAAGATTCGTGTCAATGTCATTAATCCGGATGCTGTAATTGCTGACAGCAAGATCTGGGCGGGTGCCTGGGCCGAAGGTCGCGCGAAAGCCTACGGTGTGAAAGTGGAAGAGCTGCCAGCGTACTATGCCAAGAGAACATTGCTGAATGAAATAATATTGCCGGGTGATATCGCGAACGCCTGCTTTGCAGTTGTTGGTGGACTGCTGAATAAGTCCACGGGCAATGTCATTAATGTTGATGGTGGGGTAGCTGCAGGGTTTGTACGTTGAGTGATTCGTATTTTCAATCTTGTTCAGAGCAGGTTTAGAGTTTTGCGTTTTGTGGTTCTTTAGCAGGAATGCAACCGCAATATGTAAAACTCTAAATGTGAAATGTAAAACCCTGGTAAGCTCGCGGGGTCATATCTGAAAAGACTCGTAGTGAACTACGTGCTCTTCGAACTCCAGCAGAGTGCCCTGATCTTCGGGATAGTAAACGGCCTTATCAAATTGTTCGCCTGCAAATTTCTTTATAGAGTCTATGCTATCCCATTCCGTGACGGTATAGAAATGAGCAACGTCATGCTCAACTTTGCGCCAAACGCGGACGGAAAGATTTCCCTTCACTTTTTTATAGTCTTCTGTTCCCTTTGTCAATAAGAACTGTAGGTATCGGTCGGAGTCTGAGAGGGAAGTTCGACCATGCCAAACGCGTGTGATCATTGTGCAGGAGTTTGTAACAAGATACCAATTCGCGCACCACAAAACTTGCGCGACAAGAAGCAAATCAGCTTGCAACGACGCGCTTTCTCGCCAATATCAGGTAAGAAAAAGCGATTATCGCGAGTGAGGCACATAACGCAAACGCGTAGGGAAATCTTGATGTATCGTTAGAGTAGATAAGTCCTGATGCTAACGCGCCCACACCGATACCAAGCTCCATAAAGATGTAAACTGACGCGACTCCCCTGCCCTTGTGCAGCGGATCACTGAGATCGGTTGCCCAGGCAATCAGCGTCGGCGACGTAGTGCCATGCGCCAATCCATATATCGTCATGCCGATAATGAGTTGCAGCGGCGAATCGGCAAACGCGATAGTTGTCATTGCGACGGCAATGAAGAGGCTGCATACGCGGAGAACGGGTTTTCTACCCCATCGGTCGGAGGCACGACCGCCAATCAGTCGGACGACCAGTGCAGCCATTGTCATGTAAGTGAACAGGAGTCCTTTGTTACGTATCAGCACAGATTCTCCGAAATCGGGAATCAAGGTGAATACGGTGCCATAAGAAAAGCCAAGACACACCATCACAATGCATGGCGCAAGAACACGTGGGTCGAACAAGTCCTCCTTCTTAACCTTAAGCATTGAGAAGCGAAATGACTGACGTTCCTTCAGCGTTTCGCGAATTCCCAGAAGAATAACGATGGACACCAGTCCAAATGCTGAAGCGCAGTAAAACACAGCATTCAAAGAGATTCTATTGGCCAGCATTCCTCCCAAAGCCGGGCCAGCTGCCATCCCGAGCGATCCAAAGGTTCCGAGCATTCCCATGGCTTCACCACGGCGATTGGCCGGTATAACGTCTGACATATACGCAGCAGTTCCGGTTGGTGTGAACCCAGTTGAGAATCCATGCACCAATCTTAGCAACATGAAGCCTGCAACGGTTGCCAGCAGCGGATATACAAGGCTGCAGAGGAAACAAACAATCGAGCCCACCATAATCACAGGTACACGGCCTACCTTGTCAGCAAGCTTTCCGCTGAATGGTCGTGAGATCATCGCAGTAAGTGTGAACAACGCAATGATCAGTCCCTTGTACCCGCCACCGCCGAGGCGTTCAAGGAAACCCGACAATTCGGGCAACAGCATATTAAAGCTTGCAAAGAACAGTAAAGCGCTTGCACACAGTAACCAGAACTGCGGCGTGTAGATCTTTTGGTCTTTCGAACTCACCTCTATGCTTGCTGAGGCTGTTCCTGGGCACCGAGCAAAAATGCCTTGATGAAATCGTCGAGGTCGCCATCCAAAACATTCTGCGCGTCGTGTCGCTCGACTCCTGTGCGCGCATCTTTTACAAGTTTGTATGGATGAAGAACGTAGTTTCTTATCTGTGATCCGAAATCAATTTTCATCTTGCCTGCCTCGATCTTATCGCGTTCAGCATGTCGCTTTTCCATTTCACGCTGATACAACTTGGATTTAAGCATTTGCATCGCGCGTTCACGGTTGGCATGCTGTGAACGTTCGACCTGGCAAACAATGACGATACCGGTTGGCTTGTGGGTCAGCTGAACCTTGGTTTCCACCTTGTTGACATTCTGTCCGCCAGCGCCACCTGAACGCGAAGTTTGTATCTCTATATCGGATGGATTGATTTCGATTTCAATCGAGTCGTCAACCTTTGGATAAACAAAGATGGAAGCAAACGACGTATGTCGTCGCTGATTGGAATCAAACGGTGAAATTCGTACGAGGCGATGGACGCCTATCTCAGATTTAAGTTTACCGTAGGCAAAAGGACCTTCAATCTCCAACGTCGCGGATTTGATACCCGCCACATCACCAGATTGATAGTCGATCTGACTAACGCGATAACCATTCTTTTCGCCCCACATGATGTACATCCTGTTGAGCATGTCGGCCCAGTCCTGGCTTTCGGTTCCGCCTGCACCGGGATTGATTTCAACAACGGCACCGAGCTGATCCTCCTCTTTGCTCAGCATTTTCTTGAACTCGAGTTCCTCGATTGCTGTGGCTGTACGCACATATTCAGCATCGAGCTCATCCTCGGTTGCATCGCCAGCCTCGTGAAACTCGTTCAATACATCGAGATCGTCTATGAGTTTGGTGACGTTTTCAAATGCATCTGTCCAAACCTTTTTGGTCCGGATGTTCTTTAGAATCGCTTCTGCTTCTTTTGGATTATTCCAGAAATCGGCTTGCTGCGTAATCAGTTCTTCATCTTTTACTTCGAGACTCTTACGGTCGTAGTCAAAGATACCTCCTCAAGGCGCTAACACGGGCCTTCAGATCTTTCAATTGATCTGTTGTCATTGGTTGTTGTTGATTTAATAAGCTGCAAATATACGAATCGTAAACTAATCACCTATCAGAACGCCATGTGACTGACTTCGTGCTTGTAAAACGGCGAATCGGATTCGACCGTAAGCAAATGATAGCCAGGCTTCATGCGCTGGGACTTTTTCCTGATAAGCTTCATGGGTAAGCCCACTCCGACCATGATTGCCGAAGTTGTGGCAACGTTTTCGTCGATGGTAAAGTCCTCCCCCTGTACAATAACTGTGTTCAGCTGGTCGATGAGAAAATATCCAACACCACCTATAATCAATGCAGTACCAATTTTATTCATAAAGCTGGTGTGTTCGAAATAGATGCGATCGATCTTCGAAAAGGGAATCAGTGTTTCATGCGCCATGAGCGCCGTATCGAAAAGATTATTGACATAACTATAGATTCGATCTTCACTGCCCCTCATCTTCAGCTCGATTTCATCGCCGGGATACAGTCGGAGGATAACCTTTTGGCCCTTCAACAAAACCAGTTGCTTCTGCGCACTTGCGCCCATGAATGCAGTGGTTAACAATATGCAAAAGCTGAGACCTAAAATATTCAAACGCATAGCTCTCAAAAGGTCGGCTTCCAGGGAGTTTCTACAATGCTCAATTCTGCAGCCATGGCGCGCGCCAGGACGAACAAATAATCCGACAGCCTGTTGATGTATTTAATTACAATCGGGTCTATCGTCTCAACTTTGTGGAGTGCCACAATTTTTCGCTCCGCACGCCGGCATACCGTCCGGGCTACGTGACAATGAGAGATTGAGACGTGACCACCTGGCAACACAAAATTTCGAAGTGGCTCGAGATGCGCTTCCATCTGATCAATTGCATCTTCGAGTGATACAATGTCTTGTTCTACCAGCCTGGGAATTTTGACTTTAGTGGCTTCCGGAAGTGTTGCCAACATCGATCCGATTGTGAACAATCGTTCCTGGATCTGAACGATGAAGTGCTCCCGCTTCTTATTGACTTCCTGATCGCGAACGACGGCAAGGAATGCATTAAGCTCATCTATCGTTCCATACGCCTCGATGCGCAAATCGGCTTTTGAAACACGACTGCCGCCAAACAATGCTGTGCTGCCTTCGTCGCCGGTGCGGGTATAGATCTTCATACCCTAAAGTTAAGAAGGCATATGGCAATTCCCAGCCTGTACTATAGCTCGAGCGTGCAGAAAGGCACTGAAAAGATCAATGTACCACCTGGCTACGGGTAACATTCTCATTCTTACGGTCCCATTCGATGAGCCCGTCACGAAGGCGAATAATCCGATGCGCATAGTGCGCGATATCATCCTCGTGAGTAACCATGATAATGGTGTTACCCTTGTCGTGAAGTTCCTGAAACAGTGCCATGATATCGTGTGATGTCTTACTATCCAGGTTACCAGTAGGTTCATCGGCAAGTATGATGGATGGATTATTAACTAACGCCCGCGCTATGGCAACGCGCTGACGCTGACCGCCTGATAGTTCGTTTGGCTTGTGATGATGTCTTGATGCGAGGCCCACACTTTCCAGCGCGGCCATCGCCATTTCTTCTCTATCGGAGCGGCTATACCCAGCATAGATCAACGGCAGCGCCACGTTGTCCAGAGCGGAAGCGCGGGGCAACAAATTGAATGTCTGAAATACGAATCCAATTTCCTTGTTACGGACTTCGGCGAGTTCGTTTTCAGTCATCTCACTGACCTCATGATTGTTCAGGCTATACGTTCCCGAACTTGGCGAATCCAGGCACCCTACAATGTTCATCAGTGTGGACTTTCCGGAACCTGATGGCCCCATAAAAGCGACGTATTCTCCCTTGTCGATTGAAATTGACACATCCTGAAGGGCATTAACAATGTTTGAGCCCATTCTGTACTCTTTGGCAAGGTGCGTTGTCTCGATGATCTTCATAGCTGGTTCAATATGTCTCTCAAAAAACGAATGAATTACAATATCGGCAGGAATTGTTGAAACTTCCCGCCCCTGAAATTAGTCAAAATTCCAACCCTGGCGCGCAGTTGCCCTCAGAGCACTTTCCATTGAAGACGCACGAGGGCCGTAAAAAGTTACGACCGGGCTGAAAATCGGTAGGTATTGTCCTGATGGGCGAAGGTGGAGGGGTCGTAGGTGCGTTCCGAAAACAGCCAGTTGTCGTCGTGGTCGACCGCGATAACGGTGGAGCACCTGGATCCGTAGTTGCCTGTTTTAATAAACATAGCCGACAGCGCCCGTTCCCTATCCTGGGTCAGGCCCGTCTCTGGCAGTTGTTCCGTCGGGGCGGTGGCATCATCATAAAGCAAGTCAAAGATCTCATGCACATCAATCACAGGCTTTGCAAATGCAGGACCGATCTTCTGCTTTCCTCTTACCACTTTGGGCCATGGTGTCTCCAGAAATTTGTTGCTGATGCCATAGAATCCCGGCTGAAGTCGTTCTACAATTCCCTGGTAGTTGGAATAGTAAAACAGTTCATCAGCGGTTCCAGCAAGGAGGTTAAATCCGTTGTACCGTATACCGCTGGCGTTAAGGTTTTGTAAATATCCTTCTGCACCAATGGTGTCCTGCAGATAGTCGCTGACCAGTGCCCCTCGTGAGGGCGCATTCGGATTAATGTTTTTTGGATCACGGTAATTTGTGAGCATGGAAATCCGTCCGGAGGTTGTAACTCCAAGCCATGTTCCACCGGCCTCAAGATCACGACCGGCCAATACGTTCTTATTGTCATCCCAGTAGCCAGCAGGTTGCGTTGGTCTGTTGTAGAACTCGTCGCGGTTTCCTGCGATCAGCAGCTTATACGAGGGGTGATGATTCAGTGAAATAAAAATGAGGCACATGATGGTCGCTTCAACTTAGTTGTCTTCATCGAAGAGCTCGAGCTGAGCCGGGAGTAAAGTAAATGTCTTACGATGAAAAGGGGTTACACCTATTAAGCGAATGCCGTCCCGATGCGCAATGGTGGGATAGCCGACATTGGTCTCCCAACTATATCCTGGAAACTGCACTGCAAGATTCATCATGATATCATCGCGGTGGGTCTTTGCCAGTATTGAGGCGGCAGCGATGGAAAGAAAACGTCCGTCACCCTTAATGATGCATTCGTGACGAATATCGGAGTATGGTTTAAACCGATTGCCGTCTATGAGAAGCAATTCCGGGCGTGTCTGCAATTGATCCAAGGCCAGATGCATGGCTTTAAAGGAAGCATTGAGAATATTGATTTTATCAATCTCCTCATGGTCTACTTCTGCAACGGCCCAGGCGATGGCATCGCGTTTAATATCTTCGCGCAGTTGTTCGCGCGCCGATCTATCGAGCTGCTTGGAATCGTTAAGCTTTTTGTGTCTGTACTTTTTCGGCAGAATAACAGCAGCAGCGACGACAGGACCGGCCAGGCAACCACGTCCGGCCTCATCACAACCGGCTTCAATGAATTCCTTCGAAAACGATGACTTCAGCATTGTCACAAACTTAAACGTCGAAATGAACATCCACAAAAGAAATTCTATAGCTTTGAGGTCAGCCGATCCGATCTGTCAAGTATGCCCGATAAAAACGCCAAAAATCCCTGGACAACACTTTCCGGCGAAGTGAAGTATGAGAACAAATGGATTAAAGTCACAGAGTATCAGGTGATCACTCCCGGTGGTAATTCCGGCATCTATGGAAAGATTCATTATAAGAATATTGGTATAGGCATCCTTCCGCTGGACGAAAACGATAACATCTGGCTTGTTGGACAGTATCGGTACACGCTTAATGAATTTCATTGGGAGCTTCCCGAGGGTGGAGGTCCGCTCGACGAAAACACTCTGGAGGCGGCCAGACGCGAATTGCTGGAAGAGACTGGAATAACGGCCACACGCTGGACTCAATTACTTACCGTGAATCCATCCAACTCAACAACAGACGAAGTTGGTGTTTTATATCTGGCCGAGGGGCTTTCTTTCGGAAACAACAGGCTCGAGGACACTGAAGCTGACCTGAAGGTTAGAAAGATTTCTTTGCGCGATGCTATAGCCATGGTCGATAGCGGAGAGATCAGTGATTGCCTTACGATGCTTGGTCTTCTGAAGATGGCCAGGCTTCGCGGATTGTAAGATTTGCTAACAACAAACAAATGAACGACGCCGGCAGAACCGTTGACTTTTCAAGAACGACTATTACGGAGCTCATGATTCCGTCCTATGCGAATTTTGGAGGTAAAATCCACGGAGGAATTTTGCTTTCGTTGATGGATAAGGCTGCCTATGCCTGTGCCAGTCGTCATGCGGGCACATATTGTGTAACTGTGTCGGTAGATCGGGTAGAATTCCTTAAGCCAGTAGAAGTTGGTGAACTGGTATCATTACACGCATCAATTAATTATGTGGGACGTTCTTCTATGATTGTGGGCATTCGAGTAGAAGCTCAGAATGTGAAGTCGGGAATTGTTCGCCATACTAACTCTTGCTACTTCACGATGGTAGCAAAAAATGACAATGATCAGCCGCAGGTAGTTCCTGAACTGGTACTGCAATCGCACGATGACGTGCGTCGCTTTCTTGAGGCGATGAGAAGAAAAGAAATACGCAGCAAGGCACTCGTAGAACTCGACGAAGCCAAGTCATCGCTGAAAGTCGAAGACGCAATGCCGTTGCTAAGTGGCGAACGTTGCCTTATAAACCTGATCGCATAGGAGATGAAGCACACTCTGATTACAACGGTATTGCTAATCGCAGCTGCAACGGTGAGCGCGCAGCACGCCAGAATTTTGACACAACGTGAGCAGGCGGTTGTAGTTGACGACATCTTAGAGGACCGGCTGCGCAATCTTCTTCCAGAGCTTATGCGCCGCGAAGGTTTCGACATGTGGGTTGTGATGTCGCGTGAATACAATGAAGATCCGGTTATCAAGACCCTTCTTCCTGCCACCTGGCATGCCGCACGACGAACGACTATGCTTGTGATGTATGATCCAGGCAACGGCAAGGAATTAGAGTACTGGGCGGTGGCCCGTTATGACGTTGGAAAAATGTTTAAGCGGGCATGGGATCCCGAACATCAACCCGACCAATGGGCGCAACTTGCCTCCATAATTACGGAACGAAATCCCAAAAAGATCGGAGTAAACAAGGCCCCGTATTACGGTCATGCTGATGGCTTGACTGCAAATGACTACGACCAACTCATTAAAAGCTTAGATACACGCCTGCGTCCGCGTGTAACTTCGGCTGAAAAGCTGGCCGTTAGCTGGCTGGAGACACGAACAGAAAAGGAGATGACATTGTATCCGCATATCTGTCGCATTGCGCACGACATTATCCAGGAAGGCTTCTCGGAGACAGTGATTCAGCCCGGAGTAACGACAACCGAAGATGTAGTTTGGTGGTTCCGCGAGCGAATTAAGGAGTTGAAACTTGATACGTGGTTTCATCCATCGGTATCGATCGAGCGCGCGGAGTCCGATGCTATCGCTTCAAAAAACGCACAGCCACTGGTAATCATGCCCGGTGATTTACTACATGTAGACTTCGGCATCACTTACTTGCGCCTTAATACAGATACACAACAGCATGCCTATGTGCTGTTGCCTGGCGAATCAGATGCGCCTCAGTTTCTCAAGGATGCTCTGGCCAAAGGCAATCAACTGCAGGATTTGCTAACGAATAACTTTCAGCTTGGTAAGACGGGAAATCAAATTCTTGCCGACACCCGAAAGCAGGCAATCGCCGCAGGCTTAACGCCCTCAGTGTATACTCATCCTATCGGATATCACGGACATGCTGCAGGCACAACAATAGGTCAATGGGACATGCAAAATGGTGTTCCGAATACTGGTGACTATCCGATGCACTTTCGAACTGCGTATTCCATCGAACTGAACGTCACTACACACGTTGATGCCTGGAAGAAAGACATTCAGGTGAAACTGGAAGAAGACGGCTACTTTGATGCGAAAGGGAAATTCAGATATATTGATGGCCGGCAGGAGAAATTGATCCTTATTCCTCGCGCAAACGAGATAAACAAGGTTCGTTAACGGTATGGCTAGATTATGAAAGCTCTCAGAGCAATCTATACAGGATACGGCGTTATTGTCTTTGGCGTGTTGTTTCTGCTGTCTCTTCCGTTTCTTGCCATCCCCATGTATTTCCCATCTCAACACAAAATTACCGGCATCGTTAATCGCTGGTGGGCGCGTCTGCTGTTTTTCTTTATCGCTATTCCGATATCAATAGAATATCGCACCCGGCTTGACAAGCGAAAGACTTATATCTTTTGCCCGAATCATTTTTCCTACCTCGATATCCCCACTGTTGGTTTGGTCAGACACAATTCCATTTTTGTCGGAAAGACAGGTATAGAACGGATTCCGTTATTTGGTTACATGTACGGGCGGCTGCACATTACAGTAGATCGCAAACGACTAAAGAGCCGTTATGAGTCACTAAAACGCTCTATGGCTGCGATCGATGAAGGAAAGAATCTTGTAATCTTTCCTGAGGGTGGCATCGTGAGTGAAAAAGAGCCCGTGATGGCCAAATTCAAGGACGGAGCGTTCAGGATTGCCATCGAAAAACAAATCGCAATTGTACCTGTCACGATTCCCTATAATTGGATAATTTTGCCCCCTGATCGGTTCCTGCTCCGTTGGCATAAGCTGAAGGTCATCTTTCATGAACCTGTTGAAACGACAGGAATGACTTTATCCGATGTCGAAACGCTGAAGCTGCGACTGTTCACAATTATTGATCAAGAATTGAAACGACACATCGCATGAAGATCGATCGCACACTCCTTGACAAGATCGCTCATCTCTCCCGCCTGGAATTCGACGAAAAGGATGCGGAGAAGATGATGAAAGACATGACCGCGATCGTTGATTGGGTTGAAAAGCTCAAGGAAGTAAATACAGACGGCGTTGAACCGCTCACTACAATGAGTAGTGAAATAAACGTATTTCGCGAAGACGAAGTGCGAGAGCATCTGAGCCACGAGCGCGCACTGCGGAACGCTCCTAAAAAAGACGCGGACTATTTCCGGGTACCCAAAGTGCTTGAATAATCGATGCGGGTTGATCTATTCTGGAGAAGCTGGGTAACAACGTACCGGCGTTTATGGTATGTCATCGCCGGAGTCTTGCTGGCATCCGTTGCATTTTTGTGGCTGCATCGATACGATGGCGCAGGCGGCGTAACTCAATGGATCAAGTTGCAGGAGCAAAAGATGATTGACAGTGTGATTCACACTTTCACACTTGGCCCGTTCAAACTTACGATCCCGGCCGAAAGCTATGTCATACTTGAGTATTTCCATGGCAGCAATATTGTTCCCGATACAAGTTCTGCCTACATATTCCTCTTCTGTCTGATCTTTGGAAGCGCCGTATTACTAACAGTAATCAGCACGCTTTCCCGTTATTGGTATTTTATCGGACTGGCATTTTTTCTGATGTTTATGCTGAGTCTTCGATTCGAAGTACTTGGCATCTTTAACATATATAGTCGGTCAGTCGACGGTGTGATAATTGGCCTATTCGCGCTGACCAGCTACTACTTTAACCGGATCCGTCCTTCGACCGCATTCCCAATACGATTGCTGATCATCTGTTCGTTATGGCTGCTCACAGCTTTGGTTGTGGGATTTGCCTCGAGTGTAAGCGTTCCCTTTTTTCATCTCGCACTGACTGGCTATGCCGCGGGAATGATCATAACGGTGTTGTTTATCGTGATCGTAGCACACGAAATCCTGGCAGGATTTATTTATATAATCAGCCAGAACCGCTCGCATAACCTACGTCATTTTACCTTAATCGCCATTATCTACATGGCGAATGTGATAGCGACCTGCTTACACGAGATCGGAGCAATCAACTGGAATTTCGTATACCTTGATTTATACCTGCTGCTGACGATATCTGCGATCCTTGGACTTTGGGGGCTACGACAACGGCAGGCCCAGTACGAGAATATCTTTTCGTTCGCTCCTGTCGGAGCCATTGGTTATATGGCACTGGCAATAGTTTGCTTCGGGACGATTGGCAACTTGCTGGCTAACTGGAATGACGCGGCGCTGAAGATTGTGCGCGATGGGATCATCTTCAGTCAGACGGGATACGGCATTATATTTCTCGTTTACATCTTTTCGAATTTTGTATACCTGCTTGCACGGAATATGCCGATCGATAAGGTGCTGTACAATCCCACTCGGATGCCCTACTTCACTTATCGCTTTGCTGGATTGATCGCGATGCTGGCATTCGTATTTTACTCAAACTGGCGAGAATATTTCTACCATGCCGTTGCCGGCTTTTATAATACAACGGGAGACCTGTATGGCATGCTGGATAATGAGTTGTACGCTGAATCTTTCTATCAGCAGAGCGCCCTGCAGGCCTTTCAGAACAACAGGGCGAATTACCAATTGGGCAACTTATCGGCGTCGAGGATGAGTTTCGATGTAGCGCATGACCAGTTCGAAAGTGCTAATGGCAAGCGCCCCACACCATACTCTCTCGCCAATAGTGGGAACGTATACATTTGGGAAGGAAATAATGAGCAAGCTATTCGCTCGTATTATACTGGCTATAACAGGCTACATGGATCCGGGGTGATGGCCAATAATCTTGGATTTGCCTTCGCCAAGAGTAATGTGCTCGATTCATCTCTGTTGTTCCTCAATATTGCCCGGGAAAATTCACTTACAAAGGCATCGGCTGAAACGAACTTCCTTGCGCTGGCTGCGCTAAAAGAAATTCCTCTGAATGCGGATTCTGTCCTTGGCATGTTCAACACGACAGATCCCTCTGTTCTCGCAAATGCTATTGCGGTGAGCACAGTAACTAAACAATCGCTGACGGAAAAAATCTCTCCGATGACTAACCGTCGTTTGAATCTATACACGGCAACATTGCTGAATAACTATGTGGTTAAGTTCGTCAAGTCCGTCGACACTGCATTCGTAGAACAGGCTTACAGGCTCGCATCTGATTCACTAAACAGCGATTTCAGTGAATCACTTAAGGCTTCGCTCGCACATGCCTATTATTACCAGGGCAATGTAGCCCGGGCGTTGGAGGTTCTTGCTGAGCTGGTTTATGTCACTCAATCGTATCAGGGAAAATTCAATTATACTATGGGGCTTTGGGCCCTTGAGCAAGGCAATCCTGAGCTCGCTTCGAGTTACTTCACCTATGCAGATACGTACGAGTATAAGGAAGCGCGTTTTTACAACGCCATAGCACTTTCTGAAGCCGGCGAAGTGAAGCAAGCAATAGAGGCGTGGGACTCAGTTGCCCTGACACAAAGAGGCGACTTACAGGCCATTGCAATCCAAATGAAACGGATATTGACCCTTCCCCGTGCCAACGCCAAAGATCTTAATGATACTGAACTATACCAATACTGCCGCTATCGCGTTCCCCTTTCCGATTCACTTGAGATGAATAGTTTACTCGAACGATTCGAAAGCAACGATTACAAAGCACAGACATTACTCGATTACAGCAAGAAGTATTATGAAGCCGGGCAGGTGGTTCCTGCAATACGCTGGTTCCGTCGCATTGGTGGGATGACGCTTACCAGCAAAGAACTCCATTATCAGATACAGCACTTTGAATTGCTGATGTTGGCGCATCAGAAAGATTTTAAAGGGCTCGCGAATAACATAAACACCGGCATAGCGTTCGATCAATCCAGGCAACTCCATAAATGGCTCTATACGGCTATGATCGCCGAGTCGAGTGGAGATTCGGTTGCCGCCAAAACTTATTACAATTTGTTGGCTGCGTGGAATCCATATCTGGAAGATGCTGTGATTGCTGCTTCCGACTATTTCAGGAAGCACGATAAGAACAAGCTCCGTGCATACGCAATATTAGCGGACGCCATACAGATCAACAGTACTTCAATTCCATTGTACGAAGCTTACATTCGCGAAGCAATCCGGGTCGGATTTGATGACTACGCCTCCAGCGCAACTGAACGGCTAAACGAACTTCGGGAGAAGCTTAAGCGATAGCGCCGAGTATCAGTATTATCAAACACATGTAACAAGGTATAAAAGCAAATGGGCTGTGAAATCACAACCCATTTGCACCTCAAACATTATGCGCTTTGGATTCTGGCAGCGCATTGCCAATAACTTTTAGAACTCGTAGCGAAGGGTTATTCCATAAGTACGTGGATCACCAACAACCGCTGCATACTGGCCGGTGCTACCACCTGCCACCAACAGCTGCTCGTTATAATTGTTGTTCAAAAGATTTCTTGACCACACCGATACCGAAAGTCCATCGAGGGCACGGAATCCTGCACGCGCGTTAACCAGGTAGTAACCATTAATATTTAGTTCTGAAGATGGAGAGGGGCTCGACGAAAAGTCTGAGCGGAAGAATGTATCACCTCCAAGGAAAAGATGCCCGGGGAGATTAAAGAACTGAACAGTCTTTGAAGTTAACTCTGCTCCTATTGAGCCAGCCCATTTGGAGATCCCAGGTAGTGCGCCACCAGATACGTCTTTGAAGGCAAGCTGCTGGCCATCCTGAGTTGATCCAACTTCTTCTAATGGAAGTGGGGCATTTGTGAACTTCTCGTATTTACCGTCCGTATAAGCAACGGACGTGAATGCTTTAAAATGCTCACTTATTCTCCAGTTCAGATCCACTTCCGCTCCTTTAACGCTCACCTGTTCTGCGTTGGCAATGTAACCGCGGTTTACACCAAGCTGCGGCGATTGCACGTTGGTCTGATAGTCATCGATGATTGTATAGAAGAAGGTTGCATTAGCCGTTAGTCCGCTGATTGGTGATGTCTTCACACCTGCTTCAAAATGCTTAACGTATTCAGGTTTGATTGTTGCCAGATCGAGGGCGGGTTGTCCATCGACCACAGGTAAGCCCGCAACGTTAACCCCTACTGGCTTGAAGGCAGTAGAGAATGTTCCGTATGCACTATAGTTTTCAGTGGCCTTGTAATTTACAGTCAACTGATAAGTTAAGTTAGTTTCATCTGCGCTTGTCGCGAAGGCCTGATCAGTGTAAACAAGTGCCTTAAGAGCGAGCAATGTCGGATCGGTTGTTTGCAGACCTCCATAGGTTTTACGATCATACTTAACATCCTTTTCATCATAGTTGAACCGCAGACCAGGCAATACGTGAAGTTTCTTCGTGATGGCCCAGTCAACATTGGCAAACACAGCGGCACTCAATGATTTGATTGACGACTCGGTCTTGATTCCGTATCCATCAAACAAACCAGGTGTTTTCCAAAGAGCACTTGTAGTGCTTTGAGAAAAACGCCATTGAGCTGTTCCGGATTCTTCAGTTCCATGCGTTTCTATTTCCTGTCCTAGAACGAAAACACCTACAACGCCACTGATTTTGTCATTGATCTCACCTGCATAGCGAACTTCCTGAGACCAGTTACGATGTTCGGAGGGGTTCTGTGATAATCTTAATGCCTGCAAGCCGGTGAAGTCACGGTCGTTGGAAGGTCCCCAGTTCCAGTAGCGCCATGCAGTTGTCGAGGTGAGGGTACCAGGACCAATCTTGAAATCCGCATTTAATGAAACTCCACCAAGTTCATTTTTGGATCTCCATGGCGTGTCGTGATCTATAACGCGATCGTAAGAATTGTCAGTAGGCAGTGTGTAATTCAAATCCTTGATGATTGCATTAAACTGCCGGTAGGCAGCTCGTTTGGTTACGGCAATACCTGCGATCGGCTGAGCGTAGCCATTGGGATTTTGTGATGAAGCATCACCAGAGAGAGTGATGGTAACATTTTCACTGGGAGTATAGAGGAACTGAGCCCTCCCGCCGAGGTTGTTTATGTCATTTACCCATTCATCCTTAACAATGTTGTGAATGGTTCCATCGCGTTGTGTACCTGAGAAAGAAAGCCGTGCGGCAAGTTTGTTTTTGATCAGGGGTCCTGTTATGGAAGCCTTGGCCTGCACGTAGCCCAGGTTACCATAGCTAAGTTCGAAACTCGCGCCAGGTGTGAAACCTGCTTGTCTTGTCTTAATATTAAATGCACCTGCAGTTGTGTTCTTTCCAAACAGGGTACCCTGGGGGCCGCGCAATACTTCAATTTGTTCGACGTCGATGAAATCAAGGGTAGCGAATGCAGGACGGGCAAAATAAACACCATCCACATAGAAGCCGACACCAGGATCGAGCCCGTCATTCGTCAATCCAAATGGTGATCCGAGACCACGAATGTTGATACCGGTGTTACGCGGATTCGAAGAATACAATTGAACCGATGGAACGTATTCCTTTACGCGGTTCACGTTGAAAGCACCGGCCTCATCGATAAGGTTACCACTAATCACT
The DNA here is from genome assembly GCF_037203685.1 of Chryseolinea sp. T2. NCBI lineage: Bacteria > Pseudomonadati > Bacteroidota > Cytophagia > Cytophagales > Fulvivirgaceae > Chryseolinea > Chryseolinea sp. T2. Next base: position 337,860 of record NZ_JBBCAU010000003.1, read on the forward strand.
GAAATCGGAATAGGTACGCTTTGTGCCGTCTCTTCACGTCTTCTGGAGGTAACAACAATTTCCTCAAGGAGGTTGTCCTCAATAAGCGTTGCTTCGATCGGTGTTCCTGAAATTTCTCTTATCTGTATATCCTGAAATTTGAAACCTACGGCCTGAATGCGGATGATAAAAGGAGGTGCCTGAAGCACTTCCAGAGTAAAGCGTCCGTCTTCGCCTGTGTTGGCAAATGTGTTCGTGCCCCTGATTAGTACAGATGCCGCTTCGATAGGCTCATTGTTATAACCTTTAACGATACCGGTAATCTTGTTTTGACTTTTTGCTATACCCGTAGCGACGACGACGAGCAGCAGGCTTTGTAATAGTTTTTTCATTTAACAATTGGTGGTTTGATCTGAACAACTACTCATAGACAAGAAATGGCCTACTTCTAGCCTTGGAGCATTGCGCGGTATAAAGGTATGTAAAGATTTAAACTCTACCAATACGGTAGACATAATATAATAACAAATGTCTATTGATTTTATAGGCTATTGATCTATCTTTGACCTACTCTATAATATAAGACCACTACTTTTCCAGGAGATGTCGAACCAACAGTCAGCAGAATCGGCCGTGCAAACGGATGCAATAGTCTCTCAGTCAGGGACTTCAAACTCCGGCCGCTACATTTCCCGGAGACAACTTTTCGTCCTGGGAGTAATTGCACTGGTAATCATCGCAGTGATCAGCAGTTTATATCCCGCTTTCTTAGATCAGGGGATCCACGCAGTCAGAAGACTGGACACTATGTTTTTCATTTTTGTTGCTGGAGGTTTCGTAGCTCAAATGATAGATGGATCGTTGGGTATGGCATATGGTGTAAGTGCTTCCACGTTTCTGATGTCCTTCGGCGTGCCGCCGGCAGCGGCGAGTGCGAGTATCCACACGGCTGAGATCTTCACCAGTGGCATTTCAGGGCTTAGCCACCTGAAGTTCAGGAATGTCAACAAGAAACTATTTCGTAGCCTACTGATACCTGGAACACTGGGAGCTATTGCCGGAGCGTACATATTGACCTCTTTTGAATCATACAACTATGTCATCAGGCCGATAGTTGCTGTCTATACGCTGATACTTGGAATAATAATCATTCGTAAGGCGTTGGTTGCCCGAATGCAAAAACGGAAAACGAAGAACATTCCGGCACTTGCGGCATTTGGTGGTTTCATGGATTCGGTTGGCGGAGGAGGATGGGGACCAATTGTCGCGTCCACACTCATTGCAAAGGGGCGCAGTCCGAGATACACAATCGGTTCCGTGAACCTTGCTGAATTCTTCATTTCGTTTTCCAGTTCTCTTACGTTTTTCGCAACGCTTGGTATTTCCTACCTTCAAATTATTGCCGGCCTGGTCATAGGAGGAGCTATTGCTGCTCCCTTTGCCGCTTACCTCACTCACCGCCTGCCGCTTCGCCGCATGATGCTGGTTGTGGGCGTTGTGATCGTTCTCGTCAGTATCAGGTTGATCTACGTTTCGCTGACACGCTAGTGTAGCAGCCCCGTTGGCGTTTGATCGGCTCGGTTATGTAAAGCTTCTTTTCCCAAGCAATTTTTGTTTTATCTTGGCGCCCTTAATCAAAACAGGGAAAGAATGGCGCTATTGGAAAGACAACTAAAAGTTAAGACATCGCAGTTACCTAATTCCGGAAAGGGTTTGTTTACGACAAAGGCGATTCCTAAGGGAACAAGAATCGTTGAATACAAAGGACGTCGCTCCAAGTGGAAAGATGTTCGGGATGAGGATGGCAAAAACGGATACATCTTTTACATCAATCGAAATCATGTAATTGATGCACTTCCCACTAAGAGCGCATTAGCAAGATACGCAAATGATGCGCGTGGCCTTACAAAAATCAAAGGCGTCATCAACAATTCAGATTACGTGGTAGACGGGATCAAAGCTTACATTGAATCGAAGAGGGACATTCCTGCTGGTGCAGAGATCCTGGTTGACTATGGTAAAGACTATTGGAAGGTCATCCGCGATAACATGAAGCTCTGGAAATCTGAAGCAAAAGAAGAAAAGAAGCAAAGCAGTTCGCGGACAAAGAACGGCACGCAAACCAGGACGAAGAAAAAATCTTAGTTTCCGAACAGCAACGTTGCTACGATCAATGTTACAATGACATTGAATAGTTGGGCCACCAAAAACGCATACAGAGGTCGTTGTGTGGATGAGTTGAAGAGGTCTTTGAATTTCGTCTCGAGGCCGATGCTGGTGAATGCCAAAACAAACCAAAGGGTTTGGAGGCTCTTTAATCCATCCTTCACGGCACTTACCTGTCCTGAAGAAAGAAAGAAAGAGAATAGCAGAGAAGCGCCCATGAAGCCAATAATGAATTTAGGAAAGCGTTCCCATATCACGGCCAGGGTAGGCTTTTGCACCTGGCCCTGCTTATTTTCTTTTCGTGTATACGTCCAGTATATGCTTATCGCGAACGCAGCCAGGCCGAGCAGCACGTTCTGAGAGAACTTAACGATGGTGCTGATCTTTAAGGCGGTTTCACCGACGAGCGTTCCTGAGGCCACTACCGCCCCCGTTGTGTCAATGCTTCCACCCAGCCACGCACCCGTTACTTCTTCACTAAATGAAAACTGATGCGCCAGCCAGGGCATTACGATCATCATCGGAATTGCAGTTATTAACACGAGCGAGATTACATATGATAACTTTTTATTGTCACCTTGTATTGCTCCGGCAGTAGCTATTGCAGCCGATACGCCGCAAATAGAAACTGCGCTCGAAATCATCATCGCCAGCTCATCATCCACGGCCAGCTTCCGGCATATCCAATAGGCGAAGTACCATACGCTAACAACGACGACCAAAGCTTGCAGGAGACCAAGTGAACCCGCCTTAAGAATGTCGGAGAAGATCACCCCCGTACCCAGCAATACAAGGCCAATTTTAACATACAGCTCAGTTGACAATGCGGAGGAGAACCATGCCGGTAATTCGAATAGGTTACCGATAAGAAGTCCTATGGCAAGACTGAAAATTACGGCTTCGAGGTTGAGCGCTTTCACGCCACTGTTTCCTGCCAGTAGCAATGCAATAGCGGTCAGCAGGAATAATATCGGGAAAGTGATCAGCGTTGAACGCAGGTTTTTATTCGTGATAACGGCGGCGATAGCCGCCACTATGTATGTGAATAAGAATTGAAGGACAATGGCCCCGACGTTAAAACGCGAAAGTATCTTTTCTCCTATATCAGACAACGACGCCCACCCAAACGACGGCGCCTGAACCACAGCACCCAGCAGGAACACTATTATGATCAGCCCGCCAAGCACAACCGTTGCCCAATCTTCATGCAGCAACGGAATGCTGGAATTGCTTTTCTTCGTTTCGGTCATATACTTCAATTATTAAGCCGGGGTGAATAATATCGTCAATTTGAATAACTGCTACGCCTTTAAATAAGCGCAGCCTCAGGTTCAGTAGCCACTACAACGGGAGCAGCCTTTGACTTCTTAGACGAAAGATAAGAATACATTGCCGGTATTACGAACAGGGTAAGGATAAGAGAAAAGATTACGCCGCCAACAATCACAAGTCCCAGGGGAACGCGACTGCTCGAGGCCGCACCGAGCGACAATGCCAGGGGAAGCGAACCAAGTGCCATTGCAAGACTTGTCATCAGTATCGGCCGGAGTCTAAGTTTCGAAGCCTGAATAACGGCGTCTACCTTCTGCAAGCCCTCCGACTGCTGCTGGTTGGCAAATTCCACAATCAGAATTCCATTCTTCGTCACAAGTCCGATCAGCATGATGATACCTATCTGTGAAAAGATGTTCAACGTTTGACCAAAAATAAACAACGCCAGCAGGGCACCGGTCACAGCGAGTGGTACTGTAATCATAATGACCAACGGGTCTATGAAACTTTCAAATTGCGCCGACAACACAAGATATATCAGAAGTAAAGCAAGTATGAAAGCGAAGGACGTATTACTGGAGCTCTCAGCATAATCGCGTGATGAGCCTCCTAAAGATGTGGTGAATGAATCGTCAAGGAGCTTGTCAGCGATTTCACGCATCGCCTTGACTCCGTCGCCGATAGTTTTTCCAGGTGCCAGTCCGGCTGAAATGCTGGCCGATTTATAACGATTGAAATGATAAAGCGATGGTGGCGTTGTTGACTCAACGATCTTCACAACATTGTCGATCGATATCAGTTCTCCGGACGCCGTACGCACGTAAAGGCTCCGAAGATCGTTTGGGTCGTCGCGATTGAGCCGATCAACTTGTCCTATCACCTGGTACTGCCGGCCATCCTTCATGAAATAACCAAATCTCAGATTGCTGTAGGCAAGGCGAAGCGTCTGCGAAATATCTTCAACGCTGATTCCAAGTTCTGTGGCCTTAAGCCGGTTGATGACAATCTGAAGTTCAGGCTTATTGAATTTCAAATCTGTATCCACGCCCTGCAGCACCGGATGATTGGCAGCCTCTTCAAGAAAGCGGGGCAACACAGCTTTCAACTTTTCAAAGTTGTTGTTCTGAAGAACGAATTGCACAGGTTGTCCGGAACGTCTGTTGGTTGATATAGTTTGCTCCTGCAACGCATACGCCCTTCCTGCTGAAAACTTTGACAGATTTTTATTTACCATCTGAACAATGTCCTGCTGCGAACGGGTGCGTGTGTGAGGATCATCGAGGAATACACGAGCCATTCCGTTATTCACTCCGCTTCCCCCGGAATTAGAAGGGCCAGTAAGTGAATAAATGACGCGAGCTTCCGGAACAGAATCCATAAGAAAGACTACAACGTCATCGATATATGTCTCCATGTAATCGAAGGCGGTGCCTTCAGGTGTTGACGCCTGCACACGAAACTGGTTCCGGTCTTCCATCGGCGCTAACTCTGACTGAAGATTCTTGCCAATAAAATACGAAGCTCCGATGCAGACGACGACAATCACGATTGCCAGCCAACGGTGTTGCATAAACCTTTCAAGAGATCGCTTATAACCGTCCTCCATGGCTACAAAAAACGACTCAGTAATCGTATAAAATTTCGACTTCTTCTTGTGGTCACGGGTTAGTTTAACACTCAGTACTGGCGTTAGAGTAAGTGATACGAAGCAGGAGATCAATACGGCGCCGGCAACGACAAATCCAAACTCCCGGAATAAACGTCCGACAAATCCCTGCAGGAAGATAATAGGCAGAAACACAACGGCGAGGGTAATTGACGTGGCAATAACGGCAAAATAGATTTCCTTAGATCCTTCACGGGCGGCGGTCATCTTGTCCATTCCTCCCTCCAGCTTCTTATAGATATTTTCAGTCACTACAATTCCATCGTCTACTACCAGTCCTGTGGCCAGCACGATGCCCAGCATCGTCAGAACATTGATGGAGAAACCGCACAGGTACATGATGAAGAATGTAGCGACAAGCGATACAGGGATGTCAATCAGAGGCCGGATAGCGATAATAAAGTCTCTGAAGAAGAGGTATACGATCAAGACAACCAGTACAAACGACAGTAAAAGTGTTTCTTCAACCTCTACAATAGAACGACGAACAAATACGGTTTGATCGGTGGCAATGGTAAGCTGAATATCCTCTGGAACCTCATTGCGAATTTTCTCAAGACGACGATAGAATTCATCCGCGATTTCGACGTAGTTGGCACCGGGCAGTGGAATGATGCTCACATTCACCATTGGATTCAGCCGTGATTTGAATACAGTCTCTTCGTTCTCCGGTCCAAGCACTGCTTCACCAATGTCTCTAAGACGAAGGTTGCCGGCATTTGCTCTGCGAATCCTAACGTTGTTAAAGTCATCCTCGGTAAATAACCTGCCGAAGGTGCGTACAGTAAGTTCTGTTGATGTACCCGCGATCTTACCGGCAGGGAATTCAACATTCTCACGTTCCAGCGCTTGTTGAACGTCAAGCGGTGTGAGTCCATAAGCGATAAGCTTGTTTGGATTGAGCCAAATGCGCATAGCATACTTCTTCTCGCCAAGCAGGCGAACGCTGGAAACTCCGGGAATTGTTTGAAAGCGTTCAGCCAGTACGTTGTTGGCATATTCGGTAAGCTCAAGCTGATTTCTTGTATTGCTTTGCACCGACAGAGCAATTATGTAGTCGGAGCTGGCATCTGCCTTAGAGACCTCGGGTGGTGAATCAAGATCGTTTGGTAACTGACGCGTCGCCTGAGAAACTTTATCACGAACATCGTTTGCTGCTGCTTCAAGATCCACACCCAGATCAAATTCAATATTGATGCTGCTTTGTCCCTGACTCGAGCTGGAAGTAATGTTCTTGATGCCGGCTATTCCATTGATAGATTTTTCCAATGGTTCAGTAATCTGAGATTCCACAATCTCTGCATTGGCTCCTGAATAGGAGGTTCGTACGCTGACATTAGGTGGATCGATTGCCGGGTAATCCCGAACGCCAAGAAAAGTAAACCCAATCACGCCGAACACAACGATGATGATGTTCATCACGATGGCAAGTACAGGGCGATTCAGGCTGATTTCAGAAATGTTCATGACACGTTTGCTCCTACCCTATAAATTTAAATCACCCGCCTTTGCATTGCGAGCCGTCGGAATAATAATGGAGCCGAATCTAAAGGGGAACAGCTATGATTAGCGGCTTTAAGGCTGTATATAGGTCTCCACAAACGTGCGAGCGGCGCGTACGTCATAAGTATTGTCGTCCTGGGGTGTGACCGCGCGATCCGGAATCAGCAACTTAATCTGCGGCAATGCTGGCATGGCATCCTTTCCTAAATACTGCAAAACATTCAATGCCTGCACTCTCACAAAGGTGTGAGGATGAGTAAGTGCAGCCTTAAGACCCTGTAGTCCTAATTCCTTTTCACCCATTCGCCAGAGTGCCTCTGCTGCCGCGACCTGTACCGCTCCTTCTTTGTCATTCAGCATTGTTTTTAGTTCGCCTTTGTATTTTGATGCAGCCTTCGGTGATACAGAACATCCGATTGCAGACCAATAGCGAACTGAAGCATCAGGATCATTGAATCGATTCGCGAGTTTATTCAGGTCCTGGGCATTTCGCGACGAAGCAAGGCTGGCTGTCTCCACAATGCGCGGTAACTTAAAGTAGTCTATGCGTTCCATTAATGCGCCCTCCTTCGACAATTCATAGAGAATTGCTTCTGGAATGAATCCGATATCCCTTGTCGCGCTGATCCACGCTTCGTTCGCTTTGCGCAATCGTAACAATACGCTATCATATGCGCTGTTGCCTGCAAGATTTTTAATATTGAAAGGATCGGTGACAACGTCGTATAACTCTTCCGCCGGCTTCTCTTTCCAGAATGCAGATTGCGTTGCGTTGAGCTTTCCGGACTGGTACTCAGTCTCCCACGAACGCGTTGATGGCGCCAGCCATAGATAATGAAGGTGCTGTCCATAAATCAGATGGGGCAGGTAATTTCTAACATAACGATACCGCTTATCCCGTACCGTTCGCGACAGGTCGATTCGCTCATCCATTCTTCCCCGAAACCCATAGCCATATCGTGCTTGCGTACCGTTATAGGTACCAAGAAATGCGGCTCCCTGCATGTTTTGGGGCGGCTTTATACCTGCAATTGACAGAACAGTCGGTGCAAAGTCGAGAAACGTTACAATACGATCAGTTGAATTACCGCCGGATGTTTCTGCTAACTGCTTAAACTTCTGCGGCACCCGTACGATGAGCGGAACATGCAGTCCTGACTCGAACAAAAAGCGCTTGCTTCTCGGTAGTACTCCCCCATTGTCGGTATAATAAAAAACGATTGTATTCTCGTCTAATCCCTGTTCTTCAAGCTCCTTTAACAATGAACCAACCTGTTGGTCCATCGTTTCAACCTTGTCATAATATTGAGCCCAATCATGCTTTATGTCAGCGGTCGCTGGATGATAAGGTGGTAATGGTACTTTATTGGGATCATGATGAAGCGTATCGACTGGTTTATGCAACGAACTCTCGTGCGATACCATCAGATTGAACACAGCAAAAAAAGGCTGGCCCTGCTTTCTGTTTTTATAGGTCGCCTTTGTACTCGATTCATCCCACGCGTCCGTCTGGTCTATGGTGTTGTAATCTTTCTTTGTATTGTTGGTCGTGTAGTATCCAACCTCACGCAGATATCTTGGAAAGAACTTTACATAATCAGGTACTGCATATACGCTTCGCATGTGATCAGTTCCCAACGTTGGTGGATACATACCTGTAATGATCGTACATCGCGATGGCGCGCAAACCGGCGCAGTTGAAAAGGCATTTCTATACAGTACACCAGACTTAGCAAACCTGTCGATGTTTGGTGTAGTCGCAAACGAGTTGCCATAACATCCGATCATATCGGCATTGTTGTCTTCACTGACGATCCAAAGGATATTCGGCTTTTCCGTTTGTGCAGTCACATTGTCTGCTACAATCGCTACGAGACAAAGACCAAGTAACCACTTGCGCATAGTCGTTCGTTAATCAAAAGATAAGTTAAGAATTTTTCGCCCGGCGAATTCCAGTTTATGGTTTTGCGCCGGCCGCTGCGACAGGGGGAGCAGCCTGAGCCGGTTGTGGTGGAATAGGAAGTGGCACATAGTCCTCATTTAGGATCATCCACTCCTGTAGTTTCGCCTTGAGCCGATGCTCTATATCCTTGAACGCGGGATCACCTGAGAGATTCCTCGTTTCATCAGGATCGTTTTGCGTATCGAAAAGTTCAAACATAGAACGACGCTCACTAAAGAACAGTCGGTCTGCCTCCTTGCTCAACTTTCCTTCTACATGTTGTTGCGTAAGATCCAGCCAGAACGGCTGAGACCCGAAATCAACTGGATAGTAAGGTAGCTGCCACATCGCATTGTATACCAGCTTGAATTGTTTATCAAAGATTGTTCTGCCAAGATCAAAGTGTGCCGTATTGGTTGGAAGACCGGAGCCATGTGCGCCGCGAACCGCGTAGACATATTGATGAGGTTCAAATTTATTGTCCCGGAAAGCCGGAACGAGACTCACACCGGTCATATCTTTACCCCTGGGTAAGCCCGCCACTTCCAACAGCGTTGGTGCAAGATCTTCACCAGAGACGATTGATGAATTTATTTGTGCTGAGGCTATATGTTCCGGATAACGGATGATTAGCGGAACATTCAGCCCTGCTCTGTAAAGTGTACCCTTGCCTCTCAATAAAGCACCGCCATTGTCACCTATAAATACAACAATAGTATTCTTGTCAAGACCTCGACGTTTCAGGTCATCGAGTATCCTGCCAACTTCAGCGTCGAGTCGTTGAATCTCCCCTAAGTATGCTGCGAAATCTTCCCGTACCAACTTTGTATCAGGCCATGTTTGTGGCAAAGTAATTTTCGTTGGATCAGGCTCAAACTCCTTAGCGTCGAAGATGCGATGAGGATCGCTATAGCCGACCTGTAGGAAAAACGACTTGCCCTTTGGCACACGATCAAGAAACGTGCTGTACTGACCAAAGATACTATCACGAACAGCATTAACTTTTAAGAAGTCTACACGTTTGGCAAAAGTTTCAAGCCCATACTCATCGTACACATCGGCTGACTCTTTCACTCCACGATTTCCGTTCAGATGAAAGTTTCTGCCGCAAATACCAGTGTAATACCCGGCCTTTCTCAGGAGCTCGGGAAATGAAACAGCATCTGCAGGAAGAGGTGCCGAAAACCTTGTCATTCGAATATCAAGTGTGGATCTTCCCGTCATTAACGCCGCTCTGGACAATACGCACTGGGGTGCCGTAGTGAAAGCGTTCTTAAACAGCAGGCCCTCGCTTGCAAGCCGATCAATATTGGGCGTCTTTATATCCTGGTATCCGTAGCAACTTAAAAATGGCGCGCTATGATCATCTGAGACCAGTAAGAGAATGTTAACCGTTTCAGTCTTCTTACGCGTCTGGGCGTTAGAGGTTGGAACTACTGACAGCGAGAAAACAAAGAGCGCAACGAAGATTGAAATGGATTTCATTTAACAGCGATTATAGAGTAGATGGCTGGAATTCATTAGTTGCATATACGGTGGTATTGTCGTTGTGATAGATGACTATACGCGATTCCTTTTCAGCAAAACAGAAAGCTCTTTTATGCGCTCTGCGTATTTGGGATCCTTTGCCAGGTTATTAAATTCCCCCGGATCGGATTCGTGATCATACAGTTCAACACCAGCTTTCCCCTCATCCCATTCGGTATATCGCCATCTTTCAGTTCGGACGCTTCTTCCCATCAGGGTATTTCGACGCACTTGTGTATAAGCGGGTTTGTCCCACGCTGATTTGGGGTCTTCCAAAAGTTTGACAAGGCTCTTACCTTCCAGCCCATCTGCCTTAAGTTGTGTTAGCTCTGCAAGTGTTGGATAAATATCAAGAAGCTCAACGGTGCGCGCCGATGATGCTCTTGTCTTATAACCAGGCGCCACAACTATGAATGGTACGCGTGCTGAGTTTTCAAACAGGCTCTGTTTCATCCATTGTCCGTGCTGACCCAGGTTGTAGCCGTGGTCGCTCCAAAGAACAATGATCGTTTTATCTGTGAGCTTCAGTCTGTCCAGAGCATCAAGTACGCGACCGACCTGTGCATCCATGAAACTAATTGACGCATAGTATGCACGTTGTGCATTGCGGCGATCGCTTTCACTTACACCCCAATGAGGTGGCTTGGTAAACAGTGCCGCTTCCGGTACGTCGTCCAAATCATTTGGCTTTTCCTCTGCAAGTTTGATCCTTTCAGCGGGATAAAGATCGAAATACTTTGATGGTGCAACGTACGGTGTATGCGGGCGATAAAAACCAACCGCGAGAAAGAAGGGTTCATCTTTGCGTTGTTCCAGGATTTTAATTGCCTCTGTTGCAACTTTGCCGTCGGTCTGTTCCTCATCCGGAGTATTTTCTATTCGCCATGAAAGTGCACTTCCGAGACCACGATCGGGTGTCACGTTTGTGATGGAGGCTTCATCGACTTTGTCGTGTCCGATAGGATTGATACGTTGACTCCACGAGACGGAATCATCAAGACCGTTTGTTCCAATCTGTCCGGGCACGCCATAATGATAGATCTTTCCAACACGGGCACTGTGATATCCGTTATTCTTAAACAATTGCGGAAGGGTAACAACGTCTGGAAGATTCTTTCTAAAGTGCGTTTGCAGTTCGTAGATTCCGGTTACATCGGGACGCCTGCCGGTTAGCAGCGACGATCTGCTGGGACTACACAACGGAAATTGCGTATAGGCACGATCGAAGCGGACACCGCGTGTGGCCAGCCGATCGATGTTTGGCGACTTAACGACTGTGCTACCATAACAACCCAAATCATTGTTGAGATCGTCGACGGCAATGAAGAGGACATTCAATTTTTGTTCTTTTTTCTGTGCATGGGCATCAAAAGACAAAAGCAAAATCGACCCTGCGATCACAAGTTGAGAAAGGCCTCTGGAAATGTGTGTGACAATTTTCATAGTTAGATTTGTAGTACTCAGTTTGTGCCCGCAGGCAGTGACGGTTTAGCATAGGTAATAGTAACTTTTCTCAATTTGCCAGTAAAGGCAAACGGGACAGTGTACCGATCGGAAACTGCTACACGCTGATCTCTGCCAACGTCAGTTCCATCTATGAGATTGTTATTAGTGATCGACGCCTGCCCCTTTGGTATTTTGCGCTCGCCCACTTTTGTTCCATTTATCCTTAGCAGCTCGGTCCCCGCAAACCCTTCGTTCGGCGACAGATAATACTGAAGTTCTATTGTCTGCTTGCCGGCCTTGATTCTTTCAACCGATTCTAAGTGGGCAATGGTCCCGTTAACTTTGTGGGCTAATTGCAATATACCATCCTTAATAAAAAGACTTATTCCAGAGGACTCTCCGCCAATGGCAAAGAGTACACCCTGTTCGTCTCCCCGAAGGTCGACTTCAGTAGTAACTAAAAAGCTTCTTCCATCATACAATGGACTGTTAACCCCTACTAAATTATCGACGCCAGGAAACAATGTAACTACTGGCGACTTTCCATATATCGTGCGACCGGCGGGCATATCATGAGCAGTGAAATCCTTCAATGGATAGACATTATATTTACGGGCCTCTACATCAAAAACGGCCTGCAGCTCGTTCAACTTCTCAGGAAATTTTGCAGCCAGATTATTGCGTTCATTAAAGTCGTCATTCAGATTGTATAGTTCCCAAACATCCTGTGAGAAGTCAACCTTGCTGCCATCAGGCGCAACCTCGGACGCGGCAATATTTACACCACCACCTCCCCTATTCCCATCGATGGCATGGGCAGTACTCGCCTTCCATCCGTCCTTGTAGATGGAACGAGCGCCGGCAATCTCATAGTACTGCGTAGTATGACGAGAGGCAACGTTCTTGTCCTTCACAGTATACGCAAGGCTTGTTCCCTCAATGGGTTCCTGCTTGTACCCATTGATCGCCTGAGGCACCAGTCCATTGACTAATTCTAACGTTGTAGGCAGCACATCTATTACGTGTCCGTATTGATGACGAACCTCTCCTCTTGCCGCGATAACTTTGGGATAAGACAGAATCATGGGATTGCGAGTTCCACCTTCGGAGTTTGCATCGGTTTTCCAGTATCGAAACGGAGTATTACAAGCCATAGCCCAGCCAATAGGGTAATCGTTGTTAACCGACTGATCAAGCTCAGGGTCTGCATGTACCTTCAACAAGGCATCAATCCTTGCTTCACCCTTTAGTTGATTATCGATATCCGCTGCACCATTCACACCGCCACCTTTGCTCGCTCCATTGTCACCCAGTACCAGCACAATTAATGTATTATCAAGCTGACCAATGAGATCGAGATAGTTTGCTATCCTGCCTATCTCATAGTCGGTGTAAGAATAAAAGGCAGCGTATACTTCCATGAAGTGAGCATATACTTTCTTCTCCTTTTCAGACAACGTCGCCCACTCCTTTACATTCGGATTGCGCTCGGGTAACACGGCATTTGCCGGAATTATACCTGCTTTCCTTTGACGATCGATGACCTGTTCACGATACTTGTCCCATCCCATGTCGAACTTTCCCTTATACTTTGCTATCCACTCTTTCGATACCTGATGTGGAGAATGCGTTGCGCCCGGAGCGAAGTAAAGGAAGAATGGCTTATTGGGGTCGCCCGATTTCTGATTGGCTATATATTTGATCGCTTTATCAGCCAACAACTCGTTGACGTGCTTCTTATTTGGTTCAATGTCAAGCTTAGTTTGGTCTTCCCACAACTCGGGATGCCATTGATCGGTAGCACCTGGATGAAAACCATAGAAATGATCAAAGCCTCTGCCAGTAGGCCAACGGTTAAACGGTCCTGAAGGTCCGTTTTCTGTTACTGGTGTAAGGTGCCACTTACCCAGGGCAAATGTATTGTACCCGTTCTCTCTAAGAATCTCCGCGACAGTGGCTTTTTCAAACGGCATGCGTGTATCGTAGCCGGGGAAATCAATTGCGGCTGGTGTTAACAACCCGACGTGGACCGAGTGATGATTTCTGCCAGTGAGCAGTGCGGCTCTTGTTGGTGAACAGATTGCAGTCGTATGAAAATTTGTGAACCGGATTCCACGATTGGCAATTTTTTCAATGTTCGGTGTCTCCACCAAGCCACCAAATGCACTTGTGGCTCCAAAACCGGCATCATCAATGAGGATCCACAGCACATTTGGCGCTCCTTCCGACGCCTCCTTGTTATAATTGATGTGATATGGAATAGACTCCCTTAATGTATTCCCTGTCTTTCCTTTCCAATCTTGCCGTGGACTGTGCTGGGCACTTGCGTTAAGGGCGATGGAGATCATGCAAATCGCGCTGATATATCTGCTATTCATGGTGGATAATGTTTGACATTCAGAATTAAGTATCGGTCTGTTGGAAGTGAACGATTTCATAACAGTATTAATGTTAATCCAATGGGCGGCTTACTCTGCATAGCTCGATCGCATTTTCACGCCCCAACGTCCGTTTTCCTTAGTAAGGATATAGAGCGATTCGTATATACCGATCTTCTGACCACTTGCATTGAACCTGGAGAATTGTGTATCTACATGAACTTTATCAGCCGAAACATGTATGATATTTCTGTGCTCCCATTTACTGTGATGCCATCCCGTTTTGTGAAGTGCTGTAAATACCACGGAAGAGTCTCGCAATCCAGCCCTCTCCAGGACAAACATCTTACCGCTGGCAAGTCGATAATGCGGGAAGTGATATGTGTCTTCCCAGCCTTGAAGGTCGCGCGCATTGAACGTGTTCATATAGTTATCAAGTGACTTCATGATTGCTGCCTTTGTGATGGCGTCGATTTCATGCGAACCATGATCTACCAATGAAGTATTACTGGTCAAATTACTGCTGCCAATGAAACTTCCGGCAAATGAGAATAGTGCGATCACTAAAAGTGATTGATGCAATCGCATAGTCTTATCGCATTTCAAGTGAAGAGCCTGCACCTTTTCGCAACTCCAATGTTAGCTTGCTGATCGCTCCATTGAATGTGAAAGGCACCTGATATAAAGATGAAACGGTTGCGAGATCATCTAATCGGGGCGCACAAATAACAGTCGTATGAAAAATAATGTAGCGTAGGAATGCGTATATAGTTAGATGACGTAGTTTCATTGTGATTAACGTTTAGCCTGTTGTTCCTGACGCTTCCGTTGTTCGGCAAAACGCTGAGCTGCATACTCAATATCGATCAGCGGATAGATATTGTATTTTGCCGCCTCGGCATCAAATAGTGCCTTGAGTTCCTTAAGCTTTTCAGGATTCTTGGCTGCAAGGTTATTCAATTCATTGAAGTCCTCTTCAATGTGATAGAGTTCCCATACATCTTTGTCAGGATCACCGTCAAGATTCGGCCTTGTCTCACCGGCAAAGGTGAATAACTCAAGCGAATTCGGATGATGAGCAGCTCCAGCCTTCCAGCCGTCTTTGTAGATGGAACGATTGCCAAATATGGTATAGTACTGCTGCGTATGCCTTGAAGGTGCGGACTTATGGCTGAACGCATATGCAAGGCTTGTACCGTGTAATGGTTCCTGATTGATATTCTTTATCTGCTTTGGCTGATCAATTCCCGTAAGCTCAAGGACTGTCGGATACAGATCAATCAAATGACCATATTGATTGCGTACTCCTCCCTTCTCAGTAGCTCCTTTTGGGTAGTAAACAATCAAAGGATTGTGGGTTGCTCCTTCAGCATTTGCATCGCTCTTCCAAAGACGAAACGGCGTATTCGTAGCCTGCGCCCAGCCCAGGGGATAGTTTGCCACCTGAGCTACTTCCTTTGTCCCGATTTTATCGTATTCGCTCAGCATGAATTTCTTGTATTCCGCACGGGTAAGGCTTTCACCACCAAAGCGAATAGTTTTAGTGGTAACGCCGTACTCAAGTCCTTCCTTGCTGCCGCCATTGTCGCCAATCATGACAAACACTGCAGTATTTTCCAGTTGCCCTGTGCTTCTAAGGTGGCGTATCAAACGACCGATCTCGTGATCAGTATATTCGAGAAATCCAGCATACACCTCCATGAAGCGCGCATACAAATGTCGTTCGTCCGTGGGCAGGTCTTTCCAGGCCTTAAGAAAAGGATCACGGGCAGGTAGCTTAGCCGTCGCAGGTATTACACCAAGCTTCTTTTGATTGGCAAAAGTCTTTTCCCTGTACACATCCCATCCTTCATCGAACTTGCCTTTGTATTTATCACTCCACTCCTTGTCAACCTGATGGGGTGCATGTCCGGCGCCCGTAGCAAAGTACAGGAAGAAAGGTTTGTTGGGTGCGAGCTTTTGTTGTGTCGCCAGATAACTAATGGCTTTGTCAGCAAGAAGTTTGTTCAAGTGGCTTCCGTCAGGAGCAACGTGTTTATTATCCTCTACAAGGTCAGGTTTGTATTGGTCTGTTGCACCTCCAAGGAATCCAAAATTATGATCGAACCCTTTGCCTGACGGCCATCGTTCAAAGGGTCCCAGGTCAGTATTCTCATCATCAGGAGTAAGATGCCATTTTCCAAGCTGATATGTTGAATAACCGTTCTCCTGGAGTACTTGTGCGATCGTTCCAGTGTTTGGCTGCAGGTGCCCGTTGTAGCCGGGATAGTCTGCCGACAAATAATAATGTGGAAACAACCCCATGCCTACTGAGTGGTGGTTTCTACCGGTGAGCAATGCAGCCCGTGTAGGAGAGCAGATCCCTGCCGTATGGAAATTAGTAAAACGCAATCCGAGATTGGCTAATGAATCCAGTACCGGTGTTTGAATTAATCCGCCGAATGCGCTAGTGGCACCGAATCCAACGTCGTCGAGCAATATCCATAGTATGTTTGGAGATCCCGCTTTCGCTGTTTTAGCGTATGTTGCTTTGACAGGAGTTGTAGTCTTCCACGACTTTGACGGTTGCGCGAATGCCGCAAGCACCGGAGTCAGCAGAAAGAAGAGGCTAATTCTGAGGGCAGTTTTCATGTGAGTTGTTAATAATATTCAATAAGGATCTTTGTAAGGTCACCATTGAAAGGAAAGGGAACCTTGTAACGGTTTGATACAGCAGTATTTCGATCGCTACCGACATCGATAACGCCACCTAATCCTGATTCGTAAGTTCCTTTGATTTGCAAATGCTGACATAGTCACTCCTTAGTTGGTAAGAACTGAACCTGTGCTCAAAGGTGTCAAAGGCGCTTCGTTGCCTGCATGCAACGGCTTGGCTACTTCGAGCTCATCCGCCACCATGGGTCCATTCGCAGCAAGTTCGCTACCCTCCTTTGATGACTTAAACAACGGCCAGGCAAACTGGGCGTACCATTCTTCATGATGATAGTGTGCAATACCGTACGCGCTTGGATACTTTCTCGTTATAATGCCCGTCCCGAAAACGACATCCCAAAGGAAAAACATGTTGCCAAAGTTTCCTTTGTAATGTCCGATACCATCGTCGTTACTGGAAGCGTGATGAGCATGGTGCGTCGCAGGAGTGGATATCAGTCGCTCCAATACCCAGGCAATCGGATGGAGCCATTTCTTCTCATAAAATGGCTTATCCCAGGGAATGCTTGAATGGGCCAAAGTTGTGATTAATGACTTGATCCCTTTTGCAAACAAGGCAGGATAACCCAATCCGATATAGACCAGTGCTGTCGTGAGATAAGTTTGAGAAAAGAACAACGTGTAAATGATGTTCTGACGGCTGGCCATTGCCATGCCCATATAAGGTGCAGAGTGATGTGTCCGATGGAAGCGCCATAAGAACGGCACTTCATGATGAAGTCTGTGATACCAGTATTGGGTGAGGTCATCAGCGACACAGATGATCAGAAAACCCCACCAAAAGGGGACCCACTCGAACGCGCCCTTAAACTCCGGCAAGGCGATTGGCAGAAACTTTAATCCAAAATAGGCAACCAACGGCCGCACTACCAGCTTTGGAACGGTATAGCAAACTATGTCCAGTATGCGTTCATTTTTGTCCCAGTGCTTCTTGTATAGTCCCAATGAGAACTCAATGACACCCAGCACCAGAACCAGGGTGGGTAATCCCCATGTGCTTAAGTTTTGAAATACAGATTCGAGGATCTTGATCATGGTTTATATGGTCAGGTGTGACAGATTGATTTTAAAGTCCAGATGTTTCCTTACGCGCAAACACAATTGTTATTTCGGCGGGTGAGCCGCCTGCTCCGTTTTTTTCGTTTGCCATGGACGTTCGCCACGTATATAAAAAACAAGAAACATCACGAGCACAGGTAAGGCATAAATCAGCAGACTGATAAAAGCATTTCTTACAATTCTCCGAATGATCCTGGGTTCCATTTTCATGGCTTGACTGGTTTAGTTGTTATTTGAGTTTGCACCTCTCCAGATCCAAGCACCCGCTGCGTGATCCATAGCCCCCCGAGAATGATCAGGAATGGAATGACAGCGACGATGATGCCGATCAGAATCTTCTTAACAAGCAGTATGACGTCTGATAGAGAAAGCATCGTGACAGTTAAGTTTATATTGTGGTTGGTTTCCGGATATCGAATGTTCCTGTAAGCTTTACGATGGTCATCTCGTCACTTGCTTCCGAGCGTGAGCTGCGGGCTCAGGCTGTTTTCAACAATTATCTTCTTCAATTTGCCGGTGAAGGGATACGTCCCCTTGTATTTGTCAGAGACCTGAGTAACCAAATCGCTTCCTACACTGATCTCATCAGTATTTCGGATATTTGCCTGCGCTTTTACGATCGGGGCTTCTGCAACTTTCTGATCGTTGACGTACAATGCCTGCGTGCCTGCCTCGTCAGCAAGGTCTTTTGCCTCCTTGTAGCTGACAACATATTTTAGAGTAACTGGTCCGGTTGGCAAAGTCTTCGATACAATTGTCGATGTCTTCCATCCTACGTTGTTCGTGACCTGGAACTTTCCTTCTTTTACAAAGAGGCTAACGCCGCTAAATCTACCGCCAATAGCAAACAAGACTCCTTCGGCACCCTTCGATAGATCCGCTTCTGCAGTGATTGTGTATGATTTCAATGGAACAATCGGTGAAGCTATACCCGATAGCTGCTTAACTTCAGGATAGAATTCCAACCTTGTATTGTTGTTACCTACATAGAGCTTGGTGTAGTCAAGTTGCTTTTCGGTACCATCCTTCAACGGATAGATATTAAACTTCGCAGCTTCTGAATCAAAGAGCTCCTGTAGTTCCTTCAATTTCTCCGGATGCTTTGCTGAAAGATCAAATCGTTCATTAAAGTCCTCGTTAAGATTGTACAGCTCCCATCGATCCTTTGCAAATTCTTCACCCTTCTTGTGAAGAGTGCCTGCCTTCCATCCATCTTTGTAAATGGAACGTGATCCCATTATCTCATAGTGTTGAACGACGTGACGTGAGGGCGCTTGTTGATTGTTGATGCTATAAGCAAGGCTGGTGCCCTCTATAGGCTCCTGGCGGTAGCCATTTACTATTGTCGGAACTTTCGCATGCACCAGCTCAACCGTAGTTGGGAGTATATCAATCAAATGGGTGTATTGGGAGCGAATTCCGCCGGGATCCTTTATTCCTTTAGGATAAAAAACAATAAGCGGATTGCGTGTTCCTCCTTCCGAGTTTGCGTCTTGTTTCCATTGCTTGAATGGTGTATTCGCGGCCATTGCCCAACCCAGTGGATAGTTCGGCCTTGATGCTTCAGTGCCAATCAGATCAATATCCTCAAGATTCTTCTCAAGTCTTTGCGCATCCGTCCATGTAGGATCATTTCGATTAAGTATTCCCACAAACGTTCCTTCCTTGCTGGCACCATTATCACCGACGGATACAAAGATCAAAGTATTATCAAGTTGGTTGATCTTTCGAAGATGGTTGACAACACGACCGATCTCGTAGTCAGTATGCGATACGAAGCCGGCATACACTTCCATGAATCTGGCAAACAGTTTCTGTTCATTCAAAGACAATGAATCCCATGGCTTGATTCCAGCATTTCTGGGAGGAAGAACTGTTCCCTTCGGTACAACTCCAAGTTTGATCTGCTCTGCAAGAACAGCCTCGCGGTACTTATCCCAACCACCGTCGAATTTCCCCTTATATCTTTCAGACCATTGTTTTGCAACCTGATGTGGTGAGTGTCCCGCACCCGGCGCATAGTAGAGGAAGAATGGCTTTGCCGGATCGATCGACTTTTGCTCGGCGATGTATTCAATCGCTTTGTCTGTTATCCGCGTGGTAAAGTGCTTACCATCGGCAGGTGGCTCAACTTTACGCGTATCCTCCCAGGTGAGAGGATGCCATTGGTCTGTTGCGCCGCCGAGAAATCCATAGTAGTGATCAAATCCGCGACCAGTAGGCCACCGGTTAAACGGACCGATTGCAGTACCATCAGAGGGTGGCGTAAGGTGCCACTTTCCAACTGCGTAAGTATTGTAACCATTTTCTCGAAGTATCTCCGCAATAGTAGCCTTTTCGAAAGGCATATAACCATCATATCCGGGAGCACCGACGGCGGTGTTAGGAAAAAGACCCATGTGCACCGAATGAGAATTACGTCCCGTCAGCAAAGCTGCCCGTGTAGGCGAGCAGATTGCTGTCGTATGAAAGTTCGTGTAGCGAAGACCGTGATTGGCAAGACTGTCAAGCGTCGGTGTTTTGATCAGTCCGCCGAATGTGCTAATAGCGCCATATCCAACGTCATCAAGCAAGATCCACACAACGTTTGGGGCACCCGCTGTATGCTTGCTACGGTCCTGCCACCATTGTTGAGTTCCTGCGAGATCTTTTCCAACAGTACCCTGATACGTTTGCACAGGGTCGTATTGAGCTCTCAACGTCTGAGGCGACAATGCCAAACCAATTACTGCGGCAGCCCAGAGTGATGATTTGACGGCCACCCTTTGAAGTGTTGTTTTTCTGTTTATTCGAATGTTATCAGTTTTCATAGTGAGGGAATTCTTTATTCTATTTCCACAAATCATTCTGTACTAAGAGCGGATTGTTGTCTAGCTCAATCTGAGGAATAGGGAACCAACGGTTTCTATCGACAGCATTAGTTTTACCGGCTGCATGGAGCTTTTCCACAAAAGATGGATTGCCCGCTGCGTTACGTTGACGAATCAGATCAAACCATCGCTGATACTCGTACACTAATTCAAGTTCGCGATCGAGGTACAAAGAATCTCGGAACTGGTCTTGTGTCAAGCCACGGGTAAGGTCTGGAAGCCCCGCGCGATTACGAATACGATTCAGTGACTTATAGGCTTTGTCGGTTGGGCCATTTAGCTCATTTTCCGCTTCAGCGTGAATAAGAAGGAGCTCAGCATATCGGAGAAGAGTAACATTCGTTGCTGCTTCAGAAGGAATAGCTGTAAATGCCGAAGGATCATAGGTCTTGAAGAAGTACGGCGTCGAATCGCCAGGATAAGCCGGATTGGCAATCGGTGCGCCAAACTTTGCGCCAGTGCGCGGATTGACAAAT
The DNA here is from genome assembly GCF_037203685.1 of Chryseolinea sp. T2. NCBI lineage: Bacteria > Pseudomonadati > Bacteroidota > Cytophagia > Cytophagales > Fulvivirgaceae > Chryseolinea > Chryseolinea sp. T2. The sequence continues at coordinate 358,856 of NZ_JBBCAU010000003.1, forward strand.
AGAGTAGCAAATGTAACCTTGCGACGCTTGTCATTCTTCTTGAACAATTTGTAAACGCTGAACGACTTGTCAGCTCCTTTTGTGTAGAAGTTTACCTGATCTGCATAGTTGCCGATAATACCAAAGCTTGACGGGAATCGTGGAAGTGTTCTGGGAAAGTCGTTTCTACCCTGCGACTGGAAATTCGACATATACTGTGCTGAGAAGATGTGCTCTTCGTTATTCTTGAAGGCTGGTAAGAATACGTCAGCATAGTTCCTTCTAAGGTTATAGTTGTATACACCGGTTCCGCCATCAATTGGCGAAAGCACCTGTTCTGCGAGAGCAACTGCATCCTGGTAATGCGACTGTATTCTAAGAGGAAATGAAGCTTGGGTAAGATAAACCTTAGCGAGCAAAGCCTTCGCAGCGCCGGCAGTAGCCCTTCCGATATCACCACCACTATAGGAACTAGGAAGGACCGCCGCAGCCTCCTGCAGATCTTTCTCAATTTGCGCATATATCTCTGTTGCCGCCGACTTCGCTACATAATAGTCCTGCGCCTTAACATAGTTCTGATTCTCGGTAATCAGAGGAACGTCACCCCACAACCGAACAATGTTAAAATAGATAAATGCGCGATTAAACTTTGCTTCTCCAATGTAGCGCGCCTGCAGAGCTGTGCTGCTACCAAAATCTATCAACGGAATCTTTTCGATGGCGACATTGGCTCTCTTGATCCCCGCATAGTGTTGCTGCCAGTTCTCATAAAAGGTTCTGTTTGTCGATGAATGATTGTGAACGGAAAGCGAACGAACATCGGGGTTAGTAGCACCTGGGCCTGGATATTGCTCATCGGTAGCAAACTCCATACCTACTTGCAGGAGTGAGTTGTATGCTGTCTGACCTGATCCGTTAGGACCTCCACCATTGTAGAAGAAGTAGGTGGCGTTAACAGCTGTTAGAGCATCAGAAGGCGTCTTGTAATACTGATCTTCTGAAATCGTGGACTTAGGCTCCTCTGCAAGAAAGTCTGCGCACGACACAGCAACCACAACAACGAATGCAAGTGCAAAGGGAGTAAATATTTTCTTCATAAAATTCAATTCTTAAATGTTTTACTGTTCAAATGCCTTGATCTCTTAGAAGGTCAGCTGAACACCGCCCTGAATAGACTTGTTGTTCGGATACACACCGTTGTCGACACCACGGTTAATCAGCGCTTGTCCTGCATTACTTGCTTCAGGATCGTAGCCCGTGTAATCTGTCCATGTCCAATAGTTTTGCGCCGAAACATATATGCGCAATGATTTGATGAACGCCTTTGAAAGAACTGACTCAGGAATCCGGTAACCAAAGGAGACATTTTTAAGGCGTACGTAAGAGGCATCTTCTATAAAACGATCTGATACTGTAATCGCAGGATCCTGGTAGGCAGCTTTCACATCTGTATCGGTAAACCCGGGATCATCCGGACCTCGTGTGCCAGGCACACGGTAAGCATACTTAGCAGCATCCGATGCATTACCTGCACCGTTGTTCAGCTCGAGCTGTGCTCTGTTCTGGTTGTAAAGCTTTCCACCGAACGAACCCTGAAAGAATACCGAAAGGTCGAAGCCCTTATAGGAAAAGGTATTTGTAAGGCCGAGGTTGACACCAGGTTGATTAGCAATAACGATCCGGTCTCCTGCCTGTGTTATTACTCCATCTCCGTCCTGATCTATATACTTTTGCGCCCCTACTCCTTTAAACGCCTGTGGTGTTAATGCACTCGATCCTTCCTCTCCCGGCTGTATCAGCCCGTCTGTCTGATAAACAATGAACGAGCCCAACGGTTTGCCTACTTCAATTACAGAGGGTGCATTGGTGTTGGGTACTATCCGCGTAATACCATTTCCGAGGTCCAGGATCCTGTTTGTGTTCTGAGAAAAAACGAAGATGGTATTCCATTTAAATTCCCCCGCAAGATTTTGCGTATTGATACCGAGTTCCCAACCCTTGTTTTCTACCTCGCCGAGGTTCTGATAAACTGCTGCCTGCTGTCCGGAGTTTACGTTTCCTCCAACGGCAAGGCCAGACGTACCAGGAACAATTGCACTAAGAAGCAAATCACTCGTTCGTTTGTAATAGTAGTCAAATACCAGGTCCACACGGTTGTTAAACAAACCGATGTCAGCACCAATATCAACCTGGAAGGTTTTCTCCCAGCCAAGTCCAGGATTAGGTACGTTACTTGGCGCATAACCCGACACCGTTTGGTTATTAAAATTGTATCGGTAATAGCTTAACTGTGAAAGAGACGAGTATGGGGGAATAGATTGGTTACCGGTTATCCCCACGCTTCCACGAAGCTTCAGCAAACTAATAGCATTGACCTGCTTGAGAAATTCCTCCTCGTGAATATTCCAACCTACTGCTGCTGACGGAAAGTAACCCCACTTGTTGCTGGAACCGAAACGGGAAGAACCGTCGGAACGAATAGTTAACGTAAGTAAATATTTTTCAAGCAGACTATAGTTTACGCGGCCAAGCCATGAAGCCAACGACCATTGCGTGTAAGAACTGCCTGGAGAACTTGGAGTAACAGCAACACCAAGGTTGTTATATTCAAAGAAGTCAGACGAGAAATTCGTAGCACCTGCAGTAACGCCATCAGAGGTGGAACGCTGTGCTGTAAATCCACCCAGTACATTGAGACTATGAATATTGTTGAACGTCTTCGACCATGTGAGGGTGTTTTCGTTCAACCAGTTTACGGTGTTCAAAGAACCAATCTGTGCAATACCCTTGGATGCCAAACCCTCCTGAGTTGAGTTGGGCAGATATCTGTTTTGCTTGTTAATGAGTACATCCGTTCCGAACAATACTTTTGCGATCAGCCCTTCGGCGAGTTTATAATCGACAGAAATATTGGCTAGTAAGCGCTTGGTGTTTGTATCGTTGGTTTGATTGTATAATGAGTTGATGGGGTTTGCCAATGCCTGGTCGAGACCCGAGACCACGAGGAAGGTTCCATCATTCTTATATATAGGGACGGATGCCGGTGACTGTAACAAGTTGGGGACAATAGCGTCCGGCCCGACCTGAGCGTCCATGCTGCTTGCGTTCACATATGACTGAAGGCGAAAACGATCGTTGAACTGATGATCTATGTTAAACCGCGCAGCATATCGATTGAATCCGGTCTCTCTGATGACACCTTCCTGCTTAAAATAGTTGAAGCCGAACGCGACTTTAGTTCTGTCCGTTCCTGAATAAATGGAAATACTGTGGCTTTGAATAGCCGCTTGCTTGAACGCAGCGCCCTGCCAGTCAGTTCCTACGCCAGCAGTATCCAGAGTATAACCACCTGACTCGGCTGCTGCGAGATATGCCTTGTTAGCAGACTTCAGGTTGGCGACGGCAGTTGCACTGGTATTAAACGCTGCGTCCTTCCGGAGTTGCCACCACTCCCCTGCTGTTGCTAATGGCAACGTTCTGATTACCTCCTGCACGCCATAGTATCCATCATAGTGAATTGAGGACTCACCCTCCTTACCCTTTTTGGTCGTAATCAGAATCACACCATTCGCTCCGCGAGATCCATAGATAGCAGTGGCTGAAGCATCTTTCAGAACATCTACAGATTCAATATCTGCGGAGTTAATGGATGACATCGGATTGATCTTCGGTCCATTTGTGATGCCGGCATCAGCAATACTATAATCATTATTGATTGGGAAACCGTCGATCACATACAAAGGATCACTGGATGCAGTGATAGAATTACTTCCCCGGATCTGCACGCTTACCCCACCGCCTGGTTGACCTGAAGTTTGAGTAACAATTGCGCCTGGGATAGCACCTTGCAACAAGCGTTCAACAGAAGCAACCGGCTGTGCCTTAAGTTCAGTGGGAATGGAAGCTACCGAGCCCGTTATGTCGCGGCGTTTAATCTCTCCATATCCTATGACAACAACTTCATCAAGTACGTTATCAGACTTAAGGGCTACTTCAATAACTTCATCACTCAATTCATATACTTCTACGTCCTGAGTCTTGAAACCCACAGAGTTAACGACCAGGGTGATCGGCAGCTCTCCTGCTGGTTTGACCGAAAAGTTTCCATCGACGTCCGCAACGGTTCCACTATTAGTTCCTTTAACAAGAATCGTGGCCCCCGGCAGTGGCCCTCCCGCGTCGTCTTTAATTACGCCGCGAATAACTTCCTGTCCAAACACGGCAATAGAGGACAACGTCAATATAATGACGGGTATAAATTTTCTCATGTAATAGATTTATTAGGGTGGTGGCGCTGATTAATTAACTGCTACGTCAAACTTTGCTTTCTCGGCCTGAAGGCGCTTAGGGTCAAGCTTGAGGAATCCGAAACCTTCAAGGGTCTCCTGCCCATTGCTGGCGACCCATTGCAGAAACTTCAGCGCTTCTTCGTTTGTGCTATTCTTGGCAATTGAAAGATGTAGGAACTCGACTGGGATATTTTTGATCTGACCACTTTCGATCTTATCGAGAACGGTATCAAGGGTTCCATAGAAACGCTCGTCGTCGGAAACTTTTCCATTACCATCAGCATCTACAGGAATAATCTTGAGTCCTGCGAGCGGTTGCCTGGTTTTGAGATCGAAGAGCAAGCCGGGCACGTTATAGGATATTCCGGTGCTGTCCTTAAGCAAGGCTTTTACAAGATGTTCATCAGCACCAGCGATAGCCTTGCCTTTGATGTTTGTCTGCTCATATCCGAAATACTTTGCAAATGTGATTGGAGCACCCGCCTTTTGGAGACGGGTGTAAATGGTAAACTGAGATTTGATTTCCTTCTGCTTCTTTTTATCCGCGTAGATGTCGTTGAAATAGATCTGCTTGATCAATTCATTTGTCAGACCCTTCTCACCAAACTCAGATGCAAATGCCGATTGCGCATTTGCTACTGGTAGCAACGCATAGCGGCCGATATAAAGAAATTCTCTTGACTCTTTGATGTTCGCATCCTGATCAAACGCTTCTATCAGGAGGTCATACTTGGCAGGATCTGTTGTCGTCCTGGTCTCAATGACAACATTCACATCCGGGTTCACAACCTTATACGCCTCGATCCACTTCTCAACGAGAGGATATGAAAAGCGAACACCGGTGATGACCACCTTCTTCTCCGCATTCTGAGCAGAAGACGTTATGGCTGTTAGAAAATATATTGTAAGTATTGAAATGAAAGATTTCATGGTATGAATTCAGCAATAAATGAGCAGTAAAATATTTTGAGATGGGTGGCCACGGAATGCACCTAAGTTTGCAGACATACCACCAATACGACTGAAAGCTGGTGCATCCGAAAGCCATATATGCTATTCGGTCGTCGAATAGCCAACACGTTGGTCAACAGCAACAACAGCTGTTAATCAAAAGCAGAAGTTTTGAAGACGCGACTTCACTCTTGTCGCGGACAGACGAAATTGTTTTCATCGGTTTCATTATCTTTTATAGTTCCAATTATTAATTGGTAGGAGTTAGCACCTTATCCTGGTGGTGACAGGTTGCTAGAGGTTCTCCGAGCCTATTCTCTCCCCTCTTCTGTATAAAATCAATCTGGTGGGAATTGATTTATCTACTAAATCGATAGACAAATGTAGCCTACATGCGGAAATATCCAAACACAGTAGTAATATTTTTTTATTGTTATGAAAACATCGCCATCAAGCACTTCGAGCTTCTACCTTTTTATGTAATTCACACGAATGCACTGTTGTTCAGACATGGGCACTTTTTATTCGCTCAGTAATGTGCGGGAACTTAGTCAGGAAGCATTTCATAACATATCTTTGAATTCTTGTATTCGCTCCACGTTGCGTTCAGGATAAGTTATAAACTATTCTCGTGAACGGGTTTCACAACGCAGCGCAGAAGACAAATCAGAATCGTCACAACAATTACTTCAACAACCTTGAGACACTTTTTCCTCCTAATCAAATCAAGTCAACTTATGCTTCAACGGGTGTTGGCACTCCTACTTTTTGCTGTGGCAACGTGTTGTACGGGTAAATCAGGCCTATCCCAGGAACAGCTTGCTGAATATGAAAAGCAGATCAACGATTGGCATGCCCATCGCATTGAGCAGGTAAAATCGCGTGACGGGTGGTTGAATCTGTTGGGGTTGTACTGGCTGGAGCCAGGCATAAATACTTTCGGAACAGGTGGTTCAAACAAGATTGTGTTTCCGGATAGCACTGTCTCCGAAAAAGCCGGATACTTTCTTGTCGTGGAAAATAGAGTTGAGGTTCACTTAAATAAAATCGCTGATGCACGTATTAACGGGAGGGCTATTCAGAATGAAGTCGTCTTCAATTCGGACTCTACCAGGCAGCCACTTATGGAGAATGATCGTGCGGCATGGACAGTCATTCGTCGCGATGGAAAATTCGGCGTCCGCGTACGGGATTTAACCATGAAAGGTCTTAATTCGTTTCATGGCGTCGAACGATTTCAGATCAATCCTGCCTATCGGATCGAAGCCAAATTCCAACCCTCAGTGGGCAATACGATCGATATCACGAATGTCATAGGGCAGACAACGGCGCAGGCGTCGCCGGGTACGTTATCTTTTAAGTGGCAGGACGAGGAATATCGTCTTGATGTTCTGGAAGGCGGAAAGTCAGAATATTTTATCATCATAGCTGACGAAACGAGCGGCAGGGAAACTTACGCCGGAGGACGATATCTATACGTCAGTCATGAAGATCCAAACGGCAACATTGTACTCGACTTTAACAAAGCCTACAATCCACCTTGTGTCTTTACGCCCTACGCAACGTGCCCCCTGCCGCCTCGTCAAAACGTTCTGCCATTCAGCATTTATGCCGGCGAAAAGAACTACAATCACGAGCTAAATGCTGCTGAGTAAACACGCAGCACTTTTTTATTGACCATGTTCCAGAAACGCTAATACGTGGCGCGCATATTCATCGGGTCTCTCGACCATCGGCAAATGTCCGCATTCGTCAATGAACCTGACTGTTCCGTTTGGTAGCAAGTCATGAAACTGCAGCGCAACCTCCGGCGTAGTGATCTTATCTTGCAAGCCCCACACCAAAAGAATAGGTATCTTAAGTGTACGAAGAAAGCTTCTTACATCAGTTTCCTGTGATGATTGCGCAAAGTACTTCACATGAAGTCCATTGCTGGCCGTGTTCATCGTCTGATAGATGCTGTTCACCAGGTGAAACGAAGCGAATTTGTTTTCGTAGAATACTTGTTGGATTTGATTCCGGATTGCGGAATAGTCCAAACTATAGTCTAAGTTCTCGGAAATACCTGAGCTTCCCGACAACACGATGTGATCTACGTTTTCGGGATATAAATCTGCATAGCACAATGCAACTTGTCCACCAAGATCAGTACCTACCAACGTAACATTGCTAAGCTGATGCCATTCAATAAATTCATGCAACGCAGAAACCAGATTTTCAACGTTTGTTCTAAAGATAGATTCACCAAAGAAAGGCAACCGCGGCACCACGACGCGATATTTGTACTGTAGCGACTGAATAGCCGGGCGCCACATTGCAAGATTTCCAAATAGTCCGTGAAGCAATATCACAACAGGACCAGAACCTACATCCATGTAGGCCTGCGTGTAAAGAGGTTCCCGATATGTACTCATGGTCAGAACGGCCTACTCAACGTATATCCATCTCCACCGGTGTAGACCTTAGCAAGCTTTTCACGATACTCACGTTCAAAGGATATCATTCCCTTAAGATGAGTTCTGAACGAAAACTCCTGATTGATCCATGTCGTCACCTTCCCTAAGAACCTTATAAGCTCCGCCTGATTCACCTTCGATATGGTAGCATCAAAAGTTCTCTCCTCTTTATTGTAGGCAAAGACAAACTCTGGAAGGCGATGGAACTCAAGTAGTCCCTTGATGAGTACGAAATCCCGTTGGTGCAAGTTGCGAACTTCAAAAACTACTTTCAATCTGTCTCCATATTGCAGCTGCGATACGGAATTGAAATATGTACCTTCAAAGAATGTTGAATCAATCTCTGCCTTAGCCGAAACTTGAAGTTCTCTTAGCTCTTCCTTTACGGAATGAATTGTAAGAGGTGTCGATTGATTAGCATATATATTCAAGGCGTGGCCCGTAGTCCACGCAATTGCTGACTTTGTCATGTTGATAAGAAATTAAGATTGTTGTTAATGTGTGTGCGCTCCTGGCGCTAATTGAATTTTGCAGCTGCTAACAACAACAACACTTGATTACTCTGAGGGAATTTTCGTAGTTCATTTTGTAAGTATTTATATCTCCTTTGAGAAAGGCAGAATGATGCACCTTGCCCTTCGGCAGGTTGCACTGGGATCAGCGAGTCTGCTCTCTACCCCAAATCTTTATAAATCCTTACAAAGCTAATTCTTTTATCTACCAAATCAATAGGCATTAGGAGTATTTTTTCTGAGAATTGATCAAGCCCTTATACACTCCTAAAAATCAACTATTTACGCCTCACTGGTCGCTGATGTCGGAGCTTCAGCAGGGTCCTGACAAGAAGGTCAACGTCGCTGCAGGTGTTATAAAATGCAAGTGAAGGACGTACAGTCGTTTCCTGACCGAAACGTCGAAGTATGGGCTGTGCACAATGATGACCGGCCCTCACAGCAATACCTTCCTCGTTTAAAGCCTTTCCAACTTCATCCGTGCGATAGCCTTCAAACACAAACGACAGCACACTTGCCTTCTCGTTCGCCGTACCAATCATTTTTAATCCGGGCACATCCCTCATCAAAATCGTTGCATACTGCAGAAGATATGTTTCATACTGATGAATTGCTTCCATGCCAAGTCTTGTCACATAATCAATGGCGGCGCCGAGCCCGACAGCGTCTGCGATATTTCCTGTTCCGGCTTCGAATCGCGAAGGAGCTGGCTGAAATTTTGTGTCTTCAAAAGTAACGTCAGCGATCATATTTCCTCCACCCTGCCAAGGCTGCGTTTCGTTGAGAAGTGCTTCTTTACCATATACAACACCGATGCCGGTTGGGCCAAACACTTTGTGTCCGGAAAATACAAACCAGTCACAACCCAGGGCCTGCACGTCGACGGGCATATGCGAAACAGATTGAGCTCCATCAACAAGGACGCGGGCGCCCGCAGCGTGGCCCATATCAACAATTTGCTTTGCAGGAGTAACAGTTCCCAATGCATTGGACACTTGAGTGAAAGCAATCAGTTTTGTTTTCGGCCCGAGAAGCCTGGCGTATTCGTCTAACAAGACCTGCCCTGAGTCATCAACAGGAATGACGCGAATCTTTAATCCTTTTCGCCACGCCAGCTGTTGCCACGGAACGATGTTGGCATGATGTTCCAGATGACTTACAACAATTTCATCACCCTGTTGGAGAAATTGATCGCCCCAGCTTTTGGCAACAAGATTAATCGCCTCTGTAGCTCCGCGTACAAATATGATCTCATTGGGCGATGCTGCATGAAGAAATTGCTGGACCTTTTTACGCGCTTCTTCGTATGCGTCAGTTGCACGCGCTGCTAACGCGTGGGCTGCACGGTGAATGTTCGAGTTCTCGTGCGCATAGAAGTAGCTGATCCTGTCAATTACCTGCCTGGGCTTTTGCGTGGTCGCGGCATTATCAAGCCAAACAATAGGTTTTCCATTTACACGCTCCTGCAAGATTGGAAAGTCTTTCTTTACCAGGTTGGCGTCGAACGGCGGGGGAACCAATCCCGCACGGTCTTTTGCTCCGAGGTAAGTACCGCTCAAATTTCCCTGGCCGTAACTTAAGCCGGGAAAAGAATTCATAAAATAAAAAGCAGGCTCAGTCAAACCATCGGATGGGCTATGCGGGAAGGAACCATGCGAAGGAGAATTAAACATCCTGCTGACATGTTCCTGCAGCTCACCTTCAAGCGAAACATTTGAAAAAGGAATATCAGAATTATTAAGACCGACCGGTGCTGACGAATACGTAGTGGCCGCTGTTGGACTTATCCCAAGTCCAGGCATTGAAGGCGGAACTATTGGAGGCACCTGGAACGGAAAGCTCTCAAAACCGGCTTGTCCCTGACGAGAATTCTCTGGAGGAAATCCCCAGTTTTGATTTTGAAATGAATAGGAAGAGTCTTCTGAAATTCCACGTCCTGCCAATGAGCCGGGAACAACTCCAGGTGTACCTAAATGGGGATCCACATGACTGGTCTGCGGATCGTTTATGTTAAAGTTCTTGCCGTGCTCAGTCACTGAAGGCGATACACCGCTTCCGGCAACCGAACCCGGGACTACACCGTGAGTAGTTGTTTTGGTATCAGGAAGGGTTTGAGGCAACGCAGCCCCAAACTTGTTGGCCTGAGTTGCTTCAGGCGATATGCCGCTCCCGGCTACTGACGACGGCACGGGTTGTTTATCACCAAAGTGTGGGTCGTGCAGGCTTGTTTGTGGCTGCCGCACATTCACTCCATTTCTTTCAGCAGGCTGATAAGTATCCGGCGATGCATTGGGGCTTGCCGGGATAGCCGCAGCACGCTCGGAAGACGCGGTATCAGTTGCATTTTGTTCCTGCCACAATGAATTCAGCATGGCCTGCAACGCCCTCTCATCCGGCACGCCAATATCGCTAGTATTTGTACTCATAGAAATTGCCTGTGTCTACATCATCAAGGACTGCAATCGCGTCATCCACTAGCACAGCCAATGAACAATAAAGCGATACGAGATAAGAGGCAATAGCCTTATCGTTGATGCCCATGAAACGAACAGACAATCCGGGCGACTGTTCACCGGGCAGTCCAGGCTGATAAAGTCCGACAACACCCTGGCGGCTTTCTCCAGTTCGAAGCAGGAGGATCTTAGACTTACCATTCTCTATATTCACCTTGTCACAGGGGATTAATGGAATTCCACGCCACGTTATAAACTGAGAACCGAACAAGGAAATTGTTGGAGGTGGCACGCCGCGACGAGTACATTCCCTTCCGAACGCCGCGATAGTGATAGGATGCAGCAGGAAAAAAGCAGGCTCTTTCCACACTTTTGTTAATAGCTCATCCAGATCGTCTGGTGTTGGCGGCCCTTTTCTTGTTTTGATTCTTTGAGAAGGAGCAACGCTATGCAGTAATCCATACTCCTTATTATTAATCAATTCACTTTCCTGTCTCTCCTTAACCGTTTCAATAGTCAGGCGCAGCTGCTCGCTGATTTGATTATAGGGCTTACTGTAAAGATCCGACACGCGAGTATGCACATCCAACACCGTGTTGACGGCACTGAGATTATACTCGCGGGGATTCTCGATGTAGTCCACAAATGTCTGAGGCAGTTGCCGTTCATCTCTGCCAGAACAATCTACTGTTACCTGACTGGCATCCTTGACCTTGTTTACGCGGTATACACCCGACTCCACTGGAATCCAGCTCATCAACCGGGTGAGCCACCTCGGGGTGATCGTGGACATTTGAGGTACTGTGCGTGTGGCTATAGCCAATTGCCGCGCTGCTACATCGCCAAGCGCGGTTTGATTCCTGTTTTCGTCTGCCATGATAATATTCTTTAAGGGGCTTTATACTCTTTGCTCGGTGGCTTAAGATAGTAAATTGTGCAGTGTACCGCGATATTAATTTATCTTCAATTGGTCTTTGTTTGTTCCTGGCAGACCAATCAAAACAGTCGCCAAAATTCCCAGGCGATCATAGGTAGCTTCACTCAGTCCTTTCGTACAACAGTCGCAAGTACTGTTTCCTCCATTCGAATGCCTCAGCACTAACTGCGATCAACATCAGAAGCGATGCCTGAAATGGCACATTACCTACAAAAGCCGATAAGGAAGCTGCCAGAAGAATTAAGCGGGAGAACTCAATGTAGTAGATCCATCGACGCTGTTGTAACAGTGCACCGCAATTCACAAGGGTTATTAAAATAAGCAGAACAATAATTGTTCTGTCCACCAGTGAATAAAAGTCAAAGAACAAAGTGAAGAAAAACAAAACACAAATAGCGAGAAACAGCTGCGCATTTACGTATCTGGCAACCCGCAATGGTACGGGTGCTGCCTCGAACGGAGGAACAAATTTCCTTTCCAGCATCGGCCTTATACGTTGGTCCATGAGTTCCGGCGATCCAAATAATATTCTTAATCCGTCACTTATTCCACGCGACATGCGCACGGCATAAAACAGTTCAGCAAAATAGTGCACATGCTGCCATATGAAACTAAAACTCTTCAATGGATGAGTCAAGCCATATCGGGGTTCCTCGTCTTCAGCCTGGAAAGTGCCAAACATCTTGTCCCAAAAAACGAACAGGTCACCATAATTCTTGTTAAGATATCTTTCGTTGGAAGCATGATGAACACGATGATGAGACGGTGTAATTAACACAAGCTCGAGCCATCCCAAACGCGTCACCATCTGCGTGTGCGTAAAGAATGAATAAGTGCCGTGGATGATGAGTGTTACTGTGACCATTTCCGGCTTGAAGCCTGCAAGAGGAAGAATGCACCAAAACAAATTCCGGACAATCGCCTGGACCGTGGTTATTCTTGCCGATACAGTATAATTGAACTCTTCACTTTGGTGATGAACGACATGAGCCGCCCAGAAAAGATTAACCTCATGTCCAAAACGATGGTACCAATACCAAACAAGGTCAGTTGCAAGAAGCAGAAACACCCACACATACCACGTATCGGGCACACGCCAGATCGCGAACTCCTGATACACCCATCGAAATAACCCAAGGAAAGCTGCGGTAAGGAATAAGTTAAGCAATCGCTCAGCAACGCCAACGCTGATATTTACTACAGAACTTTCATACTGAAATACCGCCTTTCTCCTCTTGACTGCTGCGAAATATTCCAGGCCAACGAATACGAAAAAAGCAGGTATGGCAAATGCCGAATAATTTAACTTATCCCATATATGTCCCATACTCGAATGTGTTTGCGGTAAGTACTTCGCCACCACACAAAGCACCTCCGCAAACTCTAAATCAAACCCAATGGAACAAAAGTATGGGTTTGAATGTTACTTAGCAATAATATCTATCGAATTAATAGACTTTGTACTTGTTATGCTATTCAATCGTTGGCAGGCCACATATAACTGATCCACCAATTTTCTCTATTTTCGTAATAGCGAACTCTGCTTATCATCTACCTATACTCTAGTTTATGCTTTCAAGAAAATGCCAATACGCCCTGCATGCCCTCACCTATCTTGCTGACCTAAAGGAGGATGAATCTGTGACCATAGGTGAAATTGCCAAGGCGAAGAATATCCCGAAGAAATTTCTAGAGGCCATCCTGCTCGACCTGAAAAACTCAGGGATCTTAGGCAGCAAGAAGGGGAAGGCTGGCGGGTATTATCTTATCAAACCTGCAAATCAGGTGTCAATTATTGAAGTGATCAGGCACATAGATGGAGCTGTTGCTATGCTCCCCTGCGTATCACTTAATTTTTACGACAGCTGCGGAATGTGTGAAGATGAGCATACCTGCCGGATCAATCATCTCTTTGGGCAGGTGCGCGACGCAACGCTAAAAATTCTCACAGCCAGTACCGTAGCGGATCTCGCCAACACTAACAGGAAAATAAACGCTTAAAATAATAACGGCGCTCCGTCGGGAGCGCCGTCCTTTATAAATGAGTTCTCAGTTCGGTATAACCGTGAGTCAGTTCACAGCTTTTCTGAGATAGACGTTACCGTACTTGGATTCAAATGCATAGTGAGGGCCGCTTCCAGGTTTCGCCGAGACAGCAAGGTGAAAGTTCTTTTCACCTGAACCTCCAGTGAACCTCGTGTCAAAATTCGTATAGATCTCACCGAAGTTTGTTTCGGCTTCCACCAATCCAATACTCTTTTCTAACAATGCTGCGTCGACTCCTCCGTAGGTCGCCTCAACAGCCAGAGGTCCGTCAAAGCTCTTTACTTCAACCATTCCATACACTGATTCAACTCGGGTAGTTGCACCTTTGGGAACCTTGATATCTACAATGATCTCCATGTCGACACCCATTGATACCATTTCAAAGCTACTGCGTCCGGTTTCCTGCTGGTACTTAGTGTAATCAGCGTGCGTGCGGAAAGTGATCTTCTGTCCTCCATCGATAATAGTCGTTCTCTTCGGCAGGTTCTTCATGTCGCGGATGTGATTGCGTACTGACACAGTACCTCCATCTGTAGACGTCGATAGTTCAAAGGCTCCGTCACTTTCTCCGGAATTAATGCTCACGGAGGCATGGACGCTTACTTCATTCTTGTCCCAGGTTGTTACGCGGATAAGTTCCGGATAGTCAAAGTGAAGTAAAATATTCTGTCCTTTCTGTACCGGCAGTGTCTTATCGACCATTGTCTGTGCGCGTGTAGCCCATACGATGCTAAGCGCCAGCATGAGAATTATTACTCGCTTCATAGGCGTAGGGATTATTTTCCGTGCTCGGCTTGCACCATGAGCACGGAATGTTTGAACTTATTTTTTGCGCAGGTAAATGTTGTTGTGCGTCGAGTTGAGATTAATCTCAAGACCACCACCGTTGATTTTACCCGTGAAGTTGTCGCTGCTATACTTTTTCAGGGTACCGGCATTTGCACCTTCGATCTCAAGTTTGAATGCAGGATCTACGAAAATCTCACCGTAAACTGTGCCCAGGCGCATGGTAGCCTTTGTAGCAAGCGGTAACGCAACGTCTACGTGCCCATGTACCGAGATTATTGAAACGGGCGCCTTGATGTTGGCTGCAAGACTGGCGTCTATGTCTCCGTGTACGGTTTTGATCGTCATCGGTCCGCTTACATTTTCAAGGTTGACCCTGTTATGCACAGTTGAAACTTCAATTTCTCCTTCTACATTCTTGAACTCTACCTCTCCTCCATAGGGCGACGAATGTTGATACGACACAACCACACCTTTAGGAACTTTAATCAGTACTTCCGGGCCATCGGTGCGCTTCATTTGCTGTAACTCAATTTTGTCTCCTTTGTCTTGTACAGACAATCCTATTCCAGTATTGTCTTCCAGACCCTCGCGATTTACTGAACGAAGGCCCTCGGCTCGTACGTCACGGTCAGCTTTGCCACCTTTCGTGGACAATACAATTTCATTACCACTGTATCCTTCTACTGTTACATGGTTTACTTCTTTAATCTCGAGCCGTCCGCTACTCTTGGGTATTTTGTACTCCTGTGCCCTTACGGCAGCTATAGCAAAGCAGGCGAGAATAATTGTCAATATGCGTTTCATGTGTTTGTTGTTACTCTGTTAGAAATGTTACTCTTTGTTTATTGCATTATGTAGTCACTCGTCAGCGACGCAGGCCGGCCCGTATTGTCGCTTGAATGTTCTTACTCAGGATAATTTTAGCAGTCCTGCGTGCGCCTCATCTTTTACCGCGGGCAGCAGGCTGTCATCAGTAGTGATTTGTTCCAGTTGTTTTTTAAGACCCTGCGCACGCATATCTACCAACAGCCTGATAAGTGCGATCTGAACTACAGGATCCTTTTGTGTGGACAGAGCAGAGATGAGTGCCTGTCTCACGTGCGGCTGGTCATTAAACTTGGCCAGCGCCTCGATGGATGCAAGTCGGACATTTGAATTCTCGTCTTCATTCATTGCCTTAATCAGTGCTTTTATGATGTCAGCGTCGGCATGCGCGATATCATTATATGCCACAGTAGCACCCATCCATCGCTGACTTGCCGAGTTTTGATTATTTAGCAAGTCCATCATTTGCTTCTTAGTCTTCAGTATCTCCTCTTGCGCGGCAGCAAGTTGAGCCGCGTGTTCTCGTTGCTGATTAATGACAAAGCCAACTGCACCTGCCACTGCCAGCAAAACCACGGCGGCTGCCGCACGATAGAATGTTGGCGTAAGCCATACTGTCTTGCCTTTGTTGCTGCCAGCAAGTTCTGTTTGAAGAGCGTTTTCAAAGCTAGCCCTCAATCTCGCGCTTGGCTCCAACTGTGAGGACCTGTTCATTGCCTGCATGACTTCTTTTAACTGCTCATACAACTTATAGGTCTCGTCACTGCGTTGAAGGTGCTCCTGCTCGACCATGCGTCGCTCTTCAGGACTTAATTTCCCGTCGATGTAGTCGATCAGAAGGGTCTCCAATTTTTCTTTATCCATATCGTCAATTCGCGACTAGTGTCGCTTTGAAAATCCTTTTTAATTAAACTCTCTTTCAACAAGAGTGCCTTTACACGAAGATTTGTCGAGGTCAAATCTTCTCCATTTCAAAATAGAATTCGCGAAGCTTTCCTATTGCCCGATGCACCTTAACCTTGATATTGGCTACGGTTGTATCCATAATCGTTGCAACTTCTTCATACTTCATGTGCTGAAAGCGTGTCAGCACCAGAAGCTCGCGTTGTTCAGGATCCAGCCGGGCCAGGCTCTTGTGCAGCAGCTCTTCGCGTTCGTCCATCATCTGTGTGTCGTCGGAGTCGGCCATAATGCCTTCTATTTTTTCAACATCAATAAAGCCGCGCCGCTGGTTCTTCACGTCCTGGTAGTGATCGGAAAAAATGTTCCTCGCCACCTGATAGATCCACGATTGAAACCGCGCTCCCTCACGATACGAATTCCGGTATTTGATCATGCGCACGAACACATTTTGTGTCAGGTCTTCCGCCACGGTTCTATCCATGGTCATACGTGCAAGGAAATTGAAAATCCGTTTGTGATACCGCTCAAAAAGCAGGGAAGCTTGCTGAAGATCACCGTTTTTTACGGCCTCCATGATCATTTCATCGGTCATTCCTTTCAGCGCTTTTTTGTCGATTTCTGTGTTATCTACAAGGCCACCTGTAAAAGGTTACAGGACAGATAGAAAATTGATACGAATTGCCTCAAAAGGCCGAAATTGATGCACCAGACCCAATATTAGTCCCACCTGACTCTCATCTGCTTGTCATTCTTTTTGAAATGCGAAGGAATCGACTTTAGAATGGCATCGCGCAACTTGGTGATCAGCATCTCTTTCGCGAACCCTGAATGAACAGCGATACTCACCTCCCTGACGGGCTCCGGCGACAGAAAATGTTTAACGTGTTTACTCTTCGTGTTAACTGACAATTCAGGAATCAGCGTGTAGCCATAGTTATTGTCAACCATGGCCTTCAATGTCTCAAAAGATCCGCTTTGATAATTTAACTGATGATGGC
Source organism: Chryseolinea sp. T2 (assembly GCF_037203685.1). NCBI lineage: Bacteria > Pseudomonadati > Bacteroidota > Cytophagia > Cytophagales > Fulvivirgaceae > Chryseolinea > Chryseolinea sp. T2. The sequence goes on from NZ_JBBCAU010000003.1 coordinate 375,994, forward strand.
TCGACTTTCCTTTCGCTGAGCATAGATTTTCAACCTGACCCCGAAAGCAATGCCCTTCTTCGAGCATCAGCAGATTATCATATGTAAGTGACTTCAGGTTGATTCGCTCCTGCTGATAATATTTTAGCTTTTCGGAAGTGTAAAGCAGAATCGGTTCATAGAAAACAGGAATCTCCCGGATCTCCTTGTCATCAATCGGTGTCACAAGGATCGCCAGATCAAGACGATTGGTTTTTAAATAACGGATGATATCGTCAGTCTGCAGTTCAATAACAGTAAACGAAGTTCCAGGATTCTTTTCGAGAAACTCATTCAGAAACCTTGGTAGCAGGTAAGGCGCCAGCGTTGGAATTACGCCAAGGCGGAACTCGCCTTCCAAAGATTCCTTTTCATTCTTAATGAAATCTTTGAGATTGCGGATCTCCTGAAGGATCTGACGCGCCCGGGAAATAATCAGTTCGCCAGATGCAGTCGGCTTTAACGGCTGGCTCTTGTCAAAAATCTTCACGCCCAATTCAGCCTCCAGCTTCTTCACCATCATACTGAGCGTAGGCTGTGTAACGTGACAATGTTCTGCTGCCTTCACGTGGTTGCGATGAATGTCAAGAGCGACGATGTATTCAAGCTGTTGCAGATTCATTGGTAGAAAAGATTAGACACGATCAAACGTCCTTAATTGAACCACTAGTAGCATTAGGCCCGGCAATGCTTCCCGCGAGTCCTCATAAATCCGGTTAATAATGCAATACTAAAATATTGACTCTATTTATAGCAACAATAATTCACGATCAGTCCGGCGCCCATTACACCTAAATCGGTCATGCATCGCCCCGGCATTGCCAGGCGATGTCTGGCGGCTTTCATGTTCGCAACTTGTGCTTTGCAGCATCGAAACATGCTCGGTGTATGTCCGATGCATATTGGATACAAAGCCGATATAAAGCCGATTTGACTCGATACAAAGTCGAGTTAACATCGATGAAGCCAGTCCCATTCTGGGAAACAAAAAATGGTCTATTCTTTCTCAGCATGCTTGAAAATTGATGATGGATTCAGCATCAATATTGACTTGCCTGCTCCTTAATTTTAGGCTGATTTCACCACCGGAGGCATCCATTCTCAGGGTTTTCCCTGATACGCCTAACCCCCAATCTCGTAATTTCATTCCCACTCTATGTCAACTCGTGCGTTCCGGCTGGCACCAATCACCGCAACCTGATATTTTAGCTAAACGATGACTTAGACATGCGTTCGCAATTTTTTAAGCTAACACTCCCTCAACGGCTTGCGCTTATTCTTGTCTTCCCTCTGATTACGGTTCTGATACTCTCCATCTGGACCTTCAGACATCATTTGGAAGGTAAAACGCTGGCCCTAATTGCTTTGATCCTCATAGCAGGAATCAGTGCCGCTATTGCATTGCTTCTCGTCCGAAAGGTGATCCGAAGCATCAGAACCGTGAACATTACTGCAAAAGAATTATCGAGTGGCAATTTTGAAGGGCTATCACGCGCCAACGGATTTCTGGAAACGACTGAAATTGGAAATCACCTGGATCTCGTTCGCCAGGATGTGGTTCGTCAAACGGCCTTCGCTGAAAAAATACGGTCCGGCAATCTGGATGCTACCTATGCAATCCGTCACGAACAGGATGTATTAGGTAAGGCATTGCTCGACATAAAGTCAAATCTCATCTCCATCAAGCAAGAAGATGAGCAAAGGAACTGGGCGTCTGAAGGATTGGCTCGCTTTGTCAACGTACTGCAGTCCTCGACGAATCTTAAGGCAATGTCTAACGACATTATTGTAAACCTTGTTCGCATTGTTAAAGTAAATCAGGGCGCCATATTTCTCTTAGCAAAGGATCCATCCGGACATGAATACCTTGAAATGCAGGCTTGCTATGCGTATAGCAGAAGTAAACACCTTACTCAACGAGTCGAATTTGGAGAGGGCCTGATCGGTCAGGCTTTTCTTGAGCGTGAAACTACCTATCTCAGGGAAGTACCTGACAATTTCATGAGGATAACCTCCGGGCTGGGCGACGCCAATCCGCGCTTTGTTCTGATTGTTCCCCTACTCATGAATGAGAACATTGTTGGCGTTCTCGAACTGGCTTCCTTCAAGGACTTTAGTAAACACGAAATTGAGTTCGTCGAAAAGATAGGTGAAAGCATTGCGTTCACGGTGTCATCCATACGTACTGCCGAACAAACGCAGACGATGTTAAAAGAACTGAACGAGCAAACTGAACAGATGCGCGCGCAGGAAGAAGAACTGCGCCAGAACCAGGAAGAGCTGCAGGCCACACAGGAAACAATCAGCAGAAAATACGACACTCTGTTCAAGAAACTGGGTGAACTAAACTATCAATCCAAGTTTGATCAGCTTCGTTCAATCACTTCCACAAAGAAGCGCAACGTTGAATACTACTTCGACATCATCAGAAACCAAATCGATACTTTTTCGGAAGACCGAATGGTACTGCATGCGATGAAAAAATTCAGGGAAGCATTTTATCAGTTTGAACCCCTTTCAGAAGAACGCCGTGAGATGCTGAAGAAAAGCGTCACTGATTACTACGACACTGAGTTCATGCCGCGGCTTCAGGAAAACATTCGCACGGACGTTTCGTCCAGTCATTACCTTCCGGCTGATGACCGCGCACTGATCCTTCAACACGCATATATTTCATCTAACCCCCACCCTACCGGGAAAAAGTCAAAACTAGATGCAGCTGACGACAACAGTGCATATAGTCAGGTGCACCAGGTTTATCATCCGCTGCTTAGAAATTTCCTCGAGAAGTTCGGGTACTACGACATATTTCTCATTGATGCTTCAACCGGTGACATGATCTATAGCGTGTTCAAGGAAGTAGACTTCGCGACATCACTGCTTACCGGCGTCTACAGTTCCACCAACTTCGGGCGTGTTGTAAAGGAAGCTATTGATTCAACTGAACATGATTTTGTAAAGCTCATCGATTTCGAACCATACGATCCATCGTACCACGCACCAGCATCGTTTATCGCCGCACCCATATATGAGGGTGAAGAGAAGATCGGCATCCTTGTATTTCAAATGCCAATCAATAAAATCAATCAGATCCTCACAGGCAATAATAAATGGCGCGACGACGGGCTTGGAGAAAGTGGAGAAACCTTCATGGTCGGAGATGACTATAAGCTTCGGTCTATATCGAGACCATTAATTGAAGACCTGGAAGAACATATCGTGTCGTTGCAACGCCTCATGTATGCGCCATCTGTACTTCAGCAAATCAGAAAAATGGAGACCAACATATTGCTTGAAGAGGTTCGGCAGGAATCAACGACGCTGGCTCTTAAAGGTCAAACCGGATTCAGGATTGAACCAGACGCAAGGGGCGTTCAGCTCCTGTGCAGCTATGCACCTCTTGAAATTTCCGACGTTAGCTGGGTAATCATGTCGTCTATGACTGAGGCGGAGGCATCCGCACCCATCAATAGCCTGCGTGACTCGTCCGACTAAACAGGTCGCGCAGCAATATCAGGCGATCCATTTCAATGTTCCCGCCACTCTTTCACCGTGAATAACTCCATTTAACCTGCAAATTCAAGATGTAGCCCTTAAATAGCGCAACCTTCGGATAAGGTTGATCATCTGGCTTCATATGAATGTATTGGTTCGCTTAGTTATTTTTTCGGTCGTGGGATTGTTTTTCAGCTCTATGTGCACGGTTTGTGCGCAGCAAACTGAAGCACCCCGTCCGGAGTTCAACAGAAACAAAGTAAGCCTTTCCATAACGCACACTCACGTTCCAACCGGTATAAACGAGAATGGCCAAAGCAGTTGGCTGATGCTTCCTAGCTGGAGTCTCGACTACGATTATTCATTAACAGATAAATGGGGAGCGGGTCTGCATACTGATCTTGTCATCGAGGACTTTCAATACGAAAAAGAAGAAGGCATCATTTTAAAACGTTCAAAGCCATTTTCAATGGCGCTGGTAGGTACTCGTAGATTCGGAGAGCACATTTCCATATTCGCGGGTGGCGGCATGGAAGTCGCTTCAGAGGGTACGTTAGGACTCTTCAGGCTTGGTGGTGACTGCGGATGGGAAATACCCAACGACTGGGAGCTCTCGCTGAGCCTCGTTTTTGATTTTAAAATTGATAACTACAACGCGTGGGTGCTGGGCTTTGGAGTTGGCAAAAGGTTCTAGGATCAATTGCAACACGACCTTAGTAAACTCTGCTATTTTCTGGCCAAACCTTTCGTCGCAGGCTTCTCACTATTAGTCACCTGGTCAGCGAGCTCCTTAAAGACCACTCACTGGGGGCTTTCCCAAACCTCTTCTTAAAAGAACTTGAGAAATGTGATAAGCTTTCAAACCCCAGGTCAAGGTAGATCGCCGATGGTTTCTTATTCTTGCTCTCGATAAGGTTCCTTGCTTCAGTAAGTCGTTTTTCCTGCAGCCACTGCCTCGGTGCCATTCCGAACATCTTTTGAAAGTCTCTCTTGAAACCCGCAAGACTTCGCCCAGTAAGCTCGGCAAACTCAGCGACAGGAATATTGTATTGATAATGGCTTAGCATAAACCTTTCCAGGTCGATCTTATGAGGTTCAGAAAAATCAAACAGCAAATTGCGCAACTGGGGCATTGTGTGCAGCAACAATTTCACCGCTTCCTTCACTTTGAGAATGCCTAGCTCAGCCGTTAGCTTTCTTTCAGCGTCCCGCGCATATGGTATCACGGACTGGAAGTATCCCCTCAGAAAATCATTGGCCGGTATCAGAACATTACGAGGTCCAACATATTTCTGCTGTAGTTCACTGTGCTCCTCCAATGCAATCTTTCGAAGCAGATCTTCCTGCAGTGAAATCACAATGGTCTCGTAATATTCATCCGGCTCTGGAGTCTTGGTGATTTGTCCCAACTGATTTCTTCCAATCAACAGCATCTCACCCTTGTTCATTGAAACTTTATGTTCGGATGTCTCCAGCATAAAATTACCCGAGACCAATAGCACAAGCGTGTGATTGCTGAGGAATCCCACCTTCTCCTTTCGTATAGTTGAATTATAAGAATAGAATATTACTCCCGGCACTATCTCATTTGGATTCGTCATGGTGTAAAGTTACGAAACAAACACGCCCGCGACGACGATCTATCTCTGCAGATAGGTACTACCCAGGATTGCTCCTGGTGCGAAGTGTGCATCAAGGGCATGCAACTCGTCAGAAGTGAAATTGATTTGCATAGCTTTCATATTCTCAGGTAGACGTGATCTGCGACTCATGCTAACCAATGGCATAATGTGATCCCCTTGAGTGTTTACCCAGGCAATAGCCAATTGTGTTGGTGTGAATCCCTTCGCAGCGGCCATTTGCTTCAGCAGTTCAACCTTCGCAAGATTCTTCATGAGATTTTCTCCTTTGAAACGCGAGAAATGACTCTGATAGCTCCTGGTTGGAAGAGGAGCCTTCATATCGCCTGTAAGCAACCCTTCGGCTGTGTTTGCAAAAGCCACAACACTAATTCCCAGTTCCTTCGCTGCAGGCAGGAGATCGCCTTCTATCTGACGGTCGGCTAAAGAATAGCCTATCTCCAGTGCAGAAACCGGGTACACACTGTTTGCCTTACGAAGCTGATCAGCCGTTATTTCAGAAACACCGAGGTAACGCACCTTGCCCTCTTTTATCAGGTCTCCTATCGTTCCTATCACGTCTTCGGTCGGGACGCTATTGTCCAGCCGGCACGGCTGATATAGATCAATAGTATCGATGCCTAAACGCACCAAAGAATAATTAATGAAATTTCTGATAGCGATTGGACGCAGGTCGAGGCCAAGCCAGTGCCCGCCGTAAAAGATTGCTCCAAACTTTACGCTAATGAACGCCTGTTCTCTTCGTCCCTTGATTGCCTTTCCTACCAGCAATTCGTTATGGCCGCTTCCATAAAAGTCACCCGTGTTCAGAAAGTTAATTCCATTGTCCAGGGCCATCTGAATCGTAGCAATACTTTCACTCTCTTCATTATTCGTCGGTCCCCACGTCGGTGACATACGCATGCACCCTAGTCCCAGTTTGGATACGAGTGGTCCGTTGTTACCAAGGCTTATTTTTTTGATTGCTGTTGTCATGTTGTTCGCTATTGATTTATGACAACAAAGATCAGCGTAAGCTATTTTTTGAGCTTTCGTAAGCGGCTCAATTTATTTGCCTGGGCGGCTCAATATTCCATGAATGAATGGAGGCGGAGAGCTGCATTGCGTCGCATAAAAAAAAGAGATTGTCCACTACGAACAATCTCTTTGCGTCGGGGCGACTGGATTCGAACCAGCGACCTCTTCGTCCCGAACGAAGCGCGCTACCGGGCTGCGCTACGCCCCGAACTCACCTCAGTAAAGCCTCGCATCTTGAAATTTTATCAATATTAGCGAAGGCGAAAAGGTCAACCAAAGTAGCGATTTCGAATAATGCCCACAACTGCAAAAGGAGAATGCAATCCCCGACATCGATCCCCTTGATAATTTCGTACAGGCATTATTAATGACCCTCTTCTTCTTCGCTGTTCTTGATTTTCGATAGTATCGCATAAGCACCTTCAACTACCACAGCAGCCGTGCCTTTCGTCTCTGGAAAGGTGACTTCTGTAAAACCAAGTTCACTGCTGCCAGTTTGTATCTCCACCATCTCAAAGTGATGTAGCTGTCCGTTCTGCTTTTCATTTTCACTCGCAGTAGCAGTGTCGTTGGGAACAAAAACATATTTCTTTCCCTTAAAATCGACAATCGCTCCGTCTGGCAGCGCGGGAACCTCTACTCCCCCAGCCTCCACGATGGCTTTCAGGTACATGCCCGGAAGAAGATTAGTATCCTCTTTATCAATGTGACAGTGTATGCGTATAGTTCTGTCGCTGCCAATTTCCCGACCAATAAGATATACTGTTGCAAAGCGCTCCTTATTTTCATTTGTAAGGGTGAAGCGGACCTTCTGCCCTATCTTGATCTTTGGTACATCCCGTTCAAACACGATAAGCTCTGCATGAAGGTGTTCAGTATCTACGATTTCAAACAAGACATCCGCAGGGTTTACGAACTTTCCAATATTAACATTTACCTGGGTAACGTACCCGCTAATGGACGAATAAACATTAGCCGTACTCGTAATATCTCCGCCTGAAAGTTTGTCGAGATCGATATTGAGCAGACGAAGCTTCGCAAGAAGGCCATTCTTCTTGGCAAGCCAGCTCTGATACGTCGCTTTCGATTGCTGCAGCGTCTTTGTAGAATTTACATTCTCGGAAGACAGCTGTTGCTGTCGCTCATAATCTGCCTTCGAAAACTCAAACTGCGTAAGTGCCTCAAGGTAATCCTGCTGCAACTGGATATATTCTGTATTCTCAATGACAGCAATTAGATCACCCTTTGAAACCCGTGAACCCTGAAGCATCGATGTACTCTTTAGAAAACCTCCAAAAGGTATTGACACACTCACCTTCTGCTGAGGTGGAACATCCAGCACTCCATTGACCTTGATAGTACCACTGATCACCTTGTGCTGAACACCGCCCAGCTTTATGCCGGCCATTGCCAGTTGATCATCGGAAAATTCTGCAACATTAACTTCGTCCTCATGCTGAACTTCTGCAGTCTTTTCCTCTTGCTTATTACAGCCCGTTAGAAGAAGAATCCCAAGCAGAACGACAAAAAGGTATTTATATATGAGATGTTTCATTATAGTGCATTATTGATTGTTGTTGGATCCAGCCAGAAACTCCAGATAAATAATTGACTGGTTTACGTCGTTTAAACTAATGAGGAAGTTCTCTCGAATCTGTATGGCACTTCGCGTCGACAACAGAAACTCCATGTAGTCAATCTCGCCATTGCGAAAAGCGAGTTCGGATTGCTTCAAAATCAGTTCCGCATTCTGCAATGCAGCAGTCTGATAATACGCAAGGCTGCTCTTGCTCTTCGCGTACTGCTGAATCGCCTGTTGCCATTGCCCTTTCAGTATGGTTTGATTGTATTCGTACACAGAGCCGGCGCGCTGCTCGTTAATAGAGGCCGCCTTTACTTTCGCCGATTGAGGTCCAAACCATAGCGGCACCGACAGACCAATCTCAAATCCCTGAAAGCGGTCGCTGTGTGTAGCCAGATCTCCATTGCTGTTGGCAGGAGTACCGATCAGTGTTTGATTAAAATAGCCTACAAGGATGTCGGGCAAAAACTTCGCACCGGCAACCTTTCGCTCGGCTTCAGCTATCTCTGTCTGCTGTTTCAGGAACGCAAGCTGCGGATTATGCTTCAACAAAACTGTGTCTGCATTAAGATCGAACTCCCTTTCCTGAAGGATCTCGTTTGCCGCATCCATGGGCATTCCATTGTTGATGAGTGTCCCCAGAAGTTGCTGGTATATGGTAACATCCGCTCTCGTTTGGTTCAATTTGTTCGTGACTTCACTACTTTGAGTCTCCGCTGTAGTCTTCTCCAGCAAATTGGTTTCACCGGCACGATAACGGGCATCTGCCGCCCTGGCAAAGTTCTGGTAGATGCTGTCCTGCCTTCTAAGAAGAGACTCCTTTGCTTTCAGATAGACAAGTTCGTAAAAGGCCTGTTTTACCTGGTACATCAATTCGTTCTGCACCGTTGATTTATGAAGTTCGCTTCCCTTGATCAACGATTGATTGAGTTTGCTCTGCGTTGCAAACACAGTTGGAAACGGAATACTTTGAGAGATTGTAACGTTGTTATCGTCCTTCGCAAAGCTGTTGTATTGGCCGCGCATATAGACTACGTTCGTCTTGCCAATATCGGTTGACGTTCTCTTCAGCTGACGTTGGTATTCAATACCCAGGTCCGCGGCCTGTATGCTCTTGTTAATTTGAACGGCCTGATTCATGGCTTGTTCAAGAGTAACTTTTTGGGGCTGCGCCGCTACGAGTTGCCCACAAAAGATCAGGGTTGCTGCAATGAGGTATCTCATAGGTCACATCTTTATGGTGTCGTTAATTCGATTAATCAATTCAAATGGAAGAGATGTACGCTTATCATCCCGTTGCTTCAGTACACCTGATAATCCGCTCACCGTAATGAGCAGAAGGATAATCGCAGTTGTGCGTGATCTGAGTTTGAAATGGAAGCGTTCAAAATAAATATACAGGCAGGGAAGTACGATCAGCGTGAGTACAGTAGAACTTACCAATCCTCCGATAACCACCGTTGCCAGAGGCTTCTGAACCTCAGCACCGGCACTGGTAGCCAGGGCCATGGGCATGAATCCGAGCGATGCTACCGCCGCCGTCATCAACACAGGACGCAAACGAACTTCGGTACCTTTTCTCACAATCTCATAGAGATCAGTCATTCCGTCCTTCCGGAGTTTATTAAACTCAGCAATGAGAACGATACCATTTAATACTGCAACTCCAAACAGCGCGATAAACCCAACTCCTGCTGATATACTGAATGGCATGTCACGAATCACCAATGCCAGCACTCCTCCGACAGCTGCCATCGGAATAGCCAGAAAGATGAGCATCGACTGTTTAAATGATCCGAACGTTAAATAAAGAAGGACGAGGATCAGAAACAGTGCAGCTGGTACTGCGATCAGGAGTCTTGCCTGCGCCGCCTCAAGGTTCTCAAACTGTCCTCCGTACGTGGCGTAATAGCCCGGAGGAAACTTTACTTGTTGTTCAACCTTCTGCTGAAGTTCTTTCACCACAGATGCAACGTCGCGGCTACGCACATTGAACCCGACAATGATCCTCCGTTTCGCGTCCTCCCGCTGGATCTGGTTAGGTCCTACTTTAAATTCAACCTCGGCAAGCTGCTTCAACGGAATCTGATTCCCCGTTGAAGTTGAGATAAAGATGTTTCGTACATCATCTATGCTCTGCCTGCTTTGTGATGAAAGCCGAACGGAGAGTTCGAAGCGCTTTTCTCCTTCGTAAACAACACCAGCCACCTGCCCCGCAAACGCCGTATTGATGACCTGATTGATCGTCTCAACGTCAAGTCCATTCTTGGCTACCTCATCGCGATTGATTGAAACTACAATTTGCGGAAGGCCCGTCACCTCCTCTACATACAGATCACGGGCACCGTTCACAGTAGCAATAACTTTTGCAACCTTCTTTGACAGCCCTGTAAGCATCTCGAGGTCCTCTCCAAATATCTTCACTGCAACGTCCTGCCGGACACCAGTCATCAATTCATTAAAACGCATTTGAATTGGTTGCTGAAAACTGAACGTAACGCCTGGAAGCAACTCAAGTGCTTCGGCCATCTTGTCGGCCAGCTCCTCCCTGTTTGATGCCTTTTTCCATTGACTTTTATCTTTCAGAATTACGATCACATCGCAGGCCTCAATAGGCATAGGATCGGTAGGAATCTCAGAAGAACCAATTTTCCCAACTACCTCCATTGCCTCGTCTGGAAATTCGCGAAGCAGAATTCCCGCAGCCTTGGAAGCCATATCGGTTGTGTATGAAAGACTACTGCCCGTTAGCGTCCGGGTTTCAACAGCAAAATCACCTTCCTCAAGAGTAGGCAAAAACTCGCCACCCATTTGCGAAAACACAACAACACTTCCGACGAACAACGCTACGGCTATCCCCACTACAACGATCTTACTCTTTAATGCAACATCAAGAACGGGCTTATACATACGATGAAAGAACTCCACCATCCTGTCAGAAAAGGTTCTCTTGTGCTGAGGTTCTTTACTCAGAAAAAGTGAAGACATCATCGGCACGTATGTCAACGACAGAATAAACGCTCCCATAATCGCGAACCCCACCGTTTGCGCCATGGGCTTAAACATCTTGCCCTCCACTCCAACCAGCGCCAGAATGGGCAGGTACACAATAAGAATTATGATTTCACCAAATGCTGCTGAGTTCCTGATTGCAGAAGCTGATTGATACACCTCAACATCCATCTCCTGCTGCGTAAGCCTCCGTCCGATATTTCGCATTCCCAGATGATGCATAGTTGCTTCTACGATGATCACAGCGCCGTCAACTATCAAACCGAAGTCTATCGCGCCAAGGCTCATGAGGTTCCCCGATACACCAAATACGCGCATCAACGAAACAGCAAACAGCATGGCCAGAGGAATAACCGATGCAACGATGAGACCGGCTCTGAGGTTTCCGAGGAAAAGCACCAACACAACAACGACGATGAGTGCACCTTCGATAAGGTTCTTTTCAACCGTACCAACGGCCCGCTCAACAAGTTTGCTCCTGTCAAGATAGGCATCGATCGTAACGCCTTCAGGCAACGTCTTTTGTATCTGATCCATCCTGGCTTTCACTCTGTTGACAACAGCGTTGGAATTCTCGCCCTTCAGCATCAGCACAATCGCTCCTACAACCTCACCCTCTTCGTTATATGTCATCGCTCCATACCGCGTTGCATATCCGTAGCTGACAGTCGCCACATCCTTAATGAGTATGGGTATACCGGAGTCTGTGTTCCTGACGACGACCTTGTCTATATCGCCGAGTGAATTAATAAGACCTTCGCTGCGGATAAACCAGGCGTTGGGTTTCTTGTCAATGTATGCGCCCCCAGTGTTCTGATTGTTCTTCTCCAGCGCTTTGAATACATCTGATATCCCTAAGTTGAAACTCCGAAGCTTATCTGGATCCAGCGAAATTTCATACTGCTTAAGATATCCACCAAAGCTGGCGACATCCGCGACTCCTGGAGTTCCCAGTAATTGCCGTCGTACGATCCAATCCTGAATGCTGCGCAATTCCATGGCATCGTACTTCTTCTCATATCCTTTCTCAGGTCTGATGATGTATTGATAAATTTCGCCCAGCCCTGTAGTGACTGGCCCCAGCTCCGGAACGCCTACACCTGGTGGAATCTGCCCTGCAGCGATAGAAAGCCGTTCGTTAACTTGCTGACGCGCCCAGTAAACGTCTATCTGATCCCCGAACACTATCGTGACAACGGAGAGACCAAATCTCGAAAAACTCCGGATCTCTTCGATCCCGGGAATCGTGGCCATAGTTTGCTCCACCGGAAACGTTACGAGTCGTTCTATGTCCAGTGCCGATTGAGATGGTGCAACCGTTATGATCTGAACCTGATTGTTGGTAATGTCCGGCACCGCATCAATGGGAAGCCTGGTGATCGAATATATTCCCCAGGCAACTAAGGCGACCGTTGCAAATCCAACAATGATCTTATGCTTTATTGAATACTGAATGATCTTGTCTAACATAAATAATTAATGATGATCCCGACTGGATTCTTAAGCAGTTGTCGGTGATGTTGATGAATTACTAAGCCCCGTTTTCACCGCAAGGGATGAAACTAAATGCACTTTATGCCCGGCAGAAAACGAGTATTGCAGACATTGCATGGCAGCGCTGCGCTTAATAGGAGGAAATGCTTAAGATATTCTCGGCGGTTGCCAAATGCTGCCTGCCTGACTGGCAGGGCGGCTGATCACATACGGTGTGATGCTTGTTATATTGTATTTGTACAGGCAGCAGCTTATGCAGGCAACGTAGCTTAGCTGAATGTGAGAAGCACAACAGGAGCAATTGCAGAAGGGTGCACACAAGTCCTGATCCTGATGACCCGCAATAGGTGTCACTACAACGGCGGTATTGGTTCCAGTATCGGAATACCCATCTGCACAGGGCATCACTGCCAGCGACAAGATATAGAGCGCAAAAAGGAGCCGGAACGCCATACAGTTTCAAATCTACAAATAAAACTGACGCAACCGGATTGCAAACGCCGGACTATCGGTGAACTGCCAAATAGGCCAAAGGATACCCTGCTAACCACGTTATTTTCCACCTTGCAAACGTGGGATCCATCCTGATCAGAGCGAGTCACTATCGTTTGGCCGTCGTCAGTTGCTTTTCCACTCCATAAAGTTTCAACTCGCGCATGTTCCACACCACCTCGAAATCAAAGGGCTGACCCCGCCTCTCGCCATGAATTATTTGTTCCGATTTCGTAAGCGTCATACGAAGGAATTTCGCGTCAACCGGTGTGAAACGAATTGTCGAGTTTTGTCCCGTACCCTCACCGTTAGCAATGACTGTCCCCCACGTCTTTCCATCGGTCGACACCTCTACCTTAAATCCTCTCGGCGAAGTTTGGATCGGCGGAGGCTCATTTCCTCTTCCCCTCCTGATTGGTGGTGATTTGAATTGCATCTCCGATAGTGTTACAACCTGAGGTAACTCCACCTGGAACCACATTCCGGATTGCTGTGTCACGCCGGTGGTCCATCCCTCAAAAGTAAATGCAGCCTTCGGTGAAGCGGTACTACCTTTCCGGACCTCGCCCGTATGACTTGCTGTAACTTTCCATGCGTCGGTTGGTTCAATGATCTTGGGAACCGTCGCCCAAAGGGCATCAAATGTATAAGGCTTTGTCTGCACAGCAGTCTCCTTCCGTAATCTCGCCACATCTTTCGCGGTCACAAGCGAAGATTCATTTTCAAAGTTGGCTCTGATATATGAAGCAACAGATGCAATCCATTCATCAGAGTTTTGTCCCATGGGTGCCATCATCACACCGGCGTAGTGTGTGCCACTAATCTCACCCGTCATACCGCGAAGCAATACCTTCGTTACGTAATCAGGATGCGCCTGTACGTGAGAAGAAGCAACCAATGAGGGCGCCATCAACTTGCCTTCGCCGAATGGAAGTCCCGTTCCAAGCGCGCCATGACACGTTGAACAAAGGCTTGAATAAATGTCAGCACCCTTAGCAACCAATGCCTTTTCTTCATCAGTGAAGTTGGGATTACTTCTTCCAAAGAAGGAATTCACTTCGATCGGAGTCAACACCTGCTCGCCCACCAACTGGATGCCTTTCGACTTGTCTGTAGCTAAAAGTTTTTTTACGGCATCCTTCGAATCGGTGATCTTAAGAAGTCTGCAAGTCATCATTGCCCTTATCCTTACATCCGTGTCGGGATCGTTGATCATGGCTACATACTGATGGGCCAGCTTCTTGTCGCCACCTTTATATAACGACTCACTTACCCAAAGCGCCTGAATACGCATGCGGGGATTGCTGTCCTTCATCATATCAGTTACCAGCGGTGACTCAAGCTTTCCAATACCTTCAAGGACCCAAAGTGCATGAAACCGCGCAAGCAGATTGTCGCTTGTTCTAACGATACTCATCAGTGCTGGTGCTACAGATACATCCTTTCTCTGAACGAGAACCTGTTGAGCCATGTCGCGCCACCAGCCATTAGGATGACTAAGATATTTCAACAACTCCGGCGATGACTCATCATACATGCGGGGCTTTGTTTCATCGCGTTCAAAGTCCTTGTGCTTTAAGCGCCAGATGCGACCAAGACCAATCACTTTGTCAAGCTGGTACTGATCTATCTTTGCGCGCAGGTATGATCCAACGGGAGTCCACTCGCCTTCCTGAATGATGCCATGATACATATCGCAGATATACATTGTTCCATCCGGAGCTGTTGCCATGTCAACTGGTCTGAACAATGGATCGGTTGACCTTATAAACTCAGACTTCTCCTGTTGGTAAACGTTGTGCAGCGTAGTCAGGCCTTCTTTGACTTCAGGATGAACGCGGCGTACAATTCGCGCAACAGGTTCGCCATAGAAATATTCACCCTTGAGTTCATTCGGGAGTCTGTGTCCACGGAATACATCATTGCCGGCGGCACCGGTCACGCGATTCAACGTTCCCTCTGGCAACCGAACGGCACCCATACCACCCTGCATATCAGAAACCAACACTGGCGCGCCCCAGGGCACGTCGAAGCCTTCCTCGAAGTTATCTTTCACCACATAGTCCCCATAATGAACAGGAAATTGAAAGTAAGAAGGAAGCCCATTCGATCCTCCCTGAAACCAAAGCTTGCCATCATCATCATGTGTTATACCCCATTGCGCATGATTAGATGCTGTAGATTCACGAATCACGCCTTGTTCAGTCTCCCGTATGCGAAAAGGATTGACAGTGCTATAGAGCCAGTTGTCCATGCCCCAATAGAGAAACGCCTGCTGATGCTCCACGTTACCGGCACGTCCGAAGTTATCTGTGAAGAATTCCTTTTTATCTGCATGTCCATCACTGTCCGTATCGGTGTACTTGTAAATATTATCACCATTAGACTCCATCGTCAGAATGCTATTGGGGCCCACAGGTAACACAAACCTGGGGAATACAAGGCTATCGACGAACATCGTACCTTTTTCATAGACGCCATCGTTGTTCGTATCTTCCCATCGGGATATCCCGCTCACTGGATTTAGAGTTCCATGCGAATCCGCGTCGAGCATGTAGGTACGAAGTTCAAGCACATACATTCGTCCATTACCGTCGAACGTGATGGCTGCTGGTTGTTGAATTTGCGGCTCTGTAAGGACTGGTTCCAGGGTATAACCTGGTGGCAGTAAAAACAGTTTTAGCTGATCGTTAACGGAAACAGGCTTAACAGGAGGCTTTGGTTTGAGATCTACTCCTTTCCAGTATTCACTTGTAGTGTCAGCACCGTCGGGCAATTTTACAACGGGCCAGTCTTCCTGAGACTGCTGTTTGGTACATGAGCTTATTCCCATGAAGACAGTGATCAATGCAAAGATCAAAGTGAATGAGCAGGCAAATTTCACTGAATATTTGGATTACCGTCAATATGATAAGGAGTAGCTACGAATACTACTGCATCAGTTGCCATCGGCAATTTTCCTGTTTGGAGGAATGCAACCGGGAATGCAACTGACTATGCAACCATGACATTAATTGCATACGTTCCACTGGTAAAAATCAGTTTGCAGAAATTTCAAATTGTTAGTAGCTATCGTTTAACAACACATCAGGTACTACTATGATAAAAAAGTCTCTTCTCACGGCAGGCCTATTGATAGCCGCCTTTCTGGTTTCAATTTCATTTCACAATACTGAAGCACAGGCAATCGGTATGCAGATGGGCACCATGCGCGAGATGTATAAAGATGGAATGCCCGCGGTGTTCGCCAAGCTAAAGGAATTGGGGGTGACGGAACTTGAAGGAGGTGGCGGGCGTGGCAACCGGGAAGAATTTAAGAAGCTCGTTAAAGATTATGGAATGAAGCTCGTTGTTACCGGCGCCGGATTCGACAAGCTGGAAAATCCAGATAGCCTCAGGAAGGTGATTGCGAATGCCAAAGACCTTGGAGTACCGTATGTTGTATGCTACTGGATACCACACGATGGCGATAACTTCACCTTTGCCGATGCTAAGAAGGGCGTCGAGGTATTTAATGCAGCGGGAAAAGTTCTGGCCGAAAATGGAATTGGCCTTTGGTATCACGCGCATGGTTACGAGTTCAGACCGTATGAAGGCGGTAAAGGAACTCTCTTTGAATACATCATGGACAACACTAACCCAAAGTATGTCAATCTTCAAATGGATGTATTCTGGATGAAGAATCCAGGACAGGACCCGGTTGCACTTCTTAAGAAATATCCAACCCGTTGGAAAAGTCTTCACCTCAAAGACCGCCGGATAGGCACGCCTAACAACCTTAACGGAAGACAGGACAAGGAAACAAACGTAGTTCTGGGCACTGGCGATGTTGGAATTGAAGCCGTGATGAAAACCGCCGTCGGCCTGGGTATTAAGCACTTCTTTATTGAAGATGAATCCTCCAGGGCGCTGGCACAAGTACCACAGCACATTGCCTTCCTAAAAAGTATTAAGTATTAAGGATGGGTCGATAAACATAATCGCGTGTTATCGGGCCAATTTCGTACCTTCCCGGCAATCAAAAAACCCCCATGACACGCGTTATATTTTGCTTGGTCAATCTGCTGCTTGTCAGCCAGTTTCTGTTCGCCCAGGAAGCGCTTGAGTCACGCGACAATACAGTGAAGCTGGACTTAACGTCGCAGATACTATTCAACAAATCTCTCGCCGTAAGTTATGAGCGCTACATCAAATCGAGGCAGACCGCAGGCATAACTGTTGGTTACCATACATTTCCGTCGCTGCGTTCAATAGGAAACGGTGTCGAAGTGAAGGACGAAAAGTCCAGTAGTGGATACGTTGTAGGCGCTGAATACAGGTTCTATCTCGGGAAGGAAAATCGCTATGCCGCTCCGCGGGGGGTTTATATAGGTCCTTATTTCGCTTATCACAATTTCAAAAATAACCGGGACATCGCACTTACAAATGAAGATGGCACCGTAAGTGAAGCATTGCTGAAAACAAAGGTTGGTGTACTTAATATCGGGGTTGAACTCGGATATCAGTTTATTATCAACCAACGCTGGTCGATTGACCTGGTCTTCATTGGCCCCTCAATTTCCAAATACAAGATCGACATGGACTTGAACGGAAACATTGACCCCGCTAAGCTTCCGGAGAAGCAACAAGAAATCCTTCAGACTCTTGCTGACAGGTTTCCGTTTGTTAAAGACCTTCTGGAAGACCAGAATGTATCTGCAACGGGCAGGGCTGATACTTGGTCTTTCGGCTACCGTTATCAATTACAGGTAGGGTACCACTTTGGTAGAAAGAAAACTCGTTAAGACCTTGCCAGGCAGGACCAATTGAATATAAAATGCTTCCGCATGGGCGGCGTGTCAAACTTCAGTGAACGCAGCACTGGCATAAGGCACACTCTTCCGGGTGTTTTGTGAAGTAAGGAACGCACAATCATTATTCTTAAGGCTGTTTCGTGAAGCATTCAGCTATATCGGGAAACAGCAAGGTTGTCAAATCCCTCTAACAATATGGACAGCAAAAGCATAGAGGCCTTTTTTCTCAACACGCTATTGAAATTCGCCACAGCTGGCGTTTTCATTATCACAATGGTTGACTTTCTATTCTATCCGGAGGATAGGCTTTCGATAATTATCGACCTCATCATCCTGGGCACGTGTTTGATTTCGTACGCAATCAGACAACAGATGCCTGGCATTTCGATGTTGATATTTACGTCAGTGATTCTCATCGCAATGATCTATCAAAGTCTGGTCGTACCCCTTAATACAACGATCTCACTTTCTATCATCCTGCTTGATGGCTTTATTGTTTCTGTAATGCTGAAAGGGAATTACAAAGTAGTGATGCACACTCTTATCGTGGCTTCGGTCATCGTGATATTCATTATCCAGTTCATCACTCCTTCCCTTCGTTTTTCGTCGAACCCGAACGAAATGCTTACCGTTTTAATCACCTACCTGATTGTCTATTTTAATCTGGCCTATCCTGCCGCAGTACTCAAGAAAAAGTATGATGTGATCAACCAGAATCTTACCACTACAAACGAGGC
The DNA here is from genome assembly GCF_037203685.1 of Chryseolinea sp. T2. Lineage (NCBI taxonomy): Bacteria > Pseudomonadati > Bacteroidota > Cytophagia > Cytophagales > Fulvivirgaceae > Chryseolinea > Chryseolinea sp. T2. The sequence goes on from NZ_JBBCAU010000003.1 coordinate 394,274, forward strand.
ACTCACGAGAAAAACGAGCGACATGGCGGATCAAAATGCGGTGTTAACTCAGGCACAAACTGAGTTGAACAGCCTCAACACAAATCTGGAGCGGATCCTCAATGAACGGATGGCGAGGATCCAGGCACAAAACGAAAAGCTGGTGCGCTACAGTTACAACAATGCACATCACTTACGCGGTCCGGTTGCCAGGCTTTTGGGACTGGCTGCAATCTATAAGGTAGACGCCCAGGCAAATGCTGATTTTATCATTGCCAAAATGCTTGACCAGGCACACGAGATCGATGCTGTGGTGAAGATGATCAACGAGGACCTTGAGGCCCAGGATTTTACTCCTCACTAGGTTTTGGGCCACTAAGTGCAGCACAGAACCTTTTTGGTTAAATTTAACGTTGTTCGAAATAAAGATCATGCCTGGCTATGTTGCAGCTTATTTCATGAGGTTCTTCAATCAAATGAATTAAAAGGGTATACCAGTTGATGAAGATCCGCTGAGGCACGACAATACGTAGATAGAGCATTCACAGGAGTAAATGAAATTGATTCCCATGAAAACAATATTCGCCCTCGCATTCGCATCCACTCTGCTTTGCTGTACGGCCAGACCAGAAACAGGTAGCGACACGCCGGTCCTCAGCGCGGCTCTTGCTGATTCGTTGCCTCAGGGAAATCCGAATCCCTATTACTCGCGCACCGACACAACCCATCTCCAGGTAAGCAATGCAGAATGGAAGAAAGTACTTCCTCCGGATGTGTATGAGGTTGCACGTAATAAGGATACCGAGCGCGCCTTTACAGGCAAGTACTGGGACTTCACAGGCGTTGGAATCTATTACTGCGCCGTATGTGGAAATAAGTTATTCACCTCCGATTTAAAATATGCAAGTGAATGCGGCTGGCCCAGTTTTTTCGAAGTTGAACGGAAAAATGCCGTCCGCTACGAGCATGACACATCATATGGCATGCAACGGGTCGAAGTATTATGCGGCAGATGCGACAGTCATCTTGGCCACCTTTTCGACGATGGTCCACCACCAACGGGCAAGCGTTATTGTATGAATTCAAACGTTCTTGAGTTCGTTCCTAAGATCGGCCTCTCCTCCAAGCAATAACTTTCAGAGGACCATACCCTCGTCCGTCACCAATTCCGTGTCGGGATCCCAATTTGATGGGCAACAATGACAAAGATTAGTATATTGACTTCAGCAATCTTTTTCATTACTAAACTAGCCCATCAAACCAATGAAGTCACGTCGCGATTTTCTGCATAAAGTGTCCGCAGCTGCTGCTGCATTGCCATTCGTTCCCTCTCTTGCCCTGGCCGACCAAAAAGAAGGCAAAGAAGAATCTTATCAGGGGCCGGTATTACGCGTAGCCATTTGCGGCCTTGGTAGCTATGGAACGCGTGTAGCCGATGCGATGCAGGCCTGTACACGTGCTAAGCTCGTTGGTGCCATCAGCGGCACACCTTCCAAATTGAAAGAGTGGCAGTCGAAGTATGGCATTCCGGAGAAAAACTGTTACAACTACGAAAATTTTGATAACATCAGGAACAATCCGGACATCGATGCAGTGTATGTAATTACTCCAAATGCCCTGCATAAACCACAGGCTATACGAGTGGCAAAAGCTGGAAAGCACGTCATCTCTGAAAAGCCGATGGCCCTTAACGCCGCAGAAGGACAGGAAATGGTCGATGCTTGTAAAAAGGCAAACGTAAAACTGCTGGTGGGTTATCGCATGCATCTCGAGCCTAAGACACTTGAGATCATCCGGCTAAGAAAGGCCGGCGAATTTGGCAAGACACCTTTCTTTCAGGGACTTTGTGGTTTCAAGATCGGCGATCCAACTCAGTGGCGCCTTGACAAGAAACTTGCAGGCGGAGGTTCTCTCATGGATATTGGTATATATGCCGTAAACGGTTCCCGTTACATGCTTGGCGAAGAACCCACGTGGGTTACGGCACAGGAAGTGAAAACAGACCCCGTGAAATTCAAAGAGGGAGTAGATGAAACCATCACGTTTCAACTGGGATTTCCCAGTGGCGCTGTTGCTTCTTGTCTGTCCACATATTCGATGAATAATCTTGATCGTTTCTTCCTGAACGGCGATAAAGGCTTTGCTGAAATGTGGCCTTCAACTGGCTACGGTCCCATAAAGGCTCACACCAACAAGGGGGAGATCGAATATCCTCACGTAACTCATCAGACGGTTCAAATGGATGAAATGTCTGACATTATATTGAAGGGCAAGAAAGTTGAAGTTCCACTTGACGGCGAAGAGGGCGTGAAGGATCTCAAGATCATGGACGCCATCGTCGAAGCAACAAAGACAGGAAAGAAAATCCCAATCAAACTTTAGCAATCAATCTTTCAGCCCTGCAGTTCGGGACGCAACGGCTGCAATAGGCGGCAGTGACGACGTCGGCGTGTCTAAATAAAAATAGGCCGTCGCCGACACGTCATCACTTCTGTAAAAGTTAACCCAGCCATTTGGAAAGGATTTCTCTTCCAATGGCACCGGGTTATCCAATAACTTCACTAGTCCATTTTCTATCCCGACCGTCACAGGTGTGAGCTTCGCGCCATTCTTTTTGTAGGTACGCACTTTGTCAAGCATGTCGCCTCCAATCAACTGAATCGTCACCTTGCAATCCGATTTAAAGTATACAGGGTCTGGAACGTGATACCTGTAGAAAGCCCATTCCCTGGTCAACGTGTCGGCTACCAGACAACCCTGATAAGAGTGCGCGAACTTCCCTTGCCCCCAACCGGTACCGATATAATCTTCCGTTCCTGTACCATTTAAAGTAGGTAGCTCTTTATCTCCGTCGAGGTAAACCTTTACTTCTCCCTCTCCCCACCAGCTGTTTTTATAAGAAGCGTCTGTGATAATCCCCATGTTCATTCCGAGATAACGCCCCTTACCTTTCACGTATGGCAAAATCTCAAAATCCTCTCCCAACTTTGACTCTGCCTTTCTACTCCAGAAGGTATGAAAGTATAGCGTCCCCGCTTTTTGTTCCCTCATTTGCAGGAAGTCAATGTCATAAAAAAGATGAATCGACGATTTGCTCTCGTTGATGAGCAGCACTCGCGCCCCGTTTCGAAAGGGCATCGGAATATAGCTTGTGAATGAACGGCCTTCGGGATCGGAAAAGAGGGCATTTTCAAAGGGCGTCTTTCTGCCCAATCCTACTCCGAAGAAATCCCCTAATGGGGCAGACACTGCAGGCGTTGAAGCGCCATCCCAATACATTTCCAACCGGATTGCCCGAAGCGTTGCCTGCGTACGGCGACTGACGGTGATCCAGATTCTTCGGATAGTTCCAGCTCCGTTATAATTCATCAACTCCTTTGTCTCCCCTGGCGCCATAAACTCTGCGGGATGCCCCTTCGCTTTCTTGTTTTCACTCCCGCCCTTTCCTTTCTCTGCTTTCTGATTTTCGAAGCTCGACCATCGTGTCTCTGTGTCCGGCGGAAGCTCAAACCACTCCTGTGCTTTCAATATGCCTGTGTTGACAAGAAGTAGGAACAATGTCAGGACTGGGCCTATGGAGTGTTTCTTTAAAGTCATGTTTGACGGATTTTTCATGAAGTTACTAGCCTGACACATAATCACGCCTTTTGCTATGAAAATTGTTCGCCGCCAAAGCAAATATCTTTCCCGGATCTGGCACTCGCCCTTTGTATGCCCACCATTCAACAGTATGGTTAACAAACTCCACAACGTGCCTCATGCCTCGAAGCAAACATCGCCCGGTTACGACTGGCACGGTATTTCAGAATTCAAAAGCGTCTGTCATTCTCTCTCTGTCCGGGCCATCCATTGGATGGTCCGGTACTTTTTCTGCAAGTCTTATAAGAGTTAAGTGTTAAACAAATAATCCCACTTTACCATGAAAACAGAATCAAGCAAAAACACCAACAGTTCTAAGAATACAGGAACTTCTAAGAACAGGGGAGTGAAACCGATACCTGATGGATTTCATACCATCACACCATTTCTAATAGTGAATGACGCTCATGAACTACTATCATTTATAGAAAAAGGCCTCGGTGGAAAAACGCAATATAAACTCGAAGATGACGATGGAAAGATTGTCCATGCATCTGCCAGAGTTGGCGACAGTGCCATCATGATCAGCGATACCATGCAAGGGATGGAACCTGTTACCGCGATGTTGTATCTCTATGTTGAAAACGCAGACAACTTGTACAATCAGGCACTTGCTGTAAATGGTGTGACGTCAGCCAGAGAAGTTCGAACAGAATTCTACGGCGACCGCGCCGGTTGCATTCAGGACCAATGGGGTAACAAATGGTGGATTGCTACGCACGTCGAAGACGTAAGCAATGAAGAACTTGAAAGAAGGAAGTCGGAGATGTTAAAAGAAGCTCACGCCTGATGCGTCTCTCGGCGTCAGGCCATTGCTGCCTCCATCGCCTCAATTCTGGAGCTACCCGATAATGTATAGCTCTGAAGTCGTGGAGTACCCTTGTACCTGAGCACGGCTTCATCCTGCAGATTGGCCCGGCTGATTATTTTCGTCGGGCCAATCATAGTCGTTGAATTATCACGTAACGACACACAACAAACTTCGGAACTTTCAAGGTCACTGAAATCCAGTATGCAATTTCCCTTCACAATGTGAATGATGATCTTGCTGCAAACTCCATGAAACTTAATACGACCATTCCCGACAATATTAAAAGCAACCGACTTCTTGGAATAGATCATCCCCGAAAGCTCGAAATTGCCCTTCGCCGTAAACTCAACATCGCCGAAATTACCAATGAGAAGAGAATCATTTTTATGATCTCCTTCATACTCGATTTTTCTAAGTTGCTTTTGAGTCTTCATATAATAAATCGTTTGTCTCTCTATTAGTTTATGGCTTTGAAACGAATGGCAGTTCCGCCTCCGGGAGCTAACCACAATTTCAAAGACTGACTGTTGTCTACTTCCTGATTTGTAATTTGTATAGCCAGAGGATTCGCCTCCATATTGGCTGATTCGCCGTCGCGATAGATCTGCGCTGCATACTTTTTCCCTGGTGCGAGGAAGTTGAGTTTCAGATCAATTGCCCTTTCACTCTCATTGGTAATTGCGCCCAGAAACCAATCTTCGCTCTTCCGATCTTTTCTTGCTGTCACAATGAACTCACCGATAGTGGCGTCCAAAACTTTCGTTGCTTCCCAATCAGTCGGAACGTCTTCAATAAACTTGAATGCTGGCTTGCCTTCATAGTTTTCCGGAAGGTCTGCCGCCATGTGCATTGGACTATAGATGACCACATACAGAGCCAGCTGTTTTGCCAGCGTGGTGTGGACTCTAAACGTGCCTTCGGTCTTAAACTGGATGTCGAATATGCCAGGAGTATAGTCGAACGGACCTCCAAGGCATCGCGTGAACGGAATGATCGTAGTGTGCGAAGGCGGATTGCCCGTGCTCCATGCTTCGTATTCAGTTCCCCGCCCGCCTTCCCGGGTCATCATGTTAGGATACGTTCTTCGCAAACCAGTATCCTTAATCGGCTCGTGCACATCGAGCATAATCTTATAACTGGCCGCGAGCTCCAAAACCTTCTGATAGTGGCGAACCATGTACTGGCCCTGGTGATACTCACCTGCAGGACGCATATTAACATAACCGGTCTTTAACCGATGAATGTCATACTGCTGACAGAGCTTAAATGCATCTTCAATTTGCCGCTCGTAGTTGTCGACATTGCCTCCAGTTTCGTGATGCGCGATAAGTCCGATGTTCCTTTGTTTCGCGTAGGTGCTGATTTCACCAAGGTCGTAATCAGGATAAGGCGTTGTGAAATTGAAGTTTCCTGATTTCGTCCAATCACCTTCCCATCCAAGATTCCAACCCTCGGCAAGCGTAGCCGACAACTTATGATCAGCAGCAAAATCAATAAGCTTCTTCATGTTCTCAGTCGTAGCACCATGGTTTGGTCCCGCTTCCCACGTATGCGTTTTAATATGCATGCCCCACCACATTCCATTGTATTTACCTGGTTGTATCCAGGAAACATCGTCTAGCTTGTTCGGTTCGTTAAGATTTAGGATCAGATAAGAAGTAATCAGATCTCCGGGCTTGTCCGCAATTTGAATTGTCCTCCAGGGCGTGCTGAGCGGAGCTTTTGCAACAACACGATCTCCATTGGCCCAGGGGATGAGATCGCACTTCAATACTCCTTTGCCTGAATGTTGTAAGGCCATCGCGGCGTAATCAATAAGAGCGGCCTCATGTATGCTTACAAACAATCCCTTTGATTCCAGGGTCAACGGTGTGTGTACCTTTTCGGTCAGCTTATTTACCGGCGACTTTGTAAAGAGATATTCGGAATCCATTTCCTTTCCATATGCAGGGATCCACCAACCACTCATCTCGTTGGCGAGAGCAAATTCAGTAAGCTCGTCCTTGATGACGAATTCTGAGGTGCCATTTTGCACCGGTATTTGATACCTGAATCCAACGCCATCATCAAACACACGGAACTCGATGTTTAGCTTCTGCTTGCTGGCGTTTTCAAGGCTGATCGCCAGAGCGTTGTAGTGGTTTCTAATATCTTTGACCTCACCCCAGGGCTGCGTCCAGGTCTCATCAAACGACCTGGTCCTGGCATCCAGCACCGAAAATCCTTTAGCGAGGGAAGTACCGTCTTTCAAAAGAAAACCAAGCCTGGAAGCATTCAGTACGGGCTTTCCATCCCGCGAAATCTGATAATATGGGACGCCGGCATTCAACCTGAACTCTAATTTGATTCTTTGGCTGGGCGAATTGACAACTTGCGCGGCTCTGTTTTGCGCTATTGCAATTCCTGCAACTCCTATCAGCAATACTGTAAAAAGTACTCTCATGCGGGTGTTAGAAATAGGATCAGCAAATGGAATAAATACGAGACCGCATCCGTTTGCAATACAAATGACGCGAGAGCACCATCGTGGAGGAATTCTCCCAGTAGGAATATAAACGGAGGGACTGGTTTTATAGAATCAACGATCTAATTATCAATCAGATACGTTTTTGTCCGTCGCTGAAAATATAAACGGATTACAAAGGATTTTACCCCTTATAGTCATTGAAAATGTCAGAAAAAGGCAAATGAATGGTTGACGGATCCCTTAATTTTATGGCCAGGAAAGTTCCAAAAGGAAAGCGCCTTCGACTTTTGCGCAACTACTCGTTGCGATGCGCATATTTGACCAAAGCTATATTGCTTTTATTTCCATAATCCTGGCCTCGAATTCTTCATTCGGAAGAGTCGACTTACTCTTAATACGCGCCTTATAACTGTAGATGGTATTGATGGAATAGTCCAGGATCTTCGCAATTTTTTCAGTATCGTGAATACCCATCCGTATCAGGGCAAAGATTCGCAATTCAGTATTTAACAAATGTCCGTCCTTCGGTACTATGCGGTCTTCCTCGCGGAAGTACGAATTAAAAGTATCCAGGAAATCCGGAAACAATTTGAGAAACACCTTATCAAAGCTCATATACAACTCTTCCCGTTCCTTCTTGAGATTGATATTATTCACCACAAACCTGATGTCATCGTATTTCTTGGTCATCAGCTTGTTGTCGATGGCCTGCTTAAACGACGCGATCTTCATCAGATACTCTGAGTTGATGTTGAAATAGTAGCCGATGTATTCCTCTTTGATCTTATTCGCCTCCACCAGGTGCTTGTTCGCTTCCTGTAGTAACAAATTAGCTTCGTGCAGGCTGCGATTGGCCTCCTGAATATTCTTATCCGACTCGCGAATCTTTTGGGATTGCTTATAGATGATCACTGCAAAACCTACTATCACAAGTGATAAAACTGTGACTACGACCGCATACCCAATTAACAGCTTGCGTTGCCGCTCGACAGTACTAAGCCTGTTCCCCTCGATGATCGGAAAGATAGCGGCGACCTGTACTTTCCTATGTCTTGCCCCATAAAAATTGGCGTCGTTCATAGCAATCTTCACGTACTCATAAGCATGATTAAGATCACCGCGAGCGTACAACAGCTCAGCAAGCCGCAAAATGGCAAGTGTCTCCTTCGTCGACGCAAGGTTATCGGCAATGGAAGCTTTTATGTGCATGCCTATTGCTTCGTCCGTCTTGCCCTCAAGCTGAAACGTATGTCCCAATGTACTTGTGGCAATTGCATATTGTGGATAGTTCAACTTAAAATTGGACAACATGAACAAAAGGTCCTTTCTGGCTTGCTCAATGTTTCTGGTCCTTACGTTTCGCATGGCGCTGAGCGCATAATACTCTGCCGATTGAGGTACGGTGTGCGTCAATGCTGAGTCAACATATCTTAGACCTATTCCTGTATACCTGGAGGTGAAATAGTCATCGCTATTAAAATCCACAAGGTCGAAATAGGTGCGGGCGAGAATTGAATAATACTCCTGGCGAATAGAATCCGCAAGACCAACCTGATGGATGGTGAGCAAGGTATCGAGAGCCTCGTTAAACATGCCCGACGACAGGAGAATAAAACCCCTCTTCATTCTGGCATAGGCAACTTTTGATGGGTCGCCAGAACGCTGTGCCGCCTCCTGCATCTTCCTGATGTAGACCGATGCTGAATCATACACAAACTTCTCATATTCGCGGCTGATGCGAACGTAAAGATCAAATCTGTCGGAGGCCGGCGCTTTCACAACGGCCGATTTAAGCTCGTTGATACGTTCGAGTTTTTGCTCCACGTATTGATTGCGATGCGCCAGCACCTGATCCAGTTTGCGTATAAGACTATCAATCTCGGCCCCCCTGGCAACACAGACCACCGCGAGTAATCCCAGAACTAGCCCAAAACGCATTGTCAGCACGATCAATTCTTATCGAAGCGTTCAAAATACGATATAATGTCGATTGCGTAAACTGGTTTCCTTATGAAAAATAGCGGGCGACACGTATTGGTGTCATCCCCCCTTAAGAATGAGCACGGTTGCGATCATTCCGGCAATCGCTGCAAGTGAGAGGGCAAATTGCAGCCACAGATTAGAAAAAAATGAAGGGGGATCAAACGAATAGGGCCGAAAAGCATCGATGTCTTCAAAAGTCGATTTGGAGCTAATCAGCAACTTATAAAGCCGTTCATCATCAGGCATAGCAAACGTGCTCCCCGGTACTCTGTTGTCTTCCATCACCTGAAGCCATCGTAAAAGCTTGTCCCTTGCTTCACCATCCAGCTCTCCTTTCAAATACCTTTCCAGAAGCTGCTCAAGGTTCGTTTTAGTCATAAATATTTCTATTGTTTCGTCTTTGTACTATAATGGCAGTGCTCCCTGATCAACCACATTCTGATGCTATCCCTTCTCCTGGTCTCTAAACCAAAAGCAGGTAATAAGTACATGCCAGGAAAACAGCCACCACACACACCAGGAAGAATTTTCTCAACCCTTTAAAAAAGAGAATTCGATATCGCATCCACGGATAGAAGATGTACTCAATGCCGCGCCAGCAATAAAAGATCGACTGGTCAAAATCAAACTTGTCATAACGCATCGGCGAATTTTCGATAATGAGCTTAACATCGTCGTTGTCTGAAACGTTGTCTGGCGGAGTCTCTTTGTGCAAGCCGTTCTTTCTGTACCAGGCAACGCGATAGGCAAAAGTGATTCGCGCGCGGTGCTTTACTGTGCCTACGAGATAATGCTGTACTGACTCAAACTTATCAATCCTCTTTTCATGATGTCGGAACCACAACTCTGCAAATGTGTACTGCACAACTTCTTCTGCTGCATGAATATCGCGGGTGTGTCGCTGTGCAATGTAGGTAAGGGCATCATAGTAATTGTCGAATAATAGTCTGATAGCCTTTTCTGGCCATAAGTAGAGTAGCCTCTTCAGCGGTTCGGTTTGAATAACAGGAAACATATTATAAACTTCTGATGCAAAGGTCGTCCTGAAAAAAGGCATAGTCAATCAGCTTGTCAATGATGTGTATAACTCTAATAGTCTGAACTTAAATTGACCGCACGACTAAAGGCTGTTTTCTGCATTAAAATCCACATCTTTAACATTTGGAGCGTTTTTACCTGTCTACATTTTGATAGGTAAACCGTACAGCCTGCATCCTGCTGGCAACATCATTCTAATTGATTCTGCATGAAAAAGTTTGTTCTCACTTTGACAACGCTGGTGATTTGGAACCTCTGCCTGGCACAAAGTGACAGCGTAGCGGTCAATTACCTTGGGGTTGCGTATTTTAGTGAGGGCGGATTCTATCCGGGCTTTACTTTAATTGGTGAGCGTTCTCTATTAAGAAACAGGAATTTCGAGATGATGGCCGCCGCTCGCCTCGGCGCCTACTTCCATTACAGAAATCAAACTGGAGTTTTCCTGATGATACAATCAGGGCAACGGATACGACTCTATCGCCAACTCTATTTTGAACACTATGTTGGCGTCGGCTACCTGCACACCTTTCTTAACGGGGGCGATCCTTACTATGTAGACGCAACAGGAACCATTCACAAGAAGTCCAACGCCGGGCAACCACACTTCATGCCTTCGGTCAGCTTCGGCCTGGGGTTCAACTCTCACATCAATCAAAAGCCCTGCAGGTTTTTTGCGAGACCAATTGTGTTTTGGATGATACCTTTCAATCAGACTTCTCTCGTGCAGTTCGGTCTTGAAGTAGGGGGCTTAATGCGATTCAACCGATGACCGGCCGGCTGCTGATACTTTTAACGATAGGTCTATGCGCCTGTTTCGACGACACGTTTTATGAAGGCGATTTCTTCTATCTGGTTAATAAAGATGCCCAGATGCCCGTGTCCGTTCGGGGAAATATTTCATCCGGAGTCCTCATTGTTTTTTTACATGGCGGCCCGGGTGGAACTGCCCTCCAGAAAATAGGACTCAAGGCTTTTAATGAGTTGGAAAAAAACTATGGTATGGTATTCTGGGACCAGCGTGCATCAGGTTCATCGCAGGGCAACAGCGCCATAAGCGACCTCAATCTGAACCAGTTCACCGAAGATCTCGACAAGCTTATTGACCTGCTCAGATATCGCTATAAGAATTCAAAGATCTTTCTGATGGGACATAGTTGGGGCGGATGCCTCGGTACCAACTACCTTCTTGATCCTGACCGCCAGGTGAAGATAACAGGATGGATCGACGTGGATGGTGCTCACGACAATCCCCATGGTGATGACCTTTCAATGCAGTTTGTAATCGAATATGCCAACCAGCAAATCGCCAGAGGAAGCGAGGTGGACTTCTGGCAATATGTTATTTCGTGGTATGCCGCGAATCCAAACTTTACAACGGACCAACTGGAGCATTATTCATTCGTCGACAAAGCACACGGCTACATCTATGATCCCTCGCTTGCAGATGAAAAATTTCCCAACTACTCATTCTCATACCTGTTTGAATCTCCGGCCAACCTTACTGCGTCCTTAACTAACTACAATAGCGTCATTAAGAATTTCATTATCTCCGATATCGATCTCACTCCGCGCATGAATGCAATACACGTTCCTTCGTTGATTATTTGGGGCGCTCACGACGGGATCATTCCTTTCCCGATGGCGCAGGAAGCTTTCGATGCATTGGGCACCTCTGTTGATCAAAAACGAATTGTCAACCTAGCGAACTCTGCTCACAATGGATTTCATGAAGAGCCATCTGCATTTATTGAAGCCGTTGTGACATTTGTTGAAGAAAATAATTAAAAATTCATTAATCACTCCTACGGGAAAGCCCACCTGAAGCAATACGCCATCATCAATCCTGTTGGATTACTTTAAATAATGTGCGATGTTGAAATATATTTCCCACGTACGCAATAAACCTGGCCTCGTGCTCTTATGAATGCCCGCAAATTATCCGTGCTGCTCCTTGCCTGTGCTCTGGGAATCTCAGGGTTCCAGTCTTCAACGTCTTCTTCTTCTTCTTCTGCCCCTAAGGCGTCGTGGAAACCGATTTTCAATGGCAAGAACCTGGACGGTTGGAAAATAAAAATTGCCGGCTATCCCCTTGGCGAGAACTTTGGCCAAACCTTTCGGGTCGCTGATGGCATCCTGAGCATTCGCTACGACCAGTACGGCGACAACTTTAATAACCGGTTTGGGGCCCTGTACTTTGGACGGAAACTCAAGAACTACAGAATAAAGGTAGAATATCGTTTCGTTGGTGAAACCGCACCCGGCGCCCCAGTTTGGGGATTCAGAGACAGCGGAATTCAATACCTCGGACAATCGGCGGAATCAATGGAGTTAAAACAACAATTCCCGGTTTGCGTCGAATACAATCTTCATGGAGGAAACGGTAAAGATGATCGGCCAACGGGAGAGCTGTGCGTACCCGGCACTTATGTTGAGTTTGCCGGTAGCCGGAACAGCCAGTTCTGCACTCCACCCGATGTAAAGAAAACATTTCATGGAGATCAATGGGTAACTGCCGAGATTGAGGTCAGAGATGGAAAGATCCTTCATTTCGTAAATGGAGAACAAATCCTAAGCGCAGCTAATGCTCACTATAATCCGGAACATGAATTCGGAAAGGTCTTCGCAGCAAAAGACCCAGGAATAATTCTTGAAGGATTTGTTTCTCTGCAGTCAAATAGTCATCCAATTGATTTTCGTAAGATCGAGTTGATGGAATACTAATTTGTACTGTTCTGTAAATGCGATCAGACCTGCCATCGATAAGTCTGCCAACGTTTACGATTCATTGCTTTAATCCGACAGTTACTGCCTCAATCGCCTGTTGTGATAAGTGGTTAACGACGAAGCAGAAAATAATTCATATTTTGACCCGGCCTAAACCCTAAAACTTGATCGCCATCAATCAATTCCTTGAAGATGCAGCCGCTATTACGTGGTGGCCGGTCTTGTTCCTCATCATTGGCGGAGGCATCTACTTTCTTTTCTATTCAGGATTCATTCAATACAAATACTTCTTTCACGCGGTGAACGTACTTCGCGGCAAGTACGATGATCCAAATGCACCCGGTCAAATCACTGCCTATAAAGCTCTTTCAACTGCACTTGCCTCAACGGTGGGGATGGGTAACCTGGCAGGAGTGGCAGCAGCAATCGCCATGGGTGGACCCGGTGCACTCTTCTGGATGTGGGTGACCTCTTTCATCGGAATGTCTACTAACTTCTTCACGAGCGCATTGGCAGGAATGTACCGGGGACGCGACAGTGCGGGTGAACTTCAGGGAGGACCAATGTATGTAATACGCGAAGCATTGGGAAAGAGATGGCAACCACTCGCAACTCTGTTTTGCGTTTGTTGCATGGTCGGAGCTCTCCCCATTTTTCAAACAAATCAGTTAACACAGGCCATAGTCGATATCGGTCTCAGGTCAGCTGGCATTGAGCAGTCGTTCGTTCAACTCGGCGACATTCAACTCAGCATCACAAAAGTGATCATCGGAATTTGCGTGATGGTTTTGTGCGCGATGGTAATCGTCGGAGGTATAAGGAGAATTGGTGACTGGGCAGGCAGGCTCGTGCCAGCCATGATCGTGCTTCATTTTTTGTCTGTTGTGATCATTCTCGTTGGTTTTGCCGATAGAATCCCTCACTATTTAAAACTTATCGTGACAGATGCTTTTACAGCAAACAACTATGACGGTCAACCTTTCCTGGGTGGTATCGTCGGTGGATTGATAATGCTTGGTGTCCGGCGAGCAACATTCTCAAATGAAGCCGGCATTGGAACAGCGCCCATGGCAATGGGCGCATCGAAGAGTACCGAACCGATTCGCGAAGGCCTTATCTCCATGCTCTCGCCGGTGATCGATACCATCATCTCCTGCTCGCTCACCGCTCTTTCAATTCTGGTAACGGATGTTTGGATGACAAAAGGTGCGAACGGCATCACGCTAACATCGCTTGCCTACCGTGCCGCAATGCCTTCTGGCGGCGATTATATTCTATTGCTCTGTACATTTGTATTCGCGATAAGCGCTTTATTCGCCTACAGCTACTATGGCCGGAAAGCCCTTTCGTATCTGGTAGGCGAACGGCGAAGTGTCTGGTACGACTATTTTTACCTCTCCACGATTGTACTCGGCGCTGTTGTCCCAATGGACTTCGTAATCAATCTTATTGACATTGCTTTTGCCCTGATGGCTATCCCTACGATGCTTTCAGCATTTGTGCTTGCACCCCGTGTTATGGCAGAAGCAAAAAAATACTTTGCTAAAATCTGAACGTGCTGAGATGAGTGTTAGACTGCGCCTGATTGTCATGAACTTTCTTGAGTTCTTTATCTGGGGAGCCTGGCTGATTTCCCTCGGTGGCTACATGATTATCACGCTGAAATTTACAGGTTCTCAGGTCGGTAGCATTTATGCAACCATGGGCGTTGCCTCGGTATTCACTCCCTCCATCATGGGTATTATCGCCGATCGATGGGTCAATGCCGAACGTGTTTTAGGCATCTGCCACATCATTGGTGCACTGCTTTTGTTTTGGGCCGCAAATGAAACCGAGTACAGTATGATGTATGTGATCATGCTGCTGAATTCCATGTTCTATATGCCCACACTTGCTCTGAACAATGCGGTGTCGTACGCTGCTCTGCAGAAACGCGGCATTGACATTGTCCAGCACTTCCCTCCGATCCGCGTTTGGGGCACTGTGGGTTTTGTTGCAGCTATGTGGGTAATCGACTTCGGAAAGTGGACGCTGGTCCCAACACAACTTTACGTCTCTTCAACGGCCGGCCTATTGCTCGGACTTTATGCATTCACTTTGCCAGCGTGCCCTCCGGGCCACGGACGTCCCACGGGTTCGCTCATTTCCTCTTTGGGGTTCGACGCCATCGTGCTGTTCAAACGTGCACGGATGGCTGTGTTCTTTCTTTTCGCCATGATGCTGGGCGCGGCTCTGCAAATCACGAATACATTTGGAGAAGCCTTCATTCATGACTTCACAGACACCTATCCGAACTCCTTTGCAGTTCAGCATCCCAGCTTACTGATGTCGGTGTCTCAGATTTCAGAAACGTTGTTCATTTTAACAATTCCATTCTTTCTGAAACGATTTGGAATTAAGACGGTCATGATGATGAGCATTCTCGCCTGGGTTCTGCGGTTTGGTTTGTTTGCGTTCGGAAATCCCGGCGACGGGCTCATTTTACTAATCATGTCAATGATCGTCTACGGAATTGCATTCGACTTCTTCAACATCTCAGGGTCTTTGTTCGTGAAAAGTGAAACAGATAATTCCATTTTGTCGAGCGCACAGGGCCTATTCATGCTGATGACCAATGGCATTGGCGCATTTGTTGGCGGAACGCTTAGCGGGTGGGTTGTAGATTATTTCACTATAGACGGGGTTCGCGACTGGCAGAGCATCTGGCTCTCGTTCGCCGGCTATTCCCTGGTCCTGGGTATAATTTTCCCTTTGTCGTTCAGGCAGAATCCCAAACCAGTCGCAACTGCGAACTAACGGGACGAAAGGGTGTCGGATTGTGTCTGACGGAGGTCTTGCTCAAACTTCCTTTTGTTCTTCCTGATATTGTCCTTCACCGATTTGGGCATGTACTTTTTGGAACCAGGCCGCGGGCAGTCCCATTCTTCCATGGACACATTTTTTATATAATGTTCGGCGCCAGGGCGTGAGTTCTGATTCACAGGCTCCTCTTCAACGCGATCTGCACGCGCCGACAAAAGCGATGATGATGGTGGCTTGTACGTCTTGTGCAGCTTGGCTGTCTTAACTCTTGGGCACGGTATCATGCCACTATGGCAAGCCGAGCACACCACAAGCAATCCGATTAATACGCGAGTTATCATAGGAACAAACGTCGGATACTATATGAATAATGATGGAGAGTCGGCTTTATTGCTTTAAGTAAATTAATTCTTTTTGGCATGAAAAGCCAGTGGCCCGTATAATAGTTGAGCTCAGTGGCCGCCAGCCTCTGCAATACCTATTTGTAAGCAGTAGATAATCAGAGGCTTATCACATAACCACAAATGCTGTCGAAACAAGCAGATGAAAATTCTTTCCGCAACGTTCGGGCTGTTTGTAACACATCGCGGCCACTATTCGTACCAAAATACAAGGATCATTTTTAAACGGAAGGCCCTTAACTTGTAAACGCAGTGGCCACACGCACCGCCATCTATGTCGTCGAAAAATACAATCCAAATTCTTGACAGCATTCTCAAGCGCATTGGCAAACCCGGGTTGGCCGAAACGCTGATACATGAACTTTCTGGCACAGAATTCAACACACTGATGCTTGAGGTTCTTGCTCAACGCGCAAATAATTTATCACCAGGTGATCTTCTCAGGAGTTATAAAAACAATCGTCTTGTTAAGCCTGTTGACCTGCCGGTTTTGCCGTTACGTGAAATGGAAATTGAATACCTGCGTTTATTCAATGACTCGGCGTTTGAACCAATTGAGTTATCGCCGGTTAGCTCATTTGGTTCATGTGCCGTCGTTGGGACCACGAGCCAAAACAAAATACTCAGCGCAATACGCAACACCGAAGTTCTCGCCGATGCAACAAATGCGGTCGCACTTCACATAGCTCACCTGAAGAAACAAGGTACATGGAACCCTTCACCTCAGGATCGCCGGCACTTCGTAGTCATACAACGGCACCTCCGTACGCAGGCACTATCGAATTCAGGATTTACTCCTCATTTTAAAATTGCCGCCCTCGTCACTGCCGGGTATGATACAGGCAACCACAGTTTTGAATGCGAAACCGTTCTTCATCACATTCTGGCGGTGAGAAGATTGTATGTGAACTTTCATCGTGTAACTGGTATACGCTTCAGGCTGCTGTGCCGTGATGGCTATCCCGATAGTCTTTCGCTCGCCTTAAAAGTGAAACAGCATCTGAACACGTCTCCTGAGAACATCGATGTACAGATCATTGAGCATCCTGAAAAAAACAATGCCTATTACCAGGGTATTCAATATAAGATTGACATTGACCATCGCGGCCAAACATGGGAGATCGGCGATGGCGGGTTTGTCAACTGGACCCAGTCACTGCTGCAGAATAAGAAAGAACGGATGTTTACCACGGGGCTCGGCTTCGAATTCATGTTCCGTATTGAGAACGGTTTGCTGTAAATCAACTCACCTGCTGGCTGAGCCTTCTTCTCCCAGGTCTCTCTAAAGTACCAGTCTTCGGCCAGCTTTCGCCCAGTGCTCTCCCAGTCTTCTCTCAGTGTTCTCCCAGTCTCACCCAGTCTTCTCCCAGTCTCACCCAGTCTTCTCCCAGTCTTTCCCAGTCTCCCGGGCCTTCTCCAGTCTTAGCCGGTTTCTCCCAGTCTTCTCCAGTCTCAGTCAGTCTTGACAGCCTTTCCAACGTAAATTCCAGTCTTTTTTGTGACTTGACAGTCGCTCAATCGTCCCCCTGGAATTCTTTCGTTCGCAGCCGCGCTCAGCCCACACGGGAAATCCGGTCTCCCAAAAGTCCACCTGAAGACCCCAGATGTGAGATGTAACCTCGGGCTTAAGCATGCTGTCTAACACTCTGAATCGCCTGCAAACACATGATAAAAAACTACCTGGTCATCACGATTAGAAATCTTGCGCGCAACAGGATTTTTATGCTCATCAATCTCTTCGGGCTGGGCATAGCCATAGGCTGCTGCATTGTTGCTTACCTCAATTGGAATTTTGCAGCATCATTTGACAAGATCCATATACGTGGTGATGTGGTCTACCGGGTACAGGCCAATCACGTAACTTCCGATGGAAGCGACCGCTACGCAGTCGTACCTGCGGCCCTGGGAGAAATAGTGCGCAACAACTTTAACGACGTCCAGGGAGTTGTTCGCTACGCTGCCTCTACGGCCGACTTCAGAATAAGCGACGACGTATTCAATACTTCTGTCGCATTCGCGGATACTCCATTCTTTGAATTCTTTTCATTCCGCATTATTGATGGCAGTTCAGCATCGTTCAAAACGAAAAGCACCATCATCATCAGTGAATCGCTGGCGCGAAAGTACTTCGACGATGTGCTGGTCTCGGGCCGGCAGATCACGCAGCTTATCGACGGCATGCCAAAAGAGTTTACCATCGGCGGCGTGTTTGAAGATCAGCCGCTAAACTCAAGCTTTGGTTTTGACGCGATCATGCCATGGCAAAACTACGAAGACCTACCTGGCATCGCTGAGAATATCGATCAAAGTTGGAGCGCAATGACGACACTGTTCCTCCTGATTGAACGCAACGAAGATGTCGCACAAATAACAACGCAACTACAGCGCTACCTGAAACTTCAGAACGAGGCCCGTGATGATTTTAGACTCAGCAGCTTTTACCTCCAGCCTTTCAGCTCACTCGCCGCCAGCTTTCATGGTGATACTTGGTTACAAGGTGAACAACTTCGCTGGGGAATTCCGCCATCGTCGACAATCGGACCTGCTGTTATGGGGGCATTTCTCCTGCTACTCGCCTGCTTTAACTTCACCAACACGTCGCTTGCCGTTTCAGTGAAACGATTAAAAGAGATTGGTGTCCGAAAAGCAATTGGCGGTCAACGATCACAGTTGATTACCCAGTTCATGAACGAGAGCGTGTTGCTTTGCCTGCTGGCGTGCGTAATCGGGTATGTCATTGCACTCATTCTTACGCCGGCGTATAATTCGTTGTGGCCTGGCATTAAACTGTCAATGCGCGAGTCCTCGGATATGTTGTTTTTTGGATTCTTCGTTGCACTGCTGCTAATAACATCGGTGATTGCTGGTGCCTACCCGGCGCTTTATGTCACTTCGTTTCGCCCCGGTACAATTTTAAAAGGTAATGCAATGCTGAAAGGAACGAACTGGCTATCAAGGGTCCTCCTCACGCTGCAGTTTGCTATTGCCTTGCTTTGTCTTGCATCCGCGGCTGCGTTCCTGAGCAACGCATCCTTTCAACGCGACTTTGATATTGGATATCTGAAAGACGGAAACATTGTAGTTCCTGTAGCTGACCGCAACCAATATGAACAACTTAAAAATTCACTTTCAGGCAACAAAGACATTGATGCCATAGCAGGATCGCATACACATGTGTCTGATCGCTTCGACAGAGGCACCGTAAAATACATGACGGATGAGCATCAGGTTGAAATCGTGGAAGCGGGCACTGGTTACCTTGATGCTATGGGCATACGGCTGATCGAAGGGCGGGACTTTCACATCAATGCTTCTTCGAATGAAATGGCGTCTGTGCTTGTGTCAGAGGAATTCGTAAAACAATTCGGATGGAGCAAAGATGTCATAGGAAAGATCATAACATGGCACGACAGCATTCAGTTAAACGTCGTTGGTGTACTGAAAAACATTCATACCGAGGGCTACTGGAAACCCGTAGCTCCGGTGATGATTCGCTATGCAAGTGAGGATCAGTATCGCCAGCTGGTGGTCCGTACAACTCCGGATAAAGTTGCGCGGGTAAACGATGCCATGAGAGAGGCCTGGAAAAACGTATCAACAAATTCAGTCTATCCGGGAAAATTCACCGATGGAAACATTGCAACTGCGCTTATGATCAACAACAACACTGTTCGCATTTTCGGCTTCCTTGGGATTGTTGCGTTGATCTTATCAACAACTGGCCTATACGCAATACTCTCGCTCAACATCGCAAGACGTAAAAAGGAAATCGGTATCAGAAAGGTGATGGGGGCGCGGGCTTTTTACATTGCCAGACTTATCAATACTGAGTTCATATTCATTTTGCTGATTGCCTCACTACTGGGCGGATCGTGCGGCTATCTTGCCTCTGATAAAGTAATGAACATCATATGGGAATATTATCAACCATCAGGCATCGGCACCGTTGCCATGGCCGTTGGTGTGATGTTCGCAACGGCACTGCTTGCTATAAGTCGCATCACGCTGGAAGCTGCCAGATCAAATCCTATACATGCGCTGCGTGATGAATAGCACCGCCTTTTTGATAGATTAGGTTAAACGTTATTATCTCATCATTGAAGTTTTCTAAAACTTCTCCCAAATTGCGCCAAAGCATGACACGATGAGAATTGGCGTAGACCTTGGAGGTACAAATGTAAGGGCAAGCCTGGTAGATGACAACGGAAACATTTACGAGCATCGCAAGGAGCGATTTAACAACAATGCTTCTCTGGATGACACTCTATCGCAGCTAATCT
Organism: Chryseolinea sp. T2; assembly: GCF_037203685.1. Taxonomy (NCBI): domain Bacteria; kingdom Pseudomonadati; phylum Bacteroidota; class Cytophagia; order Cytophagales; family Fulvivirgaceae; genus Chryseolinea; species Chryseolinea sp. T2. The sequence continues at coordinate 414,398 of NZ_JBBCAU010000003.1, forward strand.
CATTCATCAGACCATTGATGAATTCCACAGTGCGGGGCATTGGTATAGGAGTGCCTTCGGTTGTCGAACCTGTAAGAGGCATTGTGTACAACGTAACAAACATTCCTTCATGGACGATCGTACCTTTGGCCGCAAAACTTCAACAAGCATTTGATACGCAGGTGGCCGTGAACAATGACGTCAATTGCTTTGCTCTTGGCGAGTATCATTACGGTGTGCTTTCCGGATATAGCCATGCCGTTGGAATGTCCTGCGGAACAGGATTGGGTACCGGAGTCATTGCAAATGGCAAACTGCTAACAGGTGCACGCTGTGGAGCAGGAGAAGTCGGGCTTATGCACTATCTCGACAAGAACATTGAGTACTATGCCAGTGGCAACTTGTTTCGCGTCCAGTTTGGCGTAAGTGCCGAAGAAGCTAACCGGCGAGCATCCGAAGGTGATCCACAAATGTTAGAGGCGTGGGCTGTCTTCGGCAGGCACATGGCCGAAGCCATCAAGACTGTAATGTATGCCTACGATCCTGAAGCTATTTCCATCGGAGGATCTTTGGCAAAAGCATTCAGCCTCTTCGAAAGGCCAATGCATGAAGCGCTGCTTACCCGATTCGAGTTTCCTGAATCCATTCGACAGGTACGCATCATGCAATCCACCAACGAAAATATTTCGGTGATCGGTGCAGCGTCGCTGATTCCGTAACTATTTCGCATCCAGCCACACTTCCGCTTCAGACTGGGCCTTGAAGGTTCTCTTTGGAAATTGCGTTGTCTTGGCAACAGCGTCAAGCTGCATTTCCGCCACATCATCTTTTATGATCTCGGCTACCTTACTCACGCCGGCCTTCAGCAGTATGCTCTGCGCCTCCTCATGCAGTGATCTGACTGTAGCGGGGTGCGTCTTCATTTCAGATGCATCCGTTAGCAGTGTAAATCCCTTCTTTAGCTGTGATACGGCTTTCGTCCAGTCTTTAATGTAATCCGGAACCACGTCAGGTCCTCTCCAGAAACCAATAATCTTGAGATAGGCACGATTCTTAGCTGGCGAAACAGCAATCGTGTACTGTTTCGTCCTGTTAATGTCAATGAGGGTCATAACAGAGGGATGTCTTTACCTGCAAATTTAGAAAATCAAATTACTGCACCTAAGCAATATCCCGACGACGCCTACCGCTTAACGACTTTACATCCTGCTTTTCGCGTTCCCGACAGTCGCAGGAAATAGTAACCGGGAGCAAGCTGCTCCACGTCGAGCACGAGCTTTGAGTTTTGAGTTTGCCCGACAGTACGGTTCAAAACGGACTGTCCGGCAATGTTAAACATCTGGACTGTACCTCCCGTCAATGTGGGATCGTTGATGTCGATGGTCAATTCACGCTCGAACGTGTTGGGATAGCAGGACAGCACTTGTTCTTCATTCGGCTGTTCCGGAATGTCGGTAACAACTTCGTCGCCAATCTCACGTTCTCCGGTCGCATAAAAGACGGGCCATTTGGTCGATCCATACAATCCTACCACTTGTCCGTTACCTGATATTTTATCAGCGTTCAACGAAACATAGCCTGTACTGTAGTCATTGGTGGTCTCGCTCCATCCCGTAAATGCCAGCCTGTCATCTGTCTTGTTGAATGACGGCCAACCCAGGGAGTTGTTCTCAACAATCACATCGACTTCGTTCGTTTCGATATTGCACCCTACGATCGCATAGCTGTCATCGGTCTCATCAACATAATCGAAAGCCAGAATCATCGGTGAGTTCTTTGCAAACGACGGGTTGCCGATGCTTACTCCGTCGGGCAGGCTGGCAAACAACTTCTCGATCGTTCCGTCGGCAAAGTCACCGGCATCATTGTCCCACACATGAATAAAATTCACGTCCCAGTATTCGATATCGTCTCCCGTCTCGTTGTCGATCCGGTTAAAGCAGTCATAGACGAGAAACTGACCACTGTAATCGAACTCAAGAGCGTCAGCATAAACCGGCCCCGCGCTTACAACGCCGTCACTATACGTCGGATTGTACAGTTGAAATTGTGACCATTCCTGCTGACCAAAATCGTAGACATAGATGATTGCATCCTGGTCGGTGCTCACCGCAGCAAGCTTGGATCCTCCTTTTGAAACAACAACGTTGGACCACATCGGAGTGTCTTCAATAACCGTCTCGATGGCATCCGATCCTGGCAGGGTCTTGATAGCATGGATCGTATTATCTGATGCTACAAACACAGCCACATCTCCCTGGTCCGTAACGCTGGGTCTGCTGATAAAATCAGTAGTTGTCAAGTCTTCGATTGAGCCACTAGCGGCAACCGGCGTACGATATAATGTATTTGGATCGGTTTGTGCCGTGTTATAGATCAACAGGAATTCAGTACCGGGATTGATGGGCAGGGACTCTTCATAGTTGCCACCCTGTCCATTCGTAATACCGACCTCATCGAAGGCAACTCCGGCCTGAACAACTTCAGGTGAACCAGCACCATACAGATCGGTCGCAGCTTGAATCACAGCAAGACGCAGATCGATGAACTGTGACGATTTTGTCAGGTAATCGTCAAGTGCCTTGTAATAGACAGTTGCCGCCTTTGTCCTCGTAATCGCAGTCGCATATTTATAAAACGCATGGTTTGCTATACCACTATTGATATGCACGCCTCCATTGTCGCTTGTACCCTGATACTGCTCGCTCACGTGCTTCGGCTGAAAGCCTGGCATTCCAAACTGCGTTGCACCATTATGCGGATCGCTCAGCGAACGCATGGCACCACTTGGGTATGCCGCCAGACGCACCACATCCTCTCCAATAAGCCAGTCACCATCCGGATCGATCATTGCACCAAAGATGTCGGCCATTGACTCATTGATTGCACCCGACTCTCCCTGATATTCAAGGTTCGCTGTAGTCTGAACAACTCCGTGTGTCATCTCGTGACCAGCTACGTCTATACCCGCTGACGTAGGTTTCAGGGCAACATCACCATTTCCGTAAAACATGGCCTTGCCATTCCAGAAAGCATTGTCGAGTCCTTCTCCATCCTCATCAGGGACATTCACAATTGAAATGATCGTTCCTCCTGCCCCATCAATTGACTGACGCCCATGCTTGGTCAGATAATATTCATATGCAAGACCTGCATTGTAGTGGGCCGATAATGCTTTGACAGCTGTAGATGTTGTCCATTGGTTATTGGCCGATGCCACGCGGCGGATAGTCTGGTTGTCGCCGAAAGTGTTATTCATATCGACAGTGATGATGCCACCAACCGGATCGTCAGGAAGCGTTGATTGAGCGGCCTTGTACATCGATCTTGAAACATCAAGCATGATGTAGCCCGTTCCGAACTGGTAAGTTTGTACAGTTCGAGTTACACCGTTAAGATCGGCACCTGTTGCAGTGCGTGGTCCATCGGCCGAACAAATATTTTCATACTTATGCAGTACCGCACCCGTTGTAGCGTCTACAAAATACTCCCAACGCTGACTAACGGTTGGGCACACCGTTACATGATATGCCAGTACGTCGCTCGTGACAATCCCTGTCTCCTGGTAAATGCACAGCTCAGCCTGAGGATCTTCAAACATCACAAGTTGCTTTTCAAACTCACTCAACGTCCTTAAGCCCTTTCCTTTACCAAGGTGTGTATTCGCCCGTTGAATTGCTTCCGCCTTGGAAAGAGCAGGCGATACCTCCAGATCTTCGCGAATAATTCTATACTGCCCATTGAACGTATCCTCTTCACGGCCAAGATGCACCATCACTTCTGATCCATATACGGGAACGCCGCGATACAACTGTTCCATGCGCACGTGAGTACGATTGGCGGCATCTATATGAAGCGAACGAATAGAAAACTCCTCCTGTGGATTTTTCACTTTTAATGTTTCTTTCAGCTCCTCCAGGAATGAATATGAGGCAACCCTGGCATCACTCTGCTGACCAGAGCGGGCAGTGACCGCTTTGCGGCCAGATTGAATGAAGGATGGCAGGCCCGTACCAGTGGCGTACCGGATTGTCATACCCGACCTTTGAAGGTTTGGCGACGCCCAGTTGGGTTGCTGAGAAAGATACCTTTGTGTGAGTTGGGAGCGACCAGCTGACGACGCTGACGGAGGCGTAATTTTCTTCGCTTTTAACGGCGAAGGGTTTACGTGCGTTTGTTTATGTTTTTTTGAGTCAAAGGTCTGTTGGGCAAACAGCGACTGATTCAGCGCAAAAGCCATACAGGCTGCCACTGTCGCCTTGAGGTAACTGTTCATAGAGGGATTTTATTAAGTACCTACTTACGGAGTTCTTTGTGAAAGGTTAACCTATTTAAAGATGCTTGTATCTTTTGATAAAGTTTTTGCGCCTCAGCAGGTGTTTCCTGAGCAGTACCGCCCCAGACGAGTTTGGTCTCCTTTTGCCCTTCTACCAATGTAATGGCCTTGTACATGTTGCCCGGATTATTTAACGTGTGTTCCCTGACCAGCACGCGCGTTTTCCTGAAGTATTTTTTTGTTTTGCCCTTGCGAAGGTGTGCAAACTCGCTGAACTGAGGTTCGGCCATGCCAGAACCTTTGGCTACCTCGCCTCCACTGGAAATACGAAATACGGTGGTGTTGCCCGTAACACCTCCACCCTCTGTTAATAAAATAAAGTGTTGACCAAGTGCATCTTTCACGCCTATCAGACTGGCCACAGTGAGCGCCAGGACCAATATTCCACTTGTTTTGGAAGAGAGGGACAACATATTTTGATTTTATAGGTCCGTTTAACGTGTATTCGGGCGATACGGTCGGAATATTGCCCACTTTTTTTTCTGCGCTTAGGGCCAACGTTACAAGGCGTATTTCTTTTTCAACTGCAGCGTTGAGTCGTGTGTCGTGCTAAAGATCCTTTGAAAGCTGTCTCAAGCCATCAAGATTTCGCTTCAGCACAACCTCAACATCCTCAGTCTCTATGTGTCCAAGAATTCCTATTGGCCCCTTATAGCCCCCCTTTATAAGCACCTGGAGCATCCCCCTCTCCTCGTCACCACTTCCCACCGGTAGAATCTGAGGCCCCGAACGTCTCATCCCATCGATATTGACTGCAAGCAAGTAAGGTTTCATAGCCGCAAACAAGGACGGAAATTCATCAATCTGTGCATGAGCATGATGGAAGTTGTAAACTAGGCCTACTGCCGGATCCGATACTGCTTTAATGATTTTTAACTGATTAGCCGGATGACCAAACCAGTCACCGTGATTGTAAAGTCCTATCCTGCTTGCAAAAGCTCCCGTCCGTTCGCGTAGGTATTTTACCATGGCCTCTCCGGCAGCGATCCGACTGGCCTCATCAAGTCCTTCAAAATAATTGTGATTGAAACCCACCCATAACTCAGTTCTTAAACCAGACGCCTTGAGGATGGCCAGCATCCTCTCATTGTCTTCACTAAGCTTCCCCGGCTGATCGGCGTTCTTGTCGATCCATAGCCAAACAGCAGACATCGCTATGCCATTCTTCTTTGCGATATCAATTTCAGAAGCAAAAGTATCCAGATGCTGTTGCCGCCAGTCATAAGCGTATTGGGAAAAGCCCAGTCGTTTCAGCATCTGGATTCTCTCTTCTGGTGTTCGATTCTTACTATCAAACGGGACGATGCACCATGCAACCAGGTTGCGTTTATCGAACAACTGACGTGCAGTTTTCGTTTGTGCATTCAAACTGTTACTAACAAGAGACATAACAACCAGCAATGCCAGAACACCAGTACTGTACTGTTTCATAAGAAGTGCGTAGATTTCAACGGAATGTAGTAATATTTAATCCCATCAGGGAACCATTCACAAAATCAAATGACTCATGTTTAGAAATTCCACTACGGACGAACGACAGGACCGTCGTCAGTTCCTGGCAGCAATCACCTCTTCGATTGGCATGATGGCAATTCCGACAATGTCTTCGGCATTCAATTCAAACAGTGGCCCACACGTTGTGGCTGCAATAACTGTGCAGCAGGTAATTGACCTCATCCTGAAGGAGATTCCCGGAGCACCCTTCCAGCAAACCGTGGACACCTTGAAATCCGGGAACGGGCAGCAGGTCGTAACCGGAATCGTTACTACCATGTTCTCCACCATCGATGTAATACAGAAGGCTGCGTCGCTGGGAGCGAATTTTATCATTGCCCATGAGCCAACGTTCTACGGGCACACCGACGAAACACAATGGATTGAATCAGATTCTGTGTACAAATTCAAAAGAGACTTACTGGACAAGCACAAAATTGCCGTATGGCGTTTTCACGACTATTGGCATACATATCGTCCGGATGGTGTTTTAATGGGCGTATTGAAAAAGCTGGGATGGGAAAAAATGTACAACAGTGCCAACCCTCCTATCGTTGATCATACTGGGATAACACTCGGCGCATTAATTACTCATTGCAAAAAAAGCCTTGGAATTCGTCAGGTGCGATTCATTGGTGATGCCTCACAGTCATGTAAGCGAATTGCATTGATACCAGGTGCAGCTGGTGGGCGTGCTCAAATGCAGCTTCTGATGAAAGAAAGACCTGACGTCCTGATCGTTGGCGAGGTTCACGAATGGGAGACGGCTGAATATATTCGCGACGCACAAGCTTCAGGCCTCAAAATGTCTCTCATTGTTTTGGGGCATGCCGAAAGCGAAGAGCCTGGAATGGAATGGCTCGAGTCGTGGCTGTCGCCCAGGATAAAAGAAATAAAGGTTACCCACGTCGCTTCGGGAAATCCGTTTCGCGAGGGTTAAATCATTTCCAATTTTTCGACCTGACGGGCATTTATTAAATCTAACTTCCTAACTTCGAATATTCACCAAACACCTTTCATTATGGGATTATGGGACAAGATCAAGCATGAACTGATCGACATCATCGAATGGACAGACGACAACAGCAATGACACGATGGTTTGGCGGTTTCCAAGATTTCAAAACGAGATCAAGAATGGCGCTCAACTCACGGTGCGCGAGAGTCAGGTTGCTGTTTTTGTCAGTGAAGGAAAGATCGCTGATGTGTATCAGCCCGGACGTCATGAGCTGACGACAGCAAACATGCCTGTGCTCACTACCATAAGAGGATGGAAATATGGATTTAACAGTCCCTTTAAAGTGGAAGTATACTTCGTTAACACGAAGAATTTCACGGATCAAAAGTGGGGCACCAAGAATCCGATCATGCTTCGTGATGCTGAATTCGGTCCCATCCGACTTCGTGCATTTGGAACGTATGCATTACGCGTATCTGACGCTGCGTTGTTCATCAAAGAGATCGCAGGCACACAGGCCCACTTCACAACAGAAGAGGTCACAGAACAATTGCGTAATCTGATTGTAACGCGTTTCAGTGATGCCGTAGCCGAAAGTAAAATCCCAGTGCTGGATCTCGCGGCAAATTATGATGAACTTTCGAAGTTCATCAGCTCGAAGATTGATCCTGAATTCGGTGAATATGGATTAAAGATCACCAAGTTCCTTGTTGAGAATGTATCGTTGCCCCAGGAAGTAGAACAGGCGCTTGATAAACGAAGCAGCATGGGCATACTCGGCAACCTCAATCAATACGCACAATTTCAGGCAGCTAATGCCATGGAAGCTGCAGCTAAGAATCCGGGAGGCGGCGCCAGCGATGGCATGGGCCTGGGGATGGGGTTCGCAATGGCCCAGCAAATGGGACAAATGTTTAATCAGCAAGGCAACGCGTCTGCACAAGGTGGTCCTCCGCCGCTGCCAGCATCTGGCGTACAATATTTTGTCGCGGTGAATGGCCAGCAACAGGGGCCCTACACGCAGAATAACTTGCAACAAATGGTTCAGCAGGGTACACTAACTCGCGACACACTGGTTTGGAAAAATGGCCTGGCGTCATGGATTAAAGCAGGCGAAGCCAGTGACCTGAGCAGTTTGTTTGGTGCGGTACCTCCCCCACTGCCTTAATAAGCATTTCTGCCAGTAGCCTATGAGTGATTTTTCGGAACCAACGCGTTCCATAAGCAGCGAGCTTGCCTGTACTGGATGTGGTGCATTATTGAAGTTCAAGCCCGGAACACATCACCTGGTTTGTGAATATTGCGGAGCCAGTAATGAGATAGCAAAACCTGAGGCAACGGGTACTCTTCAGGAGTTGAGTCTCGACGACTTTCTTGAAAAGAACTTTCAGAAGACTGAAACCGTCGAAGTCGCTGTTGTGAAGTGTGAGAACTGCGGAGCAACCACCACACTCAATGAACGTGTAAGCTCAGACAAATGTCCGTTTTGTGCGTCCAGCCTCGTCATCAGGAGCGGTACCACTGCGTCGCTTCACAAGCCGCAATATGTGCTGCCATTTGGAATCGACGATAAGAAAGCTACGGGCAATTTTAAGCGCTGGCTGAAAGGACTCTGGTTTGCTCCCAGCGATCTCAAACACTATCCAGATTCCGCGAATCGACTCGCGGGCATGTATCTGCCATTCTGGACATTTGACTGCAATACCAATTCATCCTACACTGGCCAAAGGGGAGAAAACTACACCGTCACTGAATCCTATACTGCCGTTGAGAATGGACGCAACGTGAACCGTACACGCCAGGTTGTGAAAACTAGGTGGTATCCGGCGTCAGGAAGGGTTAACAACACATTCGACGACGTGCTTATTGAAGCAACAACCTCTCTTCGAAAGGACAAGCTTCGTGCGCTCGAGCCCTGGGACCTGAAAAATCTGGTAAACTATCACGACGGATATCTGAGTGGCTTCAGAACAGAAACATATTCCGTCGATGTGAAGGGAGGATATCAGGAAGCTAAACATGTAATGGAACCTGCTATTCACAGTACCATTCGCGCGGATATCGGCGGAGATCAGCAAATGATTCAATACGTCAATACGACCTACCACAACCCGACATTCAAACATATCCTTCTACCGGTCTGGCTAAGCGCATATCGTTACAACAATAAAGTGTATCAGTTCCTCGTAAACGCGCGCACAGGTGAGGTTCAGGGCGAAAGACCGTACAGCGCAATTAAAATCACTCTTGCCGTGATTGCTGCACTTGTCGCGATTGGCATCATTGTCTTGTTGGGCAACAAGTGACAAATTACTATTTATCTCCGATGACCTATACTCATATGCCTTTTTATGGCATAAAGACACGTCAAGCAAGTCGGGTCGGAAATAACTATATTTAACTATTAATCCTGTTCGTCACTAACCCGGAACACACAACACAGTGAACTAAGTAACGTTATATTTCCATGAAGACAATTCGAATCATCATCATTGCGCTACTATTGGGATCAGGGTTCATTGCCCGCTCGCAATCACCTTCGCATATTGAAGATCTGGGCTGGCTGGTAGGCTCGTGGAAACGGTTGAACAACAAACCGGGCCAGAAAGGAAATGAGCGATGGATCATCGATCCCGATATCGGCCTCCGCGGCTACGGCGTAACCACCAAAGGTTCGGACACACTTTTTATTGAGAAGATGCGAATCGTTCCCGGCGATAACAGCTCGCTGTATTTTGTGGCCGACGTCATCGAAAATCCGATGCCTGTTTACTTTCGGATTACTTCTATTCAGCAGAATGACTTCACCTGTGAAAATCCTGATCATGACTTCCCGAAACGAATCACGTATAGGCGCAAATTAAAAACGCTTCAGGTGACAATCTCAGGGAACGGCAAGACAATTGACTACGAGTTTGAGAAAGTAGACTGAAACCGATGGTATTGGTTACATACTGATGTCAGTGATTTGCATGGTGTTCACGATGAACAGCTACTCTCGCTGGCCTCTGGATAAAAATGTACTTTCAGGAAGATCATTATCTCAAGTGTACTATAGACATGTAACAGCCTATGTCCGAAGTCCTACGCGTTCGCAATCTGCTCATGAGATCACTCCCTGTCATTTTTTTCCTGCTCAGCGGAATTGCCTTAACTCATGCTCAAGTTGAGCCCATCAGTTTACATCCTGACAATCCCCATTACTTCAAATATCATAACAACCCGCTCATACTCATCTCCAGTGGAGAACATTATGGCTCAGTACTGAATCTTGATTTCAATTTTACAAAGTATCTCAATGAGTTGTCAGCACGCAAACTCAATCTGACCCGCACGTTTACAGGAGCATACATTGAACCGATTGGTGCCTTCAACATCGAGAATAACATGCTTGCACCTGCCTCGGGTCGATACATTTCTCCGTGGAAGCGTTCCTCAGTGCCGGGATTTCAGGGAGGCGGAAACAAATTTGATTTAACAGCGTGGGATGAAGCGTACTTCGATCGGCTCAAGAGATTTGTACGGGAAGCGGAGCAACGGAACATCATTGTCGAGCTAACATTGTTCTGCCCATTCTATGAAATGAAACAATGGGTGCTCAGTCCAATGCATCCGTCAAATAATGTAAACAACGTGCCGTTCGTCGGAAAGGATAGTGTTTACACGATGGATCACAGCGGGCCTCTATTGCAAATTCAGGAACAGCTTGTCGCGAAGCTTGTATCTGAACTGAACGGGTTCAGCAATATTATTTTCGAGATTTGTAATGAGCCCTACTTCGGTGGAGTAACTATAGAGTGGCAGCATCACATTGCAACTCTCATTGGAGAAACTGAGAAAGGCCTGCCATGGAAACATCTGATATCTCAAAACATCGCCAACGATTCTGCCCTCATCTCCAACCCTCATCCCGGCGTTTCTGTATTTAACTTTCACTATGCGACTCCCCCAACAGCCGTCAAACAGAACTACCATTTAAACAAAGTGATTGGTGATAATGAAACAGGATTCAGAGGACAAGCAGACAGCACTTATCGAAAAGAAGGTTGGGAAATCATTCTCGCTGGTGGAGCGCTGTATAACAACCTTGATTATTCCTTTGCCCCTGGATACGAAGACGGAACCTTAAAATATCACACGCAACAGCCAGGTGGCGGCAGCACTGCCTTGCGAAATCAACTAACGCAGCTCAAGCAATTTATAGAACACTTCAACTACCTGTTGATGTCGCCGGATAAGGACTTTCGAATTACCGCGGAGCAGAAACCACGTATACATATGCTTTCTGAACCAGGCAGGCAATATGCCGCATACATTGTGCGCGGCGGACGCGCAACGGTCGCGATACCTCTTCCCGCCGGCAGATATGAGGTTCGCTGGATCGATCCTGCAACGGGCAAAATCGTCGCAGAAAAAAACATAACCCAGAATGGCAAGAAGCAAAGCAAGTCGTACTTTTCACTTCAGTCTCCGGCTTACGCGTTCGATATTGCTTTGAGTATCGCCCGGAAACAGTAATTCATCACATTAACGCGTCCAACCACGAATGTCCTCACGCTCATTCGATGTAGTCATTATCGGGGCAGGCCCGGCCGGGACTGCTGCAGCAATTGCATTGAGGGCAAGCTCATTATCGGTGGCGCTGATTGACAAAGCAACATTCCCAAGAGATAAGATCTGCGGTGATGCGCTTAGTGTTGATGTGGTTCGCCAACTGAAAAAACTATCACCTTCGTTAGCGACTTCATTGGAAAACTTGCCGCACAAAACAATTTCCGGTGGCGTGCGCATCGTCGCTCCGGACGGCGAGGCCGTAGACATCCCATTTATCACTGAACATCATTCCGAAAAAGGATACGTTTGCCGACGCAAAGACTTCGACATGTTAATGATCTCAGAGGCCCGGAGATGCAGCAACGTTTCAATCTTTGAATCCTGTGAGGTGAACAACGTGCTTGTCGATGAAAACCAGGTACGCGTCGAAACCACGCTTGGCCCATTCACTGCTAAAATGATCATCGCCGCGGATGGAGCACATTCTGTGGTTAAAAGAAAACTCACGACTTCAAAGATCAATCCAAGCTACCATAGCGCGGGTCTTCGATCTTATCATCGCAGGGTCAACGGCTTCAACAAAGGTAACTTCATTGAACTGTATTTCCTCCGCGACATTCTGCCAGGATATTTGTGGATATTCCCTCTGCCAGGCGATCACGCAAATGTCGGAATCGGAATGCTGACATCGGCTGTTTCTTCCAGCAAGGTGAATCTTGGCAAAACTTTCCGGCAACTACTGCAATCACATCCGGCGTTGTCCAAAAGATTTGAGCATGCCGAAGCAATTGAAGCTCCGTTGGGCCACGGTTTACCTCTCGGAGGGAAAGTGCACACATTGTCCGGACACCGATACATACTCACGGGTGATGCAGCGTCGCTAATCGATCCGTTCTCCGGAGAAGGTATCGGGAACGCTATACGCAGCGGACGTTTTGCAGCCCGTCAGGCAGTTGAATGTTTCAGCAAAAGCGATTTTAGTGCTAAGGCTATGAGTCGCTACGACTCGATAATGTATAAAATGCTGCTGAATGAATTCAAAGTTAGCCGGAGCATGCTCAGTCTGTCGCGATACCCGTGGATATTGAACATGATTGTGAGGAAAGCCAATAAGAATGAAAGTCTCAGAAAAACATTAATAAATGCACTTGCCTTTCCCGAGAAAAAGGGGTGGCTCGTAAATCCAATGTTTTATTTCAACCTGATTTTCCGTTCATGAAAGGTCGTGGACACGAAACCAGGACCGCCCAACGCTAGCGATCGCCGCGCTCAATTGCCTTTGTTATGTTTCTCACCACATTGTCGAGCTTCTCACCTGAACACTGCATGTGATCTACGATGTCACGTGCTTCCCTGGGTAATTTGGTTTTCGAAATAAGATTAACGAGACCAAGTACACTGGCAACAGGTGCCCGGAGTTCATGTGCTATTATGAAGGCTGCCTCTTCAGAAGCTTTATTCTTCTTTTCCAGTTCCTGAGTACGCGCCAATACAATCATTTCAAGATTGTCGTTGATACCCTGAATTTCTTCAGCCTGAGACTGGATCTCTTCATTTTGCGCCTGGATTTCCTCAGCTTGCTTTTGGATCTCCATTGTTCGTTCGAGTACCTTCTCTTCCAGAATTCGGTTGTCGCTAATTAGCTTTCGCTCGCGATAACTTATGAACGCGACGCCCGACGCTATTGAGGCGATTACTGCCAGCACAATGAACCAACCTGTCTTCCAGAAGGGTGGATCAATCGTAAAAGCTATGTTAACTTCGGGTGCGTCGGTAAAGTCTTCAGTGTCGCTACTACGAACCTTGAATACGTAATCACCTGGCTGAAGGCTTGAATAGGTGGCCGCACGATCGTGGCTACGGATCCAATCCCGGTCGTAGTTTTCCAGTCTGTATTCAAAATTGAGATTGGCAGGGTTTTGAAACCAAAAACCGATGTATTGAATAACGACACTGTTCTCGTCATGATCGAACTTAAGGTTACCAGCCAGAGAAATCTTGCGATCAAGCACTTTCATTCCAGTAATCAGCGGCCGTGGCGCTGGAGGAAGATTTAACGACAGGTTTGCGTATCGGACAATTCCTTTGTCGGTACCGACGTATACTCTACCCGTTGCATCCGTGGCCAATGCATTTAGATTCGGACGTTTATCCTGAATACCAACTTCATCGCCATAGTATCTGACCTTCTTTCGCCTCGCGTCATATATATCAATGCCCAGGTCATGCATGATAACAAGGTTGCCCAGCTTATCACTCGAAACGCAGTTTATGTTCTTTTCCCGCAGTGGAGTTTCTGTCTTCATCGGCTCGAACGTTCTGCCGTTGAAACTGAACAACCCTTCACCCTGCAGGTTGGCCCAAATTGTGTGGTTCCTGTCTTCGGCAAAGCCGTACACAACCTTAGATGCGAGACCACTTTCGAAATGATGAAATCCCTCCTGGTCAAGCATTCCTACACCTTTCCCGTCCGTCGCGAACCAGACACGATTCTGACTGTCTATAAATACCTGGTAGATATAATCTGAAACAAGTCCTTCCGCACGACCAAAGTTTTGGAAACTTAATCCATCTTCATTCTGCACTATTCGTGTTGCACCACCCAAAGTTGCAAGCCAGATTGTGTCTCCGTTGCCGGTAATGTTGAGGACGTTGCCATTTGATAGTTGCTTCTGAAAGTAGTCTATATGCCCCGTTTCAGGTTCAATTCGCAGAAGACCTTCTCCATAAAGGCCAGCCCACACGTAGCCCTCGTCGTCTGTGTAGAGACTAATCGCAATATATTTCTGAAACCTGCTGTTCAGCAGCGGGCGTTGAATGTTTTGATCACCCGAAGTATCGAGCTTCTGCTTGAACAATCCTTCACCTGTTGAGTACCAAAGGTTGTTATCCTGATCAACGGTCAGTGCTAATACATTTGTGTTCTTGAAAGGATAAAACGAATCCACATAGTCCACCTGATCTCCAAGTGTTCTGATCAGTCCCGACTTGGAGCCTACCCAAATGTTTCCTTCAAAATCTGATATAACCGAGTTCGCAGCGCTAAGGTCAATACTTCCTGCAGAGTGAAATGACTTTTGTTGCCTTGTTGCAGTGTTATATACGACGAGTCCTTTTTGTGCTGACGTAATCCACAATTGATCATCGAGAATTACGAAGTCGGTGAGTGATCCGAATTTCCATCCCTCCTTTACAAGAGGCATTGTTTTACCAGTGGACGGATTGTACGAAACAAGTCCGGCATCCTCGGTGCCAAGCCAGATCATGTTGTTCTTATCGATGAGAATCTTCTTGACGATGTTGTCCGTTAAGCCCTGTCGGTGATCAAGCACACGGATTTGAACCTGACTATCTTTTAACCGGCATATTGCAACGCCTCCGTCTGTACCCGCCCAGATGTTGCCGCGGGGATCTTCCATCAGATCATATACAAACAGGTCGGGCATTCCTTCTTCTTCATCTACACGATAGAGTCGTTTGTTTTTGAAGTAGTATAGTCCGTCGTCCAGCGTCGAAAACCAAAGGTTTCCTTCGCGATCAAAAAGGATATCGGAAATTTCGTGTGTCGATGTTCCCTCCTGAGGGTTGAATTTTACAATCTTGCCATTTTCGAAATAAGCAAGCTTTCCATTCCGGAAGCCGGTCCATATCCTGCCCAATGAATCCTGACCAATAGCCGTAACGTGATTATCGGGCAAACTGTCCTTCTGCTCGTAGTGCGTAATGTTGATTCCATCCAGCCGAAAAAGCCCCTGATTGGTTCCGCACCAAATGAAGCCGGATCGGTCCTGGAAAACAACGTTCACCTGAACCTGTTCACGCTTTAGTAGTCGATAATGTTCAAAGAATGGAACCTGTGAATAGACAGTCGCCGCCGACATCAAAATCAAATACGTGACTATCCATTTTTTCATATCTGATTAATGAAGTGCCATCACTGCGTTAACAGTGACTTCAATCTCAGTGGCAATTTTTTGATTGACGATGCGTGGAATCGAAATGTTATGATCAGAAAGAGGAACTCTGAAAGAGCTTTCGATGCTGAGCGATCCATCCTCGATTGTGATCGTGCTTTTAATTATGCGTGTTTGCTTCTGACCATGAATATCGAGCTCACCCTTTGCACGTACCTCATAAATCCCGTTGATGTCATAGTCGACGGCTTCAATGATTTTTCCTGAAAAAGCCATTCGAGGGAACGACTCGCTTTCAATATATTTTTCATTGAAGTGTTCGCGCTGAAGGTCGCTGTTGAAGCCCTGGAAAGACCTCACGAGCACCGTAAATGCAAATTGATTGTTATGTGTATCGATGATCCCCTGCAGATTACCTGACGCTGCCTGAATAACTTCAAGCTCTGCATTTGACACAAACTTTATCTTGCCACGTTCAGTAGTGAACTTGGTTTGCGCAACTGCATAAATGCTGCAAAAAATGGCCAGGCAGCAACAAAAACCCTTTATCATCACGTTCGGATTAAGAATGGCGGACAGCGCCGCAACTTTTCATACCGCAAGGGTAAAGTTAGCCAATTCCCTACTGGTCTCACGGGCCGTAAAATGCTGTTCGTCGGCGGATTGATACCTCCCAACGGGAGTCAAAAAAGAAAGCCGCCCCGCAATATTGCGAGGCGGCTTTGGCCGGCATTGGTTTACAAACGTTACTGCTTCAGACTCTTCAGGTATGCAATGCTCTGAGGAACCTGCTTGATTACGCGACTGCTCTCATCTTCAATAAAATAATGTTTGATGCCGATCTTCTTTGC
Organism: Chryseolinea sp. T2; assembly: GCF_037203685.1. Lineage (NCBI taxonomy): Bacteria > Pseudomonadati > Bacteroidota > Cytophagia > Cytophagales > Fulvivirgaceae > Chryseolinea > Chryseolinea sp. T2. Next base: position 430,483 of record NZ_JBBCAU010000003.1, read on the forward strand.
TTCGCGAATAATGTTCGGGATATCAATTTCACCAGTTCCCAATGCGACATCGTTCTCCTGCGATGTGCCGCCTGAAAGGTCCTTAGGAGTTCCCTTGCGAAGATCTTTCACGTGCAAAAGCTTCCAGCGATCCTTATATTTTTTTAATAAGGCAACGGGGTCGCCTCCACCAAAATGTGTCCACAGCACGTCCATCTCAAATGATACGTACTCCGGGTTACTCTGCTGAATCATATAGTCAAGCAACGTTCCTTTTTCATAAGGCTGAAACTCGTATCCATGCACGTGATAGCAAAAGGTGATTCCGTTTTCCTTTAACACTTTTCCGGCCGCATTAAAATCTGCGACAGCCTTTTTCGCATTGTCCAGATTGAACTTTGCCTTCTCGTGAGGGATCCATGCCACCATAAGATATTTCGACCCGAGGGCCTTTGCCATGTCTGCAGCTGCCTGAGGATCCTTCACAAGCGACTCATAGCTGGTGCCTGTGCCTGGAATGGAAATACCACGTTCGTCGCAAAGCTTCTTAAATTCAGCAGGCGGCATGTTGCCACCAGAGCCCTCAATCTCGGTAATGCCCATTCCCTTGATTGTGTCAAGCGTCGCAGCCACTCCATTCGGAAAACTCTTCCTGAAAGTGTACGCCTGAACACCAAACGGGAAAGTATAAAGCGGTTTACCCTTTTGCGCAGTCGCTGTATTCTGGCACGCTGCAATCACTGCCAGTGCTATCAAAAATCGAAACATTCGTCTCATTCTTTTATTTGTTTTTTAGTCAGTTCCAGAGTTAAAGATTGTTCTTTTTTAGCTCGTCAACGGCATGGCTAACTGCACGCGCTGTCAATGCCATGTATGTAAGTGTGGGATTTTGCGTACCTGTCGAGGTCATGCATGCACCATCGGTTACTAACACGTTCTTACAGTGATGAAGCTGATTCCAACTGTTCAACAACGACGTCTTTGGATCCCGTCCCATACGAACACCACCCATCTCATGAATATCCGAACCCGGGGGAGATTTTGAATCACTCACCTGAATATCCACAAAGCCGGCTTTCTCAAACATTTCACGTTGCTGCTGCAAATAGTCGGCCACCATTTTGTCGTCGTTGTCGCTCCATTCGCAGGAAATCACAAGTTGCGGAATGCCATACTTGTCTTTTAAATCAGGGTGCAGGCGGACGTGATTTTTTTCCAATGGAACAGTCTCACCCATCATCCAACTGCTGATGTTCCACCTCCCAAGTTTTGGGTTGAGCAGATTTTCGCGCAACTGATCTCCTATCATGGTAGTATCAGACCCGCGTCCTCTTCCTCCGCCGATGCCAATGGCATATCCTCGTAGAAAATCAGACTCTTGCTTCTTTACGTTTCTAAAGCGTGGAATGTAACTGTGACTGGGGTTCCTGCCGTCTGTCATTTTATCCTTAAAACCCTCATAACTGGCGCTGCCTCTTCCACGATAATTGTGCCATGCTATAAATTTACCCAACAAACCACTGTCGTTCCCTAATCCATTGGGAAAGCGGCTTGATTTGGAATTTAGTAAGATCGCATTGCTATTCAGGGCGGACGCATTCACAAAGATGACCTTTGCATAGAAGTCGATGGTATCTTTTGTCTGAGAGTCAACGATGCGTACGCCGACTGCCTTCTTCTTTTTGTCATCATAAATGACAGAATGAACAACCGCGTGTGGACGTACCGTTAGGTTGTTTGTTTTCATTGCCCAGGGAAGCGTGCTGCTGTTACTGCTGAAGTAACCTCCGAACTGGCACCCTCTGTTACACATCGCCTGATTCTGGCATTTATGTCGCCCCTGTTCCTGGTGGATCTTTTGCGGATCCGACAAATGCGCGCATCTCGCATGAATAAGATGGCGATCGTCATAGTTCTTACCCAGACTTTCTTTGAAGTAGGTTTCGATGCAACTCATCTCAAACGGAGGCATGCACTCGCTGTCGGGAAGCTCAGGTAATCCATCGCGGTTGCCGGCAATGCCTGCAAACTTTTCAACATGAGCATACCATGACTCCATGTCTTTATAACGTATAGGCCAGTCGACAGCAAAACCATCTCTCATTGGTCCCTCATAATCAAAGTCGCTCCAGCGCTGAGTTTGCCGGGCCCAAAGCAACGACTTTCCTCCCACGTGGTAGCCACGTACCCAGCGGAATGGTTTTTCTTCAACGAAAGGCTGTTCATCATCCTTAAGTGCCCAGTGCATGGTTTCTTCCCTCATGAACCGCGCGAACTGATGATCTTTCTTCTGTTCGTTCGTAACGGTACCCCTATACTGAAATTGCCATGGTGCTTTACCAGCTGTTGGATAGTCCTTGATGTGCTGCACATCGCGACCGCGCTCCAGCACAAGAGTCTTCAATCCCCGCTCACATAGTTCTTTGGCAGCCCATCCGCCACTTGCCCCAGACCCGATCACTATAGCATCGTAGGTCCTCTTCTCTTCAGATTCGATAAGGTTAGCCATGATTAACTGGTTGCGTCGACACAGCCATAATAATGGCCTGGTACAACTTTATATTTTAAGTAACCGAGCATTACTTCCTTCGAAGTGCTAAAGCCCCGAATCGTTTCCGACTTCATGAGCTCAAAGAAATCTTTTTCCGCTTTGTCCGATGACGTCGCAAAAGTCAATAGCAGTTCTTCCCTTTTCGCCTGTTCACAAAGAGAAAAATCCTTGCCTGTTGCTGCTTTCGCTTTGTCGTTCAAGCCAGCAACCTGCTTCCTTACATTCTCCTGAACATCGGTATCATAGCAATTCTCTAGTAGCCCGATAAGAAACTTATCAACTCCAATTGAGAGCGCACCGATATCCTTCCCCTTAGGGATAATGGTATCAGCGATTGAGGCAATCATTTGTTGTTCACTTGGACTGAATGAACCAAGTGCAGCAGGGAGTGATAGTCGTGTCCATTCGGTTGCCCACACTGGTAACGAAGCAAGGCCACCGGCAGTCGCAAGTATTGCTTTAAAGGAGGTCCGCCTGTTCATAAAGCGATCTTAAAATAATTCATGAGGATGATCCGCATATCTATTTCAACAAATTGCAGAAGCTCAAAATATGCAGTCGGGGCACTGCACAGAAATGAATATTCTATGAACGCCCCGCGGCTGTTACAAATGGGAACAAAAGGCATTGCAGACAGGATTGCATCATCGCAACACTCACGCCGGCAGGGTCAGCTCCATCTTAATATCTGCCGTCTCAAACGGACTGTTGCTAACGGGCACATACCTGAATCCAACACTTTCGTAAAGCTTTAATGCTGGCCCAAGCTGATGGTTTGAAAACAACTCAATTTTCTCCGCACCAATCGACCGGGCCTTTTCAATACAGGTCGTAATTAACATTCGCCCAACTCCTTTACCACGAAACTCTGGCGCAACAGACATCTTCGCGAGTTCGTAAGTCCCATGCTCCTCTTTTATCAGCGCTGCCGTTCCAACGACTATTCCATTGCTTAAAGCAACCCAGATGAATCCGTCTTTTTCCAGGATTTGCCCGCGGGGATCTGATAAAACTCTGTAATCGGGCTCCTCCGCCAGATTGTACAAAAGGAGCCATTCCATGTTCAGATCGCGAAATGCTGCGAAATGAGAATCGTTGTACGGCTCAATGAGTAGCATTGTAATCCTTGAGGAGTGCTGGGGGTGGCATCGCTTCGTCGATCATCCGTTCGAGATCGGCGTGTGTAAACTTAGTCTTCGACGATCGCTTTACTAGTTTCTCGTCATTTGTCTTTCCCTTCTTACCCGGGATAATAAGATTTCCTTCGGTATCGATGAGATAGACAATATCGTCGGAAGTTTCTATCCGATCTTCGTACTGCTTGCATCTGGTTACCTTGACGTCACCCATCAGATAATAGGTGATTTCGTTACCCTCAATGATCCATGTCTTCATGACACCCATAAAAGGTTCTTCGGCGATGTAAACGCCATCATGCTGATGATTGGCCCTGCAACCGACAAAAAGTAGGAAGACTATAAATAACGAGCGGAATTTCATATAAAATGCGACTTGACTGACACAGCCCTGCCTACAAATCTAAATGAACTTCCGTGACTTGCAATGAACGACGGAATTAGGAGTTTGAAGTCTGCTCACAAAGCAGCTCGCACTAATACCGAGATTCCATGACCTGAAATACTAATCAGCGAATGATCATCCGTACCACGCTGTTGCCGTTGTCAGTGACAACCAAATTGCCGTGGCTGTCTACGGCAACCCCAAAAGGTGAAGAAAGTTGAGCTCCAAGGGCGAGACCGCCATCGCCTGAAAATCCCGGTATGCCTGTACCCGCTATTGTTGTGATGATTCCCGACGGATCAACTTTACGAATAACGTGATTACCATGATCAGCAATGAGAATGTTCCCTGAAGCATCTATGCAAATGCGTGTAGGTGAGCTGAGCTGGGCCGCAGTAGCCAACGCGTTGTCGCCGCTATATCCCGCTGTTCCTGTTCCTGCGAATGTATTGATCTTTCCGCTGCCGGATTCCACGCGACGAATCACATTGTTACCGGCGTCAGCGATATAAAGATCACCATTCGCGGCTACCGCTATTCCCTGCGGAGTATTTAGCATTGCTTGTGTAGCAGGACCATTATCACCAGCGTAACCCTTCTTAAGTGGGCCGCCACCCGCCACAGTGTTGATAACGCCTGAACCTGCAGTCACTCTCCGTATCGCGTGATTGTCTTTGTCGGCTATGAAAACATTTCCTGACTTATCTATGGCGACATCATATGGAGTATGCAAGGAAGCAGAGGTCGCCACTGCACCATCTCCGGTGTAGCCCAGCGGCTGATTGTAGTTTCCGGCGAAAACCTCGATTTTCCCCGTCGTAGCATCAATGCGACGCACAACCTGATTCCCTGCATCGGCAATATAAATATCGTTGTTATTACTGATTGCAATACCGAAAGGAACATTGAGATGTGCCTGACTGGCAGCGCTGCCATCTCCGGCATGAGGAGTTGGATCCGCCGAGTTAAATCCGAGAAAAGTCCCGGCAACTGTTGAAATCTTCTTATCGCTGACATTAACCTTTCTTAACACGTTGGCCGCTCCGTCAACAACAAAGAGATCACCCTGACCATTTAAAGCCACTCCCGTAATGTACCCCAGTCGGGCATCGGTCGCCACTCCTCCGTCTCCGCTATAATCGAAGACACCACCTGCCCCGACAATGGTCTCTATTTCGCCTTCTCCAGCAGACTCGTCTGCTTCATTGTCGCCTTCGCATGCCGACATCAGGGCAACCAACACAGTTGTCAATAAAATCGCTGCCACAAAAATAAGGCGGTTATGCCTGTTGATCCTTGCCCTCGACGACTCTCGTTTTATTGCCGCAGGGTTAGCTTTTACAAGCCTGATGTAATTGCCGGTATCATTCATGGTTATGTCTTTAAAGCTTTACATAACCAAAACGCCACTGCGTAAAAAAGATACAGTGCCATCTGGAAATTTGGTTACGGCGCGGCGTAACCAAATGGCTATCTCTTGCGCCGGTCGCGAATTACCTCGATGATTGGCGGAAGAATTGAAACAAAGATGATCGCGAAAATTACTAGAGTGAAATTTGACCTGATCATTGGAAGCCCTCCGAAGAAATATCCAGCAAACAGAAAAAGTGTCACCCACAATATGCCGCCAACAATATTGAAAGTAGCGAACCGGCCGTAAGACATGGTGCCTATGCCTGCTACAAAGGGAGCAAACGTCCGGATAATGGGAATGAATCGCGCATAGATGATGGTCTTGCCACCGTGCCTGTTATAAAAAGCTTGAGTTTTTGTGAGGTATTCTATCTTCAAAAATCTATAACGACCACTGAACGCGTGAACACCAATGTATTTTCCTGCGTGGTAATTTACCAGGTCACCCAATACGGCTGCAATCATCAGCAGACCCCACATGACCATTACACTAAGTTGCGTTTCCGGCTTGGCGATGATCGCACCCGCGGCAAACAACAGCGAATCACCAGGAAGAAATGGTGTGACTACAAGACCGGTTTCCGCGAATATTATGAGGAAGAGAATGAGATAAGTCCAGGTCTGATAATCATTCACAATCTCTACAAGGTGATGATCAATATGAAGAATGAAGTCGATAATCGATTTGATGAGCTCCATTGAGTGAATTTTGAGGGCGCAAAATAACAAGTTTAGTCAACATCGCGTGAATGCCTTCAATGATCCATCGATGAACATTTGAGTTTGGTGGTCAGTTTACCGGCCTGCAGCAATTGGTCGGATTATTTCTAAATTGACGCTCCTCATAAGATCGACGGACCATGAAGAAGAAAACACTCGCCTTAACGCTGGCAATTATAGCAATTGTTGCTGCACTTGGATGGTGGTTTACCCGCCCGGCCAGCCCCTCAGGTAAATCCTCAATTTCACATAACGGTTTAGACATCTCAATTACATATAGCAGACCTTACAAGAAAGGACGAGTTATTTTTGGTGAGGCATCTACTGGTGCGTTGCAAACCTATGGTCAATACTGGCGGCTAGGCGCCAATGCAGCGACGGAAATCACATTCAATAAAGACGTAACATTCGGCGGGCAACCAGTAAATGCGGGAACGTATCGTATGTATGCAGTTCCCGGGGCCGGCTCATGGCAAATAGTATTGAACAGCGCCCTTGGGAAAAGTGGTTCAGAAGCACCAGATCCTGCTCTTGACGTGCTAAAAGTAGAGATACCGGCCAACGTGACTTCAGATGTTCAGGAACAGTTTGTCATCGATCTGAAGCCGACCGGCGCCGGTGTATTGATGGAATTGAAATGGGACCGTGTCTCTGTGGCCGTTGAAATATCCTGAAGTTTCATAACAGCTTGGTTCACAGGATATAGCAATATCCATCAACTCGCTGATAAATATTTTGGGAACGCCCCTCCCAAAAGCCCAGAAACGGCTAATTTTAGGCATGATCATCAACATCTTTGAAGATAATTCTGTCATTTGTGAGCTTGATGACTCATTGCCCGTGCTTCGTCATAGATGGAAGCACGCCATGGAGGGACCGCCCTTTCGAACCTACCTGATGCGAGTCCTCGAAGAATACAAAAAGTTAAAGCACTCCTACTCAATGCTTGCCTGGCTGGCCGATACGACGCTGCTTGGTGAACTTGACGAAGAAACGGAGATCTGGCTGGTTGAGGTTTGGGAAGACCTGCTGTTCGCGCAACGTGAGGTTAAGATCCATGCCGTCATATTGGGTAACAGTATTTATGCGGATTATCCGATGGAAAATTTCAAACAGGATGCTGAGCAAAAGTTTGAGGAATTTGATGTTCACCTTGGTGTATTTTCCAATCAACATGATGCTTACGTATGGATCCGCGAGCAACAACTCGCGATCGCCAGGAACGCAAATTAATTTCAGCAGCGTTTGTCGAAAGCTGCCATAAACCGAAGGTGTAAGTTCGACAAACACCCTTCTCTATTCCATTTCGATTCGCTACACTTGTAAAACTCACAAGCCCTATGTCGTATTGGCTGGAAGCTAAGTCACTTGTTATTATTGGTGGAACATCCGGAATAGGCCTTGCAGCCGCGCGCGCTTTTATAAGAGAAGGAGCCCAAGTGATTGCCGTAGGCCTTGATGATGAAAGTGTGAGCAATGCAAGAAATGTTTTACCGGCAGAGGCTCGCGTTATGAAAGGAAACGCAACACTTCAACAAACTGCCGTTGAGGCCATCGATATGTGCGTAAGTGTATTCGGCTCTTTTGATGGGCTGTATCACGTTGCTGGTGGAAGCGGCAGAAAGTTTGGAGATGGACCACTCCACGAACTTACTCTCGATGGATGGAACCAGACCATTAATCTGAACCTTACTTCACTCATGCTCTCAAACCAGGCAGCGATACGAAAGTTTATTGAACTGGGAGTGAAAGGAACCATTCTTAACGTCGGAAGCGTACTGGGCTATTCGCCATCACCACGTCACTTTGTTACCCACGCATACGCGGCGAGCAAGGCAGCCGTTGAAGGCTTTACAAGATCCATTGCTGCGTATTATGCTTCCTATGGAATTCGCATCAATACATTGGCACCAGGCCTTGTTGAAACTCCAATGTCCGCAAGAGCAGCAAGCGACGCAGGCATCATGGCATTCATCAAAACAAAACAGCCTTTAGATCATGGACGTGTCGGGCTTGCAGATGACCTCACCGGTGCGGCAGTTTATTTTATGTCAGACTATTCAGCGTTCACGACAGGTCAAATATTATCTGTCGATGGAGGCTGGTCGATCAGCGAGGGACAATACACATCGTGAAAGAAACTTTAGCCATCGGTATTGATTTGGGCTGTACCAACATAAAAGGTGTGTTGGTAAACCAGGCTGGTGCCCTGCTGCATGAACGCAAAGTGCAGACCATCGAGCACGACGAAAAGCATTGGAAGAGGGCGGTAACTGAAATGATTTCATCGCTGGAATCGAAAGCAGAGATTAATATCGCGAACATTGGATTGGCCGCTCCCGGCCTTGCAAACGACAGTAACAGTTGCATATCATTTATGCCTGGACGCCTGCCTGGTCTGGAGAATTTCGACTGGTCAAAGCACGCCTCTCGACAGATTCATGTTCTCAATGATGGTCATGCCGCATTAATGGCGGAAGCCGCATTCGGTGCAGCGAAAGGAGTGAAACACGCAGTGCTCTTTTCTCTCGGTACAGGTGTGGGTGGCGCTGTGCTTATTGACGGAAAGCTTTACCAGGGCGCGTTCCAAATGGCGGGCCATCTTGGTCATATTACCGTTGACTCAGGCGCAGGATCACGCGATGTGACGAACATGGTTGGAAGCATTGAAGATGCTATCGGTAACGTGTCTTTACAAACGCGGACCTATGGCAGGTACACAGATACCAACGACCTTGTTGATGATTACCTGGGAGGCAACGTATTAGCTACCTGGTGGTGGCTCTCAGCAGTTCAAAAGTTATCCACTGCCGTAGCGTCGACAATTAACGCGCTGTCACCGGAGGTCGTCATTCTTAGTGGCGGCATCACGCAAGCCCGTGATGCACTCTTAAAACCTCTCGAATCTTTTCTTGACTTGTACGAATGGCGTCCTACGACGAGAAAAGCTGAGATACGTCTCGCGCATTTCTCGGATCTTGCCGGTGCTATCGGCGCCGCTGGATTTGCCTTAACGAAAAACCAATGAACATGACCCCTGCACAGCAATATCTTGAACACTCCCGGCAAATAATCGAAACGGTAAGCGCACAACAACATCTCATTGAACAAGCGGCAAACTGGTTTGCTGAGAGTATCCTTTCCGGCCGAATGGTTCACGTGTTCGGTTCGGGCCATAGTCGTATCATGGTCGAAGAAATGTGGCCACGATACGGCTCCTTTCCCGGATTCAATCCCATCGTTGAATTGTCATTAACATTTCATAACCTGGTTGTCGGGGCAAATGGTCAACGTCAGGCGATGTTTCTGGAAAATGTTTCAGGACTTGCGGAACGCATTCTGAGAAACTTCGACCTTTCACCGAATGATACGGCCCTTGTGATCTCCTCAAGTGGATGCAACATTGTTCCGATCGAAATGGCTGAAGAGTTTCAGAAGCACAACGTAAAGGTAGTAGCGCTCATCACAAAAGCACACGCTGCTGCCAGCAGGAGCAAGGACAAGCGGGGAAAGAAACTGGAAGACTTTGCTGATCTTGTCCTGGATACCGGTGCGCCGGTTGGCGACGCTATGGTGCGTCTGAACCAACTGGATACACCCGTTGCGCCTGGCTCAACCGTTGGAGGTGCGTTGATCGTAAACTCAATTAAAGCGGAGGTGGCCCAGCGGCTGGTGAGCGCAGGTAGCCCTCCACCCGTGCTGACTGCCGGCGCCATTGTAGGCGATTCACGGGCAAAAGAACTTTTTGAAGCCGCCTACGATGAGCACGCGCATCGTCTGGCAAAACTCTATCAACATGTCGGAGACAATAAATCATAGACTATGCAACCTATCCCTATACGCACCACTGTGATCGGCAGTTATCCATTCCCTGGATGGCTGGAATTCGCTGTTCGCAATCTTCAAGAATTTGGCAATGCGGACAAAGAAGAAATGATTGAAGACGCGGTCATCGCTGCAATTCACGATCAGGTCGCCTCCGGACTTGATGTGATTACCGATGGCGAGCAAACGCGGCTCGATTTTAATTTATCCTTCTACGGATACATTAAAGGGATTCGCGAAAACACTGACGATCTTCGCCGTTTTGGTCCTGCGGCCCATGATCAACGCGGGAAGAACACAATCACTGAAACGCTAATCGCTCCGGGGGGACTTGGTGCAGTAAAGGAATTCAAACGACTGCAACGGCTGGCTCCAACCGGTCCGGTTCTGAAATGCAGCGTACCGGGTCCGTATACACTTAGCGGCCGCCTGCTTCCTAACAGCCAGTATCCCGACCGTTACGCAATCACAGAGGCGCTATTGCCCTTCATCAGAAAGGAACTTGAAGACCTTGTCGCGGCCGGATGCCAGGAAATTACTGTCGACGAACCATCCATGAGCTGCTACGCTTACAAGGAAGACACCCGACGATTTGTAGACATCTTCAACCGCACGGTTTCCTCCGTGGCTGGAAAGTGCCGGCTTTCAACACATCTGTGCTTTGGGAATTATAAAGGACGTCCTGTTGGCTATCGGAGCATTGCTCCCATGCTTCCGGACTTCCTGGATCTTAAGGTCGACGAAGTGCACGTTGAGATGGCCAATCGGGAGTTTGCCGAGATCGAACTTCTGCGTGAGTTCGCCCAGCGCATGGATGTCGCAGTCGGCATCATCGATGTTAAGAACTATTACATAGAAACTGTTGACGATGTGGTGGAAAGAATTAACCGCTGCCTGGAATATGTACCTGCTGAAAAGCTTGCTGTCGCGCCAGATTGTGGTTTGAGCCAGACCGCCCGCTGGGCGTCGCGTCAGAAACTCGTGAACATGGTAAAGGGCGCAAGAAAGGTTCGTGAACTGTTACGTTGATGAGAGAGGAATTAATACGACCACTTTCTTCAGGCGCATCTCTCAAGAAACAAATCGATGCATCAAAAAGCAATCCTCAGGAAGACAGCTTCGATATATGGTGGCTAGGTCAGAGTGGATTTCTGATACAATGGAATGGCTATTGCTTATTGCTGGATCCTTACTTGTCCGATTCACTTACGGTGAAATACGCGAATACAGACAAACCCCACGTGCGACTGAGTGAGCGGGTAATCGACCCTTCACTTCTTAACAACATTGACATAGTAACCTCAAGCCATAACCATACAGATCATCTCGACGCCGATACGCTCAATCCGTTGATGAAAGTCAACCCGCAGATTCGATTTATCATACCAGAAGCAAATCGGGAATTTGTGTGCGATCGCATCAGGTGTGATCGTGGCTATCCCATTGGATTAAACGACAAAGAAAGCGTCGTAGTTCACCCTTTTACTTTCTTTGGCATTCCCTCTGCGCACAATGAAATTGAACGTGACCCCGAAGGCCGCTGCAAGTTCATGGGATTTGTTGTCCGCTTCGGTTCCTTCAATGTTTATCACAGCGGTGACACCCTCTTGTATGAAGGACTGGACTCATTGCTCAAGCCTTTTAAAATTGATCTCGCTTTGCTTCCGATCAATGGCAACGTACCGTCCAGACGCGTGGCGGGTAACATGAATGCCGAAGAAGCAGTTTGGCTGGCAAAAGAAATTGGTGCAGCCCTTGTGATTCCACATCATTATAACATGTTCGCTTTCAACACTGCTGATCCGGAACTATTCGCAACTGCAGCTAAGCGCGAGGGACAACCCCATAAGGTATTGCAGCTGGGTGAAAATATCACCTTTAAGAAAGCGCTCTAGTTTGTGGTCCGGCAACCACGCACGATATACTGATTGTATAAATTATCACTCCTGATCAGATTGAAAAAGTCTTTGAGATATCTTTTCATCCCGGATATTTCCTTCTCGCTAAACAGAGCGTGATGCTCATCGACAATGCCCATTATCCTTGGCTCCAGCGCGAGATATTCGCGACGTACATTTTCTGATACTCCTTCACCCCGACAAAATCCCCGATACACGCGCTCCCGTACACTTTGAATTCCAAGGGCCGGATCTACTGTAGCATAGGGCGCTGAAACAATTCCCGACATATCAAAGTCATAGGCAACCGGAAGCAATACATTGGACTTTGTTCGAAGTACCTTGGTATTGTGAAAATAAGCAGTAGAGAAATCCGTATTACCGATCATGAACTGAAACAGATCAAATCGCACTGCACAGGTATCCTGCAGCATAAAAGGATTCACCTTGCTTGTGTTGACGACTTTAGATTGAAGACGTCGTGCGGCGTCATCATCATCCTCAATGAGGAACCCGACGAACTTCATCACTTCGCGTCTACCTGATGTTTCAATAAGCGTTACATTGACCAATCTCGTTTTAAATACATATGGAGTTACCGGCTCATATAGTTGATAACAGAGATACTCCCTCATCAGTAAATTACCCGCTCCTTTGTTATTTTGACATGGAACTACCAGCTTAAGACTCTTCACGCCAGTGAATACATCTCTCCTGTCCTCTTTGTGAATCTTGATCCTTAGAGGCGGCAGGGAGCAGTTCTTACGCCTGAAATTTCCGCGTGCACGTAATCCAATCTTAATACTGTCGACAGAGCCATCAGATTTTCTGAAAGCCAGTGTAGTAGCAAAATATATCGAATCCTCGTCCTCATGCTTCAGCTTGCTCAGCGGCGCGGTGAATGATATTTCAAGAGGTGATTTGTCCTGAAACAAAAGTGCAGGCTGCTGAGCAAGAACAAAGCTGCGTGTAATTGCCAGCATAAGGGTCACAACGATATTGCCTTTCATGAGAGGGGAGCTCTTATGAATTAAACGAAACCGGGGCGCAATTCCAAGGTTCGGCCTCCCTGTTTATCTTTGACACATCAGCTAACGACAATGGAATTATCAACGGCAACCAGATTGATACAGGGAGCAATCAGAACGAAAGGTCCTCAAAACTGGGCCGATCTCGGTGCAGGCTCTGGACTATTCTCGCTGGCATTAGGCGAGATTCTGCCTGTCGGAAGCAGCGTTTTTGCCGTAGACAAAGACCAGAACGCACTTGATGGAATATCCTGGAAATACAAAGACAAGAATCTTGTCAGAATCCATGGTGACGTTGAAGAAGAGCTTTCCTTGCCCCAACTGGACGGAGTGCTCCTTGCCAACGTCATGCACTACATCGTGAGACAGGAGGACTTCTTCAAACGACTTGGTGGTCGCCTCACTGAAAATGGCATATTGATAATCATTGAATACGATACTACGAGATCCAATCCCTGGGTACCATATCCAATATCACTCGATGCCATGAAAAAGATGGCAGCAAAGGTTGGCTACGATATCAGGTTGCTCGGAACCGTACCTTCAAGATTTAACAGTGGAAAACTTTACAGTGTAGCACTGCATCCAACAAGAAATCCAGGCCGTTAACGTCCTTTCTGCGCTCACGGCCGGTGGCAATACTCTGTAAATTGATACGAGATTAGTCTTTAAATCTCAACTTAAAGAAGAGCAATGTAGAGGCGAGCATGAGCGTAAGCATGTTTGCAGCAATTACCGGGATGTCCCACACCAAAATTCCGTAGGCGAGCCACAGTGCTACGCCAACGCAAAAGAGAGAAAACATACCCAGTGAAAGATCCTTGGCAGAACGGCTTTTCCAGGTCTTGACAACCTGCGGCAAAAAAGCAATAGTGGTTAACATACCAGCAGCAAGTCCAATCAATTGAATCGAGTCCATAGTGTTTTATCGGCGCCATGAATAAATTGCTCATGACAACTTCGATACAAACATAACGCTCGCCACCGCAATAGGTTTGAAAATGTAATTTTATCTTGCTTTTTTCAGCTTATAACGATTGCATAAAAAAGTTGACGCACCTCGCATTTGAGAACTGGTATCCTTCGAAAAAATGTGTATAGAACTAATTGGCGAGACTCATTACAATTCTATTTCTGGTGCAATCGGATTCGCCAGCGATCGCATATTAAGCTGATTAACCTTAACTCGCGTTGAAGTTGAAACATTCATTCCAAATCATCTTAACAAATGACAATCAGACAAGGAAGAGCGGACGATGCAAGGTCACTGGTGATTTTGCTTGAGCAACTAGGGCATCCGTTATCTGAGGAAATCGTTCTGCAAAAGATAAAACTGTTTACAAAGGAAGACTTCAGGTTACTCGTCTGCGAGGTGGATCGCGAAGTTGTTGGATTCATCTCCCTGCATTGCTTTGATAAGTTTCACTCTGAAGGCATGACTGCCAGGATTACGGCATTATGCGTGCACGAAAAGGTCCGTGATATGGGAATTGGAGGGGCGCTGCTTGCTGCTGCAGAAAAGTATCTAACCGACAATGGCTGTCGTGAGATCGAAGTCACCACCAATATGCGACGTGCTCTCACTCCTGATTTTTACAGGAAGCACGGCTACGCAGAGCACTCCCGCCACTTTATCAAGAGCCTTCGCTGAACGCCCGAATCGAACAAAGCGATAGTCCCGGATAATCGACATTGCCTTCCCGATCACCTCCAATCGTGAATTATCTTAGCCAATGTTTTGATTCCACCCTCTATTGCCGGCGACCACGGCGCACCGTAACTAATCCGGAAACAATTTTCGTATGTTCCCTGAGAAGAAAATATTTGTCCCGGTGCAATGCCAATGTTATGCTTCAGTGCACGCTTATGAAGCTTGAATGCGTTGATCTTCTTGTTCAATTCAATCCATAGCGTGAAACCACCCTGAGGACGAGTGATCAATGTGTCTTCGGGAAAATGTTCACATACCGCCTGAAAGTAACGCAGCGACTGAGTATGAAGTGCCTTACGCAAATGGCGAAGGTGAAGTTCATATCGGCCGTTCTCCAGAAAATTAGCTACGGCCGCCTGTGCAAGACTGTTTGTTGACACAGTGTGCATGCGCTTAAGACGAAGCACAGCATCCTTATAAATACCGGGAATGGTCCAGCCAATGCGATAGCCAGGTGCCAATGACTTGGAAAAAGAACCGCAGTGCAGAACGAGCCCCTTCTTGTCAAAAGTCTTGCAGGTCTTGGGACGAGTCTTGCCAAAGTACAACTCCCCATAAATGTCATCTTCGATGAGAGGGATTTCCTTCAGTGCGAGCATATGCACCAATCGTTCCTTGCGGTCGTCGGGCATGCAACTTCCCAATGGATTATTGAAATTATTGACCACCAAACACGCCTTGATATCAAATCGCGTTATCGCCTGCTCCAAATGATCGATATCAATGCCAGTGACCGGATCGGTAGGAATCTCAACTACTTTCAATCCATAGCTCTGCATGAGTTGAAAGATCGCGAAGTAGGTAGGACTCTCAATTGCAACTGCATCGCCTGGACGGGTAACTGCTTTGATGCACAATGAAAGCGCCTCCACGCAGCCTGCTGTTACCACAATATCATTTTCGCCTGGCGTACCTCCCCAATTGAACGCCTGACGCCCGATCTGCTTTCTAAGAGCAACACTTCCCTGAATATGTTCATAGTGCAGACAACTGGTCTCCGACTCACGTAACGCATGGGCTACAGCTTTGTTCAGCTTGGCCACCGGCAGCAATTCAATGGCAGGTGCCGCCATTGAAAAATTCAACAAACTGCCGGAGTTCAGATTGACATAGACACTGTTGATCATGTCATCAATTGTGACAGGCAGAGCTTCATCAAGCGGCTCAGAGGGCCTGGGCAGGTCCCTCATGAACCGTTTTGAATGCTTCACGTAATAGCCAGACTGAGGACGAGCCTCTATCAGACCTTTGCTTTCAAGCGCGTAGTATGCCTGAAATGCTGTGCTCAGGCTTATCCCCTGTTCTTTACTTAAAGCTCTTACTGAAAGAAGCTTATCGCCAACTTTCAGTACTTCATTTTCTATCTGAGTTTCAATACGCTCGGCAACCTCCACGTATTTGTGATCGGTTCTGGTTATTTCGTCGCGCATAATCTGGAGTTGAACCGTAATTTCGGAATGCTAATATACTAACTGATCTGGGGAGTTGTAACAAAATGGCAACTGTTCGATCAAAGGGGTTATGTGACAATAAAAAAAGCCACCCCCACGGATGGCCCTTCCCTATTACACACTTTAAATATTAAGGTCTTCCTTGATATTAGTTCTTGCCGCTGATCTGGTCCTCGGAATTAAAATACTTCTTTTCAGGAGTAGTTGACTTTTGGCGCTGTATCTTCTGCACGCCCTTGCTGATCTGCCAATCGGATGATCCGCCAGCGATGTTAGCCTGCCCAACAGCCTCAGCACGATTAATGCTTGCTACACCCTTAGATATGTTCCAGCTGGGACTAAGCACAATGGCATGAATATGCGAGCCCTTGATGCTTGAATCCTCGAAAAGCTGCTTATTGGAAACTTTTTGAACACCTTTCGTAGACGACCAAACGGTCTGATCTGCAGTTTGGGCATTTGCAACGCCAACTCCGAGAAATAAAATGGCTAAAATACTGCCTGTCAGAATGCTTGCTTTCTTGCTCATAACTTCGTTGTTTGATTCTATACAAATAAACGAAGAATGGGGCCGGAGGTAACTCCGTACTTACCCGACAAACGGGTCCGTATTTACCCGGACCTTGAACACTAACTCATTGATTTCCAAAGGGATAAGTCCCCTAAAAGCGTTCTGCTTGTGCCTGCACACCACGGGGCGTTCCCTGCTGTTAGGAAGATCACAACAGTTTCAACTCAAGAGCTTTTCGAATCAGCTCAGCAGAATTGTTGACTTTCATTTTCTTCAGCATGTTTATCCGATGAGATTCAACGGTGCGGATGCTTATCTTAAGCATGTCTGCGATCTGTTTGGTACTGTGACCATTGGCAACAAGTTCCAGCACTTCCTTCTCGCGGGCGGTCAACTCGCCTACTTCACCACCATCGGGACGAAGGACTGCCTCTGCCAGGATATTGTTGATGGACGGACTGAAGTATTTTCCTCCCTCATGAACGGTAATAATGGCGTGCTCTAATTCAATACGTTCGGTATTCTTCAGCAAGTAGCCAGAGGCACCGGCCTTGATCGCGCGCAAAATGTATTCCCGCTCCTCATGCATCGTAAGAATCACAAACTTGACGTCTCGGTCAGCCTTACGAATCTCATCCATCGCCTCGAATCCATTCATCCGTGGCATGCTCAGGTCGGTCAAGATTACGTCTGGCTTCGTAGACAAAGCAAACTCAACAAGTTCTACACCGTTTTGCGGCTCGGCAACAATGACAAACCGATCACTTTGTCCAAGGATGGCTTTAAACCCCTCTCGGATGAGTGAATGGTCGTCGGCAAGAATAATTCGAATGGGGGTCATGAGTGCATATCAAAGTTAATGGTCTGTCACGTATTCCGGCATCGGAATATGAATTTCTATAACAGTGCCGTGGCCAGGTGTAGATTGTATGTCGGCCGAGCCATTCATCAGCTGAGCCCGTTCACGAATATTGCGCAGTCCGCTACCCACAACACTGCTTGTGGAAGTCAAATTAAAGCCGCGCCCGTCGTCCTCAAGCACGCAATAAAGCTCGTCGGCTTTATCCAGTACGTGCAGATTGACATGACTGGCACTGGCATGCTTGACGATATTGTTCAGCCCCTCCTGCATGATACGATATACAGCGATGCTGACTTCGAAATCAAGCGTATGTTCTGCCTCCCGTATATAACGAAAATCAATTGCTATCGACGAATATCTCCGTACTGACTCACACAGACCATTCAATGCTGCTTCAAGGCCAAAATCGACGATCGCCTGTGGCATAACGTTGTATGATATTCGCCTGATTTCGGCAACCGCTTCATTGATGTACTTTTTCAAGTCTGCCTTTTTTTCTCCGGGGCCGTCAACAAGGTCTAACTGCATGCTGATCGCGGTGAGCAATTGCCCTACCCCATCGTGTAACTCCTTTACGATTCGTGTTCTCTCGGTCTCCTGACCTTCCAGCAACGCGGCAGCACGAGAACGGGCTGATTTAAGTTCATGTGCATGAAAGGCCTTGAGCTCATCTCTCATTTTGATGAGCGCGTGCCCCAACGAATCATCGTGGCTTAACGCAACATAGGATGCATCAAAATTTCCTCTTCCAATCTCACTTGCAAAAAGAGTTGTCCGCTCAAATCCTTCAATGAGTTGCCTGATTGCAGCGCCCATCTCGCCAATCTCATCGGAACTATATACACGTGGCTTAGGAGAAGGGATGATTCCACGTGACAAAGTCTGTATTGCCTGCTGCAACTCGACTATAGGACTGACAATCGCATTAGAGATCAGATAAGTAACCAGCAGAACCAGGAGCATGATGATCACAGTAACGAGCATAAAGTAATTCCGCAATGCTACTATAGGGCGCATAGCTTCAGCCTCGTCCATTTCAGAAAGAATGAACCACTTAAGATCCTCGTTGCTTACGCTTCGATAAGCACTGAGCACTGATACGCCACGATAGTCCTTCGTTATGCCACGCCCCTCCTGCCCCTTCATCAAATTTCTTACCGCCTCCGTTTCAACCATGATGCTACCGGGTGTACTGTCGGGAAAGAAGCGCGACTTTGAGCGCAACAGAAAGTCGCTGCCCGCGATATACGACTCGCCTGTCGTTCCCATGTCCGTATTCTCCAATAGGATCTGCTGTACTTTTTCAAAATTCTCCTGCACAAGAACAGTTCCAAGCAGAGAATCCCGAGACACTATGGGTACATAGTAAAACAACATCGTCCCTTTGCTGGAATTCATCGACGCATCAATCACGTGAATGCGATTGGGCTCAGCATGAATGGCATCGTCAAGCTTGTGAAGCAGACTATCGGGATACATTTTCTGATCAGTACTGAATAACTGCCGATGCTGCCTGTCAAAAATGTGGAGATTGGCAAAATCGTAGAGTTTACAAAGGCTGTAGATGTCTTTTATGTCTCTATGGTCCTCCGACTGGCCGTTTGTAACATCGTAATAGATGGAAAGAAACTTTTCCTCGACCTGTAACGCCTCCAGATTTAATCGCGATCTGTAAAGATAGTCTTCAATGAGGTGCTTCTTAAGGACGTTGATGGAAGAGAGTTGGTCCAACGCCCGGTTTATGAGCGCGACCCGGAGAATGGAATAAAAGATGACGGATACAGCGATGATGGCGATCAAACCGACAGAACTGTGCGAGATGAACAGCTTTCCAAAGATCTTAAAGCCTTTTTCTGACATGCCAGGAGGAGACATTTTTCCAATTTATGAATAAAACAGTCCCCCGTCAACGAACCAGTGTTAGGAATAGGCATGCTGGCATTAAACAAAAAAGGCCATCTCTGTGAGACGGCCTTTTATTGTAATTCAGTTGAATTACTTCTTTTTCTTAGCTGCTTTCTTAGCAGTTTTCTTAGCTGCTTTCTTCGCAGTCTTCTTCGCTGTTTTTGCCATAGCGTTCAAAGATTTTAGTTAAACATTTGATTTTTTGTTCAAGCACAACAAAGTCATGCTAAAACAGACACACAAATATAGTGTAGTTATCAAGGAATACAAACTTTATGACATGTTAGTACACCTTACTGCATGTTCTTGCAGCTTTGTGAACGTATAGATCGGTCGGAATACTGATAGTGTCTTTGAAAATTATGTGATAAGTACTCTTACGATGCTCCAATAACCTTAACCGCCAATCATCCGCATCATTCGAGGTCCGCCTCTGCGACCTTCCATTGGGTTAAGTTGTTTGTTGAGTGAATAAATGAAGCTCACCATAAAATACCTGCCAAGAGAGTTTGATGTAACGCGCTCTACGTAGTTCACACTTGATGTTTGATTAACTCCAAGAGCTTTATCCAGCAGATTGCTCGCCGAAATCCTCACCTCACCTGACTTGTTTTTCAAAACAAATCTGGATAGCGAGAGATTCAGCAGGGGAATTTCCTGTCGGTAGTTAGTCGATTGATTGTCATAAATAAGGTATTCGAGGGAGGTAACAAGTTGGAAATTGCGCAGGAATGAGAAAGTAGCGTCTGCATTGTACGTCGTATTGAAATAATGCTGATCCGGTTGATCGAATTCATAAGCTGTCGTCTGATAACTTAATTGTGCACCCAAATTGATCATCAGCACTTCCTTGTATCTGAAATCGTATCTGACATTTCCGCCTGTACGGCTTTGTCTGATATTGTAATGCACCGCATCAATCACGTTTTGCCCATATGTCTGTCGCCATCTGCCCGTAACACTGAAGCGGCTTTTGATTGCATTAACAGGGAAGCCAAAGGTTGCATCCGTATCGATCGATGTATTGCTGGCAACATTCACTGGCATTGTTGTCCGGATGAAATTCTCGTTAAAAACTGCATTTGTGATTGCATTTGTTGTGTAATCGACGTCGACGAATGTGAAGAAACTGATCATCGACCCGGGATCAAACGCGTTAAAGTGTAGTCGCCAGCTCTGCTGATATGCCGGCTTCAGCGCAGGATTACCGACGTATGGGTTCAATTGATCGCGGTTGTCTACCACAGGTTGCAGCTGTGTAATCGTCGGCTCCTGTATGGTGGTTTCATAATCGAATCGCAGGTGACGCGTTCCCGAGAAATCGTAGTTGAAGCGCACAGCAGGTATTGCGTTCAGATAATTCCTCCTGATATCCGTGTCGAGACGATTCAGATGGCCAACCAGTTCGGTCGATTGAGCCAATGCGCTCAAAGTAATCGAATACTTCCGACGATTAAGCCTGAAGTTTAGTCCGCCGCGCTGATAAGTGTATGTGCTGCTGTAGTCATTGCTCAGGCTGTCGTTGTATAGTTCACCTGTCTCATCTACATCATACACAGGTCTGTCGACCGCGTTATTGTTTCGCCTGATGCTGTATGTTCCCTCGAGATACTTTCTGTTTCCAAGCGGCTCAGTATAAGAAACTGTGGCTCCAACGGATAGTCCAGACGTCTTCTGTTCATTGCGCTGCCGTATTCGTTGATTGCTGGCCTCTTCGAGGTAATCGTAGTTGGCTTCCAGGGTGCCATCCCGATCGTCGTCCAGAACATTTAACAATAGATTCGTCGAGAACGTACGCCCTGCCTTCGCAAACTTGTGCCTGAACAAGAGATTGGAATTCACTGAAAGCGCCTGCCCCACCGTTGTTGAATTACTGAGGTTACTGTTCAGCTGGGCTCCCTCCGGATCAACATTTTCACTCACCGTTGAGGTGTTCACATCGGTCTGGCTATAGGTCGCCGTCGTGGTAAGCCGGATCGAATTCATGGAATCGATCTTATGATCGAGCACAAGGTTCAGACGATGATTGTCGTTCGCGTTATGTTGCTCGGACACATCCTGATAAATATACTCTCCGTCCTGCAGGAAGTTTTGCCTGTATGTTGATTGAATCCTGTCATGATCGAGGTGGTTGAAGAAATAACTTGTCGTCAGCTCCGTCTTCTTGCTGAAAGTATTGCTGAAGTTCAATCCGGCTGCATAGGTGTTCATGATTCCATTTGCCCGGTTCCCCATGTTTAATGGAATTCCTCCCTGATCTCCGGCATTCACCTGTACACGCATTCCCCCTCCGGCGGCCATTTGTTGAGATCCACCCGTAAAATTCATGTAGTCGTCAAGGCCAAAACCCTGTTCGTTGATATTGTTGGCCATTCCAAGAAAAGACAATTGTTGTCCCTGTGAGAACTTGTTGATGCTTGCCTTGGCCTGGTATCTCTCTTCTGTGCCATAACCTGCCTGAAGGTTCCCAAATGCACCGTGTCTCTTCTCCGGCTTCAGCTCGAGGTTGATGGATTTCTCCCTTTGCCCATCGTCGATTCCGGTGAATTGTGCCTGATCAGATTTCCTGTCATGTACCTGCACTTTCTGTATTGCATCTGCAGGTAAATTTCGAGTGGCGATCTTCGGATCAGTACCGCCGAAGAAATCCTTCCCATCGACGGTTACGCGTCGCACCTGCTCTCCCTGCGCTGTAATGTTTCCATCATTGTCGACTTCTACACCAGGCAGTTTTTTTAACAGATCCTCGACCACCGCGTTGGGGTTGGTTTTAAATGCAGCTGCGTTGTATTCAATAGTGTCCTTTTTCACAACAACAGGAATTACATCCTCCACCACCACTTCTTCCAGTTGAGTTTTGGCTTCTGTGAGTCGTATCGGTTCTACGATGACCTCGTTTCCATCAGAAGGTGGATCAACGGTGGCAGAGTATGTCTTCTGACCTACGAACGTAACCTTCAGCAAATAGCTGGACCGTGGCAGTCCATTGATCGAAAAGTCGCCCCTTGAATCGGTGACTCCGAAATTCACGAGAGTCGAGTCAACAGGATTGAGTAAGATGACTGTGGCCGAGGGCAAAGCTGTTCCCAGCGAATCGGAAACATGTCCCCGAATACTCATTTTTTGCGCTGCCACAGAAAATGAAAGACCGGTCAGTAGTAACCACAAAACGGTTCGCATGAGTAACGATAAGTTTAGTTCCTGATAACTATGTTCGCTCCGTTTGCTCGCATGCGCTGAACCTGTTCTTCACGCATTTTCTGAAACGCCGATCTCGTCGTCTTTATCCCTTTGTCCGGAATACGCAATTCATTCTTTTTGAGATTTCGGGCCTCAAGGGATTTAGCAAGGACTACCCGCTCGCCATCATTTATATCAACCATCAGAACAGCTCCGGGAAGGCTATTGAAAACTTCAGGGCCGAGCGCTGGACGCAGTTTGGTTGTATACCATGCAACCACCTGCTGCTTCCGGTTCTCGTCAAAGTAGGAAGCCTTCTGACAATCGAATTCCATTATCCTGCGTGCCTCTCCACTAAACTTCCAGGGAATGACAGTAATCGAATCTTCAATAAGGTAGTCTTTACCCATAAACTCTTCTTCTATGAGCCTCCTCTGAATGGCAGCATCGTAATAGATCTCGACATGAGGTTGTTGCATGCGGATATGCATGCCGCCCCCGCTTGCCTCCATTGGCTCCTCATCTTCAATCACGGCCTTGTACAGCGACTCATGCGTATTGAAGAACAATTCATGCTTTGTTGTCCTGAACTCGGGAATCATGTTTTTCATTTCTGCCCGTTCAGGTGGCAACGTACGATGAAGGTTAACTTTTACTTCGTAATCGATGATACCTTCATTCACCTGCGCTTGCGCCATTGCAGAAATTACGAGGCATATCAGGGTGATAAGACAATAAATATTGCGCTTCATGGTTCGTTTGTTTTTAAGGCAAGGTACGCGACCCGAATATGCCGGTGGGTTAATCGCTGCTAAAGGAATGTTAATTAAGGTTAAAGAAGCAAGCAGGTGCGACATAACCGTTAACTTTGAAGACGAAACTCATTCAAATTGTGGATGGCATTTTCAGGAGACAATAAACATTCGTCAGCCCGTGTCGTCAGGTTGGTGCTTATGGTGAGCAGCATTGTGTTGTTGTTATTGTTCCAGGCATTCTGGCTGGCGTCATCTTATGAGCAGGCGTATCGAGGTTTTCAGAGGGAAACCAGCGCGATGTTCCGGTCCACCGTTTTCTCTATTCGCGATTCATTATTCCTGAGTGACCTTGAGCATCTGTTGCCCCATCCGGACTCTGCTCGGAAATACGGCCTTACAAAAAAGGTGACCGTATTAAGATCGGAGACTCCTGAAATGGGTGTGCGCCGCGACGTTATGTGGGAAGATAACATGAGTATCGCTGGTTCCGTTTCTAATCAACATGACAGTAGCATCAGACATAAGAATTATGTCATCCGCATCCGCGCAGACGATACTTTGTCCATTGTTGCACTACGAGAAAGGTTTAAAAGTGTAATTGCACAAGCAAACTATACAACACCATTTACCATTGACCACAACATTATGCCTGTTCGTCAGTTTAATGAGGAACCAGCAGACCCATTAAATCTGCCCGTGATCCAGGAGGAAGGCAACGGCTCCATTAGACGCCGATCCATATCGATTGGTTTTCCACGAAGCAATGAGCAACGGTTCTGGAGAATAGCTTCCGCCTTTAAAGACACTCTTACTACTGAGCAGATTCCCATTGGACCCATTCACGCATATGCTGCCGTCTTTCCACACATGCGATCAAATATTATCAGGCGAATTGCACCGCAGCTTCTTTTCAGCGTGTTCCTTTCAGCTCTGACTGCAGCGGCATTTATTATCATGTATCGTAATCTGCGTTCGCAGGAACGGGTGGTGGAAATGAAAAATGATTTCATCAGCAACGTTACTCATGAATTAAAAACTCCCATTGCCACCGTAAGCGTAGCTTTGGAAGCGTTAAAGGATTTCAATGCCCTGAAAAATCCAGCTAAAACATCAGAATACCTTAACATCGCACAACACGAACTGAATCGATTGTCGCTCATGACTGACAAAATATTGAAGGCGTCGGTGTTCGAGCAGAACGGAGTCTCGTTTGTCATTGGAGTCGTCAAAGTTGATGATATAGTTCGACAGGTAACAGAATCATTAACGGTTGTTCTTGATAAGAAGCGTATAAAAGCAAGCATCAAACTGACCGGCACTCATTTCGAAATGGAAGGAAGCGACATGCACTTGACAAACGTCGTTTACAACCTTCTCGACAATGCCATTAAATATAGCCCGACCGACACGTCGATTGACATTGAGCTTATGGAATCCGGAGATGAACTCATTCTCAAAATTCTGGATCAGGGCATTGGCATAGATCCGGCTCATCATAAGCGGATCTTTGAAAAATTCTTTCGCGTTCCCACTGGCGATGTACATAATACGCGTGGCTATGGTCTCGGCCTCAACTACGTTGCTAATGTCGTAAAGAGCCATGGAGGCAACATCTCTGTGGAAAGCGCACCAGACCAGGGCAGCAGCTTCACCATTTATCTTCCAAGAAAACATGGCAGTTAAAGTATTCTACGTAGAAGATGAGCCCTTCCTGGGTCAGATCGTAAGAGAAAGCCTGGAGAGCCGCGACTTTAGTGTCACGATGGTAGACAACGGGACCGCTGCTGTGGCGACGTTCTTAACCTGTCAGCCCGACATCTGCGTACTCGATGTAATGCTTCCCGGTAAAGACGGATTTGCAATTGCCCAGGAGATCAGAAAACATAGTCCTTCAATCCCAATCATATTCGTCACCGCGAAAAATCAAACGGAAGATGTACTTAAGGGGTTTCAGTCAGGCGGCAACGACTACCTCAGGAAACCATTTAGCCTCGAAGAACTGATCGCGCGCATTCAAAATCTGATGAGGCTATCCGTGAAAAACCCCACCAGACCGCTTGATACCATCGAGATCGGCCGGTACCGTTTTCTACCATTGCTGTACGAGTTAAGGCTGGGAGAAACGGTCCGTAAGTTGTCACATCGCGAAAGCACATTGCTTCAGTTTCTGAATGACTCGCGTAATACAACAGTTCAACGCAAAGACATCCTGCTAAAACTTTGGGGCGACGACTCGTTCTTCAATTCCAGAAACCTCGACGTATACATAACAAAACTTCGCGATTACCTGAAAGAAGATTCATCCGTCTCAATAATCACCATAAAAGGAATAGGCTACCAGTTTACGGTAGCCTAAAAACAAATCTCAAAATCAACAAATCTCAAAATCAACAAATGATCAGTGTCCAATATCCTTCATGTCCACCTTGTTTTTGGCTGGCTTGAGAATGAGAACAAACGGAATACAGCACAGAAAGAAAATTCCAATCCCCACGAACACGTCCATATATGTGAGCAGCTGTGCCTGCTGAGATACCATTCCATCCATCAGTTTGGTTGCCTGTTGTGCCGCAACATCAGGCGTAAAGCCGTGTGCAATAAAGTTTGCTTTCATTCCGGCCAATCGCGTTTGCACGTCGGTACTATAAGCCGAGACGTGGTTCACCAGATCTGAACGATGCTGCACCGCTCTGCGACTGATGTAAGTGCTGATCAAAGCAATACCAAATGATCCACCAAGCTGACGAACCATCCCCGTAAAGGCAGCACCCTGCCCAATTTCCTTACCCTTCAAAGACGACAATGCAAGTGTCGTTGTAGGTACGAACAGGAAACCAAGGGCTACACCACGGAGCATAAGAGGCCAGAAGAAATCACCATCGCCGGTGAAGGGTGTAATGATGGTATATGACCACAGACTAAAGCCAAAGAATATTGAGAAACCCAAAGCAATAAGATACTTATGCGGAACTCCGCCCTGGACGGCGCGCCCAACGATGGGCATCATGAGCCCTGTCATTATCGAAGCGGGGACGAACATTAGGCCCGATTGAAACGCCGTCCAGCGGAGAGCGTTTTGCGTGAACAGAGGCAACACGAACGTCGACCCATACAATCCGAATCCCAGAATAAAAGACAGGATCGTCCCTATGGCCAGATTTCGGTCTTTCAACACGCGAAGCTCAACGACAGGGTTAGACGCAACAAGTTCCCTCCAGATGAAAAGGTAGATACCCAACACACCTATTACGGCGAACGTAAGAATCCAGCCATTCTCAAACCAATCATGTTCCTGCCCTTTCTCCAATACGAACTGTAACGCACCAACCGCGACGATAAGGAAGAATATACCCAGCCAGTCAACCTCGGACCATGAACGTTTGCCTCCATAGTTGGGGCTCTTCACGTAGGAAAGGGTCAGCAGGGCAGCTATTATACCTATCGGAATATTGATGTAGAAAATATAAGGCCATGAAAAATTGTCGGTGATGTACCCTCCAAGAGGAGGTCCGAGAGTCGGTCCCACAATTACACCCATACCATACAACGCCTGGGCCATACCCCGCTTCTCAGGGGGATATACTTCGGTGATGATAGTCTGCGAGGTCACCAGCAAGGCGCCACCGCCAAGTCCCTGGATGAAACGGAAGAAGACCAATTCCCAAATCGTAGTTGAATTACCACAGAGGAATGACGAGACCGTGAAGATCACGATCGACATTGCGAAGTAATTCTTTCTGCCGAACTGTTGCGACAGCCAGCTTGTCAGCGGAACGATGATGACGTTCGCGATCGCATAAGCGGTGATTACCCAGCTTACGTCGTTCAGCGTCGCCCCAAGATTTCCGCGCATCTCATTGAGCGCCACGTTTACAATCGTGGTGTCAATGATCTCGAGCAGGGCACACATAACGGCGGTGATCGTAATGATCACGCGCCTCCAGCCATGCTCAACCAATGATTCCTGCAATTGCATTGCTAGTTTTTTGGGTCAATTATTAGTCGAGGTGCACATCAACCACCACGTTCATACCTGCTCTTAAAAGGCTGGCCTGGTCGCTATTTTCAAGCGTGATTTTTACTGGCACACGTTGCACTACTTTTACAAAGTTACCAGATGCATTATCGGGAGGCAGCAGTGCAAACTTTGCTCCGGTGGCCGGTGAAATAGACTCGATTGAACCATTGAACTTGTGGCCTGGAAAAGCATCAACTTCAATTTCTACTTTCTGCCCCGACTTCATTTTCGTAAGCTGTGTTTCCTTGAAGTTGGCAATCACCCACATTTGCTTTTCGCTTACCAGAGCAAAAAGTGACTGTCCTGCCACAACAAACTGACCCGGCTGAACATTTTTTCGTGATACAACACCAGATGCCGGTGCAATAACATATGCATATGACAGCTGTAATTTCGCGAATTCAAGCTCAGCCCTGCGCTCCTTCACAACAGTCTCGGCCAGCGCAATGCCCTTGTCACCAGCATTGCGTTGTGACTGACGTGACGCCATCTCTCTTGATTGAGCCTCACGCTGACGCTTTGCCACTTCAAGCTGCTTCACGGCTGCATCTCTGTCAGCTTCCGCCTGTTCGAACTGTTGCTGCGTAACAGAATGAGTCTTCACCAATTCCCCGTAGCGCTTATAATCCTGCTCAGCACGACGTGCACGTACTTCGGCAATTTCAATAGAAGATTCCGATGCATGCAGGTTTGATTGTGACGTCAATACGTTCTCTGACGATGTTGTCTTATTGGCACGTGCAGTTTCAATGCTCGCCATCGAGTTTTCCAATGCTGCCTCTGCCTGCATCACACGCAATCTCAAATCCCGGTCGTCCAGTACAAGCAATGTGTCGCCCTTCTTAACAACTGTGTTGTCATCAACCAGAAGGCGATCTACATAACCAGATACCTTAGGAATGATCGGACTGATTTCGCCTTCTATCTGCGCATCGTCAGTTTCTTCATGATGCTGCCCATGGATGTATTTAGTTACGCCGAAAGCGATCCCTGCTATCGCCAGGCCCCCAAGCACAATCCCAAATGTCTTATTCTTCTTTTTCGTCGTCGTTTCCATATCCTCTTGTGATTCTTTAATTATTGAAGGGCTCCAATTGATTCCTGTAATTCGTAGTATGCGACCATGGTTTCGGCGCGTCCCGTTGCGTAGTCAAGTCTTGAACGAAGAAGCGACACGTTGGCATCGAGATAATCCGAAAGCAGCATTAGTCCCTGATTGTATTTGTTATCTGATATTTGATAGTTCTCCTGCGCCTGCCTTACAGACTTATCATTGATGACAAGTTTGTCCTGCATTTCAAGATACCGGAGATATTTCCCGCGGATCTTAATGCGAAGATTGTCCTCCTGCAGGGCTTGCGCCGACGCAGCCTGATCTGCACGGGATCTCGCCTCGCGTATTCCATGCGTTGCATGGAAGGCACCTGTAATACTATACTTTAAAGAAAGGCCGGCATTTAATGCATTGTAAACGTTGAACACGTTTGGTACATATGCATTCACATATCCTGTCGAAATCCCTACCGTTGGATACCTTGCTGACTTGGCGATCTTGTAGTTCGTGTCAGCCGCCTTAACCTGCAGACTCGCTGATTTAATGTCACTGCGATTGCTAAGTCCTGCGTTTAGGTAGCTATCCCACGTGTCAGTAGGTTTAATCATGAACAGACCCGCCGTATCCAATTGGAGCACGGTGCTTTCAGGCAACCCGAGGAGAATGTTCAGATTATACGCAGCAAGCTCAACTGTATGGTTGACTTCTGTTAAACCAAGCTCAACACGGTTGGCCTGAAGTTCCGTCTTCAACCGATCATTTCTCGCCAACACCCCCTGCGCTTCCTTGTTCTTGAACTCCTCAACCAGCTGCTGTTGCTGGCGAAGGTTTTCTTCAATCACCTTACGGCTTTCAAGAAGTTCATAGTACTGATAAATCGCCTTGATCGTATTTATTGAAACTTCGCTTTTCGTTGTCTGCTCGTCGTAATGCGATGCCTCACTGAGGTACTCATTCATAACGCGTGTATTCCGGATCTTCAATCCATTGTAGATCGGCATTGATGCAGTTACCTGTACCAGACCGATGTCATGAAGGTTAGAGAATGCAGCCAAAGGTGATTCTCCTCCCGAACTTCCACCGCCATCCGAAGCATTAGCCATCGATATCGTGGGCGTATTGATGTGCATGTAGTTTCCGCCAACTGAAACATCAGGGAGCTGGCGATCCTTCGCCTGATCAAGTTTAGCCTGAGCTTCCTGCACTTTAGCTTTTGAAATGGCCAGCTGTTTGCTGTTCGCATAGCCCAATTCGATCGCCTCGCTGAGCGTGATCGTTCGTACTTCCTGAGCGAAGACGCCCGAGGCCAGCAGTACGCAGATTGACAATAATCCTATTCTATTCATAAAACCCTCTATTTCTTAAGTTGTAGCAATAGCAATTCGTAAGCGAACTTCTCCACGCGGGCACGGAACGCATCGTCCTTTTCGTTTGGCTTCCGGTAACGCTTGGATATAAACTCGTGTGTCGTCTGATACAGTATTCCAAACAGCGTCGCGATGATGAGATCAACATCAACATCCTTCTTGAACTCCTTACTTTCCTGTGCACTCTCTATAAAGTGCTTAAACTCTTTGTTGTTCTTGCTCACGATCCGGGTCATATGCTCACGTAATTTGTGGCGATCCGGATTCTGAAGTTCACGCTGTACGAAGTGATAAAACTGGCAGTGTGAAAACACCTTCTCAGCGTACACGGCAACCACTTTACGCAGCTTCTCCTCCGCTGGATCACTGCCGTCATTTATTGACGTCAGTTTCATACGCGTTGCATCCAACGACTGCTCCAGGATTGCCAGAAAAAGGTTCTCCTTGGATTCAAAATGGTAGTTGATAAGCGCAACGTTGACATCTGCCAGGGTGGCGATATCGCGCACGCTGGTATTGTCATAACCCTTCTGCTCAAATAGCTTCCGGGCGGCTGATAGTATCTTTTCGCTGGTCATCTTGAATACAAATTTAAACGAGCGTTTAATTTTAAACAAGCGTTTAAAATACACCTGTTCTGGAATACCGTTACCCGGCTTATTTCAATCGGTTGTACTGGGAAAAATATTT
This sequence comes from Chryseolinea sp. T2, assembly GCF_037203685.1. Taxonomy (NCBI): domain Bacteria; kingdom Pseudomonadati; phylum Bacteroidota; class Cytophagia; order Cytophagales; family Fulvivirgaceae; genus Chryseolinea; species Chryseolinea sp. T2. Next base: position 460,922 of record NZ_JBBCAU010000003.1, read on the forward strand.
TTAAACAACTGCTTAAAAATGTCATCACATTTCAGAAAAATCACCCTTTCGCCATAGCGTGTGCGGGCCAACACGTCTTTTTGAACGGCAAGGAAATCCGGCCTTTATGCACTAACTTGAGGTATGCATACAACCAATTATACCAACACCTTTATTGAGGTAGCAGAAGATTGTCCTGTAAGCAAGGCTGAACTACCCCCGAAGAAGGCCGACAAGGCCACCGTTGCAAACATGCAGTTTGATATGATCTATGATCATCCTTACCAGCACACTTCCGACGATGTGATCTTCAAAACGCACGCGATCCGGAATGAAATACCCAAAAGCGAATGGAAAGAAGCCCGGGAACAATTCTTTTCAAAAGGACAGGCATGTATGAGATCATCGCCCCTTGGAAAACGTTACGGCTGGGGAATTCATCACGATAAGAGCGGCAAAGTAGCTCTCTACCCTATGGAGTCATCCGACTATTCAAAGTTTACCAAAGATAAATCGCTTGAGCACGTTAAGGCCATGCGATCGAAAAGGGCGTAGCCGCCACACTTACCTGAAACCAAGTTTTTCCTTTGCAACGGATACTTCAGGACAGGACATAAAGAGTTTCCAAAGCAGGCCAGACCGGTAGTTTTCAATCATAACTACAGCCGGTCCCTGATCGATAGCGAGGTATCGCGGCAAATACCAATTCGCCTGCTCACTAAAGGCATCATAAAATCCATATACGCCAAAAACCTTGTCACCAAGGTCCTCATACAAATGACGAATTACCTTTATTGATTCTTTAGGTGTATACACTATTGAAGAAATCGCTGCCGTCGGAGATATTACTCCGAGGTCTTCATTTGGACTGTGGGCAGCGTAGCCGTTGATTGAATAGCTCGCTGTCAATCCCCAGCAGTTCTCACCATAACCTTTGAACTTTTTTGGATTCGCGATGCAATACTGCCGGTTGATGAGAGTATGATTTGTATTGTCCTTCCAGTAATCTGCGTAATCGTCTTTTAGATTTCTGGGATCCAAACCGAGGTAAGAATAATGCGACCAAAATAACGGGCCACCGAACTGCGCCGCAAAGTTATGTTTCAATTCAAGATGATATCCGTACTGCTGATGGTTCGGGTCATTTCTGATCCCTCCGTTTCGCGCCCATCCTTTGTGATAGGCGCTGGCCGGTATGCTATACGTTGGCGAACCGGCAGCGAGAAAGTACATGATCAGACATTCATTGTAGCCCTCCACGGGAAAGTTCATCTTCCAACCTTTGTCAGGCGACCAGTGCCAGTACAGCACATCCTGCCCGTTCTGATGCCAGGAGAATTCGACTTCACGCCAGAGCTTGTCGATACGCTGAGAAAGTTCCTTTTCCTGTGACGTCCCATCCTTGAAGTATTGTCTCGCACAAAGCAAACCCTGAAGCAGGTAAGAGGTTTCCACCAGATCGCCACCATTATCATCGGGACTGAATGGCTTCACCTTCCCCGTCTCGCCATTAAGCCAATGAGGCCAAACACCATGAAAGCGATCCGCGCGCCCCAGCCAGTCAACGAGCTTATTAAGGCGTTGGAATCCCTCCTCCCGGGTAATAAATCCCCGCTCTATGCCAACGAGAATGGCCATGACACCAAATCCGGTTCCGCCACTCGTGATTATATGTTTGTCATTCTCCGGATAAACATTGTCCGTGTGGAATCGCTCACGTGCTGCCCCGGAAGTCGGTTCAGCTCCGTCCCAGAAATACTGAAACGTTTTGTACTGAACAAGAGTGAGCAAAGAGTCATCACTAAGGTGTGATGCGCTTTTTTGGGTAACTGTTTTATGAGAACAGGAAACAATAAGCAGAACGAAGGGTACAACCCGCACAAATGTTTTGAAGACTGGCACCAGGTGTTTCATGTTGATATTTTCTGCCTGAATAATAACTTAATAAACAAAATTCAAATTATTGCTGCCCTGCTGAACCTCGGGGGCCGACATGAACAGGTCCCACAACAAACCGGTTCTGTAATTCTCAATCATGACAATGATCGGACCCTGATCGATCGCCAGATACGATGTAGCGGTCCACTGGCTGGTAAGATTAAACGCATCATAGAAACCGTACTCTCCCCACAATCGGTCACCCATTGTATAATAGAAAAACTTAAGTGCCTTCATCGATTCTTCCGGAGTATAAGGTAGCGAAGATATGGCAGCAGTCGGCGTGATCACGCCTTTATCGTTGGAGGGTGAGTGCGCGTCGTACCCACCCTGGTTATCGCTGGAAGTGAGTCCCCAGCAGTTCTCCCCGTATCCAACGTAGTCTTTTGGATTCTCCAAACAGTATGCATAATTGATGCGGGTAGCCGTTACGTTCTGCTCCCAATAGTTGGCATACGCATCGGAAAAATGAGGATCAAGTCCCAGGTAAGAATAGTGAACCCAGAACAGTGGCGACGGCGACCCGAGTGGTAATTTGTAACCGTAGTAACTTTGATTCCTGACAATGCTGCCATTCAATCCATACCCATTTGAGTACACCGTTAATGGAATACCGTGAGAAGGTGACGAGGCTGCAAGCAAGTAGGTGATCTGCTCTTCAAAATATCCGTAAAGAGGAAAATTCATCTCCCAATTAAAATCAGGTGACCAGTGCCAGTAAAGCACCTCCTCATTTTGCTTGCGATACCAATCCCATTCAACTCCCTCCCACAACGATGTGATTCGGTCTCTCAGGTTGGCCTCTGCAGGAATGGCAGCGTTAAGATATTGACGGAACGTGATCAGTCCCTGCACCAGAAAAGATGTTTCGACCAGATCTCCGCCGTTGTCTTTTGCACTAAAGGGAACTACTTTTCCCGTCGACCCATCAATCCAATGCGACCACGCACCATGAAACCGATCTGCTTTCTCAAGGAAGGTCACGATCTTCTCCATCCTGGCCAGGCCATCATCACGTGAAATGAATTGACGTTCCATACCTACGATCAATGCCATGATGCCGAAGCCCGTGCCTCCACTGGTGACCACGTCCCCAGACGTATTGCGCTCCCGGGCCATGCCACTAACCGGATGACCAAAGTCCCAAAAGTATTTGAACGTTTGCTGCTGCACCACCGAAAGCAAATCGTTGGTATTGTCTGCGTCAGAGTCTTCATCGTGTGGAAGAAGGGGTAACATCGGAACGGTGTTTACCGTAGTATAGTACTCCCGTTGCACGCCATCAAATGGCTCTCCGTTTACACCTTTAAGGCCTTGACTAATATTTAACTGAAAACGTCTCAGATGCTTCAGCGGGACCGAGGGTAGTATTGTTATTTGATTGTTACTCACAACTGTTGTCGTGGGTATTGACGTCCCATCCTGCTTCAAGGAGATAGTGGTTGATGTTGTTGTTAGCGGGTCAACTGGCGATGCAAAGGCGATAACGATCTCTGAAGAAAGTGGCACCTCATCAAGGATACCGGAAACGGAAAGTGCGTCCCTTCCACCGATCGAAAAACTAACTATCGAAAGCTTTGATGTGATGGTCTTAAACTGGATCGATACTGCATCGAATCCGCTCCCATCTACCGCCTTGAGTGCGCTTGTTATGTTAATGACATAAGTGGAGTTCGATTGGAGCAATGCCTTTGGGAAAAGGATCACCATTTTATCTTCAGACGAAAATGATATGTCTGCAACTACTGGTGTCGTGCCCTGCATCAATGAAATGGCACCAATCGTTGAGCGATCTATGCCCTTCGAAAAGTTCAGGGCTACTGATTGATCAATGGCCACATCGCCTGTAACTGCCCCCAAACTCAATTGTTGGGATCCAACGAAAGCTGACAGCAAAGAAAAATTACCGGGCACGGAATCATTGTCATTACAGCCCACTAGTAACCAGCACATCACGATAAAGACATTTCTAATTCCTGGCATACCTGATTCTTCTTAAAGCAATGAGGACTTCAGATTGCTCCGAAATCCTCATGCAAGTTTAAGGTTAATGAAAATTGGTTAAAAGTCTTTCGGGTTCTATTGCATAAGTGCCTGTACCTCCGCCTGTGTCAATGCTTTGTTGAAGATCCTCAACTCGTCGTAGAGACTCAGATCCGAAAGGTGGTCCCATTCTACAAAGTTGGGAGCTCCTGAGCCAATGCTTAATGATGTACAGTCTGTCCAGTCGACACCATTAAAGTTTCCCGATGACACCACGTTCCCATTGATATAAACGGCAGCTTTTGACTGTGATATCGTGATCGCGATGTGTATCCATCCTTTTGTAACTGTCGGATCTATGGATGCTGCATCACCCCCGTTAAACCAGTCGTCCGACTCTCCATTACCTACGTTTAAGGAGAAGGTCTGTTTGGTTGCACTTCCTTCGCGGAACAATCTAAAGCCGCTTGTTCTTTTGTTTGGTTTTTCAGCTTCCGGATCCGGCGGACTGAGTGTAAGTATCCCGGAACGATCAGGAGCGGCATTGATTTTATACCAAAATGCAGCTGAGAACTCGTCGTTCATTATGTCTGCAGCATCAAAGGTGAGATAATCACCTGCAACACCTTTGTAGCTCTGACCGGACTTGGCGTCGTCGGCAAAACCAGGATTACCAACTTTAGTTGCTTCCTTTACACTAACGAGGTCAAGGAATACAGCATACTCCGCATCGAAGGGCATGTAAAAGATCTCGCCATCATACTTTGTCTTATAAGGCTCAAACTTTTCGAAGTTCACTACCTGAGAGGCTACCTTGTTTGACATGTCGGTAGTCTTAACCTCAAGCTTGTGAGGACCGTTGTTCAACGTCTCATAAGTGTAAGACACGACCGCTCTCCGGTAATCAAGAAAACTGGTATACGTATTAATCGTTTGACCATCCAGCATCACGTCAATCTTCTGAATCTCGATGTCATCGACTGACTCGAACTTAATGGTGATCGGAGCCACGTCCTCTTTTACCAGAACCTTTGTTCCTTCAAGTGGATAGGTAATGTTAACAGTAGGTGCAGCGGTGTCTTCTCCGGGAGCAACAGGTGTTATCGGATCGATGCCATCATTACACGCTACAAAGGCAAGAGCTATTGCCCCATATAGAATTCTATTGATCGTACTCATCTCATTTCTGGTTTAGCATCGAACATTATTGAGGTTTCAGCACAGGAAGGCGATCAACCTGGCCCTGAGGATATGGAAGATAGGCCTTGTCTTCTGAAAACGTCCGACCATCATAGCTGAGTTCATCATACTTTTTAAGGCGGATCATATCAAAATATCGCGTTCCCCATTCCATTGCCAGCTCGGCAAATTTTTCATCCATTACCTGCGCATTGGTAACACCAGACAATGGCGTCATGTTCGCGCGGGCACGCACTGCATTCACAGCTGCATCCGCCGTCATAGCACTGCTGTTTGCCCCGGAAGTAAGTGCTTCTGCATGCATGAGCAAGATTTCAGCGTATCGAAGACAAATAAAGTTCTTGTTCTCTCCATAAGCGGTCCTTCCTGACGTAAGCTGATCTGAGGGAAGATAGTGTTTGCCGCTCGCGAACATTTCACGATTGAAGTCATTGATCTGATCTCCCGAACGAGTGACGTTCTTTACAAACGCTGGTAGTGTTGCAAATTCCGGGTCCTTCTTGATTTCAGTGATACCCCTGTTTGTAAAAAGCACGCTGGTTTCCAAACGTTCAGTCTCCCCTCTCTTCAGCATGAACTTGATCCACTTCATGCTGGGTTCATAGAATCCCCAACCACTGCTTGCACCGGTAACTTTCGGCGTCCAGTTCTCAGGACCGAAGAAGGCGAACAGATATGAGAAGGATGTTCCCGAGCCTGTGCCCAGATCAGAGTATTGAAGTTCAAGAAGATTCTCCTGTGAAAGTTTACCGGGAATCTTGAACAGGTTGTAATAGTCCGTCTCCAGTTTGAACTTACCTGATGTAATGATTTCTCCCGTTGCATCAGCAACAGCCTGAAACTTGCCCATTTCAAGATTGGCAAGCGCCTTAATGCCAAGTGCTGTATGTCGGGTTACTCCTCCTACAATGTCAGCGCGGTCCCGCGGATGAACAGTCGGCAACAATGGTATTGCCTCATCCATCTGATCAGATATGTGCTGCATTACTTCTTCTTTGGTGGACAGAGGAACAGCAAACAAATCTTCAAGGTTACTGCTTTTAGGGATGATGATGTCTCCCCATACGCGCGACCACTGCAGCAAAAGAAACGCGCGCATCACTTTAGACTCTGCAATATACTGATCAGCAAGCGCTGGATTGGGAGCAAACTCCTTGTAACGCTCTATTTGTTCGCGTGTTGATTCCATTACGAGAATATCCTTAAGGAGATTCTGCCAAACGGAATTATACATCCAGTAGCTGTTATCGTACTTGTAAAGGTCTGTGTCGCCAAAGGCCTGCTGGTCTCCACGGCCACCGGCATTTACGTCATCACCGCGAACGGAGATCAAAGGATAATCTTCCCAACCTCTTGTATAGAATTCAGCGTAAGCGCCGATCAGAGGACGGATCATGTTTTGGGTTTTCGTATAATCTGTCTCCGATGCCAGCCTGACGTTGAGTGCAGGTTCATCAAGCTTGTCCGCACAGCTTGTAGCAAACATCGTCAACGTAACCGCTAGAGCAACGATTACTGTATGTCTTGATTTTATAATCATCTTCATAAAAATCAGAATTTAACATTGAGACCAACTGTGTATATGGCGGGTATGGGATAGGTTTGAGTGTCTATCCCGTTGCCAAGCTCCGGATTGAATCCGTTGTACTTGAATACCGTGAGCGGCCTCGTCGCCGTGAGGGAAATTCGTGTCTCTGGCATACGGGCTCCGAATACCTCTGCTCCTTTTATCCTGTACCCCAGCTGCACGTTTTGTATGCGGAAGAATGATCCGTCTTCTACAAAGAAATCACTCATCTTCAGGTTCCATACTCTGCGAAGTCCTGCAGAAGAAGGATAGTCGTTTGTTGTTCCTTCTCCGTGCCACCGGTTCTTTGCAAGATCGGCGTCCATGTTTGCATCTGAGGTCCAGTTGTATTCGCCGCGTTTACGATTCAGGATCTTGTTACCGGCCTGTCCCATAAGATCGACGTTGAGGTCAAAGTTCTTCCATCCTATTCCTACGTTTGCTCCATAGGTTATCTTCGGAAGAAATGAACCCAGGATCGTGCGATCATCAGCATTGATGAGTCCGTCATTATTCAGGTCTTTGTATTTGAAATCACCGGGCACAAGCCCGTTAGCCACGGCAACCGGATCGGCAGCTACTTCTTCATTGTTCTGATAAACGCCATTCGTTTCATAGCCAAAGAACGCAAGCAACGGGTGGCCTACAATTGTCCGCTGCAGAAACTCAGCAGATCCTCCATCAATGTATGCCTGCCCATAGATGTCGCGGGTTTCGTTCTTAAGGGTTGCAAAGTTTGCACCTATGTTGTAGCGGAAGTCTTCAGAAAAGTTGTCGCTCCAGGTTCCCGAAAATTCAAACCCCGAATTTCTGATTACACCGAGCGAGCGATTAAACGTCTCACCAGTAGGTGCGGTAACCTGGATAGCAGCCTGTTCCGTATCGCGGATGTAGTAGTCCGCATCGATGGCAAGGCGATTATTCAAAAAGCGGGATGTTAGTCCAAAGTTCCATTCCTTTGTCGCTTCCCATTTGAGGTAGCTGAATGTGCTTGAAGTGGTTTCGCCGGAAGCGATCACATCTCCGAACACCGTCAGTATTTGTGAAGTGACATTTGACCCGCTCGATGCATTGATCTTGTCATTACCCAATACGCCATAACTTGCGCGGAGCTTCAGGAAATCGATAAAGCCCGAGTTTGCCATAAAATTCTCTTCCGACAGCACCCATCCAACACCGAATGAAGGAAAGTATCCCCAGGTCTGCTGGTACTTCGAGCTTCCGTCGGCGCGGAACGTGGCATATGCCAAATATTTGTCCTTATAGTTGTAGGCAACACGTCCGAAATAAGACAGTCCATAATAACGCTGACCCGCATCATCTACGAGGTCCGTTGAAATGTTTTGCGCCTGATGCAGATACCAGTTCTCCTTACTCAGATCAGTGAAGCCAACTCCTGTGGCCGTAAGACGTTCATAAGCTTCATCGCGGAACGAAACACCCCCCATAACGGTAAGGCTATGATCACCGAAGAAGCCATTGTAAGTAAGTATGTTGTCCCAGATCTGGTTGACGCTGGTTTCATTTACTCTAAGTAATGAAGCATTCTCACGCTTGAAGTTTGTTCCTATGAAGTAAGGAAGTAACATCTTTCGCCGGTTCTGGAAAGACGACCCGTTATTATAGGTTGTCTGAAAGGTCAGCTTATCTTTGATCAGATCGATCTTAACATAAAAGTTGGTGAGAAACCGATGTGTCTTGTACTGGTCATCAATAAAGTCGATGGTCGGAAAAGGATTCTGTCCATTGCGATAACCAATATCCTGAGCGTTGGCGTAATTAATCGGTACCGCAGTAGTTAGATTGGGATCATATTTTGGCAGCGTTGGCACTGCGAAGTATACGTCGTTCCACACAGCGGAATCAGGCGCCTGTTTCACCGCATTGCTGATGACAATGTTCCCGCCTACCGTCAGCCAGTCGTTGGCATGGTAGTCCAGGTTCATGCGAAGATTGAAGCGCTCATAACTGTTGTTTCCAGTCAGAATCCCGTCCTGTTGGAAATAGTTGCCAGCGACGGAGTAGGTGGTATTTTCACCGCCACCGGCAACTGTTAGACTGTGGTTTTGGATGGGCGCGACACGTAAAGTCTGATCGTACCAGTCAGTGTTTACATCTGGTACATTGGGATTCACGCGACTTCGACCATAACGCTGCATCGCACTTCCGATGGCAGCTATATCGTTCGGTGATCCGGATTCATTTGCCATCGTAGCAAACTGCTCCGAATTGGCCATCTTTAAGACGTTCTGGGCAACCTGGGCACCGTAGTACCCATCATAAGTAATTTGTGCCGGCTGATTAAACTTACCGGTCTTGGTTGTGATTAGGATAACCCCGTTGGCTGCTCTCACTCCATAAATAGCAGCTGCTGAGGCATCCTTTAGTACTGAAATGGATTCAATGTCTGTCGGGTTGAGAAAGTCGATATTATCAAAGAACACACCGTTCACTACATAAAGAGGGTTCTCATTGTTTTGTCCGACCACTTTACCTGGATACGATCCTAGTCCACGAACCCTTACCACGGGTGTTTCGCCCGGCGCCCCGGCACTAACAATCTGAAGCCCCGGTACCTTTCCCTGAAGGCTCTGCATGGCCTGAGCCGAAGGCATGCGGGTGATTTCCTCAGACTTTACAGTAGAGATGGCCGAGGTCAGATCTTTCTCTCTCTGTGTTCCGTAACCCACAACGACGACCTCTTCCAAAGAAGTCGCATCTTCTTCCAGCACCACATTAATTGTAGTCTGATCACCCACCTGAACCGTCTGCGACGAGAACCCGACAAAGGAATAAACCAGTGTGTTCTCTGATGCGGCTAACTGAATCGTGTAATTGCCATTGACGTCTGTGGTGGTTCCTTTCGTGGTACCGAGTACCACTACATTCACTCCGGGTAAGGTAGTTCCGTCAGCTTTTGACGTAACCTGACCGGTAACTTGTTTGCTCTGCGCAAGGCCGACTGTGACCAACAGGCTGAGCATCAAACATGTAAACAGTAGTTTTCTTATCATACGCACGCTGTTAAGGCTTTCACTTTAGATCAATTTCAAAATTTCCACTGCGAACGCGGAATTTTGGCCTTAAAACACTGCTAATTATTGCGGTTGCAGGAAGCGTTTTATGCGATCCATTTTCCAGATTAAAAACATTGTTTCAAACGATTTCAGATGCCATAATGGGGTTTTAAGCTACATTGTCTACTAGCTAAAAAACATTCATTTTGAATCGTTGTAACAAACGTGATTTCGCGTTCAGAATAATGAAACCGATGATCGGGACGAGTGGGTAGAAATCTCAACATTTTCAGATTGAACCATCTGAATTCCTCTTGCCCCTTCTAGACAGACAGCCAAAACAATAGCATTGACAAAATGGCATGGGAGCTTCAGCTTCATCATTGAAATCATTTTGACCGAGCCTCCATAAACCCTCAATAAAAGGTCAATAAAACCTACACTCATCTCCGCAACGGAATCGCAGGCCGCGCTCCATACGTTTTTTTTGATTTAAGAATCTGAAAGGACTCGAAATCTTGCCACAATGTCACGCGGAAACTTTCCGTCGATTGGACGAAGTCGATTTATCCGGTTCCTCGGTGATGAGGATGATTTCCTCCCAACGCGAAGCATGAGGAATGTGCCCAACGCCCTGCAGAACAGTGATACGTTCAGACACCTTTTGCTTGAACGACCATAACGTATTAATACGCATATCCAGTTGCCTGGCAAGTACCTCCAGGGTATGCTCCCGGTTTCCCGAAACACCCAGAAAGGCAACATAGAAGGCTTTCTCTATCGGAAACTTGATGCTGTGAAAAATGGTGTAACTGGTGATGGACTCATTGTATCCACACTTCGTACAACGGCGCGAAAACTTTTGCGCGCCGTCAAAGTACTTGCTATTGCCGCATTTCCGGCAGCTAAATCCTTTCTCCCATTTCAGCTGATCCAAAAAACGATAGCAGGCGAGCATGTCTGGGTATAACGTTCTGAACTGCGCGTAGTCCATGGCCTTTTCCATAATACGATCATTCAGCACTTCCTTGAGACTGTTCTTCAGCTTCCAGTTGTCGAGATCCAGCATGGAATTGATCTGGTTGATTTCGCGTGACTGACGCTCAAGTTTCTTGTTGGTCTGTTCAAGCTCATGGTTCTTTGAATTAAGCTCTATCGTCCTTTCCTGGACCTTCTGCTCTAACTCCCGGTTGACTTTGTCCTTCAGCTGCATGTTTATCTCGTGCTCCTGAATGATCCTCTTCAGCGCACGATCCCGCATCGCCTTCAAAATGCGAATGCGATCCCCGAGTGCGAACGTGAGGAAAACCATTTCCAGCACAAACGCTATATGCAGACTGTAGTGCAGTGGCGTTGTGAAGGGCAGGAGATTGAAGTAAACCAGCGTGCGTACAAAGAATCCCGTGAATAAAATCCCATAGGCGATGACGAAAAATCGCGCCGGCCGGTAGCCACGCTTCCAAACATAGATGGCCGTGAAAAAGATAAGCGACAGCGGGATGATTTCGACGTTCCGGTACGACAGCAAATGAGAAAACGCCAGGAGTTCGATAGCGAAGAACATCGACCTGGCGATGATCATCACGACCAAAGCCTTGTCGAGCAATGGAGCATTGGCTTTGGTGTTCAGGAACCTCCGCGTGAAAACGAGGGCCCAAAGGATGACAGAGTACAACGTAACCCCTACAGCATAATCATTCCATTGCGGATGCTTCGGCCACAAATACTGAAATCCGATACCATCGTAGCTCATCGCATACGCCGCCACGCTCAGAATGTAAAAGATGTAGTATATGTTTTTGATCTCTCTGATCGCCAGAAAAACCAAAAGATTGTACACGCTGATGATGAGAATCATCCCATAAAAAGTCCCAAACAGAAAGTATTCGTTCAGCGCGTAAAAGATGAAGCGGTCAGCGGATCGGAGTGCCACGCGTATGTCCGCAAATTCATGAGAGCGGATCCGGAAGTAGTAATAGAGAACTTTGTCGGTGTCTGTATTCAATACGATCTCGAAGTTCTTATGACGGAACGTGCGCTCGGAAAATAGCTGACTATCCCCCAATCTAAGGTGTTTGTATGCTCCTGTTGCCTGGGGCAGAAAGGCATCAATCTGATCAATCGTTTGATCATAAAACTCCAGTAACCAGATATTGCGTGTAGGTCCGGCGCTTTGAATGGGAATCCTTACCCAATAAGAGGCGTTAACATTGAAATCTTTATTCTGATATCCTGGATGTGGCTGGAAGTTCCTGGCAAACTCGGCCGACGAAACGTCTTTAAGCTCTAATGTATTTTTCTCGTCAACGTAATACGTTAGCTCGTGGGGCATGAAACTATACTCTGAAATCGAGTCGTTGATCTGCACCACTTCTTGCGCGGCAAGCCTCATGCCTGTCAACAGCAGGATCATTAACACAACACCCGATGCCACCACATTCCTGACCATGGATTAAATGTAAACGTTCAGCAAATGAAAGGCAACCAACAAGGGATGCCCGGACGAGTTGAAAAATGTGATCACCTGATATCCCGGTCGTAAGTGTTGAATTTATTACCCGTCAGGTTCAATCGCAGTGCAGCCCGACTTGTTGAATTGCCTTTAATTCCACTATTTCATGCTTCCAACAATTATGCGCGATAGAAACATTGTATCCCGATACGCAGGCGACATCCGGGTTTGGATCGGCCTCTTCTTTCTCCTTCACCTGACAACTATAACACTACCTCCTCTCGAGCCTGCATCAACATGGAGGCAGACTGACGGATTGATGGTGGCGCGCAATTTTTACGAAGTCGACTCCAACATTATGTATCCACGGGTAGATGTCGGAGGTGATCGGACGGGCATTGTTGGCTGCGAATTCCCGTTCCTGAACTACATCATCTATCTGATCTCCCTCCTGTTTGGTTACCAACATTGGTATGGACGACTGGTGGATCTTATCGTCTCATCAGTCGGTGTGTTCTTCCTTTATCGCCTCATCAAAGAATATGTCGATGAGAAAACTGCCTTGCTAACCGGAATAATAGTTCTGTGTTCACAGTGGTTTACCTACTGTCGAACCAATATACCCGACACATTCAGCACGTCACTTTGCATTATCGCACTTTATTATGGTATTCGTTATTTATACGATGGACGGTACTACAGGCTTGCGATTTATCTGGTGCTGGGATTGCTTGGATGCATGAACAAGATCTCGGTGGCATCTATCCTGACCGTTATGGCAATTCCCTTCTTACAAAAAGGTGTAGCCCTCGACCGGAAGGTCTGGATTGGAGCAGCATCGATCTTAATACTTGGCGCTGTATTCGCGTGGTACTTCGTGTGGGTTCCTCACCTGAATGAAACTTATGGTTTCGGAGAACACTTTTTTATGGGCCTACCTCTCGAAGAGGGTGTTCGCCAAATTATTGTATTGTGGCAACCAACGTTAAAACGATTTGTCGTTACCCCGTTCAAGTATTCCGGGTTCGTTCTTTTCCTTTTTGGATTATTCGTCATGATCAGAGGAAAGATGCGCATTCGCCTTTTGGCCTTCGCTCTTCCCTTCTTCTCATACCTCATCGTAGTATTGAAATCGGGATACGGTTTCCAGCTGAACCCTTACTATGTAATAGCTTTCATTCCTCCTATGGCATTTGTAATCGCCACGGGCCTTGCCTCGATTGAAAAATCCTGGATCGTGGTTGTATTAATGCTGGTCATCGCCGGTGAGGGCATCGGAAATCAGTTCCACATCTTCAGCATCCGCGAACCCGCCAGGTCTATGGCAGGAATTGAATCGGTTCTTGACCAATATACGGACCGTGCCGACCTCATAGTGATTAACGGGACCATTGGAGGGGATCCTACGCCGATGTACTTCGCACATCGAAAGGGAATTACTATTGGCAATGCTGAGCTGGATGATCCTTCGTACAAGGATCGATTTAGCAAAGCGGGTATCAAATATGTGGTAATCCTTCCGAAGATGTATGGCGATGTCCAGCCTGCGCTTCCGCTGGTGGCCGACACGGGCTATGTAAGGATTTATCGGATGGAATAAGCCCCACACTGCTGCTTCTTGTTTCCCATGTAGCAGGCACTAAGCAGGCACTAAGGCCGCAGCATTTTGGCTTCTGGTTGGCTACCGCCAGGCGGCATTTTCGCTTCACCTTCCGAAGTCGCTCCCTGGATTTTCCCATCTTTTTCCCAAGTCTTTCCCAACCCTTTCCCGGCTTTTTCCCAAGTCCGCCCAGACTTTCCCAGTGGTCTGCCCAACTTTTCCCAGACTTTCCCAGACTTCCCTCACTGAACCCATCCCCCGGTTTTTCTCAGATGATGTGACCCGTTTGTCATGACATGTGTCTGATGCACGCATAAGTTTGAGCGAGCCTCAATGAACCCTTAATGAAAGGTCAATGAAACCTACACTGAGCTAAAACCCGTAAAATCCTTTGCAGCGCCAACGATTTCGCTCGACGCGTCCACTATATTCAACAAACTGATATGGTCAAAGTTTACGAAACTGAAACTGTTTTATCGCCGTATATATAGGCAGTTTTGATACACTTTTAACAAGCTCTCCCGTGAAAAAAGATCTACTGGCTTATCTGGCGTTAGCTGCCATATGTCTGATCTGGGGAACAACCTATCTCGCCCTCCGCGTCGCGGTGGTTGGCTTCCCTCCATTCCTGTTCGTTGTCATCCGACAAATTATCGCCGGTGGAATTCTCGTGGCACTCATGCTAACCGTGGGCAAATCGAAACTCCCTGCTCCAGGTGAAATACTGAAGCAGGCCATCGGAGGTTTCTTTATGCTCTCGATGGGTAACGGACTGGTGGCTTATGCAGAAGTAACGATACCCAGTGGCATCGCGGCTATTATCTGTTCTATGATGCCAATGTGGGTCATCCTCATTAACCTGACCATAAATCGTGATGAACGTCCGACGCTCCCAATTATGATTGGAGCCGCTCTTGGTTTCAGTGGCATTATTCTGATATTCATTCAGGACCTCGAAGCACTGTCGAACACAGCCTATAGCCTGGGCATTTTCCTTACCTTTCTCGCTACCATAAGTTGGGCAAGTGCCAGCATATGGCTGAAGAAGCGTAAGTCTACTTCCGATCCGTTTATGAATGCCGGACTGCAGATGTTCTTCGCAGGAGTATGGCTTATTCCATTCACACTCGTATTCGACGATCTGTCGAATGTCACCTGGTCTTCGAATACGGTCTACGCGATGATTTATCTCATCGCCGTCGGATCCATTATTGCATACGGATGCTACACCTATGCTCTTAAGAAACTACCGATGACAATCGTGTCGCTGTACGCCTACGTTAACCCACTGGTCGCAGTCGCTCTCGGATGGCTTATACTGGACGAGCAACTTAACGCACGTATCGGCGTTGCGTTCCTCCTTACAGTGGCGGGCATCTACCTGGTGAACCGAGGCTATATGCTGAGGAACAGCTTTAAAACGCAGCTGTCGAGATAGTAACTGGTTTCGAATCTCATCAACAATACCGACTTATGGAAACAGAAGTGCATTCAGGCAGCACAGTCTCCATCCGGCATGCAACGCTGAGTGATGTCCCGCTATTAATCGAACTTGGTGTAAAAACCTTCTACGATACGTTTGCAGAGGTGAACACAAAGGCCGACATGGACATGTATCTGGAAAAGAATTTCAGCGTGCCCCAGGTAACTTCGGAGATTAAAGATGTGAGTAACATCTTTCTCATTGCCGAAGCTGATGGCAAGCCTGCAGGTTATGCCAAACTTCGCAAGGGCACGACGCCCCCGGAGCTGAACGGTGAACATGCCATTGAAATTGAACGCCTTTATGCAACAAAGGCTTTTATTGGGAAGAGCCTTGGCAAGCTGTTGATGGAACGCTGCATATCGCTGGCCAAAGAACAGGGATTCCCGACCGTGTGGTTAGGCGTATGGGAACACAACCTCAGGGCTATAGCCTTTTATCAGAAGTGTGGATTCGAGAAGTTCAGTTCACATCCATTCATACTTGGAACTGATTTGCAGACTGATCTGATGATGAAGAAAGATATTTCATAACCCTTATTGCTACAACCATGAAACATCACCCTTACAACGCAACGATAACATGGACCGGAAACCGCGGATCCGGAACTTCAGAGTACAAGGCCTACGATCGAAGCCACGACATTGGCATCAAAGGCAAACGGGTCATCGAAGGATCGTCTGATCCTTCCTTCAGAGGCGATCCTTCGAAGCACACTCCTGAAGATATGCTTGTCAGTTCGTTGTCAACCTGTCACATGCTTTGGTATCTGCACTTATGTGCGGTGAACGGTGTGATCGTAACAGATTACGTTGATCACGCAACGGGTGTTATGGAAGAGAATAGCGATGGCAGCGGACAATTCATTGGAGTGACATTAAATCCAGTGGTCACTGTTCAATCAGAAGAAATGGTGGAGCGCGCTATTGGTCTGCATCTCGATGCAACCCGAAAGTGCTTTATCGCACGCTCAGTCAATTTCGACGTACAGCACAAGCCACAGGTTGTTGTGGCCGGGACGACGAAGCCCGCATTTAGTGTGAGTTAAACATCAATTGCTTCTATATCATGCAATCCATGCCCTGGTTTGAGAGGAAGTTTGCGTTTGGCTTCATGCCAGCGATGCTTCCCTTTATGATTGAACGGCTCGAGGGTACGATTGTTCGCCTTGAGCATAAACTTGAACGCGTAAATGACGCTATACTGGGATACCCGCTGGACGATAAGTGGTCGGTAAAACAAAACATCGGTCACCTGATGGATGTCGACGATATCTCAGCAAAGCGTGTGAGCGAGATCATCTCAGGAGCAGCGTCACTTTCGCGAGCTGATATTCAAACTCAGGATGACTACAACGGCATGCCTATGTGGGTGATCCTGGAAGAGTTTACTTCGAAGCGTCGGAGTAACATCCGGCGAATGCGCGATCTCTCTGAGTCAGAACTCAGAATGACATCCCTGCATCCAAGGTTGCAGGTACCTATGAACATTGTTGATCTGGCATGGTTTGATGCCGAACACGACGATCATCACCTGGTACGCATTAACGAAATACTGAACACGCTTAAAAAGTCAGCATCCAGAAGTACAGTTAAAATCTGACGCACTCGGGCTCAGCTTGCGACTTAGATACTACACGTACTACGAACAACTCAGGACTAAGGACTAAAGACCAAGGACTAACTCATGGCCTCCAAATCAAATCTGAACACGACACTTGCCAACGACCTGGATACACGTCAGGATATTCTGAACGAAGCAATGGCCATGGCCACATCGTTCCTTGACAAACAAGACGACCTGGCACCTGGAAGAAATATACCTTCGTTGGATGCGGCTTCATTACCTGATAAGGGACGTGGCGCGATTTCAGCGCTTCGCCTGTTTCAAAAGGAATATGCCCATCTGCTCTCCAACAGTGCGGGACCAAGATACTTTGGGTTTGTCACCGGTGGATCAACGCCGGCGGCACTGGCAGCAGACTGGCTGGTAAGCGCATATGATCAAAATGCGTGCGGAAGCAATGATTCCATTGCTCCTCAAATCGAACATCAGACTATCGGATTCTTTCGTCAGCTGTTCGGACTGGATGACTCATTTTTCGGATCGTTTGTCACCGGTGCAACCATGTCGAACTTTACGGGGCTGGCCCTTGGAAGACAATGGGTGGGCGAACAACGCGGTGTAGACTTTAGCCAGGACGGAGCACGGGATGTATCGTACGTGAGTGGCACACCTCATTCAAGTGTTATCAAATCGCTGTCAATGCTGGGGGCCGGGAGACGATCGATGGTGTATGTGGATACTCTTCCCAACCGTGAGGCGGTTGATGTGAATGCCCTGGAAAAGAAGCTTAATGAAATCAATGGACCATGTGTTGTCATTGCCAATGCAGGAACGGTGAATACTGTTGACTTCGATGACATAGAAGCGATCGCAGATCTGAAAAAGCGACACAGCTTCTGGCTTCACATTGACGCCGCGTTCGGAGGGTTTGCTGCCTGCTCTCCAAAATTCGCTCACTATGCAGCTGGATTGAACCTTGCTGATAGCCTCACCGTTGATGCACACAAATGGTTGAACGTACCTTACGATGCCGCCATGCAGTTCACGCGGCATAAGCACATACAACTCAAAGTCTTTCAAAACAGCGCGGCATATCTCGGCAACCCCGAAGAAAGCCCCGACTTCTTTCACTATACCCCTGAGAACAGCCGGCGGTTTCGTGCGCTGCCTTCGTGGATGACGCTAATGGCATACGGACGAGAAGGGTACCGCGATATTGTTGAGCGCAACTGTGACGCCGCTTCCTATCTGGGAGAACTGATCTCGTCTTCTGATAATTTTGAATTGCTGGCGCCGGTGAAAATGAATGTGGTATGTTTCACTTTGTCTTCACATGATGAAGGGTCGGCACAGGCCATAAAGGCATTTCTCAATGCTGTTCGCGACGATGGAAGGGTGTTTTTTACACCAACTGTTCTAAAGGGCAGGACAGCCATGCGGGCGGCGGTTTCAAACTGGCAGACCGAAAGATCAGACATAGACATTGCCTTTTCTGCATTAAACGACACCCATAAAAATCTGCTTAATGTAGCTGCCTCCCGGGTATAGTCGCAAAAGCCTGAAACAGGCCTAAAGCCATCAAAAACGGCCTTTAAAAGCGGTTCCACGGTAGCGCTGAACGACGTAAAAATGTGACCGGGAACACATATAAATTGAAAGAATATCATGAAATTCACTTCTTAATTGGATGCAAAATGACAACGACAACCACCTCGTTCTCTGTTAAGAGAATAGCCAAGTCACGGATCAGTGAAGTTGACTTTAACAACCTTGAATTCGGGAAACATATCTCCGATCACATGCTTATGGCCGACTATGTGAACAACAAGTGGCAGGAACCAGTGATCGTACCCTTTGAAGATATCCCGATGTCACCGGCTATGCTCTCTCTACATTACGGACAGTCGGTATTCGAAGGAATGAAGGCATTCAAAAACAAGGATGGCAACATTTGCATTTTCAGGCCTCAAAAGCACAGTGAGCGATTGAACAAGTCGTTGGCACGCATGTGCATGCCGGAGATACCTGAAGAACTTTTCATTCAAAGTCTTCATGCTATTGTCGAAGCGGACCAGGCCTGGATACCCACTGCTGAAGGTGCTTCATTATATCTTCGTCCTGTTGTGTTTGCATTCGAGCCCCGTCTGGGAGTGAAGATTGCCGACCACTTCAAGTTTTTCATTCTCACCAGTCCTGCAGGAAATTATTTCAGCAAGCCTACACGATTGAAAGTTGAAGAAACCTTCGTACGCGCAGCGGAAGGCGGAACTGGCTATGCCAAGTGTGCCGGCAACTATGGTGGTGCATTTTACCCGACACAGCTTGCCCGCCAGGAAGGATTTGATCAGGTGCTTTGGACTGACGCCAAAGAGCACAAGTATATTGATGAAGCCGGTGTGATGAACATCATGTTTGTGATCGACGGAAAACTGATCACGCCTAAGCTTACGTCAGCATTGCTGGACGGCGTTACGCGCGATTCCATCATCAAGCTGGCCCCATCGCTGGGCATGACTGTTGAGCAGCGAAAGGTTAGTGTAGCTGAAATCGAGCAGGCTTTCAAGGACGGAACAATTACAGAAGCATTCGGCGCGGGTACAGCAGCCGTTGTGTCACCTATCGCCACCATAAATATCCACGGATTGGATTACAATCTGCCAGCTGCCAATGAACAAAGCTTTCAACATCGCGTGAAGGCCAAGCTCAACAGCATAAGGCTTGGTCACGAAGCTGATCCGTTTGGATGGAATTACATCATCAACGTTCACTAATCCATTCATTAAGCTGAACGTCCTGATTGCAGCAAGAGAATCGTGAGAGAAATGGCTATGCCTGGCCTTGAAGGGGCCGGGTAATCTTCAACTCTCAATTCTCAATTCAATTTGTATTCTATGAGAGCAGTTGTATTCAGAGGCAAGGATCGTCCTCTCGCCGTCGAACCGATAAAAAAGTTCAAACCAGTTAAAGACCAGGTGCTCGTGCGCATGCATAATGCCGCGCTCAATCATCGCGATATCTGGACATGGCGTGAACAAAGTAATGTGCCCGACAATGGCGTGATCCTTGGATCGGATGGTAGCGGTGTCATAGAGGGCGTCGGTGAAGACGCCGATCCGTTGCTCATAGGAATGGAGGTGATCATCAATCCAAGTTTAGATTGGGGTACCAATCCTATTGTGCAGGGCAACTCATTCCGGATACTCGGCTATCCGGATAACGGAACATTCAGTGATTACATGGTGATCTCGAAGAAGTACATCTTCGAGAAGCCCGAGCATCTCAGCTTTGCAGAGGCTGCAGCCGTACCGTTGTCCGCCCTTACGGCGTATCGCGCCTTGTTTTCAAAAGCGCGCCTCCGTGCGAAGGAGAAAGTGCTTATTACCGGTGTTGGAGGTGGCGCAGCACTTTGGGCACTTCAGTTTGCCAACGCTTATCAGGCGCGGGTATATGTTACCTCGGGTTCCGACGAAAAGTTAGCCAAAGCCAAAGCACTCGGTGCTATCGAGGGCTTCAATTATAAAGATCCCCTGTGGGCCGAGCAGGCTTTGAAAGCATCAGGTGGTTTCGATATCGTGATAGATAGCGCAGGGGGACCAGACTTTGGAAAGTTTCTGGAGATCGTTTTACCTGGCGGACGCATCGTGAATTTCGGCCGGACTGCCGGAAATATTTCGGAGCTGGCCACGAGGCTGCTTTACTGGAAGCAGATCTCCATTTTCGGTACGACAATGGGAACCCGTGACGAATTCTTATCGATGCTCGACTTCGTTGAAAGCCGAAGCCTCAAGCCTGTGATCGATCAGACATTTTCGATTGATCGCATTCAGGATGCACTGGCTCGTATGGAAGACGGAAGTCAGTTTGGAAAAATCGTACTGCAGATAAAATAACCCGGACGAAAGTTTGATTTCATACACGCTGTCCGGTTGCAGACGGCGCTGGAACAACACGTCCTGAAATTCGCTGGAAATAACATTATCTCTCAAAATATCGACTATGAACCCAATTGAATATCGGAGTGACAGGAAGCTTAGTATCGACGAATTTGCCGACGTATTGAAACGCACCTCTCTGGGCGCAAGAAGACCTATTGAGGATCGGCGGAAACTTCAGCTGATGCTTGATCATGGCAACGTGCTGATTACTGCATGGGACAACGACAAACTTATCGGTGTGTCGCGGGCGCTTACCGATTTCTCATTCTGCTGCTATCTCTCGGACCTCGCTGTTGACGAAGCCTATCAAAGACAGGGCATCGGTAAACGACTCATTGAAGAAACTCATCGCGTAGCTGGCCACGATACAACGCTCATCCTATTGGCCGCACCAGCAGCCAAAGACTACTATCCCCATATCGGGATGGAACGCTTTACCGACTGCTTTCGAATTCAACGAAAGACAGTTTGAGATTCCGGATCGCAGACAATAAAAGGCCTGTGTTGTCCATCGCCCAGGGTTCTCCCGTCACAAAGAAAACACTCTCAATCATACAAGAACACTATGTCATCATTTCCACAAACATCGAACAACACCATCACCCGGCTACCGAAGCGGGGCGAATATGACCGCGATGCAATTTATGCCATCCTCGACGAGGCCCTGGTGTGTACCGTTGCCTTCGTGCGTGACAATCTTCCCGTTCAAATACCAACTGGATTTTGCCGTATGGGTGACAAACTTTATATCCATGGATCCGTGGGTAGCGGTTACATGCGCGCATTGGCTGAACATTCTGTGAACGTTTGCCTGAGCGTAACTCACGTCGATGGACTAGTGCTGGCACGCTCTGCTTTTCATCACTCTATGAACTACAGGTCGGCGGTGATATTTGGGAAGACCTCGCGTGTTACCGATGAAGATGAGTTGTACAAGGCGCTGGAGGCGTTTACTAATAAGGTCCAGCCGGGCAGATGGGACGATGTCCGTCAACCGGATAAGGGGGAATGGAAAGCCACCATGGTGTTATCGATCAGCATCGATGATGCTTCAGGAAAGGTGCGGACAGGCCCTCCCAAAGACGACGAAGAAGATTACAGCCTTGATACCTGGGCAGGAGTTGTGCCTCTTAAGTTGCAACGCCAGACGCCGATACCGGATGAATTACTTAAGAATGGTGTTGAGCTTCCTCAATATCTGAAGTGATCACTATTAGGAGGTTTCGTTTATCAATTATATCAAAGATGATCTGATTACCTATCGGCCAATTGCGCATAAGGTTTGCGACGAGTTATTCGTTAATCAACATTAACTATGAAAACAAAGACTGTCAATGAGCTATAATATCCTGCAACACCTTGAGTTTAACGCCTGGGCTAATGGCGCGCTGGCCGACGTCATGCAACAGGTAAGTGACGAACAGTTTTACCGTGAAAACAAAGGAAGCTTTCCGTCGATCGGCAAGACCGCCCTGCACATCTTGGGCGCTCAATACATCTGGTACCGTCGTATGCGCGGGGAAAGTGTGAAGCAGGCGCCAATGGTTGCCGATCCCCCATCGAAACCTGAAATCTTATCAGGACTTGTAAGCTCTTCAAAAGATTTCATTTCATTCGTCAACTCCATAAATCCAACGCTTTTATCAAGTCGTTATCACTACACAAACCTCCGTGGCGAGCCATTTGATGACACGTACGAAGAAACTTTGTTTCATGTTGTTAATCATGGAACATATCACCGTGGACAGCTCGTTCATATGCTGCGTGAAGTCGGAGTCACCACTTTACCGGGTACAGACCTTATCCACTATTTACGCAGGCAACGCAAGTGAATTATGAAAATTGAACACGTTGCTGTATGGACACCCGACCTTGAAAGGCTTCGCTACTTCTACGAGAGGTACTTCGCGGCTTCCGCTGGTGAGAAATATATGAATGTGAAAAAGGGATTTCAATCCTACTTTCTCAATTTCGACGATGGCGCCAGATTAGAAATAATGCAGATGCCCGGCATTCAGGGATCGCCCAATTCTGCCGATGTACAGTGCATGGGTTTGATACACCTGGCAATCAGTGTTGGCTCTGTTGAGAACGTCGACCTCCTGACGGAAAGGCTCAGAACCGACAACTATAACGTTGTCGGCAATCCGCGTTGGACCGGCGACGGTTATTATGAAAGCGTTGTTCTCGATCCCGATGGCAATCGCATAGAAATCACGATTTGATTATTTACCTTCGCTCCGATGCATCAGCATCAAAATCAAAACAGAATGAAAAAACAAACGCGCAGAACCTTTGTTGCAAGTGCAGTCACGCTAGGTGCCGGTGCTGCAGCATCCGCTATGCCTTCTATGAAAAAGAAAAAGAAAGTACTCGTTCATCACGTGTTCTTCTGGTTGAAGAATCCGAATTCGAAAGAGGATCTGGCAAAGCTGTTAGCCGGCTTACAGACTTTGAGAAAAATCGAAACGATCAAAGAGATCCATATCGGTGTTCCTGCATCCACTGAGAAACGCGATGTGGTTGATAACAGCTATCACGCATCGGAGCTGATGTTCTTCGATGATCTCGCTGGTCAGAAAACTTATCAGGACCATCCTATCCACCAGAAGTTCATTGCCGATTGCTCAATGCTTTGGGACAAGGTTGTCGTCTACGACTCGATTGATGCTGAGGGCTGATGTTTGCTGGAAAGCTGAACCCGTAATGCTTGCTTTAGAGGATCGGTTATTGAGACCATTGTCCAATCGACTAATTATCCTACGCGAGGTTTCATTCGGTTCCGCTACCAATCAATCGTTAGCGGCGAAAACTTTTTTTTAATAATCTGTTGATGCTGGCTTCAACTTTGCTGATCTTCGTGCCGAAGACTCCTCAAGACCTGTAGCTTGATACAACACATCTCGAAAGAGATTAGGTATAGATAGTAAAAGCGCCCCGCCCGGCTAAAACCGCGGCGGGGCGGTTTCATTTTTAACGGTTTGTAACAAACTAACAGTTGTTACACGAAAGGAAAATCAACATGACTCAACATCGTAAGACACTCTTCGACAAGATCTGGGATGCCCACATCGTGAAGAGTGCCGAGGGTTACCCGGACGCCCTGTACATTGATCGCCATTTCATTCATGAGGTGACCAGCCCCCAGGCATTCGACGGCCTTCGTAAGCGTGGTATAGGCGTATTCAATACAGCCAGGACAACGGCCACTGCCGACCACAACGTCCCCACTATTGATCAACACCTGCCGATCCGTGAAGCTTTGTCGCGGCACCAGGTGGAGACCCTTAGAAAGAACTGCAAAGAGTTTGGTGTGGATCTTTACGACCTTGGACATCCGTACCAGGGCATCGTACACATCATTGGCCCTGAACTTGGACTCACGCTTCCTGGAATGACCATCGTTTGTGGCGACAGCCACACGTCAACCCATGGAGCATTTGGGAACATCGCCTTCGGGATCGGAACAAGTGAAGTTGAGCAGGTGCTGGCTACGCAATGCATTCTGCAGTACCGGCCCAAGACCATGCTTATTGAAATCAATGGCAAGCTGGGCAGAGGCGTTGTCGCTAAAGACATCATCCTCTACATCATTTCAAAGCTTTCGGCAAGCGGCGCAACCGGCTACTTCGTAGAGTACGCGGGCGAAGCTATCCGCAGCCTCTCGATGGAAGCGCGCATGACCATATGCAACATGAGCATCGAGATGGGTGCCCGCGGCGGACTGATCGCACCCGATGAAACAACTTTCAACTATATCAAGGGAAGAAAATTTGCTCCGCAGGGAGAAAACTATGAACGCCTGGTAGAACAGTGGCGTCAATTGAAGTCAGATGATGGCGCCCATTACGACGAAGTGATTCGCTATGACGCAGCAGACATCGGACCGATGATTACCTACGGCACAAACCCAGGAATGGGCATCAAAGTAACAGGAAAGATTCCTTCGTTGTCTGAGATGAAGAGCGAAAGCGAGCAAACTTCATTCTCAAAGTCACTTGAATACATGGGCCTCGAACCGGGCTCTGAAATACTAGGCAAAGCCGTAGACTACGTTTTCATTGGCAGCTGTACGAATGCGCGCATTGAAGACCTTCGTCTTGTTGCTGACATCGTGAAAGGAAAGCAGAAGGCTTCCAACGTCGAGGTATGGGTAGTACCCGGATCCAAGCAGGTGGAAACGCAAGCTCGTGAAGAAGGTCTGGATAAGATCTTTGAAGCAGCAGGCTTCCAGCTTCGTCAACCAGGCTGCTCAGCTTGTCTTGGCATGAACGAAGACAAGATCCCTGCCGGCAAGTATTGCATCAGTACATCGAACCGGAATTTCGAGGGAAGGCAAGGACCTAAGTCCAGAACATTCCTCGCCAGTCCCCTGAGCGCAGCAGCTGCTGCTATCACCGGGAAGGTTACAGACATAAGAGAGTTGGTACACGATTGATAACAATTGGTGAATTAACGCGATGAGCAAAGACAAGATCACAACATTGAAGAGCACGGCAGTACCCCTGCCGATTGAGAATATTGATACCGATCAGATCATCCCTGCGCGCTTTCTGAAAGCAACGACGCGTGAAGGGTTTGGTGAAAATCTGTTCCGCGACTGGCGATACAACTCGGACAATACTCCGAAAGACTTCGTCCTGAACAGTTCAGTTTATAAAGGAACGGTCCTGGTTGCCGGAAAGAATTTCGGCTGCGGATCAAGCCGCGAGCATGCCGCATGGGCAATACACGACTACGGATTCCAGGTCGTGATCTCAAGCTTTTTCGCCGACATCTTCAAGAACAACGCGCTGAACAATGCCGTGCTTCCGCTCACGGTGACTGAAGCGTTCCTGAAAAAGATATTCCAGGCAATTGAAAAGAATCCGAACACTGTTATTCAGGTGGATCTGCCTAATCAGAAAGTTACTTTAGAAGATGGTTCTTCTGAATCATTCGACATTAACGCTTATAAGAAGACCTGTCTGATGAACGGCTACGACGACATCGACTACCTCCTGAGCTTACGCGACGAAATAAAACACTTTGAATTAGTTCACTGATACTGGATGAAAAAGAACATTACCATACTGCCCGGCGACGGCATTGGAAAAGAAGTTACTGCGAGCGGAAAGAAAGTGCTCGAACAGGTGGCCGAGTGTTTCGGACATGAGTTTATTTTCGACTACGCTTCAATCGGACATGATGCCATTGAGGCCACGGGCAATCCTTTGCCTGATGAGACGCTGACTAAGCTCAGAAAGAGCGACGCCATTCTGTTTGGCGCAGTGGGTCATCCTAAGTACGATAACGACCCGAGCGCTAAAGTAAGGCCAGAGCAGGGGCTGTTGAAGATGCGCAAGGAACTCGGCTTGTATGCAAACCTTCGTCCCATCAAATTATTTGATGAATTGTTGGGTGCATCGAGCATTCGGCCCGAGATTCTTAAAGGTGCTGATATTCTCTTCTTCCGCGAACTCACAGGAGATGTATACTTCGGAGAGCGCGGCCGGAAAGAAAACAACAATACGGCATATGACACGATGATCTATTCCCGCTATGAGGTAGAACGCATCGCGCACAAGGCTTTCAAGGCAGCACAGACTCGCAACAAGAAGCTGACTTCTGTAGATAAGGCCAATGTACTTGAGAGCTCACGTCTGTGGAGAGAAGTTGTTCAGGAAATCGCGAAGCAGTACCCTGACGTTACTGTGGAGCATATGTTTGTCGACGCTGCAGCCATGAAGCTCATTCAAAGCCCTAAGAGCTTTGATGTTGTGGTGACGGGAAATCTCTTTGGTGATATTCTTACTGATGAAGCTTCTCAGATCGCAGGTTCGATGGGAATGCTGGCGTCTGCCTCTGTTGGTGACAAAGTTGGATTGTATGAACCTATTCACGGCAGTGCCCATGACATCACCGGTAAAGGCATAGCCAA
Organism: Chryseolinea sp. T2; assembly: GCF_037203685.1. Taxonomy (NCBI): domain Bacteria; kingdom Pseudomonadati; phylum Bacteroidota; class Cytophagia; order Cytophagales; family Fulvivirgaceae; genus Chryseolinea; species Chryseolinea sp. T2. The sequence goes on from NZ_JBBCAU010000003.1 coordinate 487,562, forward strand.
TCCGTTGGCATCTATCCTGTCGGCAGCGCTGCTGCTTGATATTTCGTTCGGACTCAAGGAAGAAGCGGATGCAGTGATCAAGGCGGTAGAGCAGTCGTTGAAAGACGGCTATCGCACCCGCGATATTGCTGATGCGACCACACCGCTCGAGAAAGTCCTCGGCACAGAGGTGATGGGCAATATCGTCTGTAACAATATTCGCATGATGAGCCCTGCATCAATTGAAAAGAATGCCTGACGCCATCACCAATCATACTAAAAGACGAAGTCTCCAATCAACAAATCAACTAATCAACAGATCAACAAATAATCTGCATGAGCAACAAGATTGAAATTTTCGACACCACCCTGCGCGACGGAGAACAAGTGCCAGGATGCCAGTTATCCACCGACGAAAAGGTAATTGTTGCCCGCAAGCTAGAGGAGCTCGGAGTAGACGTTATCGAAGCGGGTTTCCCGATCTCCAGCCCTGGTGATTTTCTGTCAGTAGTTGAGATATCAAAAGCGGTCAACGTAGGTGTATGCGCACTTACCCGTGCCCGTAAGGAAGATATTGATGTAGCGGGCGAAGCGCTTCATCATGCAAAACGCGGCCGCATACATACCGGTATAGGCTCGTCAGACGTCCATATCAAACATAAGTTCAACAGCACGCGTGAAAAGATCATGGAGCAGGGCGTATGGGCAGTGTCCTATGCTAAAGCCAAAGGCTGTGAAGTGGAGTTCTTCGCAGAAGATGCGGGTCGCGCTGATCTTGCCTTCCTGGCTCAGCTGGTGGAAGCCGTAATTGCCGCAGGTGCCGACGTAGTAAACATTCCTGATACAACAGGTTATTGTCTGCCTCATCTCTATGGCAAGCGCATTGCCTATTTGTTTGAGCATGTTAAGAACATTCATAAGGCAACCATCTCTGTGCATTGCCACAACGATCTCGGACTTGCAACTGCTAACACAATTGCTGGCCTTATGAACGGCGCGCGTCAGGCTGAAGTAACCATCAACGGTATCGGTGAGCGTGCTGGAAATACATCGCTGGAAGAAGTAGCAATGATCCTTCAGGTTCACAAAGACCTTGGCCTGTATACCGACATCAAGTCACCCATGCTTTACGATGTAAGCACGCTGGTATCCACGATGATGCGCATGCCGGTTCAGCCGAACAAAGCGATCGTTGGTGCCAACGCGTTTGCTCACTCTTCAGGTATTCACCAGGACGGCTTCCTGAAGAACGCAGAGAACTACGAGATCATTAACCCGGCCGACGTGGGTGTACCTTGTTCATCCATCATTCTTACCGCTCGCAGCGGTCGCGCTGCTTTGAAGCACCGTCTGGAGTTACTCGGTTACCAGCCCAACAAGCTGGAGCTTGATCAACTGTATGAGAACTTCCTCATCGTTGCCGACGAAAAGAAAAACGTTGTCGACGAAGACCTCATTCAACTGGTAGCCAACACGCCTATTCTGATCAACAAATAAGCAGAGAACAGCTCACACCAACATAGAGGTGCCTTGTAAGTTAACAAGGCACCTTTTTTATTTCCCGTTGCCTTCTTCATAATACACTTCCAATAAGGACCATCCATTGTTCACACATATTGCTAAGCGGGTCTTTTTGAGCCTGTACCTTAACCCAGGTAAACCCTAACTTTTGGCAATTGACATCGATAGCGGGACTTTTCCTCGAATCAGCTCATTGTCAGTAGTGTGCATTTTTCTAACTTCCGCCTCCAAACCGGCAATCCATGCTTCAATATTTTTTGCGGACGGCATTTGCGATTCTTCTGGCCTTCAGCGGCACTTCTATCCTTGCCCAGGAAGTAGGACTGGAGTTATATAGTCTCAGGCACCAGCTGGAAACAGATCCCGCCTCGGCCATGGCAAAGGTGAAGAAGATGGGATTTAAGGATGTCGAGCTTTCAGGAAATTATGGAATGGAGTTTCCGCAGCTGATCAAGCTGATCGCGGAGAATGAGCTTAATGTGATAAGCTACGGCGCGGATTTTCAGCGATTAAGAGACTTCCCCCAGCGCGTTGCTGATGAGGCGCGCTCTTACGGTGCACGCTTTGTTGTTTGCTTCTGGATACCGCACAGTAATGACACATTCAAAATTGCTGATGCCGACGAAGCTGCCTTTGTGTTTAACAACGCCGGTAAAGTAATGGCACGCAATGGCCTGATGCTGGTCTACCATCCTCACGGCTATGAATTCGGTAAACATGGCGACGGCACAATATTCGATCAGCTTGTTCAAAAGCTCGATGTAAGAGTGGTACAAATGCAAATGGATGTGTTCTGGATAAAGCAGGCCGGGCAGGATCCTGTTGCATTATTGAAGAAATATCACAACCGGTGGATTTCAATGCACCTGAAAGACCGAAAGCCTGGCACCCCAAACTCAAGCAATGGTAAAGCTGACGATGAGACGAATGTGGTATTAGGCCAGGGCGATGTTGGAATAGCCGACCTGATGAAGGAAGTGAAACGCCTTGGGATTCAGCACGTGTTCATTGAGGATGAATCGTCGCGCTCTGAAGAGCAGATTCCCAAAAGTCTGGAGTTTCTGAAGTCGCTGGAGCAATAGGCGATCAGTTGTGGCAGAACAATCTGCTAGAAAAAGCTATCGGGTTTTAAACCTGGCTTCCTGTTCGCAGTCTAACGGCGAAAATCCTTTACTGTCAACATTAAAGAAAATGAAATGAAAACGACCATTCTCGTCTTTTTAGCCGCCATTGCAATTGCGTTTCAGGCGAACGCCCAGGCCAGCCAGCAAATGAAAAACAGCACGCCAGAAGAACGCGCGCAAAAGATTACTGATTGGATGAAAACGAATCTGCAGTTGTCTGACGAGCAGGCAACCACCGTTCATGCGATCAACATAAAGTACGCGAATGAAAATGAGGCACTGAAAGACTCAGGGTCAGGGCGTCGGGACAAGTACAAGAAGTACAAAGACACTCAGGCCGCAAAGGACCAGGAATTGAAGGGCGCCCTTACTCCGGAACAGTTTAATACTTATCTGAGCAAGAAGAAGGAGCTTCAGGAGAAGATGCGTGAAGAGGTTAAGGAACGCAAAAATTGATAAGAGCGATTGAATCAGTAATCGTTACTGGCCTCAAATTTCTCCCTGCCAATCGATGTGCTTCCAATGTGAATACTATCCTGTCAGAGTTTTGCTGAAGGTGCAGTGATCAACGGTTGCTTTTTTCCGACTGCATCAACGCCGTATGTATAATCTCCGCGGGGTAGCCATTGTATTCAAGGATCCGGATCGCATTGCCATGCTTTAGCTTCCCCTTCTTAAGGATATAATCGAAGGACAATCCGTCGCGATCCAGGGTTTCGGAGAAGTGATACATGTCATATCCTTCCTCCAGCAATGAGGTTAGCTCCGAGTCATGAGTTGCTGCAACAGCAATGTTTTTCTTGTTCAGGTATTTCAGTACGGCATATGCCGCAGCTATCCTTTCCGTTGTATTTGTGCCCCTGTAAATTTCATCCAGAAGAAAGAGGCACTCACCCTCATTTTCGCTTCTCTTAACAAGCTCCTGAATGCTAAGAACTTCCTCCATGTAGTAGCTCTTCACCTCTATGAGATCATCGGCAATGTTCATTACGGCAAAGAGCTTATGATAGGATGATAAGAAGGAGGAGGCGAACGCGGTATTTATAGTATGAGCGCAAAGGACGTTGATGGCGACGGTTCGTATAAATGCACTTTTACCGGACATATTTGAACCAGTTATTAATAGCGAACGGTCCTCAAGACTCCAGGAGTTTCGCCTGCACTTCGCGATCAGCGGATGGAACATGCCCTCTGCGTCTATTGCACCTTTTGCTGCAGTTACACGGGTAGGAATGCATGACGAAGTCGATTGCCTCACCGACAATACAGAAATACATCCATCGATAAATCCAACATACTCAAACAGGATACGAACATCTTCCTTCCTGTTTGCAAGCTTCTTTATTACACTGAAGAAAAGAATAGGCTCAATAAAAAACAGGATCTTGACGTACTCACGTATCACCCAGGAGAGTTCAGTCGCATCAGAACCACTGCCCGGAGTACCACCCAATATGGTCCATGATTTGGCAACCTCGCGGACTGACTTCAACGCTGCGGCTACCTTGTCGTTCCTTTTGTAAGGAAAAGACAGCGGCTGTAATTCAGATGTTGCTGCCGTCAGAAGAACCAGTTGGTCCATAGCAAGATTGTACTGCTGAATAAAGGCCTTGTAGTAATAATGAAGCAGCGTGTTAATGCCGAGCATTATTATCAAAGGCACGAATAGAGCAGACTGAAACAAAGTACCAATGAAGATTACCACACTCAGAACGGACTGGAGCTTGAGAAGCGGCAGCACTCCGGGAGGCCTGGGATTGGGATTAAAAAACAAAGCGCACAACCCATAAGCATTTTCATGCTGCAGTCGCGTCAACGCCATTTGAGCAGTCAGTTTCTTTTGCTCATTCGCAGCAGCAAAAGCAATCGTGCTTTCAAATTCAGCGACATCTTCGTTTGGGCCGTAAGATGCAAGCCTGCTAAACAGCCACTGCTGGCCTACACGCGAAACTGTCCTGTCCAGGAAACAAAACAGTTCTGAAAAATCCAGTGCCGAAATAGTCTTGTCAGACAATACGTGCACGCCAGGATCGAATTCTTTGCGCGCGTGATATCTTGCAACCTGATAAACGTTCAAAGGAGCATCTTTTATTCTGCCCCACTCTGCTCTCAGTTTTTCGAGCGCGTTCTTCCTTCTGGATCCAAACATAAGTTCATTATACGGAGAAATAGAACAATTGTCGTTTCGGTAAAGCCGGCCGCAGACAATAAGTCACAGAATTTCCCGAATAATTACAACACAAACAGGCGGTCTTGATATCGAATGCATTGTTCCGGGGAGATGCCACAGTATCGCATTACCCTGGTGCCTGCGTGCCGTGAGTTCTTCCTTGCCGGGAACGACCGTAGTATAGATCACTCTTCAACTACGTCCATGAATACTCTGAAACCAACAGAGGCATCTGGTCGGTTATAATGCTTTACACTCCTGATTGTTGACTCCTCAGGAACATCGTTCCAGCTACCGCCACAGGCCACACCCGATTTATCGATCATTTCCGCCACGTTACCAACAACATCATAAAGGCGGTGCTGCTATTGCTCACGATTTGCTATCACGCGCTAAAAGGAACCCGCGTGAATCCCATTGATATGCTAAAATATGAATAAGGGAACGCAGGGTGAAATCACTCGAGCTCTTCAAAGTCGATGTCCAGAACCTCGTAATTCTTCCAGCCAATGAAGTCATAATGCCACCACTCGGAACTGTTCACTTTAAAGCCATGCTTTTCCATGGCATTAATAAGAAGCGTACGATTCTTTCTGGCTTCAGGATCTGCTACAGGAGTGGATGGCCAGGCCGCTTTTTGAAATGAATCGTAACCGGTAGGCATCTTTAACTCCTCCCCTGTCTTTAGGTTGATGACGGTGAGGTCCAGCGCACAACCGCGGTTATGCCGGGAACCACGATAAGGTGAAGCAACATAAGTGGTATCATGATACACTTCGTAAAACCTAACGGTAGCCTTATACGGCCGATATCCATCAAATATTTTGATTCCCAGACCCTGCTTTTTCAGATCGGCCTGGATCTTCATGAGCGCTTCTGCTACAGGCTTTCTCGCATATGCGCGGGCAAGGTTATAGATCTTCTCGCCCGTGAAATTGTTGGTAGTCGCATAACGAATGTCGAGTACAAGTCCGGGGACAAACTTCTCAAGATTGATCAGTTCCTTGTCAGGGTTACTTTTTACACTCGCCAGGTAGCCATCCTTCGTTGTTGCCTTAAGGCCGTACTTGTATTGTGCATGGATACAATTGGAAATCATAACGAGGCTGACAACAAGGAATATTTTTCTCATAAGGTCGATATGGCTATAGATCAATATGCCTGCTTAACGCAGGGCTCAGTTCTTGTTTTTTGTATCAATGATGATCGTTACAGGGCCGTCGTTCAGGAGGTTCACTTTCATATCAGCACCAAACTCTCCGGTCTGCACAGTCTTGCCCAGTTCCTGCGATACCACTTTCACAAACGACTCATACAACGGTATAGCTGTTTCGGGCCGTGCTGCCTTGATATACGAAGGCCGGTTGCCCTTCTTTGTGCTGGCGTGTAAAGTAAACTGGCTAACAACTATCACATCGCCACCTTCATCTTTCACACTTACATTCATTACACCAGCCTCATCGTTGAAGATCCGCAGATTGACAACCTTCGTGGCAAGCCAGCTAACATCTTCGCCATTGTCTGCTTCCTCGATGCCTAACAGGACCAGCAGTCCCTTGCCAATAGAACTTTTTACAATTCCTTCTATAGTGACCGACGCGTTCGTCACGCGTTGTATTACTGCAATCATCTATTTCTGTTGTTTAGAATGAATGTCGGACATAACACGGCGAATGTTTCTGCCATCACATCAAAAGGCCTGCAGTTCACCCGACTCATGAATGTGCTTCCCCGATTTGTCCTGTAACGCATAGTGAAGCATAGCCCGGGCTACGCTGCCCGCGTCGATGCCTTTATATTTTTTGGGAATGAGAAGGCCAAAAATTTTGTAGAAGACTTTTGCTGCATCCTCGCCTGTACGTTTCTCTTCACGATGCCCCAGCAACAATGATGGTCTGAAAATGTGCAAGGAGCGATAACCTGCCTGTGAAATTGCATCCTCCACTTCACCCTTTACGCGGTTGTAAAAGATCGATGACGACTTATCTGCACCCAATGCAGATACCAGCATGTATTGGCTCGCACCGTTGTCCCGAAGTGATTTTGCCATCACCGTCGGGAAGACAAAGTCTACCTTTCTGAAATTCTCCTTCGAACCGGCGACGGCGATGGTTGTACCCAGACAGCAGAAAACGTCATCGACACGAACGTCTGCATAGCTTGCAACGTCCGCCATATCCGCCGTCAATTGTATTAGCCTGGTATGTTCAGGAAGAGGCTTCCTGGTGATCGCGTAGACTTTACTATATCTGTCTGCTGACAACAAAAGTGGAAGGAGCTGACTTCCAATAAGGCCACTTGCTCCAGCTACAAACGCTGTCTTCATAGTGGCCGGGCGCGTGAGGACTCCCAGGCCTGAAACTTCTCAATTTCGGTTCCTAACGAATTATACACCCACACCAACACAGCAAAGTCATCCGTGAGGCCAGCAATCGGAATCATATCCGGAACGAGGTCCAGAGGATTCACAAAATAGATCACAGCGGCAAGAACCACTAACATGGTTCTCCATGGCACCTCGCGATACTCACCCACGGCATATGCCCTGGCAAGTCGCCCCAGCGTGAAGAGCTGAAGTTTTAACTGCTCGCGCTGTACGCCGCTCCAGTTTACGTCCCGCATCTTAGTACCAAATCGGGTAACCAGCATCAGCATTCTGCCACTCTTTCCGGCCAGCCGCGCAGCCTGGGCCAACGCCATCTCAAAAAACCTGTTCTTCATATCGTATCGGTTTAATGCAAAACACGAACCATATCTAAAAATAAGCATTTTGACAGTCGCCTGTCAGAAAGTTTGCTGGATCTCTTTCTTGAGCTCGCTTAACGCATGATTCAACGGGTCTACCTGCTTGTTGATGGATTTCTCGAAAATCCGCTTCGACAGATCGAGGCTTGTAGCCTCAGGAAGCATTTCCCCGGCCGCCTCATTGATGGAAACAATGAGGTCCTCCTTTGCATTCTTTATGAGGTTCCACGCGTTCTCGCTGATATAAACCTGTTGAGAAACGTTGTGATTGTATTCGTTCCGTATCTCAGAAAGCAACAGCTGATGAAACTCTCTGGCCGGCATACTGCTCACATTGAGTCGTACCAGCAGGTTCTGCGGCGACATCCTCTCCAGGAACAATACCATTCGCTCGTATGCCTGCAATCTGTTTGGAAGAAGGGTTTCAATACTCTTACCGCGCACCTCAAGGCGCTTTAATTCCACCTCTTTCATGATAAAGCTTCTCACCATCAGATAGGCTGCATACAGCACGATGGTGGCAGGAACCAGGATTTTTACAAACTCGACCAGTGCGTCCATAGAATTTATTTACGGGCAATTTTGTTTGAAATTTAGATAATTTTAAACGCAAAATACGAGCGCCTGTATGTTTGATGACATCGTGCCCATTACCATATCTGATCGCGCCGCTGCAGAGATTCAAAACATCATGACGACAAAAAATATCCCGGCAGGATATGGACTTCGGGTGGGTGTGAAGGGTGGCGGATGCGGTGTATCACTTTTGATAGGCTTTGACAAACAGAAGGAAGCCGATCGGATGTATCAGGTGAAGGGAATCGAGGTCTTTGTCGACCGAAAGCACGCGATGTATGTAATCGGCAAAGAGATCGACTTCGTTGAAAACGAGGAAGCACGGGGCTTCATGTTCGTGGATCAACCGTCTAAGCCGGCTATTAACGCGAATTGAAAGGCTTAACGCGACTTGAACAGGCTGATCGTTGCCTTCTTCGCCTTGCCTCCAATAGGTGGATTTACCTTGGATATTTTAAGACTTACGCTTAGGGCAGCAGGTAATTCTGAAAGTACATCATTGACGATCTTTTCTGCCACCGTTTCAAGGAGTTTTGATGGCTTGTCCATCTCATCCTTAACGATGCGAAAGAGCACTTCATAGTTCACCGTTCCGGCGAGCTCATCGGTATAGGCAGCCTCGGAGAAGTCTGTTTCGACGGCGATGTCCACCTCGAACCAATTACCCGACACCCTCTCGTGTGGATAGAGACCATGGAAGGCATGGAACTCAAGTCCCTCCAGTTCGACTTTGCCGATCATCCGATCTCGTCAAAGAATGACTTCTGAACTTTCTTCGGTTGTGGCTCTGCGGCCGGGTTACGCTCTTCGAGAATGACCTCGCGCTCACGCTGCTTCAATACAGGTTCTGGTATATGAGTCGGCTGATCATGCATGGATGCACTGAACACACGCTTGGCCTCACGACGGGCCAGGGCAAGGTGCTTATCTGGATCAAAATCCTTTGACAAGGCCCGGGCGCGATCAACGCGCTCGATCGCTTCGGTAGCGAGGTGCTTGAAATGGGCCAGCATATCGATGCGGGCTGCTTCCAAACTCTTATAGCTATCGATCATCTGCTTCAGGCGATCTTCCATTTCGTCGAGGATTTCGCGGGCAGTCATCTCTGCTTCTTCGATGGTGTCTTTAGCTCTGGTTTTTGCTTCCTGAGATATCAACTCAGCCTGTATCTGTGATTCACGAAGATGAAGGTCCGCTGCTGTACGAGCCTGCTCTATTACGTTTGCTCCTGTGTCTTCAGCCGTTTTCAAAGTCTTATACAAAGTACCCTCTACTTCGCGCAACTTGGTCACTTCGCGTTCGGTGGCTTCAAGCTTTATGCGGAGTTCTTTGTTTTCGTCGATGATACGTTCCCACTCCTGGGACAGCGTAAGCAGGAAAGCATTTACCTCCTCCTTTTCATAACCTCTGAAGTTCTTCTCAAAGGTCTTTTGACGTATGTCCAATGGCGTGATTCTCATAGCAAATCGTTTTCAAAATTAATGTTCCACACTGATATCGTGCGATCGTCGCTGGCACTCAGCAGTTGTTGATGAAATGAAGTCCAGAGCACTTTGTTGACTGACGTTCCGTGACCCGCGTGACGGGCCCTGTCTATAACCTTCAGCAACCTCATCTCATCCGTTCCCCACACTTTCACGGACCTATCCATGCTACAAGTTACGAAATGTTTACCATCCGGACTAAGATCGAGATGATTTATAGCGTACAGGTGAGCGATCACTTCCTGCTGAAGGCCATATTTCGATTGCACATTCCAGGCTTTAAGACGGGCATCTCTGGATCCACTGAACAACCTTGTACCCGCCGCGTCGTACCGAAGAGTAAAGACCGAATTTTGATGCGCCCTCCACTCCCGGATCAATGACAAATCATCGGCCGAATAAACGCGAATGAAATGATCACTATAACCAACGGCAACCTCGCCTGTATGCGCATTCACAGCAATGGTGCGAGCGCTCTTCTGTGATAGCAATTGCTTCGTCCCTACAATTGTCAGTGAGCGGCAATCCACTTTGATCAGGGTACCATCACCGGTCGCTATGAACAGATACTGCCCCAGTGATTGAATATCGAATATCGCTGCACCAGTCAACTGCAGTGAGCCAACTTCCTTTCGCTCCTCCCAATCTAACAGATGAATGCCATCATAATTGTGTCCGGCGATCAACAAATTGCTGGGCTGATGAAAATGCAAAGCATAGATCGAATTTGAGAGGCGGGCAACGAGATGACCGCTCTCGGGTTGTTCAAGGTCCCACATAGCAACCATTCCATCGCCCGCTGCCGAGAACACGACGTTTAATTTTGATGAAGGCTGAAGTGCGTACACACTCTGGTTATGTCCAGTGAGCGTATGCAGCTTATCCACTTGTACTTTCAACACTACCCGCTTAAGTTTCCGAAAGTTCTTACTTTCGCTCAGCTTATTCGTTATGCCGCTTGAAAAAATTGTTATAGAGGAAGATCGTGCGTGGGCGTTGTGGCGCGTAACCGAAGATGAGGAATCTCTTCGTCATAAGTTGCCTGAGGTGGAAGCGTTCCCGGAGAACATCGCTCATGCTTCCAAACGCATAGAATGGCTTGCAGGCCGGGTACTTCTCATGACGTTATTTGAGGCGTTATCTCTGCCATTCAAAGGGATCACCAAGAATGACTTTGGCAAGCCTTTTCCAACTGACTCCGATCATCATCTGTCGTTAAGCCATTCGTTTCCTTTCGTGGCTGCCATTGTTGATAAAAACGGGCCTGCAGGAATTGACCTGGAGCAGCCTAAAGTGAAGCTGTTCAAAGTAGCACATCGTATCTTTCACAAAAGGGAATTGAAGGATGCAGGAAATGACCTCATCAAGCACTGCGTTTATTGGTGTGCTAAAGAGACGCTTGTGAAGATATATGGTAAGAAAGACCTGACTTTTGCCGAGCACCTCCTCATCGACCCCTTTCAACTCGGTGAAGAGGGTGATATTCGCGGCAGAATCATTGTTGGTGGTATCGAATCCGTCATACCTTTGCATTACGAGGTGTACCCGGGTTTTGTACTGGTCTTTAACCGCTCAGTCAATTTATGAATTTAAAGCTTCTTTTCATTGTCGTGCTAAGCCTTGCCGGCGGTACTTTATCCGCACAGCAGGTGAGCAACTTCTCCCTCAACAATGTGCTCAATGGGAAACCCGTTTCGCTCGAAACCTATCCGTCATGTTCGGGAGTTGCAATCATATTTACGAGCAACACGTGTGCATTCGATGAGTATTACCGTGGCCGGATCGCTAAGCTTTCAAATGAGTATAGTGATCGTGTTCCGGTATTGTTGGTGAATTCCGGCATCGAGCCTGGCGACAGTGAAGAGGCAATGGCAAAAAAGGCGGCGCAATTAAATCTGAAAGTACCGTACCTGAGCGACAAGGACCAGACTCTTATGAAGCAACTCGGTGCAAGCAAAACACCGCAGGTATTTCTCCTGAAGAATTCTTCCGGAGTATTTTCAGTGGTTTACAAAGGAGCCCTCGACGACAACGCACAGGTTGAAGCGGACGTTCGTCATGCCTATCTCAAGGATGCGATCGACATACTACTCACCAATCAGAGCATCCAGACACCTGAAGTACGGCCCATGGGTTGTTCTATCAAAAAGAAACCATAATTGGTTCGATCATGAACCATAACTGATACCAGGAAATAACCGGTACTTAGCCTATCAGCTTCCGGTCGCTGATCAGAATGATCGCGACAATTACCACCAGGGCTACAAAGTTGAAGATGAACATGCGCTTGTGTTTAGCATTGTCATCAGTCATTCGCTTTGAGGTGGATCTTGCCAGGGTGATCAGGACTACGGCTACAAGCATTCCAAAAATATGCTCAACACTCCAGTAGCGGGTAATCTTGTCGCTCATAGTGGTTCCATCAAACTTTACAAATGGGCTGACAAAGTATAGGATCAGACCTACCAGCAATTGGGTATGCGTCGCTATAAACAAAAAGAGACTGAGCTTATTGTCCGTAGGTGTGAATGGCTTGCGATTTAACCAACCCATCAGGGAGGTGACGATCACAATGAGCAATCCGAGAAGCACTAAATAGCGAAGGCCTGAGTGGGTATGAAGAAGTCCTTGATACATGGGTGTTAGATGGTTAGATCTGCAGTAAGTGATTTTGAAAATCAGTGGCGAAAGGTAACAACAAAATCCCGAAGGGTCCGATAAATTTGGAATGATCCGGATGGGGACCGATGTTTACGCTCTCATTTTGATTTTGAGTCGGTTTGAACCAACTAATCTAACTAACCAGAATATGAAAAAAGCACTTGTCATTGTTTTGCTGGCATCAGGCTTTGGTGCCACGGCGCAGTCACTAACATTAAAGTGGAAGACTCCACCGAATATTCCCGTTCCGGAATCAGTGGCATTTGAGCCTAAGGGGAATGTCCTTTATGTGGCCTGTATCAACGGAAAGCCTGAAGAAAAGGACGGAAACGGTACCATTGCCAAGGTCGGTGTTGACGGGAAGATCGTAGCCGTAGATTGGGCGACAGGTCTCGACGCACCCAAAGGAATGGGTATTTACAATGGGAACCTCTACGTTGCCGACATCACTCAGGTGAGAACAATTTCCCTGGCAACCGGAAAGATCACCAGCTCTCTTGAAATAGAAGGCGCTCAGTTCCTTAACGATATCACAGTAGACAAAAAAGGAAATGTTTATGTCTCTGATACCCAGACCGGAAAGATTCACCTGGTAAAAGGTGGAAAAGCAGAGGTGTACTTTGAAAGCCCTGAACTGAATGGGGTGAACGGCTTACTTGCGCTTGACAACGGTCTGTATATTGTAAGTTTTGCAACGGGTAACAGCTATAAACTTGGCGCAGACAAGAAACTCACTCCTTTCACTAAAGTAGTGGAAGGTGCCGACGGCATCGTGGCAGTTGGTAAAGACGAATACCTCGTGTCCAACTGGCACGGAGAAGTGTACTATGTCGACGCAAAAGGTGCCAGGAAGCTCGTGGATACAAAAGATAAGGTTAATGCTGCGGACATCGAGTACGACGCCAAAACAAAGACCCTCTATATCCCTACGTTCTTCGCCAACAGCGTTGACGCCTATACATTTTCAAAGTAATTGATGGAAAGGCTGCGTAACGGCACTGCTGTACGCAGCCTCTCTTTTTGACCATGAGCAAACACCTTCTACGCGCCTTGCCGGAACTTGTAGCGGCGGGAATTATAGACAACGAAACAGCCGAACGCATCAGACTCCATTATGAACAGAAAGATGGAGCCTCTTCCAATCGCCTGTTCATTGTCTTCGGTATTCTGGGTGCTTTGCTCGTTGGCCTGGGAATCGTCCTGATCCTTGCCCACAACTGGGACGATCTTTCACGAATAACCAAAGTTGTGATTGGTTTGATTCCATTGCTCGTCGGTCAGGTGCTCACTGGCTGGCTTATTCTGAAACCTATCGAAGACCGCGCGTGGCGGGAGGGAGTTGGTGCATTCCTGTTCTGTGCCATAGGTGTAAGCATTGCCATCGTAAGCCAGGCCTATAACATGGGAGGCAGCCTTGCAGATTTTCTGCTCACGTGGACGGTATTAAGTGTACCTATCATATACGTTCTCGGTTCGGGAATTGTAGTCATGCTTTGCCTCGGAGGAGCAACATGGTACGCGTGTGAGTTGAGTTACTTTAGCTATCTGGGAACTGATGCCGCTCCAATGTATTGGGTGCTTCTCGCTACTATAGTCCCTTATTATTATCGCGCCTTTTTGCTTCCTCAACGAAAGAACAATTTTTATGTGCTGATCTCATGGATGTTTGTGATCTCGCTGTCGATTTGCCTCGCAACGGTTGCTGAGAACACCGGAAGGCTTTTCATGATTGCCTACATGAGCATGTATAGCCTGTTTGTAATGGCGGGCGAATCAGACATGTTTAAAACAGGTCGTGTCCTATCTAACAGTTTTTTGGTGGTGGGTAGCCTGGGCGTTATTTCCATTCTTCTAATAGCAAGCTTTACTGATTTCTGGGAGTGGGAAAGTACACCCGACGGAACTGCTTATAAACTTATTGGCATGGCTGTGATAGCCGGAGTGGCGTTGCTTGCTGTTGTTGTTCTGTTCAGGCAATTTCAGTCGAAAGGTTGGGGCGGAATGAACACAAAAGCTTTCTCGTTCCTGTTTTTCATTGCTATTTACTTCATTGCTGTACAGACGCCGTTGGCAGGTGCCTGGCTGATCAATTTCTGCGTATTGGCGCTCGCCATTTATACGATCAGGTCTGGTGCCAGACAAAATCATCTGGGCATTCTCAATTATGGATTGCTCATTATCACCGCACTCATTGTGTGCCGCTTCTTTGATACAGATCTAAGCTTTGTCTTGAGAGGACTTCTCTTTATCGTCGTAGGCATTGGATTCTTCGCAGCTAACTATTACATGATCAAACAAAGGAGGGCACGGTCATGAGAGGGTTAATTGTCGGTCTGTTTATCGTGATGTGCATTGCTCAGCTCGCGGTTCCCGGGAAAATGATTTGGGACCGTGAAAACATCGTTAGCAGCGGTACACCTTACAAATTTCGCACGCAACCAATAGATCCCTCTGATCCTTTCCGCGGGAAATACATTACGCTTAATTTTCTTGCTGACTACGGTTACGACACAGGAGAATGGTCGTCAGGCGAGAGCGTGAACGTGGTGTTTGAAACGGACTCTGCCGGTTATGCTAAGGTGAATCGCTTGACGCGGGACGAGCCCGATGGTCCTTACCTGCGAACCACGATCTACTACATTGACAGCGATTCCATTGTACACTTCACTATCCCATTCGACAGGTTCTACATGGAGGAATCGAAAGCATTGCCTGCGGAGCAGTACTACAATCAATCGACCCGCGACTCTGCGTCTGTTTGCTACGGCCTCGTAAGGATCGGGCGCGGGCAAGCGGTTATCACCGACGTATTTATCAATGAACGTTCGATCGTTGATCTCGTCAGAGGGGCGAATGATGGCAATTGACTCTAGTCACTTCCCCGAAGACAATCTGGTATACATTGCGCGTACCGATCTGTCTGTTGATGTCTTATTAGCGCCATAGCCAGGGTGAGTACTGAGGTTAACTGTTCTCACGGTCTCGTCTGAAGTCTTGCCAGCCTTTATGCATTGCCGCACTTGTTTGAGCATGTCGGCCAGGTAGTTCCGTTGCAGGATTAGCGTGGTTGATGTGGCCAGCTCTCCATGTCCTGGCACAATTGTTCTCACCTTCCAGCCAGCGAGCGTGTCAAGCACGTTCAGCCATTTGTCGTAGTCGGCATCCGGGTCTGCAACATTATTGCCCCAGGGGTTTCCGTTAACAAAAAGATCACCCGTAATCAGTATACTCTCATTAGGAAGAAGGGCAACTGCATCTCCCATTGTGTGGGCAGGCGCCATTCTGATAAACTCAACCCTGTGAGTTCCATCGTCAAAGACGAGCGTGCTATCAAAAGTCATAGTGGGAAATACTTGCGTATAGCCATCCAGTGGCTGACCGCTGTAGTTGTCATTCCACTCCTTTCGTCCCAGGGTCTTCATTTCGTTCGCCGCGTCCGTAGTGGAAACAATAGTTGCTCCTGCGGCAGCAAATATTCCATTGCCGAAGGTGTGGTCGTGGTGATAATGTGTATTCAATACGAACCGAACCGGCTTGGATGTGGTCTTGCGAATCTCCTGTAAAATCTCTTTCGCCGCCCACGGGTAATTTGCATCTACAACTACCACATAGTCCTTGAAGACTACCCACACACAATTGGCTGATCTGTGCTGCAGCTCATCACCGTAATAGTAGAACACGCCGGGTGCCAGTTCACGAACGGACGCAGTCTGGGCGTTTGACAAATACCCGACGAACAAAAGTATCAGTATAGAAATGGATTTCATTGGCACCTAAACTACTATAACGTTTAGTAGGTGCCTAGACTTCAGTAAAAAAGAAGGGGCCTTTCGGCCCCAACCCCTTATTAATCATTAACCACTAATGCATTCTAGATTTTCAACACCGTGAACTCAACGCGTCTGTTCACTGCTCGGCCTGTATCGGTGTCATTCGTTTCGATGGGCTTACCTTCTCCATAGCCATGTGCACCAAGGCGCGAGCTGTCAATACCCTGGCTGACGATGTAGTCTACAACAGATTGAGAACGTCCCTGAGAGAGGTTGATGTTGTAATCATCGGTTCCCTTGTTGTCGGTATGTCCGGCAATTTCAATTTCAATGTTCGGATTCACTTTCAGGAATTCGACCACCTTATTGAGTTCAGGAAACGACTCCTTCTTTAACGTGGTCTTGTCGAAGTCGAAGTAAATGTTCTTCAATCGAACTGTAGTACCGATCTCAACCGGTGCGAGGTACAGGTCACGTGAGAATGGTGACTGATCGTTGTCGGCAACTTCGATGCTGTCGGTACTGTTTAAGTAACCCTCAGCTGATGCCGTAATCACATACCATCCCTTCTTTGAAATCTCTTTTCCATACCGGCCACCATCAGCAACCATTTTCAACTGTGCCGATTTGTCCTCCTTCAACACAACTGAAAGCTTGGCCGTGATCAGCTGTTCCGTTTTCTTGTCGTACACATTGCCGACAAGCATAAGCTGCTTCGGAACAGGCTTTAACAGAACCTCAATATTTAAAGTAGTATCGTTGTTGAGTTCAGGAACAGTAAATGATTGCTCATAGGAAACGTAGCCTGGTGTGGCAGCCGTAACCTTATATGACTTCACTTCGGGCAGACGGGTCTCAAATTTACCTACAGTGCTAACCTTCATTTTCTGCGGCTCCTTTTCAAGAATCTTAACCTGTACGTCGGCCTGCAATGGCTGCATCGATCTCTCGTCCATTACGAAGCCAACGAGATTGATCTTGATTGTCTTAGGCACGAGCGCATAGAGGTCGAGTTGGCCACCATCCATTGCTTTGTTTGCACGGCTCGTAAAAATATTGCCCGCCTTATCAATGGTGAAGTAATAATCCAGCGCTGAAGTGTTGATGGGTTTGCCCATGTTGATCGGCTCCGACCAATTGTTCCAGGTGTCGTCCAGGCGCGTCGTACGGTAGATATCTACTGTACCCTGTCTGCCAGGTGCGTTTCTCGCACTGGCGAAGTAAAGTGTCTTTTGATCGGGACCTATGAAGGGACCTACATCGTCTGTGCTCGTGCTGAGGGAAAGTTTTACAGGCTTTGAATATGAACCATCAGGTTGCTGGTGGCTGATATACAAGTCACTGTTAGGACTATTTGGCTGTTCGCCAAAATACATCACAATATGTTTCAGGTCAGCTGATATGGACGCACCATAGAATCTGCCTTTGTTCATCTCCTTGAAATCCTTCACGTCGAGTTCCTTCAGTGAGCCGCCGGTCACGATAGAGAATCCCTTCTCTCCTTTTGAACGACCTCCCTTTATGAAGAGGCTGCCGTCCTCTAATACAGTGAACATCTGATTAGACCTGTGAATGTTAAACGGACTTCCCATGTGTTCAGCCTGCGACCATGCGCCGCTTTCGTCGCGCTTCGACATCCAGATATCCTGCGTATCCTCTTTACCCATCGTGTTGTCGGGGTGATTCTGAACGAAAAAATACAGCGCGTTGCCATCCGGTGAAATTACCGGCGCCGCTTCGTGTCTGAACGTATTCACCGTCTTGTCCATTTTAACAAGCTCGTAGCGCGGTGAAATCTGTTGTGCGGCTCCTGGAATTGTGAGCACGCAAATGAGGACAACCGTAGAGAAAAATTTCATAAACAGGGTTTTGGCAGAGTAAAAATAGCCCTGATAAATTGAATCATGACGCGCCTTGCCTGTGAACCGACGGTATGGCGGTCAGGAGGCATTAGCCCCCGATCTCCTGATTCAGAAAGTAGAATGAAATAATTGCAGGCGAATAAAGTGATGTTGCTTTATCCCGATATGGTCCTTAGTCTCAAATCCATGCAGCACTAGACACCCAGATCAGCCCCATCGGCAATGATAAGCAACAGCTCTTTCACTTCTTCGGCTTTCGCATGCTCTCCCATTTTGTCAAAGGACATGATCAGATTGCGAAACACTCTACGAACAATTTCAAGATTTGAGCACGGCTCAAAGAATGAAGGCTGATGAGTGAGGTGCAGTTCATTGATATAGTTCTCAATATCCTGCCGTGAGAAAATCAATCCCTTGTTAAATACATTGATGTAGAACTGCGAGTGCTTTACATCCTTATATGTAAGTACAAAAAGATTGGGAAGATTTACGCCTGCTACAGGAAGCTTCAGCTTTTGAGCAACCAACATGTAGATGATGCACAATGTGATTGGATTGCCACGTTTGGTCTCCAGCACCACATTGATCATTGAGTTGCCCGGTGAATGGAAGTTCTTCGTGTTAGCGCCGAACTTCAGCTTATTAAAAAGAACGCTGTTGATTACCTTGATTTGATCGAACGGATACAGGTCCGGCTTAAATTCAAGCCACGTCTCATAATAGATTTGCTCAAGGTCCTGCTTGAGTTTGAGTAATTCAATATCAGGATACTGATATGTTGCAACAAGCCACATGCCGGTGAGCAGGTCCTGGTCGTCGCTTGCATACCACTGTTGTATGCGCTCTTTCAGCAACTCATACTGAAGCGTATGAATGATTTCCTCGATGCGACGTTGTACCGTAGGATTAAAATTGCTTTCCCATTCTTCCTCAAGGAACGGAATGATCGTAGTTCCCAGCGACAGAATTTTCTGTTCAACATGAGTAACGATCTGCGCATCTTCGTCATCCAGTAAGGATACAAGTGCTTTAAGTTCTGTGTCCTTCATCTCCATATCAGGCAACTTCAGTAAAATATTTGACAAGACGAACTTTCGCAGCCTTGAATTTCAGGTTTGAATTACGCCGACGTTGAATTTTTCTACCTGGCCGTGGTTAGCAGCCTCAATTCCCATTGCAATTATACTACGTGTTTCTGCGGGATCAATGATGCCATCAACCCAAAGCCGGGCGGCCGCATAGTACGGCGAAAGCTGATCATTATATCGGTCCGTAATCTCGCTAAGAAGTTTTTCTTCTTCTTCTTTAGTTATCTGTTTTCCCTGTGCCTTCAGTGCACTGATACGGATCTGCAGTAAAGTCTTTGCAGCCGCGGCTCCGCTCATCACAGCAATTTGTGCAGTCGGCCACGCATAAATTAAACGGGGATCATATGCCTTTCCGCACATAGCATAGTTCCCTGCTCCATAGGAGTTTCCGACGATGATGGTAAACTTGGGGACGGTTGAATTGGCCATCGCGTTAACCATCTTCGCTCCGTCTTTGATTATGCCACCGTGTTCGGCTTTGCTTCCCACCATAAATCCACTCACGTCCTGAAGGAACAGAAGCGGTATCTTTCGCTGATTACAATTCATGATGAAGCGCGCCGCTTTATCTGCAGCATCTGAATAAATGACGCCGCCCATTTGCATCTCACCCTTCTTTGTCTTTACCACTTTGCGCTGATTGGCGACGATACCTATCGACCATCCTTCGATGCGCGCGGTGCCGCAGATGAGTGTCTTTCCGTAAGATGATTTGTACTCCTGAAATTCCGAACCATCGATCAGGCCGTCGATAATCTCCTGCATATCGTACGGTTTCGTACGGTCTGATGGAAGCGCGGCATATACATCTTTAATTTTTTTAGCAGGGGACTTTGCATCAACACGGTTAAACCCAGCCAATGTTGGTTGACCAAACTTTGCGAACAGGTCACGGATGTAGTCGAGACAGGCCTGATCGTTAGGAAACTTGTTATCAGTAACGCCCGATATCTCACAATGCGTCGTTGCACCTCCGAGTGTTTCGTTATCGATCTCTTCTCCGATGGCCGCCTTTACGAGGTAAGAACCGGCCAGAAAAATAGATCCTGTCTTGTCTACGATCATGGCTTCGTCAGACATGATGGGCAAATAAGCGCCTCCGGCAACACAGCTTCCCATGATGGCAGCTATCTGAATAATTCCCATGGCAGACATCTGTGCGTTGTTTCTGAACTGACGCCCGAAATGCTCCTTGTCGGGAAAGATCTCGTCCTGCATAGGGAGGAACACGCCTGCGCTGTCGACGAGGTAAACAATAGGAAGCCTGTTCTCCATGGCAATTTCCTGAGCACGAAGATTTTTCTTAGCGGTGATGGGAAACCATGCTCCGGCCTTAACGGTGGCATCGTTGGCTACGACAACGCACTGCCTACCCGCAACGAACCCGATCACGACAACAACTCCTCCTGAAGGGCAACCACCCTGTTCAGCGTACATCCCATCGCCCGCAAACAAGCCAACTTCTATTGAAGGAGATTTCTTATCCAGAAGGTACGTGATGCGCTCTCTTGCGGTGAGCTTTCCCTTTTGGTGTTGCTCATCTGTTTTCTTAGGGCCGCCACCCTCCATTACTTTAGACGCTTTCGAATGCAAGGTTTTGAGAAGAAGCACAAGCTGCTCGCCGTTGCCGTCAGATTTGGAATTCGCCATATCTCCGAACTTTATTGTGGCTAAAGATTGGAATTATGATGCATTGCTGCAAACGAATGCAACTTCAACGTGTGGGTGGAGACGCAAGGCATTGCGTGATGGGAGATGCAAGGCATTGCGTGATGGTGCAGGCGCAAGGCATTGCGTGTGAGAGACGCAAGGCATTGCGTGGGAGAGACGCAAGGCATTGCGTCTCTACAGTCGTATCGTTATTGGGTCTTCTTCTTATCTTCCGCTTCCTTTTTCAGGTCGCGATCGATCTTCTTCTTGCTTTTGCCCAACGGCGCCAGGAAGTGCTTGGGGTTCTTGTTAAAATGGATTGCCAGCGAGTCGACCGAATACAAAAGTTTGTTAAGGTTAACGTATAGCGAATCCTCGGTGAGCAACTTACTTGCTGTGTTGTCTCCGCTGCTCAGCTGGGACAACGTTTGGTTTATACGCGCGAGACTCTGCTGTGCTTTATTGAGTGTGTTGTTGAGTTGCATGAGCTTCAGCGAATCGGACAGCGTCTTGAAGTTGGCGAGCGTAGGCTTCAATTCCGTGAGTGTACCATTGAGGTTACCTGCGACAGATTTAAAAGTGATTCCAAGTTCATCGATGTTTGAATTGGCCGTGCTCAGTGTACGATTCAAGAGAGCAGGCGTTGTCTGGAGGCGAAGGAAAATCGTGTCCATTCGTTTCGTATTCGCCGCCAGCGATTCGAGAACCGTATTAAGATTCTTCAAAACCATCTGCATATTGTTCGCCACGGGCTCGGCAAAATCAAGCATACCTTTCGCCATGTCGGTATGAATGGTGTCATTCGATTCAAGTACGTGCCCCGGAGAGACCTTAAGTGTTATGAAGCGCGAGCCCAGAAGTTCGCCATCGAGAACGGCAACCGTTGAGTCAGTAACCTTTATGTTAGAATCAATGTCGAGCTCAACAATAACACGGTTTTTGGACTGCTGAATGGTGATATCGCTGACGCGACCTACGGCAAGTCCATTGAGAAACACCTGATTTGATTCGGTGAGTTTGTTAATGTCTTCGTAAACGGCGTAGTACTTATTGGACGTGCTGAAAAAGTCTATCCCCTTGAGAAAATTGAAACCGAAATAAAGCAACGTGATCGCCACGACCATGAAAAGGCCGACCTTAAATTCCTTCGATAATTTCATCTAGTCGTATTCTTTTCGGTCATATTCCTTTATGTGCCTCAATTTATGGATTCTACGTCACTTTTATAGTCTTTGAACGCCCGGTAAATGCCCGAAGCGATAAGTTCTTGTCCCTCATCGCCCGCCAGGAATTTTTCCTCGGGGCTATTGGTAAGGAATCCCGTTTCAATTAGCACGCTGGGCATAGTCGTGCGCCACAATACCACGAAGCCCGCTTGCTTCACTCCTCTGCTCTGCCGGCCCACACGATCCTTGAACTGCGATTCAACTTTCGAAGCGAACTTCAGACTGCTTTCCTGGTACGTACTCTGCGTAAGCGTAAAGAGTATGTACGATTCGGGACTGTTATCGAAGCCCTCGTAGCGTTCCTGATAATTCTCGTCCATTAGAATTACAGAATTCTCGCGTTGCGCGATAGCAAGGTTGCCTTCGTCTTTGTGAAGCCCCATTACAAAAGTCTCTGTACCAAACGCCTTCGTATTCGGGTTGGCATTCGCGTGAATACAGATAAAAAGGTCCGCCTTATTTTTGTTCGCGATGGCGGCGCGTTCATCGAGAGCGATGTATGTATCGTCCTTCCGCGTATAGATCACTTTTACGCCGGGCACGTTCTTTTCTATGTAACTCCCTACTTTGAGGGCGATCTTTAGGGCAAGATCCTTTTCTTTAAGGACTTTTCCATGGGTGCCATTGTCGTGTCCCCCATGACCGGCGTCTATCACTATAACGTCGACCTTTGAGTCCGCCGGAGGCACGCTGCCCGTAGACTTATTTAGCCTGTAATCGATGACTCTGAAGCTGCTTGAAGAGTTTAGCAAGGTTATTGCTACCAGCAGCGCTGTTAATCCTATATTCCTCACGGCCCTTACGATGTTCAGAGTATTTGCAATACCTTTATGCAAAATTGTGAATTTTTCACTAAAAGGTAAAGGACCGGACGACAACTTCCTCCCTGTGCAGCGCGCTGTTATCTTCATTTTTTTCGTTGTTTGTGCGCATAGTACGTTGGCGCAACTGGAGCCAAGGGTTAAAACACCGCCCGGGCTATTGCCTGTTAAGGCCGATACCACCAGGACACCCTCCGCTCCCCGCGACTCCCTTTTAATAGCCTCCGATACTCTTAAAAACCCCCATGATTCTGTTAGCGTTCAACGCCGGGGTGACATCGAGACAACAATCAATTATTCAGCCAGAGATTCGATCCGCGCCAGCATAGACGGCAAGCTGGTTTGGCTATATGGCGACGCCAAAATCGTTTACGGCGAAATTGAACTCGAAGCCGAAGAAATCATGATCGATTATGCGAATAGTACTCTTTCGGCGCACGGCCTCCGCGATTCCCTGGGCCAACGGGTAGGGTATCCGGTCTTTAAGAACGGGGCAGAACTATACGAAACCAAAGACATCATCTATAACTTCAAAACCAAGCGGGCCCGGATAACCGAAGTAGTAACTACCCAGGGAGATTCGTATCTGCATGGTGATATTGTATATAAGAATGAAAAGGGCGAGCTGCTGAGCATTCGGAACAGCTACACCACCTGTAATCTTGAGCATCCGCACTACGAGATCAAGGCAACGAAAACCAAAGCGATACCGAATGATAAGATCGTCGCGGGACCGTTCTACGTTCAGTTCAATGACATTCCTCTTCCAATAGGGTTTCTCTTTGGAATGTTCCCATCACCTCAACGCAGTGCATCAGGCATTATTGTCCCTCAGTATGGTGAGGAGCGCCGACGTGGGTTCAACCTGCGTAACGGTGGCTACTTCTTTGACATCAGCGACTACTGGAAGCTAGCGCTGACCGGCGACGTGTACTCCAAGGGTGGTCACGCTCTGTATGCCAATTCAAACTACATGAAGCGTTACAAGTACACGGGCACCGTAAACTTTGGCTATTCGAAAAACCCCGATGGTGACGACAAGATTGAAACCAAAAATTTTACGGAAGACTTTCGTATCACATGGACGCATTCGCCCCAGTCGAAGGGTACAGGAAGATTCTCTGCTTCAGTGAATGCAGCAACCTCCACCTACAATCAAAACAATTATCTGGGATACGGTACGCAGGGAGGCACGTACAACAACCCCAATCTGAATAATATCACTTCGAAGCTGAGTTCCAATATTTCCTACAGCAAGCGGTTTGGGTCAAGTCCTTTTTCGATGGGTATAAACCTCAGTCATAACCAGGATCTTCAAACGAAAGTGGTCGACCTGTTGCTGCCTAACCTCAGTCTCAACATGACAAACATCTATCCATTCCAGCGGAAGGATGGACGAACAGGACCACTTGACAACTTCTCCGTTGCCTACTCGATGGCGGCAATGAACAGGGTTACGAATAACCTGGGACGTATTCCGCCGGAGGCAACGAAGGATAGTATTGCGGCATTCTCGATGTCCAATTTTTCAAAGTTCTTTGCCGATGGCCGTAAAGGGATGCGCCATCAGATTCCTGCGTCGTTCTCATTTAAGGCGCTGCGTTTCTTTACCATATCGCCTTCGTTTAACTATGAAGAGAAATGGTATGGCGAGCAAATCGAGTGGGGCTATAAAGATCCTACCGGCGATCCGGCAGATTCGACGGTCATAAAGAAGAGTATAGACTACGGTTTTCATCGCGTTGCGAACTATTCAGTGAGTGTCGGTCTTCAGACGCGTATTTATGGAATGTACACGATGAAAAACAAAGCCAGCAATATCAAAGCGATCAGGCACGTCATAAATCCATCAATATCCTTCGGAATGACACCTGACTACCGCAAGAACAGCGGTTACTTCACGTCACTCGATAAATACGTTTGGGATCAAGACCAAAAAAAGGTGATTACAACACCTGTATACTATGACCGCTACCAGGGCTCGGTGTATGGTGGATCCACGCTGGGAAGGAGCGGCTCTATAGGATTTGGCATCGGTAACAACCTTGAAATGAAAGTGCAGAAACCAGCGGATTCAGTTGCACGCAAAGTCATGTTGCTGAACAACCTTTCCCTCAACAGCAGCTACAACCTCATGGCAGACTCGTTTAAGCTTGCCGCGATTTCAATTTCGGCGAATACCAACATCCTGAATAACCTCATCAACATGAACGTGAGTGCGAGCCTGGATCCTTATCAGATTACGGTTAATGACGAGACTGGTCGCGAGACGCGCGTAGACAATATTGTTTGGAAAACCGGTAAGGTGGGCCGGATTACAACTGCCACTGTTGCCCTCAGCACAAACCTTAACCCCAAAGCCCGAAGCAAGGAAACATCCAGTCGCGAAAAGATCAGCAAGTCAGACTTACCCGAGCAGGAAAAGGAATTCCTGCTGGCCAACCCCGATGCCTACGTCGATTTTGAAATCCCCTGGAGCATGAACATCAACTACAACCTTTCGTATGGCCATGCGCTCAACGCTGCTCCTTCGGTAACTCAAACGATCAACGTGCAGGGCGATGTGTCTTTGTCGGCGGCCTGGAAAGTCACCTATAGTACGGGCTTTCATATTGAGGCGAAGGAGTTCACGCAAACGAACTTTGGTGTCGCGCGCGATCTTCATTGCTGGACGCTCCGGCTCAACTGGACTCCGTTCGGCCGGTTCCAGCAATACAACTTCACCATCGCGGTTAAGTCATCTGTCCTGTCTGACTTAAAACTGGAACGTCGTAAGCCGTTCTTCGATAACCTGTAAAGCTATAGCCGGACTAATTCCTGAACATGTAAAGTCCCAACCGGAGTGACCCAGATTGTATAGGTCTTTCCGGACCGGACATTATCAACTAAATGACTGGGGAAGTCTGGTGATGGTGTGGGAAAGACTGTAACGGGTGCGACAAAGAGCGTTGGTAGAGCGACAAAGAGCGTTAGTAGAGTGGCAGAAGAGCGTTGAGAGAGCGGCAAAAGTGCGGAAGGGGAGCGTTACAAGAGCGTTGGGAGAGCGTAAAAAGTCTTACCTCTGGTAAGTCTCTGGTAAGTCTCAGGTAAGTCTTTGATGATTAACCTAATCCCAGACTGTAAGGTTGTCCCGGACCGTACAAAAGTCCGATGAAGTCTGGACGAGTCCGATGAAACTCCGATGGTAGTCCGATGAAAGTCCGATGCGACTCCGATGAAAGTCCGATGGAAGTCCGATGACACTCCGATTCAAGGCCGATGAAGGACTTACAAATCCTCCCTGCGTCGCAATGCTATTCAGCTGTTTCGTGTAGTCCTTACACTTTAAAAATGGCCGTGCCTTCAGGCCTTAAGCCAGCCTTCCACTTCCTCCATGGTCGGATTAGCAACCTCCAGCTTCATCTTCTTTCGCAGACCACACACATCATTGAACAGCTTTGATGCCTTCATCGACTTAAGTTGTTCGATCGAATTAATGCCCATCTTCTGAAGGACAGGAATCAATTCCTTGCGAACACCAATCGATTCGAAGTTCGTATCGGAGGCTTGTGATTGAGGCGTCTCAGGCTTCATCTGCGGGAAGAACAACACATCCTGAATAGAAGGTGAGTTCGTCATGATCATCGAGAGTCTGTCGATGCCGATACCCAGCCCGGCCGTTGGCGGCATGCCGAATTCCAGCGCCCGAAGGAAATCTTCATCGAGTGTCATCGCTTCCTCGTCGCCGCGCTTGCCCAGTTCGAGCTGCTCTTCAAAGCGTTCGCGCTGGTCGATAGGATCGTTGAGCTCACTGAATGAATTGGCAATTTCTTTACTGTTGCAGATCGCCTCGAAGCGCTCAACAAGACCAGGCTTGGAGCGGTGCTTCTTTGCCAGCGGTGACATCTCTATTGGGTAGTCTGTGATGAATGTCGGCTGGATCAGCAACGGCTCGCATTTCTCACCGAATATCTGATCGATGAGTTTACCCTTGCCCATCGTATCATCCATGGGCACGCCAAGCTGGCGGCAGGTATCGCGAAGCTGAACCTCATCCATTTCCGAAATATCAACACCTGTAAAATGCTGAATTGCCTCAAACATGGTGTAGCGTTTCCATGGCCGTTTGAAGTCGATAAGTTTATCACCCACCTGAACTTCAGTCTTGCCGTGAAGATCGATAGCAACTTTCTCGATCATCTCCTCTACCAGTTCCATCATCCAGTAGTAGTCTTTATAGGCTACATATAATTCTATTTGCGTGAACTCAGGATTATGAAACCTCGACATACCCTCATTGCGGAAGTCCTTTGAAAATTCATAGACTCCGTTGAATCCGCCGACGATCAGGCGTTTCAGATATAACTCATTCGCTATACGCATGTACAGCGTCATGTCCAGTGTATTGTGGTGCGTCTTGAAAGGACGGGCGGCCGCGCCACCATACAACGGTTGGAGTATGGGCGTTTCAACTTCCAGGTAGGCTTTGGCGTTAAGATACTGGCGCATCGAATTAACCAGCTGCGTACGCTTGATAAAAGTTTCACGTACATGCGGGTTCACGATCAGGTCGACGTAGCGCATCCTGTACCGCTGCTCAGGGTCCGTGAATGCGTCGTGCCTGGTAACTTCGCCTGTCGTTTCATCCTTTGTCGTCTTCACCACGGGAATCGGCCGCAATGCTTTAGACAACACTGTGAGCGAAGTGACGTGGATGGAAATCTCTCCTGTCTGAGTGGTGAACCCATACCCTTTAACGCCAATGATGTCGCCAATATCAAGGAGCTTTTTGAAAACAGTATTGTACATCGTTTTGTCTTCACCCGGGCACAAATCGTCCCGTCGGATGTACAATTGGATGCGCCCGGTTTCATCCTGCAGCTCGGCAAATGCAGCGTTGCCCATGGGGCGGAGGTTCATGATCCGGCCGGCAATTGAAATCTGGCGGTAGTCGCTCTTCTGGCGCTCGTAGTTCGTCAATATTTCCTGGGCCGAGGCGTTGACCTCAAATAATTCTGCCGGATAGGGATTGATGCCGAGTTTACGAAATTCCTCAAGGCTCTTACGGCGAAAGATCTCTTGCTCGCTTAAATGCTGCATGCTCTCAAATTTGGGGCAAAAATAAGGGAATTCGCATACACGCAGCCGACGTGCCTCAATTTCCTCAGAGTATTAATGACCGCGAAGGTCATTTCGCATCAAATCCTTTTGGAAAGGGACTTATGGAGGTGGCAAGAAACTAAGCGTCGCCGGCCGCCTTCCGGCGCTTTAATTCCTTACGGATCAGCATGAGCTCGCGGCTGCTTTGTCCAGCCACAGATGTGTTTTCGGCCGCCCTTCTGAGGAGGTAAGGCATAACCGAGCGCACCGGGCCATAGGGCATGTACTTGGCAACGTTGTAGCCCCTGTCGGCCAGCACAAAAGAAATATTATCGCTCATACCATACAGCTGCGCAAACCAGATCCGCTTGTACCCGGGATCAAGTTTCGACTGGTTCATGAGTTGAGTGAGATAGTGGTTGCTGTACTCGTTATGGGAACCGCACATCAGGGCGATCACGTCGTGGTGGCGGACGCAGAACTCCAACCCGGTATTAAATGCCGCATCGGTAGCCGCCTTGTCAACGTGAATCGGACTGGGATAGCCCATTGATTCTGCACGTGCGCGTTCCTTCTCCATGTAAGCGCCCCGTACCAGCTTGGCCCCAAGGTGGTAATTACCGGCCGCGGCGGCGTGGGCCTTTTTGAGATTATCGACTCCGTCGGCGCGGTACAACTGGTAAGTGTTGAAAACGATGGCCTTTGTCCGGTTGAATCGGGCCATCATGTCGTAAGCCAGCTGATCAATCGGGGTCTGAATCCAGGTTTCTTCGGCATCCACCAACACCGGAACGCCCAGGTCGTGTGCTTTACTGCAAATGGCGAGCACGCGTTCCTTTGTTCGCTCGAAAGAGGCATGCTCATCGCCGGAAAGAGATTGCCCATCGTTGAGCTTCCCCAGGATATCACTGGAGCCGAGCCCGGTCGTTTTAAAGACCGAGAACGGAATGTTTTTAGATGAAGAGGCCTTTACTATGGTTCGGATGATCTCGTCTCTGACGCGATCAAAATCGGCGTCGGAGTCCTCGCCTTCTACGGAATAGTCAAGGATGGTGTTCACTCCGTACTTTCCCAGGTGCGCAACGGATCTGTCGGTACGCTCTATGCTTTCCCCTCCACAGAAGAGGTCAAAAACAGTGCCCCTGATGATCGGTTCCACCGGCAGACGCATCGAAAGGGCCAGCTTAACGGCCCCGGTCGCGAGAGCCGACATCCAGGGATGATTAACTACGGAAAAAATGAAGTTGGCTTTCCTGATCGCCGCATTAGACTTATACCGGAATGCAATTTCCGTGTCCTCAAAACTACCTGCCGCTTCTTTTGTCATATCGATAACGGCCGCAAATATAAAGCTCATCGCCATAACCTTTCGTTCTCAAAATTTGCTTTTCCGTCGTTTTAATTACTTTCGGCCAAAATCGTCCCATGACCATACCTGACAATGTGCAGTTCACGGCTGACCCTGCTGAATCCCTGCGAGCCTTCTTTTTGTCGAAAAATTACAGCCAGATTGTTGTACTAACAGATGAAAATACCCGGCGCCATTGCTATCCTTTGATATCAGCGGCGACTCCCGTTTCTCTGATCATTGAAGTCAAAAGCGGAGAGGCGCAAAAGACCCTTGAAACTTGCATCCACATCTGGCAACAGCTAACAGACAGTTTGGTTGACAGGCACGGGTGCCTGGTGGTTTTAGGGGGCGGAGTTTTGGGCGACATGGGCGGGTTTTGCGCTGCTACCTATAAGCGGGGAATTGATTTTGTGCTGGTGCCAACTACGCTACTGTCGCAATGCGATGCGAGTATCGGCGGCAAGCTCGGAGTCGATTTCAATCACTTTAAGAATCACATTGGTGTCTTTTGCTTTCCAACCCTTACGCTACTGTACAGTGGCTTTTTGAAGACCCTTCCGCAGCACGAACTGCGCTCAGGGTTTGCCGAGATCATCAAGCATACTTTGATCAGCGATCGGTCGATGTGGAACCAGCTTTCATCAAAGACAATGGAATCGCAGCCATGGGATATTCTTGTCAGGCATTCCGTTGAGTTCAAGGCAAAGGTGACTGCTGAGGATCCTAAGGAGAAGGGATTGCGGAAGATTCTCAATGCCGGTCATACCATTGGTCATGCGCTGGAGACACACCTGCTTAACCGAGGCGAACAGGTCACGCACGGCGAGGCCGTTGCTGCAGGATTGATTGCAGAAGGATATATCGCAAACATTCGTGGACTACTTTCAAAAGAACAGCTTGATGAGATTAGCAGATATATCAGGTCCGTTTATCCGCGAATTGAAATTGACAGGAGAGCTGAAGAGGAAGTTTGCCAGTTGATTTTACAGGACAAAAAAAACAGAGGCAATAAGATACTGTGTGTCCTGCTTAACGGCATCGGACACGCCCTGTGGGATTACGAGATTAACGTTGACGAAGTAAAAAATGCA
The DNA here is from genome assembly GCF_037203685.1 of Chryseolinea sp. T2. Classification (NCBI taxonomy): domain Bacteria; kingdom Pseudomonadati; phylum Bacteroidota; class Cytophagia; order Cytophagales; family Fulvivirgaceae; genus Chryseolinea; species Chryseolinea sp. T2. The sequence goes on from NZ_JBBCAU010000003.1 coordinate 517,760, forward strand.
TTGACGTTCTATCAAACGCTGTAAGATCAGGCATTAAACGTAAAACGCCTCATCTTCCTGAACAACTGCGCGGTCGACCTTCAACACGTCTTTGAGGTTCTCGGCTTTTTTCACAACGAACTCTCTGGTCTTAACTCTCCGGCCACCGGTCAATAACCAGGCAGCCAACAGCGCACTTGAAGCAATCCCTACTGTAAGAACTAGTTTTCCTCCTGTACTCATACTCATATATTAACATTAACCCGGCAAATGGCTCAAATGTTGCATCTCATTCAAAAAAATCTCACACAAAACGTATTTTGCACCCCTTAATTCAAAGGGATAATTGAACTCTATCATCCGACTCAAACGAACGACTGTTCTTAACGGAACAGCATCACTATTGCCTGCATCCAAGAGCATCGCCAATCGTGCGTTGATCATAAATGCTCTCGCTGGAAATACAGCGACCTTGCACAACCTGTCAGACGCCAACGATACTCAGCTTATGCTGCGTCTCGTCGGATCGCCCGAAAAGACAATAGACGTTGAGGACGCCGGTACAACGATGCGGTTTCTTACCGCCTTCTTTGCAGTGACCGGCAAGAACAAAGTCCTTACCGGAACTGACCGTATGATGGAGCGTCCAATAGCCCTCCTCGTTGACGCGTTGCGCGAGCTTGGAGCAACAATCAACTACCTGGGCAAGGAGGGCTACCCTCCACATGAAACGCTGGGCTTTTCAAATCAGCGCATATCAACGATACGGATACGCGGCGACGTGAGCAGCCAGTACATATCTGCCCTCATGATGATCGGGCCTCTCCTTCCTCAGGGACTTACCCTGGAGCTTACAGGTCGCATCGGCAGCCGCCCTTACATTGACATGACCGGTGCCATCATGAAGCACTTCGGAGTTCAGTGCACGATGTCAGGAAACGTTGTTACGATTCCGCATCAGGCTTATAAGTCAGCCGACTTTACTGTTGAATCCGACTGGTCGGCGGCCAGCTACTGGTTCTCTTTTGCTTCCCTTGCAGAAAGAGCAACTATTCAGCTCCCCCGACTGTCGCTGGAATCTCTTCAGGGCGACAGTGCTGTCGTGAATATCATGAAATCGTTGGGGGTAACCGCTTCGATGAAAGATGGATTGCTGAATCTCACGAAGACTTCGGATCTGAGCGAATTGAAGTGGGATTTCACCCATTGCCCGGACCTTGCTCAAACAATCGCGGTTGTTTGCGCTGCCAGAGGAGTTAAGGGTCATTTTACAGGACTTGAGAGCCTTCGCATCAAAGAGACTGATAGAATTGCCGCGCTTCAGAATGAACTCCGTAAGATCAATGCAGACCTGGTTGAAAACAACAGTGAGAGCTGGACGCTGATACCATCTTCAAAGCTTCCGGCGACTGCTCGCTTTGCCACCTACAAAGATCACCGGATGGCCATGGCATTCGCACCTCTGGCTGCTATAATGGATGTGGATATTGAATCACCGGAAGTCGTTAGAAAGTCGTATCCCAACTTTTGGAACGACATCGCTTCTTTCGGCGTGCCTGTAGCGAGTGAGTGATTGGTTCAGAGAATTGCCTCGAACAATATTCGCATGACTTCCTGTTGTCTTACAGACGTCGATTAGAAACTGCTGTAATCAGAACTTCGCAAGAACCATCTGAGGAATCAGCTGGGGAAATATTGCTGTTCAGAAAAACATATCGAGTGATGATGCAGGGGGTGTTGAGAGGAAAAAAAAACGTACACAGCACACAAAGAAAAGACCCTCTCTGTAAAAACTTTGTGGCGTGTACGTTTAATCTTTCAAACCGCCATTGGCGGAAATGCCCGCCTGCTGCGAGCCATGTCTTTAAAAATCGTACAGGGCACATAGAGAAAAGACCCTCTCTGTAAAAACTCTATGACCCCGTACGAAACTCTTTATGCAACCGCTACATTCTGATGCAGCTGGTTGGGTATTCTGATGAAGAATGTTGTGCCTTTACCGACAACAGAATCCACCGTTATTGATCCATTCAAGCGCTGTATAGTGTCCCGAACGATGAACAGTCCGAGACCAGTCCCGTTGGCCTGATCAGTAGCCCTGAAGAACAAGTCAAAGATTCTATCCTGAAACTCTTCTTCGATTCCAATGCCATTGTCCGCAATACTAATCTCGCAAAATTCGGGAGTGATGCGCGTGGCAATTTTGATGAAAGGATTCTGCTTTTGCAAATCCTGATACTTGATAGCGTTCGAAAAAATGTTGTTGACAATTGTCTTTACCCGAATCGAATCTGAATACCAGGGCAGGCTTTCATCATGATTCACGAGAACATCAATGTTCGTTGTTGAAGCGACATTGATGAGTGACTCCTGAACCTGTTGCAGCATATCTCTGAAGTCGATGCGTTCGCGCTGGAGCGCGAGCTTTTCATTGCGAAAGAAATTATTCATTTCTTCAATGTAAGCATCGAGACCCTGGAGACTCTTCTTGATCAAACGAATATACTGATCCTTTTCTTCGTCACGCGCCCGTTCTGCAATCTGGATCAATCCCAGCGCAGAAGTAAGCGGTGCCTTGAGATCATGTGTCGTTTTATAGATCACCTGGTCCAAATGCTCATTGGACCTTTTCAATTCACGCTCTCTCAGTTTTTTATCGGTTATGTCGTGCAGCTTGAGAACAACTCCCTGAACACTATCCGAGTCAAGGAGGTTAGCTACGTGGACATCAAAATATCTTTTTTGTCCACCGACATATACCGAAAACTCATCTGAACAGGACGAGGTTACCTGCCTCAACAAGTCGCGCCAAGGGGCAATCTTGTCCTGCTCAATGTATTCGAATATATTCTTTCCAACCACTGACGGCGGGTCGAAACCAAACACCGTGCTCACAGATGATGAAATATACCGAATATTAAAATCGCTGTCCGTTACGATTATAATGTCTTCCGAATTCTCTACCAGTTCCCTAAACATCTCCTTCACAAATCTCGCGCTCTAATGCTACCGGTTGGGAGGGGTGGACGTCCCCGGAAACATGTGTTATTACTATATCAGGATGGCCATCGAGCTGAGCTGCGTCGAAACCTTAAGGTTCGAGCTGCTGACAGTTGCCTGATTCAATTCAAATTTCAATTTACCATCAACTACTTTAAAGTTGATGCAGCTACCCTTCTCACCAAGTCCGTTTCCGTCAGTAATAGTAAGGATAGATTTGCCATTCACGCTGGTCTTGATGTTTTCAAAGTCTTTGTTCTTTGATTTACCAACGTAAACCACCTGGCAACTATTGGCTTCATCAGCAGAAGAAAGTTTTTTGATCACATACTTCTTTGTGCCTTTAGGCTTGCCGTCGTACCATGCCTTAAGTGTATTGAATACTTGCTCGTCGCCGATTACACCGACAACGAATTCGCCACCGTCAGCTTCGTTAGGCCATTGTACATACTTGATAAAGTTGTAAAGCATCGCAGCGTGGATCTCATGCGTAGGGCGATCTTGCGCCATACCATTTATCGCGATTCCAAGGGCAAATGCAAGTAGTAAACATGTGCGTTTCATAGGTCAGAATTTATTGGGCTTTTTAGTATCGATTTATTTGTTTTTAGTTCATTTCTAATTGTCACTTTCGGTAACCGTCGTTCGTCGTCTGTTACTTCGTTCTAACGGAGACCGGTTGTAGTTTCAGTTTCCCGCCACGTCCCTTGTCGCTATCGGAACGTCCGGAAAATGTATAGGTAGTCGTACCGTTGTCTTCCGTGTTCTTAGTATTAGCAAATCGGCTGCCAGTCCAGCTTGCTGCAAATCTTCTGACTAATCCAATTATCATGTTCATAGTATTTCCAGTTTGCAGATACAAAAATAGGCCCCCCCACAACGGTGGAAGAGCCTATTAGGATCGCAAACTTAGCGATGTAAGGTTTTGAGTCAGGATTTACTTCAGATACCTGAAATCATGGCCGGATTTGAGCTGTAACAGGAATTCGTAGATCAAATTAATTACATTCTCCACGTCATCTTTGTGTACCATCTCAACAGTTGTATGCATATATTTTAAAGGAAGGGAGATCAGCGCCGATGCAACGCCTTCCGCAGAATAAGCAAAAGAATCTGTGTCCGTTCCGGTTGATCTGGAAACCGCCTGGCGCTGAAAAGGAATTTTCCTTTTTTGGGCCGTATCGAGTACCATTTTGAGAACGTTTGTTTGAACCGCTGGCCCATAACAAAGCACGGGACCGGCACCTGCTTTCAGGTTTCCGCTTTCCTTTTTATTATACATCGGTGACTGAGTATCGTGAGTAACGTCAGTACAAATGGCGACGTCAGGTTTGATCCTGCGCGATATCATCTCAGCCCCACGTAAACCGATTTCTTCCTGAACGGCATTAACGATGTACAGACCAAAGGGAAGTTTCTTCTTATTCTCTGACAGTCGTCGGGCAACTTCAGCGATCATATAGCCTCCCATCCTGTTATCCAGTGCTCTTCCTACAAGCCACCTCTTGTTCATCTCCATCAACTCATCTTCAAAGGTGATGACGCATCCGACGTGAACACCCATGGCTTCCACTTCTTTCTTGGATTCAGCACCAACGTCAATGAATATGTTCTTAAGTGACGGAGCTTCCTCACGCGCAGCATCCCGAACGTGAATAGCCGGCCAGCCAAACACTCCCTTCACAATTCCGTCTTCTGTATAGATGTTGACGCGTTTGGAAGGTGCAATCTGATGGTCCGAACCACCGTTTCGCCTCACATAGATGTAACCATCTTCGGTGATGTAATTCACAAACCAGGAGATTTCATCGGCGTGAGCTTCGATAACTACCTTATACTCCGCTTTCGGATTGACGACACCGACAACAGTCCCGTACGTATCAACAATGTGAGAATTAATATAAGGTTTGATGTAATCAAGCCATATCTGCTGGCCCGACGACTCAAAACCAGTAGGCGATGAGTTGTTTAAATACCTGAAGAGAAAATCCCTGCTTTTTTTATCCATGATAGAATTGATTTATGAGCGTGTTTAATGACTATCCTTTTCTATGATTTGAAACAATCTTTTACGGCCGTCGTAATTCTGCTTGCCGTAACCCCGGGTATCCGGTCAAGTTACAGGGGAATATTGCCGTGCTTCTTCTTTGGCTGCTTTGCCACTTTATTTTCCAGCATGGCAAATCCCCTTATAAGCTTTTCCCGTGTCTCATCCGGATAAATCACTTCGTCGATATATCCACGGTGCGCGGCGCGATATGGGTTAGCAAACTTATGCGTATAGCTGTCGACCATTTCTGCAAGCTTTGCTTCAGGATCGGCAGCTTCAGCAATTTCCTTTTTGAATATAATTTCAGCCGCACCTTTGGCGCCCATCACAGCAATTTCGGCTGTTGGCCAGGCGAAGTTCAGGTCAGCTCCGATATGTTTCGAGTTCATCACATCATAAGCACCGCCATATGCCTTTCTCGTGATAACCGTAATCCGTGGTACTGTTGCTTCTGAAAACGCGTACAACAACTTCGCTCCATTGGTAATGATTGCATTCCATTCCTGGTCAGTTCCCGGTAAGAATCCCGGGACGTCTTCCAATACCAGGAGCGGTATGTTGAAGCAATCGCAAAATCTTACGAACCGGGCACCCTTTACGCTTGAATGAATATCCAGCACGCCTGCGAGCGAAGCAGGCTGATTGCCAACAATACCAATGCTACGTCCGGCGATACGCGCAAAGCCCACGACAATGTTTTCCGCGAAGTTCTGATGTACCTCCATGAAAGAATCCTGATCCACGACAGCCTGGATGATCTCACGCATGTCATATGGCTGATTCGGATTTGCCGGGATGATGTCGTTCAGCAGCGGACGCTTTTCGTCGCCAGGCGTATAGGGAAGCCGTGGAGCGTCATCTTCGCAGTTTTGCGGCAGATAGCTTAACAGGCTTTTGATCTTCATAATGCATTCAGCCTCGTTGGCACAGGCAAAATGAGTTACGCCGCTTTTAGTGCTGTGGGTAATGGCGCCACCCAACTCCTCCGCAGTAACTGTTTCGTGCGTTACTGTTTTCACAACGTTCGGTCCGGTCACAAACATGAACGATGTGTTCTCCACCATAAATATGAAATCGGTAATAGCCGGAGAGTAAACTGCGCCGCCGGCACATGGACCCATAATAGCGGATAACTGAGGCACGACACCAGAAGCCAGAGTGTTGCGATAGAATATGTCCGCATAACCGCCCAGTGATACTACCCCTTCCTGAATACGTGCACCACCAGAGTCATTCAACCCTATGATTGGGGCACCATTCTGCATGGCGAGATCCATAACTTTTACGATCTTCTCGGCGTGGGTCTCTGAAAGAGATCCGCCGAAGACCGTAAAATCCTGAGAAAATACGTAGACCAGCCGGCCGTTGATTTTGCCATAGCCTGTTACGACGCCATCGCCCAGATAGTATTCCTTATCGAGCCCAAAGTCCTTGCTTCGGTGCATGACGAACTTACCCAACTCCTCGAATGTGCCTTCATCCACAAGTAGCTCTACCCGCTCCCGGGCAGTGAGCTTGCCCTTTGCATGCTGCTGGCTGATTCGTTTTTCTCCGCCTCCTAACAGCGACTCTTCGTTCTTGCGTTCCAGCTCATCAAATCGGGTTTGCAGCTGCTGGTCTTTGGTTATTCGTCTTGCCATTCGTGACGTGTGGTTTAGGCGTTAAATATAGCCGGTTTTGGCGTTTCACAGCGTTATTGGCGGCGTTGCCCGGCACTCTAAAATTCGTATCTTCACGCGCCCTAACCCAGCCCGCCCTTTGGAGACCAAGATCGCGATTATAGACATGGGTACGAATACTTTCCACCTGCTCATTGCAGAAGCGGATAGTCGCGGCTACCATATTACCTACAGAGAACGGCTGGCCGTGAAAATCGGCAAGGATGGGATCAACAACGGGGTGATTACTGATCAGGGCTTACACCGGGCCCTACTGGCCATGCAGAGTTTTAAAAACACTATCGATCAGCAAAAGGTTGGAAGGGTTTATGCATTTGGCACAAGCGCTCTTCGCAATGCAGCAAACGGTGAAGATGTCGTAAACCGCATTAAGGAGATTACTGGCATCGAAGCAACGATCATCAGTGGCGATCTGGAAGCTGAATACATTTGTATGGGTGCCCGTGCTGCCATGGATATCTCCGAAGTGTCGCTCATCATGGATATTGGAGGAGGCAGCGTTGAGTTCATCATCAGTGATAACGACCGTATCTATTGGAAGAAGAGTCTGGAGATTGGCGCCCAGCGTCTGCTGGAGCAATTTCACAAGAGCGATCCGATTACATTAGATGAAGTAGCCGCTCTTGACAAACACTTCGATGATACTCTTAATCCTCTCTTCGAAGCATTGACAAAATTCAACCCCCGAATTCTTATCGGGTCATCCGGAACGTTCGACACGCTGAGTGATATTTTCTGCATCACACATGACATTCATAAGGGACTCGAAGAAATAGAAACGCCATTATCTCTTGACGGCTTCTATGAGATCTACGAGGATCTGTTGCATAAGAACCGGGAGGAGCGGATGCAGATTCCAGGAATGATTGAAATGCGCGTGGATATGATCGTCGTAGCCTGTTGCCTGATCCGTTATGTACTATCGAAACACGCCTTTAACCGGATCCGGGTTTCGACCTATGCGCTTAAAGAAGGCGTACTGGCAACGCTGATTCGCGAAACATCGCCCAGGGGCACCGTTAGCGTATAACCTTTATAGGATGGTATTTGCCAGGGCCGTGAGATTCTTGGAGATCTTAATCTGACGCTTCTCGAGCTCCGCATTGTTAACATCAAACCTGAGGGTGTTGTTATCAGTTACCACGAAACTCAACCCGGCTCCTTTGCGAAAAAGTCCTTCGCGCTCGCATATGATCATCACGGGGCGACCTTCCGTTGCTTTCAGGACCTCATCAAGGGTATTACTTTTATTATCGGCAATATAAATCACACTTGCTTTTTGGAGCACTGAGATGTCGTCGGACTGAGTCACTTTCAGCGTGTGGCCATTCACGTTCTTACCGTTTTGCTTTAGTAATTCATCGTAGGCTTTGGACTTTCCATAGCTCGCGATTTCGAGTTCGCCCTGCAGCTGAGGAAATTCAGAATATTTGGCAATGTTCACAACAAACAAAGCATATACCTGGTAGTTGGTGGTCTGAGCAATGCTCCTGGATGAATTGACAACCAACGCAATAATCAAAAATATAAATACGAGGGGGCGCATGGATTCTATTTTTTGAAATCGAGTTGATAAGAGAGTTTCACAACATATTCACGGCTGCGGCCAGGAATCGGAGCATAGCCACCGTTGTAAGCTTCCGGGATACCCGGACGCTGATTCGCGATATCATAAGCACCGGCTCCAACGCTCAAGCCCGGGAGCACATTCGTGTAGTGCAGGAATGCATTTACCAATAGATAAGGCTGCATCTCTCCTATTACCGGCTCACCATTTTCATCAATAGACTGATACGCAAAGCGTCTGCTTGCATACACCAATGACGGATTAAAGCTAAGCTGCTTCAATAGCTGGAAGTTTGTATTTAGTGTGACCTTGTTCTTGGCAAAACCAACGTACTGACTTTGTCCGGGAACTTCATATGTGGTTACTGTATTCTTACCAGCTGTACTGTAAGAATAAGTCACCGTCCCGTACCACCATTTTCCTCGAACATTGTAAATAGCCTCGAAGCCCTTGCTGCCGCTTCGCGCATAGTTTTCATACCACTCATTAAACGACTCCCCCTCTCCTTCCGATCCATATATGAGCACGTCTCTCGTAGTGATTACGAATGCATTCACAGCAAACAGCATCTGAGGTGTGAACTGATATCCTACCTCGAATTCGAAGACATCCGACTTTTCGGGCTTGACCGAACCATTCAGTGCTATGTTGATATTTTGTATTGAAGGGGCACGAAAGGCCTGACTGTACAATATTTTGAAATGAAGATTCTCAATCTTTTTCGTCACAGCGATACGAGGCACAAAAGCTGCCCCGTAGCGATTGTTCTTTTCATACCGAAACCCAACGGTGGCGTTGGCCAACCGGTGCTTAAACAGTCCTTCGCCGTAAAAGGCAAAGTTGCTCAATCGGAGAGATTGCTCTCCATTAAACAAATCACCATTCAACAGATCTTTGCCCTGGTCCTGAAAATAGATGGCACCAGCAGTTACACTGGCCTTCCTTGAGATTGCGTAACGAGTTTCTACCTGACTGAGGAAACGGGTAGCGCGTACTTTGAATTGTGTCTCTCCAGTTTCCCGGTCGCCATAGCTCCATGGTAACTGATTGTAGTATTTTATCTGAGGTACGATGGTGAGTTTTTTGTTTACCTGCCAATCATAATGCAGGTCAGCATAAAAGCCCTTGTTAGAGACAGACGTGATCGGATCCGAAGTCTCATAGCGATCGTACATCCCGCGGAATGAAAGTCCTTTGTACCTGATTCCCGCATTGATATTAGTAGGGTCGGAGCTGGTTACTTTCGATAAGTCCTGCACTTCCCCGTTTTGAAACAGGTCCTGGTATTTTCCATCACTAACGATACCCTTACCCGCAAAGACTGAGAAATCCCACGACAAATCCTGTCCTTTTTGTCCCACCATGACGCCGGCGTTCGTGCGTCCAGTAGCCTGAGCGTGGAAACCACCTGTGGCGTAAACAGCGACACCGTTCAGACTTTCTGCTGCCTGAGTTACAATGTTTATTACTCCGTACTCTGCCGATCCGCCATAGGTTGCCGAGCCCGGTCCGCGTATGATTTCTATTCTTGAGATAGCGTCGATAGGAAAGCGGTTTCCAAGCGCCACTGTTTGATACAGAAGCTCATTCATCGGGTGGCCGTCGAGCATTACAAGGACTTTACCTTCGTTCGCCCAGCTGCCTCGCAATCCGATACCGGTAACAAACTGCAGATCCTGCAACACATCAAAACCAGGTACGAGTCTCAACAAATCTCCAAGGTCACGTGCGCCGCTGTTTCTGATCTCCTCGCTGGATATCACACTAACGATACCTGGCGTCTCGCGTGTGGTAAGTCCGTTCTTTGACGATACGGCTACACGTTGGTTAAGTATTTTCTGGAGATCACTCTCCGCTGTAAATGCGTTGAGGTTCATCAGTGAATCCAGGTCCTGCGCACCCGTACGAAGGCACAGGATTGTGCAGGCTGCAACCAGAAAGACTCGGTTATAGAAAGTCATTATATGGAGATTTGTAGAATCTTCTATTTGGGGAAACGGGCAACAAATAGCGCCTTGTTAAAAAAAATCATTCTAGACCGCAAAAAAGGAGAGGCGGCTTTCATTTCGAAATTACTATAAATACACGCACGTCATTTTCCTTCTGGCGACCCTAATGGCAAATAGCCAGTTAATTCCGTGCATGATATTGGAACAGGTCGGATGACCTTAAGGGAAGGCGCTGTGATCTCTGGACGCTCCCCATACTCTATGAACCCATAGATATGTTGCTCTGATTAGCTTATAAAACCAAACATTGACGACCGGGCATAACTCCTATATTTGCCGAATGACAGATCCTGTATACTCTTATCAGTCGCTACACCAATTTGCTCATTCAATTTTCACACGCATTGGATGCAGTACAGAAGAAGCTACCCTTGCGACGGATGTCCTGTTGCGGGCCGACCTTCGCGGTATAGATTCGCATGGCATTGCCAGGTTATCCGGGTATGTGCGGCTGTGGGAAAAGGGTCGCGTTAATTGCGCCCCCAGGATCAGCGTTGTGCATGAAACTCCCAGTACGGCAGTGGTTGATGGAGATAAGGGCCTCGGACTTGTGGTGGCGCCCAAAGCAATGGAGATAGCTATTAGTAAGGCGCGGTTGGTAGGTACAGGCTGGGTTAGTGTTAAGAATTCGAATCACTTCGGAATTGCCGGGTATCATGCCATGATGGCTTTGCCGCACGACATGATTGGCATCGCCATGACAAACGCGAGCCCATTGGTTGCTCCCACTTTTTCAATCGAACGCCTTTTAGGGACCAATCCCATCGCCGTAGCCATCCCTGCAAATGAACAGCCTCCTTTCGTGGCAGACTTTGCCACAACGACTGCAGCGAACGGCAAACTTGAAATCCTTCAGCGAAAAAATCAATTAGCACCGTTGGGTTGGGTTCAGACCAGCTCCGGAGAACCTACAACCAACCCGAACGAAACGAGACAGGGGGGCGCTCTTATACCACTTGGAAGCGACCGGGAACACGGAAGTCACAAGGGCTTCTGTCTTGGCGCATGGGTGGACATCTTTTCAGCGGTATTATCAGGCGCCAACTACGGGCCGTGGGTCCCGCCGTTCGTTGCCTTCCTCGAACCTCCAAATGATCCAGTTGGCGAAGGCATTGGCCACTTCTTTGGAGCCATGCGCGTCGATGCGTTTAGGCCAGCCGTTGAGTTCAAGAATCATATGGACAACTGGATCCGTCGCTTTCGTTCAGCAGCAACTGTCGATGGACAGGACAGCGTGATTATTCCTGGTGATCCTGAAAGGACCTTGCATGCACAGCGTGTGGAGGAGGGAATACCTTTAAATCAGAAAGTCGTCGACGACCTGGAAGATCTTGGCAAGCGGCTGCAGATACCTTTCAGTCAGGCATGATAGTTCGATCCAGTGTAAATCCGGATATAAATATGAATGCCAGCGGTAAAATTTCTAAAACCCGGCAGTGATGCCAGCGCGAAGAACTAATGGGGTGCTGTAGGGTGAATTGTCCTGGTAGCTGAAGTTATACAGCGCAAGCAGAAAAAGTCCAGCTCTGCGTCCGACGGGTTGAAAGATTCCACCGCCGGCCATAATACTGTTAAATCCCGTCCGAATGAGTTCGCCGTTTCTGTTATAGGTCTGGTAGTTTAGATATTCGTATTCGCCGTGCAGGAAGAAAGGTCCATAGACCTGAAAACGTACAAATGGACTGATACCAAAGTCGTTCGTAGTGATGTCAGGAGCATTGGTGTATTTGTACTTGGTGTAGCGGTAAATAAACTGAACGCCTGTTGCCAGCTTCGGCGTTACAGCAACACCAACCAGAGGAGACACAGAAATGAAGTCGTTATAACTGTTAAACGCCGCTCCAATACCGCCACCAGTAAAAACGCGATCACGGAACTTCGGCTTGTCTATCATCTCTTCTTCCCCCCACTGCGCAAATGCCATTGATGCGCATGCGCAGAGCATTGATACCAGGACGAACTTCTTCATGACAATATTTATTCTGTTTCCTCTACGATGAAAATATCTTCTGACTCCTTCTTCATCAGGTACTTTTCACGGGCAAACTTCTCGAGTGATGCGCGGTCACCAAAAAGCTCATCGTGGTCCTTCTTCACTTCCTGGATCTTCTCTACGTAGTACTCCTGCTCATCTTCAAGACGGCCGAGCTTAGAGCTCAATTCATGGCGAGTGAAAACGTTATTCGAATCAAGTGCAATCATCCAGAAGACAAACAAGAACGTTGTCAAAAAGTAAAAGTTCTTAAACAGTTTGGGGATTCTCTTAAGCATACGTTAAAAAAGTACCACAAGATAATCAAAATTATTCTATTGCCTGAAAGCCCGTTCACCAGGAACATGCAACAAGGACCCTTGCAAGAGGCCCGCGGCTCTTACTTAAATGGATCACCAGCCCGGCAATTGTCTTTTAAAGGCCGACTCGTTCCAGCCATGAAAAGCATTCGGCGCTCCTACCTAACTGACACGTTTTCACGACCCAAAGTTTAAAGCGATCATAGATAAAACGAAAAAAGCCATCGCATATGTTGCGATGGCTTCTCTATTTTCAGTTTGACGATCAGCAATTACATCTTCTTGCCCGGGAAATAAGCGATCTCTCCCAGCTCTTCCTCGATGCGGATGAGTTGATTGTACTTCGCCATTCTATCGGAACGGGATGCAGAACCGGTCTTGATCTGGCCTGTGTTCAAAGCCACTGCAAGGTCAGCAATCGTGCTGTCTTCAGTCTCGCCTGAGCGGTGAGACATTACACTCTTGTAGCCGTTGCGTTTTGCAAGGTTCACAGCGTCAATTGTTTCGGTCAGGGAACCGATCTGATTTACCTTGATGAGGATCGCGTTTGCAATGCCATCGTCGATACCCTTCTGAAGGCGTTTTACATTGGTCACAAACAGGTCATCACCAACGAGCTGAACCTTGTCGCCGATGCTGTCTGTGAGAGCCTTCCAGCCAGCCCAGTCATCTTCGGCCATACCATCTTCAAGAGAGATGATAGGATATTTCTTTGCCCAGTTCGTCCAGTACTCCGCCATCTCTGCAGGCTTCAATTTCTTGCCTGATGATTTCTTGAAGTGATAAACCTTCGCCTTGGGATCGTAGAATTCAGATGCCGCAGGATCGAGTGCAATGAACATGTCTGATCCTGGCTTGAAGCCTGCCTTCTCGATTGCCTTCAATACGACTTCGATAGCTTCCTCGTTCGAAGAGAGGTTTGGAGCAAATCCACCTTCGTCGCCAACGTTAGTTGACAATCCTTTATCGTGCAATACTTTCTTTAGTGTATGAAATACTTCAGCACCCATACGGAGAGCTTCAGAGAACGAAGCTGCACCTACGGGCATTACCATGAATTCCTGAAAATCAATAGCATTGTCTGCGTGGCTACCACCATTAAGAATGTTCATCATTGGCACTGGCAAAGTATTAGCGCTTACACCGCCGATGTAACGATACAGTGGCATGCCAGCTTCCATTGCACCAGCCTTAGCAATTGCCAATGATGTTCCGAGGATAGCATTAGCTCCCAACTTTGCTTTGTTAGGTGTACCATCCAAATCGATCATGATCTTGTCGAGAAGGTTCTGTTCAAACACATCGAATCCAACAACTTCAGCCGAGATCTTTGTATTGACATTTTCTACGGCCTTTAACACACCCTTGCCAAGAAACTTCTTCTTGTCACCGTCGCGTAATTCAACCGCTTCGTGCGTTCCGGTTGATGCACCAGAAGGAACTGCAGCACGTCCAAAAGCACCTGACTCAGTGACCACATCTACTTCGATGGTCGGATTGCCGCGGCTGTCAAGGATCTGACGTGCGTGAATGCTCTCAATTAAACTCATACAGAAAAATTGGTTATGGATTGATGATTGGTTAAGTCTTTATGCTGTGGCGTGTTCAGTGACAGGGGCCTTGATCATAGCAATGAACTGATCGAAAAGGTAGCGCGAATCGTGAGGACCGGGAGATGCTTCCGGGTGATACTGCACACAGAACGCCTTCTTGTTCTTAAGTCTGAAGCCCATGATCGTTCCGTCGTTCAGATGCACGTGAGTCACCTCGACTTCGGGGTTCTTTTCAATATCTTTTTCGCTTACAGAGAAGCCATGGTTCTGAGACGTCATTTCTCCCTTACCTGTAATGATGTTCTTAACCGGGTGATTTAACCCGCGATGACCATGGTGCATCTTGTATGTTGAGATACCTGATGCCAATGCCATGACCTGATGTCCGAGGCATATACCAAATACTGCCTTGTCGGTATCAAGCGTTTTCTTAACGGTCTCAATCGCATAGTCCATCACTGACGGATCGCCAGGGCCATTGGAGATGAAGTAGCCGTCGGGCTTCCATGCGGCCAATTCCTCGAAAGGTGTTTTGGCAGGGAATACTTTGCAGTAACATCCTCTCGCAGCGAGGTTGTCGAGTATGCTTTTCTTGATACCAAGATCGAGTACAGCTACCCGTACCGTTGCATTCGGGTCGCCAGCATAATAGATCTCTTTCGTCGTCACTACCGAAGACAATTCGAGTCCGTTCATGGACGGAACCGTTTTGATTCGCTCACGAAGTTCCTCCGGAGAAAGTTCAGAAGAAATGATTGCATTCATTGCTCCCTTGCTTCTGATGTAACGAACCAGCATACGCGTGTCGACATCTGAGATGCCAACTACGTTGTGACGCTCAAGATATTTCTGCAGGCTTTCAGTGGCCGATTTACGGCTGTACTCCTGCGCAAATTCATTCACGACAAGTCCTGCAATTTTTGGTGCTTCTGACTCCTGTTCGAGATCGAAGCCACCATAGTTACCAATGTGCGCTGTCGTATTTACAACGATCTGTCCATAGTATGAAGGATCAGTATAAATCTCCTGATATCCCGTCATACCTGTGTTGAAACAGATCTCACCACCTGAGGTACCGATTTTACCAATGGCCTTTCCCTCCACCAGGAGGCCATCTTCAAGAAGTAGGTAAGCTTTTTTCTGCATAGCGTGTACAAAAGTAAGATATTATAAATCTAGTCCTAGATAATAGTCCTGAGTCCTGAGTCCTTAGTCCTGAGTGGGTTTTTAGTACTTAGAGAGACCTTAGAAGATGTAGGGTACATGGGCGCAACTATGGACTCAGAGTACTGGTAACCAAACTAAGGACTCAGGACTAAATACTTAGGGCTAAAAAAAAGGGATTGAACAAAAGTCCAATCCCTCTTTATATGTGATGCTGTTAGTCACTTATTCTTTGTCCTTCGCTTTTTTAGTAGCGGTCTTCTTGGGAGCTGCGGCTTTTTTAGGCTTCTTCTCCTCTGCTGCTGGCTTGGCTTCTGCCGATGCATCTGCTACAACTTCTGCATCGGATACACCATCAGCCTTCTTGCCACCACGGCGGCTTCTTCTTGTCTTCGCTTTCTTCGCTGCGCCATCCTTAGTGTAAAGCGTGTTGAAGTCTACGAGTTCGATGAGGCACATTTCGGCGTTATCACCCTGGCGAACGTCTCCCATCTTAATGATGCGTGTGTATCCACCTGGTCTGTCAGCAATCTTCGAAGCCACTTCACCGAACAATGTCTTCACTGACTCTTTGTTCTGGAGGTACGAGAACACTGTTCTTCTTGAATGCGTAGTATCATCCTTTGCCTTAGTGAGCAGAGGCTCAACATACTTTCTCAGGGCCTTTGCCTTGGCAACGGTCGTCGTGATTCTCTTGTTGAGGATCAGCGAAGAGGCCATGTTCGAAAGCAGTGCGTGCCTGTGCGACGACGTCCTGCTCAAGTGATTAACTTTCTTACCGTGTCTCATTTCCTTAGTCTTCTTCGAGTTTATACTTGGAGAGATCCATACCGAAAGTAAGGTTCTTCTCCGCTACGAGTTGCTCAAGCTCGGCCAGAGACTTCTTTCCGAAGTTTCTGAACTTCATCATATCAGAAATCTCAAGCTGGACGAGGTCTCCGAGAGACTTCACGTCTGCTGCCTTGAGGCAGTTGTAAGCACGTACTGAAAGATCGAGGTCGTGAAGAGGCGTCTTCAACAGCTTGCGCATATGAAGCATTTCTTCGTCCACCTGCTCAACTTCAGCATCTTTTCCAGTCTCAAGTTCCATCGACTTGTCAGAGAACAGGGCGAAGTGCTTGATCAGGATGTGTGCCGCGCCTTCAAGCGCCTTCTCAGGATGGATTGAACCATCCGTCTCAATATCCACCACGAGCTTTTCGTAGTCAGTCTTTTGTTCAACGCGGGTGTTTTCAACGCTGTACTTCACGTTCTTAATTGGCGTGAAGATGGCATCGATCGGAATGAATCCGAATACCTGTTCCGTTGGTTTGTTTTCTTCTGCAGGGAGATAGCCTCTTCCTCTTTCGATCGTCAACTCAATTTCGAACTGAGCAGATTCGTCGATGTTACAGATCACGTGATCCGGATTGAGGATCTCGAAAGCAGATGAGAACTTGGTGATGTCACCAGCTTTGAACTGCTTCTGCTTGCGTATGTTAACGGTAACTTTGCTATCGAATGAATCAGCTACCTTCTTGAACCTCACCATTTTCAGGTTGAGGATAATTTCTGCCACATCTTCAACAACACCCTCGATCGTAGAGAATTCGTGCAATACACCTGGAATCTTGATGCCCGTGATGGCATACCCTTCCAATGATGAAAGCAGAATCCGTCTCAGGGCGTTACCAATCGTTACGCCATATCCCTTTTCCAGCGGTTTGAATGTAAAAAGCCCATGGAAGTCATCGGCCTTTTCCATCGCTACCTTCTCTGGCATTTGAAATGCTAATATTGACATAGTGATGTTGTTAACTGTTAAAGTTAAAATTACTTCGAGTACAATTCAACGATGAGCTGCTCATTGATATTCTCAGGAATATCAGTACGCGGCGGAAGGTTGATCAATTTACCCGACATTTCTCCATCGTTCCACTCCAGCCAGTTATACTTCTTGGCACCCTGGATCGAAAGGCTGTTGGTGATTACTTCGAGAGACTTTGAACGCTCGCGAACTTCCACTACATCTCCAGGACGCAGGCTGAAAGAACCAATATTAACAACATCGCCATTAACCAAAATGTGCTTATGCAAAACCAGCTGACGCGCTGCGCGTCTTGTCGGTGCGATACCCAGGCGGTATACAGTGTTGTCGAGTCTTGACTCGAGCAACTGAAGCAACACCTCACCTGTTACACCCTTCTTGCGGGAAGCTTTCTCGAATACCTTAGCAAACTGGCGCTCGAGAAGTCCGTAGATGTACTTGGCCTTTTGCTTTTCCGCAAGCTGCGTTGCGTATTCAGACTGCTTGCGCTTTTTTCCACGACCGTGCTGTCCAGGAGCATAGCTCTTCTTCTGAAGTGCTTTGTTCTCGCCTAGAATCGGCTCATTGAAACGTCTTGAAATTCTAACTTTAGGGCCTGTGTATCTTGCCATGATAACCTTGTGTTATTCTTGCTTACTTTCTTAAACTCTTCTTTTCTTAGGAGGACGGCAACCATTGTGGGGCAGCGGAGTAACGTCGCGAATTGCTGTTATCTCAATGCCTGAACCCTGAATAGTACGGATCGCAGACTCACGTCCGGCGCCCGGGCCTTTTACAAAAACCTCCACTTTACGAAGTCCCTGTTCAAATGCCTTTGAAGCACAGTCCTGGGCAGCTACCTGAGCAGCGTATGGGGTATTCTTCTTGGATCCTTTGAATCCCATCTTACCCGCAGACGCCCAGGAGATAACCTGGCCAGTCGTGTTAGTCATCGAAATGATGATGTTGTTGAACGTAGCACGTATGTGCGCATGGCCAACAGCCTCAACGTTTACGGTGCGCTTCTTTGCCTTGTCTTTTCTCTTTTCAGTAGTCGCCATTGTGAAAAGTTTATCTATTAACCTTTAGTTGCCTTCTTCTTGTTCGCTACAGTCTTACGCTTACCCTTACGAGTACGCGCGTTGTTTTTCGTCGTCTGACCGCGAACCGGCAGACCCTTACGATGACGAAGTCCACGATAACATCCGATGTCCATGAGACGCTTGATGCTCAACTGAATCTCAGATTTCAGTGAGCCTTCGATCCGGAACTTCTCTGCGATGATCGCACGAATGGCATTCGACTCTTCGTCGTTCCATTCTTTTACCTTCTTATCGAGGTTTACGTTCGCATCCGACAAAATTTTCTGCGCTGACCTGCGGCCAATGCCAAAAATGTAAGTAAGGCTGATTTCGCCTCGCTTGTTATCCGGAATGTCTACACCAGCTATACGTGCCATAGTATTTTAACCTTGTCTTTGTTTATACCTAGGATTCTTCTTGTTAATAACATACAGTTTGCCCTTGCGACGAATGATCTTGCAATCGGCACTGCGCTTTTTGATGGATGCTTTAACTTTCATCGTTTTAAGTGTTATCTGCACCAACTTGTTAGGGTCAATGCAATCGCCTTATCATTTCTGCGAGGCTGACCACTTTCGTATCAACCCAGCTTTGTTATTCCTCTTACTTGTACCTGAATACAATCCGACCTTTTGTCAAATCGTATGGAGACATTTCAAGTCTCACTCTGTCGCCCGGCAGGATTCGGATGTAGTGCATCCTCATCTTTCCGGAAATGTGAGCCAGAACTTCGTGCCCGTTTTCAAGCTGAACGCGGAACATGGCGTTCGACAATGCTTCCGAGATCGTACCGTCCTGTTCTATTGACTTTTGCTTCGCCACTTATATGGATAATTTTCTTCTATATACTTATGCGTCGTCAATATCTCCGTCACCTCTTCCTTTACAGCCACCGTATGCTCAAAATGGGCCGACGGCTTTCTATCTGATGTTCTGATCGTCCATCCGTCACGCTCCTGGACCACATTTCTGGTCCCGCGGTTGATCATCGGTTCAATCGCGAACACCATCCCCGCGACGATCTTCACTCCCTTCCCGCGTTTACCGTAGTTCGGAACCTCGGGCTCTTCATGAAGCTTCTTTCCCACACCGTGTCCCACCAACTCGCGAACTACGCCGTAACCAAAGTCTTCGACGTAACTCTGAATCGCATGACTTACATCGCCGATCCGGTTTCCCGCTTTCGCCTGGGCAATGCCCAGATATAGCGAATCATACGTCCGGCTCAGCAACTGGAGGGTCTCAGCATCCACCTTCTCTAACGGGTAAGTGTAGGCCGAGTCACTATGAAATCCCTTGTAGTACACACCACAATCAACTGAAATGATGTCGGTATCCTTAAGTACATAATCACCAGGGAAACCGTGAACCACCACCTCGTTAACCGAGATACAAAGTGCCGCCGGAAAACCATTATAGTTCTTGAACGACGGTATCGCTCCATTATCTCTGATGTACTCCTCTGCAAGTTTGTCCAGATCCTTCGTCTTGACACCAGGCTTTACTAACCTGGCAATCTCCCCGTGAGCTTTACCCAAAATCTGGGCTCCCTCTTTAATGATCTGAATCTCCTCCTCAGTCTTTAAGTGCACCATTCAGCATCAGGCTGCAGCAAATTGAGAACGTCCTTTTACTCTGCCAGACTTCATCATTCCTTCATAGTGTCTCATCAGCAGATAGCTCTCAATCTGTTGCAGGGTATCGAGTACCACACCAACGAGGATCAACAGAGACGTACCACCGAAAAACTGTGCGAAGTTTTGGCCCACACCTGCCTTCACTGCAAATGCAGGAAGTATCGCTATAGCGGCCAGGAACAATGCACCAGGCAAAGTAATTCTTGAAAGAACTGTATCTATAAACTCAGCGGTCTGCTTGCCTGGCTTCACACCAGGAACAAATCCACCGTTTCTCTTCAGGTTATCAGCAATGTCGTTTGAGTTGATCGTGATCGCCGTGTAGAAGAACGTGAAGATCAAAATCATTGAAGCAAACAACAGACTGTACTGCCATGAGTAAGGATCAGAGAACGTTGAGCTGATATAGGCACCAACATCACTGTCTCTGAACATACCCGAAATCAGTGTCGGGAAGAACATCAATGCCTGGGCAAAGATGATTGGCATTACACCGGCAGAGTTCAACTTCAAAGGAATGAAGTCGCGCTTTCCGCCATAAAGTTTGTTACCAATAACCTGCTTGGCATACTGAATTGGAATACGACGCGTAGCCTGTGTGAGTGCAATTACAGCAACCACGATTCCGAACAGAACAAACAATTCAACGATGAAGAAGATTGCGTTGCCCGGGAACTTGGCATCAATCTCCGATAGCAGAGCCAGCGGAAGACGCGACACGATACCAATCATGATCAGCATAGAGATACCGTTACCGATGCCTTTATCAGTGATACGCTCGCCAAGCCACATACAGAACATCGTGCCGGCGATCAGAATGAATACGCTGGTGATGTAAAAGAACGGGCTAGGGTTCGCGATCACTGCAGGATCAACAGCACCTTTGAGGTAGCTGTATCCCTGGAAGATCGTTATGAAAATTGTAAGTACACGAGTGTACTGATTAAGTCTCTTTCTGCCAGAGTCGCCCTCCTTCTGTAATTTCTGGAAGTACGGCACTGCAAAGGAAAGGAGCTGCACGATGATCGATGCCGAGATATACGGCATGATACCCAATGCAAATATTGAAGCATTGTTGAATGCACCTCCGAGGAAGTTGTTCAGATATCCGAGAATACCAGTCGAGTTACGGGAAGGATCCAGGAGATTAGGATTAATACCTGGAAGCACCACATATGACCCAAGGCGGAAGATCACCAGAAAACCAATGGTGTTCAGGATCCTTACCCGGAGGTCTTCGATCGAAAAGATATTCCTTATGGTCTGAAAGAATCGTTTCATTATTTCACGGTTGTGGCTGTGCCCCCTGATTTTTCAATCGCCTGTGTTGCTGATGCCGAGAAGGCATGCGCTTCAACAGAAACCTTTGACTTCAGTTCGCCTCTGCCAAGTACCTTTACCTTGTCATTCTTTCCAACGATACCGTTGTCCACGAGCACCTGGATGCTGAGTGCACCGCCCTTAGTCTTTTCAGCCAGGCTTTCGAGCACGTCAAGGTTAACTGCCTTGAAATATACCTTATTGTTGTTCTTGAAACCGAACTTGGGAACACGACGCTGCAATGGCATCTGACCACCTTCGAAGCCAGCCTTTGCAGAGTTACCAGAGCGCGACTGCGCACCCTTGTGACCACGACCAGCTGTGCTTCCGCCAGAACCCTGACCACGGCCAAGGCGCTTGTTCGTTTTTACAGAACCTTCCGCAGGTTTAAGTGTGTGGAGTTTCATCTTATATCTCTTTTACGGAAATCAAATGATTCACTTTTGCAATCATACCGGCGATCTGGGGCGTGAGCTCCACTTCAACGGTTCTATTGAGCTTACCAAGTCCCAACGCCTTGATCGTACGGATCTGCGTTTCAGGTCTCTTGATGGTGCTTCTCGTTTGTGTGATCTGTACCTTACCCATGAGCCTTAGCCGTTAAATACTTTAGACAATGATACGCCGCGGTTCTTAGCGATGGTAAATGCATCGCGCATTCCAGTCAAAGCCTTGAAAGTTGCCTTAACCACGTTGTGCGGGTTAGAAGATCCTTTCGACTTCGCCAACACGTTGTGTACGCCGGCGCTCTCCAGCACTGCGCGCATTGCACCACCTGCGATAACACCTGTACCAGGCGAAGCAGGCTTAAGCAATACCAGTCCACCACCGAATTTTCCAATCGACTCGTGAGGAACAGTACCTTTAATGATAGGAACCTTTACAAGGTGCTTCTTAGCATCGTCGATACCTTTGGTTATAGCGTCGGTTACTTCATTAGCCTTTCCAAGACCGTACCCAACAACGCCGTTACCGTCTCCTACGACCACGATCGCAGCGAAGCTGAAACGACGACCACCTTTCACCACCTTAGCAACACGCTCGATGGCTACTACGCGCTCTTTCAGATCGATCTCACTTGCTTTTACTGTGCTGATAGTGCTTACTGACATACTTTCAGTTTCTTAGAATTTTAGTCCACCTTCCCGGGCACCTTCAGCCAGGGCTTTGATATTTCCATGATACAGGTATCCGTTGCGATCGAAGACAATAGTCTCAACGCCTGATGCCTTTGCCTTTTCGGCAATCTTCTTACCGACGTTCTTAGATGTTTCCTGGTTAAGCTTCTTCAGGCCCAACTCTGCAGTTGAAGCTGAAGCGATTGTTGTGCCTTTAAGGTCGTCGATTACCTGTACATAGAGGCCCGTATTCGAACGGAAAACCGACAAGCGCGGACGATCCGTGGTACCGCTTATTTTCTTACGGACACCTTTCTTAATCCGCTCTCTTCTTTCGATGTTCTTACCTGCCATAGATCAATGCTTTATTCTATGATGTATTCCGCTTTCGCGTCTATTTCCTTTATCCGTTATTCTTACTTAGCAGCAGCCTTACCAGCTTTTCTGCGTACATACTCACCAGTGAAGCGAATACCCTTGCCCTTGTAAGGCTCAACCTTACGGAGCGACTTCAATTTCGCTGCTACCTGACCGATCAATTGCTTGTCAATTCCCTCAAGAATGATGGTAGGGTTCTGACCTTTCTCCTGCATCGCCTGAACTTTAATTTCAGAGGGGATTGCAAGAAAAACGTTGTGTGAATAACCTAAGCTAAGTTCGAGAACATTTGACTGAGCAGATGCCTTATAACCAACACCTACAAGTTCCAACTGGTGGCGGTATCCTTTAGATACACCTTCAACCATGTTAGCTATCAAAGCGCGGTACAAACCATGCATTGACTTGTGATGCTTCTGGTCTGAAGGACGCTCAACGGTCACTGTAACATCCTCATGTTTGATAACAAACTCAGGATCGATCTGCTGATGCAGTTCGCCTTTAGGACCCTTTACAGAAACAGAGCTCTTCTCTTTAGAAAAGCTGAATGTTACGCCCTTGGGCAATGTGATGGGTTGTTTACCTATACGTGACATGGCTCCTGAATTAATATACGTAGCACAATACTTCTCCACCCACGTTCATTGAACGGGCTTCCTTGTCAGTGATAACACCCTTCGAAGTCGACAGGATTGCAACACCGAGGCCGTTCATAACGCGCGGCATCGTGTCAGTTCCTGTATACTTACGCAAACCAGGTGTACTGATTCTTTCCAGCGATGTGATCGCTGATTCCTTCGTCTCGGGATTGTACTTGAGCGCGATCTTGATAACGCCCTGGTAGTTTACGCCATCCTCAAATTTGTAATTCAGGATGAACCCTTTATCGAAGAGCACCTTTGTTATCTCCTTCTTGAGGTTGGATGCGGGGATTTCTACCACTCTGTGGTTCGCCTTTATGGCATTCCGCAACCGGGTTAAATAGTCTGCAATAGGATCAGTCATCGCTTTATTATCCTTATTCTTATATAATAAATAAGCCCGCGTTTAAAAACCGGGCTGCAAAGATATCGAACAATTTCAATTATCCAAACTGTTATCTGGTTTCGCCCCTCGCAAAATGCGGGGTTTGACCTTGACACTCAGCAACCAATATGTATGTTAAATTACCAGCTTGACTTCGTCACCCCTGGTATCTTTCCGGCTGACGCCATCTCACGAAATACGTTACGGCAAACTCCAAATTTACCCATATATCCTTTGGGGCGACCCGTCAGCTTGCAACGGTTCTTCAATCTTACAGGAGATGCGTTGCGAGGCAGTTTGTCAAGTGCCGCATAGTCGCCAGCTTCCTTAAGGGCTTTACGCTTAGCCGCGTTGTTTGCAACCAGTTTCTCGCGCTTAGTCTGCCTAGCTATTACTGATAATTTAGCCATTGCTTAGTTGTTATTCTTGTTTTGGAAAGGCATTCCGAATGCTTTCAAAAGCTCGAAGCTTTCCTCATCCGTCTGAGCCGTTGTTACAAAAGTAATATCCATACCGCTGATCTTCGTAACCTTATCGATCGAAATCTCAGGGAAAATGATCTGTTCTTTTACGCCCAGGGTATAGTTACCACGGCCGTCGAAACCTTTAGATGACACGCCACGGAAGTCACGAACGCGAGGTAATGCAATGTTCATGAGTCTGTCCATGAATTCATACATTTTGTCGCCGCGAAGAGTCACGCGAACACCAATAGGTTGATTCTCACGAAGTTTGAAGTTCGAGATAGCCTTCTTTGACTTTGTCGATACAGCTTTTTGTCCAGAGATCGTAGTGATCTCCTCCAAAGCTACATCGATGAGCTTCTTGTCAGAAACGGCCACGCCCATACCCTTGTTGATACAGATCTTCTCGATCTTGGGAACCTGCATGATTGACTTGTATGAGAACTTCTGCTTCAGGGCAGGAACGATCTCACCAACGTACTTTTCCTTTAATCTTGGAGTTGCCATTATTTGATAAATTCTCCGGTTTTCTTTGAAAATCTCTGAAGCTTGCCTTTGCTGTTCACCTTGCGTCCAACGCGAGTCGGTTTGCCAGAAGCGGGATCCACCACCATCAGGTTGCTGATGTGCACTGGGCCCTCGATCTTCTTGATACCACCTTCAGGCTTACCTGCAGACGGCTTAGTGTGCTTGGTGATCATGTTGATACCCTCAACAATGGCACGGTTCTTCTCAGGGAAGATTTCGAGCACTTTGCCCGTTCTTACTCTTTCCTTTGTGCTCTTATCGTCGCCGGCAATCACCTGTACAGTATCGCCCTTCTTGATATGCAGCTTCAACTTCTTGGTTGCTTTCTTTTCCATGGCTTAAATAACTTCTGGTGCCAATGAAACAATCTTCATGAACTGCTTCTCTCTGAGCTCGCGGGCAACGGGACCGAAAATACGGGTTCCGCGTGGCTCGTCCTGAGCGTTCAACAATACAGCAGCATTATCCTCAAAACGGATATAAGATCCGTCCTTTCTTCTTACTTCCTTGGTCGTGCGCACCACCACAGCCTTCGATACGGTTCCTTTCTTAACCTGGCTGCTAGGCATGGCAGACTTAACAGTCACGACGATCTTGTCTCCAACTGAAGCATAGCGTCTTTTGGTTCCACCAAGCACGTGCATACAGAGCACTTCTTTGGCTCCGCTGTTATCGGCGACGGTCAGTCTTGATTCTGTGGTTATCATGATTACTTAGCTTTTTCAACTATTTCAACTAATCTCCAACGCTTGTCCTTGCTCAAAGGACGTGTTTCCATGATACGAACCAGGTCACCGATACCGGCTGAGTTGGTTTCATCATGCGCCTTGAACTTAGTGGTCTTATTCACAAACTTACCATAGATAGGATGTTTAACCTTACGGTCAACGGCAACAGTGATGGTCTTCTGCATTTTGTTGCTTAGCACTTTGCCAACCCTTTCTTTACGATCGTTCCTTTCCATGGGACTTATTTTTGCAATTCTTTAGCTCTCTGTTCAGTTTTCAGGCGCGCGATCAACTTGCGGCTCTCGCGAAGTTTCATCGGGTTCTCGATAGCAGTTACCTGGTGAGCAAACTGCATCTTACGGAGGGCTTCCTTTTCAACATTTACCTTGTCGTTAAGTTCCGCAAGGCTCAATGCTTTGATATCCGAGTTTTTCATACCTTTCATCTGGTCGTTCTTAGTATCCAGTTGATCGACTCCTTCAGTCCGAACCAATCACCGGATGGTGCTTTATTTTTCTACGTAGTCGCGTTTGATCGTGAACTTCGTCTTCATCGGAAGCTTACCTTCGGCGAGTTTCATCGCTTCTTTCGCAGTAGCAATGTTAACGCCTCCAGCTTCGAAAAGGATAGTTCCTGGCTTGATAACGGCTACCCAGTATTCCGGAGCACCTTTACCTTTACCCATACGAACCTCTGCAGGCTTGCGTGTTACAGGCTTATCAGGGAAGATGCGGATCCAAACCTGACCTTCGCGCTTCATTGCGCGAGTAACCGCAATACGTGCTGCTTCAAGCTGGCGTGCTGTGATCCAGCCACCTTCAAGAGCCTTCAATCCAAAGGATCCAAATGCAATGGTATGCCCACGAGTGGCCATTCCCTTTACACGGCCCTTTTGCATCTTTCTGAATTTCGTTCGCTTCGGCTGTAGCATATTAATCTATTTGTTGATCTGTTGATTTGTTGATCTGACTCTCACTCAACAGGTTTCACATTCATTTAAAATTACCTTCTTGGACCACGGTTATCACCGCCACGACGGTCACCACCTCCACCACCACCACGACGATCGCCTCCGCGGTCGCCACCACGACGGTCACCACCACCTTCATTTCTGCGACGGTCACCACCACGACGATCTCCACGATCAGAACCACCGCGCTGCTGGCCCTGTCCACCGCCCTGGGTATTGCTTGCTGCACCTACGTTAGGCGACAAGTCGCGCTTGCCGTAAATCTCACCCTTGAAGATCCACACCTTGATGCCGATCTTACCGTATACAGTCTGCGATTCAGAAATGGCGTAATCGATATCACCGCGCAGTGTATGCAGTGGAATACGCCCTTCCTTATACTGTTCCGTTCTCGCCATATCAGCACCCGCCAAACGGCCAGAACATTTAATCTTGATTCCTTCTGCACCTACACGCATCGCAGAAGCAATTGCCTGCTTCATAGCGCGCTTGTAAGAGATACGAGCCTCGATTTGCTGAGCGATGGATTCACCTACAAGCTTAGCATCAAGTTCAGGTCTCTTAATTTCAAAGATGTTGATTTGAACATCTTTGCTGGTGAGTTTCTTCAACTCTTCCTTGATCTTATCAACCTCGTTACCGCCTTTTCCGATAACAACACCAGGACGTGCAGTGTGAATAGTGAGCGTTATGCGCTTAAGAGTTCTTTCGATAACCACCTTAGCGATACCACCCTTGGGAATACGTGCCTCCACGTATTTTCTGATCTTCTGGTCTTCTACCAGCTTATCTGAGAAGGTTTTTCCACCGTACCAGTTGGAATCCCAGCCGCGTACGATGCCCAATCTAAAACCTACAGGATTAATCTTTTGTCCCATTATGCCTTGGTGTTTTCGGTCGTTGTTGTTTCGGCGCTGCCTTGCTTCTTAAGGCTATCCACGATCAATGTAACGTGGTTAGAGCGCTTGCGCACCCGGTGCGCACGTCCCTGTGGAGCGGGTCTCAAACGCTTCAGAATTCTGCCGCCATCGACGAAGATCTCTTTTACAAAGAGATCAGCATCTTCAAGCTTTACATCAGTATTCTTAGCTGCCCAGCTGGAGATTGCTGACAAGAGCAATTTCTCCAATTTTGGCGCACCAACTTTTGGTTCGTATTTCAGAATATTGAGAGCCTTGTTGACACGCTCGCCGCGAATAAGATCAGCTACCAAACGCATCTTGCGAGGTGACGTAGGCACGTTCTTCAACTTCGCTACTGAGGGGCCATTCTTAGCCGCCTCTTTGCGGGCGTCGCGCTTAGCGCGCTTCAACACCGACTTCTTTTCCTTTTTCGCTACAGTTTCCATGCTTACTTAGCGTTATCTTTCTTATTTCCTGAGTGTCCGCGGAACGTTCTGGTTGGGGCGAATTCACCCAGCTTATGACCGACCATGTTTTCTGTTACATAGACCGGGATAAACTTGTTTCCATTGTGCACGGCGAATGTATGACCTATCATTTCAGGTATAATCGTCGAGCGGCGTGACCAGGTCTTGATAACTGATTTCTTTCCAGATTTCTCAGTTGCCTCAACCTTCTTAACTACGCGTTGGTCACAATACGGACCTTTTTTAATTGAGCGTCCCATTATTTTTTCCTCTTAGCAATGATTAGGCGATCAGAATATTTCTTAGGGTGACGGGTCTTCTTACCCTTAGCGTACAGACCCTTGCGTGACCTAGGGTGTCCACCAGATGCGCGACCTTCACCACCACCCATCGGGTGATCAACAGGGTTCATAGCAACAGCACGCGTGCGAGGACGAACACCTCTCCAACGGCTGCGACCTGCCTTGCCTACACTTTCATTCATGTGATCCGCGTTAGAAGTCGCACCAACCGTAGCCATGCAAACTTCCATTACGTTGCGCATCTCGCCTGAAGGCATCTTCAAAGTAGCCAGTCCGTTCTCACGGGCAAGCAACTGAACAAAACATCCGGCACTGCGCGCTATTGCACCACCTTTGCCTGGCTTCATTTCCACGTTGTGTACGATT
Source organism: Chryseolinea sp. T2 (assembly GCF_037203685.1). Lineage (NCBI taxonomy): Bacteria > Pseudomonadati > Bacteroidota > Cytophagia > Cytophagales > Fulvivirgaceae > Chryseolinea > Chryseolinea sp. T2. The sequence goes on from NZ_JBBCAU010000003.1 coordinate 546,127, forward strand.
GTACCAAGAGGAATCTTTGCCAGCGGAAGTGCATTGCCCACTTCAGGTGCTACATCGGCGCCGGAGATAACCTCCTGGCCAACCTTCAACCCTTCGGGAGCGATGATATAGCTTTTCGAACCATCCACGTAGTACAGCAACGCGATACGTGCCGAACGTGTAGGATCATATTCAATAGTCTTTACAGTTGCAGGTACTCCAGTCTTGTCGCGTTTGAAGTCGATCAATCTGAGTTTCTGCTTATGACCACCGCCGATGTAACGCATTGTCATGCGTCCATTGCTGTTACGACCACCAGTCTTCTTGATGGTAGTCACGATCAGCGACTTCTCAGGCGTAGACGTAGTGATGTCGTCGAATGACGTAGCGAGTCTGTGTCTGGTACCCGCAGTAATCGGTTTTAATTTCTTTAGCGCCATCGCCTGTCAATTATACGTTGCTATAAAAATCAATTACTTCACCTTCTGCCAGTGTTACGATTGCCTTCTTGTAGCTGGGCTTGCGACCCGCCAGCACTCCGGCCTTTGTGTAACGGGTCTTCTTCTTACCCATTACAACCATCGTATTCACCTTCTCAACGTTCACGCCGTATTGTTTTTCAACGGCCTTCTTAATCTCAACTTTGTTGGCGTCAGAGTCCACGATAAATCCGTACTTGCCCTTTTCGTTCAAGGCGGAAACCTTCTCAGTCACCAATGGCTTTCTCAGGATGCTCATCACGCTTTGTTTAATAAGTTTTCAACTTTGCTGATAGAACTTTCCACGAAGATCACGCGATCTGCATTCATCACATCATAAGTGCTGATCTGCTCGGCCGTTGTAATCTTGGCGTGCTGTACGTTTCTTCCTGACAACACAACATTCTTGTTGGCTTCAGAAAGGACAAGAAGAGTCTTCTTATCAGTTGCTGAAAGTGCCTTCAACAGTGCCAGGTAATTTTTAGTCTTCGGAGCGTCGAAGCTGAAGTCTTCGAGGATAGCAATAGAATTGTCTTTTGCCTTATATGTAAGAGCCGACTTACGAGCCAGGTCTTTTACTTTCTTGTTCAGCTTGAACGAATAGTCACGGGGCTGAGGACCGAAAATCCGTCCACCACCTTTGAACTGAGGGTTCTTGATGTTACCCGCACGAGCACCACCAGTTCCTTTTTGCTTCTTCAGCTTCTTGCTGGAACCGGAGATTTCGTTACGTTGCTTGGACTTGTGTGTGCCCTGGCGCTGGTTGGCCAGATAGCTCTTCACATCCAGGTATATAGCGTGGTCATTTGGCTCAATACCAAAGATCGCATCGGACAGACTAACCTTTTTCGAGGTCTGTTCTCCACTCGATTTTAATACTGCTACTTCCATTATTTCTGAAGGATTACAGTTGAATTCTTGGCACCTGGAACAGAACCACTCAGGATGATGAGGTTTTGTTCAGGCATGATCTTAACAATCTGAAGGTTGGTAAGCTTAACACGGGCGTGCCCCATACGACCAGCAAGACGCTTGCCTTTAGGTACCCGTGATGCGAATGACGCGTTACCCATAGAGCCGGGAGCGCGGAGTCTGTTGTGCTGACCGTGAGTCTGACCACCAACACCGGCAAAGTTGTGACGCTTAACTACGCCCTGGAAGCCTTTACCTTTGGAAGTCCCAACAGCATCAATGAAATCGCCTTCAACGAACACGTCCTGGATACGGACTTCTTTGCCAAGCTCTGCGAGTGTTTCAAACTCTTTTCCGTAATCACGGAATTCAACAACTGCACGCTTAGGAGTAGTGTTTGCTTTTTTGAAATGGCCAATAGCCGCCTTGGAGGTATTCTTCTCCTTTTTCTCGCCGAAAGCGAGCTGAACAGCTGAATAGCCGTCCTTTTCCTCATTCTTTACTTGCGTTACTACGCAAGGACCAGCTTCGATTACGGTGCAGGCGATGCTTACGCCCTCTGCTCCGTAGATGCTGGTCATTCCTATTTTCTTTCCTATAATTCCAGGCATGTCTATGACCGTTTATGCTGTTTTTCAGGACTTTTTGAACACATCTTTCAAAAAGGACTGCAAAGATAGGAACTAAAGCCTAGTTAGCAAATGCGACCTCAAAAATTTTGGAGGCGTGTGCGCCTTATCGGTCATTTCCGCACAATATTCGAAAATGGCGTATCATTGCCGAAGGCCTACCATCGATGAAACAGTCTGGCAATAAACCGTGGTTTTTCCTCCCTTTTATACTGATTTCCAGCTTTGTGCTGAATCTTTATTTGGGCAGCGTTCATATTCCCCTCCCCGATCTTGCCGGAATTTTGCTGGGAAAAAAACCTGAAAATCAGATCTGGTCAGATATCATCTGGCAGTTCCGAATGACCAAGGCGCTAACCTGTATCCTTGCCGGAGCAAGTCTTTCACTGGCCGGACTGGCCATGCAAACTCTCTTCAGAAACGCCCTTGCCGGACCCGACGTGCTAGGCATAAGTTCAGGATCAAGCCTCGCGGTCTCGTTGATTATCATGGGGCAGGCAGCGTGGCTTCCCAGTATCGCAGCAGGTCCGTGGACTACAGCTGGTGCCGCCTCTGTCGGCGCAACGGCCATCCTTTTGGTTGTTTTTGCCATTTCAAGACAGCTGAGGGACAACAACTCACTGTTGATCGTCGGCCTGATGATTGGCGCGACCGTCACCTCACTGGTTAGTGTGCTCCAGTATATCAGCAACGCGGACGATCAGCAAGTGTACCTGATCTGGACTTTTGGGAGCCTGGGGGGTCTTAGTTATCCTGAAATTGCTGTCCTTGGATTGGTCCTTTTAGCCGCTGCTGGCACGCTCGTTTTTGCTTCTAAATCAATGAACGCCTGGCTCCTTGGGGAGAACTACGCGACAAGTCTGGGTATCGATCCCCAATCGGCGCGGATGGTGATGATCCTTGCCGCCTGCATCCTGACCGGAGCAGTGACAGCGTTTTGCGGGCCCATTGCTTTTGTAGGTCTCGCTGTGCCTCATTTCAGCAGAATCATCTTTAGAACTCACGACCATCTGGTGCTTATACCTGTTGTGGTTGTCAACGGAGCGATCCTGCTGCTTCTGTGTGATGTGGCTTCTCAATTGCCAGGTACATCATATGTTCTTCCTATCAATGCCATTACCGCCCTGGTGGGCGCGCCGGCAGTAATTTCCATTATTATGAGAGCTCGGCAGGTATCGTTATGATTGCGTCGTCCATGGTCATTCGCACTACAGAGGTCATTCACATATAATGAAAGGTGCCCAGTTACTAAATACAGCAAATCTATCCGTAGGCTATAATGAAAAGCCTGTGTTTGATGGCTTGAATCTCGGATTGAGTTCCGGGAAATTTACTTGCTTTATGGGGCCGAATGGGATTGGAAAGTCCACCCTAATTCGAACACTTGCTGGTTTGCAAAAACCGCTTGGCGGCGCTGTCAGCAATAAAGACCAGGGCCGCCATCCCGCGGTAGTGCTGACCGACCGGATTGCCGCAGGTTACATGACGGTACGGCAACTCGTCACCTTCGGTCGCTATCCCTATTTGTCATGGAATCTAAAGCTTGGCAAGACCGATTCGGATGCAATCGAATCAGCGATTGCCAGGCTTCATCTTCAATCGCTGGCGGATCGGCGCCTTCATGAATTGAGCGATGGACAAATTCAGCTGGCACAAATCGCAAGGGTGCTGGCACAGGAAACCAATATCATACTGCTGGATGAACCAACCGCCCACCTGGATCTAAATAACCGACTGGAGATAACTTTACTGCTTCGCCAGCTGGCTCATGAGGGTAAAGCTGTACTGATGGCAACCCACGAACTTGATCTTGCGCTTCAGACGGCGGATGAAGTATGGCTCGCCGGAGGTCCAAAGGGTATCTTAGTTGGTGCACCTGAAGACCTGGTATTGCAGGGTGCCTTTGATGATATCTTCCGGCTTAAGGGCTTTGATCTGCTGACGGGTAAAGTTCTCCATAGTACCAGCCGCAAGATGACGGTGGCTGTACCAGGCGATCATCCCGCTGCGCTTTGGACCCGAAACGCCCTGGAACGATCAGGATACCTGGTCCAGACCGGTGACGCGGATTTGACCATTTCCCTTTCCCCACGGCACAGTGCCGGGCTTGAATGGACGATCGATGGTGGCGAAAGGCATAGAAGCATAGAATCCTTGCTGATGGCACTTCATCATCTTGAGCACGGCCGGTAAGAGCCGGAACAACGGGGACGGTATACGCTCAGATCCGCATTCCCTGGTCGATATCATCGACCATTCAGACAGTTTCCATGTATTATCTCGAAAACCCCGAACGTCTCTTTGGCCAGCCCAGCAAAAATTTCCCGTCCACAGATTTCATAACACTTAGTTTACATTGGACTTTTTTTCAATCGTTTGAAATTGCTCTTGTAAGATTCTGCCAGAAACAGACACCTTCAATTCTCAGGGTTTTCCTTAGGTTTGGAAAATAGACCCATATAACACCATGGTAAACCTTAACGAGATCTTTCCCTACGAATTTGATAAGAAGTATAGCAAGCCGGTCGCCTATTTCTCAATGGAATTTGCTGTTGACCAGCCTCTGAAAATATATAGCGGTGGCCTCGGTTTCCTGGCCGGGTCTCACCTCCGCAGTGCTTATGAACTGAAGCAGAACCTAATCGGAATCGGCATCCTTTGGAAAAAGGGATATTATGACCAGGAACGAAATCAGGACCAAACCTTGAAAGTAAGCTTCAGAGACAAAGACTATTCGTTTCTGACTGACACTAACATAGTATATCCAATTACTATTCACGGTGCAAAGGTGTTTGTCAAAGCCTACCTGCTAAAACCAGGAGTTTTTAACTCTGCTCCGCTGTTTCTTTTGAGTACCGATATTCCTGAGAACGACTATCTGGCTCAAACCATAAGCCACCGCCTCTACGATCCAAACGAAACTACGCGCATAGCCCAGTCGATACTGCTTGGAATTGGTGGCGCCAAACTTCTCGATGTTCTCGGTCGTCAGACTGAGATCTATCACATGAATGAAGGTCACGCGCTGCCCATGTGTTTTTATCTTTTAGATAAGTACAAAAGCGTTGACGAGGTGAAAAAACGCGTTGCGTTCACAACACATACTCCTGAGAAGGCCGGTAATGAGGAACACAGCATTCCACTTCTCAATAGTATGAGCTTCTTCAACGGTCTCACTGTTAAGCAGGTTGAGGATTACGTTGCGCCGGAGAATGGAGTATTGAATCATACACTTACTGCCCTGAGACTGTCGCGCGTTGCCAACGCCGTGTCCCAGTTGCACGGTGAAGTTTCCCGTAAGATGTGGGGTGGTTACAAGGGAATTTGCGAGATCAAGGCCATCACTAACGCGCAGAACAAGACCTATTGGAAAGATGACGAGATGGAAGCAGCCCTTGCCAATAACGACAATGAAGCACTGGCCAGACGAAAGAAAGAATTAAAGAAGAAATTGTTCCGTGTAGTGGCCAATCAAACGGGCAAACTGTTCGATGAGAATGTGCTGACCATTGTATGGGCGCGTCGCTTCGCAGGTTATAAGAGAGCCAATCTTTTACTATCGGACTTCAATAACTTCCTTCGCCTGGCCCTGAGCAAAGATTTCCCGATTCAAATTATCTGGGCAGGTAAGCCATATCCCGAAGATTACAACGCTATCAATATCTTCAACGAGATTTACTGGAAGACCAAAGAACTGCCTAACTGCACTGTAGTAACCGGTTATGAACTATGGCTATCTGGTCACCTTAAAAAGGGATCAGACGTATGGCTGAACAATCCCAAATTGTACCATGAGGCATCCGGTACTTCTGGGATGACTGCAGCGATGAACGGATCCGTGAACCTGTCGATCCCTGATGGATGGATACCCGAGTTCTCTCAACACGGCAAGAACTCCTTCCTCATCAGAACCGCAGACGATTCACTTAGTCCCGAGGCAAAAGACAAGATCGAAGCAAAGAATCTTATCAGCGTTCTCGAAAATGAAATAATACCTGTTTACTATAAGAAGCCTGAAGCCTGGCTGAACATTGTGAAGCAGGGTATGCGTGACGTAGTGCCAATGTTCGATTCAAATCGAATGGCAAATGAATACTACGAAAAGCTGTACTCTTAAACTGTATTGAATATCCATTAAAAAACATTGGTGCGGCGGACGGATAATTTCAGTTTTTGAAGGTGTCTGTCCGCCTTCTTATATCACCATACCCAAGTTGTCAATGGCCTTTACAAGGGACGGATGTACTTGATCGAAGGCTATATTCAATAGATGCCCTACTGGTTAGAGGAGGCTAATAGAAGTAAACCCTGATCATTAATCTTGCCTTCGTAAAATCGATCTCTTCTATCAGAATCTTCTTGATGTCCAACCCTGTTTTCTGCTTTAGGTCTGCAATCAGCAGATGATGGTTTTCCGGCTGCATATTGTCGAGACTGTTGTACTCGACCAGCTTCGTCTTTTCATTCTTGATGATACGATTCCCATCAATCACAAAAACAACAACAATTATCAGCAGATTAAGCGCGATGATCTCCATATAAGATCCCTTCATAATCGAATTGATCAGACCGATGGTCATGATGATGAAAAGGTACGTCATGTCCTTTGTTGTGATCGTTTCGGTTCGGAACCGGAGCAAGGAAAATGCAGCCAGCAAGCCAAAGGCACTACCCATTGAGTTGAATGCCTTTGTTTTCTCAAGCATGTAAGCAAGCAGGAAGATTATGAAGTTGAGCAGGAAGAACGTAAAGTAGTAGTCCCTTTTCTCGTAGATGTTGTAATAGACAACACGAATAAGCACGATCATCGATATCGTGTTGATCAGAATACGGATAAGAAAATATTCTGTAAAGATTTGAAAGGTATCCATAACGAGGGCTAGGCTCACTAAAGATAGCCTTTTTTATGAACGTTGCTGCATCGGCTGACGCGGGCGATATCTCCTGGTGACTACGGTCTGGCACAGACGTCAGCGGTGGAGAAGTAACTGCTTACGGACGAATACCTTTTCCGGTGTCCTGGGTTCCAATAGGGACGCCGTGGTACTGAAATAAACTGTGTAATGCGGGGGGACGCAGGTGGCTCTCATCATTATCTGTTCCTCATGGAAATGTGAAGGATATCTTGGTTAGTTTAGCGCAAAATTCTCCTGAATTAGTCCCATGCTCACCCTGAGTGAAATACGCATCTACCCAATCAAATCCCTGAGCGGGATTTCTAAGACTCAATCCAGACTATTACCAAAAGGTTTGGAGCACGACCGTCGGTGGATGCTCGTGGACGAGAGCGGCATGTTTATGACACAGCGTGTGCACACGTCGATGGCATTGTTTCATATGCAAGAATCGGCGGAAGGATTTGTTGTCTCGCGGGAAGGAGAAAGTATCGTCTTACCTTATGTGCAATCCGAACCATCAGGCGCCTTCGAGGTACAGATCTGGGACGACCGGGTTTGGGCCTTCGAAGTCAATCCGGCGTTCAGCTCGTGGTTCACCCGAAAGCTGGGTATCATTTGCAGACTGGTTGCGTTCCCGGAGCAAAATGCGCGACAGATCGATCCGTCATACGCTGCTGCCGGCGAGAACGTCAGTCTCGCAGATGCATACCCGCTTATGATCATCGGTGAGTCCTCACTGGCCGACCTTAATTCAAAACTTCGGGACCCATTGCCAATGACGCGATTCCGACCAAACCTGGTATTCAGCGGTGGTGCACCCTTCGAGGAGGATACCTGGAAAGAATTTACAATCGGCGAAAACGCATTCACAGGTGTAAAGCGATGCGCGCGGTGTGTGCTCACTACTATAGATCCACTCACCGGACAAAAAGGCGCCGAACCCCTGAAAACACTGGCGACCTATCGTAAGGCGAACAATAAGATTTACTTCGGTCAGAACGTGATCGCGCGCACGACTCATGAAATTAAGATCGGGGATAAGATCAACCTGATCACCACACATCAGGCCATTCCCAGGCTAACTAACAACGCGCAATATGACAGCGCTATATCTTAAGGCAGTACATATTATCTTCGTCGTGACCTGGTTCGCAGGCATGTTCTACATGCCAAGGTTATTTGTATATATCATCGAAGCCCATTCGAAACAGGAACCTGAAAAAACAATTCTTATCAGACAGCTCAACATGATGGCCTCCCGCCTCTGGTTTGCAATCACATGGCCATCGGCAATTATAACGCTGTGCATGGGCGCCTCGCTGCTGATAAACACTCCGTCATGGCTTGAGTATGGTTTCATGCACATCAAGCTCACGCTCGTATTCCTTCTGTATTTATATCATCTTTCACTACATCGGATCTTCAGGCAACTACAGAGGGGAATTGTTAATTACACTTCTCAGCAAATGCGGTTTTGGAATGAAGTTTCCACGTTGTTTCTCATTGCCATTGTATTCATTATTGTTTTAAAGGATGCGCTGAGCATGCTGTGGGGGCTCCTTGGACTCTTTGCTATTATTATTCTTATTACACTTGGAATCAAAATCTATAAGAAAAACAGGAAATGAAAACGCATCACGATAAGAGCAGTCTGAATAACTCATTCATCCTGACATCACCTAACAATACAACGATCAAATGGAGCAGGGTTAGCGTCTTCGTTGTTTCTACCCTGATATTACTTCTGGCATTTACCGCCTGCGTCAAAAAGGCTGAACCGCCTTTACCAATCTATGGCGAACGTGAACTCGTTGGCAAGGACACGGTCTATCATACGATTGGCGATTTCAGTTTTCTGGATCAGGATAGCGCAACCATCACCAACAGCACGTTCGATAATAAGATTTATGTTGCTGACTTCTTCTTTACGTCCTGCAGGACTATATGTCCTATTATGAAGACACAGATGATGCGTGTCTACGACTCTATTCAAAACAACGATGGTGTCCTGCTCTTATCGCATACGATAGATCCGGAATACGACACGGTAGGACTCCTTCACGATTACGCCGACCGGCTTGGCGTAAAGAGCAACAAGTGGCATTTTGCAACAGGCAAACCCAAAGAAGAAGTTTATAAGCTGGCTCAGTTGAGTTACTTCTCTACGGCAATGGAAGATAAGGGAGATGCCGATGGTTTCATCCATAGCGGTGCTTTTCTGCTGATTGACAAACATCGACGCATCAGGGGAAAGTATGATGGCACAAAGGAAGAAGACGTCAATCGCCTCCTCACAGACATTCGCCGACTTGAAAAGGAAGGTTAATGCGAGGATTGATTATACTTGCATTGATCTGTTGGGCCTGCGGAAAGCCGGGTGGTAGCGAGCATCCAAACTCCGCGAAGTTCCAGCAATATTATAACCAGGGCGAGCAGTTGTACAGTCAGCACTGCAGCAATTGCCATCAGAAAACAGGTACCGGCCTCGGCCTGGTCTACCCGCCATTAAACAAGTCAGACTTTGTTGACCAGCATTTCGAAGAAGTGATTTGCCTTATGAGAAATGGTCGTAAAGGCGAATTGATCGTCAATGGGAAGATGTATAATCAGGCGATGCCCGCTACGACCTTGTCAGACCTTGAAATTGCAGAGATCGCGACCTACATCTACAATACATGGGGCCGCGACCGTGGACTCCTCGAGGTAAATCAGATAGCCACACAGTTGCAGCAATGCGATTCAGTTCCCTCCGTTCGTTAGTGTTTTAACTGCGTCCGAGTTTTCACTATGGCTGCAATGATTTCGCTACGGAGTTGTGGTGCCGTACTTGCCGTAAACGGCATCTTTGAATTCCTTGTGAACCGGATTATCGAAAGGAAAGATCTGAAGAAACAGCACTGCCGTCAGATCGTTCTTCGGGTCAACCCAGAATAATGTGCTCGCAGCACCGTCCCAAAAGAATTCACCCACTGCGCCCACTTTTTCGTCGGGTCCCTGAGCCGGCTCAAGGCGAACTGCGAAGTCAATACCGAAGCCTACCCTGCCCTTCGATGGCAACCACATTCTCTCAGTTACGCTATCCGACAGTTGGTTTGTGGCCATCAGCTTCACAGTCTCTTCTTTCAATATCACCGCGTCGTCCAGCTTCCCGCCATTGACCAGCATCTGTGTGAAACGCATGTAGTCATCGACGGTAGATGTAAGTCCAAAACCACCTGGCTTCAAAGACCACTCCTGACCATTAAATCCAATGGCGATCGAATCGGCGACGCGATTGAGCTTCCCATCGGCGCGATTGTACAATGCAGCAAATTGCTTCATATCCGTTGGCACATAGCGCGTATTATTCATCTTAAGAGGATTCAGCACATTCTCAATAACGTATTGGTCGAATGGCTTACCGGAAAGTTTCTCTACGAGATAGGCTTGAACATCAACGCAGACGCCATACGACCATTGTTCACCCGGATGAAAAGCCAGTGGCAATTGTGAGAGTTTCTCTGCGAACTGAGTCAAAGTATTATTCTTATTCATCAAGTCAGCCTTTCGGAATACCTCACCCAAGTCCTTATTGCCGGCATTCAGAAAGCCGGCAGTGTGGCGTGTAATGTCTCTTACTGTAATGGCACGATGAGGAGCTTCAAGTTTCATTGCCCCTTTGTCGTCAAAGCCTGCAAATACCTTCACGTTTGCAAACTCTGGCGCATACTTGCTGAGAGGATCATCCAACTGGAACAACCCCTTTTCATAAAGCTGCATGAGGGCCACACCCGTTACAGGCTTTGTCATTGAATATATCCGCACGATTGTATTTCTATCCATCGGCACATTGGCCTCGCGGTCGGCCAGGCCAAATGCATTGAAATATACTTCCTTGTCCTTTTCAAAGATGAGTGCAGATATACCAGCAACGCGATTGGTATCGATAAACGACTTGAGCGTAGCATCTATACGTGCCTTTGCTTCTTCAGTAATAATATTTCCCGTTGACTTTTCTGGTTGCTTACACGAGATGCTTATAAGCAACACAATCAGAATTGAGGGGAGTGCGAATTTCATATTGACCCGTTTGTTCAGGTCAATATATTGAAATAAAAGAACCCCGCGAACATTTTTCCACGACCGGAGTTGCATTTCAAATCACCCAATCACAAGTTCAAAAAATCACCAAATGAATCTAGGGGTATCTCATCTTTAGCTCCTGCTTTACGGTTGAGCTACGCACCTCAAACTTTGCTTTGTCATAGGAAGGCGGTCCCTTCTTTCCCATAACATTGTTACTAAATGCAAAACCTTCCTTTGGGATGCCCAGCTTGGTTTTATCCAAATCACCGTTCTCATTCGCATCGTGAATGACGCTCAGGGCATATGTCCCGGCAGGAACATTTTCGAATACAATCACAACTGATTCAGCGGTGGCCTTCGCGATCTTTCCCTCTACAGGTGTCTTGAGATAATTGCCTTCGTTAAACAACCCGACGCGAAGGTTGCCCTGACCGGGTTTCACACCTGTCAATTTAACTTCCACAGTTGTCTGTGCACAGGCACCATATACTGTTCCGAAAAACAAAAGCAACGTCAGGGATAGTAGTCTCATGTGTTATTCGATTATTCGACTTTGCAGATAGTGGTCAGATTGTCCGTGATGCCTGGTGTCAATTCTGATTTCGATCATGCTGACGCCGACTGCAAATAAGATGCCATCGGACGAGGAATTAACTAATGAGCGGGATACATTTCCGAACCGTTTCATATACAGTGTTATTAATTCTATCAGGATTAATTAGCCTTTTATACCGGGCAACCGTCCTCCTGTCCGGTGATGCTGATGGGGCCAGAGTATTGCGCTTTCCTTCCCGTATTATTGGATGGGCAAGTTGCGCCAATTTGTTAAATTCGAACATATTCCAGAATCTATGGCCTCTATTAATCTTAAGATCAACAACAAGAGTTACACTGTCGATGCTGATCCTGCCATGCCTTTACTATGGGCCATCCGGGATCTGGTTGGGCTTACGGGCACTAAGTATGGTTGCGGTATCGCGCAATGCGGGGCATGTACTGTGCATCTCAACGGCGTGCCGGTACGCTCCTGCTCTCTGCCCGTGTCAACGGTCGGAAACAAAGAAATAACCACCATTGAAGGTTTGTCAACGGACAACTCTCATCCCGTGCAACAGGCGTGGATCCAGGAGCAGGTTCCTCAGTGTGGTTATTGTCAGTCGGGCCAAATCATGGCTGCAACGGCGCTGCTCAAAAAGAATCCGAACCCTAATGACAAAGACATCGACACTGCCATGCAGGGACACATTTGCAGGTGTGGCACATATCCAAGGATTCGAAAAGCTATCAAGACCGCTTCATCGATCATGGGGTCAAAAGCATCTATAAAATAGGTTGTTAAAGGTTCTGAAATCATGACAGCGAATTCGAAAATATCACGAAGGAATTTTATTCGAATCTCTTCGTTAAGCAGCGTTGCACTTACTCTTGGTTTCTACAAGACAGCGACCGGAAGTGTTGTTTCAGTCATCAAACCAGGTAGTGAAGCAGCAGTAGCAAATGTTGAGCTTAACGCGTGGATTTCAATAGATCCTCTTGGGAAGGTCACCATCATCAACCATCGTTCGGAAATGGGCCAGGGTTCATTTCAGTCCGTGCCCCAGATCATTGCCGAGGAACTGGAAGTAAACCTGAACGACGTCAATATTGTATTTGCGCAGGGGAGCCAGACTCTCTATGGCAGCCAGATAACCGGTGGAAGCTCGACGATTCGCGGATCTTACAAGAAGCTACTGCACTTAAGTGCAACAGCTCGCGAGATGCTGATCTCTGCGGCTGCTAAAAAGTGGAACGTGCCTCAAAGTGAATGTTATGCGGAAAATGGCCATGTCATTCATCGTGGTTCAGGCCGTAAGGCAAACTACGGGTCGCTTGTGGAAGAGGCCGTGAAGCTACAACCGCCGGCAAATGTTGCGCTGAAAGACCCGAAAGATTATAAGATCATCCGAAAGCCGATGCCGCGGCAGGATACGCCACTGAAAACCAACGGTACGGCTATCTTTGGCTTGGACAAGCGCCTCCCTGGCATGCTCTATGCAGTTGTTGAGCGCAATCCTCGCTTCCTGGGCAAAGTAAAATCCTTTGATGACTCTGCAGCAAAGGCAGTACCCGGCGTCAGGCATGTGCTCAAGGTTCAGATGAATGTCTTCTCACACAAACGCGAAGGCGTGGCTGTTGTGGCCGACAACCTTTGGGCAGCCATGCAGGGCCGCAAAAAACTTAAAGTTGAATGGGACGACGCCGGCTTCGATCACCACAGTACGGACCAGCTATACGCCAAGATGCGTGAAGATGTCAAGAGTGGAAAATTGCTCTCCTATAAGACCAAAGGCGATGTCGATCGTGTTCTTACCTCGTCGGCAAGCACCCTTGAAGCTGTATACGAAACACCATATGAGGCACATGCATGCATGGAGCCGTTGAATTGCATAGCTGATTTCAAAGATGGGAAATGCGTCATCTGGGGACCTATCCAGGGTCCGGACTGGGTTCAGGCCGATGTAGCGCCAATGCTTGGACTCAAACCCGAAGACGTTACTGTAAATATGACTTTCCTTGGCGGCGGTTTTGGGCGAAAAGCGTTCCTGGACTATCCTCATGAAGCCGCAGTAATTTCAAAAGAAGTGAAGGCGCCGGTTCAGGTTGTCTGGACACGAGAAGACGATATGACACAGGGCCCGTTCAGGCCGGGTATGGTTTATCAATGCAAAGGCGCTTTGTCTGGAAATGGTGGCATCGCTGCATTCGAAACACGCATCGCCGGTCAGAACATGGGTCATCAGAATCCAGGTGCCGACCGAAACAGCTACAACGACAGCGCAACGGAAGGGCTGCCCGAAACCTATCTCAATAGTCTTCCCAATTATCGCTTCGGGGATGTGCCACTTGAATCACCGGTACCGGTGATGTGGTGGCGTTCGGTATATTCTTCTACCAACGCCTTTGCCTTTGAGAGCTTTCTCGATGAAATGGCAATTGCTGCCAAAAAAGACCCGATCGACTTCCGCAAGCAACATTTTTGGGACGGACGCTATCATGCCGTGCTTGACAAGTTGATGGAAGTGTCGAACTGGAAACAACGAAAGGCTAACGACGGATACGGTATTGCGCTGACAGAATGTTTTGCAACTATCGTTGGGGAAGTTGTTAAGGTTTCCAGAAAGGCTGATGGAAAAATTCAAATCGATAAGGTTTGGGCAGTAATGGACTGCGGCTGGTATGTTAACCCGGACGTGATTCGTGCGCAAGTGGAAGGAAGCATCGTAATGGCCTATGGTGCATCCAATTTCCATGCTACGGAGTTCAAAGACGGCAAGGCGGTGCAGCAAAACTTCAACACGTATCGCATGCCACGCATCAACGACATTCCTGAGATAGAAGTGCACGTCATGGACAACGAAGAAAAAGCCGGCGGAGTAGGTGAGCCCTCTCTTCCACCATTTGCACCAGCTCTCACAAACGCCATTTTCGACCTCACGGGGAAACGTATCAGAAAGTTGCCATTCGCTTTAAACGAGGCATAATCTTCGCTTATCAAAATGAAGCAATCGAAAATCGGTTGCTTCGTTTGCTTTCAGTAGATGATTGGCTGCCCCGCTTGATGAGTAGTTGGGAAATACGCAGCATCACTTGTACTTTGAATACTAATTAGAACTACGAGATAATACATGAAAAAACTTATCATAATCGCCGGTTGTATTGTGGTGATGACAACAGTGGTAGCATTCAAGCCGGTTCAAAAATTTGACCTTAAAGCAAGTATAGAGCGTGGCAAGGAGGTATATACTGTGCAGTGCATTACCTGCCACATGGAGCAGGGAGAAGGAATTGAAGGTGTATATCCACCGCTGAGTAAATCAGATTACCTGATGGGTGACAAGAAACGCTCCGTTGATCAGGTCCTGCATGGCTTAACCGGAGAAATAAAAGTCAATGGAAAAACGTATGATGGCGTGATGACTGGCTTCGACGCATTATCGGATACAGAAGTGAGCGACGTGCTTAACTATGTCAGAAACTCTTTTGGCAACAAAGGGGCGGCAGTCACACCGGAAGAAGTGAAGGCCCTGCGAAAATGATGTGCTTGTTGTGAATGTTGTCTTGTTGCCTGTGAAGCAATGAAGCCTATGCCTTGCGATGAATAGCGCAGCAGTTATATGAGAAAATTGCAATGAAGGAATTCAAAAGCATACTGAAGGAACTTGAGAATCTCGATTTGTCAACGAGGCGCGCAGCTATTGCGACCGTTGTGCAGGTACGGGGATCCTCGTATAGAAGCCCTGGCGCCCGTATGTTAATTACTGACGATGGCAGATGGGTTGGATCTATCAGCGGCGGTTGTCTCGAAGGAGATGCTTTAAGGCAGGCCCGTCAGGTTATGACTGACAAGTTACCACAGACGGTAACTTACGATACCCGCGAGGGATCCAATCAAAACCTTGGAATTAGCCTGGGTTGCAATGGAATTATTGATGTTCTCATTGAACCGGTCGACATCACCGATGGACTGCATACCGTCGATACCTACAAAAGTCTGGTTGGATCAGAATCACCGGTGGCAATGGCCACGGTGTTTGGCGGACCCAAAACCGAAATTTCAAAGAAACTTCTCTACCGCGAGGACGGCGGCATAGTTAGTAGCATAGGCAACCGACGGCTCCAGGATCAGCTTGTAAATGATCTGGAGTTACTGTTGCACGAACGAACATCACAGGCAAGGGATTATGCTGTTGAAGGGATAGAATATCGCGTTTTCCTCGAACTCATCCAGCCCTCGGTATCACTAATAATCTTCGGTGGTGGTTTTGATGCGCGGCCTGTAAGCAGCCTGGCAAAAAAGCTGGGCTGGGACGTTACCGTAACTGACGAATGTGTCGCCCATATAGCACCTCTTTTTTTTCCAACTGCTGACAAGTTATCGTTGTGCCAGCGAACATATATCGATCGTGATTTTCGGATCACGGCCAATACAGCATGCGTATTGATGTCGCACAACTATGAATATGATCGCGATGTACTCAAAAAACTTCTGAGTACTGGTACCCCCTTTATTGGAATCCTTGGTCCTCGTAAGCGGTTCGATAAGATGCTCGAGGAATTTAGCAATGAAGGAATATCAATTAATCCAGATGATTTCGAAAGAATCCACTCTCCCGTAGGACTGGATATCGGAGCTGAAGCTGCTGATGAAATTGCCGTTTCAATCATTGCAGAGATTCAAAGTAAATTTGCCAATCGGGAAGGGGGCTCATTGAAATATCGCAGTGGCCCAATTCACGATCGCGACTCAACGAGTGACCAGGTTTTTAAGCAGTTGTACATCAACTGATGTGAAGCGGAAAGGATTGGAGATTAACTCTGAGCCGAACCGTCGACATCCAGTGTGTATCATCAAAGCGGGCCCATTGTGAGCGTATATTTGTGTACCTTGTCTCAACGACTCCAATCTTCGTTCGCCCTGCTTCCTTGAAAGAAATCTCCCATCCCGACACCGTGACTATTCTCCTGGCAGCAGGCTCATCTTCGCGAATGGGTCAATCAAAGCAGCTGCTCGATGTGAAAGGAGTTCCACTTCTACGTCATTCCGTTCACACAGCGTTAAGCGCAGGAACCTCGCGCATCGTTGTCGTTCTCGGAGCCAATGAACCCTCACATCGAGAGGTGATCCGTGATTTGCCTGTTGACATTGTTGTTAATCACTATTGGCAAAGCGGTATGGGCAGTTCAATTAAGACCGCTCTGCATTACATTATCCGTGAGCATGCAGAAGCTAAGGCTGTTTTGATGATGGTTTGTGATCAACCGAAAGTTACATCGAAACACCTTCACGCACTTGTAAATGAATACTTCAGGTCAGGGAAGAAAATAGTAGCCTCTTCATACGCAAATGCTGTAGGTGTACCGGCGGTGTTCGGCAGATCGTTCTTCTCCAATATGCTAATGTTGAAAGATGACGAGGGAGCAAGAAAGATCATAGCTCAATTCTCTGAGCTCTCCACCACTCTGCCCTTTCCAGACGGCGCCCTGGACCTTGATACCATGGATGACTACACAAAGTTCCGGGACCAGATCACGCCTCCGAAAGAGAACATCTGATCACTTTCCGCCCAGTAAGCTCCTGTTAGCCGTAACGAGTTGCTCTCTCTGGCTATACCGATCACCGAGAAGCAAAAAAAAAGTCACAGGAAGGGCCCGTGACTTCAATATGCACTTGTAAATGTTAGTACTGCCTCGCGGAGACTACACTTTGATTTCTACGTCAACACCACTGGGAAGCTCGAGCTTCATCAACGCGTCTACTGTTTTAGCGCTGTTTGAGTAGATGTCAACCAGACGCTTGTAGGTGCAGAGTTGAAACTGCTCGCGCGCCTTCTTGTTTACGTGAGGTGAACGGAGTACAGTAAATTTCTCCTTTTCAGTAGGAAGAGGAATTGGTCCACTCACTACGGCGCCTGTTGCTTTCACAGCCCTCACAATCTTCTCTGATGATTTGTCAACGAGGTTGTGATCGTAAGACTTGAGTTTTATTCTAATCTTTTGGTTCATACTATCAGTGTTAAGGAAATCGTCTAAATCCTTTATTAGTTTCTAATTACTTCGATACGGCAGCGCCTTTTACTTCTTCGATCACCTTGTCGGCAAGGTTCTTAGGAACAGGAGCATAATGCGAGAACGTCAATGATGCTGAAGCGCGTCCAGAAGTGATTGTACGCAGGTCAGTTACATAGCCGAACAATTCTGAAAGTGGAACATCTGCCTTGATAAGCTGTGCACCACTTCTGGTATCCATACCCTTCATCAATCCGCGTCTTCTGTTAAGGTCACCCGTTACAGAACCTGTGAATTCATCGGGAGAAGTTACCTCAACACTCATGATCGGCTCGAGCAATTGGGGAGCACATTTCCTTGCCGCTTCTTTGAAGCCAAGGCGTGCAGCCAATTCGAACGACAATGAGTCAGAGTCAACATCGTGGTACGAACCATGGAACAAACGAACTTTCATTGAATCGATCTGGTATCCCGCAAGAGGACCATTCGACATAGATTGTTCGAAACCCTTCTGAATTGCAGGGATGAATTCACGAGGAATAACACCACCTACGATGTCGTTCACAAATTCCAGACCTTCTTTTCCATCTGAAGTGTCGCGTGGTCCGATCTCAAACACGATATCGGCAAATTTACCACGACCACCGGTCTGCTTCTTGTATACTTCTTTGTGCTCAACAGATTTTGTAAGGGCTTCTTTGTAAGCCACCTGGGGAGCACCCTGGTTAATCTCAACTTTAAACTCGCGCTTAAGACGATCGATGATGATCTCAAGGTGAAGTTCACCCATTCCGCGAAGGATGGTCTGGCCAGTTTCCTGGTCAGTGTTCACACGCAACGTAGGATCTTCTTCCACAAGTTTGGCGATCGCCATACCCAGCTTATCCACGTCAGCCTGCTTCTTAGGCTCGATAGCGTAACCGATAACCGGTTCAGGGAACACCATTGACTCAAGAACAACCTTGTTCTTTTCATCGCAAAGGGTATCTCCAGTCTTGATGTCTTTGAAACCTACTACGGCGCCAATGTCACCGCAGTGGAGTCTTTCAATCTGGTTCTGCTTATTGGCGTGCATCTGGAACACGCGCGAGATACGTTCTTTTTGTGAAGACCGCGTGTTGTACACATACGATCCTGACTCAAGTACGCCTGAATATGCACGAACGAAGCACAAACGACCAACAAAAGGATCCGTCGCGATCTTGAAAGCAAGTGCAACGAAAGGGCCTTTTTCGTCAGGTCTTACAATTACTTCGGCTTCAGTATCAGGGTTGGTACCAATGATCTCATCCTTGTCCATCGGTGAAGGAAGAAGTTCCATCACATAGTCAAGCATAGTTTGTACGCCCTTGTTCTTAAATGAAGAACCACATACCATCGGAACGATTGCCATGGCGATCGTTGCCTGACGGAGTGCCTTCAAAATTTCGGCTTCAGTAATGGAGTTCGGATCCTCGAAGTATTTCTCCATGAGGGTCTCATCGAATTCCGCTACTGATTCAAGGAGCTTCTCGCGATATTCCTTCGCCTCCTCAACCATATCATCAGGGATTGGGACGACCTTGTAAGTCATGCCCTTATCCTCTTCATTCCAAATAATACCACGGTTGTTTACGAGGTCAACCACGCCTTTGAAGTTATCTTCTTCACCGATTGGGAGCTGAAGTGCAACAGCCTTGCTTCCCAACTTTTCTTTCACCTGTCTGCAAACGCCGAGGAAGTCTGAACCTGCACGGTCCATCTTATTGACGAAACCGATCCGGGCTACTTTGTAGTTGTCAGCCAGACGCCAGTTGGTTTCAGATTGAGGCTCAACGCCATCAACTGCAGAAAACAAGAACACAAGACCATCCAATACGCGAAGTGAGCGGTTTACCTCAACGGTAAAGTCCACGTGACCTGGCGTATCGATAATGTTTACGTGGTAGTCGTTTTCACGATACTTCCAGTATACAGTAGTGGCAGCAGATGTGATAGTGATACCACGCTCCTGCTCCTGTGCCATCCAGTCCATCGTAGCGGCACCATCGTGAACTTCTCCTATTTTGTGGTTTACACCGGCATAATAAAGGATACGCTCAGTTGTAGTCGTTTTACCGGCGTCAATGTGAGCAGCAATACCAATGTTACGCGTGTATTTAAGATCTCTTGCCATGGAAATATGTGTCCCTGATTAGATTCTGAAATGAGAGAACGCTTTGTTCGCCTCAGCCATGCGATGGGTGTCGTCCTTTTTCTTGATTGCCGCACCTTCGCCTTTTGATGCCGCGATGATCTCGGCAGCAAGCTTGTCCATCATGGTTTTCTCACCACGCATTCTGGCGTAGTCGATCATCCACTTAATGGTAAGGTTAACCTTGCGCTCAGGACGGATTTCAACAGGAACCTGGAAAGTAGCACCACCTACACGACGGCTTTTTACCTCAACTGAAGGAGTAAGGTTGCTCATCGCACGCTTCCACACTTCAAGACCAGGCTCGTTCGTCTTCTTTTCTACGTGCGCAACCGCATCGTAGAAGATATTGTATGCAACGCTCTTCTTACCGTCTTCCATCAGGTAGTTAACGAACTTCGTTACCAACGTGTCCTGAAATTTGGGATCAGGCAGTAAGTATCTTTTCTTAGGTTTTGACTTTCTCATCGCTCTCGAATATTATTTTTTCTTAGCTGGAGCTCCTTTTCCTGCTGCTGGCGCTGCTGCACCTGGCTTAGGACGTTTCGCGCCGTACTTAGAGCGGCTCTGCTTACGTCCGTTTACGCCTGCCGTATCAAGGGCACCGCGTATGATGTGATAACGCACACCTGGAAGGTCTTTAACACGACCACCACGGATCAGTACGATTGAGTGTTCCTGAAGATTGTGACCTTCGCCAGGTATATAGGCGTTCACTTCCTTGGCGTTTGTAAGGCGAACACGGGCCACTTTACGCATGGCTGAGTTCGGCTTTTTAGGCGTCGTAGTGTACACGCGGGTACACACGCCACGGCGCTGAGGGCAGGAATCCAGAGCAGGAGACTTTGACTTGAACGTCAATTTGTTCCTTCCCTTTCTCACAAGTTGCTGAATGGTAGGCATTTATAATTTAATTAATAGACCTCTCAAAAATTTGGACTGCAAAGGTATCTAAAGGCAAACAGCTTGCAAAGTGTTTTTCGAAAGATTTTGGACCTATTCGCAGGACAAAGGTGCAGACAACCAGCCGATTTATGCCTCCATCCGTAAAAAAATAGCATTTTCTTAACGCAGCAGTACTGTGCTCCACCTGCAAAAAAAGGCAAAGGCGCCACCAAGGGGCGCCTCTGTAAGCTATCACAAAACATCTCTCTGCCCCAGAATCCTCAGATCTTCAAGAGACCGGACTATGAGCAGGGTTGTCCAAAATCCGAACGATTATTCAGGCGTGTACTCGTAAACATCGTGCAGAAGCACATCGCTGACGGCACTTGCTCCAAATCCCAGGTATAGCTTATTTCCGATAGAAAAATGGACTCCCGAATATACCTGCTCGCCAATAAAGGGTGCTTTTTGTATCCATCGGTTGTCTGGCGCGCTGTACTGCCAGAATTCCATCACATTGTAGGATTCGCCAATAAACGCCTGCTGCCCTGCTCCCTGAAGGATTTCCGGATTTGCAGACACACTCGCCGGTGAGCTGGCCTTCTGAACAACTGACGCCGGCGTTGTGGCAGTGGTAAATTCGTACAGTTTTAAGCCTGAAGCGAGGAAGTATACTTTATCCGATGTAGATACCGTAGTGTAAACATCTTTGGGCATAGAGGGCACATTCACACCTGTCCATGTATCGGTAGCTGGGGTGTACCTGTAAAGGGTGCGATCGGAAAGCAGCACATACCCGAATTCGCCCACAGAAAAGGCACCCAAAATTCCAGATTGTTCAGTCCCGTAGAAATTAAGAGCCTTCTTTGCTGTCCACTTGTCAGTTTCAGGATTGTACTCATGAAGATCGCCGCCCGATGGCTCAATCATGTAGCCTTTTCCGTCAATGACAAAACCTTTCGAGTCGAAAGATTGCGCATAGTCAACGGCAATCGGCGTGCGCTCAGTCCAGGTATTCGAGACCTGGTTGTACTGCCAGAACTCATTTTTGTCGCCGGACTCTTCGTAGTGCCTGACTGAAAAGTATGCAGACTGCGCGATCGTGAAGGCAACAGTCGATGACTTTTCCGCGATGAACGGAGCCTTTGCTACCTTTTTCCAGGCGCCGCTTGTGACTGTAAAGCTCGATGCGCTCTCAATGCGCTTGTCGCCTTCTGATATTGTGATGCTCCCGGATTTACTTCCGACAGGCACAGTAACAACCAATTGGTTAGGGCTTACAGAAACAATTGTAGCCTCAACACCGTCGAAAGAAACGGCATTAAATTCATCGAAGTTGCTTCCAGTGATCGTAACCTGGTCGCCATAGTTTCCTACCGAGGGTGAGAAGGACACGATTTCAGGATTGGACTCTTCCTCCTGACAGGACGCTAAAAGAATGACTGATAGTAGAATAAGGGATAACTTTTTCATGTGAACCGGGATTAACGGTTCCCAAAAGTATTGCAGCCATGATCTCCGGTTCCGCGACTGTCTGGCAAAATCTTACGTGTAGGCATATTGTCGCTGCAATTAAAGGACGCATTGGTGCCGATTGTAGGATACTTCTATCCGGCGACTCTGGTGGCAATTAATCCAGATACGGATATCAATGTGAGTGTGGTAACAAACGAATTTTCGTAGCCAGGGAGTGGTGAGTTGGTAGTACACGACCAGGAACTTACTGACTAACAGGCTCTGGTTTCTTATCGCAGGTAAAACGTGTTACCTTCTTCTCATTGCCGACTTTTGCGATTTCCAGGAAGACAAGGCCACTCTCCTCAATCCCCAACGCGCAAAAGAAATCTGAGACCTTTTGAAATGTCCTTGTTTCCGGATAGAACGGCACGCCCAGTTCTTCTCGTGCCCATAAGTCAATGTCTATCATTTTTCCTCCAGACATTCCTGCAAGGGGGACGCTGTGCTTTTGAATTTCAGAAGGTATTTTTTCAAGCTGATCGTCGCGGATAGCGACGTAGAAGAACGATGGTTTATTGGAAAACAGTGAAAACGACAAATAGTGATCAACGTGCCCTGTAAGGTTAAAGGCAGGCACGATCCAAACAAGCACTAAGGCAGCACTGAGTAATGCGACCTGAGCCAACTGACTACGAACGTTGTTCATCAATTGACGCAGAGCGCCTCCAAAACCTGGCGCCTGACCTATAAACAACAAGAAATTGAATATGATCATTGCCACGTTCCAAGGCACCAGTACCAGATTGTTTTGCAGGCGGTCATGAATTCCTATGTAGCCAATAATCGCAAGATGCATGACGAGTACAAAGCAAAGTGCTGATCGCCGTGTCTTATCAAACAGCAAACCCACGCCTGCCAATGCTTCCAGTAGCCCTACAGCATATCCAGCAACTATAACAAGTCCCTGCTCCGGATTAAGTTGTATATCAATAGTTCCTGAAACCTCCCCGATAAATAATCTGACGAAATTGGGGTTCATCTTATGAACACCACTCCATAGGTAAACGCCACTCATCACGAGTTGCCAATAGGCAAATGATATGACGCTGGTCCTCGCGGAAATCACAAGTGGAAACAACATGATCATGTACAAATACACCCATGGCTGCCACTTCATTTGATCCAGCACCATAAGGCACAACAAAGTGAGAACAGCAACGGAAGCAAACATCCGTTTCGAGGAAATGACTACCCCGGATAATGCCAACAGTAAAACCGCTGTCAGCACATTGACATCGTCAAATTGAATATCTGGTAATGGAAGAGTTGGAAACAACGAAGGTTTCCACCATAACCTGAAGGAGGTTAGTACGCCCGCTATCAGACCGAGGGCAATACAGCGCGTAATGGCCTGCTGTCTCCACGGCTTGCGCACAGGAATGTCTGGATTTTCCATGAGCGCCAGGCGGTACGACTATGCTTCGCCGATTGTTCCCCCAAAGTTCATGGGGAACTTGGGCATATCTTCGGTACGCTTAATAGCGCCAAAACTCGCCTCGTACTTGTCGATATTATCCTTCAGCGCTGCAAGGAAACGCTTTGCGTGTTCCGGTGTAATGACGATACGCGACTTTACCTTTGCTTTCGGCACGCCGGGCATCAGCCGGATAAAATCAATTACGAACTCACTGTTTGAGTGAGCAATCATCGCCAGATTTGAATATATGCCTTCGGCGATCTCCTCAGATAACTCGATGTTGATCTGATTTTGGTTTTGTTGCTTGTTCTTGTCTTCTGCCATGGCTTTTACAAAAAAAAGGGTTGACCCTCACGGATCAACCCTCTGGTTATTAATGTCTGATTAGTCTTGCAACTCTTTTTCTCTGTCGCGTGTGCGTTCAGCGGAAGAGGCCGTGGTACCATCATACTCATCAGCGTGAGTAACGATGATGTCATTGTATTTGCGCTGACCAGTTCCTGCAGGGATGAGGTGACCTACGATCACGTTCTCCTTGAGGCCCATCAACCAGTCCGTCTTACCACGGATGGCAGCTTCGCTCAACACTTTAGTTGTTTCCTGGAAGGACGCAGCCGACAGCCAGCTTTCAGTCTTCAACGATGCCTGGGTGATACCCTGCAACGTTGGCCTTGAAACTGCTGGCATAGCATCGCGAACTTCAACAAGTTTAGCATCACGACGACGCAGCTGTGAATTTTCATCACGGAACTCGCGCGGAGTAATAATCTGACCTGCCTTCAATGTGTTCGAATCGCCAGCATCAATTACAACCTTCTTATCAAGAATCGCGTCGTTGTCTTCGCGGAACTGAAGCTTATCTACGTACTCATTCGTAAGGAAGCTTGTGTCTCCCGGATCAATGATCTCAACCTTCTGCATCATCTGGCTTACGATAGCTTCAATGTGCTTGTCGTTGATTTTCACACCCTGGAGGCGATATACTTCCTGGATTTCGTTCACAAGGTACTCCTGAACTGCAGTCGGACCTTTGATAGAAAGAATATCCGAAGGTGTGATCGAACCGTCTGACAACGGCTGACCTGCTCGCACGAAGTCATTATCCTGTACAAGGATGTGCTTCGACAGCGGAACAAGGTAACGCTTCTGTACTCCGTCGCGCGACTCAATGAAGATCTCACGATTACCACGCTTGATACCTCCGTAAGTCACCACACCATCAATCTCACTTACAACCGCAGGATTCGAAGGGTTACGGGCTTCGAAGAGTTCAGTTACCCGTGGCAGACCACCGGTGATGTCTCGCGATTTACCCATAGTACGAGGAATCTTCGCCAGTACCTGACCAGCTTTGATCTTCTCTCCTGAATCAACAGCCAAGTGGGCCCCCACAGGGATGTTGTAAGACTTAGAATCTGTTTTACCGCGAACGATAATTGCAGGGTTCTTTGTCTTATCACGTGTATCGGTAATTACCTTCTCACGGTGACCAGTTTGTTCATCTGATTCCTCCTTGAAAGTGATACCCTCGATGATCGATTCATATTCAATTGTACCATCGAATTCAGAAAGGATAACCGCGTTGTAAGGATCCCAGTAGCAAAGCTCATCGCCTTTCTCTACCGTAGCTCCTTCTTTCACCGTAAGGAATGAACCATAAGGAACGTGGTTTGTGATCAGCACGCGGGTCTTATCCTTATCAGTGATACGGATTTCACCTGTGCGGCCCATCACCACATTTACTGTATTGCCTTCGCGGTCAGTTGTTTCAATGGTACGGATACCTTCGAATTCAACTACACCACTGAATTTCGCTTTAATGTTTGCGTCAACTGCGATGTTAGACGCCGTACCCCCCACGTGGAAGGTACGAAGTGTAAGCTGCGTACCTGGCTCACCGATGGACTGCGCTGCAATCACACCGACCGCTTCACCAGCCTGTACCATCTTACCTGTAGCAAGGTTACGTCCATAGCACTTCGCGCAACCACCGATCTTCGACTCGCAAGTGAGCAATGAACGAATTTCGATTTCCTCGATGTTCGTGTCTTCGATAAGCTTCGCCAGTTCATCAGTGATCTCCTGGTTAGCGTCGCAGATTAATTCATCAGTCAACGGGTCATAAATCGCGTGTACCGTTGTACGGCCAAGGATACGCTCTGACAAAGGTTCAACGATATCTTCGTTGTCTTTCAATGCTGTTACCTTCAAACCACGAAGTGTTCCGCAGTCCTCTTCAGTGATCACAAGATCCTGCGCAACGTCAACAAGACGACGAGTCAGGTAACCTGCATCGGCAGTCTTCAACGCCGTATCGGCAAGACCTTTACGAGCACCGTGTGTAGAGATAAAGTACTCCAATACGTCCAGACCTTCCTTGAAGTTAGAAAGGATCGGGTTCTCGATGATCGATCCCACAGAACCTGCAAGATTCTTCTGAGGCTTCGCCATCAGACCGCGCATACCGCCCAGCTGACGGATCTGCTCACGCGATCCACGGGCACCGGAGTGCATCATCATGTAGATCGAGTTGAATCCTTGCTGATCTTCCTCCAACTGCTTCATCAGCGTGTTGGTGAGAAGTGTATTCGTACGGGTCCAGATATCGATCACCTGATTGTAGCGCTCGTTATCTGTGATAAGACCCATCATATAGTTGTTCCAAACGCTGTCAACTTCTTCTTGCGCGTTGGTAACAAGTTTTGCCTTTTCATCGGGAACCTTCACGTCGTTAAGACCCATTGAAAGTCCGCCTTTGTACGCCATCTGGAATCCAAGTTCCTTGATATCATCGAGGAACTTCGCGGCCTTCGACTGACCTGCCTGCTTGAATACGTCTGCAATGATTGTCTGCAGTTTCTTCTTTGTCAGGAGTTCATCAACAAAACCTACCTCTTCAGGTACGTACTGGTTGAAGATTACGCGACCTGCAACTGTCTCGATTGTTTTGAATTCGAGTTCACCAGTCTTCTTGTCGCGAACCTGAGCACGTACTTTGATGATCGCGTGCTTGGAAAGTTTGCCTTCGTTGAAAGCAATGATAACTTCCTCAGCTGAGAAGTAGCGCTTGCCTTCACCCACGATCGGATGATCGCCTTTGCTCTTGCGGCCCTTTGTGAGGTAATAGAGACCCAATACCATGTCCTGAGAAGGTACGGTAATAGGTGCACCGTTAGCAGGGTTGAGGATGTTGTGTGACGACAACATCAGCATCGATGCTTCGAGGATTGCTTCCTGTCCAAGCGGAACGTGAACCGCCATCTGGTCACCGTCGAAGTCGGCGTTGAAGGCCGTACATACGAGCGGGTGCAACTGGATAGCTTTTCCTTCGATCAGCTTAGGCTGGAATGCCTGGATACCAAGTCTGTGGAGGGTTGGAGCACGGTTCAGGAGCACAGGGTGACCCTTCAATACGTTTTCCAAAATATCCCAGATCACAGGATCCTTGCGATCAACAATCTTCTTGGCAGACTTCACCGTCTTCACAATACCTCTTTCGATGAGCTTGCGAATGATGAACGGCTTGAACAATTCTGCCGCCATATCTTTTGGCAGACCGCACTCGTGGAGTTTCAACTCAGGACCAACGACGATTACCGAACGGCCAGAGTAGTCAACACGCTTACCGAGAAGGTTCTGACGGAAGCGACCTTGCTTACCTTTGAGCATATCACTCAAAGACTTCAGGGCGCGGTTTCCATCCGAGCGGACTGCGTTTACTTTTCTTGAGTTATCGAACAATGAATCAACTGCTTCCTGGAGCATACGCTTCTCGTTACGGAGAATCACTTCAGGTGCCTTGATATCGATAAGACGCTTGAGACGGTTGTTACGGATGATCACACGGCGGTACAGATCGTTAAGATCTGATGTCGCGAAACGACCACCATCCAACGGTACGAGTGGACGCAACTCTGGCGGAATCACAGGCACCATCTTGATCACCATCCATTCCGGCTTGTTCTCGATGCGTGTGCGTGCATCGCGGAAAGCCTCAACTACTTTAAGACGCTTCAACGCTTCAGCCTTACGCTGTTGTGAAGTATCTGTCGCTGCTTGGTGGCGGAGATCGTAAGACAATTGATCGAGGGCAGTGCGCGCGAGCAACATCTCCAATGCATCAGCACCCATCTTCGCGATAAACTTCTTAGGATCGTTGTCGTCAAGAAGCTGGTTTTCGCGAGGGAGTTTATCAATGATGTCGAGGTATTCTTCTTCAGTGAGGAAGTCAAGGCGCTTCACGCCATCTTCTTCCTTAACACCTGGCTGAATAACTACATACCGTTCGTAGTAAATGATCTGATCAAGCTTCTTCGTAGCAAGACCGAGCAGATAACCAATTTTGTTAGGCAATGAACGGAAATACCAGATGTGTGCAACAGGTACCACCAGTTCGATGTGGCCCATGCGCTCACGACGTACTTTCTTTTCAGTCACCTCAACACCGCATCGATCGCAGATGATGCCTTTGTAGCGGATGCGCTTATATTTTCCGCAGTGACATTCCCAGTCTTTCACTGGTCCGAAGATGCGCTCGCAGAACAAACCACCCATTTCAGGCTTATAAGTTCTGTAGTTGATGGTTTCTGGTTGCGTCACCTCACCATGCGAGCTCTCCAGAATTGATTCAGGAGATGCCAGGCTGATGGTGATCTTCGAGAAGTCGCTGTTGATTTTCTTATTTTTTCTGAATGACATATTGTATTGTTTAACCCCCGCCAGCCCGGCCGTTGCTCACGCCCGGGCTGGTAGAAGTAGTACCAGAAAATTAATCCATAGTGATTTCGAGTGCAAGACCTCTGAGTTCGTGCACCAATACGTTGAACGACTCAGGGATATTCGGCTTCCTCATGTTCTCGCCCTTAACGATCGCCTCGTATGCTTTCGCACGACCGATAACGTCGTCAGATTTGATCGTGAGGATTTCCTGGAGGATATGAGACGCACCGAATGCTTCGATCGCCCACACTTCCATTTCTCCGAAACGCTGACCACCAAACTGTGCCTTACCACCGAGCGGCTGCTGTGTGATAAGTGAGTAAGGACCGATCGAGCGTGCGTGCATCTTGTCATCGACAAGGTGACCGAGCTTCAGCATATATGCCATACCAACCGTTACAGGCTGATCGAATTTCTCTCCTGTGAGACCATCGTAGAGATATGAACGTCCGTAGTCAGGAAGACCTGCCTCGTGAAGTTCAGTCTGCACCTGATCAAGTGTAGCACCGTCGAAGATCGGCGTTGCATACTTCTTGCCCAGCTTGTGACCTGCCCATGCGAGAACTGTTTCATAGATCTGACCCAGGTTCATACGCGAAGGTACACCCAGCGGGTTGAGACAGATATCGACTGGCGTTCCATCCTGAAGGAATGGCATGTCTTCTTCGCGCACGATACGGGCAACAACACCCTTGTTACCGTGACGACCGGCCATCTTATCCCCTACCTTAAGCTTGCGCTTCTTCGCCACATATACTTTTGCAAGTTGTACGATACCAGTAGGGAGTTCATCACCCACTTCGAGGGTAAAACGCTCGCGCTTAAAGTCACCGGCGTAAGAGTTGCGCTTAAGCAGATAGTTCTTCACCGTCTGCGCCACGAGCTCATTCGTGTGATCATCAGGCGTCCAGTTTTCAAGGCTCACGTCAGCAATCAGGTTCACTTCTTCCGGAACGTTGTAATTGCTTTCGTCGCGGTAGATGTTCTTGTCAGGGAACAGGTTGTTGTCGATTACCTTTTGCGAGAATTTCACGCCTTTGGTAACGAGCTCGTCTCCAAACTTGTGCTTCACGCCATTGCTGTTCTTGCCGTTCAGCAATGTGGTAAGCTTGTTAATCATTTCATTTCGAAGATCGAGCAACTGCTTGCTGTACTTAGCCTTCAGTGCATCAAGTTCCTTCTTCGATTTGGTGCGTACGTCCTTATCACGCTTAGGTCTCGAGAACAATTTCGTTTCGATAACCACACCTTTCAATGATGGAGGCGCCTTAAGGGAAGCATCCTTCACATCGCCAGCTTTGTCACCAAAGATGGCACGGAGGAGTTTCTCTTCAGGTGTCGGATCAGTTTCTCCCTTAGGAGTGATCTTACCGATAAGGATATCGCCTTCTCGAACTTCGGCACCGATGCGAATGATACCATTCTCATCGAGGTGCTTCACAGCTTCTTCGCTTACGTTCGGGATTTCCGAAGTAAGTTCTTCTTCGCCGCGCTTGGTATCGCGAACTTCAAGTTCGAATTCCTCGATGTGGATTGAAGTGTAAACGTCCTCGCGCACAACACGCTCAGAGATTACAATCGCATCCTCGAAGTTATAACCTTGCCATGGCATGTATGCCACGAGCAGGTTGCGTCCCAGGGCAAGCTCGCCGTTCTGGGTTGCATAACCCTGGCACAGTGGTTGACCTTTCACAATCTTCTGTCCCTTCATTACAAGAGGCGTAAGGTTGATACAGGTATCCTGGTTAGTTCTGCGGAACTTGATCAGATTATATGTCTTAAATTCATTGTCGAAGCTGGCGAGCTGTTGCTCTTCGGTCACCTCATATTTGATGGTGATCTTCTTCGCATCGACAAATTCTACTACGCCGTTACCTTCAGCAAGGATGAGTGCGCGTGAGTCAAGAGCTACGCGACCCTCGAGACCCGTACCTACGATAGGCGCTTCAGGACGAATAAGGGGCACAGCCTGACGTTGCATGTTCGATCCCATCAGGGCACGGTTTGCATCGTCGTGCTCGAGGAAAGGAATCATGGAAGCCGCCACGGACACGATCTGGTTAGGAGCGATATCCATGTAGCGAAGGTCTTTAGGCTCAACTACAGGGAAGTCACCCTCGAAGCGCGCCTTGATCTTCTCGTCAACGAACTCACCGCCGTTCTTCAGGGCAACCTTAGCCTGGGCGATGTAGTGTGTATCTTCTTCTTCGGCGGTAAGGAAAATGACAGGATCTTTCACCTTCACTTTTCCGTTTTCCACCTTTCTATATGGTGTTTCAATGAATCCCATCTTGTTCACTTTCGCGTGAACGCAGAGAGATGATATCAGACCGATGTTCGGACCTTCTGGTGTCTCAATAGTACAGAGACGGCCGTAGTGCGTATAGTGCACGTCACGAACTTCGAAGCCGGCACGCTCGCGGGAGAGACCACCGGGGCCGAGCGCCGACATACGGCGCTTGTGTGTTATCTCTGCGAGTGGATTGGTCTGGTCCATGAACTGCGACAACTGGTTCGTACCGAAGAACGAGTTGATCACTGACGACAAAGTACGCGCGTTGATAAGATCAACAGGCTTGAACTCTTCGTTGTCGCGAACGTTCATTCTTTCTTTGATGGTACGCGCCATACGCGCGAGACCTACACCAAACTGCGAATACAACTGTTCGCCTACTGTACGCACGCGACGGTTGCTCAAGTGGTCGATATCATCGACAACTGCTTTCGAGTTGATGAGTCCGATGAGATACTTAACGATAAGGATGATGTCATCCTTAGTTAATACTCTATGGTCAAAGCTCAGGTCGAGACCAAGCTTCTTGTTAATTCTATAGCGTCCTACTTCACCCAGATCATAACGCTTTTCGCTGAAGAAAAGGCTTTGGATGATATCACGGGCAGTTTGTTCATCAGGAGCTTCAGTGTTACGCAGCTGGCGGTAGATGTACTCAACGGCCTCCTTTTCGGAGTTTGACGTATCCTTAGCCAGTGTATTGAAGATGATGTGGTAGTCGGCGATGTTAATGTCGTCGCGGTGCAGGATAATCGACTTCACACCAGACTCCAGAATAACGTCAACGTCCTCTGCAGTGAGTGTGTGGTCGCGCTCCAGCAACACTTCGTTACGATCGATGGATACCACTTCACCGGTATCTTCGTCAACGAAGTCTTCCGTCCAGGTCTTGAGAACGCGGGCGGCGAGCTTCCGGTCTACTACTTTCTTCAGTGTGTTTTTGGTAGCCTCAACTTCTTCAGATAATCCGAAGAGATCAAGAATATCCTTATCTGATCCGTAACCAATAGCGCGGAGCAGTGTGGTTACAGGGAATTTCTTTTTACGATCGATGTATGCATACATCACCGCGTTTACGTCGGTCGCAAACTCGATCCATGATCCTTTGAAAGGAATGATACGGGCCGAGTACAGCTTCGTACCGTTCGTGTGTTTGCTCATGGCAAAGAACACACCTGGTGAACGGTGCAGCTGGGATACGATAACGCGTTCAGCTCCATTGATTACAAAGGAGCCTTTTTCCGTCATGTACGGAATATTGCCCAGGAACACTTCCTGTTCAATAGTTTCAAAATCTTCGTTGTCCTCGTCGTTACAGGTCAGTCTCAGTTTAGCCTTCAACGGCACTGAGAAGGTCAATCCCCGGTCGATGCACTCGTCGACATTGTATTTCGGAGGATCGATGGTATAATCCACGAACTCCAGCACGAAGTTTTCGCGGGAATCACTTATAGGGAAGTTTTCCGCGAACACCTTATAAAGACCTTCATTCTGTCTTTTTTCGGCTGGTGTTTCGATCTGCAAAAAATCTTTGAATGACTGGAGTTGAAGATCCAGAAAGTCGGGGTAGTCGAGTACTCGTTCGCTTGAAGAGAAATCGATTCTACCGTTTATTGTCTTTTTTGTCAAGGTGAGTAACGTTTAAGTAAGAGATCCTGGACGAGAACAATGGAAAACCAAAAGTTGTTCAAGGCCACAAATGGGAATAGACCCCGTCCAGACAAACGCCTGGACTGGGGTCTAACCGATGATTTTTAGACGGTTCCCTGGCCTTTCAAGAACTTACTTCAACTCCACTTCGGCGCCAGCCTCAGTAAGTTGCTTCTTGAGATTTTCGGCTTCGTCCTTAGGCAAGCCTTCCTTGATAGTCTTAGGAGCGCCGTCAACGAGATCTTTAGCTTCTTTCAAACCAAGACCAGTGAGTTCTTTCACCAGCTTAACGATTTGAAGCTTATTTGCGCCAGGGGCTTTCAATACTACGTCAAAATTAGTTTTTGCTTCAGCAACTGCACCACCTGCTGCACCACCAGCTGCAGGACCAGCTACAACAGCAGCGGCTGCTGGTTCGATGCCATAGGTTTCTTTAAGGTAAGAAGCTAACTCAGTAACTTCTTTAACAGTGAGTTCAACGAGTTGATCTCCGAGTGCTTTGATGTCGGCCATTTTTGTAAAGTTTAATAGTTCTGTTCTTGTTCAATAATTATTTAGTTCCGCGTTCTTCCAGTGCTTTCACGAGGCCAGCAACTGTGTTCTTGCTACCGCTAAGCAGTGCAGAAACAACATTCTTGGCAGGTGATTGGAGCAATGCAATAACGTCGCCAATGAGTTCATTCTTAGATTTGAGCTCACTGAGCATGTTGAGATTCTCGTCGCCTATGAAAAGGTCAGACTGAATCGCGGCAGCCTTCAATACTGGTTTGCCTTCGAGTTTCTTACGAAACTCTTTAATCACACGTGCAGGTGCATTGCCGCTCTCCTTGGAGAATATTACTCCGGAGAAACCGTGCAACGCCTTAAACAACGGTGAATAGTCAACTTCCTTGTTACGCTCAAGGGCCTTGCGGATCAACGTGTTCTTGTACACGCGATACTCAACACCGCTCTTGAAGCACAACCTTCTGAAATTATTGATTTGCTCAACGGTAAAACCGGTGGCATCAGTAATATAGAAGTGGTTGTTCTCAGCAAACTTAGCCGAAAGCTCCTCTATAATTTGTCCTTTTTCTTCTCTGGTCATGTTGTAAGTTCTTAAATGCCAGCTATGGAATTAGTATCGATCACGATTCCAGGACTCATCGTCGTCGACAAGGTGATACTTTGGAAGTAAGTACCTTTTGCCGATGCAGGTTTCAGTTTCGATACCACATTGATCATTTCGGCCACGTTGTCTCTGATTTTCTCAGCTGAAAAGGAAGCTTTTCCAACGCTTACGTGAATGATACCTTGCTTATCAATTTTGAAGTCGATCTTACCGGCTTTTACTTCTTTCACCGCCTTACCAACTTCGAGCGTAACAGTTCCTGATTTAGGATTGGGCATCAAACCGCGCGGACCGAGAATCTTTCCGAGCTTACCCACTTTAGCCATAACGGTTGGAGTACAGATGATCACATCGATATCTGTCCATCCTCCTTCAATTTTCGTGAGGAATTCATCGAGGCCGACGTGTTCAGCGCCTGCATCTTTAGCTTCCTGCACTTTGTCTGGCGTGCACAATACAAGCACGCGCACTACTTTACCGATACCGTGAGGTAACGCTACCACGCCCCGAACCATCTGGTCAGACTTCTTCGGATCAACTCCGAGACGAATGTCCACATCAACAGAGGCATCGAACTTCGTGAAGGTAATTTCCTTCACCAGTTTGGAAGCATCTTCCAGCGAGTACTCCGTTGCAGGATTAAACTTCGCCTGAATTGCTTTTCTGTTTTTAGTAAGCTTTGCCATCTCCTTAATTATTTGTCCCAAGGGGGAGTACCGGAAACTGTAATACCTAAGCTTCTTGCCGTACCTGCCACCATCTTCATAGCTGATTCAATCTTGAAGGCGTTGAGGTCTGGCATCTTTGTTTCTGCGATGGTCTTCACCTGGTCCCAGGTTACTGAACCCACTTTCGTGCGGTTCGGCTCAGCAGATCCTTTTTGTTTTTTAGCGGCATCCAAAATCAATACAGCAGCGGGCGGTGTCTTGATGACGAAATCAAACGACTTGTCGTTATAGATCGAAATCAGAACAGGAAGCACTTGTCCTGGCTTGTCCTGAGTACGTGCGTTGAACTGCTTGCAAAAGTCCATGATATTAAGACCCTTGCTACCCAACGCAGGACCAATCGGAGGTGCCGGATTTGCGGATCCACCCTTTACCTGTAGTTTCAGATAACCTACAATTTGTTTAGCCATGTTATCTTTAGTCTAGCTTTTCTACCTGCATATAACTCAGCTCTACCGGAGTGTTCCGGCCGAAGATCTTCACCATTACATTGAGTTTCTTCTTGTCTTCAAAAATCTCCTCAACTGTCCCGGTAAATCCGCTGAAAGGTCCATCCATTACCTTTACAGACTCACCCTTGATAAATGGTGTATCGAGCTTTTCTTCGAGTTCGTCAATCTCATCAACTTTACCGAGAATCCTGTTAACCTCCGATTGACGAAGAGGAACGGGATCCTTGGAAGCCCCGGTGCCGTTGTTGCCGAGAAAACCTATCACGCCCGGAATGCTATTGACAGCGTGATGTGCCTCCCCGTTTGAGAGATCTGCTGAAATCAGCACGTAGCCAGGGAAGAAGTTCCGCTCCCTCACCCGCTTCTTGCCGTTTCTCATTTCATATACCTTTTCAGAAGGGATCAATACCTGCGGAATAAAATCCGTAAGCTTTGAGCGCTCTATCTCAGTTTCCAGGTAAGACTTTACCTTCTTTTCCTGGCCGCTGACGACCCTGAGAACGTACCACTTCAGTTCGCCCATGACCTTCTGCATTAGAATTCTCTGTAAAACCACTGAAGACCTGTCTTGAATACCCAGTCGATCGCTCCGATCACAAGGGCAAAGATGGTTGACGCCACCAGAACAAGCACTGCGCTGCCCTGCAGCTCACTGTACTTCGACCAAGTAACCTTGTTCTTGATCTCATCCCATGATTCCGCGAAATAGGTCTTAAGTTTCTCCATGGACTGTTGATTCTTTATAATGTCAAATACGGAATGCAGCTTTACCGGCCTTCCGTATCAATTATTCTTCCCCTCTTCGGCCGTCATTTCTGTTGGCCATTCTGGCTTCGCAACCCCCTCTGTCCTTATTGACAGCTTTTTAACCTCCCTGCAATTAACCCAACACTGGGCCTTTTCATTTGCTGGTCGGTACAGTTCCGAACCTTATCTATTTTAAAAATCACCTGCTTACGCAAGCAATCAATTTTGACATCTTTGGTGGCACGGGTGGAGAGACTCGAACTCCCAGCCAACGGTTTTGGAGACCGCTACTCTACCAATTGAGCTACACCCGTTTCTATTCCTTTATTGCCTTTTTCGCCCTGTTCGGCGCCTTTTTACGGACTTTAGCGGTGACAGCTCAAACTCCTGAGCCGTAAACACCTACCTCAGCCCAAAAGGACTGCAAAGGTAGAACAATGGAACAGAAAACAAAAGCGTTCCTGAAAAATTTCAGAAACGCTCTTTATTACTGAATATCAGTGAATTAGTCCAGAATCTCAGTTACCTGGCCAGATCCTACCGTACGACCACCTTCGCGGATAGCGAAACGGAGACCTTTCTCCATAGCGATCTTGTTGATAAGCTCAACTTCGATAGAAATGTTATCACCAGGCATAACCATTTCAACACCTGCAGGAAGTTTTACTTCGCCAGTAACGTCAGTTGTGCGGAAGTAGAACTGAGGACGGTATTTGTTGAAGAATGGCGTGTGACGACCACCTTCTTCCTTCGACAATACGTAAACCTCAGCTTTGAACTTAGCGTGTGGCTTCACAGAACCAGGCTTACAGATAACCATACCGCGACGGATCTGCTCTTTTTCAATACCACGGAGGAGGAGACCTACGTTATCGCCGGCTTCACCTCTGTCGAGGATCTTACGGAACATTTCCACACCAGTGATAGTAGACTTAAGGTTCTCAGCACCCATACCGAGGATTTCAACAGCATCGCCAGTGTTAATAACACCGCGCTCAATACGACCTGTAGCAACAGTACCGCGGCCAGTGATTGAGAACACGTCTTCAACAGGCATAAGGAAATCTTTGTCGATAAGACGAACTGGAAGTGGAATGTACTCATCAACCGCCTTCATCAGTTCTTCTACCTTTTCAACCCACTTTGGCTCTCCGTTGAGTGCACCAAGTGCAGAACCACGGATAACAGGCATAGTGTCGCCAGGGAAGCTATATGCTGACATGAGTTCGCGAACTTCCATTTCCACGAGGTCAAGGAGTTCAGCGTCGTCTACTAAGTCAACTTTGTTCATGAATACAACAAGTGCAGGTACACCTACCTGACGAGCCAAAAGAATGTGCTCGCGAGTTTGTGGCATCGGACCGTCAGTTGCAGCAACTACAAGGATAGCACCGTCCATCTGAGCAGCACCAGTAACCATGTTCTTCACATAGTCAGCGTGACCAGGGCAGTCAACGTGAGCATAGTGACGATTTTCTGTAGCGTACTCAACGTGTGAAGTGTTGATTGTGATACCGCGTTCTTTTTCTTCAGGAGCGTTGTCGATTGAAGAGAAGTCACGCATTGAAGCAAGACCCTTAGACGCCAACACTTTAGTGATAGCAGCAGTCAAGGTAGTTTTACCGTGGTCAACGTGACCGATAGTTCCTACGTTTACGTGAGGTTTTGAACGATCGAAATGTTCTTTAGCCATATTTGAAAATCCCAGTTAAAAGTTTAAAGTATAGTCTCTAATAGTGAATGATTACTACTTTTCGTCTCTGCCATCCGCAGATTAACTACACCCTAAACATATTAAGCCTGTCGATTAAGGGTCGCCTACGCGCTTGTCGTGAACACGGGTTACCTGGGTTCGCTACGCCCGGGACTATTGTCGTTTTCACAACTGTTAAAAACATTTTTGTTGCTGTTGCCATCTTGCATAACAGCTGAATTCGTTAAAGAACTCTTTGAGTCCGGGGTCAACAAGCACCACAGCTCTGAGAGCTGTTGATGAGGATTGAACTCACGACCTTGGCGCGCCACGCGCCATGCTCTACCACTGAGCTCTGTCGATCGTCAGGTCAACGAACATCAACGCTTTGAGAGCTGTTGATGAGGATTGAACTCACGACCTCTTCCTTACCAAGGAAGTGCTCTACCACTGAGCTACAACAGCAGAATCATTTGCCGATGTCGTGAAATTGTGATTTAGAAATTTGGTTTCAGCGCTTCGCGCTGGCACAAAATCCCCAAATCCCTAAATCACAACATCTCCAAATGGATTGAGCGGGAGACGAGGTTCGAACCCGCGACCTATAGCTTGGAAGGCTATCGCTCTACCAACTGAGCTACTCCCGCAGAACATTTGTTGATTTGGTGATCTGTTGATTTGCTGATTTAAATACAAATCCAGTTTCACCAAATCGACGAAGGTACGTCATACCTTCAATTTAATTCACCTAATCAAAGTGGTGCCCTGTCCTGATTGCTACCAGCCCTTCGGGCTGCATTTCCAATCAACAAATCAACAGATCACCAAATCAACAAATGAATCGGTGGGGGAAATAGGATTCGA
This sequence comes from Chryseolinea sp. T2, assembly GCF_037203685.1. NCBI lineage: Bacteria > Pseudomonadati > Bacteroidota > Cytophagia > Cytophagales > Fulvivirgaceae > Chryseolinea > Chryseolinea sp. T2. The sequence continues at coordinate 583,885 of NZ_JBBCAU010000003.1, forward strand.
ACCTATGAAGTCATAAGACAACAGATTTACAGTCTGTCCCAGTTGGCCGCTTTGGTATTCCCCCTCAAAATCTCTAAGAACGAATGAAAAGCCTCCCGACGTAAATCAGGAGGCTTTTTTTAAAGAGAGTGCAAAATTATACGGTTTTCCACTTTTTCAAAACTTATGGCAAGTTTTTAAAAAACGATGCGAACGCCTTTCCAAACGCCTTTTTTTAACACGGGTGTTTAACTGACCAACCTTATGAGACTGGGGAAGTCTGGGAAAGTGTGGACTGACTCTGGAGAAGATTGGGGGCAGACCGGGGCTTAACTGGGACTTAGCTGGGGCTCTACTGGGGGAACCTTCATTCAGCCGCGAGGCCCCAGGGACTACTTTGGAAGAGCTGCCCTACATCGCAACAATCTCCGTGATAACCCCCGGCCCAAATTCCTTCTTAAACATACCGAGGATGTGCTCCTTGTGATACGAAAAATCCCGTCGCATCGTCGGTGAGTCGAACTCAACAAACAGCACTGTATTTCTTATCGAAAGTTTTTTTGTTCGCCGCGAAATAGGCTTCCCGACAATACGCTCCCAGGAATCCATAATATTAGCCTCGTCAAACTTCGAGCTCAGCTTGTAATTATTCAGCATGTCGCGAATGGCCTGGCCAACCGATTGAATGTCATCCTTTTTTCCTCCGCGCATAGCTTTTATCCAGGTATTCGTTATTCAGGTGGCAAAGATAAACAAGACACTGGCACCGTTACTTCGGCGAACGCACGCTGCCATGCTCAATATTATAGAGCGCCGACTCTATTCCCGCATTCTGTAACAGTCCGGCCGTCCGATCAGGTCGCGCATCAGTAATGAACAGCTGCCCCAATCCGCCTGAAATGAGCTTTAGCAGGCGTTCAATTCTTTCGTCGTCCAGCTTATCAAAGATATCATCTAACAACAGAATTGGCTCGAAGCCTTTATACTTTTTCAGGATTTCCCGTTGCGCCAATCGCATGGCTATTACAAAGGACTTTTGTTGTCCCTGCGATCCAAGTTTCTTGATCTCGTGGCCGTCCATCCGGAAAATAAAGTCGTCCCTATGTATGCCAAAATTAGTGCGCTGCAAGGCCATATCACGCGTTCTTGATTTTGTGAGGGCCTCCAGGTAATTATTTTCGGAGACTTCACTCTGATATATCATAGTGTAGCGCTCCCTGCCAGAAACGATGTATGCGCAATACTGCTCAAATGCCGGGGCAAACTCCTTTGCAAAATGCTTCCGCCGTTCGTGAATGATGGTACCACTTCGGGCCAGCTCATGATCGTAGGATTCAATGGCAATCCAGTCGATGGTTCCTCGGTCCTGGCCCATTCGCAGGAGGCTATTCCTCTGCTTCAGGTGATGTGTATAGCGTATCAGCTGCTCCAGATATTCGTGATCCACCTGAGAGATCAGTGAGTCAAAGAATTTCCGCCGGGGTTCACTTCCTTCTCTTATGAGGTCGACATCATCGGGCGCGAACAGAATAACAGGGTATCGACCGATATGATCGCTGATTTTTTGATAGTCCAGACCGTCGACCTTGAAAGTCTTTCGGGCACCCCCCTGCTGCCCGCTGGTGACGGTATGCATTCCTGAGTCGTCGAGGAAACTTCCTTTGACCATAAAATAGGGTTGGTCATGCCGGACCAGCTGGGCGTCCTGGGTGGCAAAAGCGCTTTTTGTGAATGACAGGAAGTAGATGGCATCAAGCAGGTTCGTTTTTCCGCTGCCGTTTGGGCCGACAAGGACGTTGATGCGGGAAGGGAATGCCAGACGTGCCTCTTCATACCCCTTAAAATTCAACATATCGAGTGTTTCGAGCCGCATCTGGGAATTAATGTGGAAAGTTTGGCGAATGTTCGTTTGGCAATTAATTTCGCAACTCGGACTAAAAATAGGGATATGCCTACGACAACCAAAGCGAAGAAAGAACCCGCAGCTGATGCAAAAGGCGACCAGCAGGAATTCTCTAAGGAAACGTACCTCTTCTGGTACGAAAGCATGCAGCTCATGCGAAAATTTGAGGAAAAGGCGGGACAACTTTATGGCATGCAGAAAATCAAGGGCTTTTGCCACTTGTACATTGGCCAGGAAGCATGTGCCTCCGGATCGGTTTCGGCCCTGAGAAAGGGTGACAAGTATATCACTGCGTACCGCGACCACGGACATCCATTGGCTTTGGGTACAGACCCTAAGGCGTTGATGGCAGAGCTTTACGGTAAAGAAACAGGCACGACAAAGGGAAAAGGTGGCTCCATGCACATCTTTGATAAGGAAGTAGGGTTCGTAGGCGGGCATGGTATTGTTGGGGCACAGGTGCCTCTTGGTGCGGGCCTTGCGTTTGCTGAGAAATACAATAAGACAGGCAATGTATCCATCACCTATATGGGAGATGGCGCAGTACGTCAGGGTGCTTTTCACGAAGCATTGAACCTGGCAATGCTCTGGAAGCTGCCTGCAATTTTTGTTATAGAGAACAATGGCTATGCGATGGGAACATCAGTACAGCGCTCATCCAATGTTCACGAATTATATACTCTTGGTGAGGCTTATGATATGCCTTCTGAGGCTGTCGATGCAATGAACGTTGAAGACGTACATCGCGCAGTAGCACGGGCCGCAGAGAGAGCGCGCGCAGGTGAGGGCCCAACCTTGCTTGAGTTCAGAACTTATCGATATAAGGGGCACTCTATGTCAGACCCTCAGAAATATCGCTCCAAGGACGAGGTAGAACAGTATAAACAACGCGACCCAATTGAGGTAATACGCAAAACCATCCTTACGAAAGGTTTCTCCACTGAAGCAGAATTGAATGCCATTGACGAGAAAATCGTGGGTCAGGTAGAGGAAAGCGTGAAATTTGCGGAGGAATCGAAATTCCCCGACCCATCAGAGGCTCTTACCGACGTGTATGTCCAAACGGACTACCCGTTCATCATGGACTAATCAAGACGATTTGTTAAGTACCGTGTAATTCGTAGTTTTGCGCCCCGACTACCTGGACCGCATCGGTCCGCGTACGCGGAAATTTCAACAAAACAATGGCTAAGAAGGAAGAACACAAGCACGAGCTCCTTGAGAACCCCGAAGCGCTTAAAGAAAAGCTGATTACCGCTGAGACCTGGGTTGAAAGCAATTCGAAATTGGTTGTAGGCATCGGTGCGGTGATCGTGCTGGTCGTGGCAGGGTACCTTGGTTTCATATGGTACAAGAACTCACAGAACACGCAGGCTCAAAAGGAAATGTTCCAGGCCGTTTATTACTTTGAGGCTGACAGCCTCGGTAAAGCCCTCAATGGCGATGGTAATAATCTCGGTTTTTTGGCCATCATTGACGACTACAAATTTTCCGATGCTGCAAATCTTGCGAACTACTATGCAGGCGCGGCGTTCCTGAAACAAGGAAAGTTTGAGGCTGCCCGTCTCTATCTCGAAGACTTCAGCTCAAGCGATCTCCTGGTTCAGGCACGGGCATATAGCCTTATCGGCGATACCTACATGGAAGAAGATAAGTTTGAAGACGCGGCAAAGTTCTACAGCAAAGCTGCAAACTACGAGCCCAACAAATACTTCTCGCCTACCTATCTGATGAAAGAGGCCCTTGCCTATGAAAAACTGAATCAGAACGACAAGGCAAAAGAGACATACGAAAAGATAATCAGTCAGTATTCTGACTCAGGCGAGTATCAAAACGCCCGCAAGCAGAAGGCTCGCCTCGAGACCAACGGCTAGCAGATCTGATAAATCTTCAGCATAAAAGGCAACAAAGTCGGAAACGGATTGTTGCCTTTTTTTATGTTGATTTCATTCGTTGCTTTGTGACTTATCGCAAAGCACAGTACAAATAAAAGTAATTGAATATGGCAGGTCCGCTAACCTCGGGCAAGGTGAAAAGCAAGCCTTCCCTAAGGAAGAAAAAAATTGCAATAGTCGTGGCTGAATGGAATTCCGAAATAACGGAGGCCCTATACACAGGGGCAAGAGAATCTCTCCTCTCCCATGGCATCCCCGAAAGACATATCATCAGACGAAATGTTCCCGGCACGTTCGAACTTACACTGGGCGCGTTGTGGATGGCCGAAAAGAAAAGTATTGACGCCGTCATATGCCTCGGCTGTGTTATTCAGGGTGAAACTCCGCATTTCGATTACATCTGCCAGGGCGTAACGGTAGGCCTAACAGAAGTCACCGTTAAAACTCAGAAGCCGGTAATCTTTGGGGTGCTTACTACGCTAAACCAAGAACAGGCTCTCGATCGTGCAGGTGGAAAGTGGGGCAACAAAGGAGAAGAGGCTGCTCTCACTGCCATCAAAATGCTCGACTTCGAACATTAAAAACACAAGGGTCGAACTCTCCGGTTAAGCGTAAGAATCATCATCATGAAAAAGGGGGCCTAAGCCCCCTTTCAATTATCAATTATCAATTGTCAATTATCAATTGCCTACATGTTCTTCACCACTTCCTGTGCGAACTCAGAACACTTTAAAAGTGTCGCGCCTTCCATCAAACGGTGGAAGTCATAAGTTACACGCTTCTTGGAAATAGCCGCTTCAAGTCCCTTGTAGATCAGGTCTGCCGCTTCAACCCAGCCCAGGTGCTCAAGCATCATTACGCCAGAGAGAATAACCGATCCAGGATTAACCTTGTCTTGTCCGGCATACTTCGGAGCTGTTCCGTGAGTTGCTTCGAATATAGCGTGACCGGTTACGTAGTTGATGTTACCACCAGGAGCGATACCAATACCACCTACAATGGCAGCAAGTGCATCAGAGATGTAATCACCGTTGAGGTTCAAGGTAGCTACAACTGAGTATTCATCAGGACGCAACAAAATCTGCTGAAGGAATGCATCGGCGATAGAATCCTTAACGATGATTTTATGATCACCCTTTTGAATTACCTGCCATGGACCTCCATCGAGATCAACTGCTCCAAATTCAGACTTCGCCAAAGCGTATCCCCAGTCGCGGAAGCCGCCCTCAGTAAACTTCATGATGTTGCCTTTGTGAACGAGTGTCACGTTAGGCTTCTTGTGCTCGATAGCATACTCGATAGCAGCGCGCACAAGACGCTCTGTTCCTTCCTTGGAAACTGGCTTGATACCAATACCTGAAGTTTCAGGGAAACGAATCTTCTTATAGCTCTTTGCAAAGTTGTCCTTCAGCAACTGAAGGAACTTCTTGTTCTCTTCAGAGCCTTCCTGAAATTCAATACCGGCATAGATGTCTTCAGTGTTTTCGCGGAAGATTACCATGTCAGTCTTATGTGGCTCTTTCACTGGGGAAGGAACACCCTTGAACCAACGTACAGGGCGCACGCACGCATAAAGATCAAGCTCCTGACGAAGCGCAACATTAAGTGAACGAATGCCTCCGCCTACGGGTGTAGTCAAAGGTCCTTTAATGCCGACCAGATATTCTTTGAAAGTATTCAACGTTTCCTCAGGCATCCAGCTTCCGGTCTTGTTGAAAGCTTTCTCACCCGCTAATACTTCCTTCCAGTTTATCTTGCGCTTTCCATTGTATGCCTTCTCAATAGCTTTGTCGAAAACGAGTTGAGATGCTGGCCAAATGTCAACGCCGGTGCCGTCACCTTCGATAAATGGAATGGTAGGATTATCCGGTACATTAAGCTTACCGTTACGGATGCTGATTTTCTGATCGCTCATTGTTCTTGATTTAATGTGATAGTGAAAGGTGCTCAATTTTTTGAGCGCGGAAAATTAGGAAATTCAGCTTAGAAATGAACATATTTTTACAGGCGCGCAAACCCCTTCCTGCAAAAAGAAAGATGTAAGAAAATGGCTTCTTTTTAAGCGCCGTCAGGGGACGAAACACCGGGGTGATGCGTTGTATCACGTGGCCAAAACAAAAGCTCTTATGAAATCGATTCCGATCCTGATACTATTCCTTTCACTCGTTGGTTTCGACATGCCTCCTACTGAACGAACAACCGCCTGCCTATCGCCTGAGGAGAAAAAGCTATATGATCTTATTATGGAGTACCGCAAGGAGAACAAACTGCCTGCGATTCCTCTCTCAGAAAATCTGACGTTCGTCGCTCAGACTCATGCGCACGACCTGATGCAGAATTACCAATTTGACGTAGGAAATAAGTGCAATCCTCATAGCTGGTCATCAAAAGGTAAGTGGTCAGGATGCTGCTATACAAACGATCACAAGAAGGCAAGCTGCATGTGGGCCAAGCCCAAAGAGCTTACAGGATACGCTGGAAACGGATTTGAAATCGTTTACTTCAGCTCCGCCGGCGCCAATGCAAAGGAGGGCCTCGATGGCTGGAAAGTCAGTCCGGGCCACAACCCTTTGCTTATCAATAGCGGTACGTGGGCGAACGTTACCTGGAAGGCAATTGGTGTCGGCATATATGGTAGTTATGGAATGGTGTGGTTTGGCGAAGAAACAGATGCCGCAGCACCCGCATTCTGCAACCCCTGATCACCGCACCCTGGGCTTACTTTTCCCAGGTAGAAACGCTGGGAAAACACCTGTCCCGAATCAGGAATCAGGCAGTTGAAAACCTGCGAAATTGGCTCAAATTCAAAGATTTTTCGGGTGGCCCCTGATTTGAATATTGTGAGTGAAAAACCCATAAAGGTTATGTTCACCCAATTTTTCTTTCAACGTCTTTCTCCCGAGAAACAGGTTAACAAACTTAAAAAGAAGGGCGTAGCCCTCGGTACGCGCGCCAAAAACGGCAGAAAGATTCACATCTACATGCTTGGTTCGCTGTTCGTCGAGGTCATGTACATCGGCGACAATTCAGACAACAATCCGGAGCAGGTTAGTATTCTCAGAGGTTTAAAGAGCCTCAATGATTATCTGGAGAGCGAGTTCAGAACATCGTTCTGATTCTAACTCTCGAGCGCGGATCTTCTCTGCTGGACGTTCGGCATTTCTCCTGGGCTCTTAGCTGGTAGACTAAGAACTCAGGATTCTTTTTTTTCATCTCGAACCCTCATAAGACTCAGCTGCTGCTGGCCGGTCGGGAGCAATTTTAAAGAAAACCGCCAACGTATCAGTGCCAAGGCTCAGAAGTGAATAATGAAAAAGGGGCCGCAAAGGCCCCCTTCTAATTCTTAACTCTTAATTCTTAATTCTTAATTCTTCTTCGCCAGCACCTTCGCCATCGTGTCCCCGATCTCCGCAGGCGACTCAACAACGTGGATGCCGCATTCCTGCATGATCTTCATCTTCGCAGCAGCTGTATCATCTGCACCTCCGATGATCGCTCCTGCGTGTCCCATACGTCTGCCAGCGGGCGCTGTCTGACCTGCAATGAATCCCACAACAGGCTTCTTGTTACCGGTCTCCTTAATCCAACGGGCAGCAATAGGCTCATAGTTTCCACCGATCTCGCCAATCATCACGATAGCATCGGTCTCCGGATCATTCATGAGGAGTTCCACTGCATCCTTGGTCGGCGTTCCGATAATCGGGTCTCCACCTATTCCTATGGCAGTAGATATGCCCAGTCCTGCTTTAACGATTTGATCGGCCGCCTCGTAAGTAAGTGTTCCTGACTTTGAAACAATTCCGACTCTTCCCTTCCTGAAGACAAAGCCCGGCATGATACCGACCTTAGCTTCACCAGGCGTAATTACACCAGGGCAGTTCGGACCGATCAGCACTACACCTTTGTTTTGCAGATACTGTTTAGCGGTCATCATGTCCTTTACCGGAATACCCTCGGTGATGGTGATTACAACCTTAATTCCAGCATCAACAGATTCCATGATCGCGTCGGCCGCGAAAGCAGGAGGAACGAAAATTATAGAAACATCAGCGCCAGTCTTCTCGACCGCTTCTTTAACCGTATTAAATACCGGTCTTCCAAGGTGCTCGGAGCCGCCCTTGCCAGGTGTAACGCCACCTACTACGTTTGTTCCGTATTCAATCATTTGACCGGCATGGAAGGAGCCTTCAGATCCGGTGAAACCTTGTACAATTACCCGCGAATTCTTGTTGACCAGTACACTCATCGAATTGGTGTTTTTTAGAGATGCACAAAAATAGGAGAATATCGCGTCCTGCCAAACCAACACTGTCGCAATGGTAGCCGGCATGAAAAAAGGCACAACTCTGAAGTTGTGCCTTTGTGCTGTGTGTGCTTATTTCTACCTGCCTCTGACCTTACTTCTTCGACTTGATGCCATATCGAAGGAGGAAATCGTTGTAGAAATCTTTATAGTCGGGGACGTCCGGAGCAAGTTTGATGGCCTCCTGATAGTACGGTATCGCGTCTATAAGAAGATTGTTTTGCTCAAAGAACGCAGCTATCGCCATTTTGTTGATAGCAGTTGGTTCAGATGTAGTGGCAGCAATCTTCGCGTATTCAGTCTTGATGCGTTCCTTGTCTGCCTTCGACAGGCGCTTCAATGTATACTCATCAGAGATCTTGTTCTTATTCGTCTTGGACTCAACCGTAACAATGATGTTGTCTTCGTTCATGAAGCTCTTGTTGCCCAAGTCAACGGTAAGAAAATTGTCGCTTGTCTCCATCGAAGCAAGTTCATCGCCGAACATGCTCTTGAACATCACAACATATGGTGACAGTGATTTATCTTCTTCCCAGTTGATGGTGACCTTGTCGCCGTATACAATGGCCAGCTCAGGTCTGGGCAAATACACTTTGATTGCGCTGCCTCCCCTGTCTACTGCCCCAGTTGCTGCAAGGGTATTCTTCGGACCTGTGTTAGAGCTCAAAATGAAGTCGGTGTACTTGTTCAGTACATTGGCAGGTTCCTTGATTTCCTTTGCCAGATCGATGACCTTGTATTTACCAGCCTTCCTCACCTCAATAGCCTTTCCGGTTGAGTGAACGAGTCCGAGATAAGCGTTTTCAGCGATCCTCAGTTCATCGTCCTTTTTCAGCGTGGTACCCACTTTGAGTTGCTGCCAGCTGTCTCCGGCTTTCAGTTCGTTCTTGCCCTTGTTCGCCAGAACCTTAAATGCATAATCCTGCGCATAGGCCTGCCCTACGACGACTAAAATCGCAAACAAAGCCAACTTGGTTTTCATGTCTTTAATGGGATTTTTTTGAGTCAACCCCTGCTCCATTGCATCGGGATTGTTGACAAAACAGAACGGAAAATAGAACAATTGGTTCTCATTTTCAAGGAAGATAAATATTTACGGAAAGGCGGTTACCAATTCAATTAAGAATTAAGAATTAAGAATTAAGAATTGTTCTGCCCCCCCGGGTTGATCTATACCTGGTCGCCTTAAAGGCATAAAAAAAAGCCTCTTTTAAGAGGCTTTTTTCAGTCGGCAATTGGCAATTGTGAATTATCAATTCTTTTCTTCTATTGGAGATTGTTGCGCTTGAGGAACTCAGTATAAGATTCCTTATAAGCTGTTACATCCGGTGCAAGTCTGATAGCGTCTTCGTAGGCACCAATGGCATCGATGTACAATTTGTTTTGTTCGTAGAAGCCGGCGAGAATATAGCTGTTGAGAGCCGTCTCTTCCTGAGCAACCGTATTAATATCTGTGAGTGACTTCTCGATACCTACATGATCTGCAGCGCCAAGCTTTTTGATCATGTGGCGCTTCGATTTCTGGTTAGGGTCTGTCTTTGATTTTACCTCGACGATTACGGCATTTTCACGGGCAAATTTCGCATCATTCATATCGAGCTGAATGCTTGTTTGTTCCGTCTCATAGATGGCCAGTTCTTCATCGAACATGTTCATCACCGTTACTATGAAGGGAGCCTTGATGTTGTCGCCAGTCCAACCCACAGGGGCTACGTTGTGATAGATACCTGCGTGTTCGGGAAGGGCGATACGGATGGCGTGATATTCGCCGCGATCAACAGCTCCTGTCGCACTTAGGTTATTCTTTTTTGTTTCCGGAGATGTGTTGCTGAGGATAAAGTCGGTGTATTTAGACACAATACCTGAACCGCTGCTGACCTGGGATTCAAGCTGTGCAACCTGATAGCTACCCGGCGTTTTCACTTCCAGTGGTTTGCCTTTCTTGTGTACAAGGCCGATGTATCCATTGGATGCCAGTTTTAGCTCGTCACCCGTGTGCAGACTTGCACCGGTTTTCAACGGCGTCCAGGCACCATTGGTTTTGATTTCATTATTGCCTTTGCTGGCAAGTACCTTAAACGAATAATCCTGCCCTGTAGCAACGGTTGCGATAAGGGCCAAAATAAGGGTAGAGGTGTATTTCATGATGTCAAAAACAGCCCTAACTCATTGTTTTTCGGGCGTTTCTGGCGTTAATACGTCGGCGGGCTTCGGGGTAAGCGAGAACTTAGCCAGAATCTTTAAGTAAAGGTTTTTGATCACACTCATATAAACCTCATAGACGTCGCCCACTACGGCCACGGCGGCGAGTGTTATCGTAATATCGAGCTTGAAAGTGTACCAGTGAAAGATCAACACCATAAGCGCAGAATAGGCCAGCAGTTGTATCAGCTGCAGCAGCTTGGTAATGCCATCATAATACAGTGGGAGATGAGTATTGATAATAGAAAAGAGGGCTACGTTTAACAGACAGATCAATATCGCCATGACAACCTCCTGCCATTGCGGCATTTGTTCTACGTAGTCCCCTTTAAGGATCATTGAAACGATATTGGCATGTATCACGGCGCCAAACATATCCGGATTTGCCTTTCCGGCTAATTTCTTGTTGAGGGGCGTATAAAACTTATCGGCCCATGACGGATCCCCCAATTCGCCTCCCATGAATCCCATTATGACGATCTTGTCTTTGATCATTTCCGAAACAAAGTTCTCAGTAAATACATCGTTAACGTCAAGCGTGTAAAACATCTGGGGATAGTTGGTCGTGCCGTGGATGTCAAAAACATTGCCGCGATAATTGATCACTTCCGAATAGTTGTTTCTCCTGATGAATTGATTTGTTTTAGCTGAGTCGTAAACATTTGCCAGTTCAACGGAAAATGCCCGATGTGATGAATCCGAAACGATCATCACCGGATTAAATGATCTGCAGGTTTTTACATCATCCTGAAACGCCGCCCCGGTTTCCAGGTTGGCAAATCCTTCGGCGGCAGCGCCATCCCGAAAGGCTGGATCCGAACGCCTCAGTGAATCAAACTCGTTCTCTGAAGCAGTATCCGAACTCAACAGCTTTGTCACAAGCACAACGTTTCCCGCGCTCCTGATCGCTTCACCCAGCATCATGTTCCCCAGTTCGTCTTTCATCTGAGGGCAGCTGACGGTGTCATAGAGTCCCGTCCTGCAGTCAAAGAATCCATCAATACCTATTACCCGTGGTTTGTACTTGCTTATGATTGAAATTTGCTGGGCAATATCGCGTCTGCTAAGATTACCAATGTTGACCAAAACTATGTTCTGATCTACGTCCGGATCATCACGCAATCCAGAAAAAACATAATCGGTTAACTCTACATCAGACAATGCCTCCCCGATCGAATCGAATGCGTTAAATACCTGTAGCTGGGTAAGCTTTAATAAACCTATCAGGGCAAGAAACACGAATGCTGTTGCAAACACACAGTCGAGCCAAAATTTTCTCATGTTGTGGGGCTATCTCGTGTAAATTTAGAAATTTAAACTCTCATAGTTTTTCAGCGTGAAGCAGCAAGCCAGGCAAAGACCCACTCTTGAATCGTTAGCCGACGGCGTCCTCAACGGCGATCGCATCCTGCTTGCACAGGCCATCACATTAATTGAAAGTCACCGGCCGGATGACGAGGCAACAGCCATCGCACTCCTTGAAAAAGTAATGCCCCATACTGGTAACTCCCTCCGTATCGGTATTACCGGTACCCCGGGAGTGGGTAAAAGCACGTTCATCGAATCGTTGGGACAGTTCATTCTTAAAAACAACAAAAAGGTAGCAGTTTTATCAATCGATCCCACCAGTCCCGTCGGCGGAGGCAGTATTCTGGGCGACAAGACACGCATGGAGACGCTGTCAAAAAACCGGAATGCTTTCATACGACCAACTGCATCTCTGGATTCGCTCGGCGGCGTCGCTCAGAGGACACGTGAAAGCATGCTCCTGGCTGAAGCCGCTGGCTACGACTTCATCATCATTGAGACGGTAGGTGTGGGTCAGTCGGAATATTCAGTGAAGGAAATGGTCGACTTCTTCTTACTGCTAATGCTTCCGGGTTCAGGCGACGACTTACAGGGAATGAAGAAGGGCATCGTAGAGCTGGCCGACGCTATTGCCATCACAAAAGCCGATGGCGACAACGTTAACCGTGCACGTCAGGCACAGGCCATGTATGCTCAGGCCATTCACACTGTCTACACCGGGGCAACCAATACCCCACCCGTGATACTGACCTCTGCAGTTTCAGGTGTTGGAATCGAAGAAGTCTGGACTGCAATTTCAGACGCTGTAGCCAGGACGAAATTGTCCGGCGCTTTTGACCAGCAACGAAACCGCCAATATGTCGCCTGGCTTAACGATCAGTTCGCTGCCCTTCTGAAGTCTGATGTCTGGCAATATGATCAGGTGCGTACAGCCCAGTCGTTACTGGAGTCGGAGGTGACTTCAAAAACCAAGTCACCCCGCAAGGCGGCAAACGAACTCCTTGCTGCGTACCATCGCCAAATTAAAGGTAGCTGACGAAGACAACAATTCAGTCGTCTTTACTCTTTTCGTCTTTCGCAGAATCTTTTCTGAATCCGTAAGGACAATGCCGGCAGCCGCGCTTACAACAGTAGCCGCGTTTCAGCAGGAAGGTAGCCTTGAAAACGATGAGACCGTTTTCAAGATAGTAATACTCATTTTCCTCTTCCCGCTCACCTTCCGTACTCTGCCGATCTTTATCCATCTATTCGTGAAAGGCAAACCCACCAGGGCCAATGCCTGTAGTGAAATTGTCTATGGCATCGCCATTTAGCTGATACCGGTAAACAGTGCCCTGCCCGGCAAAGGCTTTGCTGTCTGCCACATAAATTTCGTTGGTTCTGCGATCAATGCCAATACCATAATAGCTGGTTCCGGCCGTTCCCTCTATAAAAGCACCGGATGGCTTTGTCGTATCGGTGATATTTAACCGGTACACTTTCGTGTCGGTGAAATAAAAGATACTGGTCCTGTCGGGACTGATGGCCGCCTTCGGATAAGCCATGTTGATACTAAGTGAAATTGTCTTCACGACGCTCTCCTCACTTTCCTGTTTGCTTTTGGAAGGATCTATCTGCACAAGTGCCCCATCGTTTCCACCGTAGTTGCCACCGCATACTACCCAGATCTTACCATTTGCATCCTCCAGCAGCTCGCCAGGAGATGCAACCACTTCGATGGTTTTGATTATCTCACGGCTATCAGTATCAATAACGGTAACGGTATTGGCAAAGCTGTTGGATACATAAAGCAGGTCGTTATCCTCAAGTATGTTTTCCGCACCATATCCAACCGTGATCTGCTTCACGATCTCACGCTTATTAATATCCACTACACTTACACGTCCCGGATCGGTAAAGCTTACCCATTCTGTGATATAGGCGAAGTCATCATCAACGGTAACATATCGCGGCAGAGAGAGTTCCTCGATCGTGTAAAGAGACTCGAATGTGCTGGCAGTAACTACTTCGACCTTCTTGCTGTTGTTCACAACAACATACCCGATATTATCTTCGATCGTCATACTCTGCACCACATCACCAAGTGCACGGCCGTTGTTCACCAGTCCAAAAACATCCTGAGTGGCAATCTTGTCATCGCTGAAATGCGTGATATTTCCATTGCCCTTACCAAAGTTGCCTTCATTTACAACAAATACACCATCCGCATATTCTCCCGAAGGCTTGTTATCATCGTCATCACAAGAAACAGTAACGCCAATAACTGCTATTACCCAAAGTAAAACAGTTACGCTTCTCATTAACTTACTAAATCCAGTACCAATCCAATTCCTGAAATTCATGTGTAGTTGTTTATCTAATTTTCAATTATTCAATTCCCAATTAATTCTTAATTCTTAATTCTTAATTCTATCCCACCTGACCTTCACACTAACACCCACATTCGTCCCCGGCATAGCATGATTCTCCAAGGTTTCGTAGTACACATTAAATATATTCCGAACGTTGGCCGTGAATTCTGCTGTTAGCTTCGTCCATTGTACTCGTCGCGACACACCTGCATCAAGCAGAAAAAAGGGATCAAGAGAATACGACGACACATTATCGATAGTCGTATACCTGCAGCTTGTGTAGTCGCCGCCAACGAACATCGCCCAGCTCTTATAGCCTGCTGAGACATTTATTCTAAGACTGTGATTGGGTACATAGGGCAACTGATTGCCAACTGTTGACTGATCACTGGCACTGAGCGCATCACGATTAATGGATCGCGTGAACGCATACTGCAAAGACGTTTTTAAAGAACGGTCGTCCGTCTTCCATTTTCCAGATACACCTGCTTCAATTCCAGACAGGTCAACGTTCTGAAGGTTCTGAGGCGACCAGAAACTTCCGGCAGGACGCCACACAATCATTTCGTTAACCCAGCCCCTATATGCCGTCAGGCTTGATTCAAAACCGAATGAATCCATTGTTCGTTTCCAGTTAACTCCCACCTCAGCCTGCCACGCATCCTCAGGCTTTAAAGTTGGATTTCCTCCTGGTATCCAGTAGCGATCATTCAACGTCGGGACGCGATATGCCCTCGATGTCTGACCACGCAATGAAAGCTTCTGTGTTTCCTGGTTCAGCAGGTAATACTCCATACCAAATGATGGAGTAAAGGGTGCATACTTCCCATCATAAAGCGCCTGTCTCAGATCCAGATTCATCAACCAGTTTCTGCTGACCATATACCGTGAGCTCACATAACCATCGAACCTGTATTCGGCGAGATTGTCATCAAAGTTTGCTGACGTCGCACTATAGCGCGCGTAGCTGAGACCATATCGGACATTGAGCCTTGATCCATAATCCTGGTTAAAGCCCGCCTGCAACACCAGCTGGTCTGAACGATTAGTAGATGTTGTTCCGTTGACGTAATCTTCATCGTTGAATACATACGCTGCAGTCGCAGTGAGAATTCCCGCCGACATCTGGTTATGGTAGTTTGCACTTACCCGCGTGTTCCGGTCATTCAGAACTTCGTGAGAATCGTTGTTCGTTACCGGAGGTTGAACGTGGCGATGATTATCCGTGTACATCGCCTCAACGCCAACGTATTGCCGGTCGTTGATCTTATACTGGACCTGCTGATCAACGCCATAGTTCCTTACTGAAGCATTGTTCTGTTTCTTTTCATATCCAACGGCCGGTGAGTGGTAGGGGAAATCATTGCCGAGATACGTATGAATTGCCTTTGTACTGAATTGCCAGCGACTGCCGCCCCACGCTGCTTTCATGCCAGTATCGAAACGCCCGAAGCTGGCAATCTGTTGATCGAATGTGAATGTTGTTCGTTTTATGAACGATGGTTGCTGTTGCCCAAGCAGGATACTTCCTCCGATGGCATCCGATCCGTAAAGGGCGCTTGCTCCTCCGTAGCGCACCGACAACTCATCAAACAGATAAAGTGGAAGCAGTGCCAGATCACTTTGACCGAGCGTAGGTGAATTGATATTGATTCCATTCCACAGCACTGCCGTCTGAGAAGCTGTTGTTCCGCGAATCGATATCGTCGACAACTGATTGTTGCCATACGATTTCAGATACAACGGTATGTCGCTTCTTAGTTTGTCTGAAAGAGTTCCAACGCCTCCGGCTTCGAGTTGATCTACCTTTGCTCCAACGGCATGGCTGGTGACCGGTAGTCCGTACACCTGAACTTCCCTCAGATAGGTTGTATCCGTCTGGGCCATGCTTGCCTGCACCCAAACCACACAAAGACAAACGAGAACGCCTGCGCGCACGATCATGTTGATAAAAACATTCAATGACTTTGCAGACTCAAAGCCCTGAACAAAAGCGTGACCCGTAGATCCGAGCAATACCCGATTGAAGACTACTTCGTCAGCCTTTCTCCCGAAAGCTTTGAATCAAAACAGATGAGGCAGGTCTCCTGGCTTTTCACTTTGCTGACGCCTTCCCATCTCGCCGAAGCGGAAAGTGGCACAGATTGTCAGCAATATAAATGTGAATCACAGTTGCGGGGACAGCTCCGGCATTCCGGTATTCCCTTTTAATTTGCTGACGTTGTAACACAGCAGCAAAACCGTCAATCCGGCACAAACATAGATAAAAGAATCATTCGTAATACGGTGCCCGCAGATTTTGATTTCATTTCGCCTATGTTTGATGTCAGTAATTGATCGAACCACTAACTGATCACCCTCATGCATCTGAAATCCAATCATCGTTCGCTGTCTGTCGTACAACTGTTGATAAAGAGAGCATGCAGGTATTCTAACATTGCGCGGTACAATTTCATATCAAAGCGATTACCAAATCTGATCGTTGTATCGTTGATCCTGCTTCTGTGCACTCAGTGCAAAACTGACAAGCCTGACCACGCGACCACCGTCAACGGAGATCGGGTCCAGAGCCTGAAGTATGCACAAGGCTTTACTGTACGATACGACGGCAACAAGAAATGGGTAGAAGTAAAAACTCCTTACCAGGGGGCTACTTCCGGTTACACCTATTTGCTAGTGCCCCGCGACGAAGAAGTTCCTCCGGTTGATGCTGACGTTAAAGTAATCCGCGTTCCATTAAATTCAATTGTCTGTACCTCTACATCACACTTACCATTGCTTGAATATCTTGGTGAAGACAACAAGCTCACCGGATTCCCCGAAACAGATTATATCAGTTCGGAAAAGATCAGGCAACATGTCGACGCGGGCAAAGTATTCGATCTTGGCGTTGATAAGAGCATGAACCTTGAACAACTGGCGAATCTGCATCCTGACCTGGTGATGGGTTATTCAATGACCAGTGACTACGGACAGTTCAAAAAGATGGAAGCGCTGGGCGTACCTGTTGTTATCAATGCCGAATATCTTGAGAAGCATCCACTGGGACGAGCTGAGTGGATCAAGTTTATGGCGCTATTCTTTAATAAGGAAGAAATAGCCGATTCAATTTTCAATAGCATTGATCAGCTATACCAGCAAACGAAAGCCAGTGCCGACACGGTGGCACTCAGGCCTACCGTATTGAGTGGAATCGTTTATGGTGATGCATGGTTCATGCCGGGGGGACAAAACTACGCGGCAAAGTTATTTGCAGATGCAGGTTGCAATTATCTTTGGCGAGAAGATGCCTCCACAGGATTCCTGGAGCTTGACTTCGAATCGGTTTACAGCAAGGCGCATGAAGCGGATCTATGGATCGGCGTAGGCAGTCACTCTACTCTCAAATCACTTGGCGACGGCGATCATCGTTACAGGAACTTCAAGGCGTTTCAATCAGGCAAAGTATTTACCTATGATGCACTTAAGGGCGCTAAAGGAGGAAGTGTCTATCTTGAGCTTGGATATCTCAGGCCCGATATTATTTTGAGAGATCTCGTCAGGATTGCGCACCCTGCTCTTTTGCCTGATTATTCTCTTTACTTTCATCGTCAGCTGGAATAGGTTGGCTTAACAACATGAGATATCGCGTTTATGTAATCGAGCTTTCGAAGAAAGTCTTCACTGAGAATGCAAGATTCAGAACCGCCAACCCTCAATTCAATGGTGTACTTCAATGCCTTTACGTCGGCATGACCAGCAAGTTGCCTGCGGAACGCTTCATGCAGCATCGGACGGGTTACGTCAATAAGAAAGGTCACAAGCTGTCGGCCAGTATCGTCTTCAAATACGGTATGTATTTACGTCCAAGCTTATACGAGCAATTTAATCTCAAGCCGATGTCGAGAGAGGAGGCGTTACTCATGGAGGAAAAACTTGCCTGGGATCTGAGGCGGCAAGGATATGCAGTTTGGTTCAATTGAAGACAGACTCAGGAATAGAACGCGACCCCGTAAATAGCGTGCTGTAATGATGATGTTACAAGTGGGATGATCTGATGGCTGTTTTCCGTTATCTCATAAAATAAGAAAGGAAGTTCTTCGTCTACCGAAGAAATATCGATGGTCGTTCGCCGAGACATTCTCTGCCACGACCCTGGCAGGAACATTCTCTGCTGCGATAACAAGTTCAATTTCCGGTTGTCATCAAAAACGGGGCGCTCATGAAGGCATCAACAGAACGAATAATTCTTCGGTGGGTACACATTGTACCTAGCATCCCGATAATTGGGTACATCTATGGCCCGGTCTCACAGATACCTGAAGCAGTTATTGCCGTTCGTTGGGTAATGTTTCCCATCGTAATCCTTAGCGGACTCTGGATGTGGAAAGGGCAATGGGTAAAGAAGTTAATTCAAAAGAAGGATGCTGACAGGCACAAGGGTACAGGCAGGCAGGAAACTATTCGGCAGAACGCACTACGTCGACCTTCACGGTGAGGCTCTGTTTTCCGGAGCCGAACACAATTCCCCGTAATGGTGCCACATCGTGGTAGTCGCGACCATACGCCACAGTGATGTGGTGAAACGTTGGATGAAGACAATTGGTCGGATCGAATTCAACCCAGCCAATGGTGGGAAAGTAAACTGAAACCCACGCGTGTGAAGCGTCTGTGCCCACAAGCTTTTCCTTTCCTGGCGGAGGCACAGTCTCTATGTACCCGCTTACATATCGGGCCGGCAGGCCCATGTTGCGCAGGCAACTGATCATGAGATGAGCGAAGTCCTGGCATACTCCCTTCTTGTCGCGGATAACATGTTCCACCGGCGTATTGATGGTCGTAAATCCGGGCTTGAACTCGATCGACTTATAAATCTTTTGCATCAATACATTGCAGGCCGACCACAATGTCGCATCCTCCTGGAAGCAACTCTTTGCAAACTCACGTACCGCCTCGCTATGCGGAATGTATTGAGAGGGCAACGTATATTGAAACACATCGCTTGCCAATACTCCGTCGGCAATGATCAACGCAGAAACGTCGTGCCACAAAACGGAAGAGCTGAACGCAAGATCAGTTTCCTGCCTGCCACTCAGGTTCACATGACTTACCGAAGTTACCTGTAACGTGTCGTGTTCTTTATAGCTGGAAAAATAAGCCACCGTATTACCGAAAAAATCAGTGCGATAGTTGAACTCATCAGGGCTGGGTACGACGCGAATATCGGATACCTGGCACGTCTGGTGACTATTGTTTCTCGGCGTGAGACATACACGATTATGGCAGAGCCCTACAGGCTCCTGATACTTGTACTCTGTTACGTGGGTTATCTTGTATCGCATCAGACTTCAAGTTTAAAATTGTCCTTCTCCTCTGCGCTTTGGTAAGTAGTATGACTGAAGTACTGCGCGGTGAGCGAGACGGAGATCCTGGCAATCTTCGCGCTGAGCTCCTCGCATGTCTTGTCGAGTGCCGCGCGGAACTCCACCTCAGGATCAACCTTCAGCAACTCCTCAATTGACAACAGTCTCACCTTGCTGTAACATTCGAACACCAGGTTCGAAATGCTGGTTTCATGCACGCCCTTATCCACATGAGGCAACTGATCAATGAATTTCAGCAACTGCTCCAGCTGCGAAAGGATGGAAATTGGATTCTGTTTGTTAAGGAAGAGCAAATCCAACGCAGGGGCTATATCAAAGTAGGTACGGTATACCGACCGGTAGTTCGACAGGTTTTGGTTGCTCACCAGCAGTGCTTCCAGAATCTGGAATTCAATGGCCTCATCAAACTGGAAAGCCAGCAAGGCCCTGTATTGCGTGAGCTCGAGCGACATCTCCTCAATGAGCTGTCCTATCCGATACATAAGCCATCCCTCTCCGCGATACATGCTCTGCCTGTTCATCTCGAGGAAAGACAGCAAGCTACCGTTGAGATTATCAAGGGATGTAAAGACGTGCCTGATTCCCTCCGGCTCGAGAGCTGCAAGCTTTCTGCTCGCATCCTCCATGTCGTCTATGATGCGCCAGTTGTCCACCGTCCAACGGTCGCGCACAGCGTACATGGCCTTCAAAAGATTGTTGACAGTGAAAAGGATACTGCCCTCGACGGAAGGATTGCAGATCAGCTTATGGATTTCATTGAGACGATCGTTGAGCTGCACTTCATTTTCCTCATCATCGAGAAATCCGGGATAAGTGCCGGTGAGGTGCGTAATGGTATGAAGCAAAGAGCGGGTAGCCTCTGATTCCTGACCAGTTCTGGAGTAGCCGCCCTGGGTAAGATTGCGCAATACGATACGAATAAACCGCGACGTACGGAGCACCCGTTGCGAGTAGCGTCCGACCCAGTATAAATTCTCAGCTGCACGGCTTGGCAGTACAGCCTTTCTCTTCACATCTGAATTATGGAGCAGTGAAGTATTGATGCCCCGCACGGCCGTCTCAACCCAGGTGTCTTTGGCGATACCGCCATCCTGGTTAGATACAATAAAGCTTCCTTTCTCGGGTGAACATCGTGTAAGTCCGCCGGGCATGATTTCGTATCCACCATTAGCCGCTACAAGGAATGTGCGCAACACCGTGTAGCGAGGTTCAAGCTTATCGCGATTAAAAACCGGCGTAGTTGAAAAGCTTACCTCTTCCTGACCAACGTACAGATAGGGTTGCGCCTTGATCCTGCGTATAAGATTATCTTTTTCGGCACGCGACAGCTGACTGCCGATCACCGTGCCGGACCCGTTCGTTCTGTCGATCTTCTTGATCACCAACTCGTCGAGATGCTGGATCAGATAATCCATCTCTTTCTTCTGACCACCCCACCATGTCGCCACCATTTTGAAGATCGGATCTTCGTTCAGGAAGTACTTGAAGATGTTGTGCATGAAGGCCATCAGCCCTGTATTCTCCAGGATGCTGCTGCCTAACGGATTGGCTACTGAGACATTCCCTTTTCTGATCACCTCGAGGAGTCCTGGAATGCCGAGATGTGATCCCTCGTACAATTCCATCGGGTCACAATAGTTATCATCGATCCGGCGGAGGATGATATCAACCTTTTCAAGTCCTTCCACTGTTTTGATCCACACGTATCCGTCACGGGCGATAAGATCATCTCCCTGTGCCAGCGTGAATCCCATATGTGATGCCAGGAAGGCGTGCTCAAAGTACGTTTCGTTTCTGGGTCCGGGCGTGAGCAATACGACGCGCGGCTGCTCTTTTCCCTGTGGAGCAATATCCAGGAAGGCCTGCATCATGCTGTTGAAGAAGCCGCCGAGCTTGGTTACGTTATGGTCTTTGAACAACTCAGGCACTACACGTGCCAGCGCACTCCGGTTTTCAAGTGCGTATCCCATCCCTGAAGGTGCCTGTGTCCGGTCTCTCAACACCCACACTTTGCCATCGGGCCCGCGCGACAGGTCGGCAGCATATAGTATCAACCTGTTCTTGCCAGGCTGCACCACCTGATCACACGGTCTGAGAAATCCGGAGTGGGCATAAATCAATTCGGGTGGTACGATGCGTTCCTTCAGCAGGCGACGTTCACCATAAAGGTCTTCCAGGATCTTGTTCAGCACAAAAGCACGCTGTTTCATGCCTCGCTCAGTGATCCTCCATTCCAGGGGTGAAATGAGCAATGGCATCGAATCCAGCTGCCACGGCCTGTTCATGCCGTCAGTATCACCGTAAACATTGTAGGTGACACCGTTTTCCTTCAGCAACTTCAGCAGCTCGAGCTGTCGATTCGTGAGCTCTTCAACTCCAAACTTTTCGACGTTATCAACAAGCCGCTTCCAGTGGTTCTTTACTTCTCCTTCGAAACCAAAGCATTCATCAAGCGATTTGTTCGTGAAGTAACCCTTGATGAGGGTTTCCAACGGTATATTCGGATTGATGCTTTGCATTGAGAAAAGTTAATACTGCCGCAAATCAAGTGTATTAGGGTATTCAGGATTTATCACGACAGAAGGCGGATCAAATTTCCTTGGAATAGTATTCTTTTCCAAATAGCGGGTAACACCTGCGTAAGGATTTGTCGGTGTATAACTTCCCTGGGTATGGCCCTCGTTCCAGAACCTGCTGATGCGGCGACCTTCGGCCTCGTAAGCGTTCACCGGGAATGTGTCGTAAGCACGACCGCCAGGATGCGAGACATGATAAACACAGCCACCGACCGAGCGGTTATTCCAGGTATCAAAAACATCGAATACCAATGGAACATCTTTTCCGATCGTCGGATGCAGGGCGGATGGCGGACTCCAGGCCCGGTAGCGCACGCCTGCCACCCAGGTTCCCTTCGTTGTGGTCTCGCGCAACGGCACAGGTATACCGTGGCAAGTCACCAGGTAACGCTCCGCATTAAAATTGATCATCTTCACTTCTATTCGTTCAACAGACGAGTCGACAAAGCGCGCGGTTCCCCCGCTTGCTGCTTCTTCACCCAGCACATGCCACGGTTCAATTCCCTGCCGGAGCTGAAGCTCCATATCGAGCACGTCGATCTTTCCGCACAAGGGAAAACGGAACTCATAGAAGGTGTCGAGCCAGGCTATCTGAAAGGGATACCCCGCCCGTTGCAGGTCTTCGCAGACTTCCTTCATGTCTTCGTACACATAGTGCGGAAGCATAAACTTATCATAAAGCATGGAACCCCATCGTACCAGCTTCGACTGATACGGGTCGTTCCAGCAACGTGATACTATTGCCCGGAGCAGAAGCAACTGCACAATACACATCTGCTTGTTGGGCGGCATGTCAAAAGCTCTGAACTCGAGTATTCCAAGCCTTCCGGTTGAACTGTCCGGAGAATACAACTTATCAATACAGAACTCAGCGCGATGTGTATTGCCGGTAATATCGATCAGCAGGTTGCGGAATATCCTATCCACCATCCAGAAGGGAATGAATTGTCCCTGGGGCACCTGCTTAAACGCGATCTCAAGCTCATACAACATCTCCGGACGGCCTTCATCAACACGCGGCGCCTGGCTGGTCGGACCGATGAACTGTGAAGCAAACATGTACGACAATCCCGGATGGTTCTGCCAGTACGTTACCAGGCTCTTCAAAAGATCCGGTCTCCTTAGCAATGGACTATCCGATGGCGTTATCCCGCCAATAGTAATGTGATTTCCTCCGCCTGTTCCCGTGTGTTTTCCATCGAGCATGAACTTCTCACTGCTAAGCCTGCTGAGCCTGGCCTGTTCGAACAGAATGTCGTAGTTGTTAACCAGCTCCTTCCATGTTTTCGCGGGATGAATATTTACTTCCACAACGCCCGGGTCAGGCGACACGCCAAGTTTGGCGAGCCGGTTGTCGCGCGGAGGTTCATAACCTTCGATGACGACCCTGACGTTAAGCTGTGCTGCTGCGGCTTCAATGGAAGCAAGCATGTCGAGATAATGGTCGGCGTATTGCAGGGGTGGCATGAACACACAGATCTTCCCATCGCGAAGCTCAAGACACAATGCGGTCTTAATAGTATAGATGTCGAAGGTTGATTCGGGTTCTTTTGGCTTTTCCTCTGGCTTTTTCCAGTGGGGATCAGTCTTGTCGGGCTCCGCCTGTTCGATCTTGTACTGCGTGTAGTACTCCCGTGGCAACTCCGGAGGCGGAATTGGTTGAAGGTACCTCCGCTGCACTTTTTCGTGGGTCCGCTCCAGAGTTGTCTCCCGTTCGAAGGGACTACGTTCTACTTCCCGAGGCATCCTGCTGGACGATGTAAACGAAAGTGATTTCAGGGGAAGCCTTAATCCGATGGGCGAATTGCCAGGCATCAGCATGAGCCTGTCATTCCTAAACTCCCACCGGCAGCTAAGCCAGCGATTATTCCAATAGTTCCATTCGACAGGAAGCACATAGCCAACAGGCGTATCCAGCCCGTTGTTAAGTAGCTGGGCAAGCCGCTGACGCTCGAGCGGATCGTTTAAGTCCGCCTTGTAAGGATCGATGTTCACCGGCACGCGGCTTTCTTCCCATAGGAAATAGAAAGCGTCCTCAAGCGCGGGTTGCAAATGCTCCGAAGGCACCCCGAGGAATTTGGTTAACAATGAGCCGAGGTTCCGAACATCGGCAATGGTGTAGTTACTTTTTCCATCTTCGAGGTCGAGCAGCCTGTCGTTCTGCCATATGGGATAGTGATCGTGCCTCCAGATCGCCGTGTAGTTCCACCGTGGCAAGGGCTCGCCCGGATACCATTTACCCTGACCCTTGTGTATCAATCCGCCGGGGCCAAACTGTTCCTTCAATCTCTTTATCAGTTTGGAAGCGAGTGCCCGCTTCTGCGGACCGTCGGCAGTTGTATTCCACTCTTTCGCCTCCATATCGTCGACCGATACAAATGTCGGCTCGCCGCCCATCGTCAGTCGGGCATCGCCCTCGAGCAAATCTTCGTCAATCTTGTTTCCGAGGGCCAGAATAGTGTCCCACTGTTCTTCAGTATACGGTTGGGTTACGCGCGGATCTTCGTGAATGCGGAATACCTCATTAGAGAAGTTGAAATCTATAACCTCACATACATCAGACATGCCTGTAACTGGTGCGGCACTTACCGGATCCGGAGTACAGCAAAGTGGTATATGTCCCTCACCGGCAAATAGTCCGGACGTTGGATCCAATCCGATCCAGCCTGCGCCGGGAATATAGACTTCACACCAGGCATGCAGATCGGTGAAATCCTTCTCCGTACCTGATGGTCCGTCAAGCGCTTTCTGGTCCGACTTCAGCTGTACCAGGTAGCCCGACACAAATCGCGCTGCCAGTCCGAGCTGCCTGAACAACTGCACCAGCAGCCATCCTGAGTCGCGGCACGACCCCAGCTTCAGCGTCAATGTTTCGTCGCTCGTTTGTACACCAGGCTCCATGCGAATGGTATAAGCCACCCTTTGCTGAATGCCCTGGTTCAGCATGACGAGCATGTCGATCGTCCGAAGCTTCTTCAGTTTCGGCCTGAATTCATTCAACAACTGCTGCAATAATGGGCCGTTGTCAATTACTTCAAAATATGGAAGCAGTTCCTTCTTTAGCTGAGCATCGTACGCAAACGGGAAGTGCTCGGCGTAGTCTTCGATAAAAAAGTCGAAGGGATTGATCACAATGATCTCGGCGAGTACTTCAACCTCGAACGCCAGCTGCGTGGTCTTATCCGGGAACACTACCCGCGAGGTGAAGTTGCCGAACGGATCCTGCTGCCAGTTGATGAAATGTTTCTCCGGTGTGACCTTGAGGGAATAAGAAAGAATGGGTGTGCGGCAGTGCGCTGCCGGCTTAAGTCGGAACACGTGAGGTGACAGACTTACCGGACGATCATAAGTATAGGACGTCTTGTGCCGTATAGCAACTTTTATCGACATAGGTTCAGGCAGGAGAATTGGTACCTAATTATAACCAATAATCAATCAACTTGAACGGGCTTAAGGGCTGTTGGGTGATGATGCTGTCAGCGAATGCCAAACGGCGTATTCTCAATCGATTGAATGAGAGATCATCGGTTCATAATTTTCTGCGCAAGGGGCGATTGATTTCGATATCGTCAGCACTTCCACCTGTCGCCACCCTGAGAGGGGCCGGGTCAGGGTAGAATGGTTTTAGAATACGGAACAGAAGGAATACAGATGCAATACATATCCAGTAGGATACGGGTCTGATACGGGTCTGATACGGGTTTGATACGGGTTTGATACGGGTAAGATACGGATCTGACACGGGTCTGACACGGGTCTGACACGGATCAGATACCAATATGATACAGCTGTAGCAACAAGAGCATATGACTACCTCAATAAGTGAAACGTAAATTCGGCGGCCGGGTGAAGGCCTACATCACAACCGGCTCCGACTCGGTTGGCAGCCCCGCCTTTTCCAGGGTCTTGAAACCGCCGTACACATTGATCAGGTCCGTAAAACCATGGTTCTTCATGATCGAAATGGCCGTCATTGAACGGTACCCGCCACCACAATGCACTATGTAAGGGGCGTCTTTGTCAAGCCCGGAAAGGTTCTTCGGAAACTCAGATAAAGGAAGGAACGATGCTCCCTCCAGGTGACTTGCATTCCACTCGTTTGGTTTACGAACATCCAGTACCGTGGCGCCTTTTTCTATCTCGGGAATAACACCGCCTTCATCTACAGAGTGAACTGTGTCCAGCTTTTGATCGTAACCCTGGGCTCCGCCCTCCAGATAACCCGCTACGTTCTCGTAACCCACACGCGCGAGGCGCAAAATTGTCTCGCCTTCTTTTCCGGGATCGGTCACAAGCACCAGGCGATCGCTGATCTCAATAAGTGTCCCGACCCAAACGGCGAACTGTCCATTCAGGCCGATATTGACTGAACCAGGAACGAAGCCTTTTTCAAAAACATCTGCGGGACGCGTGTCGAGTATAACAGCGCCATTCTTTACCTCCTCCCGCAGGGCACCAGGCGTTAAGGGTTTGCTGTTTGCTTCTATCACTTTATCGATGGGGTCGTAACCTTCCTTGTTGATGCGGGCATCTTCGAAGAAGTAGGCTGGCGGAGGCTGTATCCCGTCCGTTATTTTTTTGATGAACTCTTCACGGGTCATCTTTTGCAACGCGTAGTTGAATCGCTTCTGTTCTCCTATGGTAGATACCGTTTCCTTTCCGATGTTCTTTCCGCAGGCTGAGCCAGGGCCGTGCGCCGGATAAAGAATTACGTTATCAGGCAACGTCATGACTTTGGTGCGAAGGGAATCGTACATCATACCCGCCAGTGTTTCGCTGCTCATGGTTCCATCCAGCAGATCGGGTCTTCCCACGTCACCAACAAAGAGCGTGTCGCCGCTGAAGAGCGCGTGTTCTCGTCCCGATTCATCCAGCAACAGGTAGCAGGCCGACTCAGGGGTATGTCCGGGAGTATGAAGAACTCTGATCGTTACGTTGCCCAGCTTAAACTCCTCTCCGTCGTGGGCGTTGTGAACATCGTATTCCGTAGTTGCGCCGGGGCCATAGATGATCGGTGCGCCAACCTGCCTCGAAAGGTCGATATGTCCCGACACGAAGTCGGCGTGAAAGTGCGTTTCAAAAACGTATTTGATTCTGGCACCCCGCTCGGCCGCCAGGCCAACGTAAGGTTCTGTTTCTCTGAGTGGATCTATGATCGCAGCTTCTCCCTCCGATTCGATGTAATAGGCTGCCTCAGCAAGGCAGTTTGTGTACAGTTGCTCGACGTACATAGTGTTTCAGGATACGTGTTTTGTCATTGGTCGGGTTTTTCAAAACTTGCCAGACCTTTTCGTCACAAATTTGATCAAAATTCCCCTGAAATCGCGTAGGTTCCTAACTTTGGGAACTGATGAAGCGCGCGAACTGCATTTTTTGGCTTCTGCTGGTCTATTTTTCGTCGACAGCCA
Source organism: Chryseolinea sp. T2 (assembly GCF_037203685.1). NCBI lineage: Bacteria > Pseudomonadati > Bacteroidota > Cytophagia > Cytophagales > Fulvivirgaceae > Chryseolinea > Chryseolinea sp. T2. Next base: position 611,173 of record NZ_JBBCAU010000003.1, read on the forward strand.
GCGGGTTTGATGTTTTTAACGAGAACGGCAAGGTCGGTCTTCGAGATACTGACGGAAAGATTATTATTCCAGCAAAGTATGATGCTTTAGGATGGAGCAAGTCGCCCTTTAAGGTGATCGACAACACCATTGGCTTCAAGGAAGGCGGCTACTGGGGCCTGATCAGTCTCGACAACAAGATCGTCACTAAGTCACAATTTGAAGATCTTAATCCCGGCGACGGCTCGCTCCTCATCGCGCGAAAGAAATCCAACCTTTCGCTTCGAATGGTTACTGGTTGCATCAACACGGGCGGCAAGGAGATCCTGCCATTCCTTTACGACGGCATCACTTTAACCAATCTTCGCGCAGTAGTTTACACCTACATCGGCAATCAATATCGCTATGGGCTTGTCGACCTTGACAACAAGGCGCTCATCCCACAACAATATCAATTCATCAAACCGGTTGGAACACTGCGCTTCGGTGTACAAAACTTCGACAACAAGACAGCCTTGTTCAACGACACCGGCAAGCAGATGACCGGCTTCACCATCGATAGTATTTCTGCTTACAAAAAGAACTACGCAATCATCTACCAAAACACATCGCAGGGGCTACTGGACGCCAAAGGCGATGTTCGGATACAGCCTGTTTATCGCGAAATAAAAATTGATGACGATGGCAGCGTGTTTCACCGCGACATTGACGAATGGGAATTCCTTGACGGCCAGAATCAGCTGATCCATAAGAAGAACGCCGACGTCATTAAGCCAATCGACAAGAACCTGATGCAGGTATCCGTGAGCGGGGCTGTGCAGCTCACTGATGACGCACTTAAGCCGATCAGTGCTACGGTGTTCGCCTGGCTCGACGATTTCCACAATAACGTTGCTGTCTTTGCAACCGGTGGCAAGTATGGACTGGCACGTCGCGACGGATCCATTATCGTTCCTGCGCGCTACGATAAGATGAAGCGCGATCACGATTTCTTTATCGCCGGACTTGTGCTCGGCACAAAAGAGTCCTGGACACTCCTCGACAAGCAGGGCAATGCATTGTCATCGAAACCCTATGAGAAGATCCATCCTTATACAGGCAAGGTATTTCCCGTTGTCAACAGGAACTTCTGGGGTGCCATTGATGGCTCTGGCAAGGAAATCATCGCCTGTGCCTACGACTCTATCGTGCAGCAGCTGGGAGATCATGTCGTGGTAAAGTTCAAAGGACAGTACGGTGTGATCGGCCTGCCTGAAGTATGGAAAGTGACCCCGCGCTCAAACCGGATCCATCTCATCTCCGATAATCGGTTCGTTGAACAGGACTCAAAGAATACTTATCTCAAATCCCTCGACGGCAATACTATTTACTTTACTGAAAATCCCATCGATGTGATGCCTACGCATCTGGTGGAACACATCCCGTCAGGTGCGTTATGGCAGATCGATCTCGACGGAGTGATCGTGAACCGGAAGATCCAACCTGATGGATCGATCGAACGACTTTATCCCGAGACCGAAGGCCTTCGCGGCATTAAGAAGAACGGCCAGTATGGCTTTGTTGATTCCCAGGGAAGATTGCGCATAGCCAACCGTTATGAAGGCATTGAACCTTTCAGTGAAAAGCTCGCCGCTGCCCGCATTCGAGGTCACTGGGGTTTCATCAATCATGAAGACAAGATTGCCATTCAACCCGTGTACGACGAAGTGAGCGCGTTTCACAACGGTGTGTCTGTTGTTAAGCAAAAAGGAATGCAGGGCCTCATCGACCCAACAGGCAAGCTGGTATTGCTCACCCGATATGAAGCCGTGGAGGTTCTTGAAAGTGGCAATGTTCTGATTAAACAGGGTGGGCTGTACGGTCTGGCAGATAAAGAAGGCAGGATTCTGATCAACCCCAAATACCAAAGCCTCGAAGACGAAGGGAATAACTATGTCATCGTACAACGCGATGGCAAATTTGGAGTGGTGTCATCCAAAGGCATCAGCACCATTCCGCTCGTATACGATCAGATCACTTACAATCCGCATAGCGGGCAGTTCCTCGCGTTGAAGAAGAGTGCGTGGGTGAAGGCGATCTAGGGAGTCCTGAGTCCTTAGTCCTTAGTCCTGAGTGGGTCTTGAGTACTTTGAGTATTATAGAGACCGGATAACACCATAATTCTTAATTCTTAATTCTAGTCTAACGTTATCTTGACAGGAACTGACTTCGTATTCTTAAAGGCTGTTATCAGGATCTCGTGATCATTGAGCCATTGCAGTTCAGTGTATCTTTCATCGAACAAATAACCTTCAATCGGCGTGACTTGCACAGTCCTGGACTTCGCCACATCATAAACCCAGAGCTCTCCGCGTCCGCTTCCGTCAGAGGTAAAAGCTATTCTGTTGTTATCCGGGGATATTGCAGGATTTGATTCGAACCATTGTGGCGAAACAACAATGGGTGTGATTGCTGCTGAGGAAATATTCACTTTATAAATATCGCTCTCGTACTTCTGGATGTTATAGCGGCCTGCCAGATACACCTCTTCTGCGTTATGGGACCAGTCGTAACGCCCGCCGGTATAAAACCCCTTCGATTGGAAGCTTGTGATCCTCTGTCGTTGCAATGTGATCACGTCCATTTTCCAGAGATCGTAGTAGCTTTTGTCGGGGTTGTTTTCATTTGAAAAGAACGTGAGCTCATCCGCATTGCCTGTAAACTCCGGGTATTGCAGACTAAAATTCGGATAATCGATCGAAAACAACGTCGTCGACTGACCTCCTGCTGTAGTCAGCAGTCTGAGCTCATGTGGATATCGGGAGATGCCACTTGTAGTAGTGGTGATATACGCAAGCTGGTTCGAGTTCTTTGACCAGGTAGCTCCGTTTGCGTTGGTAGCAACGTACTGTCCGGACGCTGAGCCGCTCTCTCTATAATAAAGGTCACTGCCCGCGTTGTATGAGATATAGTTTCTATCGAACGAGGTGGTAAGCGTTTCCACAGATTCATTTACATCCGGAAAATACGACTCTGTAGCAAATGCCCTGGAGGGAATGGTCATAACGGTATCTGTAAGCGCCGAAGTAATTCCTTGTCTTGCGGCCGTTACAAAGAAATAGTAGCTCTTACCGTTCGTGAGCTTATCGACGGGCACCTGGGTCACATCTGTGCCAACCTTCGTTAGCGGTGAAAAACTAATGTTGTCTTCTGAAACAAAAATTTCAAAGTAATCCGGAGTCGTCGGAGGAGAAACGTACTCAGTAAAGGGCCGCGGATCGGTCAACAACAACGTCGCCTGAGCATCGCCTTTTAACACAAGAATTTTAGGTGACCAGAGAAAGGCGTTGCTATTGCCTTCCTCATCGTCGTTGCACGCGTTGAGGGTGATAAGAATTAGAACGCTAACCGCAAGCAGGATCAGCCCTTTGAGGTTGTGTAAAGATCTCTTCATAGGTTTTTATTAGCACATCGTTTATGGTTAGACACCTCGGTCGGCAAAAAGGTTGTGGCCACTATTTCCTACCATTCGGAGTACGTCTGGACGCTATCGTCGTTATGGCACTCTTAAATATGTATGGAACGTGCAAATGCGCTTATCCTATATACCAACAACCCCAACAAAAAGGAGATAAGAAAGACCCATAAAAAAGCCCAGATTCCTCTGGGCCATGGCGCCCGGGCGCCATAATTCTCAATTGTCAATTGTCAATTATCAATTTACTTGTCTTTCTTCTCCCCCGTACCCGGAGAGCCGCCTTTTCCTGACCCGGAAATCGCCTGCCGCATCTCCGTGTCCGCCTGTACATTCTGCATCTTGTAGTAGTCCATGATGCCCAGGTTGCCATTGACAAAAGCAGAGGCTATAGCTTTTGGAATCTCCGCCTCGGCCTCGATAACTTTTGCCCGGGCTTCCTGTGCCTTGGCTTTCATTTCCTGATCGAGGGCGACAGCCATGGCACGACGTTCCTCAGCGCGAGCTTCGGCAACTTTAAGGTCGGCGGAAGCCTGATCGATCTGAAGCTTTGCTCCGATGTTTGCTCCTACATCAACGTCGGCAATATCAATAGAGAGAATTTCAAATGCCGTTCCGGCGTCCAGCCCGCGCGATAGCACGAATTTTGAAATCTTATCGGGGCTCTCCAATACTTCCTTGTGAGACTTTGCCGTACCAATGGACGACACAATACCTTCACCCACACGGGCAAGGATGGTATCTTCTCCGGCACCACCTACCAGCTGAGCAATGCTTGCACGAACAGTAACACGGGCAACGGCGATCAGCTGTATACCATCGGATGCAACAGCTGCCACCTTCGGAGTCGTGATAACTTTTGGATTTACGGAGATCTGAACAGCCTGGAACACGTCGCGACCGGCAAGGTCGATAGCAGTCGCCTGCTTGAAGCTGAGATTGATATTTGCCTTGTCGGCCGAAATCAAAGCGCGGATAACATTCGGAACGTTTCCTCCGGCGAGGTAGTGCGTTTCCAGTTCATTCGATGAAATCTGAAGACCGGCTTTGGTGGCGGTGATCAGTGAATCGACAACGACCCGTGGCGGCACCTTTCTGATCCGCATAAAGACCAGTTCGAAAAGGCCGACCTTAACGTTCGAGAACACCGCAGTGATCCAGAGGTTGACGGGCACGAAATAGAGGAAAACAAAAACCAGGATGATTCCGCCAAAGACGAGAATCAGTAGGGAAACGGCGTTATCCATGTGGGGTTGTTATAGTTTGGTTACAGGTTCAACAACAATTTGATGTGATTCTATTTGTGTGATCTTCACCCGTTCACCACTGCTGAGGTAGCCACCGGATGTTTTCACTTCGAATGCTCTTTCATGAAATTCTGCCTTTCCCATAGGTCTGAGGCTCGACAATGTCACTCCTTCGTCGCCTACCCGTACCGATGTAAGCAGTCCTTCATTGACTTTGCTGTCGATCGATGACTTGAGTGAGAATCGCGACCAGGCACCCGTTCGGAAACTGTACAGGATGCCGCCTAGTGTGGCCGTTGACATTCCGATAAGAACGTACAGCCCGACCGTGTTGCCGAAATGCTGATAGCAAACGACAATCCCGACGATGGCAAAGACAAGTCCCAATAACCCGACGACTGTTGTTCCCGGAATAAAAACCAGTTCAACAAGGATCAGCGTGAGACCGATGAGGAGAAGAGCGATAATGACAAACCACATTAACATAGGCAGAAGGTGTTCGGAGCTGGCCCAACCCAGTGATTATTGGTATTTACGGCCGGACAACCCGTGCAGTTTCAACCAGACACAGAAGATGAGGAACCCGCTCCTGTACCGACAGGGGCAATTCCAAAGATAACAAAAATTCCAGGCGGAACGACGTCACCGCAACGCTAGTAGGCGCGCGCAAACAGCACTCGTCGCGTTGATGGCTTTCCGGAGTAAATGCACACGCCCGTTTCTTCAATTGCGCTAAGTGGAATACAGCGAATGGTCGCCTTTGTTTCTTCCTTTATCGCCGTTTCGGTCTCCGTGGTGCCATCCCAATGGGCAGAAATGAACCCGCCTTTATCGTCGAGCAGCTTTTTAAACTCATCATAGCTGTCGACCCGTGTGATATGACTATCGCGGAAGGCCAGGGCCCGCTGATAAATATTCTGCTGAATCTCCTCCAGCAAGGCAGGAACATAGGTCACCACTTCGCTCAGCTTGACCACCTGCTTCTGCTTCGTGTCGCGTCGCGCTACTTCAACCGTACCGTTTTCCAGATCACGGGGTCCTACTGCCAGTCGGACAGGAACACCTTTTAATTCCCATTCGGCGAACTTGAACCCAGGCTTTTGTGTGTCGCGGTTATCGAACTTCACGGACAATCCCTGCTTGCGCAATACCTTAGAAATCTTGTCTACTTCTGCTGTGATCTTATCAAGCTCATCCTGGTTGCGGAAGATCGGAACGATCACAACATGGATAGGAGCCAGTTTTGGAGGGAGAACAAGGCCGTCATCATCAGAGTGGGCCATGATCAACGCACCCATGAGCCGCGTGCTCACACCCCATGAGGTTCCCCACACATAGTCGAGTTTACTTTCCTTACTCGCAAACTTCACATCAAACGCTTTTGCAAAGTTCTGTCCGAGAAAGTGAGAAGTGCCTGCCTGCAACGCTTTACCGTCCTGCATCATGGCTTCGATGCAGTAGGTGTTTACCGCTCCGGGAAAACGCTCCCCTTCTGTTTTAACACCCTTGATCACCGGAAGAGCCATAAACGACTCTGCAAATTCGGCATACACATCGAGCATTTGTTCTGTCTCTTTAACCGCCTCTTCAGAGGTGGCATGAGCAGTGTGCCCTTCCTGCCATAAGAATTCGGCCGTTCGTAAAAACAACCGCGTGCGCATCTCCCAGCGAACCACATTTGCCCATTGGTTGATAAGCAATGGCAGATCGCGGTAAGATTGGATCCATCGCTTGTAAGTATTCCATATGATTGCCTCGCTGGTAGGACGAACGACGAGTTCCTCCTCGAGCTTAGCGTCAGGGTCGACCATAAGCTTCCCTGGCCTCTTGTCGTCTGTTTTAAGGCGGTAATGCGTTACTATCGCACACTCCTTCGCAAACCCCTCTGCATTCTTCTCCTCTGCTTCGAACATGCTTTTCGGAACAAACAGCGGGAAATAGGCATTCACGTGACCGGTATCCTTGAACATTTTATCGAGGCCCTGCTGCATTTTCTCCCAAATGCTGTAGCCGTATGGTTTAATAACCATACAACCGCGAACATCAGAATGCTCGGCCAAATCTGCACGTTTAACTAACTCGTTGTACCACAATGAATAGTCTTCTGAACGAGATGGTATTTCCTTTCCCATGCTGGTATAATTATTGTTCCTTTTTGATAAGGAAGGGCAAATATAATTTTAGCTTCCATTTCCTGCGAAATTTTTGCTATTAGAGAATACTTTTGAGCGAATTAACGTTAGTATATTTAGTTAGATGTTTGGTGCCCGTCTCCAAAATCTTTAAAGCTATGAGAAATAAGTCTTTGGCCTTAGCGGCGTCCGCCCTGTTCCTCGCAACAACTGTGATGGCACAGTCTATCGAGTATGATGACATGTACTTCAACGGAAAGGACCGGAAAAAACTGAAGGAAAAGGAGGCAAGCGAGCAGGCTGCCTTCAGCCAGTCGCCCGCAAGCCGACACAATAAAAGCAACGGCGGTGGTGAGGTTTACGCTGACAACAGCGATGCTACTACCAGCTATTCTGCACGCAATCAGAACCCTGAGTTCACGTCAAGGTCAAAGTCTAAGGCCGCGACGGATGAGGATGATTATTATTCATCATCCTATTCCAGTTCATACAACAAGTCTTCCGGCTATAGCCAGTTCAACAACAGCTACGGCAACTGGTACAACAGTCCCTGGGTAGCGAACAACTATTGGGGTTCATCTATCTATGGATGGAATACTCCTTATTACGGAAGCTACTACGACAGCTGGGGCAATCCATGGATGAATCCTTATTACGGTTCAGGATGGTCCACTTCGTTTTCTTTCTATGGTGGTGGCAACCCTTACGGCTACGGCATGATGAATGGCGTCAGTTTCGGACTGGCCTATGCATTCGGAAACCCTTATCATAACAGCTGGTCGGGATGGGGTTATCCTTATTCCTCCGCTTATGGCTACGGTTCTCCTTACGGTTACGGTGGTTATGGTTATGGCGGCGGCAGTTACTACAATAACGGTGGATATACTATAATTGACAACGGACAAAATTACGCTTACGGGAAGAGGGGAACTTCGAACGGCGCGGTTACACGCAGACAGGCTACAACGAGACCGAATGTGCAGCCCGTTACTTCTGGTACTAACAATGGCACGATAGGCAATCAGCCAGTTTACAACGGAAGCGCAGGGGGCCGGATGGCGGCTACTTCTTCCGTGTCAGCTCCTTCACGCGGACAGGTGACACGTCAGGATGACTACTATAACAGAAACTGGAGAACAGCGCGTCAGGCGGATGTGTATGGTGGATCCTCGTATTCTCAGCCTTCAAGGTCGAGCCAGTCTGGCTGGAACAACTCGAGCTGGAACAATAACAATAACAATTCTTCGAATCAAAATCAGTGGAACCGTTCCAGTGGGTTTGATAGCGGAAGAAGCAGCTACAGCAACGGTAATTCGGGCGGCGGCCTTCACTCCAGCGGTAGTTCTGGCGGTGGTGGAGTCCGGACCAGGGTTCGCGACTAAGCCAGTTTTGCTGCGCACATATTAATGAAAAAAGTACGATCAGGTCCTGCAGAGTTTAGCCTTCAGGACCGGATCGTTGCTCTGCCGCCATACCCGGACCTGATATCTGAACCATTCAAAAAGGGGAATCTTCCCGTTAATCAATCTTTCACTTATTGCTATTAATATGCAGAGGAGTGCGTTTTTCCTCTTTGGAGTAATATTGATATTCATCTCCTCAGGAGTACTCGGCCAAAGTTATGTTGAATCGGCGCTGATGTTCAGCCGTACGAATCCCGGTGGTAGTGCCCGCATTCAGGGTATGGGGTCATCGCAGACTGCGTTGGGCGGAGATTACAGTTCGGCATATTCAAACCCCGCTGGTCTCGGGATGTTCAACCGATCCGAGTTTACCTTCACACCAGCATTCTCCAGCTACAAAACTTCTGCGTCATATCTTAATGGAAAAGATGAAGCCACAGATTCGCGCTTCATTATACCAGGCATTAGCGGCGTGTTTCATCTGCCCATTCAGAACTCGGGATTTCTTAGCGGCTCGTTTGCTATTTCAATGACAAGGACGAACGACTTTAATCAGTCTACCTACTTTCATGGACGTAATACGGAAACCTCTATAATTGACTCATTCATTGACAATGCAAATGGTGCTACAGAATCTCAATTCAATAAAGGGTCCTATAATTATAACACACCAACGGGACTTGCCTACTACGAATATTTGATCGGTCCCCTCAGTGTTGTCAATCCTAACGATGCCGATGACGTCTATTTCACCGATGTGAAAGGCGTTCCCAATCAGGAGGAAAATCTTAAGTCGAAAGGTGCTTCCAATCAATGGAATTTTGCCTACGGCGCAAATTATAAGGACAAAGTATTCTTCGGACTATCAGTCGGGCTGGTCAGTCTGAAGTTTAAGAGTGACCGTACCTATGGAGAGAACTTCGCAAACGACGATGTCTTCAATAATTTGCAACTGAACGAAAAGCTCGATCTAAGAGGAAATGGTATAAATGCAACTCTGGGTGTGATAGGACGTCCCCTGGACTTTTTGCAGGTGGGCGCCTCATTTACGACTCCCACCTACTATGAAATGAATGAAACCTATGAGGCCACTTTAAGTTCGTCATGGAAACCGAATCTTGAGTATTACGATGGTTCTCCGCTAGGGGACTTCACCGAGTCAACCCAGCAGGTGATATCAGACTATACGCTTACCACTCCTTTGAAGTTTAGTACTGGCCTCGCCTACCTGTCGAAATACGGAATCATTACAGCCGATGTAGACTTTGTTAATCCGTCCAAAGCAAAGTATAAGTCGAACGTTTCGGGCGTTTCTTTCGACGGTGAAAACAACGACATCAAAGCGACTTATACGTCGGCAATAAACTATCGCATTGGAGGAGAATTCCGCTATAAGATACTGCGTGTTCGCGCCGGGTATGGGATGCAGGGCAACACTTACAACAGCGAGCTGAATCTCGACAACAGCATTAAGACCATTAGCGGCGGTATCGGCGCGCGCTGGCAGAAGTTCTACTTAGATTTCGCCTATATAAATACGAGTGGCGTAAACTACTACCAGCCCTATAGCTTCTTTGATGGTCCCGGCCCTATTGCTGATCTGAAGCGAACAACGAATACGGGGATGCTGACGTTTGGGTTCACGTTCTGAAGGAATAAGTCCTTAGGCCAGAGTCGTTAGTCCTGAGTACTTGGTCCTGAGTTCCTTAGTAGTAAGACATCAAATGATGAATAAATAATCAGGACCGCAGATCCTGCAATGCAGTTCCGGCGGGCAGCCGCATCCCAATTCATCATTCTTAATTCTTAATTCTTAATTTCTCCAGCACTTTGCCTACAGTGGGTGACGACACAATGATCGAGGCTTGCTGATAAAACGGTAAACGCGCATCCCGCAGTCGCTGCAGTTTGCTGCGCATATCCTCCACGTTAGCCGACTGAAGCAAGGGACGATGCTGATTATTTTCAAGTCGCGCGACAATCACTTCGATCTGCTCGTCAAGAAACACGCTTACTCCGTTATTATTGATAACACTAATGCCATCGTAAAAGCACGGCGTTCCTCCACCCGTCGACATAATGAAATTCCGATCAAGAATTGCCCACTGACGCAGCATTTCCGACTCTACCCGTCGAAAGTAATCCTCCCCTTTCGAAGAAAAGATCTCAGGGATGATCATCCCCTCCTTCGCTTCGATCTCCTTATCAAGATCTACAAACTCCATAGCAAGACGCCCTGCCAGCGCTGCCCCGATCGTTGACTTTCCCGAACCCGGCAGTCCTATGAGAAATACTTTCATGGATTGGCAATCAGTTGAAGCACTTCCGAAGCTTCAGGCGTATCGTTGTGGTGCCACATTCCCTTCACCGTTCCATCAACCCATAACGTGATCCCCGGATTTGAACGGACTATGGTCTTTAATACAGTCGCATCGGCGAAGTAATAAGGAACGGCCAACTGGTACTCATGACGGAACGGTTCGAACTGCTCCGACAATGACGATGTCAGAATCATCATCTCCACCTTGCCATCAAGATCACGTGTAAGCTTTTTAATCTCATCCATGTGCGCTGTAGAAGCCTTAGTAACATCATAAATGATAAACAACAGCTTGGCTCCTGTGAAGGTCTCCTGTGTTACGTCCTCACCCTCGGGGCTGGACACGGCATAGTCGGTGATCTTCGCCTTCGTTTTATCCTCGTTGGTCTGTCGCACACCGACATACTTGTATTCAAGTGTGTCCCCCAGATATTTCTCTGACTGAATCAACGATCCATCCTTCTTGCGGAACGTGTATTCAAACTGAGGTTGCTCAGGCGCGATCATCTGTTGAGGAATGTTGTTGCCAATCATATAGGCACGGAAGTCGATGAACGGTAAATGTCGTATGGCATATACGCCGAGAAATAAACTCACAGCCGTAACAATACCAATGAGAACATCGCCCGTTCGCTCACTAAGCGTGGGCTTGTATGTCTTGCGATACCAAAAAAGGTGCACGACAAAGAACATGAGGATCACATCTTTGCCAAACGACTGCCATGGCGTTAGCTTGATCGCATCGCCGAAACATCCACAATCTGTAACCTTATTGAAGTATGCGGAATAGAAAGTCAGGAACGTAAAGAAGATCATCAGCAACAGCATCACCACCGTTGTGATGCGCATGCGATAATTTAACAGAACAGCAACACCGATCACCACCTCGAGGATGACCATGATCATGCCGATCTCCAGCGCGATGGATTTAAAAAACAGGAAGAACTCACCGAAGTCGTCGGCGAACACTTCGAAGTACTCTTCCATCTTGATCTTGGTGCCGATCGGATCGTTGAGTTTAATAAGCCCCGAGAAGATGAATAAGGCTCCGACAAAAAAGCGCGAAACCTGATCAAAGAAGCGCTGCATCATACTGTTTTTGCTTTAGACAGGATCATGGCAAACACGGCATAGTTAATCATGTCCTGATAATTTGCCTTCACGCCTTCGCTGACGAGGGTCTTGCCCTGGTTGTCTTCAATTTGTTTCACGCGAAGAAGTTTCATGAGGATAATGTCTGTGATGGATGTCACCCGCATGTCGCGCCAGGCCTCACCGTAGTCGTGGTTCTTGTTCTGAAGGAGATTGAAAGTTTCCTCCACTGCCGAGTCATACAACGGCTGAACATCACTGACTTTCAAATCCATATTGCTGGAGCCCTCCAGCCTGATCTGGATCAATGCCATGATACAGTAGTTAATGATCCCAATGAATTCGTCCTGTATCGGGTCACTGACTTTTTGCGTTCCCTTTTCCTGAATGCTCCTGATCCGCTGGGCTTTAATGAAGATCTGGTCGGTGATAGAAGGCAGGCGGAGAATACGCCAGGCAGTGCCGTAGTCGGCGGTCTTCTTTAGGAACAATGACCGGCAGTGGTCAATTACTTCGTTGTACTCCTGTGATGTTTTTTCGACCAAGACGATATGCTTTTAGGAGGCAAACATCGTTAATTTGGCACCTATTACCATCGCCATTCCGATGAATTCTGGACCTGAAGCCCGATTTTTTGAGACCTATTCGACGATTCGGATCGGCGATCGCCTGATCGATCTGCAAACACCGAAGATCATGGGCATCCTAAATGTTACGCCCGACAGCTTCTTCGATGGCGGCCGTTACGAAACCGAATCGGCCATGCTCGACCACGTTGAACTGATGCTTCGCGAGGGGGCAACTTTCATCGATGTTGGTGCCTACTCTTCAAGGCCAGGCGCTGCAGACATACCTCCCGATGAGGAACGCTCGAAAGCATTGTTTGCTGTACGCAAAATCGCAGCATCATTTCCCGAGGCTGTTATTTCCATTGATACATTCAGAAGTGAAGTTGCGCGCGCATGTGTTGATACCGGTGCTCATATGGTGAACGATATTTCAGCCGGTGAGCTCGATCCGCATATGCCGGACGTTGTGGCATCTCTCGGTGTACCGTACATCGCCATGCACATGAGAGGAACTCCGCAGACGATGAAATCACTGACCCAATACGATGACCTGTTAAAAGAAATCGTTGACTATTTCCACAGAAAGCTGGCCCTGTTCAACTCTAAAGGAATTAAGGACATTATTCTCGATCCCGGCTTTGGGTTCGCTAAAACCATTGATCAGAATTTTAAGCTGCTCAACAATTTTGATTACCTGCGGGTATGTGGCCGGCCAATTCTGGCAGGACTTTCGCGGAAGTCTATGATCTGGCGTACGCTAAATCAGTCCGCAGCTGATGCTCTTAACGGAACAACAGCATTGAACAGCATAGCACTCACAAAGGGAGCATCGATACTGCGTGTTCACGATGTGGCAAAGGCGAATGAAGTTATTCAGTTGTTCACGGCCATGCGCAACGCTGCGGCTGGCGATTGAAAGGATTAATAATCGCCGGGCGACTCGAAACATTGTAGGGATGTTCTAACTTTGTATGGATGGTGTTGCTATTCAGGATCGGATTTCTCGACGTAGGATGGGTTGATTTTGTCGACATCACGCTCGTGAGCATATTGCTGTATCAGGTATACAAACTGATACGCGGCAGTATCGCGGTAAACATCTTCCTTGGAATACTGGCATTGTACCTGGTGTATCTCATCGTGCGGGCCGCACAGATGGAATTGCTCACCACCATCCTCGGTACATTCATGAATGTGGGTGTCCTGGCCATGATCATCCTGTTTCAACCTGAAATCAGAAAATTCCTTCTTGTGATCGGTCGAGGAACGGAGTTCAGGGAAAACATATTCAAGACCATCGCCAACTGGCGCCATCAATACCATGATGACTTCGACGTGGCGCAGGTAATCGAGGCCGCCAAGACCCTTAAGGCAACCAAGACCGGGGCATTACTGGTCTTCTCACGCGACACTGAACTCAAGTTCTATGCTCAAACGGGCGATGCGCTTGATGCGGAGGTGAGCAAGCGGTTGCTGTTATCCATATTCAACAAGAACAGCCCACTTCACGACGGCGCCGTTATCATCTACAAAGGGAGGGTGAAGGCTGCGCGCTGCGTATTACCCGTAAGTGAAAATGATCACATCCCACCCAACTATGGACTGAGGCATCGCGCCGCCATTGGGATGTCGGAGAATACTAATACTCTGATCCTGGCAGTGTCTGAGGAAACAGGGCGACTGTTGCTGGCGCGCAACGGCAAATACCTCCGTTCGCTGAAACTGAAGCAGGTAGAACAGAAAATCCTCGAATATTTGCACGACACGGAGCCAGTCCGTTGGGAGGACCTGAAGGAGGAAGAGGCCGAAACGGCGGAACCGGCGAAGAGCTAACCTCAATTTTTTTATCATCATGGGTCGGCAACGACATTTTTTGCGCATTTGCGTTCTTATATCCGCAATCACTTCTGCTTTGCTTTCAACGCTTCACGGCCAATCGCTGGAGACAATCATCCAGCAGGGACATGAACTTGCCGTTGTGAGCGTAGCCGTAAGTCCCGACAGCAGTTTTCTCGTTACCGGCAGCCGCGACAAGTCAGCAAAGCTATGGTCTTATTCGAGCGGAAGGGAAGTACGAAGCTTCCTTGGTCACGAGGCAACCGTGCGCACTGCCGCGTTTACACCCGATGGCAAACTCCTGCTCACCGGATCGAACGACAACTCGATAAGACTTTGGAATATTGCTGACGGATCCGTCCGGCTACAGCTGACGATGCCTGAAATCGTCACTTCGGTTGCCGTTGATCCAAAGTCACGCTTCTTTGCTGCAGGAGGAAACAGCGACTCCGTCCTGGTGTTCGATGCATCGGGAAACACCATCAAAAAACTTCCGGCATCACCTGACAAGGGAATGGGCAGTGGTGTCGATATCACCATTAGTCCCGATGGCAATTTCCTGTCGGTAAGTGAAGACAATCGCATCATCAACATCTATCGCACAACGGACTGGGTACTAGCTAAGACATTATCTCTTACCGAAGGATTCTGCGGCGGCTGTGGGACGCGTGCCGTGTTTAGCAACGATGGCCGCTGGCTTTATGCCGCTTCAAATCATAGCCCTCTGATAAAGTACTCCCTTCCAACTTTCGAAATAGCAGGAACGATTTCCAATAAGTCGGAAGCCATCACCGGCCTCGCGATCAGCAGCAATGGGAAACACCTGGCGCGGGCAACGGAGAAAACCGTGACCATCTGGGACCTCGTTAAGGGTGACTCTGTTGAGATCAGTGCAGAGGGCAAGGGCGAACTTCACCAGGTAACTTTCAATGGCGATGGAAGCGAATTGCTGATCGCCTGCGACAACAATACTGCCATGCGATGGAATGTCGCATCAAAACAATTCGGCAATCCCTTTACAGGCCTTCTTAATCAACGCGACCGCGGCGGCCTCGACTACGATCCAAACTTCTACTGGCAGTCGGCGATTGCGCGCTTCATCAGATTCAAAAACAATATCATTCTTTCGAGAGACGGCAAGTCACTCATCAAGGGAAAGCTGGGCACCAGGGTTAAGCAATGGGACATCGCTTCCGGGAAAGTTGAGATGGAGTACGTCGGCCACGAAAAGGCGGCACTATGTTATGAACTATCTGCCGACGGCTCGCGCCTTCTCACCGGTGGCGGCGATGGAAAGATCATTGTATGGGATACGCGCAGTGGCGAGGCATTGACTACGATCACTGCTTACCGCGAGCCAGTGTTTGATGTTCACTTCAATACCGATGAATCCAAAGTGATTTCCTCCAGCTGGGACGGCACCCTGCGTATTCACGACATCAGCACTCAGAAGGGACTCACCTACGTTGAGTTCGAAAAGGGATCAGCATATAACATCCTCATGAGCAAAGGTGATCTCTACTTTGTCACGGCGCGCCTTGATAACTCACTTCAGATGTGGGAAGTCGACACTAAGAAGGAGGTAAGAAATTTCATTGGTCATTCGGACATTGTTTCCGCTATCGCATTTACCAAAGATCAGAAGAACCTTCTTAGCGCCAGCTGGGACGGAACGCTAAGAATGTGGGATGTCGGCACCGGCCTGATGACGAAGAAGTTCAAAGCTTCATCGTCGGCAATACATACCGCCATACTTAGCGCGGACGAGAAAAACATATTCGCAGCGGGCGCCGATCGTCTTATCCGCGTCTGGGATATCGCTACAAATAAAGTGGTAAGAGAGTTCCGCGGCCATAAAGCCGAGATCACCTCTATTGTTTTAAGCGCCGACAACAAGATGCTCATCAGTCACAGTCTCGACGGCGTAACCAAATTCTGGGACCTTAATACAGGCAAGGAATTCTTCGAACACATATTGATCGGTGAGCACGACTGGATGGCTAAAAGTCCCGAAGGATATTTCAGCGGAACGGATGAGGCGAGACATTTCGTTCATTTCGTCAGTGGCACGAAGACGTTTGCCGTAGACCAGTTCTTCAATGAATACTTCCGGCCTGATCTGCTGCCAAAGCTGTTTCAAAGCCGCGGCGGGTCATCGCAGGACAAGAGCATCCAGGGCAAACTGAAAACATCGGCACCACCCACCGTGAAAGTTGCCATCGTTCCGTTATCACCGGGCAAGGCTGAGGTATTTGTTCGGGTAACAGACAACGGCAGCGGTGCCGGCAACCTGAAACTGTTTCACAATGGAAAGAACGTAGCACTCAATCACGAGCAGCTATCGATGCCAAAGGCCCGCGGCGAAGCAACCACCTATAAACAGGTTATCGATCTCATAGGCGGCAACAATGTGTTTTCCGCGCAGGCCACTAACCGCGACAACATTGAGTCGGATCCTCAAACAGTCAGCTACTTTTCAGAACACGCAACGAAGAGCAGCACGTGTTATATTCTGTCGGTCGGTATAAATCAGTACCGGAACACTAAGCTTAGTCTGAACTATGCTAAGTCAGACGCGCAATCGTTCTCTGAATTGATGAAGGGGCGATCAGGTCAGCTGTTCCGGAATGTTGAACTGATATCACTGTTTGATACTGAAGCGACGAGGTCGCGGATTCTGGCGACACTGGAGGACCTCGCAGGCCGGGTGAGCGCTGAAGATGTTTTTATCTTCTACTACGCTGGTCACGGAAGCATGGTCGACAACCGTTTTTATTTCATTCCAACGGAAACATCGCGGCTCTACGACGAGCGCGCACTGAGCAAAGAAGCAATAGAGGCAATCTTATTGCAGGATAAATTCAGGCAGATAAAAGCGTTGAAGCAGTTGATCATCATGGACGCGTGTCAGTCGGGCGGATCGGTGGAGCTGCTCGCTACGCGCGGTGCTGGCGAAGAAAAAGCAATCGCTCAGCTATCCCGGAGTGCAGGGATACACGTGATGGCGTCGGCGGGAAGTGAGCAGTTTGCTTCGGAGTTTGCATCGCTGGGTCATGGCTTATTTACGTCGGTGTTGATTCGCGCGCTTGAAGGCGAGGCCGACGGAGCTCCAAAAGATGGGAAAGTCACCATCTATGAACTCAAGTCATTCATCGATGATCAGGTACCGGAAGCCTCGAGAAAGCTGAAAGGCAATCCTCAATATCCATATACATTCTCGCGTGGTCAGGACTTTCCGCTCGTGCTGAACAAGTGAGTTTGACATCAGGCGTGCGAACTTCATCAAAGAAAAAGTAGCGCGCTGGTGTTGAAAGCCTTTATGAAATGGTACACACAATATTTCGTTCTTCGAAAAGTTAGTTGTATACTAAGTTGCGATAACATTTTGCCGTATCTTTGGTTAACTTTTTGTTAAGCTTATCGAAATGGTAGAAGCTAACCCCGCCAAGTTTTATTTCGCCAAGTATTTCTTCCTTGGTTTCAGCGCGCTCCAATGGTTGGTAGCCGGTACGATATTCTTTCGTCACCCTTTCAATGCACGAACGTTCTTCGTCGCTCTGGTATTTGTCACGATGGGCCTTATTTGCTTTGCTTTCTTTCTGCTTCTGTCTGACAAGATTCGCAGAGTGGCCGTGGGAAAAAACAAGATTGTTGTATTTGAAGGCGACAAGAATATCAGGTTCAGCTGGCCGGAAGTAAAGTCGCTGGAGATCGTTCCATTCTTTAATCTCTACAAGCTGAAGGTTAAGGGTAAAAAGGGATGCATCTATTTCTTTCCTTCTCAAAACATCGATCCGGCGTTTGGACTGATGAATCGCGACACCTCCAAGATGGGTGACATCGTTGAAAAGAGAAAAAAGGAATACGGCTTAAAGTAAGCTGCTGACCATTTGTGGTCTCCTTCCTGCGAAAATTTTAAAGTTCTCCCCCACTTCTTACACGGCAAAACGAGCCACTGCGGATTGTTCCGCGACAAAGCTTTTACTTCAGAAGGCCAAGCTCCTTACCTCCTTCAGTAAAGGCAGCAATCGCTTTATCGAGGTGTTCGCGTTCGTGAGCGGCAGAAATCTGAACGCGTATTCTAGCCTTGCCTTTTGCTACCACCGGGAAGAAGAAACCAATTACGTAGATACCTTTCTGTAACAGGAGGTCGGCGAACTTCTGAGCGAGTGCCGCATCGTACACCATGATCGGAACGATTGGATGAACGCCAGGCCTGATGTCGAATCCAGCATCCGTCATAGCCTTGCGGAAGTATCGGGTATTGGACTCCAGCTTGTCGCGAAGCGTGGTAGTTTCCGAAAGCATGTTGAAGACTTCGATCGAAGCACCGGTAATGGAAGGCGCCAGAGTGTTGGAAAACAGATAGGGCCTCGAACGCTGGCGGAGAAGGGAAATGATTTCCTTCCGGCCGGAAGTGAATCCACCAGATGCACCACCTAACGCTTTGCCGAGCGTGCCTGTAATGATGTCCAGCTTGCCATGCACGCCACAATGCTCGGGAACACCTCGACCGGTCTTGCCGATGAAACCAGTGGAATGGCATTCGTCCGACATCACCAATGCTTCATAACGGTCGGCCAACGCGCAGATCTTGTCCAACTGTGCAATAGTGCCATCCATTGAAAATGCGCCATCGGTAACAATGATCATTTGCTTCGCTCCCGCTTCTTTCGCCGTCTTCAGTTGAAGCTCGAGATCATCCATGTCGTTATGCTTGTAGCGATAGCGCATAGCTTTGCAAAGACGGACGCCATCAATGATTGATGCGTGATTGAGCTCATCAGAGATGATAGCATCTTCAGCACCGAACAGAGGTTCGAACACGCCACCGTTGGCGTCGAATGCTGCAGCATAAAGAATGGTGTCTTCGGTGCCGAGGAATTCAGATATCTTTTGTTCGAGCTCTTTATGAATGTCCTGAGTGCCGCATATGAAACGCACCGACGACATTCCAAATCCATGGGTATCGATGGCACGCTTGGCCGCCTCGATAACACGCGGGTGTGACGATAAACCGAGGTAATTATTCGCGCAGAAGTTAATGACTTCTCTCCCATCCGTTGTTTCGATCACGGCACCCTGCGGGGTTGTGATAACGCGCTCGCGTTTGTACAGTCCGGCACTTTCAATGTTTTCTAGTTCGCGCTGAAGAACGGGTTGGAGTTTATCGTACATGTCTAGTCTGTTTTTGGTTTTGGTTTAATCACTGGCCGTGGGATAACGGGTCTTGGTTGTTTGACAACGGGTGGTGGCGTTGGATTCTCAGCTATAGGCTTTGTATCCGTGCTATCAGATTCTTTTGAAACAGGCACCGCTGATTCGCCAGTCACCGATGGAGTGGAGTCGGAAGGTTTTGAGTCAGTATCTGTTGGTTTTGTTTGCTCCTGTTCAGCACTCGCTGGTTTTGTAATTGTTGATT
Source organism: Chryseolinea sp. T2 (assembly GCF_037203685.1). Lineage (NCBI taxonomy): Bacteria > Pseudomonadati > Bacteroidota > Cytophagia > Cytophagales > Fulvivirgaceae > Chryseolinea > Chryseolinea sp. T2. The sequence goes on from NZ_JBBCAU010000003.1 coordinate 630,627, forward strand.
CAGCACTTGCTGGCTTTGCAATCTTAGGCATGCCCGGACGCGGAATTTTTACTGCAGCACCTGTCACCGGAGCAGCAGGTTTTGCTGAGGGTGCAACAGGTTTTGCCACGGGCGCCGATGCCACCCTGGCTGCTTCCGGTGCTGTGACCTTTGGAGGATCAACAACAGTAAGCTGATACTTTCTGCGAATCGGATTGATCAGATTCAATTTCTGAACAGTGAAACTATTGGGATGCATTTGTCCAAAGTCGGATCTCCACGATTGCCACACCTCCGGCTCTGCTGCCTGGAAGCGGGCACTGTCAATGCGTTTCGATGTGAGATAGGATTCAAAGTCCATGTAGCAAAAATAGTTGAAAAATGACAATTGATAATTGCCACGCTTGCTCCTAAGCACTCATATGTCGTACCGTAACCCGGAAAGTTATTCGTCAATCCTGGCACTTATTCAATCCTAGTGAGCAGGTAGATTAAACACAAATGAATCAAAAGACAAAATGAAAATTTCCTTTTCACTGCACTTGCCGAACATCCTGTTACCCGCTTGGCCAATGGCAGTACAGAATTGATGGTCAATTATCAATTGTCATTTTTCAATTAATTTTGCCTTTACATGACACACCAGAAGGTACTCGTTATTGGAGCCGGCGGTCAGCTGGGTTCCGAACTTACACAGGGCTTGTGGCGATTGTATGGCAAGCAAAACGTTGTAGCTACCGATGTTAAACCAGCAGAAGGCGTGCTGGCTACCGGAGAATTCGAGATACTGGATGTATTGAATTCGGATCAGCTGCAGAATCTCGTTTCCAAAAATAAATTCACTCAGATCTATCATTTGGCTGCCGTGCTGTCGGCCACGGGAGAAAAGAATCCCAAGCTTGCATGGCGTCTGAATATGGAGGGGCTGATCAACGTGATGGATATTGCTGTTGATCAGAAAGTGTCGCGTGTGTACTGGCCTAGTTCGATTGCCGCCTTCGGACCTACAACACCTAAGATAAAAACGCCACAGGATACCATCATGGATCCAACGACGGTGTACGGCATCAGCAAACTTGCCGGTGAGCGTTGGTGTGAATGGTATTTCAAAAACAAGGGACTGGATGTACGCAGCCTTCGCTATCCTGGGCTCATCGGATACAAGACAAAACCTGGAGGAGGAACTACGGACTACGCCGTGGATATTTTCTTCAAGGCATTAACGGAAAAGAAGTTTACCTGTTTTCTGAAACCGGATACCTATCTCCCGATGATGTACATGGACGACGCGGTGAAGGCGACGCTTCAGTTGATGGAGGCTCCGGCGGCAAATGTGAAGGTGCGTTCCAGTTACAACGTGACGGGTATGAGTTTTTGTCCGGCGGAAATAGTGAAGGAGATCCAGAAGTTCATTCCGGAATTTGAAATCAGCTATGCTCCGGACTTCAGACAGCAGATTGCAGACTCATGGCCGAAGTCAATCAACGATGCCCCTGCACGCATTGACTGGGGCTGGGAACCGGCCTTCGATCTCGATGATATGACGGCGGATATATTGAAGAATCTTCCAAGTCTGTTGGATGTTCCGGCGCCGGCCATGCTCCACTGATGCGCACAACTAAAGTGCCTACTGAACAACCAAACGCACCACTTTGCTTTTCCCTGATGATGCAACTCTGACGAAGTAGATTCCAGGCGTTGTGTTTGATGGTAATTCCACCAGCCTGGTCTTCACGTCAACTGTAGTTGTAAATAGTAAATAGCCGCGGGAATCACATACAGTAAGGCTGGCAGGTTGATCGAATTCATCGCCAATGTCGATGGTGAAACTTTTGTTAATTGCCGGATTCGGATAAAGACTCAATCCATGGGCAAAACTCCAGTCTGCGGTAATAACCTGAAAGTATTCGAATGTGTCATCTACATCTACCGCTTTCAACCTGTAGTAATTCCTGCCGTTAACGGGTTGTTTGTCGAGTGATTCGTAAACAGTTTTGACCTGAAGACCGCCTTTTCCTTCTACTATTGCGATGGTAGAAAACTCAAGATCTGTTCCACTTCTTTGAACTTCGAAGTGACTGAAATCCTTTTCCATGCTGGTTGCCCACTCGAGTGAGATACCCAACTCGTTCACGCTGGCCACTTTGAAGTATTGCAGTTTTACTGGGAGAGGGCTGTTAGGAAGCGTCGACACCCAAGTATAAAAAGAAGGATTTGTAGACTGCATCTGGGCCACAGTCGCCATATCAGAGTCAATTGTCCCGCCACTGGTGCTTACACTGCCATTAACATAAAAACCATACGGGGTTGAAGGAGTTCCGAAGTTTGGATTGTTGTTGTTGACGGCTCCGCCACTGGAAGAGTTGGAAACAGAACTGCCCGTTCCGTCACCGTCAATATATACCTGGCCTCCAACTGGAACCCCACCCGACGTACCACAATTTTCTATGTTGAACTGAAGACCACCGCCGCCACTGAGGGTCAAATCACCAAATACAGCGACCCGTCCATTGCATTTGACATTGATATTATGACTCGTCTGAGCAACGTTGCCCTCAACAACAAGATCCGCATACTTGGCCGGGCTACCAGGTGTGCCGTTCCCAACTGTAAGTCCTGATCCAGTGAGGTTGAATGTTCCCCGCACTGTCATTCTTGACGAACTCGAGGTTCCGGGTGACAACTGCACCGAACCTGAAATATTTGCCGCACCGGATATTGTTGTTGTGCCGGTATTCGTGAACGTTCCTCCACTGTTGCCCGTAGTTAGTGTAGTTGCAGTAATTGTTCCGCTGTTCGAGAAATTTGAAGCGGTTGTCAAAGTTGTGCCTACTGATAATGTACCGCCGTTCGTTACCGTCCCTCCTGAATTAGTAAACGATCCCGCGACGGTTATGCTGCCTCCACTGCTATTGAAGGTTGCATATTGAGTAAGGTTTCCACCGACAGTGAGTGTACCTGAATTTGAAAACGTTCCACCGCTATTAGTAAAATCAAAATTACCGGCGTTTATGATCTGGAACACACCGGAGTTTGTGAACTGAGCGGCTGAAACACCTCCTGTGTTAGAACCCGTGTTCACTATTACTGTTGATCCTGTATTGTTCGTGAAACTTGATGAACTGTTAACTGATATCCCGTTCGTCGTAACTGTAAGCGTGCCTCCGTCTCCAGTGAACGAAGACCCACTTACGCTCAGAGATCGGATTGAGGCTGTTCCTCCCGACATTGTGAAAGAGCCTGAGGATTGGACTGTAAGGGAATTATTGACGGTTAGTGCTCCACCTTCGACCACTAATTTTCCGCCGTCAATTGTCAATCCGGAAGCATAGGTTAGTGAACCGGTCTTAAGTCTTACAGTTGAATTAGCTTGACTGATTGCAATAGATGATGGTGTATAAGTTCCAGAAACGAGATTCAAGGTTGACCCACCGCTTACGTCCATGTTGCCACTTGAAAGCACATTTAATGTGGATCCATTTCGCAGCGTAACAGCTCCCGGCAGAGAGATATTCGGTGAGTAATTGAACGTAGCTCCAATCCCGACAAACAAACTGGTTGACGTAACTTGTATTGTCCCTGATGTATATGTGATACCTGAGTTATTATTATTGTCAGGTATTGTTATCGCTCCTCCTTTGACAGTACCTCCCGAAAGGGTCAATTTACTTTGATCAACACTGAGAGTTCCTGTTACTTCAAGAGTACCTCCAGATTGCATACTAACGGAAACTCCGCCACCAACAAATGTGAGACTTCCAGAGCGATAAAGTATCCCACCGTCCTTTACAATAATGCTGCCCCCTGCTGACCACGCGGTGTAAGAAGTTGACGTGTAAGTGACTTTATGAGTTATGGTTACATTATCGTTTACACCAGGCGCAGATGCCGTTCCCCAGGTTGTGGGATCCGTCCAGTCGCCATCTTTTTTAGACGTGAATACTGCCGCAAAAGCAACCTGGCTTACAATAACCAGAAATAACACGAAGAGAGGCCGTAAAGCTTTAATCATCACCTTGGTATTTTTGCACACAATTCCCCCTTTGCAATATCTTGTCAGCACTTGTGAATCAAATAATAACGCCTGGGCTAAACGGAGAACTTGGGCTCGCAAAGCTAAGCAACAATCCGACCACCCTCCTAAAAATTGAGGAAACATTTCCCCCCTTTTTCCATGAACCACTTTAAGGCAAAACACTATACACCGATTGCGCTGTGCCCAAACGTTATCCTCGCTTCCAGTTCGCATTACCCGAACGTCAGCCTCTCATTTGACAACTTTAGAAAATTCAATCATCCGTGCTCCGTGTAAAACCCAAGCATTCCAAAATGGGCTACCTCCGTTTTCAAAATGGGAAACGAAAACAAACCTATATTTGCAAATCATGGGACGACTTGCCCGGCGACGTGCCCGTCTCAGGTATTGTCTCGGATATTTTCGTTGCCCCATACACCAATCTGTAACCGGCTATGACAGCAAAACACCTCCGCATCGACCTCCAGAACGGGATTCAAACCCTAACCATTTCACGTCCCCACGCCCTCAATGCCCTGAACCAGGAACTCCTCGAAGAGCTCCGGGCGGCAATGCTTGAATTCTACAAAAACGAAGAGGCACATGGGATGATCATCACCGGCGAGGGCGAGAAGTCGTTCGTTGCGGGCGCCGATATAAAAGAATTCTCATCCATAAATCCGGGCGAAGCTGCAGCCTTTGCCCGTCGCGGCCAGGACCTCTTCCGAATGATTGAAGTCTCCCCTAAACCCGTGATCGCGGCCGTCAATGGTTTTGCACTGGGAGGTGGATGTGAACTCGCCATGGCATGTCACCTTCGTATAGCCACACAGAATGCAAAGTTCGGCCAGCCGGAAGTTACATTGGGTATCATCCCCGGCTATGGAGGAACACAACGACTCACACAACTGGTTGGCCGCGGCAAAGCGCTCGAACTCATGATGACGGCCGACCTGATCACTGCAGAAGAAGCAAAGGCAATCGGACTTGTGAATCACGTAGTGGCTACCCGCCAGGCACTAATTGAGTTGTCCGAATCCATCATGAAGAAGATCCTTTCCAACGGTCGCATCGCCGTCGCCAATGTTATAAAAAGTGTTAATGCAGGCTTCAGCTTTGAAGGAGCCGGATATGAAACAGAAGCCGAAAGCTTTGGCGCCTGCGTCCGTACAAAGGACTTTCGCGAGGGCACTGCCGCCTTCGTTGAAAAGCGTAAACCGAAATTTACAGGCGAATGAGCAAAATCAAACGCCTTGCAGGCGAGACAGTATTATATGGACTGGGAAGCATGCTTCCCAAATTCCTGAACTTCCTCCTTGTCAGACTCCACACCGATGTTTTTCCGCCTGAGCAATACGGCATCGTAACCAAGATACTCGGATTTGTAGCCGTCCTGAATGTCATCTACACGTTTGGAATGGAAACAGCATACTTCCGTTTCTCAACCCGCGAAGGTGCCGACGAACGAAAAGTGTTCAACATCACGCAGACAGTCGTGATGGGCATCAGTTTCTTCTTCACCATCGTCTTCATCGTTTTCGCAACTCCCATCGCTAATGGGCTCGGCCTTCCAGGCAGTGAAAACGTGATCGTATGGATTGCGTTGCTCATTTTCACTGACGCAGTCGTATCTATTCCTTTTGCACGTCTGAGACTGCAGAGAAAGGGAACGCTGTTCGCCATTTACCGCATCGTGAACATCTTCGTCCTCATTGGCCTGAATATTTACTTTCTCAAGTTCGCCTTCGATCCGGCGATTGGCATCAATTACATCTTCATCGCCAACATGATTGCCAACCTTTTATATATAGTGTTCTTTTTCCGTGTGCTGATTCAATGGCGTCCGGTTTATGATCCTGTTCTTTCACCAAAGATCTTTCAATACGCTTACCCGGTAATGATCACCGGCCTGGCGGGCATGACCAACGAAATGTTTTCAAGGCTTACACTTGATGAATGGCTTCCCCGGAACTTCTATCCCGGTCGCACGGCCGAGTATGCGGTGGGAATATTCGGCGCCTGTTATAAATTCGGAATGTTCATGAACCTCACCGTACAGGCCTTCCGTTATGCGGCCGAGCCGTTCTTCTTTTCAAATGCATCAGATAAGAACTCACCGACTCTATTTGCCACGGTAAACCACTACTTTATCATTGTGTGTTGTGTTATCCTCCTCGGCGTATCTATTAATATGGACCTGATCAAATACTTCCTGGGCGATGCAGCCTACTTTGAGGGGATCGGCATTGTTCCAATCCTGCTGCTTGGCTTTCTCTTTCTAGGAGTGTATTACAACATCTCGGTGTGGTTTAAACTTACTGACCGGACTTACTTCGGAACCATCATCACCGTAGGTGGCGCAATCATTACTATCGTGGGAAATTATTTCCTCATCCCGGTACTCGGTTATGTGGGTAGCAGCTGGGCAATGCTGATCTGTTATTTTACAATGACAGCAGCATGCTATATCATGGGACAACGATACTATCCGGTTCCATATAAAGTCGTTACCGACCTTGGCTATATTGCATTCACTGCAATGCTGGTATGGTTTGTGAATAGCCGGGACTTCGGTTCACAAATCGTGAACACCGCGTTTCATTTGGGCGTGATCGTGATCTATATGCTGATGATTTATATCATCGAAAAGAAACACTTCAAAAAGCCGGCGACGTGAATTTTATGTAGTTTTAAGAACCAAAAGAATCTCATGAACATTATCATTCCAATGGCGGGACTGGGCAAGCGTATGCGTCCCCATACTCTAACTGTCCCCAAACCATTACTGCCTATTGCCGGTAAACCGATTGTTCATCGTCTGGTAGAAGACATTGCAAAGGTTTGTCCTGAAAAAATAGAAACAATAGGGTTCATTATTCATCCCTCATTTGGGAAAGAAGTAGAAGAAAGTCTTAAAAAGATTGCCACCAGGGTTGGCGCAACGGGTAAGATATACTACCAGGAACAGGCCTTCGGAATCTCTCACGCCTTGTTGTTCGCGAAAGAGTTATTTAAAGGTAAAGTAATTGTTGCTTTTGCTGACACCTTATTTAAGGCAGACTTCAAGTTAGATACAAATCAGGATGGAATCATCTGGGTACAGAAGGTAGATGACCCGTCGCAGTTCGGTGTTGTTCGCATAGACAAGGACTCTGTGATAACGGAATTGGTTGAGAAACCAACTTCTTTTGTGTCCGATCTCGCTATCATCGGAATATACTATTTCAAAGATGGAGAAGCTCTCGGGCGTGAGATGCAGTACCTCATTGATAACAACATTAAAGACAAAGGCGAATTCCAGTTCACCTCCGCGCTGCAGGGACTGCAGAAGAAGGGTGCACGCCTCGTTCCCGGGCAGGTAACTGAATGGCTGGATTGCGGGAACAAGAACGTCACCGTCCAAACCAATCAGCGCTATCTTGACTTCATTAAGGACCAGCAACTGGTTTCATCGAAAGCATCCGTTGTCAACTCTGTGATCATTCCCCCATGTTACGTGGGCGATGGAGCAGTCATCGAAAATTCCGTCATCGGACCTTACGTTTCTGTAGGGGAAAAAACGCGGATCGTCGACAGCCGCATCAAAAATTCCATTATTCAATCGGAAACGGTGGTATCGCAGGGGATGCTGGAGAACAGCATGTTGGGGAATTTCGCTACCTTTGAAGGTTCGAGTCAGGATCTAAGCCTGGGCGACTACAACGTACTCAAAGCAACGTGAAAATTACAGGCTTCAATAGGGTAACAGTTTATGCGCTAATTGTAGCGTTTTCAATTGCCCTGCCTGCTTCAGCTCAGCGAAAGAAAAAGTCATCCGATGACACCCAGGCTTCCGGGATCAAACTTAGGGAAGCCGAGTTCTATTTTACAGAGGGCGAGAAGTTCTATATCCTCGAAGATTACGCCAAGGCATTACTGTATTATCAGCGCACGCTCGAGATCACTCCCGACAATGCTACAGTTCATTATAAGGTCGCTGATGTGCTGGCGCACAGCAACAAACAGGATGACCTGCTTAAGGCATCACTGAGCATCGAGAACGCACTAAAGCTCGAGCGGAAGAACAAGTATTTCTATCTGCTCGCCGCCAACATCTACAACTCGATGACCTCGTACGAAAAAGCGGCGGCTACTTACGAGACTATGCTCAAGGAAGTAAAGGGCACTGAGGAGTATCTATTTGAACTTGCCACTGTTTATCAATACGCCGGAAAGAAAGACGAAGCCATCAAAACTTATAACCGGGCCGAGGCCGCTTTGGGAATAAATGAAGTGTCCTCTATTCAGAAGCTCAGACTTTATCTTGAGCAGGGTAAAAGAAAAGAAGGCCTGGCGGAGGGTGAAAAATTGATCCAGGCATTCCCCGGCGATGAGCGTTATGCAATGGGATTTGCCGAAGCACTTTCCCAACAGGGAATGCGCAACGAGGGCATCGCGTTGCTCGAAAAGTACGTTGCTGAAAATGCTGACGCTGGTCCGGCCAACATGCTCCTTGCAGGCCTTTACCGCGATGCCGGACAGGAATCAAAAGCCCGCCCCCTGTTGCTAAAATTATTTGATGACCCATCTATCGAGGTTGGCAGCAAGCTCATCATCCTTGGATCATACAGCAATGAGCTCAATCAGGCCCGCGCCAAAGGCCAGAAGGATCCTGAAAAAGAAGCATTTGCCCTGGAATTGTTTCAGAAGCTGCAGGCCTCAAATGCCTCGGATCCAAACGTCCACATTATCGGCGGTGACCTTTACCTTTCTACCGGAAAGAGTCGTGAATCACAGGCCGAATATCTGAAGGCTATCGAATCAGGGGACGTCAATTTCGAAGTTTGGGAGAACCTACTTTATCTGGAAACTCAAATGGCGAAGTACGACGACGTGATCGCCCATGCCGAGAAAGCCCTCGAGTTGTTTCCGAACCAGGCCGTGATCTATTATTTCAACGGGTTTGCACACCTTCAGAAGCGCAACTACGACGAAGCGATATTCGGCTTCGAACAGGCACGCAAACTATCATCTAAAAATCCGAAACTGGCTGGCGACGCAAACGCCATGCTGGGCGACGCATACAATGCGATGAAGATGTACGACAAGTCGAACCAGGCTTATGAACAGGCGCTGGCGATTGATCCAAACAATTCAAATGTTCTGAACAATTACAGTTACTTCCTCGCACTTAGAAAGTCTGATTTGGAGAAGGCTGAAAAAATGTCGGCGCTTCTTATTAAGAATAATCCCGATAATCCTGCATATTTAGATACTTATGCCTGGGTACTGTACTCTCGCCAGAAATATAAGGAGGCAAGAAAAATCATTGAACGCGCGATTGTTACCGGCAATGCTAATGCAACACACTTTGAACACTACGGAGATATACTGTTCCAGCTCGGGGATGTGACGGGTGCTGTGCAGCAATGGGAAAAAGCCCGAGGTCTGAATGCTAACAGTGAGATCCTTAACAAAAAGATTGCGAATAGAAAGATCTATGAATAGACTCACATGGATGATCCTTCTCGGGGTTTCGCTCGTTGCCCTGTCATGCAGCAAGAAAGTCGTCAGTCCTACTCTTCCCGTAAGTCCTCCCAAACCGACCCTCAACGTTGAGGAAACCGACTTCGTCTATATGGACGGCAAGGCACGCATGATCCTTCGTGATGCAAACAAAGAGCGGGAAGTAAAGGCAAACATTCGCGTTAGAAAAGACAGCGTCATCTGGATGACATTCTCTGTGATTGGTGTGCAGGGGGGTAAAGCATTGATCAATCATGATTCAATCACCATTGTAAGCAATGTGGACAAGGAGTATTACGTTTTTGAATATGCAGAGCTTTCCAAACGCTACAATTTTGAGATCAATTACGAGGTGATCGAAGCTGCCATACTGGGTAACCTGATCATGCCACGCAAGGAAAGCGATGAGGTAAAGCAGGAAAGCTCCTTCTTCATCCTGCATCAGATTGCGAATAACATTACCGTCGACAATTACGTGAACGCCGCCAGCAGCAAGGTAGAGAAGGTTGAATTGAAGGAGAGTGCCAGCAATAACTCTCTGGTGATCAACTATTCTAACTTCCAGCCACTGGGCTCCAAACTTCTACCATATAACGGAACAATCAACCTGTTCTACAAAGCGGTAAGCGGCCTCCTGAATACAACCGTTATTTTTGAATACAATAAGGCCGAGGTGCGTGATAAAGAGCTGAAGTTTCCTTTCAATATTCCCAAGCGATATGTTCGCAGGTAGATCATTACTTTTTTTCCTGCTTGTTTTCACTTCAATATTTCCTGCATTAGCGCAAAAGGGCAACAAGGCGCAACTGCAAAAGGAAAAACAACAGAATCTTGAAAAGATAAAAGAGGTTGAAAAGATCATCGAAGAGACCTCCACAAAAAAGAAGACCAGCATTGGTCAGCTCAATGCCCTTAATCATCAGATCAGCGAGCAGGAAAAACTGGTGAAGTCTATCAAGGGAGAACTGGATCTCCTGGATGCAGACATTGCCGACAACAACGACATCATCGTTGCCCTTGAAAACGACCTTGACCGTCTCAAAAAAGAATACGCCTCCATGCTCTTCGCGGCACAAAAGGCCAATAACAGCGTGACCCGTCTAACCTTCCTGTTTTCTGCCCGCTCGTTCGATCAGCTGGTGATGCGCATGCGCTATATGGAACAATACTCTGAAACGCGTGTACTTCAGGCGGAGCAGATTACTAAAGTTCAGGAAGAACTGTCGGGCCAGGTGAAAGAGATCCGGGTCCGTCGCGAAGAGAAGAACAAGCTGTTCAATGAGCAGGTAGCGGCAAGCGAAAACCTGGCAGTGACGAAGAAGAAGCAAAACACAATGGTTCGGTCACTGGAGAAAGAAGAACGTAAGCTGCGCCGCGACCTCGAGGACACAAAGAAGGCAGTTGCCCGCCTTGATAAATTAATAGACGAGATCATCAAGGAAGAACTGGCAGCCGCTGCAAGGTCCAGCAAGAGTGAAACGGTAGCGCTTTCCAATTCTTTCGAAGACAACAAGTCGAAGTTCATGTGGCCTGTTACTTCCGGCTTCGTATCGCAGAAGTTCGGGCGGCAGCCTCATCCGGTGCTTAAGGGGATCATCACGAATAACAATGGTGTGAATATCCAGACTCAGGAGAATGAGAAAGTGAAGACGATCTTCGAAGGTGAAGTGAGACGGGTAGCTTTTATACAGGGACTTGGAAGCACGGTAATTATCAAACACGGAGATTACCTGACGGTGTATGCCGGTCTGAAGGAAGTCTTTGTAAGAAGCGGTCAGAAGGTCACGACAAACCAGGAGATTGGAAAGGTGTTTTCGAATACTGAAGGCGTATCGGAACTCAGGTTCCAGATCTTTAAGAACACGACAGCCCTGGATCCACAGGGTTGGTTGAGGAATTGAAAATTGATAATTGACAATTGAGAATTAAACCCGGCCTTTTTGGGCCGGGTTCAGCCCCAATCATTGGGGCTTTTCATTTAATACAGTCTTTAAGCTTTTTTTTATGTCCGGATTCGACGAACGACACTCGGGTGTTTAATCCACGCAATACGGCCCCGGAATGGGGCCTGGCGCGCCTCGCGCCATAATTATCAATTATCAATTGTCAATTATCAATTGCCTTCATACCTGAAGGCGTCCACCCATCACCAACCCGTTTTGATTCTGATCCTTTTTTCGTCTATTTTTGATGTTCGATTCAAAAAAATAATCGCCATGAAAGCTACATTTTTGTTTTTGCAGGGGGTTGGATTCCAGGAAATTCTGCTCATAGGACTTTTCGTGCTCGTGTTCTTTGGCGCAAAGAAGATTCCTGAATTCATGAAGGGATTGGGAAAAGGCGTTCGTGAGTTCAAGGACTCAGTTAAGGATGTTAAGAAAGAAGTAGAAGACGCAAACAAAGCTGCTAAACTCGAAGACTAACCGATCTTGAGAACTTACGCTTCATTTCGCGAAATCCAGCACGATCTGCAGCACGGTAAAATCTCATGCCAGGATCTGGTTCGTCACCATCTAAGTAATATCAAGTCAAAATCGCACCTCAATGCTTTTTTGAGCGTGTATGAGCAGGAAGCGCTCACGAGGGCAGCGGAGATTGACACAAAGATCAAAAACGGAACGGCCCGCCGACTGGCGGGCCTCGTTGTTGGTTTGAAGGACGTGTTGGCTTATAAAGATCATCCCCTGCAAGCCAGCAGCCATATCCTCGACGGTTTTATATCTCAGTTCAATGCAACGGCAGTACAGCGCCTTCTCGATGAGGACGCTATCATCATTGGCCGTCAGAACTGTGATGAATTTGCGATGGGCTCCTCCAACGAGAATTCCGCATTTGGCCCCGTACTTAACGATGCTGATAATAGCCGGGTCCCCGGAGGATCGTCGGGTGGTTCCGCCGTTGCGGTACAGGCCGATATGTGCCAGGTTTCCCTGGGTTCGGACACCGGAGGATCGGTCCGGCAGCCTGCCGCTTTTTGTGGCATTGTAGGGCTGAAACCGACCTATTCACGGATTTCACGCTACGGACTTGCCGCATATGGCTCATCTTTTGACTGTATTGGGATATTTGGGAAGTCGGTAGAAGATGTCGCCCTGGTTCTGGAGGTTATCGCCGGAGCTGACGAGGAAGACAGCACCGTCTCTCAAAAACCGGTACCCGCCTATCTTGACGACGTGCGCCGCGATGATGGCCGCAAGTACAAGGTGGCTTATGTAAGTGAAATCGATAACTCGGACGGGTTGCAGCCTGAAATAAGGCAGAGCATCCTGGCCCAGATAGAAGAAATTAAAGCGGCAGGTCATGAAGTGGAACGAATTGACTTTCCGTTAAACGAGTACGTGCTGCCGACCTATTATATTCTGGCAACGGCAGAAGCGAGCTCAAATCTTTCGCGTTATGACGGAGTCCGTTATGGATTCCGCAGTAGCAGCGCCAACGACCTTCAGTCGCTCTATAAGAAGAGCCGCTCGGAGGGCTTTGGAAAGGAAGTACAGCGGCGGATTTTATTGGGCACCTTTGTGCTCAGTGCCAGCTACTACGATGCCTACTATACGAAGGCCCAAAAGGTCCGCCGTATCATCCGCGATAAAACGAAAGAACTGTTAAAACAATACGACTTCATCGTCATGCCGATCACGCCTACCACAGCGTTTAAACTTGGTGAGCACACAGGCAATCCGCTGGAGATGTACCTGGCAGACTTGTTTTCCGTACAGGCCAATGTAGCCGGCGTCCCGGCAATTGCAATACCCTGCGGAACCGACAATGCCGGACTCCCCATCGGAATGCAACTGATCGCGGATGACTTTGAAGAGTCGAAGCTCTTGCATTTTTCGGATTCACTTTTGAAATGAACCAACATGGAAAAGCCCTTTCCCTGGGTCATGATTTTTAAGTCCGCATACCATTTTTTTATTGCGCGGACGGAGTCTAGACTTTCACTAATTCCAGTGTCACCAACGCGTGCCACTCAGATGCGACATCGCAGGCCGGCGTCATTGCTGTTGCCCGCAATAGCCATGCTTTTGTTGAGCTCAGTCTCATCATTCGCACAGCAAACAATTCAGATCCAGCCCGACTCAGTCGTGGTTGACTCGCTGGAAGTTGCCGATGCGGAGGAAGACATGATGCTCAAAACGGACACCATTGACTTCGTGTACTTTGCTGCTCCCAGCACCTTCGAACACGTTCCAGGTGACGACAACCCTGCGCTGATCGCAGATCGCCTGGCCTGTATCGAGAGGACGATGCCCCTCACGTACAACGACCGCATCCAGGCGTTCATCAACTACTTCACCATTAAAGATCGCGAGTATACCCGCATGATGATGCGCCGGAAGAATCTGTACTTCCCTATCTTCGAAAAGTACCTCGCAAAATACGGACTCCCTGACGAGCTGAAATATCTCTCCATCATTGAATCCGGCTTGAACCCCCGGGCCATGTCGCGTGTTCGCGCAGTCGGCCTCTGGCAGTTCATGTCGGCTACCGGCAAGCACTACGGACTGAGCAACAACTGGTACATCGACGATCGCATGGACCCTGAACAATCTACGGATGCAGCATGCCGTTTTCTACGCGATCTCTACAACATGTTTCACGACTGGGAACTTGCACTTGCAGCATACAACACAGGGCCCGGAAACGTGAAAAGAGCTATACGCAAATCAGGTTATCGCAAGCCAGAGGGTAATGTTTACACTAAGCTTACATTCTGGGACATCTATCCGCACCTGCCACGGGAAACACGCTCATATGTTCCTCAGTTCGTGGCAATCACATACGCGATGAACTACCTCGACGAGCATAACTTCTACGATGAAGGAGAAGAAATGCTTCCGACAGCCGATACTTTACAGGTCTCGAAGTTCCTTCACTTTGAAACTTTCGCTTCCCTTACGGGAACGTGCGTGGAGGATCTGCAGCGTCTGAATCCTTCCATCCAGCGCAACGCCATCCCTGAGACCAGCAAGACCTACACGATGTACGTTCCATCTGATGCCAAGCGCATGCTCGAACTCAACCGCCTCGCGATTCTCGACTCAGCATCGAAGACGGGTCGCAAGGAAATCGAGGCCCTTGCCAAGAATACAGAAAGCACTACCTACGGCCGCGACCGCATCGTTTATCGCGTACGGAATGGTGACGTACTCGGTTCGATCGCCATGCGCCACGGAGTAAGCGTCACAAACCTTAAGCGCTGGAACAACCTTCGCAGCAATACGATCCACGTTGGACAGCGCTTGAACATTTTCCCAAAGAACAGTGGTGGCACCTCGTCGTCAACGGTGCTTGCAAGCAGCAAGACATCAAGCAACGCCGGCCCCTCTCCTATCCCGAACTCCAAAACGTACGTCGTGCAGCCTGGAGATACGTTATGGGAGATCTCGAAAAAATTCGAAGGCCTGACCATCGAGAAGATCAAGAGCATGAATCGTCTTGGCAATGCAAAGCTGCAGCCTGGACAGAAGCTTATCATCGGACTGTAAAAAACAGAGTGAGGAACAGTGTGAGAGCGAATGGGTTGCGTCCATTTCTTCTTCACTCTCACACTGTTCCCCATATAAATCAGAGTGAGTGTGGGAGCGAGTACAACCGGGTTTAGTCCACTATCTTCACTCTCACACTGTTCCTCACTCTGATTCTCCCCTAGCACAAACATGCACCAATTCCAACAACCGCTTTCCAGTTAGCTGGAGCTACTTGTTGATGATTGTAGTTACTTTCAATTATCAGTCCCCCATGAATGAATTCCGTCGGGCTCCTGATGAATAAGATCCGGTTATTCGGCTTGCCTGCTTTGTCCCTGCTCTGTCCAGGCTGGCTGGCTACTGCTTGTCCACTGCTCGGCTTGTAGCCGGCCTCAGCCGTAAGCATTGTCTAAGCTTTCTGTAGGGTTTCTGTAAGCTTTCTCTAGGCTCTCTGTAGACTTTCTGTAGGCTTTCTGTAGGCTTTCTCTAAGCTCTCTCCAGGCTTCTGAACACTTTCCTCTTCACTCTCACACTGTTCCTCACTCTGTCTCCCACTCTGTTTTCTCACTAACGACTGTTCATTATTTTTCTATCTTTGGCGCTTAACCAACCAGCCCGACATGTCTATAAAGATCCGCAAACAGGATGCCTTGAATTATCATATGCAGGGGCAGCCTGGAAAGATTGAAGTCGTTCCAACCAAAGTTCTCAGTTCTCAGTTTGATCTTGCTCTCGCTTATTCTCCCGGTGTAGCCGAACCGTGCCTCGACATCGCAGCCAATATCGAAGATGTTTATAAATACACAGCCAAAGGAAACCTGGTAGCTGTCATATCCAACGGTACGGCTGTACTCGGACTTGGAAATATCGGCCCCGAAGCATCCAAACCTGTGATGGAAGGGAAAGGCGTTCTCTTTAAAAAGTTCGCCGGCATTGATGTATTCGACATCGAGATCAATGAAACCGATCCTGATAAGTTCATCCAGATCGTGAAAGCTCTCGAGCCCACTTTCGGAGGTGTGAACCTTGAAGATATCAAAGCACCGGAGTGTTTCAAGATCGAAACGGAATTGCGCGAGAGGATGAACATTCCCATCATGCACGACGATCAGCATGGAACGGCTATCATATCAGCTGCTGCATTGTTGAATGCACTGGAAATAGTTGATAAGAAGATCGACCAGGTAAAGATTGTAGTGAACGGTGCCGGCGCGTCTGCCATCAGCTGCACGAAGTTGTACTGCTCTCTCGGTGCGCGTAAGGAAAACATCGTGATGTGCGACAGCAAGGGCGTGCTAAATAAATCACGCACCGGTCTTGATGCGATCAAGTCGCAGTTTGTTACGTCGCGTGATGTGGAAACCTTACAGGAGGCAATGAAAGGATGCGATGTCTTCATCGGACTTTCAGTAGCCAATTCAATAACTCCTGATGATTTGAATGCCATGGCAAAAGACCCGATCGTCTTTGCACTGGCCAATCCGGATCCTGAAATCAACTACGAGCTCGCGATGAAAACGCGTCATGATATTGTCATGGCAACAGGTCGTTCAGATCATCCTAACCAGGTGAACAACGTTCTTGGTTTCCCTTACATTTTCAGAGGAGCACTCGACGTTCGTGCGCAGGAGATCAACGAGGAGATGAAGCTAGCAGCAGTCCATGCGTTGGCTGCTCTGGCAAAAGAGCCTGTCCCCGATCTCGTGGTAAAGGCCTACGGCGCAGATAAGATCCGTTTCGGTCGTGAATATCTTATACCGAAACCGTTAGACACCCGTCTTATTACGACGATATCACCTGCCGTTGCCAAAGCAGCGATGGCATCGGGTACTGCGAAGAAACAAATTACTGACTGGGCTGCCTACAACGACGAACTGCAACGTCGGATAGGTATCGACCAGAAGCTGATGTCGCGCGTTATCGATCGTGCCAAGAAACAACCGAAGCGCGTCGTATTCACGGAAGCTAATCATCCGAAGATATTGAAGGCGGCACAGATCCTTCACGACGAAGGCATAGCCTATCCGATATTACTGGGTAATCGCCAGGAGATCCTTCAGCTTATCGAGGAACATAAACTCGATCTCCACGACTGTCAGATCATTCATCCCCGCGAGCAGGATGAAACCAAGGAGAAGTATGCAAAAGCATTTTACGAGAAGAGACAACGCAAGGGCTTAAGTTATCCCGATTGCCTCCGTCTCATGGGTGAACGAAACTATTACGGAGCGATGATGGTGGAGCTTGGCGATGCAGACGCGCTCGTAAGCGGACTGACGAAGGATTACCCTAAGACGATCCTCCCCTCTCTTCAGATCATTGGAACGGCCGATGGTGTTGATCGTGTTGCCGGCATGTACATCATCATCAACAAGAAGGGTACTTTCTTCTTTGCCGACACAACAGTGAATGTTGATCCTAATGCTGAGGAGCTTGCAGGCATTATTGAATTAACCGCGCGCGGCGTGAAGTTCTTTAACATGGATCCACGGATCGCGGTTTTGTCATATTCGAACTTTGGCTCTTCGAAAGGTGATATTCCGACCAAGACGAAGCGTGCCGTTGAGATCGTAAAGGCGCGCAATCCATCGTTACTCGTTGAAGGCGATATTCAGGCCAATGTCGCCTTGAATACACAGTTGCAACAGGAGTCATTTCCATTCAGCAAGCTTGCTGATGAAGCAGCGAACACGTTGATTTTCCCTAACCTGGCTGCCGGAAACATCGCTTACAAGTTGCTCATGGAAATAGGTGGTGCTGAATCGATCGGTCCAATCCTGCTGGGCATGAAGAAGCCGGTGCATGTCCTGCAGCTGGGAAGTTCTATCCGCGAGATCGTGTACATGGCAGCGATTGCCGTTGTGGACGCTCAGCTTCACGATCGGGATGACCACTTATAGCAATTGATAATTGACAATTGATAATTGATAATTGGGAGGGCCTGTCGGCCCTTAATACAGAAACCCGTGAATTCCCGACGCAACAGGTGCTATAGAAGGTTCCATCAAATGGTTAAGAAAAAGCCCGCGTTAAGCGGGCTCCAAAATTATCAATTGTCAATTATCAATTATCAATTGCCATCGGTCGCACTGGTAATCAATACGTCCGATGACCCAGTCAATGACCGGAGCCAGGGTGGCATTTGTCAGTGATTCTTCTATCTTAGCGCATTTGAAGGTTTTTGCCGACTCAACGGCAATTTTTTAACTGTCCAGGATGATCGCATTTCTTAAAGGGCGCCTTGTTCACAAGGAGCCAACTCAAGTTATTATCGACGTTAACGGCGTGGGATACCAGGTCGCTATTTCTCTTTTTACCTACGGCGAAATCAAGGACCAGGAAAACATCCTTCTGTTCACTCACCTCGCTATCCGGGAGGACGCACATGTACTTTTTGGCTTCAGTGGCGAATTGGAAAAACGGCTCTTTCAGCAGCTAATCTCGGTGAATGGCGTTGGCCCGAGCACGGCTATAGTCATGTTATCTTACATGAGTAGCAATGAACTAAAGACGGCCATACTGAAAGAGGATGCCGCAGCGTTGCAATCGATCAAAGGTATCGGAGGCAAGACCGCACAGCGAGTGATCATAGATCTGAGAGATAAGCTCAAGAAGGAAAGTTGGGAAGAGTCGCAGCCAGCTATTTCGCTCGGTGGTCACAATACGATTCGAAAGGAGGCGTTATCTGCTTTGCTCACTTTAGGGCTGTCTAAACCGGTGGCCGAGAAAAGCGTCGATGCAGCCCTGAAAAAATCGGGAAACACGATGACTTTAGAAGAGTTAGTTAAACAGGCCTTAAAAAACGCATAGTACGTTTTGACTGTTTTTGTACAGCAGCACTCCTTAACGCTCGGCCGGCTATTCGTTTTTTGGTTGAGCATCCTACTCCTGCCTGACGAGGTATTTGGTCAGGAACAGGCGCGTCCGGCTGCGAGTGACACTACAGGAAACAATCAACCTTATCAGCCCAGCCGGAGACCCACTTACAGGGCCACCGACCGATACGGCGATCCTTTCTCGAATAAGCCTTCACAGTCACCCATGAATCTGAAGGACCCGAATTCGATGAAGATGGACGTCGAAATCGATACTTCGGGAAACTATACCATCCGCGAAAAGATGGGCGACCTCGACTATCGGGCGCCGTCGACCATGTCGTTCGAGGAATACAAACAATATCAGGACCGGGAGATCTTAAGAAACTACTGGAAGAACCGCTCCAAAGAGCTGGACGGAGAAAGTTCAGTAAGTGGCCGCAGCCTGATCCCCAAGATCTTCATCAGCCCTGTTCTCGATCGCATTTTCGGAGGCAGCTATGTTGAGCTGATTCCCCGCGGCTTCGTGACCCTCGACTTCGGTGGTGCCTGGCAGCGCATCAACAACCCGGCAATCCCCATTCGTCAGCAGAAGAACGGCGGCTTCGAATTCGATCAGCAGATCAACATGAGCGTGGTGGGAAAGATCGGCGAGAAACTTGCCGTCACCGCCAACTTCGACAACAACAATTCCTTCGACTTCCAGAACAACATGAAGGTCGAATACACCGGATTCAAGGAAGACATCCTTCAGAAACTTGAGATCGGTAACGTAAGTCTTCCGCTGAACAACACACTGATCCAGGGCGCTCAAAACCTTTTCGGTGTAAAGGCGAAGATGCAGTTCGGTAAACTCGATGTCACTACCATCGCCACTACACAGCGGGGCAAAACTCAATCGATCAACCTCGGCGGACAAAGCGGCGGACAGGGGCGACCATTCGAAATCATCGCCTCCAACTACGATGAGAACCGCCACTTCTTCCTGGGGCATTATTTCAGAGATAACTATCGTAACTGGCTGGCAAATCCTGCTCAGGTTAATTCAGGGGTGAACATCACACGCGTTGAAGTTTACATCCTCAACCGTAACAGTGAAACACAGACATTGAGAAACGTGGTAGGTCTCATGGATCTTGCCGAACCAACGCGCATATACAATACCGGCGCAGTGAAGGCAATTGATTCGAATTCACCCAATGCCAATGGAGCAAACAATTTGTTTAGCACGGTAAGCAGATTTAACCGGAACAACGATGCCATAGACACTGACCTTACAAATCAGGGACTCGTTGGCGGCGTCGACTACGAGAAGATCAACGGAGCGCGCAAACTTGCTCAGACTGAATTCACCTTCCATCCGCAGCTTGGTTATGTCACCCTCACCAGAAAATTACAGAACGACGAAGCACTTGCTGTTGCTTATGAATACACATACAATGGCCGTGCCTACCAGGTTGGTGAATTGTCGAATACCTACAGCAGCCTCAAGGATGATGAAGTGGTGTTCTTAAAACTTCTTCGTCCCCGGAAGGTGGCGATCCGCGATGTGAACCGGAGGATCATTCCTACCTGGGACCTGATGATGAAGAACATTTACAATCTGAATGTTAATCAGTTGTCACGAGACCAATTTCAGCTGCGCATCATCTACCGCGATGACCGCACCGGTATTGACAATCCACAATTACAGGAAGGAGCGACCGTTCGAACCCGCCAGCTCGTGGAGATCATGGGCCTTGACCGCCTGAACCCGGTGAACGATTTCCAGCGCGATGGTAACTTCGACTTCGTTGAAGGTGTGACGATCAATTCGACAACGGGTCTCATCATCTTCCCCTGGCTTCATCCGTTCAGCGAAGCCCTTCGGGACGCATTCAAGGGCGAGTCGAATGAAAGCTTCCTCATTCAGAAATACGCATATGACACGTTGTATCACACTACGAAAGCCGATGCGGAATTATTTGCAACCAAGAACAAGTTCTACATCAAGGGTCTTTATAATGCCGGGTCAGCAAAGGAAATTCTCATTCCCGGTTTCGGCGTATCGCAGGGATCCGTCAAAGTATATGCCGGTGGTATTCCTTTGAATGAAGGAACAGACTTCGTGGTGGATTATACTTTCAGCAAGGTAACGATCATGAACGATCAGATCCTTAGCTCGGGTAAGGACATACAGGTGCAGTACGAGACGTCGGATCCGTTTGCTTTTCAGACGCGAAGTCTTGTAGGGTCGCGATTTGATTATCACCTCAGCGAAGATGTAAACTTCGGTGGTACTGCGTTATACTATAACGAAAGGCCGCTGATCAGCCGTAACCAGATCGGAACGGAACCGGCGCGAAACTTCCAATACGGACTTGACGTCAACGTCAACAAGAAGAGCCGCCTGCTAACCAAAATTGTTGACGCGATACCATTAATTCAGACGAAAGAAATTTCATCGTTTAATTTCTCAGGTGAGTTTGCGCAGTTGCTTCCAGGTACGTCAAACAAAATCAACGGTGAGGGTACTGCATATATTGATGACTTTGAAAACACTGCCACGCCTTATTCGCTGATGAGTCCGTTCGGCTGGAAGCTCGGCTCCGTTCCGCGTTCTGACGACAACAGGTTCGATCCTAGTGCTGGCGCTCAGAATGATGTGCGCGCGGGATATAACCGTGCAAAGTTAGCGTGGTACATTGTCGATAATCAATTGTATCGCGATGTTGGCACGTTTAAGCCCGATAATATTACTGATGAAGATCTTAAGATGCACTACAGCCGTCCGGTGGATCCACAGGAGATCTTCCCGAAGCGTCAGCTGACGCAGGGGCAATACTACGAGCAGATCTTCGATGTTGCTTACTATCCCACTGAACGAGGCCCCAACAACTATAATCCAAGCCTCGACAATTCCGGATTTCTGAACAACCCAACAAATAACTGGGCGTCGATCACGAATGCAATTCGGACTGAGGTAGACTTCGACAAAGCAAATATTGAATATGTGGAGTTCTGGCTTCTCGACCCATTTATCAACACAAACTCAGGCTATGGCAAGATCGATGACGGTATTCATGCGCCAAAATCAAATACAACTGGCGGGCAACTCATCTTCCAGTTGGGAAGCATCTCTGAAGATGTGATGCGCGATGGAAAGCACGCTTTCGAAAACGGACTCCCTGCGGATGGCAATCTTCCTGTCGGTGCAACACAAAACAACTGGGGTTGGGTCACATCGCAGCAATACCTTACTCCGGCGTTCGAAAACTCGACAGCAGCGCGCCCTAACCAGGACGTAGGTTACGACGGTATGCCTACTGAAAAGGAAGTGCCTTTCTATGAGCCTACGTTTCTCAATCAACTTTCGGGGGATGCAAGGACACGGGCTCAGGCCGATCCTTCAGCCGACAACTTCCATTACTTCCTGGGAAGTGATCTCGATGCGAATGATGCGAAAATATTAGAGCGCTACAAAGACATCAACGGTCAGGATGGCAACTCCCCGATCGTGAGCGGCAATAGCGACATCTCTCCTTCAGGAAGTCAGAACCCTGACAACGAGGACCTGAACGCCGATAACACGCTTAGTGAAGAGGAAGCTTACTATCAATACAACGTCGACCTCAAGCCAGGCCAGCTCGATATAGGGAAGAAGTATATCGTTGACAAGATCACTAGAAAAGGCGATAAATCTCCCGAAGAAGTCACCTGGTATCTCTTCAGAATCCCTGTGAGGCAATTCGATTCACAGTTCGGAACGATCGACGGATTCAAATCGATCAAGTATGCCCGCATGGTGCTCACCGGATTTGCTGAGCCGGTGGTGTTGCGTTTTGCCAACTTCCGGATGGTGGGAAGCCGCTGGAGAAGATATACCGACAACCTTCGTGAAAGCGCGCTTATTCCCGATCCGGAACCAGGTGCCGATAACTTTACGGTGAACGTGGTGAACCTCGAAGAGAACGCCGCAGATGGTGGTAATAAGTCGCCTTACGTGATTCCTCCAGGCGTTGTACGCGATCGCGATAACACCTCTTCTGTCCCTCGTCAGCTTAATGAACAATCCGTACAGGTTTGTGTTGATGACCTTCAGGACGGAGATGCCCGCGCAATCTACAAGAACGCAGCAGCCGATCTTTTCAATTACGGCAGACTGAAAATGTACTATCACGCGAACAGTCTTGCCGCCGACAATGAACTTACTGCGTTCCTCAGGCTGGGTACCGACTTCGATCAGAACTTTTATGAAATTGAAATACCGTTGCAAATTTCTGAAGCCGGAAATTCTGATCCGTACGAAGTATGGCCCGAGCAGAATACCATCGACCTGGCATTGAATGAACTCTATGCTCTCAAAGCACAGCGCGATCGGGAGGGTTTTCCGCTAACGGAGTTGTATCCACGCGAGGGACCTAAACTCGTTGATGAAAGACACAGCATCCGGATCTTTGGTCGTCCGGACCTGAGCAGCGTACAGGTGATGATGATTGGGGTTCGCAATCCGAAGACGAGCGACAAACGTCCGATCTCTGTTTGTATGTGGGCAAACGAACTTCGCGTAACCGACTTCGACAGAACGGCCGGCTGGGCTGTCAACTCTACGCTCAGTGCAAAGCTCGCAGACTTCGCGCAGGTGAATGGCGCCATCAGACATACTACATTTGGTTTCGGTGGTGTAAGCTCAAAGATCTCGGAACGTACCCGCGACGAAACAACTGCCTACGACCTCTCGGCAAACGTAAATGTCGACAAGCTGATTCCTGGCAATACAGGTATCAAGATTCCTATGTTCCTCGGCTATCAGAATACGACGATCAATCCGAATTACGATCCGGCCAATCCCGACCTGCGGATTGATGCCGCACTTCGATCGTTTAACACGGATGAGGAGCGAAGTAATTACTTAAAGATTATACGCGACCAGGAGACGCGAAAGAGTATAAACTTTATAAACGTCAGGAAGATCAAGACCCGACCCGATGCCGTCAGTCATCTATGGGACATTGAAAACTTCTCAGTAAGCTATTCCTACAGTGAGTCGAGGCGCACCAACTTCACCATAGCGGAAGCGCTTACGAAACAATACCGCGGATCACTTGCATATACATTTACGCCGAAAGCCGTAGGGATTGAGCCGTTCAAAAACTCCACCGGTTTGAGTTCGCCTTGGCTGAGGGCCATCAAAGACTTCAACTTCAGTTTCCTGCCGAGTAGCCTTGGCGTTAGATTTGACCTCAATCGTTCCTTTGGTAAGAACGTCTATCGCAACGATGGCTTCGAGTCTGCGCCGAACTACCTGAAGTATTTCACCTTCGACAGGCAGTACAACATGCGTTGGAATCTGTCGAAGAGCCTGTCGTTTGAGTACAATGCGCTGGCGAACTCTATCATAGACGAGCCCGAAGGTGAAGGCGATACCGTTCGGACTACGATCATCAAGAACCTCAAGAGCTTTGGCCGCATGAAGAACTTCGATCAGCGGTTCACTGTGAACTATGCTATTCCGCTCGATAAGTTTCCTGTAACGGAGTGGCTGGGCGCTGACTACCGCTGGCAGGCATCTTACAACTGGCGTGCAGGACCGTTGAACAGCCCTGATGATGAGAACGTACCCGGAGATATCCCTGACTATCTCGATTTCAGAAACACCATCCAGAACGCGCGCGACCAGAATCTTTCCGGACGCGCCGACCTCGTGAAGCTTTACAACAAGGTAAAGTTCCTCAAAGAATTGAATACGCCCCCCAGGCAGGTTTCTACACGACCTGGGCAGAACCCAAAAGTTCCGGTGCGCCCCGATCCAAAAGCGGATACTGTTAAGAAAGCAGGAATACCTCCGCTTGTCAAAGGACTGCTGCGCATACTTATGTCAGTGCGTTCCGTCAATGGTACTTATTCATTAACCGAAGGCACAACCCTCCCCGGCTACGACAGGACTCCTAAGTTCCTGGGCATGGATGACGGATGGCATTCACCGGGATTTGGATTCATACTCGGTAGCCAGGATCCCAATATCCGGTATGACCTGGCCGACAGGAGTATGCTCACGTACAACACAACACTAACGAATCCGTTTACGCAACGGCGTGACCAGGCAATAAACCTCCGTGCCAACGTCGAACCGTCACCCGACTTCAAAATCCAGCTGGACATGAAGAAGGAGACAACCAACATCTACCAGGAAATTTTCCGCTATAATGATTCAGACACACTTCAGGGCTACGCGTCACTGAGTCCGAGTCGTGGAGGCGCGTATCGCATTTCGTTCATTGCTGTTAAGACAGTATTCGAAAAGTCTAATGACGAAGTGGACTCAAAGGTGTTTCACCAGTTTGAAGATAACCTGGATATCATTAAGGAACGCTTCCGTTTGATGCAGGACAACCCCAACGCAGAGTTTGATACAGCTGCCCAGGACGTTCTCATTCCGGCATTCATCGCCGCCTATTCCGGTAAAGATGCAAGAAGCATGAGCTTGTCTCCATTCCCGAAAACGCCGTTGCCCAACTGGCGAATTGATTATACCGGATTAAGCAAGATCCCCGCTATCAAAAACATATTCCAGTCCGTCACGTTGTCGCACGCATATCAGTCGACCTACAGTGTCTCGAATTATTCAAACGCTTTGGACTATAGTAGCAAGTACATGGACAATCTGCAAATCAACCGGCCCGTCGAAGACTATAACAATAAGTACTTTGCAACGGTGTCCGGCAATAAACTCATGCCGGTTTATGTAATCAGCCAGGTGCTGATATCGGAATCATTTGCCCCGCTCATTGGTATTAACGTTCGTACGAAGAGCCGCGTCACGGCAAACTTCCAGTACAAGACCAAGCGCGACCTTGCACTCAATATTTCAAATGCGCAGATCACGGAACTTAATACCAAGGATGTATCGCTCGAACTGGGTTTCACGAAAAACAATATGAAGCTTCCGTTCAAGTCGCAGGGTCGTCTGATCGTACTTAAGAATGATCTTACCTTCAGATTGAATGGCAGCATTGCCGATACAAAAACCATCCAGCGGAAGATCAACGAGCTAAACACCGTTACCAACGGAAGCATTAACTACCAGCTTCGTCCGAACATCAGCTATGTGGTGAATCAGAAGCTGAACGTGCAGTTGTACTACGAACGAACCATCAACGATCCGCTTGTGTCTAATTCGTATCGCCGTGCAACCACGCGCGTGGGTGCGCAGATCAGGTTTAGCCTTTCGCAGTAGGGATAGTCCTGAGTATTTAGTCCTTAGTCCTGAGTTTGGTTAGTAGTTGAAATAGTCTTGAGACGCTGCTAATAACTATAAGTACTCAAGACCCACTTATGGCTCAGGACTAAATACTCAAGACTAAATTCTCAGGACTAAGCCAACTACCAACCAAACTCAAGACTCAGGACTTAAGGACTCAGGACTTTTCACTATTTTGCGGGCCTAAAATTCCGCACTCCATGAATATTCCCGACTCACTTCAATACACAAAAGACCACGAATGGATCAAAATCGAGGGCACTACTGCAACCATCGGAATCACCGATTTTGCACAAGGCGAACTGGGCGATATCGTCTATGTTGATATCTCGTCAGTTGGAAAAGTGGTAAGCTCCGGAGATGTATTCGGAACGGTAGAGGCGGTGAAAACGGTATCTGATCTCTATATGCCAATCACCGGTAAGGTATTGGAAGTCAATTCATTGCTCGATGGAAGCCCGGAGAAAGTGAACGAAGATCCATACGGCGACGGATGGATGATCAAGGCGGAGCTTACAGGAACCCCTGAAGGCCTGCTTACAGCCGCTCAATACAAAGAACTAATTGGCAAGTAGGCCTTGTTATAGTATTCGCCGGCCGGGGTTCACCTGTTGTCATCTGCCGGTATTTAGAACTATAGCTGAACGGAAATGATTGAACTGCCTGTCATATCATCGGAAGAAAACCGCAAGCGCAAGCCGAACTGGCTGCGCGTAAAGCTGCCCGTCGGACCTGACTATGCGCGCGTGCGTCGCCTGGTGGACGACTATAAGCTTCACACTATATGCGAAAGTGGCAATTGCCCTAACATGGGCGAATGCTGGGGTGCCGGCACGGCTACTTTCATGATCCTTGGAAACGTATGTACCCGCAGCTGTACTTTCTGCGCGGTAGCAACGGGGCGCCCCACGGAATATGACGCAGAAGAACCAAAGCGTGTTGCCGAGGCCATCAAGCTGATGGGCGTTAAGCACGCCGTTATCACCTCAGTAAATCGCGACGAGCTGAAAGATCGCGGTGCCGAGATATGGTATCAGACCGTTGTGGAGACAAAGGCAGTCAGTCCTGAAACGACAATTGAAACACTCATCCCCGATACTAAAGGAAACTGGGATGCACTTTACAGAATGATTGAAGGCGGCCAGGAAGTGGTCTCTCACAATATGGAGACCGTTGAGCGCCTTTACAGGATGGTGCGTCCGCAGGCAAGATATAGCCGAAGCCTTGAGCAGATCAAAAGGATTCGCGAAGCAGGCATGCGCACCAAGTCGGGCATCATGCTTGGGGTCGGTGAAACAAAAGAAGAAGTCTTTAAGGCGATGGATGATCTGGCCGCACATGGCCTCATGATCCTTACGCTCGGTCAATACCTTCAGCCAACAAAACTTCACCTTGAAGTGGCAGAGTTCATTCATCCCGAAACATTCGAGATGTACAAGGAAGAAGGCTTGAAGCGAGGCCTCAAATACGTGGAGTCTGGCCCGCTGGTCAGGTCGTCCTATCACGCGGAACGACACGTGCACGTGCCGTTCAATTAAGAATTAAGAGTTAAGAATTAGCCGCCAGCCTGCGGCTGATTGCAGGGCACGACCAAAGGTCGTGGTTGTTAATTCTTAACTCTTAATTCTTAATTCTTAATTCATTCCCTATTTTTGCTCAAAATCGCCTTCGTGCATCGCAAGTTTTTTCCGCGCGACAAGAACTATATCCTTGAGCAAGCGCAGCTTTCCAACCGGGAGGCTATGCTTCAATACCTTGTCGACTTCGTGAGAGTAGAGTACCTGATGCGTTGTAACCCGCTGGGACTTGCCGACGATACATCTATGCGGATTCAGGCAACATCGGTCGACGACTTCACCAAGCTTTACGACTTCTATCTGACTTTGTCCGGGGTGTTCCGGTACAAATACTACGGCGACAATCAGCTGCAGTTCGGCTTCGACGGTCGCGATGACTTTGAGCGCTATCAGGAAGAATGGATCACCACATTCAAAAGCTGGACACGTACGTTCTGTCGTCACGAGAACTTCCTGAAGGCCATCCTTGAACTAACGGTGCTCTACCCCGACGACTATACGCCGCAGATGGCCGGCCTGCGTCTCAGCTATTTTATCACTAAGACCTTTGAAGTGAAAATCGACGGAGCCAAAGGCATCGTTGATGCAAAGGCTGCCGTCGCTAAATAATCACTTCTCTCCTATTCTTCCCGTCCCATCAGTTTCAACAGAGCGATTCTGGCAGAAAGGTAATCGTATACCGCTTCGAGGTAGTTAGTTTGCGCGTTTGCAAGGTCCAGTTCTGCGTCCGTGAGTTCAAGTCTTGACGACACGCCTTTCTTGTAACGATACTCTACAATGGAGTAACTCAGACGGGCTGTTTCGCTCACCGAAGCTGTCGTTTGAAGACGGTCTAACGACTCGCGGTTGTTGGCAACCAACTGATGTGCCGTTGCGCGAAGTTGTTCAAAGGCATTGGTGGAACGCAATTTCCATTGGCTCGTTTCGATGGCAGCGTCGCGCACCTTTGCCTGGTTGCTAAGTCCTGTGAACAACGGAACAGCTACCTGTAGTCCGATAAACGACGACGTTGGGAAGTATGCGTTGTTATAGTTAAAATCTCGCGTCTGGCTGTTCACCTGATAAGCGGCGATCGCCGATACTGTAGGCAATCTTCCGCCGGAGGCGATCTTCTCCTGGCGCTCAGAGATTTCCTGCTGGAGGGTAAGTACCTGATAAGTTGGATTGTTCGAGCGCGCTTCCGCATAAACTTCATTCTCTGATGGTATCACAGATGCCTCCCGAAGATAAAGTGAATCAGAAAGCTGAATATCAGTAAGCGAATCGATGCCCAGTAATGCCTTCAGCTGGAGTTCCGCAGTCTGCTCGGCAAACTGAAGTTTCAGAAGCAGCGGCTCCAGGTTCTTAACCGATGTGAAGGCACGCAATGTATCGACGCGTAAACCTTTACCCTGCGCAAACAACGACCGCGCATCCTGCAAGGCGAGCTTGTTCCTATCGATGCTCTCTTCCTGAACTTTAATTCGTTCATGGAGAACAAGTGCCTGCAGGTAAGTCTGCTTCACCAGTGCTACCGTTTCGAGTTGCTGAGCTTTGTACGTCAGACTGCTTTCGTGTTCCTTAAGCTTCGCCCTTTGAATCGCGGGATACGCCTGAAAGTTCAGTATCGGTTGCGTTGCAGCAATAACGGCGGCCAGCTGATCTTCACCGCCAAATCTGCCGTACGGTATTTTGTCTTCTGTCGTTGCTTCGCCAAACCCAAAGAACGGCGTTTGATTGAAATAATGGTTCACAACGCCTGAGGCAGTGACGTTGGGGAGTAAAAGGCTTTGAGCAATCTTCCGTTGTTGCTCAGAGCGGGAGATGTCCAATGCTGAGGCCTTCAGCATTGGGTTCTCTGATTTTGCAATGGTAACGGCATCATCGAGCGAAAGCTTCTGCTGTGCCGACGCAGCTATTGCTATGGTAGTGCTCAGCACCAAAGCGAAAGCACGTTTATAGATTTTGTTTTTCATTTCCTTGTAATGATTGGTTGTAACGTTTGACAACTTATGCCAGGGCAACTTTATCAGATTCGGGATGTGATGGCGATCCTGCTGGTGGTGTTGATTCAGCTTTTCGCACATGTGCACGTGAGAAATACGAATACACAGAAGGTATTACATACAGAGTAAGTATACCTGCAAAGATCAACCCGCCTACTACTGCGATACCCAGCGACGTCCTGCTACCCGATGCTGTTCCGAGTGACAATGCAATAGGCAGTGTTCCGAAGATCATGGCCAGCGTGGTCATCAGGATAGGACGGAAACGGGAGGCAGCAGCTGCCAGTACGGCGTCCTTAACGGAGAGCCCCTCCTCTTTTCTCTGGTTCGCGAATTCAACGATCAGGATACCGTTCTTGGTAATGAGACCGATGAGCATGATGATCCCGATTTCACTGAACACATTAATGGATTGTCCCGTGATCCAGAGACTCAGCAACGCGCCCGTCAACGCCATGGGTACTGTAAGCAGAATGATGAAAGGGTCAACGAGGCTTTCAAACTGCGCGGCAAGCACGAGATAGATCAGTACGATTGCAAAGATGAAGGCGAAGATGAGACTTGCACTGCTTTCAGCGTAGTCGCGGCTTTGTCCTGCCAGGGCGGTATTAAAGCCTGGAGGAAGTATCGGCTTGGCAATGTTATCCATCTCGGCAATCGCTTCTCCCAAACTGACGCCTGGGGCAGGCGTTGCAGAAATTGTAGCACTGTAAGACTGATTGTATCTGTAAATCGCCGGCGGACTTACGGTCTCATTAAGCGACACAAGATTGTCGAGTGAAACCATCTCACCGTTGGCACCCTTAACAAAGAGCGACCGAAGATCCTCCGGAGCAGAGCGTTCCTTCCTGTCGAGCTGCCCGATAACTTCATACTGACGATCATTATAAATGAAGTAGCCATAGCGACGTCCGCTCAACGCCAGCTGAAGAGTTCTTCCAATCTCCTGCGTTGATATTCCCGCCTGAGCAGCCTTCTGACGATCGATGGTAATACCAATTTCGGGGCGATTGATCTTGAAGTCAGGGTCCTGAAAGCTCAGCTTGCTGCTTTGATAAACACCACCCATAAGTTTTGGCATCAAATCAATTAGGCTCGGCAGGTCAGGCGCCTGAATAACATATTGCAGCGGTTGTGAACTTGAAAATCCACCGATAGTAGGAATCTGGATAGGGATAGTGATCACGTTGCGGAAGCGCCCTGAAGCAGCCACCAGCTTTTCATAAACCTGTTGTTGCGTCATTCCATGTTTACGATGTTGGGGGTCTTCGAGGAAGATCCATTGAAATCCACTATTCACGGGCTGCACAAGCGTTCCTGAAGAAGCGGCAACGGCAGCATAGGTGGTGTTCTTGTTGAGATCAGGAATGGAGTCCGAGACAAATTTGTTGATCTCCTTCATGGTTTCCTCCATGCTTTCGTACGACGTACCCTCCGGTGCCAATACCGCGAGCCCAATCATTGAGCGGTCTTCCAGCGGAGCGAGTTCTGAAGGCAACTTCGGAAGCAGGTACCAGGCAATGGCGAATGAAAAGACAAGCAGCACAAACCCCAGCCACCGATGTTTGAAGAAATGACCAAGTGAACGTTCATAGGCATGATTGAGTGCCTCGAACCAGGGTTCTGTCTTACGATATAACCATCCTTGTGATGCACCAGCTTTAAGAAGGTAAGCGCTCATCATAGGGGAAAGTGTAAGAGCAACGAAGGCTGATATCAACACTGATCCTGC
Source organism: Chryseolinea sp. T2 (assembly GCF_037203685.1). NCBI lineage: Bacteria > Pseudomonadati > Bacteroidota > Cytophagia > Cytophagales > Fulvivirgaceae > Chryseolinea > Chryseolinea sp. T2. The sequence continues at coordinate 661,946 of NZ_JBBCAU010000003.1, forward strand.
AACCACGATGGCGAACTCTTTAAATAGTTGTCCGGTGATACCACCCAGAAACAGTATTGGAAGAAACACGGCAGCCAGTGTGATTGTCGTCGAGATTACCGCAAAGTATATCTCGTCAGCACCCTTACGTGCGGCCTCAAGAGGTGACATTCCCTTTTCAATCTTTCCGTAGATATTTTCCAGCACCACAATCGCATCATCAACAACCAGCCCGATGGCCAGTACCAGTCCAAGCAACGTCAATACGTTGATCGAGAAGTCGCCGAGGTACATGATGAAGAATGCTGAGATGATCGATACCGGAATGGCGATGAGGGGAATTACGGTACTGCGCCAGTCGCGGAGAAAGATAAAGATGATGATCGCCACAAGACCGAAAGCGAGTAAGAGAGTTTCCTCAACTTCCGAGAGCGAATTACGAACGGGGACGGTGAAGTCTTTTCCAAGCGAGATGATGTACTCTTTGGGTGCTGTCTGTACGATCTCATCAAAGCGCTTATTGAATTCGTCTACGATCGCCAGCGAGTTCGCACCACGCTGTGGCTGCACGCCGGTACCCACGCCATAACGAGCAGTGTTTCCTTCGCCCACGATCATCGCGGTACGCTCATTCTGCGACGACATGATCGCAGTTCCTATATCGCGGAAACGCACTATCGCACCCGCCTCCTCGCGGATGATCATGTTATTGAAATCGTCCTCTGATACCAAACGTCCCTGAGTCCGAAGCGTCACTTCAGTATTCTCTCCTTCGATGCGACCACTCGGAAGATCGACGTTCTCGCGCTGCAACGCGGACTGAACATCGGCCGGAGTTAAACCATAGGACGCCATCTTGATAGGATCCATGCGCAATCGCATGGCACGCTTGCGTCCGGCATATGAATCAACGAGACGCACACCGGGTATCGATTGAAGGCGCTCCTTAATATTGATATTGACGAAGTCAGTGATGTCTTCCAGGCTCCGCGTATCACTCTGAACGGTGAGGAACACGAGGAAATCGGGAGGGCCGAGTTTCTCTACGATCGTGGGCTCAATGTCCGCCGGCAATTGCTGACGTGACTTCGATACCTTATCGCGCACGTCGTTTGCCGCTGCTTCAAGGTCTGCATCGAGATTGAACTCCACGGTAATAATACTCACCTGTTCACGCGACACCGACGACAACGCCCGGATGCCGTTTGCTTCGGCGATTGCTTCTTCTAGAGGCTTGGTTACCTGCGAAGCAATAATGTCTGCACTGGCTCCGGGATATACTGTCGTTACTGCTACTATCGGCGAATCGGTTACGGGATACTCCCTTGTTCCAAGAAAAGTATAGCCAACAATGCCGAAGAGTACGAGCAACACAGACATCACACCTGCGAGTACAGGTCTTGATATACTAACTTGTGATATGGCACTCATGGGGAATTAAGAATTAAGAGTTAAGAATTAAAGAGTAGTCCTGAGTATTGAGTATTGAGTATTGAGAAATTTCGCAGCCGCGTGGTTTAAAGAGAGAAGTCTTTTTGATGCTTCGAAGCTGTTGCAACTACACACACTTACTACACGAAACTTTCAGGCAAATGCCTCCACTGCTGGAATCTCCTTCCAACTATTGACTACGATTACTAAGAACCAACTAAGGACTAAAGACTCAGGACTAAATACTATTGTATTGTCACAAACTGCACCGGTACACCTGGAACCAATCGGAGCAAATTGCTCGTGATCACAGTGTCACCTTTGCTAAGGCCGTTGGTGATCTCGACACTTCCGGTGCTGCGTTGGCCAATCTCAACAGCTCTGGCTTCGACCAGACCACCACGGGAAACGTACACATTGTAACCTTTCGATGTTGGCAGCAGGGCCTGAGACGCTACAGTTATTGCATCACCCGAAGAGCTCAACGCAAGACTGAGACGAGCACTTTGTCCTGGCAGCAAATGCCCTTCAGGATTCTTTGCAAGCGCATGCACCAGCAAAGTTCGTGTGTTCTCATTCAGGCTGGCAGCGCGCGCTGCAACGGTTGCGCTATACTGTCGTTTGTCAGAGGCAATTGTAAAGGTGTGCGTGCTTCCGGGTGCGATAACATTCGCATACTTCTCAGGCACTGAAAACTCTACTTTCACCACGCTGTTGTCTTCGATGTCCGTCAGCACATTGCTCACTGATACAACCGATCCGGGATAGACCTTGATGATACCTACCTGACCGTCGAACGGCGCAACGATGTGCGTCTTGCCAATTGTAACCTGGATCTCCTGGATCTGTGCTTCAAGAACTTTCAGATTGGTAATTGCCTCATCGTAATCCTGTTGGGCAATCGCTTCATGGGCCAAAAGATCTTTCAGACGTTGCTCATTAAGAATAGCGAGGTTCTCCTGCTGACGAAGACGTTGAAGCTGTGCCTGTAAGTCAGCGTCATCAAGCTGAAACAGTGGAGTGCCGGCACGAACTCTGCTCCCCTCCTTTACGTGAACCTTTACGATTCGTCGGGTAAGTTCGCTGACAATATCAACTTGTTGATTGGCTACAAGGGTAGCCGTGACTTCTAACTCCTCACGTACAGTTCCAGGCTTAACCACCACACCATCAACCGGAGTACCGGCAACAACAACAGCAGGCTTGGAATTGGAATCAGTGAGACTATCGGCCTTGGAGATGCAGGCCGCAACCAGCACGACAATAGAAAGAATGAATAAAAGGGGCTCGGCATATTTATGCCGAATGAAGCTGGATGGATGTTCCATATGTAACGAGGTTTTATTGATTTATCGAAATGTATCAATACATTTCTTATGTGAGTTACAACCAACGGGCCCCCATCCTTAGTTCCCGCATCTAAGATTTATTTAAATATTTCGATAAATCATGCAAAAAAGAAAGAGGGCCGGTAAGGCCCTCTCCCAAATTATCAATTATCAATTGTCAATTATCAATTATCCAGGAGGCTACCTCTTAAGCGTCTCCAGGAAAGCTATATACTCGTCAATCACCTTATTATTGAGACGGTACTTTACATTGCGGCCTTCTTTCTCAGACTGGATGATTTCAGTATCCACCAGCAGCTTAAGGTGGTGCGCTATTGAGGGTTGTGCGAGGTTCAGCGTGTCATTGATATCCACACAATAAAGACACTCCTGCTTTTGTCGCTTGATCTCCTTAAGGATCTGCAATCGATTGGGATCAGCCAAAGCCTTGGATATCTTCTCGGCCTTCTTCTGGTTCATTTGTGTCACTGTTTCCATAACAAATTAACCATTTATTAATCTAAATAATTCAATAATTGTTATCCGTTGGTCGGGAGCGGCTGTCCGGCGGTCGTAAACCACTAATTCCATTCCGGCATAACCTGAACCCCATCGCAGCATGATTCAAAATCCATTCCAAAATATCTGGTAGTACATTTCAAAAAGGTCAATCCCATTTCCACCCGAAAGTGGTTTGACAAACGTAGTCCGTATCGCTCGCACCTTCCACCGGGCGGTTATCATAGTTCACGGTCACGCCAATGCTCACGAAAAAGTCGAGTGGCAAATCGTATTTCGTGTCAAGGGAGAAGTCGGCCCGGAAACGCCCAGATTCTGTTAGACTGGGATATCCCACCACCCGCGTCATAAGACTAAGATCCCCGATGTCAAATAGATTAAGCTCCGTGCCCATAAAGCTTTCCCAACTTCGCCTGTGAGGAGTATCATCAAGGTAAGTTTCGGTATTGTAGTTGGCTCCCACAGACAAGCCCCAGTACAATTTATTGGTATGAAGAAAATACTTTCCGATGCCGCCCTTGCCCAACAACCTTAGCTTAAGTAATTGCTCAGTATTGGAAAGAAAGCTGATGGAGAGTGGCACGTACCAATCCTTCGGCAGAAAGTAATTATAGTTTATGCCGCCGTCTTTCCGGTCAATGTCGGGGATGTCATCCTGCTTCGAGAAAACAGAATTATAGGAAAGATCGGATGCCCATCTCCTGGCACTGTAGCTTACGGCGCTCCTGACCGAAAATTGTTGTGCGTTTTGAGCTTTGGTTATACTGTAGCCCAGCGAAATATTTGCCTTAATCCTGTCTTTAATTCCCTTGCTCACAGGCTTCATCGAAACAATATCACCAAGGAGATGCTGAGACCGGCCATCAATGGCGCCTATAAGAATAACATGAACCGAGTCAATGGATTTGATCACGCCACTGAATCGATCGCCGTTTTTGAGGGTCATAAGAAAAGTAGATGTCGTCCGTATCTCTTTTAGTTTATTCCATTCAATTGTAAAGTCGTTCTTACTGTATGGCGTTTCGATCGTGATCACTCCTTTCTGCATCGACTTGATTTCACCAAAGACACTATTGTTATTATAGAATGAAAGCGTATCCTGGCTAACTACTGAAAAGGGCAGTAATGCTATGAGCACAACGAAGAGAGGCACCGTCTTCATAGGCGTTGTTGTTTGAATGATTAAGCAAGATAGGTCGAACGGCGGTATATGAAGCCGTCGGGCCACCACACATCAGGTGCTGGCCAATATTAATGTAGAAAAAAAGTTGGTGCGGTAGTACGCTGGTCTCAGCGCTACTTCTTGCTGGCGTTGAAAAGCTTTTCCTTTTCCTCTTTGGTGAGGCTGTCATATCCGCCATCAGAGATCTTGTCGAGGATGGTGTCTATCTCATCCTGTGAGATAGAAGGCGTACGTGGGGCACCCGGGCGGGCCTCAGTTGCTTTCCGATAGGACACCTTCACATGGCGACGTGCTGAAAACAAACGACGGAACCAGTCAAGAGTGCGGGTGATCCAGGCCCCCCAGTTGTTACCTGCCTGCAATTGCTTGATGTATACGAATCCGATCAGGGCACCTCCAAGGTGAGCGATGTTTCCGCCCGCATTGGAACCCACTGAACCAAGAAGTGATATGAAGATGTAAACCGCGGCGATGTATTTGATACGAACCGGTCCGAGGAACAAAAGGAAGAATGTATAGTCGGGCAGCAGCGTGGCCGTTGCAACTGCCACTGCGTATACCGCGGCCGATGCACCGATCATTCCGCCACCGGGTACGCGTTCCTGATAGAATGGGATCAGGTTATAAACAGCGAGATAGGCAATCGCACCAGCGAAGGCTCCCAGAAAATAAACGGCAATAAGCTTGTCACTTCCCAGGTATTCGACGAACAATTTGCCGAACCAGTAGAAGAACAACATGTTAAAGAGGATGTGGATAATACCACTGAGATCATGCGAAAACGCATAGGTGATGATCGTCCAGGGCTTTTGTATGAAATCGCCGATCAATGCCGGGATGGCGATCTGCTGATGTATGAACGAAAATATCTGAGGCTGCTGTGCGATATCGAAAATGACCATCAGCAAGCCCATAACGACAAACGCGACCACATTGATGATAATCAACTGGACGTGGCCATTGTTATGGCGCTGAAATGCATGCTTAAACTCCTCTAACATACCCTAATTCCTCCCCTGACTTCGCCAAGCGGTAATAATAATGAATGCAAATATCACACCCCCCAAATGCGCAAAGTGCGCAACATTGCCACTCCGGTCCAGCAAGAAATTAAGGCCCCCGAGCACTAATACGAGATACTTCGCCTTGATAGGAATTGGAGGTATCAGCAATTGAATCTCCATGTTAGGAAAAATCATACCAAATCCCATTAATAATCCATAGATGGCGCCCGAAGCGCCCACCATCGTCCCAAATTCCCCCACTCCAAGAAAGGTGGCCATCAATATGTTAAAGATCCCCGCACCGATTCCTGTTACCAGGTAAAACATCGTAAATCGCCCCTGTCCCCAGTAGTTTTCGAGGATTGGACCCATGAACGCGAGCGTCAGCATATTAAAGAAAATGTGGCTGAAGCCCCCGTGCACGAACATATAAGTAAACAGCTGGTAGGGCTTAAAACATTCCGTCTTCGAATTATAAAGTGACAGAAACCCTGACACAACGTCCTTTTCCAGTCCGACACCGCCGAAGCAATAGCCGAAGTCGCCCTTCGGTCCGAGCATTTCGGCTATAAAAACGATTACGTTGATTATAATCAGGGTTCTGACGACCGGGGTGAGTCTTAGCATAAGTAATTGGTTCCGATGTTTGTTTCGCTTATAGCTTACCTAAAATAGCTTTCAATTTTATTCAATTCAAAAATAAAGAACGTGGGACGGCCGTCTGGCGCATAGTTTGGATTACGGCACACGAACAGATTATCCACGAGTGTTTTCATTTCCTCTCTTACTAACGGCTGGCCCGCCTTTAACGCCGCACGCCTCGCCAGCGACCTGACAAGATTTTCGCTTAAAGGCACTGACAATTGTGACTGGTTAACCTTAAACTGTTCGATGAGGCCTTCGAAAAGATCCTTCTCGCGGTTGGCAGGAATATTTGCCGGCACGCCTGTGACAAGAAACGTATTCTTTCCAAATACCTCGATGCGGAAACCAAGCGTTTCAATTTCCTTCTGCATCTCGAGGACTAAAGCAAAGTCGGCAGCGGAGAATGTTATCGTTTGAGGAAACAAACTCTGCTGACTCTGCGCGGTGCGATGTTTCACCTGGGCAAGAAACTTTTCAAACAGTATGCGTTCGTGTGCAGCCTGTTGGTCGACAAACATCATCCCTGAACGCACCTGTTTTACAACGTAACGGTTATGCAGTTGAAAACAAAAGTGTTCTTCGCTGGTTTCCTGGCTGTTCATCGAGCTCTCGAAACGCAGCGTCTGAGTTTCCGGAACGGGCTCCGGTTCGATGCGTGGCACTTCTGCCGGGCGATGAATAGGTTCGCCTTCAAAGATCTTTTGCCAGTGTTCAAGATTTGACCGGTTCAAACCTGAACTGAATCGCTCTTCGAAATATACTTCCTTAGACTGCGAGGAGGCGTTGCTCAGCTTGGCGATGATATTGACATCGCTGTTAAAATCAATCGCCGGTGTAAGATTGTGAGAGCCGATTGCCTGTCTGGCTGCAGAAAGAACAACAGCATAAATCGCGCGCTCATCATCAAACTTTATTTCCGTTTTGGTAGGATGAACGTTGACATCGATGTGCTTCGGATCAATGTCTATAAACAACACGTAAAATGGAAACGTATTCTCAGGCAACAGGCCTTCGAAGGCGCTCATGATAGCGTGATTGAGATAGTTGTTTCTTATAAATCGCTTGTTGACAAACAAAAATTGCTCTCCCCTCTTTTTGCGGGCGAAGTGAGGTTTGCCGATGTATCCTGAGATGCGCACCTGTGCTGTTTCCTCCTGACAGGGCGCAAGTTGTTCCTGATATTGTTTGCCAAAGATGCCGACGATGCGCTGACTTAATTTACCAGGTGCGAGGTCGTATTCGACGGCATCTGTTTCAACCAATTGAAATCCGATCTCGGGGTTCGCGAGGGCTATACGCTGAAACTCATCAACGATGTGCTGGTATTCACTCGCATTCGACTTCAGGAAATTTCTTCGTGCGGGAATATTGTAGAAGAGATTCTTTACGGCAATGCTCGTGCCCTTATCACTGGCTGCCGGCTCCTGTCGTTTTACTTCGGAACCCTCCACAACCAATAATGTCCCCAGCTCTTCCGATGCCATCCGCGTCTTCATTTCCATTTGAGAGACAGCGGAGATTGCAGCAAGCGCTTCGCCTCTGAATCCCATGGTGCGCAGCGTGAACAGGTCTTCTGCCTTGCGTATTTTGGATGTGGCGTGCCGCTCAAGACTCATCCGTGCATCCGTTTCCGACATACCCTTGCCGTTGTCGATTACCTGCAACAACGTTTTACCGGCATCTTTAACGATTAACCTGATGTTCGTGGCTCCCGCATCCAATGAATTTTCCATCAGTTCTTTAACCGCCGATGCAGGGCGTTGCACGACCTCACCTGCGGCGATCTGGTTAGCAATGGAGTCAGGAAGCAGCTGAATGATATCGGGCATGCGACTATAGACGTAAACTCAAAGGGCAAAGGTGCAGATTAGCCACCGAAGTGCAAGGAAATTTAGACAAAATGCTTCATCCTGCATCGCTCTCCCATCAGGGAACACAATGCACAGGAAACGTCCCGATCTGAACAATGTTTCCGCATTCTTGTCGTTGCGCTTAAAAATTTTCCACGGCATGTCGTATTCGTGGATTAACTCAACCGCCAATAGTATTTTAAACTCGCTACAAAGTCCTAACTTTGTAGATTCCGTTCCCAACGGCATTTTTTAATCATGCTAAGAGTATTTACTTTTTTTGCGTTCCTCGTGATCGCGCGCATTAGCGCCTTTGCACAAGTTGACAAGACCCATTGGGTCGACAGCGTCCTGAGCACATTGAGTGTTGATGAAAGAATAGGACAACTGTTCATGCGCGCGGTGCCGGCACACGCCACGGACGATCAGTTGACTGAGGTGCGGAATGACGTGAAAGGATTTGACTTAGGTGGCGTCGTCTTCCAACAGGAAAATCCGGCTCATCAGGTGCGGAACACTAATATCCTACAGAACACGGCCAGAATCCCCCTGCTGATCGGACAGGATGGTGAATGGGGCGTAAGCCAGTCGGTTGATAGCACAATTCATTTTCCACGTCCTTTAGTGCTTGGTGCCATCACCAACGATACGCTGGTGTATGAGATGGGTCGGGAAACGGCAAGGCATATGAAAATACTTGGTGTCAATCTCAATTTCGCTTCGCTTGCTGATGTAAACACCAATCCCAATGATCCGATCTTAAGTTATCGCTCCTTTGGAGCCAGTACGGCAAATGTGGCAAATAAGATAACGGCATTCGTTCGGGGCATGCAGGACAATGGAGTAATTGCCTGTGCCAAGCAGTACTCAGTTACCGGCGTTACCATAACGGATTTCAATAAAGAGGTGCCTAAGATACGGGTTACCATCGATTCACTTACATCGTACGCTTTCACCAAACTGTTTGAGAATAACGTACATGGTGTTATGCCGGCCCCTTCGCGGGTGCCTATCTTTTATGATAAAGTCAAGAAAAAGGAGGGATTCGATGCTGCTACAATGGCGCATCTGTTCACTGGCCAATGGTTGAAAACTCAGCGAAAGTTCAAAGGTCTTTCGTTTGTTGATCTGCAGTATGTGAAGGTCGTGGCGGACAAGAGCCGCGAGGGTGATGAAGCAGTGTTTGCATTTCAGGCGGGCAATGATGTAATGATCGGTGCGGAAGACATCGGCGCTGCGGTGAGAAAGATCAGGAGGTTAATTAAGTCGGACGAGAGTTACGAAGCGCAGCTTAATACTTCAGTTCGTAAAATCCTTGAAGCAAAATATGATGCGGGCCTTTCGGACAAACGATATGTCAACCCTGACAACCTGATCGCACGTCTGAATGCGCCATCGGGAAGTGTCATCACGGAACGGCTATATGAAAATGCGGTTACCGTTATCAAAAACAATCGCAAAATCCTACCCATCACACAACTGGACAACAAGCTCATCGCCTATGTTACCAGTGATGCAACGGCACCCAACAAACCTTTCTACGGGGACCTTTCAAAGTATGCTCACGCTTCCTATTTCACGCTGGACGAAAAGACGGACCTGATCAAGCTTGCCGATGCGCTTTCAGGTCACCAGGTAGTGATTATCGGCGTGTTCCCTCAAACGACAGCATCAGTGCTATCGCGAATGGAACGCATGGTTGCGCTCTTAAAACCGAACGTCGAGATTGTCTTCTGTGATTTCGGTAATGAAGCCTTCATCCAATCCATCGATAAGTATCAGACCTCACTTACTGCGTTCTGCAATGCTCCCGAGGCGATGGTTGCAGCTTCAGAAGTATTGTTCGGTGCCATCGGTGCAAAAGGAAGACTACCCTTTCCTGCCTCGCGCGAATTGGCTACAGGCGCGGGTGTGGATACCAAATCCGTACGACGGTTGCGCTATGCTACTCCTGAAAGTGCCCGGATGGACAGCCGCATGATGGCACGGATCGATTCGATTGCTAAGGAAGCCATAGCAACCGGGGCAACGCCTGGCATGCAGGTAATTGTCGCGCGTGGCGGTACCGTTGTCTATGAAAGGAATTTCGGTACGCTCAACTATAACAAGAGCAACCCCGTAACCTCTGAAACGATTTACGATCTCGCTTCGCTTACGAAAGTGTCTGCTACGCTGCAGGCAGTGATGTTCATGCAGGAACGTGGGCTCATCGACATCAACAAAAAGGTATCTTATTATTTGCCTGAGTTAAAGAAGTCGAACAAGAAGGATATCACCATCCTGGAAATGTTGACACACCAGGCAGGACTTGCTCCTTTTATTCCGATGTGGCCGGAGACCGTTAAAGACACGACTTTCCTCCCAACGTATTATAGCAGAACCCGAAACACAATTTATCCATTGCAGGTCGGACCGAATCTATATGGATCAATGGCCTTGCGCGATTCCGTTTGGTCGTGGATCGTTAAGTCCAAACTTATAGAAAAGGCGGTGCGAACTCCTTACGCATACCGTTACAGCGATCTCGGGTTCCTTATTCTTCAACGTCTGGCTGAAAAGTTGTTGAATCAGCCGATCAATGAATTTGTAGAGCAGAATTTTTACGAGCCTCTGGGCGCCTATACTGCTGGCTTCATGCCACTTGACAGATTTCCGAAACAACAGATAGCACCTACCGAGTACGATCGGATTTTCAGGCGGGCGCTTGTTAACGGAACCGTACACGACGAACGCGGGGCACTGATGGGTGGGGTCGCGGGACATGCCGGTCTCTTTGGTACCGCCACGGACCTCACCAAACTAGGACAAATGCTTTTGCAGGAAGGATATTATGGAGGCTACCGGTATTACAAGCCTGAAACGGTGCGCCTGTTCACCAACAAACAGTTTGATAAGAGCCGCCGCGGCCTTGGATGGGACAAGCCTGTGCAGAGCGATTGGAACAGCCCAACGTCCTTGAAGGTTTCGCCCCGTACGTTCGGCCATACCGGTTTTACGGGGACTTGTTTGTGGGTAGACCCCGAATTTGACCTTGTTTACGTGTTTTTGTCCAACCGTGTATATCCGGACCGAAGTGGCAAACTAATCAGCGCAAATATTCGTTCTCGCATACAAGACGTAATTTATGACGCAATCTTTACGTACTGTGATGATTTTCAACCTTCACCAGTGGCACTGCAGAACCCTGTGGTTAGCAGTCGCCGGTGACGACAATATTTCGCAGGCGGTTGCGTCCTATACAATAGTCGAGCATTAGACCACCATACCTGCTTATGAACATCGGAATCGTGTGCTACCCAACTTTTGGCGGTAGCGGCGTTGTGGCCACTGAACTGGGAAAAGCTTTAGCCCAGGAGGGCCACAAAGTTCATTTCATCACGTACTCGCAGCCTACCCGGCTCGATTTCCTGAATGAAAATCTCTTTTATCACGAAGTTGAATTCCATTCTTATCCACTGTTTGAATACCCTCCGTATGAACTGGCGTTGGCCAGCAAGATGGTGAGTGTGGTGAAGAATGAAAAGCTGGACCTGTTGCATGTGCACTATGCAATACCTCATGCTTCGGCTGCCTACATGGCCAAACAGATCCTGAAGACGCACGGGATCACCATACCAGTAGTCACGACGTTGCACGGCACCGACATCACGCTCGTCGGGAAGGATGCTTCGTACGAACCAGTGGTAACGTTCAGTATAAATGAGTCCGATGGCGTTACTGCGGTTTCTGAAGACCTGCGCCGTGAAACTTACCAGTCGTTTGCAATCACTAATAATATAGAAGTGATTCCTAACTTCATTGATCTCGAGAAGTTCAAGAAGCAAAAGAAGGATCACTTCAAAAAGGCGATCTGCCCCAATGGTGAATCACTCATCGTGCATACTTCAAACTTCCGCAAGGTGAAGCGCGTGAACGATGTCGTAAAAATATTTGCCAATATTCATCGTGAGATTCCGGCCAAGTTGTTAATGATTGGTGACGGCCCTGAACGGGCGAAGGCAGAGGCTATGTGCCGTGAGCTGGGTATCTTCAATGACGTGCGCTTCCTGGGCAAGCTTGAAGCGGTTGAAGAAGTTTTGTCGGTGGCGGACCTGTTCGTCATGCCGTCCGAAAAAGAAAGTTTTGGACTTGCTGCGCTGGAAGCAATGGCATGCGAGGTGCCTGTGATATCAAGTAACACGGGGGGACTACCTGAATTAAATATTCAAGGGGTTACCGGGTTCATGAGCCCTGTTGGAGATGTTGAGGACATGACGCAAAAGGCATTGTTTGTTCTTGATAAGAACAATCTTCCCACGTTCAAAGAGAATGCACTGAAGCGGGCGAAGGAATTTGACATCACTCAGATCTTGCCGCTTTATGAAAGATACTATCAGAGGGTAATAGAGAAGGCTGCTGTTAAAGTACACTGAAGAACAGAGTGAGGAACAGTGTGAGAGCGCTTCCTACTTCACTCTCACACTGTTCCTCGCTCTGCCTCGTTCCTCACTCTGCCTTTCACTCTCGCACTGTTCCTCACTCTACCTCCCTCTGCCTCACTGGCGGACGACTAGTCGCAAATATTGAAAAAGTCGCCTGAGCCTCTTAATTTCGCTCCATTAGCCAAGCCTCTCATGGTATAATATTTCGGGGGGGGTGCGGTGTATGAGGTTCATCAAAAGAGATGACTATGGAGACAACCGATGTACGACCGAAGAACACTGGAAGCAAGAAACTCTTTAAGAGTCCTGTGCTTGAAAAATTGTCGCGCACGCACATATCCGTTCCGTTAACAATCTTCATTACGTTCTCGGGTTCATTGCTGTACTGGAGCATCACTCATACGTCGTTAACCACGTGGCAAACTATTGGGATGTTCTCTTTGGGCGTGCTGACGTTTACCTGGTTTGAATACAACATGCACAGGTACGTCTTTCATATGTCCACTTACACTAAGGCACGTGCCAAGTTGCAGTATCTGATTCACGGCGTACATCATGAGTTTCCAAAAGACAAAGACCGGCTCGCGATGCCTCCTTTATTGAGTGTGACGATTGCAACGATACTTCTGCTGGTCTTTAAGTTAATCCTTGGTGACTTGGTGTTCTCGTTTCTTCCGGGATTCGTGGTAGGCTATGCATACTATTTGTCAGTGCACTACATGGTGCACGCGTTTCAGCCTCCGAAGAATTTCTTCAAGTGGCTGTGGATCAACCACGGCATACATCATTATAAGAATGGAGATGTGGTTTTTGGAGTGTCGTCGCCCCTGTGGGACTACATTTACGGGACGATGAAGAAGAAGAATTGACCCGAATGCTGGGGATCCTCAACAATTCTCAATTCTCAGCTTTCAATTTTAAATTCTTAGGGCAGGCATAACTAAGCAGCCCACCAGCTGGGTTCATTACCAACACCACAATGGAATTGCCCGAGGTGACTACGTTAACACGCGTCTGGCCGGAATTTCCATTTTTCGAACTAGAGTTTTTCATAAAAGGTTTTCTAAAAAAGTGCGGGTTTCCGCGGTCAAAAACACAATAAACAAAAATAGCCAAACACAATTGTGCAATCTTTAGGTTTTGGCGCTATATATTACATGTGCTCTTAATGTTTGATAAAATATTGTTCCGGGGCCAAACAGTTTCCCGGAATTCGTGGTTCTTAAGGAAGTTGAGTAAGGAGAAAGATTATGCTGGGGTATCGATTTTCCAATTACACTCCGCCTCCGGGCAAGGCTGGAAGTGATTTTGAAAAACTGCTGAAGGTTTTCATGCAGTTGGTGCTCATTACAGGTGGCAACGTTGCCGAAGCCCTGCAATGGCTCACAGAGGTGGACAGACAGTATGGCCTGACCAATGACAAGTATGGGATGGGCGATTTCATTGAAGACCTCAAGAAGCAGGGTTATATCACCGACGAGGGACCGAAGGGAGAGTTTAAGCTAAAAGCGAAGAGCGAGCAGCAACTGCGTCAGTCGGCGCTCGAAGAAATCTTCGGTAGGCTCAAGAAGTCAAAATCCGGCGAACACAATACGCCACACAGCGGACGCGGTGATGAGCAAACGACAGAGCGCCGCGACTATGAGTTCGGCGATACGCTCGAACAAATATCCGTTACCGATTCACTGAGGAACGCGCAGATCAATCACGGTGTGGAGAACTTCTTTATGACGGAAGAAGACCTCGAGGTGGTAGAGAGCGAGTATAAAGCTCAAACTTCGACCGTACTGATGATCGACATCTCTCATTCGATGATCCTTTATGGCGAAGACCGGATCACACCTGCAAAGAAGGTAGCCATGGCGTTGGCTGAGCTCATCACGAAAAAATATCCTAAGGATACTCTCGATATCCTGGTGTTCGGCGATGATGCCTGGCAGATTGAAATCAAAGACCTGCCCTATCTGCAGGTTGGGCCCTATCATACCAATACCGTTGCAGGTCTTGAGCTTGCCATGGATATTCTGCGGCGCAGGAAGAATGCCAACAAGCAGATCTTCATGATCACCGACGGAAAGCCAACGTGTATCAAACAAGGCATCAAGTATTATAAGAATGCATTTGGACTTGATCCGAAGATTCTAGCACGAACTCTAAACCTGGCCGGACAATTAAGAAAGCTGCAGGTTCCTGTGACGACGTTCATGATTGCAACGGACCCCTATTTGAAAGCCTTTGTGCGCGACTTTACAAAAGCAAACAATGGCAATGCCTACTACAGCAGTCTCGAAGGATTGGGCAACCTCGTATTTGAAGACTTTAAGAAGAACCGGAGGAAGAATCTCTAGTAAGAGTTCCTCACATTATAAAAACATTACCACTAATGGATCACACAAGCATAAAGACACTCGGAGAACTGAAGCGTGCGGGTTATAAATCAAAGACCATTAAAGAAGAGTTGCGTGAAAACCTTATCCGTAAGCTCAAGGCGAAAGAAAATGTTTTCGAAGGCATCTGGGGATACGAAGAGACCGTCATACCGGATCTTGAACGCGCAATATTAGCAGGGCATGACGTCAATCTGCTGGGCTTACGCGGGCAGGCAAAAACGAGGCTCGCACGACTCATGGTGAATCTTCTGGACGAATACATTCCCATTGTTGAGGGATCGGAATTGAACGACGATCCTTTCATCCCCATCTCAAGACATGCACGCGACGTGATCGCTGAACGTGGTGACCTGACTCCTATCAGCTGGGTTCCCCGCAGTGAACGATATGCAGAAAAGCTGGCAACGCCTGACGTATCTATCGCCGATCTTGTTGGTGATGTGGATCCGATAAAGGCGGCAACGCTGAAGCTGCCATATTCAGATGAACGCGTACTTCACTTTGGTCTAATACCGCGCTCCAATCGGTGCATTTTTGTAATCAACGAGTTGCCAGATCTGCAGGCGCGCATTCAGGTGGCGCTGTTTAACATTCTGCAGGAAGGAGATATTCAGATCAGGGGATTCAAGATTCGAATGCCTCTAGATATTCAGTTTGTCTTCACCGCCAACCCCGAAGACTACACGAATCGGGGAAGCATTGTAACACCTTTGAAAGACCGGATCGATAGTCAGATCATTACACACTATCCAAAGACTCTCGACATCGGTAAACGCATCACACAACAGGAGGCGCGGCTCAAAGATGTGCAGCGCGCAAGAGTGTCGGTAAATGAAATCGCGAAAGACCTTGTGGAGCAGATTGCTTTTGAAGCACGGGGCAGTGAATATGTAGACGCCAAGAGCGGTGTGTCTGCGCGCCTCACTATATCAGCATACGAGAATCTTGTCGCGGCGGCGGAGCGGCGAAGCATCATCAATGGTGAGAGCTCAACGAAAATACGAGTGTCTGATTTCATTGGTGTAATCCCGGCAATCACCGGCAAGGTGGAATTAGTTTATGAAGGAGAACAGGAGGGTCCTGGCATCGTCGCATCGAATCTCGTGGTGAAGGCAATCCGCACCCAGTTTGTTAATTACTTTCCCGATCCTGATAAGTTCAGGAAACAAAAGGATAAGAGTCCTTATAAGAAAGTGTCGGATTGGTTTGGCGATGGTAATACTGTAGACCTCCTGAATGATATGACTCAAACGGAATACGAAGCGACTTTGAAGCGTGTTCCAGGCCTGAATGATATTGTGAATGAGTTCCACAAAGACAAAGATGCATCGACCAAGTTATTCTTCATGGAGTTTGTACTCCACGGGCTTGCAGGATATAGTTTGATCAGCAAACACTCGCTCACGGCAGGACTGCAGTTCAAGGATCTGCTCAGCGGAATGTTCACGATGCCCAAACCCGGGCAGGATGACGATGATGATGAAGAAGAAGATAACTTCAGGCGAAGAAAGTATTGATGATGTTCGCGCATAGCTAGCGAACGTCGTTGACGTCCTCAAATTTGTTATCTTCCCGTAAATTCATTCAACACTTGACTCAGCCATTGTTTATGAGATCGTGGAGTGGAATTAAGAAGCAGGATGCACTCGTCTTCGATGCTGAACTCTTCGAGCAGTTGCAGATACTCGTCGCGCAGGGTGAGAGTCAATATCTTGAGTTCAAACGCAAGGTATCGGAGGGCGGCGAAAAGATTGTACGCGAGCTCATCGCATTTGCCAATTCCTCCGGCGGAACACTGCTCATTGGTGTTGGTGACGATAAAACGATTCCTGGCGTTAAATATCCGGAAGACGAGTCGCTTGCCGTTCAGCAGGCACTTGAGAAAGTACAGCCGGCACTTAATATAGAAGAAACCTGGATTGCCATTGGAAACAACAGGACAGTATTGCAATACGTTGTGCACGTAAGTGATAACCGTCCGCATTTTATAGCTGATGATCAGGGAGCACGGGAGTATTTTATAAGATCTGCCGACAAGAGCATTCGTGCCAGTCGTGAAATGCGTGAAATCATTAAGCGCCGACTGAAAAAAAGGGACATCCGTTTCCACTATGGGGAGCATGAACACTTCCTCATGCAATATCTGGCTAACAATAAAACCATAACACTGAGCGAGTTTGTTGGATTGTCAGGGTTGAAAAAGTTTTACGCTTCAAACAAATTGATATTGCTCGTATCAGCGAATGTACTTCGCATTATTCCCAGCGAACGCGGCGATCAATTCACACTCGCCTTCACAAAATCTTAACCTGGAATCTTCAATTACTGAGTCGACAACAGTGATTACGATAGTAATGCAGACGATGCCATGTGCTGCGAAACAGAAAGTTAACACAAAAAACTGAGGAGAAACTAAATCAGATGGTGACCTTCTGTTTCAGTCACGGATTGACTTCCTTTAAGATGCCTGCTGAGTACACGCGGCACTTACCTGGCAAGCGATTCTTTATTTCATTGAATTAAAAAAATATTAACGCATGAAATCTTTTCAAAAAGATTTTTCATTTGTTACATTTCGTAAACCAAGTTCTTTGTGCAGATGTCCAAGACCAAAAAGGAAAAAAAGATCTTCGTACTTGACACTTCAGTTATAATCTACGAGCACAATTCAATCCTCAACTTCGACGAACATGATGTAGGTATCCCGATAACGGTTCTTGAAGAACTGGACAACTTCAAGAAGGGAAACGATACAAAGAATTTCGAAGCACGCGAGTTCATCAGGCTTATTGATAAGCTGGCGAAGGGCCAGATGCTTCATAACTGGAATCCTCTCAACGGAAAAACGAAAGGCTCATTCAAAGTGCTCATGGATACCAGGAGCGCAGTGGATGCCAACAAGATCTTCAACGAAGAGAAGGCCGACCATAGAATTCTCAATGCAGCCTTGCAGCTTCAGAAGGAGCAAAAGACGAGGAAAGTCATCCTTGTATCGAAGGATGTCAATCTCAGACTGAAAGCAAAAGCTCTCGGACTGCAGTCCGAGGATTACACTACCGGAAAAGTACAGAACATCTCATCGCTATATACAGGGAAGACGATCATTGAAGACATCGATGCCAACATGATCAACCTCCTGTATGAGAAAGGTTATTGTCCTCCAGGCGAACTTCTGGGCAAGGTCGATGTCGTTAAGAATCATTACTACATCCTTCGCAGCGGAAAAAAATCTGCGCTTGCATACTACAATCCGCTCAACCAAATGCTCGAGCATGTTGAGAAGCGAAGCGTGTACGGCGTTAAGCCGCGCAATGCAGAGCAGGCATTTGCTATTCACGCTGCTCTTAAGCCGGAGATTAAGCTTGTATCTATTCAAGGTGTCGCCGGAACCGGAAAGACTCTTCTCGCGCTTGCCGCAGCATTGGAACAAAAGAAAGAGTTTAAACAGATCTATCTCGCGCGTCCAATTGTACCGTTGAGCAACAAGGACATTGGATATCTACCCGGTGACATTAAGTCCAAGGTGAATCCCTATATGGAGCCGCTTTGGGACAATCTCAAGTTCATTCAAAATCAGTACGGCGAGACCGACAAGGAATACTCGCGCATTACTGAAATGGTGAACCAGGAAAAGTTAATGATCACTCCGCTTGCTTATATCCGTGGGCGGAGTTTGTCGAACATATGTTTCATCGTTGATGAAGCCCAGAACCTTACGCCGCATGAAGTAAAGACTATCATCACGCGGGCGGGCGAGAATACAAAGATCATTTTCACCGGCGACATTTATCAGATCGATACACCGTATCTGGATTCTCAGAGTAATGGACTGTCGACGCTGATTGATCGCCTGCAAAATCACGATCTGTATGCGCATATCACATTGGAGAAAGGTGAGCGAAGTGAACTTGCAAACTTAGCCAATGAGCTTCTCTGATTTACCAAAGGATCGAGCCAAGCTCAAATACATTGCGTTCTTCCATGTCGCTATGGGAACAAAGGAAGGGCCTGCTCATGTATTCATGGCCCTGGATGTAGAGCGTGACTATCTGATAAATCTTGGTGTGGAACCCGAGGTTACAGATGATGTAGTTATGAAGCACATCTACTTACTGACTGAACATCCGGAATTCGAACCTCATTGCAAGGACGGCTTCACATTGGTTATGGAGGATCATAGTAAGCTTGCCCAAAAAATTCAAAGTATAATTGGCCCGTGCAAAGGGACGGTCCTATTCGATAAGGCGCTCAATAACAGTCTTTCCAATCCTGTACTGATTCACCTCATGGGATCTTTGAAGAATCTCAAAAAGGAATGATTATCCTCTATCGACCAAGCGTGTGTCATTTCCGGACAAACGTTAAGAACTCATTCCATTCTGCTTAAAGCCCAAAGTGCGAATCCAGCGCGAGGAGTACATTTTGTAAATAATCAGGACCACTAAGATTGTGGTACTATTTTAGCAAAGGGCAGCGCAGACCAGTATTCCTATGTTAAAGAATTTCTTCACCGTTGCAATTCGCAGTTTCCTGCGCAACAAGGCAATATCATTCATTCACGTTGCAGGACTTTCTATTGGCATCAGCGCGTCGCTGCTGATCTTCCTGATTGTTCATTTCGAAAATAGCTTCGACAAGTTTCAACCTGATCGCGATCGGATCTATCGCGTTGTGATGGATCTCAATATGAATGGTGTTGATGGTCATAGTTCTGCGGTACCAGCGCCGCTGGCCAACGCTATGGCTGAGGTATCAGGTGTCGACGCCGTTGTGCCCGTGATGACCTTCCAGGGCGACGCTAAAGTAAACGTGACGCTGACAGAATCGCCTCAAAAGATCTTCAAAGAACAGGAAGGCACAATATTCACGACCGCAGGCTACTTCAGCATTATGCCATTCGAGTGGATTGCCGGCGCCCCTGAGCGGGCATTGAACGAACCGTTCTCCGTTGTCCTTACGGAAAGCAGAGTTAAACTGTACTTCCCCGGATTACCCCTGGAGGCCGCTATCGGCAAACAGCTAAACTATAATGAAGAGGTAACGGCCACTATAACGGGCATCGTCCGCGACCTTCATGAGACAACGCATCTTAACGCAACCGATTTCATTTCCTACGGCACCATCTCAAAGACGGTATTGAAAGATAACTTCATGATGGACAACTGGAACGACTGGATGGCCTATTCGTCGCTCTATGTGAAGCTGGCGGAACGCAACGATCGCGCTGGTGCAAGCGAACAGGTCAATGCCATAGCAAAACGATTTCGCCAGGCAGAAAGCCAGAATACACTCACCTATGTACTTCAGCCGTTGTCCGACATACACTTCAATGGGGCTTATAACGGATTTAATCAACGCATCGCCTCGAAATCAACGCTATGGGGATTGGTCCTGATTGCTGCATTCATCCTCACTCTGGCGTGCATCAATTTTACAAATCTCGCCAGTGCACAAACTTCGCTGCGCGCGAGAGAAATTGGCGTACGAAAGAGTATTGGAAGCTCGCGGAAGCTGCTGATTTTTCAGTTCCTGAGTGAGACTTTTCTTATCGCGCTGCTTGCCTGCTTTTTGTCTATGGCGCTCACACCGGTATTGCTGGACCTATTCAGCGACTTTATCCCAGCTGGTGTTCTGTTCCAGCCCCTGGCCCAGCCAGAAGTTATAGCATTTCTCATCATACTAATTACAACTGTATCGCTGCTGGCTGGTATCTATCCCGCGCTGGTATTATCAGGGATCAAAGCCGTGTCAATTCTTAAGGGCAATGTATTGCCATCAGGTTCCGGCAGCACTGTGTTAAGGAAAGGACTTATTATAACACAGTTCATGATCGCTCAGGTCTTTATCTTCGGTGCGTTCATGGTATCGAAGCAGGTGAACTACTCGCTTCACGAAGATCTAGGTTATACAAAAGATGCCATCGTTTATTTCGATGTGGACCGCATGGCTAAAGACAACCGCGAGCCGTTGCTAAATGAGATCAGTAAACTTCCCGGTGTTTCTAAGGCGACGATCGGATTCCTTCCTCCGGCAACCGAAGGAGCAGCCTTTGGTCGCATCACCTTTAAAAATCAGAAAGAGGAGATCAAAGAAAGGGTTCAGGTAAGGTGGGGCGATCCGGAATTCATCGACGTTTACGGTATCGATGTGGTCGCCGGCAGAAACATAAGAAAAGGAAAAGATGTGCATGAAGTCATGATCAATGAAACATATGCAAAGGTTATTGGTTTTACCGATCCTCAGATGGCGATTAACGAGCAGCTCTTTAATGGAGAAACTCCATTTACGATCGTGGGTGTTATGCGCGACTTTCATGAGTCGTCAATGCGATCACCAATTGGGTCACTCGTGTTTTTAAACAATGATAACAGCTTCTTCTTTCACATTGCATTAACACCTGAGAGCACCGGCTGGTCATCTTCGATTGCATCAATCGGAAATCTTTATAACCGATTCTATCCGGAGCGGGAATTCAAGTACACCTTCTTTGATGAATCCATTGCAAAGTTTTACAAAGAGGAACAGAATACTGCAAGGTTACTCGGCTGGGCAATGGGAATTTCAATATTGATAAGCTGCATGGGGCTGCTGGGACTTGTGATGCACACCTCAGAGACGCGTACAAAAGAGATTGGCATTCGAAAGATCCTGGGTGCGTCGGTGAGCAATCTGATTTCCATCCTCTCTGTTGATTTCATTGTGCTTGTGGCCATTGCCTTTCTGCTCGCGGCGCCGCTGAGCTGGTGGGCGGCCCATAAATGGCTTGAAGGGT
Source organism: Chryseolinea sp. T2 (assembly GCF_037203685.1). NCBI lineage: Bacteria > Pseudomonadati > Bacteroidota > Cytophagia > Cytophagales > Fulvivirgaceae > Chryseolinea > Chryseolinea sp. T2. Next base: position 683,468 of record NZ_JBBCAU010000003.1, read on the forward strand.
TTGCCTATAAGACTTCTATCAGCCTGTGGGTATTTGTAGTGAGTGGGGTGGTGATGATCGTTGTTGCTGTTGTGGCCCTCGGCTTTCACACGTTCAAGACCGCCACATCAAATCCGGTGAAGAGCCTTAGATCTGAATAAGTTTTCCTGGTTCATAGCGCCAGAACTTTGTCCATGCACTTATGGTTTGCGATGTCATATGAGCGTTGTTGTCCGCGATTTGTCCAGACGTCCTGCGGCTAAAAGTCACTTTCCATGTATGTCGGATCTACAACCCGTAGTACCAAGCAGCGACGAGATTCAGTTGCAAAAGATATTGGCGAGTATAGAGAAGTCTAGAGAAGTATAGAGAGGGTATAGAAAAGTATAGAGCGGATATAGAGAAAGTATAGAGCAGCTATAGAAGCACTATAGGAGATCTATAGAGAAAGTCGCGCACGAAATAACACGTGTCATTATACACTTATCACTTATCCAACCTCGACCTTTTGGTCTATTGGAAGCCAATCCAAAGCTTTCGAAAGTATTTTAACTGCAATTACGAAATAAATGTAACTATATTTACTGCAATTACGAATAATACCAATATCCACTTATGAAAAAGACCAAGCTTGGGGAATTCGAAGAATTGGTGTTACTCACTGTTGCCTCGTTACAGGAGGAAGCTTATGGCGTGGAGATCAAGCGCGAGCTGGAGAGCAGATTGAATGAACGACTTAGTGTCGGCTCAATTCAGTCGGCATTGAAACGCATGGAAGAAAAGGGGTTCCTTACTTCTGAATTCGGCGAAGCAACGCAAAAACGCGGGGGTAAGCGCAAGAGAATATACGCCGCTACGCCATATGCCCATCGCGTTTTGCGCGAGCTGAAAGATGTACGCGCGGGTCTTTGGGAAACCATTCCTCACCTCGCCCACGATCTTAAGTCAGCATAGTAACTGAAACACCAGGAACCCTTAAATGCGTGTTACGATGAAAGACTCTCCGAATAAAAGCGATCATCCATCACAAAAGACATCACCGCCGAAGTGGCCTCTTAACCTTCTTCGGTTGTTTATCAGAAAAGAATACCTCGAGGAGATCGAGGGTGACATGGAAGAGTTATTCCACGAGTGGGCGGCGCAACGGGGATCCTATGCGAGAGCCCGCAGACAATACATATGGGAGACACTGCGGCTTGCGCGCCCCATCCTCATGAAGCATTTCAGTTTGACACGACTTCGCAATCCCTCTCCCATGTTTACTAACTACTACAAAACATCGTTCCGGAGCCTGACCCGACATCCGCTTACGGCGTTCATCAACGTGTTTGGTTTGTCGGTTGCTATTGGCATTTGCCTGCTTGTCTACAGTTTCATGGCTTATGATCAGCGAATCGATCAGTTCCACGAGAACAAGAGTAGTATATACCTGGCAACATTCAACGCGTCGCGGGATGGAAATGCTCAGCAGTATGGCCTTACACCACGCCCTCTGGGAGAAGCGCTAAAGCATGATCTGCCTCAGGTAAAAGAGGTGTGCAGGATTGATGAAAGCAATATTGTGCTTAAGTACAGGGACAACGTGTTTCATGAACGAGTAAGGTACGTTGATCCGTCGTTCCTGCAAATGTTTACGTTTCCGTTAAAGTGGGGTGTAGCCAGTTCGTTGACTGATCTCAACAGTCTTGTGATGAGCGAGGACATGTCGACCAAATACTTCGGAGACGAGAATCCGGTTGGACAAACAATGACGATGATCTTCAGCGACAGTATTAAGAAGGACTTCATTGTTGCCGGAGTTGCCTCTGAGTTTCCCAAAGAGCGCGACCTGGACTTCGGACTGCTGATCAACTACGACAACCTGAAGACAGCAAGTGCTGCGTTCAAACCCGACGACTGGAGTCAGTTTCTCAGAGCTACATGGGTACAGATTGAGACGAAGGATTTGAATGCGGTGAATGATCAGATGAAAAAGTATCAGACCATTCAGCATGCAGCGCTTCCTGAATGGAACATCACTTCTTTTAAGCTGGAGCCGCTTACAAGTTTACATGAGCGATCCTCAGGCATCCGCGACGCAATCGTTCAGGACTTCAACGTAGAAGGAAGAATCGGAATGCCCATTATTGCCATCTTCATGATTGTGCTCGCTTGCTTCAACTACATCAACATTGCTATTGTGTCGGCGGCAAAGCGTCTGAAAGAAATCGGTGTGCGCAAAGTTATTGGCGCCAACCGGCTGCGGGTGATCTTTCAGTTCCTCACTGAAAACATCTTCGTGACGTTGTTTGCTCTGATGATCGGCGTGGCCCTTTGCTATTTTATCTTCATGCCCTGGTTTGTGCAGTTTACAGGATGGCCGCTTGAGCTTAACTTCCTGAACAAAGGCATCTGGATGTTTCTCATCGGCCTCGTGCTGTTCACGGGCGTAGTATCGGGCATCTATCCGGCGTTTTATATTTCGCAGTTCGATGCGGTCAGGATCTTCAAAGGCTCACTTCAATTCGGGCGAAAGAATCCTTTGACGAGGATCTTCCTGGGCGTTCAGATTGTACTTGCCTGTATGACCATAACGGCCGGGGTAGTGCTCACGCAGAATAATCGATTCCAGCATGAACGAAGCTGGGGTTATAATCAGAAGGACATGCTGTACGTGAAGGTCCCTAACAGACAGGCATACGACAGGATGCAGGCGGCAATGATCAGCCATCCCGATGTAGTTGCAGTGACCGGCTCGGCGGACCATGTGGGAAAAGCAGCAACAACCTCCATCATCCGGACTTCAACCAATCAACAATTGGAAACCGACCGGTTTGCTGTAGACGGAAATTACTTAGAGACCATGGGACTTCAGTTACTACAGGGCGCTTCCCTTCGTGAAGATTCAGAATCCGACGCTCACGCAGTGCTGGTCAATGAACTGCTCGTTAAGGAACTGGGACTGAAGAGTCCGATCGGCGAATACTTTACTATTGACAGCGTGCGATACGAGGTGACCGGCATAGTGAAAGACTTTCATTCGCGGGATTTCTTCAGCAAGGTTCGTCCTGCTGTATTCACCAAAGCGCCGAAAGAGGATTATCATTTCCTAACGATGAGGCTACGTGCAGGCGCTGACAACAATGCTCTGCAAAGTTTGCAGAAGCAGTGGGCCTCGCTCTACCCCGAGATTCCTTTTCAGGGTGGACATCAGCAGGATGTCTGGACCAGTTATTTTGAATCCGTCGATCGCTCACAGGAGTTCACCAATGTCGTTGCCGCGGTTGCAGTGCTGCTGGCCAGTCTGGGTCTGTATGGACTCGTAACACTGAATGTTTCCGGCAGGGTAAAAGAATTCAGTATCAGAAAGACTCTTGGAGCGGGGCTTTCGGGTATCTCCGGCGTGATCATGAAACAATACCTGGCACTTACGCTTGTCTCAATGACACTGGGAATACCCGCCAGCTACCTGTTCACAAAGGCCTACCTGAACATGCTGTTTGCGTATCCGATGCCCATGGATTATTCAGGAAGTCTCATCGCCGTAGTTATATTGATCGGTGTTCTTCTTATGGTGATTTCAACGCAGATCAGAAAGGTGTTGAAACTCAATCCTGTTGAGGGTTTAAAGGCAGACCAGGGCTAAAAAGCACCGACCGTGCACTTGTGCAATTTTTCGGGAAACAAATCGTCCCGGGACTGCAACCTTTTTTACATTTTTTAGTCTTAAACAAGATAGTTCAGGCTTCTGAGCTGATGCCGTACCTTTGGTAACCTAATTCCGTAAAAAATGTTTCGAAACAATCTGCGACTCGCCTTAAGAAACCTCTGGAAACATAAGGCTATCACACTGATAAATGTTGTTGGTCTCACGTCTGGGCTCGCCTCGTGCATGCTTATCGTGCTGTTCATTCAGCATGAAATGAGCTTTGATGGATTTCAAAAGAACGGCGATCGCATTGTTCGCGCTATCATGGAATACAGTTTCGATGGTGGCACCGAAACCAATAAGGGGAACTGGACCAGTGCTAAGGTGGCAAACGTGTTATCAAGCACGTTTCCGGAGGTTGAGCGTGCGATGCGCCTCTCGAGTGCTGACATGATCGTCAAGAAAGACGATACGCCGGTTACGGAGACCAACTTCCTTTTCGCAGACTCGACGTTCTTCGAGATGTTTAACTACGAGCTGGTGCAGGGCGATGCAAAGCATGCTCTCGATGGTCCACGCAAGCTTGTTCTCACTGAAACAACTGCACACCGCTACTTTGGTAATGAATCACCAATAGGCAATACGTTGCTTCTTGGCGGCAATGCGGAGCCCTACCAGATCACTGCAGTCATCAAAGACTATCCAAACAACTCGCAAATTTCTTTTGATATGCTTGCGTCGTTTTCATCGCTTGGTCAAAATCAGCACAAAGATTACTGGAACGCAAACTACACTACTTATGCGATGTTAAAGGATGCCGGCTCCATGGCAACGTTACAGCCAAAGCTGGATCCATTCATGGACAAGGAGATGAAAGGTTCAGGTGCCAAAATCAGGCTCTCACTGGAGGCGTTCAACTGGATCCATCTTCATTCTCCGTATGCCGGCGAAGTACCGAACACGAGCATAACCTATCTCGTCATTCTGGGTGCCGTCGCTGCGCTGATTCTGATGATAGTGTGCTTCACCTATGTCAACCTCAGCACTGCCCGCTCCATTGAACGAGCCAAAGAAGTAGGAGTACGAAAAGTTTCAGGCGCTGCCCGCGGACAGCTGTTCTGGCAATTCATCGGTGAGTCATTTGTACTGGTTACCGTTTCTGTTCTGGTGAGCATACTTGTGGCCGCAATTCTTCTTCCCTATTTCAGTTCGTTGATTGAAAAGCCACTTCAAATTTCAGGGCTGATGAAGCCGTCGTTTATTGGCGTAGCATTCGGCGGCACTGTGCTCGTTAGCCTCATCGCCGGGGGCTATCCCGCTGCGATACTGTCCGGAATGCAACCCGCCCGTGTGTTGAAAGGCATATTCAGGAATACACCGGGAGCAAAATGGATTCAACAGGGACTCGTAGTATTTCAGTTCGCGATTACCGTTGTCTTAATTATCTCGACGATTATCATCCAACGCCAGCTTCAATATCTGCAGGAACGAAATCTTGGATACGAACGCGACCAGGTTGTTGAGCTGAGGATTGACTGGGACATGACTCTTGACAAGGCGAAGCTACTGAAGCAACAACTGCAGTCGAATCCCGACGTATTATCTGTATCCCGAACTGCAAATAGTCCTGTGAAGATCATGAGTGGTTACACGATGCGCAAGAAATCCGCCCCCGACGATCAGGCCATATCCGTGAACGCCAATCCTATTGACGAGGATTTCCTGGCCGTGAACGGACTGCAGCTTGTTGCCGGCACCAACATCAACGACCAGGACATGAAGCTGGCCTCCGACGGCGAATGGGACGACTGGCAATATCATTTTATCATCAATGAAAGCGCCGCGAAACGGCTGGGCTGGACGCCAGAAGAAGCGATAGGCCAGGAAATGGAAACGCAAAGGCCGGGAGTGGTGCGTGGTGTGGTGCGAGACTTCAACTTTCAATCGATGCATGGAGAAATCAAACCGCTGGTCTTGTTTACGAGCAGTTACGGTGGTCGTGTGCTCGTGAAGCTCAGCGGCAGAAACACAAGCGAAACACTTGACTTCATTGGCAAAAAGTGGAAGGAGCTGTTGCCTAACCGGCCATTCGAATATCATTTCATCGACGACGACTTCAACAGGATGTACCATGCCGAGGCACAGCTTGGAAAGGCCATGAATATATTCGCTTCAATCGCCATTGCGCTGGCAACTCTCGGTCTGTTCGGATTATCCAGTTTCATCGTCCAGCAGCGCACGAAAGAAATCGGTATCCGGAAGGTGATGGGTGCATCGTTGGTTCATTTGCTTACGACAGTGTCTAAACGGTTCGTTACTCTTGTTGTGTTATCGGTAGCAGTCGCGTCCCCTGTGGCTTATTTGCTGATGAAGGAGTGGCTGATGGGCTTCTCCTACCGCATAGGACTATCGTGGTGGATATTTGCGGGAGCCGGTTTGCTGACCATGATTGTGGCGATTGCAACGGTGAGCATACACGGATGGAGGGCGGCGGTGGTTAATCCGGTGAAGAGTTTGAGGTCGGAATGACCCATTAGCTATTGCAATTACTTTTAATCAACCTGTAAAGCTATAGCCGGATTAAGCCCTGGAACTGCAAAGTCCCAGCCGGAATAAACCAGCTTTTAAATGTTTTTCCGGATCGGACCTTTAATGGCTTTCCGGAACGGACAAGGGCTAAACATGACCGGGACAGTCGGACAAGTCCGATGAAGTCTGGACGACTCCGATGAAAGTCCGATGCGACTCCGATGAAACTCCGATTCGACTCCGATGAAAGTCCGATGGAACTCCGATGACAGACCGATGGAAGACCGATGACAGACGATTCGATTTCGCGCGTGCGGTGGCTTGTTGCGGATCTAATGCAAGCGGATCAATACTGCTCTTTTTCGTTCGGGAAGCTTCCGGCCTTTACGTCCTGGATGTAGTTTGAAACCGCCCCGGTTACGACGCCATTGAGGTCGGCGTATTGGCGTAGAAATCTCGGCTTGAATTCCTTGCTGATGCCGAGCATGTCCTGCATAACCAGGACTTGTCCATCGACGTCGGCGCCAGCGCCTATCCCTATCGTTGGGATATTCACCGACTTCGTGACTCTACCGGCAAGTACTGCGGGAATTTTCTCCAGCACCATGCCGAAGCAGCCGCATTCCTCAAGCATTTTGGCATCTTCGAGGAGTTTGTTGGCCTCGTTTTCTTCTTTGGCGCGAACTGTGTAGGTGCCGAACTTGTAAATCGATTGTGGCGTAAGGCCCAGGTGACCCATCACCGGAATGCCGGCGCTAAGAATACGATCGATCGAATCCTTCACTTCTTTGCCACCCTCAAGCTTCACAGCATGTGCACCGCTTTCTTTCATGATGCGGATCGCCGACCTGAGCGCCTCACCGGAGCTGCCCTGGTAAGTACCAAAGGGAAGATCAACGATCACGAGACACCGCTTCGCGGCCCTCACCACCGATGAAGCATGGTAGATCATATGATCCAGTGTGATGGGAAGAGTTGTTTCGTATCCAGCCATTACGTTAGACGCGGAGTCGCCAACCAGAATGATGTCGATTCCGGCGCCGTCAATGATACGGGCCATACTGAAGTCGTAGGCGGTGAGCATAGCGATCTTTTCACCACGGCTCTTCATCTCGCGTAGCTGATGCGTTGTGATCCTTCTTATTTCCTGTTTCCTGGCGGTCGACATGGCGCAATTAGTATTTAGTCGTTAGTCCTGAGTCCTGAGTTTGGTTACTAGTAACAAGGTATTCTCGTCAGACATCAGGACTGGAGAATATGTTTTTATTATGGTAGTTATCTGGTGAGTTTATCGGGTTGTAGTAGTTGATCTTAGGTACTAAGTTTATTTAACGCTGATCGGGAAGCTTTGTATTAATTGTACTCACGACCCACTCAGGACTAAGGACTCAGGACTCAATACTCTTTATCATACCAGATAAACCGCAGCCCCTTTGCCCAGGTTCACCTCAACGTGGTCTTTGATGGTCGTAGCGAGGGCATATCCTGTGTATTGAGGATAGATCGGAAAAAGGGTATGGCTCCTGTTCACGAGTACGGCAGTCTCAATCTTCTTTACCTCCACATCCAGAAATGGTTTCATGCCATAGGCGAACGTACGGCCCGTATTGAGCACGTCGTCGACGAGGATGATGCATTTCTTCCGGAGGGTCTTTACGTCGCAGTCGAGGGTAATGCCGCTCTGTGAAGGGGCAAGTTTATCGAGGGTGACTTTTACGAGCAGGATTTCGAGGGGAGAAATCAGTCGTACCTGTTTTGCCAGTTCGGTGGCGAGTACGTATCCCTGTCCGTCGATGCCGGCGATAACGATGTTTTTCTCTTTGAAGTTGTGTTCGTAGATCTCGAAGGCCATGCGGCGGATCTTCTGTTGAACCTGCCTTTCGTCGAGGATCAATGATTTTTCTGCTACCATATGGATATGACATGCCTCACTTGCGGTGAGGGCAAGGTCAAATGTAAGGATAATTTTGGATCGCCACCGTAGGCCGATCTGGCGTGAAACAACACGCTTGTGAGTGAACAGTTTCCTGGTGTCTGCAAGGTATAGTTTGAGGTGTTGAAACTGTTGCTACACCTTGAATTTTAAACCGTCAACTGTGACCAAATACACAAAGGAATCTATCTTTGTTTGACAATTGGCCTTTCTTTAGTAAAGGCAGTTTTTAAACTATCGACTATTCACTGCAACTTAAAACTGCTTTGGCTGGCTCCGTCACAGATTTAGAACACTTCCAACTTCATTGTCCCTTTCAGGAAGACAACATCCTTCTTTCAATAGTAATGCGGCCAAAATGATGACCCAATTGTTGCAGATTTTCGGTTCTAAGAGAGCAAGCGTTATACTTCTTGCTCTAAACATCGCTACGAGTTTTGTAATATTTTTAGTCGCGTCAAAAAGTTATTTCCCCGATCAAACCGGATACGTTCATCTGGGAGAAAGCTTCGGTCATGGGACCTTTTCCTCGTGGTACTTTCTTCCAACGCAGGTACCGGAGACGCTCAGGACCTGGGGCTATCCCTATTTTCTGTTTTTAATACGGTCGTTGAATGAGAGCCTTCTGTTCGTCAAAATCATACAATACTTATTCTATCTGACAAGCCTGTGGCTTTGTTTGCAGCTCATTGAGCAATTGACAAACTCAAGAACATCGATTAACATATTTTTGTTGTTGGCCGTTATCAATATTCAAATACCCTATTACACCGGTCTGATTGCCGCAGAAGCACTTTGTATCTTTTTCACGTTGCTCTACTTCTATTTTCTTGTGAAGCAGTTGGAACTGAAACTGACCGCTTGGGGCGCGCTGCTTTGGGGATTGACGGCATTCATAAACTTTCAGCTACGACCGGCTTTCATAGTCATTCCGGTTGCTACTGCTGCATTCCTTCTCATCAGATCTTTCAAAAGTCATCGCGTCGCCATGGCAAGTCATCTACTCATATTTGCTGTAGGATTGATGCCCTTTGCATTTTGGAACCTGAAGCATCACGGAGTATTTAAGTTTACACCACTACAGGGTGGCGCAGGCGTAACTCACATAGGTTATTGGGCTTACCTGTTACCTGCAAACTATAAAGAGTATTATCTGTGGTCAAACAATGTAGGTGATGACATTTTTATGAATCTCGTGGCTGAAAGGAGCGAAGAGCATGCCGCTGATTTCGAAGAAGAGTGGGCTCAGATCAGGTCAAGCACGTCGGAATATCTAAGTGCGAAAGACTCGGTCATACTTTCCGCCATGGCGAAGTCTAACCCAGGAATGTTTGTCACTTACAATTCTGAGTTCACAAAAGCTCAGGAAAAGCTCTTATGGCATTACACTTTTAAACACATCAAAGAGCGCCCATTTTTTTTCTTTAAGACAAGATTAATTTCAGCGTGTCGTGTGTGGTTCACGGGAATCAATAGAACTGAATGGCGAAAAAGTGACGGGTTGGTAAGCAGAATAAAAGCTCTTACACCATTCCTAATCTCGTTTACATTTGCCTTTGGAGGCATAATCTACATCGCCATCTCGCTCGTACGCAACAAGGCGTTGTTTCGGAAATACAGTATTCTGCTTGGTCTTATTCTGATTTGGGGATTGTGTCACTCACTGTTCGCTATACAGGCGCGTTATGGCGTGCCTATGCATTTGATTATTTTGTTAATGGTTGCCTGTATTTCGACGGAACAAATCCTTTCACTCGAACACAAACCTACACAACGTCAACGGTTTGCTCCGTGATTATCTCATTTATAAAGGCGACCTCAGACAACCTGGACCATGCACAAAAAGACATATACATCTCGTTGCAAGGAGGCGCCTAAGATCACCGTAATGCTCTGAGCAGTTAACCTGAGTTTCAGTTAGACCTTCGGCCAACTGTGCTTGCCAGCCACCTAGACCGTAACCGGCAGCGGCATCGACTTGCTGTCCTTGAATGTCGAGAGGATCACCATCGACTGAAGGCTGTCGACCACTTCGATGTTGGAGACTTTTTCGAGCATAAGTTGCTGGTACGCTGAAATGTCGGCTGCGACGATCTTGAGTATGAAATCGCCGGCGCCGGTGATATGGTGGCATTCAACGATCTCATCGATCTGACGGATGGCCGATATGAATTTTTCGATGTTGTCCTTGTTGTGACCTTTGAGAGTAACCATTACAAAGGTACTAACGCCGATTCCGACGCTTCCCGGATCTATCACCGCATGATAGCTTCGTATGACGCCGGAGCTTTCAAGTTTATTTACGCGCTCGAGCGTCGGGGCCGGAGAAAGGCCGATTTCCTTCGCGAGCTGGGCATTGGTGATGTTGGAGTTTGCCTGGAGAATTTCGAGGATCTTGCGATCGGTAGCGTCTATTTTGATTGGTTTCATGTTGAGATTGTTGTGTTAAATTCCTTAGGGCCTGATACTCACGGAATTCGTGAATTCGGCGGCCGTTCAGGCGTGTTGCTAAAGAGGGTTGATTCCAAATAAAATTTGGCGAAAATAATTAAAAAAGGGATGTTAATAGGTCAGTTTATAAAAAAGTTTACTTTTTTATCGCCAAAGCGTAATACCAGGCTGGGCTTCCGGCTTGCAGGATCTAAATTCATTAAGCCTCAAAATTGCAAGGCTTCTGTCTTTTTTTGTAGCGTTGGATACAAAATGATTTAAGAATTATGTCGCTGATCGAAGCTATCAAAAAACTGGTGCATCAACTTCGTTTTGGTGGAGGTCCATTTAGATGCATCGTTTGCGGAAGGAGGGTTCGTCATTACTTTCCGTTTTCACATTCACTTGAGTCCAAGGCCAAGACAAATGGTTTTCCGTATGACTTTAGACGAATGGAAACTCTCAATTATTCGCATTGCAATTGCCCATTTTGCCTATCATCCGATCGAGAGAGGCTCTACTTGATGTACTTGGAACAATTCATTCTAAACAAAAGCCAAAAAATACTCAGGATCATGGATTTCGCGCCGAATACTGTTTTTGCAAACAATATGAAGGCAAGGAACAAAGTGAGCTACACATCCGCCGATTTTAATCGACTGGATTATGATATCAAGGTTGACATAACAAACATGCCTGAAGTAAAAAGCGATTCATATGACGTGCTCATTTGTTCTCATATCCTTGAGCATGTAACGAGCCCTTCGCTGGCATTAAGAGAAATCTACAGAGTTCTTAAGAATGGAGGTATCGCTATCATCATGGTTCCATTGTTTTGGGATGTTCAAGAAACTGTTGAGGATTTATCGACTACATCGGATGAGCAAAGACTTAGGCTCTTCGGTCAAGATGACCATGTGCGATTGTTCTCAAAGAAAGATTTTCTGCAGCTTATAAGTTCGGCAGGATTTGCTGTTCATACCTATACGCCCGATAATTTCAGCCCGAACCTTATTTCCGAAAATGCTATTTCGGACAATAGCATTTTGTACGCATGTGTAAAAGAATCTATATACTAAAAATTGAGACGATGACTATTCGGAGCAATTTTCAATTGGATGCATAAGTCAGTACGAGGCGGTCCACAAAGTCATACCGTCGATCAGATGAAGGGACGGGATATTGGATTAGATTTTTTACGAGGTCTGGCAATTCTGCTCGTATTGTTCAGACATCAGCCTTTAAGTGAACTAACGACAAGGCTGGGTTGGATTGGCGTCGATCTTTTCTTTGTATTAAGTGGATTTTTGGTCTCGGGCCTATTATTCAAAGAGTTTAAAAAGACTGGCCGTATTGATTATACTCGTTTCCTAATCAGGAGAGGGTTCAAAATCTATCCACTCTACTACATCACCTACTTGCTTTACGTGCCTTTTCTCTTTGCCGACGACCACCTTAACCTAATCGGACTACTTTCGGATCTTACATTTTTACAAAACTACTTGTGGGGATGGGGATATGCGTACAGCGCGAGCTGGTCTCTTGCCGTGGAGGAGCATTTCTATTTTCTATTGTGCATTGTCCTTTGGACAGTCTTAAAATACAGGTCGAAAATACTCGTGAACAACATTCACTTCCTTCCCGGAATAGCCGCATTGATTATGCTTGGTTGCTTGACAATGAGAATGTTTTCTGTGATGCATTCCGATACCTTTAGGCCTGGCAACTTTACAAGGACTCATTTAAGAATTGACTCCCTGTTTCTTGGTGTGGCCATATCGTATTTTTACAATTTTCAAATCGCAAGGTTCAAAGCGTATTTATCGAAGTTTAAATATTTCCTATGCTTTATTAGTGTGTCGTGCCTGGCCTGGACACCGTTTATCGAGCCCGTCGGGTCGATGTTTGTTCTTACAGTTGGATTCTCCCTAACTTCAATATCCTTTGGGATAATATTGAGTTATTTGGTGACGTCTCCTAACGCCAGTGAAAACTTAATGCGGGTATTGAGCCCGTTTATTATTAAAATAATTGCTCGCATTGGCTTTAGCTCCTATGCTATATATCTAACTTATTCTGCCGTTCTACTGTCTCTATACAGATTAGAAATTCCCTTTTACTACGCTGCTCCTGGTTGGTTAATCTTTCTGGTCAGCGCCTCAGCGTGCATACTATTTGGAATGACAATTACCTACAGTGTTGAAAAGTACTTCCTGGGTGTAAGAGATAGATTCTATCCGAGCAACTCTTAGGTGCGCGGGTCATTGTCAATGTGACTTAGAATGCTCCAAGCATATTGAGATGCCAATGCTACGTGACTCTCTGCCACTTGAATTCACCTGTAAAGTACATGTCGGGAAGCACCTATTGTGTATGACTTTAAAATCTTAATTTCCGCTCAGGATGCCACAATGCGTCAAAACTTGGGTTAGCGAACCGACGTCAAGACTCACAAGAATTGGCATCGGGAGCTATATGCACTTGGTACCGGATGCCTTTGATAAACAGAATCTAAGAAAATGCGAACCAGCAAGTTCGCTCAACTATGTTTGTATCAAGAAACCAGAATGTAAAGTGATCTATTAAGATAAGATATGTGATGATATGCTTTTGCACCAGGTGAACCATAGTCCGACCCTTTTTTCCAATTTACACAGTGAGAGTTTCCGTAACACTTTCGAAGGCCCTACCCTACTTAGAACAATTAGTCATCTCCACGATGTAGACCCAATGTTGTTCAAGATGCATGAATGGATTGTGCTTTTTAATGTTAACCAAAATATTTCATCATGGACAATAGATGCTCCATTGGAAAAAAGCCGAGTCTATATCATTTACGATGAGAGCGGAAGAGTTCCATTTGAGCTTGCGGATAGCAAACGAGCCATAATCCTTCATGCATACCTCAAGGAATATAGTGACGTTCTGAAAAGCTTAAGCATCGCGCATTTTCCGCTTTGCTGCAACTCATCAGTGCCTGAACTTCCCTATATACCAATACAAAGCCGTAAAATTAATGTGTTCTATTCCGGGAATCTTCATGCAGGCAGGACGAAGCTGTTTCAAGCGTTGACGGGTTGGCATGCTTTGCCACTATCAGTGCTTTCCCGGGTGCATAGGTTTTTCAGACTAAAGTTTGATTCAAAATTTAAAAATTCTTATATCAGATTTTCAGGCGGCTTTGGGCAAGGCTTGAATAACATTGAATACGCAAAAGCTTTAAGTGAATCTAAGATTATTCTATCTCCTCCTGGTATTTCAAACGATGAATGCTTTCGGCACTATGAAGGTTTACGCGCAGGATGCATTGTGATCGCCGAAAGGCTACCGCCAAAACCTTTTTTAGAAAATTCTCCAATCATTACTGTAACTGATTGGACTAAGGGATTCGATGAAATTGCCCGCCTTCTTTCTGATGAGAACGCGCTAGCTCACAGGAGTCAACTCTCCCGAGACTGGCACCTGAATAACTTCTCTGTTACGGGAGTTTCAAATTACATACAAAGAACCTTAAGCGACTTTTCAAGTACTAACCCTCTGCAATAAAAGTTGCTGGCATTGGCTTGAAATAGCGTTTCATTTTTTCTTAAGCTCGTATAGCCCGACGAAGAAGGAGCTATTTTTTGATAGCCGATAAGTACACGTCAGCCAATTTTCCGCTAGTGTTTTGATGTGAGAACTTTTCTCTAACATGTGAATAGGCCTTGGCTCCCATTTTTTGTCGTAGTTCGTTTTTTGTCATGAGCAATTCCATTGCCTGCGCCATGGCATCAATATCCTTCAATGGCACAAGGATTCCAGTCTCACCATCAATAATGATTTCTTCTGGACCACCACAACGAGTCACTACAACTGGACGCCCGTTAAATTGGGCTTCCAAAGTCGTGAGCGAGAACGACTCTGAATCTGAGAAGTTCAAAATGAATGCAGCCTCCTGATAGTGCAACACAAGGTTGGTTGCAAAATCAAGAAATTCGATGCGATTTGACAATCCGAGCTCTTGCGAGCGCTTGATCAATGATGACTTGTAAGCTTTATTTTTACTTAGCCCCATGTCGCCGCCAACGAAGCGAAGTGTCCATTCTTGAAACTTATCTGCTATTTTCGCGAATGCCTCAATCGCATAGTTTTGGCCTTTGCCTGTGATGTAATTCGCAGGAAACACAATCAGTTTACTCACGCCGGGACTAAACTCAACTGAGTATTCGGGAAGCTCATTATAAATGACCATGTTTTTTTCAGAAGCAGGCAGTTCGCGCCTAACGGCTTCGGAAACACCAATGATCTTCACGGAGAATTTGTTATGAAGATCAAACCACATATTCGCCAGTGGTCTGGGGAACTTTGACGGCATAAATCTTACATAGCAAACGTACTGTGTCTTCAAACGCATCATGGACGATACAACTGGCATTAGATTATAGAAATCATTGTTCACTATAACTGCCGCATTCCTATTCTCCGCAAGTCTTTTGAATCTTATGCCGTTGGCAATCAGTGCCGGTAGATAGAATAAAACAGATAACGAGGTGCGCCGCAGTTCCCTCATTGGAATAATCCAGGTTTGGAAGCCAAAACCGCGAAGGGTATCTGCGGCACGTCCTTCGCTTGGGAGTATGAATTCGAATGTGAAGTATTCACTCAAGAATAAGCTACTTCGAATAATCGAAAATAGACTGCCCGTCGCGTCTATAGCATTTTCTATCACCATTATTGTGGGCTTATTCATAATCAATCTCCCTTAGTTCTCATCACCTGTTATAATGCGGCAGATTCCTCACCTTTTTCGCCTGCAATTGTCACCAGGTCTCTGCTACAAACCGCGCGTGTTAAAGCCGCTTTGTGAGCGATGGGTGCAACTGAACTCTCACAACCTCAATCCACTTGCTACTTATTGATGTCTCGTTGAAATCAGCCATTCGTGCGGCAGCGGCAGTACCTAAAGATTGTGACAATTCGCGATTAGTCAGCAGGGCCTTCGCCGCCTCCGCACAGGTGTTATAAGCATGAGAAGAGTCAAGCATCGGCACCAGTACTCCATTTGTAGTCCAGATAGCCTCCAGTATTGGGCCATTAAAATAACCTGCTCCGAAAATTTCGCGTGGACCGTATGGACAATCGCACGAAATTACCGGCACCGAAAGACACATCGCTTCTGCTAAAGCGTTTGGAAACCCTTCCCATGATGATGACAGCACAAAGAGCTTGGATCGTCGTATTAATGGAAAGGGATTACTTTGGTGTTCGAGAAAAACAACGTCAGTTTTGTAAGCTATTGCATGGTCACTTTCGGCTACGTTTAGTTCCAACTCTTGTGCAAGCCTGACCAGCTTTGATTTTAAATTGCCCGAACCTAGAATAAGGAGGCGAAATACTAATCCCTGGTCTTTCAAAACCTTCACAGCATGTAAAAGACCTTCATGGTTCTTTTGAGGATGTAGCCTCCCACTTGTTGCAATGACTGGTCTGGAAAATATCGGTTCTACGTTAGGGTCAATTGGCGCTTGTGATGCTTTAACAATACCTTCAATGTCATATGGATTGGAAATTACAACAATCCGGTCTCCATCCAATCCCATCAACGTAATCAACTCATTCCGAATTCCCTCGCTGACTGCCACGATAAGATCAGCCTTAGGATACAGAATTTTCATAAACACTGACTTCCTGAGGAAACCCAGAAACCCACTAATTTCACGATCCCCGAACTTCGAACCTCGAATACTTAGTACGATTTTATCATTTACGTCAGATAGCACATTGACATAATCGGCACCCTCCAAAAAACTTATGCTTATATCAACGCCCAGCGTTCGCTTAAGTCGACGCAGGCGAATCACCCTTTGAACAAACTTCCATGCCTTATCAAATACATTGGATCCGGCCGTTACATCAAGAGAGTGAATCGTCCCTGTCGACGGGTATGTCGGAAGAGTTTGCTTATTGAAAACCACAAAATGAACATCGAAATCCTCCGCGAAGATGAAGCTCAATTTGGCGATCGATCGCTCAGCGCCACCCTTTCCAAAGTTTGGCAAAATGAGCATGAGTTTTTTTAGTTTACCTTCTCTATCCATGTCTTATGCCACATTACGAAACTCAGGATTCTCCACATCTTCTCAATGTTATACTCCTTGCCGCGTTGTTTATAGTATTTGTACTTAGTAAGCTCACCTTTAACTTCCTTCGAATTGATGTACGAAAGCCGCTTCAGGGAGTCATCTGACAGATAGTTCTCAAACATTTCATCAAGGTCCCGACTGAACCACGCAAAGATGGGGATGCTGAAACCGCGCTTCTTTTGCTGAATCAAATGCTCAGGCAAGTATTTCCCCAAAAGGCTTTTCAAAAGATACTTAGAGATTCCGTTCTTGACTTTGAGGGTTGCGGGAAGTCCAACAGCATATTCAACAAGTCGATGATCGAGAAAAGGTTCTCGCGCTTCAATACCAAAAAACATTGATGCCCGGTCAATCTTTACCAAAAGATCATCAGGAAGGTAGTAGCTGATATCCCAATCCGACATATTCGCCAACATTTCATCTCTTTCATGATTTGAAGGCAAGTCGGGAACAATAGTTCCTTTAAGAAGCTGCAAAACTTCAGGCTTCGATTGATTAGCGATAAAGGCCTCGTAAAACTCAAGATAGTTGCCAGCACTCAACAATTCCTCAACGGCAGAAAGTTTGTGTTCAAAATTCAGTGCAACTATCTGCTTCCTCCTTTCAGCCGAAACAAGTCTACGCGACACGGAAACAAGTGTCCTCCGTACCGACCTCGGCATCCGCGAGAACCTCTTATAAAGACGATAGGCATCCATGTAGTGGTTGTATCCGGCAAACAATTCATCGCCACCATCGGCAGACAAGACCACTTTTACACCAGTTTCTTTTGCAAGCTCAGATACGCACGCTACCGGTATACCAGACGTATCTGCAAACGGTTCATCGTATATGTCATAGAACTTATACAAAAACTTCTTTGCCTCGTCGAGTTCCAGGATCTTCTCAACATGCCTGAAACCAAGATGATTGGAAATATTACGCGCGGCCATGGACTCATCAAACCTCGGCTCGCTAAATCCGATAGTAAATGACTGAAGACCGCCACCTACATGTTGCTTTAGAATGGAAGCAAGCAAGGAACTGTCAACGCCTCCACTAAGGAACAAGCCAACCGGTACATCTGAAACCATTCGAAACTTAGCGGAGGACACCAGCAATTCTTCGATAGTTCCAAGTACAACGTCCTCCGAAATTCCCGCAGACATTTTTGACGACCAACTCCAGTACCTCTGCAATACTGCTCCTTCGGAACCTATCCTCATGAATGTTCCTGGCTCCAACTTATGCACGCCATCAAATGCTGAGTATGGTGATGGCACATACCCGAATCGAAAATAAAGAGCCGCAGCCTCTACATTGACTTCAGCGTTTCCCTGCATTAATACAATTGCCCGGGGCTCGCTGCCAAAATAAAAACCCTTTGCAGAAGTCGAATAATATAGCGGCTTCACTCCGAGCCTATCACGACAGAGAAATAATTCATTCTTGATTCGATCATATATCGCAAATGCAAACATTCCAATGAACCTGTTTGGCGCCCCACTCCCCCATCGATGAAATGCCTTTATAACAACTTCAGTATCTGAATTTGAAACAAATGAATAACCTTCGGATTGCAGCTCTTTTCTAACATCTTTGAAGTTGTATATTTCTCCATTGAATACAAGTGCCAGGTGTTCGAATCTATAAGGCTGGGAGCCTAATTCAGAAAGCTCGATTATAGCAAGCCGCGTGTGGATCAGCCCGACGTTATTGTGCACATAGCTGCCGTTTGCATCTGGCCCACGATGCACCAGACAGGTGGTAAGGTCTCTGATTATCGTCCTTGGAACTTCTGCATTATAATATCCGGCAATACCGCACATGCTATTTCAATTCCTTTTTATTAATGAAATCATCCAGATCAGAACTAAACGAATCTGCGTCAACGTAAAAGCCTCCAGAAAATCGCTCGCTCGGTTGCCTGCCAATTATCGCACGATATTCGAAACCTTTCAATTTCGCCAGCATGGCATAGTGAAAAGGAAGATATCCCAGATCTGGAGGAGCAAAGATCTCATAAACCTTACATTTTCCATTACGAAACATCATATTGGTAAGTCCTGCCCCATGAATTCCAACTATCAGAGCCGCACTTGAAAACAACTCTATCTGCTGAGGTAATGTTAGATCACCCGCATCAATTATTTCTATGTGGTGCAATTGACAGACTCTTTCAATCTCATCAATATTATCAACAAAACGCAATCGTTCACGTTTGCGTGTGACAAAAATCCGGCGTATTCCTTTGGGTGCAGAAGTATTGAGTGGCTTGAATACATCGGTCAGGAGACCCGCACTGTGCGTTGGTGCCTTGCAAAAGATTACTCTCTCACACTCGATATACTGAGTGGACTGTATCAACCAGTTTAACCCGGACAATTCTTTCGATGAAGCAAGCATGTGCTGAAAATATGGTTTTGTCCATAATCTTTCTGCAACAATGATTTTGACGGACTCGAGAAGAATACCAAAGTCCTTCAGGTATTTTACTTTAGTGAGAATGTCGTTATAGAAATGAAAGTAGTTTTCTTCTCCTGTATCGCGGAATGAAATGGCAAATCCAACTTTCTCCACTGAACGTCTGTTCCAATAGGCAAGTAGATCTGGTTTCTTTTGATGATCCGTTCTGGAATAGGGAAGTGACTGATACACGAGACCGTTAGCTCCTTTTATCCCCCATCCGTGAACAGGTTCAATAACACAAAGGGATTTAAAGTCGAGAATATACTGATCTTCTGACCATGTACGCCAGAATTGCAGGTAAGGAAACTCTGGGCGAATTTTTAGCTCATCAAAACTATACAGTTCCCCGGCAAATGGACTATGAATAGTTTTATAGACAAAACTTGAAGGATCAATCACCACTTCCCGGTAGCATACTTTATCGAAAGTAGAAATCTTAAGCTTATTATATACAAGGAAAGCCTTCTTGAGAAATGCTATCGGAAAGATTCGCTTCAGCAGTACTTTGACCAAGGACACAGATTCAATTGAATTTTCTTGAATAATTCAGTACGTGTCTCCAAGTTGCCCAAAATCGCTTGCGTAAACAAACAGCTGGGGTTGTCTTTAAAGCCCTCCATAGGTAAGCTTTTGATTCAGCTACGTTCTTTAAGTTGACAATACTTAGCAATGCAAAAAAGGTATATCTGTCCGCCTCAAAAATGCGAAGATATCTGCGAAAAGTAGCAACAAAGGGCTGATCTGCCAGAAGGTATTTCAGCATCTTTGTATCCCTTGTGATTACTTGTTCCGTCGAAATTGTCTCCAGGCTTCTGTTGGCATGATTTCTAATCTGAAAGGTAATGGCACTGCAACGCATCAATTGGGTTCTACTAGCCAGCCTTAACCAAAGCTCCCAATCTTCGGATGATGCCATTTGTCGGTCTTCGTTAAATGGATTAGTAAGAAAAAGATCTCGTTGTACAAACACACTATTACATGCGAGGTAGTTGGTTGAAATGAGTCGCCGCTTCGTATTTGCCGAAGAGGCACCACGTTCTTCCGATAACACCGTACCATTCATATCTGCAACCTGATAGCACGTATGGAAAAATTGAACATCCCTGTTGTTCAATATGAACGTCCATGCAGCCGAAATATGGTTATCCAACATTATATCATCGCTGTCAAAGAAGTTCAAAAACATTCCAGTAGCCACACTGCCTCCCAAATTTCGAGCAGCACCGCGTTCTTTATTTTCCTGAAAGATATATCGAACAGGTCCACGCTGGGCGTGCTTCATGACAACTTCGCGGGTATTATCGGTACTCCCGTCGTCAACGACGATAATCTCCAGAGCTTGATCCTTTTGCCTTAAAGCCCGCCCTAACGATTCATCCAGCATGGCCGCCCGATTGTATACAGGTATGATAATAGAGATCTGGGGGGGGTGCTGATTCATTCGATAGTTAGGTTCTGAATGCTGCTAAATTTATAACCGAAAGTTACGAATCTCTAATTGAAAGCCGACAAGGAATAGGCACTTGGACTACCTACCGTTCAAAAAAAATCGTCGATCGTCTTATCTCACGAAATCAAAATTGCATACAGCAATTTTTTGAGTAGTTTTCAATCCGGATTATCTACCGCGTTTCTTGCGTTCTTCTAAAAATCATATACCATCAATTGACGGATTGCGCGCTGTCGCTGTTCTCTTCGTAGTACTATCCCATTTATCAGTAACACGGTCATTGACCGAGAAATGGAATCAGTACATTGGATGGTTCATTGACGGCAAGACAGGGGTCGATATATTCTTTATAATAAGTGGATTCTTGATCACTCTGCTTCTTTTGACCGAACGTGAAAAGTATGGTTCGGTCAATCTGAAAAACTTCTATATTCGACGAGTTCTACGGATATTTCCAGCCTTCTACTGCTATCTGGGTTTCATTTTGATACTTAGCATTTTAGGGCAGATTGAAGTCAGTTCGCGCGCACTTCTTGCAAGCGCTCTATACATCTATAACTTCAACATAAGCGAACCGAATTGGTACGTCAATCACAGTTGGTCACTTGGCGTAGAAGAACAGTTTTACATTCTGTTCCCTGTCTTTATTCTTAGACTAAAGCTCGGACAAGCACGTATCGCCTGGATTATTTCACTGATCGTTGGATCCGCGATGCGAGCATTGTACTATAAGTTTCCGGAAAACTCATCTTATTTCCTTTCTGGATTTTTCCTGCATGCCGACTTTTTGGCGACAGGATGTTACATAGGATTTCTGTACAGTTATAAACGCGATTGGCTGAGAGAAATTTCTAAAAAAATGACTCCAATAATTCCATTCATAGCGATTGCTGCCATCTTGCTCGTTTATTCGTTTCAATACCATCCAGTTCTGGACATCGTACTTATTCCGCTGGGGAGAACAAGCACAAACCTTTCAATTGGCATTGTCCTGATTTATTACATATTTCCAAGGCAAAGCCCTGTTTATGATGTACTCAATGCCAGCCCAATGACCTGGTTAGGTAGACTATCTTACAGCCTGTACCTCTGGCAGCAATATTTTATTAGCGGAAAAGACAAAATGATAAGCTCATTTCCACAAAACCTCGCTATCCTGTTTGTTGTCTCGATTGCTTCATACTATTTGATCGAGAGACCATTTTTGCTCTTTAAATCAAAGTTTACTCCAGACCGAGACATTCAATGAAATCGAAGAGAAACTTTACCTCAAGAATCAAATAATTCGAAAGTCTCCGTGAAGAGTATAAAATTTCGTTTCGATGCCGGGATTAATTGTTATTGAACCATTTGGCGGATTGGGGAACAGAATGCGAGTTATCGTAAGTGCAATAGCACTCTCGAAGTCGTTGGGAAAGGACCTAAAAGTAATTTGGAAGACGGGGGAAGATCTCAAATGTAGCTTTAATCGATTATTCGAGCCCATTAACAATGTGAACATTGTCCAGGAAAATGTGGGTACAATATATTCCAGTTTCAACAAGTCATGGATAAAACGAAAAACCATACAAGCCATCAACCTCCTTAACGGTTTCAACTTAGTCGTTCATGAGCAAGATCATTCCATCGTGTTTGCCGACGATGCAACAGCCCGTAAGATTCTTCAGACCTATACCAATGTTTATATAAGAAGTTGCGAGCACTTCTATCTTGCTGACAATGATTGGACGGTATTTGCACCAATTCAGCAACTACGTATTGTCATCGACGATCTAATTCAGAATTTTAAACCGAACATTGTAGGTGTGCACATAAGAAGGACCGATAACTACAAATCAATACAAGTAAGCAGTCTTGATAAATTTATCGAACTTCTAAATGATCATAGTATCAAACAGTGCTTTCTTGCTACTGATGACCCTCTCGTACTTCATGAATTGAGTTCAAGAATTGCAGACAATAGACTGATAATTTACAGCAAAGAATTTACAAGATCAACGGAAAAGGGTGTACAGGATGCGCTTATTGAGTTGTTCTGTCTTGCGAACTGTTCAAAAATCTATGGCTCATATTGGAGTTCATATTCAGAAGTAGCAAGCTATTTGCAAAACAAAGAGTTAATTATTGTAGGTAGCCGTCCGGACATTGCTGGATAGAAGATCCAAATATTGGGGCAGGACATTGTCAATATCAAATCTCCTCGTAATGGTGTTGTGCAAATTTTCCCCAATGTCTGGTCGGTTTTGCCAAAACTTGTGAGATATGATTTCAATCGCCGTGTTCGCAAAGTTTTCTGCATCAGCTACAAATCCGTTTGTACCATCAATCATATATTCATTAAAATCGCCGACGTCCTTACAAAGCAAAACCGGCTTTTTCAACAGCCCGGCCTCTTTGATTACCACACAACTTGACTCCAAAAGAGAAGGGTGTAGGACAATATCAGCAGCTTCGAGAAAGTCCAAAACATTCGGGACGTGTCCTTTAAAAAACACACAGTCAGATAATCCGTTTTTTGACACCTCATCCTCAAGTTGCTGACGCATTGGTCCGTCCCCTAGAAGCAATAAAACTGCATCTATGCCACGTTGTTTTAGTCTTTGCGCTATTTCCACTGAAACATCTGGGCGTTTATATTGCGTAAGTCGTCCAATTGTTAGCATGACAATTTTTCCTGAAAAGGAACGTTTGATGCTGGCAGCGGCATTCAAACTGGGAAGCGGATAAAGTCTGAAATTGTAACCAAGATTGATGTGTCGTATCCTCTGCAGAGCTATGCCTTCGATTTCATGCATATACGTCCGTGCCCGTTCCGAAACCACAATCATTTCCCTGACCAATGCATTGGTCGCCACATATGTCCGGCTGTGGCTGTATTTGTATAATGCAGCTTCATTCACATGATGCCTGCACAGGAACACTCGTGCCTTCACGAAATACTGCGCAACTGAAGCAATGAAATTTGTAGTATCCAGGTGACTGAATACAAAGTCGACTTTGTTGCTCCGGCAAAATCTAATAAATGCCCAAACGTGTTTGACTAAATATAATATTGACCCATCTCCTGGTATTTCATGACAATGAGTAGATATACCTTGACTCGCGACAAAATTACTGAACTCAGTATCACAATTAAGATTAAGCGAAATAATGTGATGCCCCTTTTCTTTAAGGGCTATCATAACACTCTCCACATCACGAGCGCGTTTTACAAATGGGCCATAAAACAGAATTGTCGACACGCTAAGTCTATAAAGAAGTTTCGACGAGTATGTTTAAGTCTTTTTTAACCGATAAAACGTGCGAGATCCAAAATATTTCCATAGCCCCGGAACCTCGTTCCGAAAGTAAGTTTTCGGCACTCTCGCCGGCAACACTAGTTCCGACGATTTGAAGAGTTCGAATTCGAATCCCAGACTTTTTAGCCGTGCAAAAATTGATGGTAGTTGAATATAATTGACGTAAGGCTGTCCTCCCTCTGTGTAAGGCTTTCTAATCACTTTCCGATACAAGCACCAAATACCAAAAAGGTTGAAGTAGTTTGGACAAGTCAAGATTAGGGTCCCACCTGTCTTTAATACACGGTGCATTTCTTTGAGCGCTAGTAATGGGTGCGGCACGTGCTCGATGGTTTCGCACGAAATTATTACGTCAAACGTTTGTTCAGAAAAACTCAGCTTTTGAATATCCTCCTGTTGCCAGGTAATTTTACCAGTCTTTGGGGCGTTTGCGCGACCAATCTCGATAGCCGTTGGAGAATAATCACATGCAAACAACTGTTTTATATCGGGGTATTTATTGACGATAAAATTTGAAAACCCGCCACGGCCACATCCGATTTCCAAAATCACCGAATTATTGACAGCTAATTTTTGCACTTGTGCTTTAGCAAAATTGTGCCATGGCGTATCAATGTCATTGTCGGCGACATGTGCACCATGCCATGAATCATAGTTTGTTGCTTTTTCAGGCATAACAATAAGGCATAATCTTACATATGCAGCAGGTGTCCATTGCTCCTCACATACTCTCCGGGCGATTCACCTTTTAAATTCCTTTGAATACGATCGTAAATTAATGTGAACGTGGAACCTTTCGTTGACAACCAATAAATACTCTGTAACCTCTGGTAGAACATACAGAAACTATAAAACTGACGACCGCCAAAAGCCATTCGCGGTGCAAAGTATAAAAGTTCCTTTAAAGCACCAGAAAGAAACCTAGAGCGTAATTTTAGTGCTGATTCGAGGGAGCCTTCGACAATGTTTTCAAGTATATATAGATGAACTATGTCGTCTATCACAAGCAAATTGGGGAACAAGTAGTACTTTCGCTCCAATCGGTTTTCCGGAATCTCATGGTGAAAAGTTATCTCTGATGAGTAATAGACTTTAAACCCTAAGAATCTCGCCATGCAACAGATCTCAGCATCACCTCCTGAACTAACAGCTTTTCCCTTCCTATCAGATAGTTGGAACTTAATGCTTCTCTTCTCCAGTAGGTCAAAGACTTTCTTACGTATGACAATCCCTGCGCCAAACACCCATGTTTGGAACCCACTTTGTTTTCTTTCATCCCCTACTGCCAAGGCCGTAAAAAAGTCCTTCAGCCATTCCCGCCCCTTGATAGAAAATTTTGGCTGCGAATAGCCACCAAGAATGCCTATGGTCGAGTCTCTGTCCAGCATTGCAAAGGCACCAACCAGATATCCTTCGTCCAGGTGATTGTCATCATCACAAAAGACTATGTAGTCAGATTGCGACTCGCGAATGCCTCTCATTCGCGCATTTGCCAATCCTGGATTTTCTTCATGGACAACACGAAACTCAATTTCGTTTCGGTCACAATTGCGCCAAGTTTTCAGAGCAGTCTGTGCAGTGTCGTCGGTAGACGCATTGTCAACTATTAACACTTCGACTTTGAAAGAGGCAGGAACAATTATCTTCGAAAGATATCGAAGGGTCGTGCCGATCCGGCGCGCACTATTATAGCAACACACTACAATCGAAACACTATGCGTATTTATTGCCATTGCTTACCTCAAAAAAACTACAACTCATTTCAAACATCTCCAAGTAAAGGTCGTTAGGATTTGCTTGGGCTATACTAAACTGTTCCGAAAGCCGAATAGGGTCTCTCCCCTTTCCAATAATTGAAATCCGTATTGTTCAAGTCCTTTTACAACACGATTATTGGTATCCTCATGCACTTCAATTGCTATTCGGCAGGTTCCCTTCAGACCCGAAGCCAGACTCAAATCTTTCTCAAAAATGTCGACTTCTGCACCTTCAATATCCAACTTCAAGATGTCGAATTGTTTAAAGCCAGAACCTTCGAGAGCGCTAGCGATTGTGGATGCAGCCACCTTCGTAGTACCGGAAGGGGCAACATGTCGAGACCATTCTCTTCCGTCGCGGTAATCAGCAGCGAGAAAGACTTCCCCTGTTTCCCACCAAATTGCATTATTTACACATGAGACGTTTGCTAATTTGCTTAACTCAATGTTCTTCTGAAGAATTTCAAAATTATCCTTGTCTGCTTCCATTGCAAAAACCATTGCATCCGGAAAGTGAGCTTTTAAATATAGTGTTGTGCATCCAATGTTAGCACCACCATCCAGAATCGTTGGTCTTAACAGCTCCTCAGTTTTTAATAAACTATATTCCTCACGAATGAAGACCTGATTAAAAACCATAAAATCAGAGCTATTCCAACGAAGGATCATTTGAATAGAGGATGAACAGAAAGCAAACTTAATTCTCATATGATCCTTCTCAGGCAGGGCCTCACCTTTGTGATCATGTAAGAAGGTCAAGATTGATCTCGACTCTATCAGGTTGCTATCAAATAGAAAATGCCAGATACTGGACTTAAGTCTCACGAATTGAAAGAATAAAATAGCAAGGAGTGCCGGATACTTCTTCAGAGGATATGCATTCAGTATAAAAAGAATTTTGCTCACGACGATCCTTTTTTTGAAAAGTACCTATTGATGATTGTTGCCATCAACTAATTCCCACCTACATCTAACAAAAACATCACCATAAAACCATCGGTTCTCAAAGTGGGTAAATTCAGAGCCACCATCATAAATTGAGAATTGACAGATTTGATCCTTCATGTCATATCCAACAGTATTAGGAATATGTAATGCTAACAGAAGGGAATATGTGCCTGGAGTGAGGGTACTCCTGGGAATTGTAACTTTAAAGGTATTTTCATCTTCGCTCAGCGTGTAGTCATCTAAGCAAATGTCAGACGAAAAAATGCGCTGGCCATTCTTGTTGTTTACCGCCGCCAATAGATGAACATTCTTGATTGTCTCGTTTCTACCAAAATTTGCCTCAATACAGATTTCTTCAGCGTGACTATAGGTAGCTGCGGATGCCCCATCAATTGAAAGCGTCCTTACCCGTTTAAAAAAGTAGGGCTGAGCGTTCGCTTTGCCAACCGCACTGAATTCATTGTTGACTCCGACAGAGTCCATGTATTTGTCAATAATACTGGACGACTCTCCCTGCGCCAATACAGTTCCATTGCCGAGCAAAATCGTATTCTTGCAGAGTTTACTTACCAATCCGAGTTGATGGCTTACAAAGAGCAAAGAACTTCCTCCTTTGGCCACGCTCTCCATCTTATTCATACACTTTTTCTGAAATTCAACGTCTCCAACCGCAAGTACCTCATCAATTATCAATATCTCCGGCTCGAGAAAAGCGGCAACTGCAAATGCTAGTCTAAGTTGCATGCCACTTGAATAATGCTTCAGTGGTGTATCAAGAAACTTTTCGACACCACTGAAGTCTACAATTTCATCAAACTTTCCCTCAATCTCACGTCGCATCATCCCTAAGAGCGAACCGTTGAAATAGATGTTTTCCCGACCAGTTAGTTCTGGATGAAACCCCGTACCCACTTCGAGTAAACTAGCGATTCGACCGCGGGCCACGATTCTTCCTTTTGTGGGTGGAGTTATTCGAGAAAGTATCTTCAAAAGAGTGGACTTCCCTGCACCATTCCTTCCGATAACACCTAACGACTCGCCAGGCGCGACATCAAAAGAAATATTCTTCAATGCCCAAAAGTCCTCGCGGTCCAGACCCTCTCCGCGAAAAACACCTAATAGCCTTTCTCGCAAACTGAGATAACCAGCAGACTGATGGCTAATTTTGAATAGCTTAGCGATGTTTCGTACCTCGAGAATTGGCCTCATTTAGTCCTATTTAAAAACAGACTTGCATCATCACTTACCTTCAAGCAAGGTCTGCAAAAAAATCTTCAGTCCGCCTGAAGTAATATATTCCAATGGCCATGAGGAGCAATCCAGACACTACGCTCATTAAGACTAGTGAGTGGTTAAGCTCAGTATTGGTTAATGGCAACCTAAAGAGCTCCACAGCCGCATACATCGGTGAACAGGCTAGCACATATTGTAAGAAGGGGTACTTAAGTAAATTGATTGGATAAATGACTGGAGTCAAGAAAAACAAGACCTGAATCAGGAATGGTATCACATATCGAAAGTCACGATACTTTACATTCAAACTAGAGAGCAAGCAGCCAGGGCCCAACGTTGCAAAAAGAGTTAGTAGGATGGCGACTGGCCAAGCCCATATAACCATGAATGAAACTGGCTGACCGTAAAAAACAAGCAAAGGCACGAATAACAGGAAGGCCATTAAAAAGTCAAACAATGCCACGAGGATCGAAGAAACTGGAATAATCAGCTTTGGAAAGTATATCTTCTTTATGATATGCGCATTGTTAACCATACTATTGGCTGAACTGGTCAGACCAGAGGAAAAGGTATTCCATAACAACAAGCCAGAGAAAACAAAAATTGGGTATGGTAGATCCTGCGACGGTATATTCAACGCCCTGCCAAAAAAGAACGTAAAGATGATCATCATCAATAGTGGCTGCAACACAGCCCAGGCAAACCCTAAAGCTGTCTGCTTGTACTTGATCTTAATATCGCGCCAGGTAAAAAAGTAAAAGAGCTCTCTGTAGCTCCATAATTCCTTCCAATTAAGCATCCGCCGTCGATCGGCGTCGACCACGAATTCGATATTGTCATTCATCATATCTGGTCGCTGGCGTATAGACACGGGCTCGGAAATACCAGCGCGAAGTACTTTGATGCAAGTTATAGAGATTTGCCCAGTATGCCAATTGGCGATTTAGCCTATGCCCCAAAATTGGTATACTTGCGACTGTGCCCAAGCGAAAAAAAGTTCTATTCATAACACCTTATCCGGAAGGTGAAGCACCTTCTCCGAGGTTTCGCTTTGAGCAGTATTTCAAGGTTCTTCAATCGAATCAGATTGATTATGTCGTCCAATCATTTCTCACTCTTTCCAACTGGCGCATCTTTTACCAGCCCGGAAATGCTCTGAAAAAAGCCATGGCCTTGCTCCAGGGATATTGCCGTCGAGTGGTAGGTTTAATCGCCGTGCTACAGGCTGACTTCGTATTTATCCATCGCGAAGCTTCACCCGTCGGACCCCCAATCTTTGAATGGGTTATTGCAAAGCTTTTAAAAAAAAGGGTTATATATGATTTCGACGATGCCTTGTGGCTTTCAGATCGAAAAGATGAATCCCTAATCATACGAGTATCAAAATGGCGTGGAAAAATCTCCTCAATCTGCAAGTGGTCATTCCGCATTAGCTGTGGCAATGCCTATTTGTGCGACTTCGCCCGACAATTCAACCAAGCCGTTACGCTTAATCCGACCACTATTGATACTAACCGTCACCATCATTTGTTGAACTCTGGAAAAGGAAATTCCAGGGAAATTATCATTGGATGGACTGGCTCGCATTCTACGCTGAAATACTTCGAACAACTTGAGCCCGTGCTCAGGAAGATTGAAATCAGATTTCCTATGGTTAGTTTCCTCATCATTGCCAACAAACCTCCAAACACTGCATTAAAGCGATTGACCTACATTCCATGGAGCGAACGGACAGAAATTGAAGACCTGTCAAGAATTGACATTGGTGTCATGCCTCTTCCAGACGACGAATGGTCCAAAGGAAAATGTGGTTTCAAGATCCTCCAATATATGGCGCTCGGCATACCGAGCGTAAGTTCTTCGGTTGGAGTGAACAGCAGTATTGTTCAGAACGGAGATAACGGATTCATGGCTAATTCTGAACAGGATTGGATTGAACTTCTCGGAAAGCTTATCGCCGACTCAAAATTGCGGCAGGAGATTGGCGTAAAAGGCAGGGAAACTGTGGTTAGCCGCTATTCAGTAAGTTCCAATACTCCGACGTTTCTTTCTCTGTTTGAATAGTCGGTGATTAGTATCAGAGATAAGGCGAAGAACGGTAACAGCGGAATTTTATACCGAACCAAAGTGCCGAAATTGTAGGTCGACACTCCCACGGCAAAGGCAAAGGTTAATGAAAAGATAAGGGAAAAGAAAATCGGTGGTTGTAGAAAGACTCTAAAAATGCGAAGGTTGTAGCGAAACAGAATGCGTAAAGTCGCCACCAGAAAAACCACGCTTTCCAGACTGGATAACAACATCAAGGGGTTGTTTACTTCCCACAAGTAGGGGCGAAACAAGGATACATTAATTGCCTGCGGCGCAAGGGCAATCATGGAACCAAAGGTGCCATCAAGCTCACCAAGGGTATAACCAGATCCTGCGTCCTTTCCCGACAAATATCTGATATCATAAGCGGTAACCTGTGCGGTTTTAGCAATAGAATTAATGGAATATTTCGCATTATCTTCACTGGCCTTGATCATGGCGAAATAGGCGATGACGGTTGCTATTGTAATTACGGATGGGAACAACATGATTCTCAATACAAGTGACTTCAAAGAATCAAGGTTTTCCAGGAACACCCACACAATTATTGCGGGCAGATAAACAAGCAGGATGTAGATTTTGATTTTAAATAAACCGAGTAAGGCAACGAGTAGCAAAACAAAAAGGTCAAAACGGAATTTACGCTGAATAAAAATCCTGTGTATTGTAAATGTTGCAATTCCAAGACAACCTAAGGTGAGTGTATCTTTCAGAAGTCCTGAGCCCCAAAAGAATACTGAAGGAATGAAGAAGATTGCTGTTGCCAACAGCCGATGGAGGTCGGGATAACCGTGGTAAAACGTCAAAAAAAGCATCCACACTCCGATGAAACAGAATACTGCAAACAAAACGGCAGTTGCTGAGTAGGCGGAGAATGTAAATAAATCGAAAAATCCAGCAACTCTCACTACTGCATATGAGCTCGGATCATAGAAGAATAGGATTCGTGTGCTATAATTATAAATGCCCGTCGCATCAGTGTTGTCACCAAAAACGAGCTTAAACCACTTGGCTGGGGAATCAAAAAATGCTTCCCATATAATTCTACTGCCCCAGGTATGGTAGTTATAGGTATCTCCACCCCCATAATAGAACTGGTAAATCATCCCCACTGCCAACGCTCCAATAATCTTCACGGTCAACGCTGGAAAAAAGTAGACACGATTTATCGAGTCCGTAACCAAAGGCCTTACCAAATATGCCACTGCATATATGATAATAATCCAAACTGGTGTTACTACTAAATCGCGTGCGTCCACTCTTCAAAGTTAATCATTCCCCCGCTCCATCCTCTTCAACCTCCTCTTCGCATCCTTCCACGCCTCGTCCTTTCTATCCGCCTTCTTGGTCACTGCCTTAAACCACTTCTTCGCCTCGGCGCTGTTGCCTTCCCGCTCCGCGATCTCTCCCAGCGCTATCATCGAAAACAAATAATAACCCGAATCCCCTGCATCAACAGCTTCTGCGTACTTCATGCCCGCCTGGTAGTAGGTCTTCGCTTCGGGATACTTTCTTCGCGCTTCATAGATCTGCCCCAGGAAAAATGCGGCGTACCTTCCACTCGTCGCTTCGTAACCCACCTGCCCGCTGTCTATGCGGTTGATGATCGCCCGACATACTGGCTCTGCTTCCGTGAACTTCCCCTGATAATAAAGCATACGGGCATAGTACCGATGAAAGTAAGGATTATCAGGATACGTCTGATGCAGGTATTCACTCAGCTGAAACGCCCTGGGCTGGTCGTTTTCATAGCTGTTAAGAATGCGCATCAACCACACCATTGCTTCCGTGCGGGTATAAAAAGCGTTATACGAAACCTCCTTCAACTGCTGAAGTCCCAATGCCTTGTCTCCTTTTCTGAAGAACCATAAGAACGGCTTCAGTGCTGGATAATTCTCAGGTACCCAAACTGAAAAGTAGTTGTACAGGGCATCACCGAACAGCAACTCGGGACTTAACCCCTCCTTTGACTTGCTCGCCTCCAGATAGTTGATGGCGCTCTTTCCCACCGCCGCAGACTTCACCCATGCTTTGCGTTCTTCATCGGCATAAAGCCTGCCCTTAAATCCATAGGCCGCGGCGAGAAAGAAAGCTGCTTCGGTCTTGTAAGCCGGAAAATCATCGTACAGCCGCTCACCCACCCTTATTGTAGAGTCCATATAGGCGAGAAAAGTATCGTCATGCGAGGTGTCTTTTGTGTTCGGCATGATCTTCCACCATTCGATAAGTCCCATAAGAAAATATGGAAGGGGATGCCAGCCGTATTCGGCACGCAGGTAACGGAACTGGTATTCTGCCTGGGGGAATTTGAAGTTGTAGAGGTCGTTGAGGGCCTGCTGGCATTCGAGCTGGATGCGCAAATCCGACAGCAGGATAATGGTTGTATCTTTTTTGAAAGTCTGTTGTGCCTTAACAAACGTTGGCGCGACTAATAGCACCAGCGCAGCAGCTACCGGGATGAGTATACGTGATCGATGCAATGAACACGATCTAAGTAACGAAACCAAACGTCGGGGGGTGCTACAGGTATTGAAAATTTGACCAACACGGTCTGCCCTCTTTTGGAATAAATGCCGAAGCGTCATAAACTTGCCACAATGCGCTGCTCTCAACTCGCTTTTATAGGTCATGGAACACGAAACTAAGTCATTCTTCGGAGCCGACAAAAGGTTACTCTTTGTGTTGCTGTGCCTTATCACGCTGTTATTGCTTTATGTTAAGATCACCCTGATCGAAAATGAAACCGCGGCCTTTGAATTCCTTCAGGATCGGCCCGAAGGTGCTATCCTTCGGATACTGAACGCGGTCAAGTTCTTCTCCATCCCGTTCGTTTACCTGTGGAAATTCACGGTGATCGCCTTCGTGATCTGGGTCGGGTGCTTCATGTTTGGCTACCGTGTCACCTACACGCAGTGCTGGGGCGTCGTGATTGGAGCCGAATACATCTTCCTCATCCCGGAGGTTCTCAAGATCATTTGGTTCATGACGGTACAAACAGATCCGACGTTGGGTGATATCAGCGCTTTTTATCCGCTGTCGCTGATGCACTTCTTCGACTATGAAGCCATTGATAAGCGATATGCATATCCTCTCCGGGCCCTGAACCTCTTTGAAATCGTTTATTGGTATGCGCTTGTCGAGGGAATTAATCACTTTGCGCGAAAGGATAAACGGTATGTCTGGACGATCGTCCTTTGCTCTTACGTGCTCCTGTTTTTTCTGTGGCTCGGTTTCTATATGATTGTGTATAAGTAGCACGCGAAGGTGCCTGCAAACCCGATATATCTTCGATGCATCGCCTTTATATAGCCTATGCATCGTCTTTGTAATGTCTTTTCGAGCCTTTGTGAGCCTTTGTTGGCCTTTATGCCATCGCTGATTACCAGAAGCTCCTCACCTCTTTGACAACTCTCAACACCTGCTGATCCGTCATCCCAACCCACAATGGCAAACTAAGCACTTGTTCTGAAAGACGTTCAGCAATTGGAAAGGCCCCCCGCTTATATCCGAGATACGAATATGCTTTCTGAAGGTGAGGTGGCACCGGATAATGGACCATGGCTTGAATACCCTTGCCAGCCAGATACTGTTGCAATTCATTACGCCGCGCAGTTTGGACCACGTATAAGTGATAAACGTGTTTGCCTCCCGGCGTAACCCCGGGTAGAATAAGATCTCCACAACCGCTTAAGTGGGTGTCGTACATTCTGGCAATGATCCTTCTTTGTTCATTCCATTTATTCAATCGAGCCAGCTTCACCGACAGCACAGCAGCCTGAATTTCATCGAGCCTGGAGTTCATACCAATAAAATCACAGATGTCTTTCGAGCTGTATCCATAATTTCTTGCTCTTCGGATACGGTCTTTAACGATCTCACCGTTGGTAGTGACTGCCCCTCCATCGCCGAGAGCTCCGAGGTTTTTGGTAGGATAAAAACTTGTAGCGTTTGCCTCGCCAAAGGAACCGGTTGTCTGTTCATGATCGGATCCTGCAATCCTGAACGTCGCCCCATGGGCCTGGGCATTGTCTTCGATAACCTTCAGATCGTGCTTTCGCGCCAGCTCCATTATTGACCCCATGTCACATGGATTCCCATATAAATGAACGGGCATTATGGCCTTTGTACGAGGAGTGATGCGCTCCTCTATCCGTCGCGGATCGATGTTAAGAGTAGCGGCATCCGGTTCAACAGGCACGGGCAGGCAACCTGCATTTGAGATCGCGAGAAAAGTCGCGGTGCATGTGTTGGCCGGAACCAGGATCTCATCGATTAGACGTTCGTTGGAATGATGAACACCTTCTCGATGCGGAGACAATAGCTCAGCACCAGGGCCCTGCACATTAGTATCCGAGTCCTGCTTCCCCAGACCCAATCCCTTCATTGCCAGCACCAATGCATCGTGGCCATTACCCGTTCCGACACAATGCTTCACCCCAGTGAAGCGGGCGAACTCCGACTCGAACGTCTGCAGCCGTTTGCCCAGCACAAACCAGTCGTCTTTTACAACGGACAACAACGCGTCAATGACAGACGCATCATGCTGAGGCGCTAGCCTGTTAAATGGGATCTGCTCCAAAGGGCGACAACTTGTGAAATCTAAAGTACAATTTCCTTATTTTCGGGCCTTATTTTGATTTACACTAGATGAACTTTCAGAAAATCAACAACATAGCCGGTTGGTCCGTGTTCTTCGTGGCCCTGGTCACGTACTGGCTTACGATGGAAGAAACGGCGAGCTATTGGGACTGCGGCGAATTCATCGCGGTATCATACAAGCTGGAAGTACCTCACCCCCCGGGTGCACCCTTGTTCCTGCTGATCGGACGGATGTTCTCATTCCTCGCCTTTGGTGACGTCACCAAAGTGGCGTATTGGATCAACTTCAGCAGCGTGCTGGCCAGTGCCTTTTGCGTGCTGTTCCTGTTTTGGTCGATAGTTCTCTTTGGCAGAAAGCTCCTGAAGGCCGAAAAAGAGGAAGACCTCACGCCGGAAAAGATGTGGGTACTGGTTGGTGCCGGCATTGTTGGATCACTTTGCTATACATTTTCTGAATCAGCATGGTTCTCTGCCGTTGAAGCGGAAGTTTACGCGATGTCGTCGTTCTTTACTGCATTCGTCGTGTGGGGAATTCTCAAGTGGGAGGTAATTGAAGACGAGTCGAAAGCGAACCGCTGGCTGCTCCTCATCTTTTACATGATGGGCCTTTCAATCGGCGTTCACTTGCTGAACCTCGTAACGATACCAGCTCTTTCACTCATCTACTATTTCAAAAAGTACAAGCCTACAACGTGGGGTGTCATCGCGACTATGGCGATCAGTCTTTTCATCATCTGGCTGATTAACGACCTCATCATCCCTGGACTGCCTACCTATTCAAGCTACTTCGAGATCTTCTTCGTCAATAGCCTGGGTCTCCCATTTGGATCCGGAGTGATCTTCTTCGCTCTCGTACTGCTCGGTGCTCTCGTGTATGGAATTATGCATTCCCAAAAGAACCAGAAGGTGGTTCTGAACACGTTCCTCACGGCGGTAGCCTTCATTCTGATCGGTTACTCATCTTATGCTTTGGTGGTGATCCGCTCCGGCGACAATCCTCCGATCGATGAAAACGATCCTTCGGATGTCATGAGTTTCGTAAGCTACCTGAAGCGCGAACAGTACGGAAGCCGGCCTTTGCTTTACGGACCCTACTTTACCTCGTCGCCGGTTGACATGAAAGAAGGAGCTCCGATCTACAAGAAGGGAAAAGACAAGTACGAAGTGAAGGATCACAAATTCGAATACGTGTATCCTCCGAATGAGCAAACCTTCCTTCCAAGGGTTTGGAGCTCTGAGCATGCAGCGTCCTATCGTGAAAACCTTGGATTAGCAGAAGGCCAAAAACCCAGCTGGGGTCAGAACATTGGATTCATGCTTCAGCATCAGATCGGCTGGATGTATGTGCGTTATTTCTTTTTCAACTTCGCAGGACGCGAAAGCGACATTCAAAATGCCGACTGGCTTGCCCCTACGGGTTGGTTCGAAGACCTTCCCGAATTGCTGGCGAACAATCGCGGTCGTAATAACTTCTTCATGATTCCCTTTGTGCTTGGGTTGATTGGCATGTTCTTTCAATCGTCGAACAACACGAAAAACTTTGTTGTGGTGTTGCTCCTCTTTGTTCTTACTGGTGTGGCGCTGGTAGTCTATCTGAACTCGCCTCCAACAGAGCCTCGTGAACGGGATTACATTTATGCCGGCTCCTACTATGCTTATTGCCTCTGGATAGGATTCGCGATTATAGCGATGGCACAGACTTTCGTTCGCTTCACAAAAAATCTTAAGACTGCGGCGATCATCGCGACAGCAATTGGTATGTCGGCGCCGATTCTCATGGCTGCTCAGGGCTGGGATGATCACAACCGTTCTAATCGCTACTTCTCCGTCGACTCTGCAGTTAATTACCTGCAATCATGTGCTAAGGATGCTATTCTTTTCACAGGCGGCGATAACGATACATTCCCTCTCTGGTATGCACAAGAGGTTGAAGGCGTTCGCACAGACATGCGCGTCGTGGTGCTCAGCTACTACAACACCGACTGGTACATCGAGCAAACAATGCGTCAGGCATACACATCGAAAGCATTCCCCTATACGCTGACCTCCGACAACTATGTTCAGAATGGCTTGAATGACTATCTGCCATATGCTGATGCTGGCATCAAGTCGATGGACTTAACAAAATTCCTTGAACTTCTGAGAGACAATAACAAGGGACTTCTGCATCCTAACTATGGTGGTACACGCAACATGCTTCCTACAAAGGAAATTGTGTTGAAGGTTGACGTTGAGAAGGTGAAATCTTTGGGCATTGTTCCTGAAGGCATGGATAGTCTGATCGTGCCGGAGATGCGTCTCCGTGTTCGCAGCAGCGGCCTGGAGAAGAAAGACCTTGCCATGCTCGACGTACTGGCTACTTCGAACTGGGAACGTCCGCTGTACGTGAATAATACTTCACTTGCTCAATTCAACGTAGACCTGAGCCGCTACGTGGTACAGGAAGGCAATGCTTATCGCATTCTGCCAATCTATAATCCACGTCCGTTTACGCAGCTTGAACTTGTTAACACCAAGGTGAGCTATGAAAACATGCTGAAGAAATTCCAGTTCAGAAACGTTGACAACCCAAAGGTTTACTACAACCAGGATTACAGGAATTTTATACTCAACCATCGCAGCAGCTTCAATGCGCTTGCACAGTTCCTCATCCTGGAAGGTGATACTGCCAAAGCCCGTGAGGTGTTACTTTACTCCATGGCAAAGATGCCGGATGCATCTGTACCATATGATTATACTAACGCGCAGACCGTCGAGATGCTGCTTGAGGTTGGCGAGAAGGAGAAAGCAATGGAGATTGCCAACACGATGGCCCGTCGTTCAGACGAGCTTGCTTCATACTATATCCGCAAGCGCGATCTTGGACGTGAGCTGCAGGTGAACGTCGTAATCCTCGGCGAACTGCAACGCGTACTTCACCAGTATGGCGAGTCAGAATTGGCAGCTAAGATTGAAGCGAATTATGAAAAGCATGCGGCCGTTCTCCAGGGAGGAAGGGGAGACGGAGCGTACTAACATACAATTGATAATTGACAATTGATAATTGACAATTGATAATTTTTGGAGGGGGCTAGCAGCCCCCTTTTTTTTCTTACTTCGCTTCGGCACACATCTGGGAGTCGCCGTTCGTTACCGCGCCACTGTAGATGATGAAGCACGCAGGTCCCGACTCCGCATGCAGCTTCTTCGGTAGTTTCACAAACATGCCTGAAAGATCCACTGAGAAACGTTATAGTCTCCAACTTGAAGTATCAAAGGCACCAATGAGCATCGCGGCCACCTGCGCTTACCAATGAGCTTAGCCAATCAAAAAGGGATTCCAACCAAGCATACATTCGTCAGGTAAGAACAACCAAAAGCCCCGACAGGGGCTCAATAATTATCAATTGTCAATTGTCAATTGTCAATTGGATTTTATCTTTGCCCGCTTATTAAAATCACCCATTGTATGGTCGTTCTGAAATTTGGAGGAACCTCCGTCGGTAAACCCGAGCGGATGAAAAAGATTGCCGAACTTGTGTTAGGTACACCCGGCAAAAAGATTGTAATACTCTCAGCTCTGTCGGGCACAACCAACACGTTGGTCGCCATTGGTGATCATTTGCTCGTTGGTCAACATGCCAAAGCAGAAGAAGAAATCGCCAGGCTGGAGAAACACTACGAGGCCTTCATTAAAGAACTCTACACCAGTGAATCATTCCAGGCAATCGGTCAGGAGATCGTTAGCCGGTTCTTCATATTGATCAGGCTACTGGCTGCAGGTCAGTTTGACAACAAGAGCTATCGCGAACTCCTTGCACAGGGCGAGCTTATCTCAACAGAGCTATTCTATCAGCATTTGCTCGAGCGTAAGATCAGTGCGCGTTTGCTGCCTGCACTTTACTTCATGTCGATCGATGAGAACGATGAGCCGGAGCTCGATAAAATATCAGAGCGTCTTAAGCCGTTGCTGACATCACTTCAGCACGTGGATATCATCATTTCTCAGGGTTACATCTGTCGCAATCACCGTAACGAAATCGACAACCTGAAACGTGGCGGAAGCGACTATACTGCGTCGCTCATCGGTGCGGCTATACGTGCTGAAGAAGTGCAAATCTGGACGGACATCGATGGCATGCACAACAATG
The DNA here is from genome assembly GCF_037203685.1 of Chryseolinea sp. T2. Taxonomy (NCBI): domain Bacteria; kingdom Pseudomonadati; phylum Bacteroidota; class Cytophagia; order Cytophagales; family Fulvivirgaceae; genus Chryseolinea; species Chryseolinea sp. T2. The sequence goes on from NZ_JBBCAU010000003.1 coordinate 722,041, forward strand.
ATCCGCGCATCGTTAAGAAGACTGTTCCCATTTCAGAGCTCACCTTCGATGAGGCGTCAGAACTTGCCTATTTCGGAGCGAAGATTCTTCACCCTTCTACCATTGTACCTGCCCAGAAGTATAACATTCCTGTTCGCCTCAAGAACACGATGGATGAAAAAGCTCCAGGCACAATCATCACCAGCAAGGGCTCTGAGGGCAGCTTTAAAGCTATTGCCGCCAAGGATGGCATCACGGCAATCAATATCCGGTCATCACGCATGCTGATGGCATATGGATTTCTCCGTCGAGTTTTCGAAGTATTCGAGAATCACAAGACGCCGATCGACATGGTTACTACTGCTGAAGTTGCAGTGTCTCTCACGATCGACAACAACAGCCGTCTTGCAGATATTGAAACCGACCTGAAAAAGTTCGGAATCATCAGTGTCGATAAAGACCAGACGATCATCTGCATCGTAGGCCAAAAGATAACTGAGCAAAAGGCTATGCTGAAAAAAGTATTCGATTCACTGGGAGAAATTCCTATTCGCATGGTATCCTGCGGAGGCAGCGCGAATAACGTTTCTATTCTGGTAGACAAGTCATACAAAGACAAAGCCCTCAATGCGCTCAACGAAGGTCTCTTTGACCTCAGATAACAGCGGCTAACAGATATACATTCAGAGTCGGTCAGCGGTTCTGGATTATGGGGAACCAACGGGGAATGGCATACATTCCCCGTTTGCATTTTGCTCCTTGCCTTCCCGATCTCAATTCTATATTCTTGTAAGGCAGCGATTCGATTTGACCGGATTTCTATACATTTTTACTCATGCGTGCAACCAGGCTATTCGACGACTTCTTTGAAAATGAACGGTCAGCTGGTCTGGTACTCATAGGCTGTACGTTGGCCTCGTTGATCCTGGCTAATTCCCCGCTGCAGCATGCGTACTCTTCCATTTGGAATTATGAGATCGGGGGCCACCACTTCTCACACTGGATCAACGATGGCCTGATGACCATCTTCTTTCTCCTCGTAGGACTTGAGCTGGAACGCGAAATCTACGTTGGGGAATTGTCAACGTTAAACAAGGCAATGTTACCTGTAGTTGCAGCCTGTGGCGGAATGATTGTTCCCGCGGCATTGCATCTTGCATTTAACTATGGAACACCAACACAAAGTGGCGCCGGCATTCCCATGGCAACGGACATCGCGTTTGCTTTAGCAGGCCTGTCACTGGTTGGAAAACGTGTGCCCCTTTCACTTAAAGTTTTTCTCACAGCGCTTGCTGTCATAGACGATCTGGGTGCCATTCTTGTCATCGCCTTGTTCTATACCGATTCTCTTCAGTGGACTAACCTTATCATTTCCCTTTCAACGTTCGGTGTATTGCTTGTCTTTAACCGGATGAAGGTGCGTAGCATGATTCCGTATCTTATTGGTGGTGTAATCATGTGGTGGTTCATGCTTCACTCGGGAGTTCATGCCACCATCTCCGGAGTATTGCTGGCGTTTGCCATGCCCTTTCAGAACGGTGATCCGAAATCCACATCATACATTCTGCAAAGATTTTTACATCGCCCTGTTCCCTTTTTGATCCTTCCATTGTTTGCCCTCGCGAACACGAGTGTTGCGCTTCCAGATGGTTGGGTCAGCCGATTAGCGGATCCCAACAGCATTGGAATCTTTGTGGGCCTTGTCATTGGAAAACCATTAGGCATTTCTCTCTTCTCCTATGTTTCGACTGCATTAAAATTCACTCGTCTCCCATCGGACATCAATTGGAAGCACATTGTTGGCGCCGGCATGCTGGGCGGCATTGGATTCACGATGTCGATCTTTATTACCTTACTGGCATTCAGTGACCAGTCAGTAATCGATCAATCGAAGATTGTTATTGCCCTCTCATCCACTATTGCGGGAATTGCCGGATACCTATATCTAAGTACGGTTGTGAAGCCATCCGTCGAGCAGGCAAGAGTGGACAATTAGCTGGCTGAGAATTCATTCTGAGCCCAAACGCCGTCGCAGTTCTTAAAGCACTACCTTGCGTCGCTCATGAACATAGCGATTGACTACGGAAACTCTTCGGCCAAGGTCGGAGTGTTCGACGGCCACGAACTTGTGGAACGAAAAATTTTCACCTCTCCGGAACAGCTTAGACCCTTCCTTCAAAACTTTTCGGGCGATTGTCTCATCATTAGTTCGGTCTCCCAGGATGCTGCTGAAGTTGCATCGTGGGGTGTACACATAAAAAAGCGCTTCATTTTGACATCAAGCCTGCCACTGCCGATAGAAAACCGATATTCAACTCCAAAAACACTGGGCGTCGATCGTCTGGCGGGCGTTTGCGGCGCACAGGCATTGTTTCCAAAGACGTCTGCGCTGGTCATTGATGCAGGCACCTGCATCACATTTGATTTTCTTGATAGCGGTGGAAATTTTCTTGGCGGCGCCATTTCGCCGGGCCTGAGGATGCGATTTCAGGCTGTACACACGTTTACGAAAAGGCTCCCTCAGGTCGAACCAAAAGGAAATTCTCCTTTGATAGGCGACAGCACGGAATCCTGCATTCAAAGTGGTGTGGAAAATGGTTTGGTCGCAGAAATCGACGGAATCGTCTCGCAATATCGATCCCTATTCCCCGATCTGAAAGTGATTTTGACCGGAGGTGACGTGCCCTTTTTTGAAAACAGACTTAAAGCACCCATATTTGCGGTCCCTGAATTGGTACTCAGCGGTTTAAACAGCATTCTGATACATAATGCGCGGTCTTAAGAAGTGGTTTTTGGTGGTTGCTGTTGTTTTGTCCGCAGCAAAATCGTGGGGTCAGGCGGCGCCGTCTCCATTTACAACCTATGGTCTTGGTGAATTCTATGGCAACGGACTGATTCATAATCAGGGAACCGGAACCGGTGTAGCCCAGCCTCAATACTGGTATATCAACAATCAGAACCCGGCTCTGCTGGTATTCAATAATATGTCCGTCTTCCAGGTCGGCGCGGTTGGAGAATCGCGTCGGATTCAGGGCGATACGACTAATGAAAAGAATTCCGGTGGCAATCTCAATTATATCGCGATGGCATTTCCCATCAAGCCCATGAAGTGGACAACCAGCTTCGGCCTGATGCCATACACAAATGTCGACTTCAAGTTTCAGTACCAGGACTATGCACACGATCCGGAGGGTGGAATTGTCGACACCCTGGTAACGCGGGAAACTGGAACGGGTGGACTAACCCAGGTGTACTGGTCAAATGGGGTCCGTATTACGAAGGACTTGAGTGTCGGTCTGCGCGCTTCTTACATGTTTGGACCTATATCAAATGTCTACACCAACGTACTGACCACCCAGCCTAATCAGGGTGATCCGTATCTGGTGAACATCGAAAACAAGAAGAATGTCCACGGCTTCAATTTTGGACTTGGTGTTTCATACAGTATCGATTCACTGGGGAAACGGAAAGATCGTCGCCTGAGTTTTGGAGCTGTTTATACGCTCGCGTCGGACTATAAGGCAAAAGTCAATAACCTGATCAGCCGAACCTCACTGGCAGGCGACACGCTTGAGACTTATCAGATCAATACCAGCGACGGCAAAGTACATCTTCCGGAATCCTATACGTTCGGCATTTCATATGCTCGCGGCAGCCGGTGGAATGTGAGCACTGAATTTTTCTATCAGGACTGGAGCAGCTTCACCAGCGTCAGCTCCGACGATGAAGGACTTGTTGAATCATGGCGCGCTGCTTTGGGTGGCGAGTTCACAGCCGATCCATATGCACTGGAAAACTATTTGAAACGCATCACTTTCAGAGCAGGCTTGGCCTACCAGGAGTATCCTTACTATGCCAATTCAGCCCGCGTTAAGGACTATGGCATAAATCTTGGTCTTTCGCTCCCGGCTGGCCGATCAAGTGTTGACCTGGCCGCGCAGTTTGGAAAGCGTGGAGACAAATCTGTGAATGTTCTGGAGGAAACTTATTTCAGAATCTTCTTCGGAATCACCTTCAACGACCAGTGGTTTATCAAGCGTAAGTTCGATTGATCGATACGCTTAGCGAGAACCTCTAGCTGGCGACCGATGTTGGAATCCACGATAGCTTGATCGGGCTGCGACAAATCATCAACGACAACTTTGCAATTTTTGGTTGTCGCTAACCATGGATGATATTCGACTGATGAATGCCGTGAACTTTATCCAGCATCTTTCGAAAGCCTTTGTGCTCGTACTGGCAGCTCAGTTATGCGCGGCGCAGTGCCAGGAAATTGTATGGCCGACGGACACCGCGGTCGCACAACAGGCAAAACTGGAAATCGCCCGGCTCCAAACCACCCGAACTGGTAAAGATTACCGAAATGCAACCCGTGCTCTGACATGGTTAGCCCGAAACGCACCCCGGGCAGATACAAATCTTTACATCGATGCTGAGCGCATATATGGCGAACTGCTAGACCGTGAGCGGAACGAGACAGTTAAAAGGATGTATCTCGATTCCATTTACAGATTTTACGACCTCCGTGTTCGTCATTGTGGGAAGGCTTTCGATGTCGACGATGCCCGTGCACTCGCATTGTACCGGCACTTTGTCGCCTCAAAGCCAGAGCTGGTACGCAAGGAATTAGATAGCATCATACGAAAGGATGGAGAGATTACCTCTGAACGCATTCTGCTTGCGTATATGGAATCCGTTAGAGTGGAGTTCAGGAAATATGAAAAACTAAAAGACAAGGACGTACTCCTGTATTACAACAGAGCAATGCGTATCGCTGAACTTAAGAGGGCCCACGTACGGAAGCTGAAGCAACAGGAAGAACCTGTCATGCGGTTAATGGATGACATTGACGCAATCCTCTTCAGCATGGTCGTGGTCGATTGTCAGTTCGTGACCAAGACACTCGGGCCGCGGTTTCGCGAATACCCGGACGACCTCATGCTGGCACGAAGAATCATCAGCCTTATGCTTCAGAGTCAGTGCATAGACGACCCGTTGTGGCTGCAGGCAGCAGAACGCATTTACATAGGGCAGGATAAACCTGATTTTACACTCGCGAAAAGCATTGGAATTCGTTACTACTCCAAGAAGAATTATTCGCAGGCCAGATATTATCTCTCAGAAGCAGCGACCCTGGCACCCACCGGTACCGACAAAAGTGAGATGTTACTGCTGGTCGGTCAGATCGAAGCTCGAAGTGATAAGCTAAAGGCAAGAGCAACGTTCAGACGCGCGATCGAAGCAGACAAAAACAATAAGGAAGGTTTCGAGCGCATCGGTGATCTTTACTTCAACAGCGAAAACTCCTGCATCGGGAATGAGAAGATCACGCCACTCCTGGTGTATATGCTTGCTGCGGACTACTACCAGAGAGCTGGCAATGGTCAAAAGATTTCCAAGGCCCGCGAACGATTTCCTACAAAAGACCAGCTCAAACAATGGGGTTATTCCGCAGGTCAGGAAGTCAGCGTCGAATGCTGGATACAGGAGACAACAACTATACGATCCAAAAACTGAGTAACTTTAGCGCACAGATGAGACCGTTCATGTTATCACTTCGCTTTAAACGCGTGTTGTCCTTCACATTGGTGAGCCTTGCCGCCAGTCTTGTCTTCGCATGTAATAACCCGGAGAACAAGGAGCCTGTTGAATACAAAGGTCCGCTGAGTGAAGCAGAAAATGTCGAGTTGTTTTTTAGCGAAAAGGAACGCGTAAAAATCAGGATGACGGCGCCACTCCTCTACGAATTTCAAAACGGCGATCGTGAATTTCCCAAGGGTGTGTTCATCGAGATGTTTAACGAGAACGGGAAAGTGTATGCAACGCTCCGGGCAAACCATGCCTACTTTTTCAAGAGCGAAGAGCACTGGCGTGGAAGAGGCAATGTGGAACTGAAGAACCTGGAGAAGCAACAGCAATTGAATACTGAAGAGTTGTTTTGGAAACCCAAAGATCAAAAGATCTACACGGAGAAATTTGTCACGATCCGGCAGGATGGCGACGTTCTCTACGGTGAAGGCCTCACTGCCAACGAAGATCTCAGCGAGTATGTGATTACCCGCCCTTCTGGCGATATGGAGATACAGGAATAGAAAGCCTGCTTTTCATTACCTTTAGGCTTTCATGAAACTGCCGGACATTTTAATACTGTCGCTCGCCGTTGTATTCACCATCATTGGAATACATCTTACCATGACCCTGGGAATTCAGGATGCCTACTGGGCCATCATGCTCTCGATTGCGTTGTACTTCCTCTTCGTACTGCGGAAGAAAAAACAAACATGAGCCTGCTTTTGATTGGCCTCCTGGTGGGCTCGCTACTGTTCGCCTCCTTTCTTGCGCTGGCAGATTACAGCTATCAGGCTGCTAATAAACTACAACTTGAACTGGAGAGCCGGCTGGGTAGCCGGACCGGAAGAATTCTCGGCATCTTTGCCAAGCGTCAACTATGGGTGCTCGGAACGACTTTGGTTGGTGTAACGGTATCGCTGGTTGTGTTTACAGCAACATTGTGCATTTTAACTACACCTCTGTTTTCGGTTACCACGCATGCCGGACGGCTCGGAGTGTTTGCATTACAGTCTTTAATGGCTGCGATTCTTCTTGTACTTGCTGTGGTTGTTGCTCCGAGGATGATGAGGATCTTTGATCCCAATGTCATCCTTTCGCGCATAGCCGTACCGTTTTTCATCTGCTTCATCCTATGCCTGCCGCTCACCTGGCCGTTTCTTATGGTTTCGCGATACATCAACGTGAGGCTTCTGGGCAGCCGGCATGATGAAACAAAACCCTTCCTCGGTACGCCGGCTAGTCCACTGATAGCCAGTTCTTCAGAAGACCCTTCGCCCTTTTTCGACAGTAAGATCGTACACAATGCACTTGCGTTCAAGACCGTGAAGATCCGGGACTGCATGGTACCCCGAACAGAGATCACTGCTATAGAACTCAATGCACCGATTGAGAAACTTCGGGAAACGTTCATTGAAAGCGGGCATTCGAAAGTGCTGGTCTACAAACAGGACCTTGATGATATTGTCGGATTTTGTCATTCGTCATCGATGTTCCGAAAGCCGCAGGAGATCAGGGAAGTTTTAACGCCAATCATCATATCGGCAGAGAACAACTCGGCGAATGATCTCATGATCCGCTTCATTCGGGAAAAGAAAAATCTTGCCGTGGTGATTGATGAATTTGGAGGCACTTCGGGCGTGGTAAGTATGGAAGACATCATCGAAGAGATCTTTGGAAAAGTCGATGACGAACACGATATGGCCGATGACCTCGTGGAGCAGCGGATCGGGCCCGACACCTACCTGCTCAGTGCCCGCCTCGAGGTCGACCATCTCAACGAAAGTTACGGCTGGCACCTTCCGGCTGGCGAATACGAGACCCTTGGAGGGTTGATTTTGGCCCATACCGACGATTTTCCAAGAGCAGGACAGGTCGTGGAAATTCCTCCGTTTACTTTTACCATCCGCGCCATCGGGAGGAACCGCATCGAACAAGTTGTCGTCATCGTTGGCGGAATGGCTCAGGGCTAGGGCCAACCCATTCATTTTCATGTACTTTCAGGTCGTCGGCTTTTTTCGTCAGCCTATTTTTCTTATAGCAAGAACCGGTTAAATTTGCGGCTCTTTAAAAATCAGAATATGGCATTGATTGGAACTTTGCGCAACAAGATGGGAACGTGGGTCGTGGTCTTCGTCTTTGTGGCAATTGCAGCATTTATCGTGGGAGACCTTTTTAGCGGGAATTCCTCGATTTTGAACTGGGGACAGAAGAGCGTCGGCGAAATCGGCGGTCGCGAAATCTCCATTGACGAGTTTCAATCGGCCATCCGTGAAAGGGAAAGCAACTATGCACTGCAATTCGGTCGTCAGCCTGGCGATCGCGAAATGCCGGCACTTCGCCAGCAAGCCTGGGATTTGTTGATCGCCCGTCACGCTATTCAGTCGCAATATGGCAAAGTAGGTGTAGAGGTTACTGGTGATGAAGTTTGGGATATGGTTCAAGGAAAGAACGTGGACGAAAGCGTCCGTCAGGCTTTTACCAACCCTGAAACTGGCCAATTCGACCCTAACCGCGTTGTTAGCTATCTGCAACAGGTAAGAACAATGCCTGAGAACTCTGAACCACGTATCCGCTGGGAGCTGTTCTACCGCGATCTGGGTCCGGGCCGTGAACGCATTAAATACGAAAATCTTCTCCTCAAGACAGCTTATGTAACAAAGGCTGAGGCTGAGCGCGAATACCATCTTCAATCGGACGTAGCTGAGGTGAAATACCTTTACGTACCCTACTATGCAGTGAGCGACTCTGTTGCGAACGTATCGGACTCTGAGATCAAGGCTTATTATGACAAACACAAAGAGCGGTTTAAGACTGAGGAAAGTCGCGATTTGAAGTATGTTTCCTTCCCGATCGAAGCGTCTCACGAAGATTCAGTAGTAGTTCAGGATGAACTGGACAGAGCTCTTGCCGAACTGCGAACAACTCAGGAAGACTCAGCCTATGCGAGCTCGCATTCTGATGGTCAAATGGCTTATGGACGATACAACCGCGGAACGGTTCCTGCCTTTATCCCTCAGGACAGCCTGAAGCAGGGCAAGGTATTTGGTCCCGTTCTCGACGGAGGCGTTTACAAAGTTGTAAAAGTATCGAAGATAACTACCGACACGATTTCAACAGCCCGTGCCAAGCATATCCTCATTAAGTGGGCCGATGCAACTCCTGCTGCTAAAGCAGAGGCAAAAGCGAAGGCTGAAAAGATCATAAAGGACATTCGTGGTGGTGCTGATTTCGGAGCGCAGGCTCGCGAATTCGGTACAGACGGAACCGCTTCAAGAGGTGGTGATCTGGGATGGTTCAGCTCAGGACAGATGGTGAAGCCTTTCCAGGATGCCGTGTTTGGAGCAACCCGCCCTGGCTTGCTGCCAACTCCAGTGGAGACTGACTTCGGTTATCATGTTATCTCCGTGACCGATGTGAAAAGTAATATTGCTTATGACCTCGCTATCGTAGAACGTGAGATAGTAGCAAGCGACGCTACCATCAATGAAGCCTATCGCCTTGCAGAAAACTTTGCTCATGGACTTTCCGGTCAGGCTGATTTTGAAAGCAAAGCCAAGGAGCAAGGATATCTTGTACAGGATGCCCGCAATATTCTCGCTGGTGACCGCCGCATTGGAACGCTTGGCGAGGCTCGTCCTGTTGTGATGTGGTTGTTCCGCGATGCATCCAAAGATGATGTTTCTGAAGTATTTAACCTTGACGAACAAAACGTTGTGGCTGTTATGACTTCGAAGATCAGTAAAGGCTACAAGCCTCTCGAAACTGTAAAAGCTGAGATCACCCCTGCAGTAAGAAACCAGGCAAAAGCGAAAGCAATTACTGAAAAGCTCTCTGCTGCTAAAGGCACACTTGAGGAAGTGGCTGCCGCTTTCGGATCAGACGCCAACGTATACACAAGCAGCGACCTGAAACTCAGCGGCAACTCCCTGCCTACTGTTGGATTTGATCCGTTGGCAGTTGGTACCGCCTTCTCATTGGAAAGCGGCAAGCGCTCTGCTCCCGTTGCTGGAGAAAATGGTGTTGTGATCGTTGAGATGCAAAACAAGACTATCGCTCCTGCAGCTGCAGACTACAGTGCGTACAAGAACCAGCTTGAGCAGACTGCCATCAACAGAAACTCGATTGGCATTTCTGAGGCGATTAAAGAAAATTCGAACATTGTAGATAAGCGCTACAAGTTCTATTAATAGAAGTAAAAATTACCGCGACGCCTCTCACGGAATCATCGGTGAGGGGCGTCGTCGTTTTGAGATGGACGAAAACTGGATAGAATCTTTTCGGCAAAAGCTTGATGAACATTATGCGTGGCCAGCTCTGTACACGTACAAGTTTATTGTGCCTAAGGGGAAAGAGGGTGAAGTAAAAGAACTGTTCCCCTATCATCAGGCTTCAGAAAGAAACTCCAAACAAGGCAATTATATCAGTGTGACCGTGCAATTGATGATGCAGTCCAGCGAGGCTGTTGTCGAAATTTACAAAAAGGCGGCCCTGATTGAGGGCATAGTGGCGCTTTAGCAATCAACATAATCGTATCTTGAGTCGACTTCGATGAAGTGGCGTTGCCATTAGAAAATTGGAGTAAGGTATATGGGGCATAAGATTCAGAACTTGCCCTGTGAAAAAGATCGCTTTGTTACACTAAAACGAATCTCACATGGAATGGAAAACTGAAGACAACCGGTTGAAGAAGACCTTCCGCTTTAAAGATTTCAGCGAAGCCTTCGCGTTCATGACAAGGGTGGCACTTATTGCAGAGAAGGCAGATCACCACCCGACGTGGACAAACACTTATAACACAGTAGCATTCGAACTCAGTACGCACGATGCAGGTGATGTGGTTACAGACAAAGACCACAAGCTTGCAAAGGCGATAGACGCATTAATAAAATAGAATTTCGTTATGGCAGGACCGGGAATGATTTACGGGACACGCGCGGTGATCGAAGCAATCCTGGCGGGAAAAGATATTGACAAGGTGATGGTTCAGACCGGACTATCCAATGAGCTCGTTCGCGAGTTGTTCAATGTTGCCCGTGAAAGAAATATTTCAATCCAATCTGTTCCTGCAGAACGTCTCAAGCGGATATCCTCCAAGAATCACCAGGGAGTGATCTGCATGCTGTCGCCTGTATCATTTGCTTCTGTTGAGAATCTTATCGCCCAGGCTTATGAAGAGGGCCGGGAGCCTTTCTTTATTATGCTTGACCGCGTCACTGACGTACGCAATTTCGGCGCGGTAGTTCGTACAGCGGAATGTGCCGGCGTTGATGGGATAATTATTCCTGATAAGGGAAGTGCACCTATTACTGCGGACGCCATGAAGACGTCTGCAGGCGCGCTGAACTATGTACCCGTGTGCCGCGAAAAGGATTTGAAGAAAACGATCCGCCTTCTCCAGGAAAGCGGTATCCGTATCGTTGCATGCACAGAAAAAACGGACAAAGATTTGTATCAATTCAGCCTCATCGGGCCGGTGGCACTCGTCGTTGGTTCCGAAGAAGATGGTATAAGTGATGCCATTCTCCGTGAGGCCGATGACCTGGCAAAGATTCCATTGAAGGGAAAGATAGGGTCTCTTAATGTATCAGTCGCTGCTGCTGTGGCGATGTATGAGATCGTGCGCCAGAGGGGAATTAAGAATTAAGAATTAAGAGTTAAGAATTAGCCGCCAGCCTGTCGGCTGATTGCATGGCACGACCGGAGGTCGTGGAGGCTAATTCTTAACTCTTAATTCTTAATTCTTAATTTCAGAGTTTTCCCTTCACGATTTCTTCCACCACCGCCGGGTCTGTCAGCGTGCTTGTGTCGCCCATGTTGGATAACTCGCCCTCGGCAACTTTTCTTAGGATACGGCGCATGATTTTACCCGAGCGTGTTTTGGGAAGGCCGCTTACGAATTGAATCTTATCAGGCTTTGCAATGGGACCAATGATCTTTGCTACGGTTTCCCTGATCTCACCTCTCAGCCCTTCATCATTGTCAGGTTTCTGATGGCAAATCACAAACGCATAGATGCCCTGTCCTTTTATATCGTGCGGGTAACCAACTACTGCCGTTTCGACAACGGAAGGGTGCTCGTCGATGGCGCTTTCCACTTCTGCGGTTCCCATGTTGTGACCTGAAACGATGATGATGTCGTCTACCCGTCCCGTTATCCGATAGTAGCCTTCATCGTCGCGCTTACAGCCGTCGCCGGTAAAATACTTTCCGGGGAATGTCGAGAAGTAGGTGTCTCTGAATCTTTGATGATCACCATAAATAGTGCGCGCCATCGAAGGCCAGGGGAATTTGATAGTGAGCCGTCCTTCAACTCCGTTATCTGTAAGCTCTTTGCCATTTTCGTCCATGACGGCAGGCTGTACCCCTGGTAGGGGAAGAGTTGCATGCGCCGGTTTAAGCTTCGTAACGTCAGCGATTGGCGTAATCATGAACCCGCCGGTTTCGGTCTGCCACCAGGTGTCGATGATCGGACAGTTCTTTTTTCCAATGTTCTCGTCGTACCAATGCCACGCTTCCTCGTTGATTGGCTCGCCAACGGACCCGAGTACACGCAGTGACGACAGGTCGCATTTTTCAACAAAGCTTAACGGTGCCAGTTGGAGCGATCGTATCGCGGTAGGCGCCGTGTAGAAGATATTCACCTTGTGGCGCTCGATAGCCTGCCAGAACCTTCCCATGTCGGGCCAGGAGGGAATTCCTTCAAATATCACTGTGGTAGCACCCGCGGAAAGAGGACCATACAATATATAAGAGTGTCCCGTGATCCAGCCCAAATCAGCTGTACACCAGAATACCTCTCCTTCTTTATATTGAAACGCTGTACGGAAGGTATAGTTGATATACACCATGTAACCTCCACAGGTGTGAACCATACCCTTAGGTTTACCTGTTGAGCCGGATGTATAAAGAATAAACAACAAGTCTTCTGAATCCATTTCCTCGGCAGGACATACAGAAGGTGCACTGTTCACAACATCATGCCACCAGTAATCGCGCCCCTCCTGCATAGGTGGCTTGGAATGAATGCAATCAAACACTACGACAGATTTTACAGTCGGACATTTTGGTAATGCATCGTCAACGATTTTCTTCAAATCAATTCGCTTGCCTCCACGGGATGCGCCATCTGTGGTAAGTACAGCGGAGCAACCTGAGTCTGTAATTCTGTCGACGAGAGATCCGGAGGAAAAGCCGGCGAACACCACCGAGTGAACGGCTCCGATGCGGGCGCACGCCAGAACAGCATAGGCCAGCTCGGGAATCATGGGCATATAAATGCAAACACGGTCACCTTTTTTAACTCCAAGATTCTTCAGCATGTTGGCGACTTTGCAAACCTGCTCGTGCAGCTCCTTATAGGTAATGGACTTTGGAGCATCCTTCGGATCGCTAGGTTCCCAGATGATAGCGCGTTGATCACCACGCTCTTTCAGGTGTCGATCAAGACAGTTTTCCGTGATATTCAGTTTTCCGCCAACGAACCATTTCACTGAAGGCTTGGCGAAATCCCATTCGAGGACCTTGTTCCATTTCTTTTTCCATACGAAATCCCGGGCCACTTCATCCCAGAATTTCTCGGGATCTTCGACACTGTTCTTGTACTGTTGCAGGTAGTCCTGATTGGATTGAATAAGATTCATGCGACGATGTCTTCCTGGTTGGTTTTTTTATTACAAACGATCGCGCTAAAATTCATCTCTTTTTTCGTCAATTTCAATTGTGTGCGAAAACACTTTTAGCCATTCCACACATAATCAGGAAAAATTGTCACAGGATTGAATGACCCAAACTTCCCATTTGATTATATTCGTTCTACAAACCGAGCCCTTCCCTTCCTGCCATCTGACGCTGCAAGAATTGATGCAGAAAATTCCTGCATGCGGTTGGCCGTGGCAATGGTTATTATCGTAAATAGTAGAACAACTTAGTCAGCATTGCCTTTGGGAGTGCCGTTTGACCATATCGCAAGCTATGATTCGCTCTTAACAAAGAGTGTGATCGGTCAACTGCAGCGAAAGCAGGTGTGGCGTTATTTGCAGCGCGTGACTCCGCAATTCAGGGGTTTGGAAATTCTTGAACTCAACTGCGGCGCCAACGAAGATGCTATGATCTTTAGCGAAAGGGGTGTAAACCTGGTTGCCACGGACATTTCGGAAGAAATGCTTAAAGTGACTACGGTTCGGGCCAATCAATATTCAATGCAAAACCGCATCAGCTCGCAGTTCCTTGATCCGGAGAGCTTTGATGAAACGGTGTTTGATAAAAAATTCGATCTCGTTTTTGCAAACTTTGGAGGACTGAACTGTCTGCACCCGGAGGCCGTCAAGAGACTCATTCATAATCTTCCTTCGATACTTGCACCAGGCGGGCGCTTTATAGCTGTTGTTACCCCAAAGTTCTGTTTGTGGGAAAGCTTGTATTTTATGATGCGATTGCGTTTTCGGCATGCATTCAGGCGAAATACCAGCCGCGAGTCTGTTGTTCAACTGGGTGGCGTCTCTTTTAAGTCATGGTATTATAATCCCGCACAAATTGCCAGGTGGTCTGAAGGCCGCTTCAAGGTAGTGCGGAAGATACCCGTTGGGCTATTAACGCCACCTGTCGCTCTGGAGGCGAAATTCCAAAAGCACAAGCCTTTGATATTTCGTTTGTCCCGATGGGGACGGCGACTCGACTCATCTTCATTCTTTTCTGGATTGGCTGATAATTTTCTCATCGACCTTCAGCTTAAGTAGTTACGTTTCGCTGATTCTCTTAGTTCGATCCCGCCATTCGATCGAATCCTCTATATAATACCCCTCCATTCTGATTGCAGAGCCACTAGCAGGCCAGCAGTATTTCAATCCACAGCTGCAACCTTTTCATTTTTCACTAGTCTAAAGAAGAAAAGCGCCTGGTATTCTGAAACCATCTGCAAAACGCGAGGTATACACATCGGATTCAATTATTTGACGTATCAATCATGTTCAGGAATTACTTCATCATCACTTTCCGCAATCTGTTTAAGAACGGATTTTACTCCTTCATCAACATTGCTGGACTTTCAATAGGAATCACCTGTAGCATTTTGATCCTGTTATGGGTAGTTGATGAAGTGACATACGACAAGTTCCTTCCAAAGGCGGATCGCCTTTATCAGGTTTGGGCAAACGCCGAGTTCGATGGAAAGAAACATGCCTGGACTTCAGTACCCCTGCCCACGCACGAGGCTATGAAACCTGCCAACAACCACATCAAACGAGCAGCTGTTGCTGATTGGGGATATGATCATTTGTTGTCCGTCGATAACGAACAAAAGAGAATCACCAAACGAGGTTACTACGTGAGTGATGAGTTTCTTAATATGTTTGAATTTCCCCTGTTAAAAGGAAATTCGACACAGGTACTCAACGATCCTTCAGTGATCGTAATCTCTGAGTCAACTGCACGGGCGTTGTTTGGCGAGGAAGATCCCATTGATAAAATAATTCATCTCGATAATGAAAAGGATGTCAAGGTAAGCGGTGTGTTTAAAGATGTGCCGAAGAACTCGACCTTTCAGTTTGATGTCCTCATTCCATGGAAATACAGAGAAGTAAACAATCCCTGGGTAAAAGAGAACCAAACCAACTGGGGCAATTACTCTTTCCAGGTGTTTGTAGAACTTGACGATCCAAAGAATGCCGATGATGCTGAGAAGTCCATTAAAGGACTCCTCGCCGAGCATGGTGAAAAAGAAATGAAGCAGGCATTCTTTCTCTATCCAATGCTTCGATGGAGGTTGTTCTCAAATTTTGAAAACGGCATCGAGGCAGGTGGACTTAACGACTACGTGCAGATGTTCACCGTCATTGCCGTGTTCATCATTGTTATTGCCTGCATTAACTTCATGAACCTGGCGACGGCGCGTTCTGAACGCAGGGCACGTGAAGTGGGAATCAGAAAGAGTGTCGGGTCGCGGCGCGCTGAACTGATCGCTCAGTTCATTGGCGAATCTACTATGATAGCTTTCCTTGCATTTGCTATCGCAGTGCTCGCAGCACAATTGCTTTTGCCTTACTATAATCAACTTGTTGAAAAGTCACTCGTCATACCGTATGCGTCGTCGAAATTCTGGATGGCATCAATAGGGATCGTTTTGCTGACGGGCATTGTATCGGGAAGTTATCCGGCATTCTATCTTTCATCGTTCGAGCCGGTAAAAGTGCTCAAAGGAAAAGTTTCGGTAGGAAAAGGTGCAAGTACACCAAGGAAAGTTCTGGTGACATTACAGTTCGGATTTTCTATCCTTCTGATCATTGGAACTATAGTGATCTATCGACAGATCCAGCTTGTTAAGAATCGTGAGCTGGGATACCAGCAGGAGAACCTCATTGCCGTAAACTACAATAATGAGATAAGAAAGAATTATAAACCACTGAAGCAGGAGCTGCTCGCAACGGGGGTGGTAGAGGCCGTGACCCGCTCGAACAGTGCGATCACTGAAGTGAACTCCAACAATTTCGTTGGCTGGCCAGGTAAGCCCGAAGACGTTCGTGTAATCTTCACCACCATCACCACTGAATACGACTATACCAGGACGATGGGAATCAAGATTCTCGAGGGTCGTGATTTTTCAGAAGATTTCACAAGTGATAGTTCTGCTATCATAGTGAATAAAGCGGCACTCGATATCATGAACCTGAAGGATCCCATCGGAACAGAACTTGATCTATGGGGCAAGAAGCGAAAGCTTATTGGCATTGTCGACAATGTACTTATGGATGACCCTTTCCTCCCGGTTAAGCCTCTGTTCATGATCTATCACGAGACCTGGATCGATAACATGACCGTGAGGTTGAAGAAGACGGAGAACTTATCAGAGAGTCTGAGTGCCGTAGAGAAGGTGTTTGCAAAATATGCTCCGGCTTACCCCTTTGAATACAAATTCGCAGACGTTGAGTTTCAGAAGAAGTTCACTCACATCAATCTCACCAGTAAACTCGCCAGTTTGTTTGCAGGGCTCACCATTGTAATTACTGGACTGGGTTTGTTTGGTCTTGCTGCATTTACAGCAGAACAGCGTACGAAAGAAATCGGAATCAGGAAGGTGCTTGGTGCGACAGTACCCGGCCTTGTGGGACTTATGTCGAAGGACTTCTCGAAGCTAGTAATACTTTCGTTCCTCGCATCGGCGCCTTTGGCGTGGTGGCTGCTTTCAATGTACCTCGAAAGATATACAATCAGAACATCTATTGAATGGTGGGTATTCCCATTAACAGGATTTATAGCGCTGGCATTTGCATTGTCGATCGTTAGTACACAGGCACTACGTGCTGCTCATGCAAATCCGGCGAGGTCGCTGCGCAGCGAATAATTTAGTATAGGGAGGGACAAGGCGGGACGCGTCTGAGAGAAATCTGCCCTGGTGCAGTAAAGCGTTCCGCCTTGATTTTAACTGAAGGCGTCGAATATGTTTACAGGTTTGATCGAGATGTTAACTGCTAGATGTTAACCGCAAAAGGTTTAACTGCAAGATGTTAACTGCGAGACGTTAACCGCAAAATGTAAAACCCTGAATGTAAAATGTAAAAGGGAGGGAGCTGTATTTAAGGCAATAATAAAGCAACAGGTCAATCCTTCATCAACTGACGCTTAAAAAAATTCCAGGCCTCGACGTGTACATCAATGTCGTTTGGATAATCGTGTTTGCCGTTAATTACTTTTAGCAGCGTCACCTCCGGATGTCCCTTTTCCTTGTACGTGTAGCGTTCGATGGTCTTGCCATCAGAAGGGTCTGAATCATCAAGTTTTGTCATCATCGGTTCACCATGATAGCCGGCCAGGTTCGCCCAGTAATGAAATGTCCGATCAGTAGACCTGACGTTACCCATGACAAACGTACCTGATTGCATCATTCCACCTTCATACTTGTTCAGTGGATCTGCTGTGCCGTTAATGATGAGAACCGGGAGCGGCTTCTTCGCCTCGGTGCAATCCATGTTATCATCGTCTGGTAAATTTGCAATGATGGCGGCAATAGCACGGAACCTTTTCGGCTCAGTAAGTGCCAGTTTATAACTCATATGGCCGCCACCAGAAGTCCCCACTGAGAAAACCTTTGAGTCATCAATGCCATACTTCTTCTTAAAATATGAGATCATCTCCCCGAAAAACTTGCCCTCGTTTATATCGAGCTTGTTTGCAAGAGAGCTTGCCGCTTTGCGACACTCGTTCCAGTAATGTTTGTAACCGTCGGCAAACACGAAGATCACAGCCTCGTCACGCGTGGTGTTTAACAAATTACTTGTTTGTTTCATAAGCCCCTGTCCACTTCCACCGGAGCCGTGCAATACAAAAACCAGGCTTGCACCCTTCGTTACAAACGCCGGCTTCATAAAGTGGAACGAACGGTAATTCCCGTCAATCTTTAGAGAGTCACTGATTTCCTGCGCAATGCAAAGATGGGCAGCAATAAGAAACAGGAAAGCGACGATGCATCTCATGGCATTATATTGATTCATTGCGTGAGTTCAGTATAGTTAATAGCCTTATTATAGTTTCGTTCAAATAATTGAAATCTCCGTCATGACCGATTTATTGCAGTGGCGATATCTGCTGCAATGGCCTTACAAAATATACTCAACTGCAACCGCTGCGAGAGCGCCAAGCACAACAACGGCCATTCGCTTTGCGTCGAACCGGTGCTCCGGACTTCCCTCAAATACTATGGTAGTAGATATGTGAAGAAAGTTTCCACTTACAATCGCGTACAAGTACACCAGACCCGTTGCCGACAATATCTCTGAATTAACCAGATACGTACTCAGCAACAAGCCTGCCGGAGCTGCAAAAGCAAATACCAGCAAATGCGGCAATGCCTTTATGCGCGAATGCAACTGGTGTGCCAATACGGTCATCAACGCGAACGCTGCCGGCGCGCGATGAAGCGCGATACCGAGCAATACTGCATTCACGTTGTAGAATGGATTCATACGAAACGGTTTGGCAAGCATAGCACCCTCCAGGAACGCATGAACACACAGAGCAAAGAGTAAGACGAGCGCTGATAATGCGCGGTTCGCCTGGTGATGATGCACATGTGTATGATGGTGATGGTTGTGATCGTGGTGATGACTATGGGAATGCATGTGCCCATGCTCCACACCGGCCGTGAAATATTCGAGGAACTGCTGGAGGAAGAAGCCGGTAAGGACAGCGAGGCCAATAAACTCTGTCCCAACATCTGATTTATACAGATCGGGAAGAATATGAATAATTGTGATTGCAAAAAGATAGGATCCGGCGAATCCCAATAGCAGGCGAAAATTTGTGTCCCTGCTTTTCGGCAATACATAGATCAACGCTCCTGACAACAACGGCGTAAGAAACAGTACCAGTAGTTTAGTAATCATCATTCATAAGTTATGCCTTTTCAATTCCAGGCGGCACATGAAATCGTCCTGACTTTGATTGCGAGGCGGCAAAGTTATCATTTTCGAATAAATGCAACATTGTTGTATCTGCAATTCAGGACAAAGTTGTTCCTTTTTCCTATTTTTCGGCATGCGCGAAGACTATCTGAAGGGTGACAATGAAGGCATGGGCTCAAGTGAGAAGGAGCTTGAGAAAGCGCTGCGTCCTTTATCGTTTGATGATTTCACCGGACAACACAAGGTAGTCGAGAACATCAAAGTGTTTGTTAGTGCTGCAAAACAGCGGGGCGAGGCGCTCGATCACGTGCTGTTGCATGGACCTCCCGGCCTCGGGAAAACAACCTTGTCGCACATCATCGCCAATGAACTGGCGTCGAACATCAAGATCACATCAGGGCCGGTACTTGATAAGCCCAGCGACCTCGCCGGACTTCTTACCAATCTTGAACCTCATGACATCCTTTTTATTGATGAAATCCATCGGCTAAACCCTGTTGTGGAAGAATATCTGTATTCAGCCATGGAGGATTTCCGTATCGACATCATGCTGGATTCAGGTCCGAACGCCAGGTCGGTACAGATCGGACTTAACCCGTTTACCCTTATCGGAGCCACTACACGCGCTGGTTTATTGACCGCTCCTCTTCGGGCACGATTCGGTATCAATTCCCGTCTTGAATACTATGATGCGGACCTGCTAACGCGCATCGTCCAAAGGTCAGCCGGAATCATCAATACACCGATTGACCCTGACGCCGCTTACGAGATCGCACGCCGTAGTCGTGGTACACCACGGATCGCGAACAATCTGTTGAGAAGAACGAGAGACTTTGCTCAGATAAAGGGTGATGGAACTATCACCATGGCTATCGCTCAATTCGCCCTGAAAGCACTCGACGTTGATCAGGATGGCCTTGATGACATGGACAACCGGATCCTGCTGACTATTATTGAAAAGTTTAAAGGCGGTCCTGTCGGTATTACAACAATAGCTACCGCTGTTGGAGAAGAGGCTGAAACGATTGAAGAAGTATATGAACCCTTTCTGATTCAGGAAGGCTATCTCAAGAGGACTTCAAGGGGACGTGAAGCTGCAGCACGCGCATATAAACACCTCAAGATGGTACCGCCTGCATCAAAGGCAACGGGCCTCTTTGATCAGTAAGTCAATTCCCAGCTGCCCTTATCTCGGCCGCATACATGGGTAACGAGAAATAGAATGTGGTCCCCTCTCCTTCCCTGGTTTCAAACCAGATTTTGCCTCCGTTCTTCTCGACGAATTCTTTACAAAGAAGGAGACCCAATCCTGTACCCTTTTCTCTTTGGGTGCCATCAGTACTGACAGTGGCAAGGGTAAAGATCTTGTCGATGCTTCTTTTTGGGATACCGACACCAGAATCGGCGACCGACACGACGATTTTGCTATTTAAACTATAAGCGCTAACGGTTATAACGCCCTGGCTGCGCGTAAACTTAGTGGCGTTTGTCAGAAGATTGCGAAGGACCGACCGAACCATATTTATATCTGCATATGCCTCAAGGGACCCACTCAGATTATTCACAAGGCTCACGTTCTTTTGCTTGCACTCTGGCTCGAGCAGTCTCACTACCTCTGCGACAACGTGGACAAGTTCGAGGCACCCAGGTTCAAAGCTCTCGCCATGCATCTGAAGTTTGGCCCACTGCAGCAGGTTGTCGATAAACTCGGTTGTTTGTGCGAGCCTTGCATCTAACTCAGTGGCTATTTGCCGAAACTCCGCTTCACTGATGGCGCCGGATTTTGCCAGACTGAGCGTTAGATGCAGGGAGCTTAAAGGGCCCTTGATGTCGTGTGATACAACTGAAAACAGTTTGTCCTTCACATTGTTCACTTCCTCCAGCTGTTGATTTTGCTGCTGAATCTCATTCGTTCGAAGCTTTACTTCCTTCTCCAGCCGTTCGTTCTCCTCCTGGTTGCGCTTCAGCTCAAGTTCTTTGGCGAGTCGGTTTTCCTTTTCAAGCGTGGCCCATCTGTCGCCGAGTGCAAAAGATATGAAGAGCGTCTGCAACACGCAGCCAATCATTACTGAAGCATAGTTCATGCTCAACTCGCCAGACATCATCCCCAGATTACTCAAAGTAAAAGTTGCTGCTCCGAGAAACGGGGCTATCCAGGCCATGAGGTAATAGCGCGCAGGTTTGTATTGCTTCATAAGGCAATAAGCTGCGGATATACAGGCAAGGAGGCAGTGGCTCAGAATGAAGATGTGGTGATACTTGTAGGATATGCGATGCATGAATATCAGCATCATCAGCATGGCGATCACATCCATAAACATGTTGGCCAGCAGCAGCCTGTCAAGAATACGGTTGAATCGTGCGAGGTCAAGAAATGTCCGCGTGAGCAGCGTGGAAGATATTATGAAGAAGGGGCCTGTCAGGATGGCGAAGTACTCGTTCAGCTCGGGATGGTTCGGATGAAAGTATAGAAAATTATATCCCTGGAAGAACGACATCGTATTTGTCATCGCTATCAATGTAAATACATAGAACAGCGTAATGCGGTCGCGCACGGAGAGAAAAAGGAACAGCTGATACAATGTCATCAGCAACATTGCTCCGTAGAACAAGCCGTTCAGCCACTGTATATGAGAGGATACGCGCGAGAATTCTTCTTTGGTCCAGAACACGATGGGGACCTGAACCGACGAGGTTGTGTGTACCCGCAAGTAGATGGTTCTTTGTTCACCCTGTTGGAAGCTGAAGCCAAAAACCGGATGACGATGCAGTTCATCGCGGATCTCTATCGGAAACGTGTCGCCGGAGATCTTGTGTGTCCAGGCTCCTGTTTCGTCCTGAATGAAGAAATCTACTCTGTCCAGGGGCGAGAAATTGATCTCCATCAGCCACTGGGGAACAGATGATGCATTGGAGATTTGCATCCGAAACCAGTAAGGCGTACGGTCAAAGCCAAAGTTTGCCAGTGATTCAGGATCAACCGGATGCATAGGCGCAGATGCCACGTTATCGATCGTGTAAGCATCCGCTTCATCGCGAATGTACATGATAGCGCCGCCGGCAGCGATCCGACCATCGTCACTCAGGGTCAACGTTTGTGCGCTGATGCAGCAAACTTTGAAGATTAAACCGATGACCCAGAGTGCCCTTTGCATGTTCTAATGTATTCTTTAACTCCTGAGGGAGCGCGCAAATTCCTTAGCGAAGTACGTCAGAATGACGTCGGCACCGGCCCTCTTTATGCTGAGCAGTGACTCCTTCATTACGCGATCACCATCAAGCCAGCCCTTCAGGGCAGCTGCTTTGATCATCGAATATTCTCCGCTTACGTTATATGCCGCGATAGGAAGATGGCTATTATCCCTTAACAGACGAATGATATCCAGATATGCCATGGCAGGCTTGACCATCAGGAAATCTGCTCCCTCCTGTTCATCAAGTGCCGCTTCGATGAGAGCCTCACGGCGGTTGGCAGGATTCATCTGATAGGTCTTCTTATCACCAAATTTGGGCGCAGAGTCAAGCGCATCCCTGAAAGGATTGTAAAAGCCACTGGCATATTTGGCGGTATAGCTCATGATGGAGACCTCGGAGAATCCATTTTGATCCAGCAACTCACGGATATAGCCGACCCGGCCATCCATCATGTCGGAGGGTCCGAGAATATCGATTCCAGTATCGGCCTGCGCGAGCGCCATTCTTCCGAGGATCTCTAATGTGTCGTCGTTAACGATCTTACCATCGCGCACCAGGCCATCGTGGCCATCTGAGCTATAAGGGTCCATGGCTACATCCGTCATTATCGTTGCCTCAGGAAACTGTTTCTTTATTTCTCTGAGCGTACGGAGGTAGAAAAACTCTGAATCATAGCTGCGCGTCGCGTGCTTGTCCTTCCACTGATCTTCAACGGCTGGAAAGACGTCGAAGACCCGTATACCAAGCTTGAGACATTCTTCAATCTCTTTCAACATTAAATCGACAGACAGTCGAAAAATTCCGGGCATCGAACCGACTTCGGTCTGCTTCTTAACACCGTCGATCAGGAACAGGGGAAAGATCAGGTCATCTGTGGTTACCCGCGTCTCCTCCACCATCGCTCTGATTCCTTCACTCTTCCTGTTTCTCCGAGGTCTTTTCGTGATATCGAATGCCATATATAACTGTTTGAAAAGCCCGAAGTTAACGCTTCCCGCAAAGCAAAAAAATAATGAACTTACGGATTGACATCTGCTGCCATGCTGGACATTCGGAATTCTGCATATGCTTGTGCTTCGTATATCGTCTTAATGATTTTGGTCTGCGGATGTAACCCAAAGGATAGCCGCAATTCTCCTGTTGCGCTTGAACTCGATCGCTATTTCAGCCAGCAATTTCCCGCGGAGGAACCGGGCGGGGCTGTTCTTCTGATCAATGGCGACTCCGTGATTTTCTCCAAAGGATACGGACTGGCGAACATGGAAACGAAAGAACCCGTCACAACCAATACGCTATTCAACCTGGGGTCTATCAGCAAGACATTTGTTGCCAGCTCCATTCTCATGCTTCACGATCAGGGTAAACTTTCATTGGAAGACAGTCTGTTTCGGTACTTCCCCACCTTTAAAAACAAGTCAATTGCCCAAAAGGTCAAGATCAAGCACCTGCTTACCCACACTTCCGGACTGCCCGACATTCGCAACGTAGAAGCCGACACGGTATTTTATCTCACTGCCAAAGACCAGGAAAACTGGGCCCCAATCCAGCAGGCAGACTCCCTTTTGTTCGAGCCCGGCTCGGAGTTTCAATATTCCAATCCGGCATTTAACGGACTGGCGCTCATAGTGGAACAGGTGGGCGGCGTGAAATGGCAGAAGTTTGTTAACGACAATATATTCAGGCCTTCAGCCATGGAATCGAGCACGATAACGGATGGCGATCACCCAAAAGACAGGGTCAGTCATGGCTATGTTAAGAACCACGGCAAGTGGATTGAGGACGATTATGGTGAAGAGCCTACTTTCCCTGCTGCCGGCAATGGAGGTGTCTGGAGTTCGGTAGAAGAACTGGCAAAGTATGAAAAGGCTCTTCAAACGGGTGCCTTCCTGTCAGTTGAACGGGTAGAAGACGCCCGTACGCCCAAAAAATTTCGCAACTGGAAGGGCATACGCCGCTTCTCAGCAAACTGGTCATGGTTTACGCCACAGGTTTATGACGGTGTGATGCAGCCCTTCATAGGCTGGTCGTGGTTTGTCGGGACGACTGCCGACGGCAGCAAGATTGTAGGACATACGGGAACGCAGGGTGGCTTCATTGCCAACTATGTCTCGATACCGCAGAAGAAAGTGCTGATCGTAATACTATGCAATTCACCACGGGATGTCTATGCGTTCACGGACAAAATCCTGGGTGCTCTGGATATCGACCACTAGTCTTCCTCCTCAGACTGATAGCGATCAACAATGTCCTGACTTATTACCCGATAAAGCTCCGCTGCGGGCTCATCGTCCTGTAGCAATTGCATATGACGGTCGAGCGTTTCAAAGTCACCACGGCGGGCCGGGCCGGTCTGTGCATTCTCTGGTCCCACCTGCAAACTTTTGGAGATCATTGTGGAGATCAATGGTTTCAGCCAATCATAACTCAGGCTATTCTCCTTCATAATCTCCTGTGCCATGTACAGCATGTGATTGGTAAAGTTGGAAGCAAACACGGCAGCAAGATGCAATGCCAGCCGCTCGGGTGACGTAATCTTCACAACGTTGTCGCTGAGCGCATGGGCTATATCCATCAGCACCTCTGCAGTTTCCGGATTTGCACCTTCAACGAAGAAGGGTACTTCGTTTAAATCAACCTCAACATTCCGGGTAAATGTCTGGAGTGGATATAATACACCTATCCGTGTCGTTGCTGCATATCGCAACACTTCCAGCGGCTGACTTCCGGACGTATGAACCAACACACATCCCTCGGGTAATACAATCTCACGAACAATGTCCTGTAAGGCATCGTCGGTCACAGCCAGGATGAAGATACCGCATGAGCTGGTTGAAAAGTCAAGGCTGGCTTTTACTTCAGCTTCATATAATCGTTCGACAAGCAATTCCGCGTGCGCCGGGTTCCGGCTGTATACTTCCCTGACAGCATATTCTGTATTATCTAACGCAGGGGCTAAGTGCCATGCAAGATTTCCCGATCCAATGAATGCTACGTACGTTGACTTCATTCTTTCTTTCTCATTTAAGGGATGCGCCAACCCGCGCTTCTCGTATTATTCAATATCATTCCGACAATGAGCAATTCAACTCAGGTGCGACCGTAGTGTCTCAATTATCTGCGCTGCCGAAAGTAAAATTCCAAAGATAACATAAACCAAACAGCAGCCCACGGGCTAATGACCTTTGCGCGAAAATACGAAGCGGTCTTTACCCGCAAGGTCCTTAACTAGTTCGACGTGCTGAAGTCCGGCATTTGCCATCAACGCGGCAACTTCGTTACCAAATCGTTCATTGATCTCAACGGCGAGCAGGCCGCCTTCGATAAGGCTTCTTACACCATGAGTGGCAATTGCTTCGTAAAAGAGCAATGGATTGTTGTCCGGAACAAATAAGGCGAGATGTGGTTCATGTTCCAAAACGTTTCGCTGCATTGACAGCTTTTCCCTGTCTGCAATGTAAGGTGGATTACTTACCAGGATGGCCACGTCGTGAACAGGCAGAGCATCCGTCAGAATGTTGTTTTGGACGAGGTTAACGTTCGCCTGAAGTGATGCGCCGTTGCGTCTGGCAACTGCAAGGGCTTCTTTGCTGATATCGGTGCCCCAGCATCGCATATTGGGAAGTTCGATAGCAAGAGTTATAGCGATGCATCCGCTTCCTGTTGCAACATCGACAATATTCTGATCACGAACATCCCGACCGACGTGATCGAGTATGAGGCCTACCAACTCCTCCGTTTCAGGTCTTGGAATAAGGACCGCAGGATCAACATAAAACTTTCGTCCAAAGAAATGAGCCTCGTGAAGGACATACTGCAAGGGCTCATGAAGATTGATACGCTTTACTGCTTCATGAAGCTTTGCCTCCAGCCTGGCAGGCACGGTCTTGCCGGACAGAAGATCGGCCGGCGACAGCTCACAAATGGACTCCATGAGATAAGTGGCAATCGCGCGCTTTTCCGGGTCACTCTCCTCCAGGCTGATCTCGTCGACCAATTCCAGTAAGAGCGATTTGGAATTCTTCATAGCTTGTGAATATTTGCGACCGCGGTTGCGAGCGTTTAAGCCACAGTGGGGTGGAATAGAAGCGCCTGAAATATACGGCCAAAGCCGTCTGCAATTATAAGCAATGGAAAAGCACGATCACGGTAAGGATGTTTTTTTTATGCGCAGGGCACTGGAGCTAGCAGACCGCGGTCGTGGCACAGTGAGCCCAAATCCATTGGTGGGCTGCGTGATCGTACACGATGGAAATGTAATCGGCGAAGGGTGGCATCAGCAATATGGCGGTCCACATGCGGAAGTACATGCTGTGCAAAGCGTGAATGATCAGCAACTATTGAGGAGCAGCACGGTGTACGTAACGCTTGAGCCATGCGCACATTTTGGCAAGACACCACCTTGCGCGGATATGCTGGTCCGGGCAGGAGTTCAGCGGGTTGTTATTTCCAATGTTGATCCCAATCCGCTGGTTGCAGGCAAAGGGATCGAAAAACTTATGAACGCTGGCATCGACGTTTCGGTTGGTGCGTTGCAGCGTGAGGGCCTTGATATGAATCGCCGCTTCTTCACAATGATTCAAAAAGGACGGCCATACATCATTCTCAAGTGGGCCCAGACTGCCGACGGCTTTATGGCACGGGAGAATTTTGATTCGAAGTGGATAAGCAACGTTTATTCGAGGCAGGTCACCCATAAATGGCGAACTGAAGAAGATGCTATTCTCGTTGGCACGAACACCGCCTTGCGCGACAATCCCAAACTCACTACACGAGACTGGACGGGAAGGAATCCGACGCGCATTGTAATCGACAAAAATCTAAGCTTGCCCCGGAATCTCAATTTATTTGATGGAAGCGCGCCCACGATTTGCTATAACCTTCTAACCAACGAAGATCGTCCTCATGAATCCTGCGTAAAAGTCGACGGTAAGGATTTTACAATGAGTATGCTTGCCGACCTTCAGAACCGGAAAATACAATCCATCATAGTCGAGGGAGGCCCCAGAACGCTCGAAGACTTTGTTGCACGCGGCCTTTGGGATGAGGTCCGGATGTTCGTAGCCCCGAAAAGGTTCGGTAAAGGACTGCCTGCTCCGCGACCTGCGGGAACCTCAACTGAGACCGACATCAACGGCGACCGGCTGATCACAATTCGTCAATAGGAAATTCAGTTGCTGCACATCGCATTGGCAGTACTTTGGCTATTGAATCGCATCGGCAGTACTTTGCCTGTATAGTAACCTGAAATGAAGGCCTGTTGCCAATCTCTCATTCAATCAGTCCAGCAGCGCGAAACTGTCTTTTGCCTTTTTGTGTTCTGTCTATTATATCGCATCATTGCGTACGATATTTCACTTGATAAGTAATCAAATGGCTGAAGAACTGATCATTGCATCCAATGCCGACAAGAAATCCAGGTATGAAACGCTGATCCCGCAGATAAAAGCGCTGACCGAAGATGAACCGGATCTGGTCGCTAACCTGGCCAATGTGTGTGCCGCATTGAAACAGACGTTTGATTTCTTCTGGGTAGGATTTTATCTGGTTAAAGGTGATCAGCTTGTGCTAGGCCCCTTTCAGGGTCCTCTTGCGTGCACCCGCATTGATTTTGGCAAAGGCGTATGCGGAACTACTTGGAAGGAAGGCAAGACTATTATTGTTCCTGATGTTGAGCAGTTTCCCGGGCACATTGCCTGCAGCAGCGCTTCAAAATCTGAAATCGTGATACCCGCCTTTGTAGACGGAAAAGTGTTTCTTGTGCTGGACGTTGACAGCGACAAGCTCAATGATTTTGATGATGACGATGCACAAGGCCTGGAGCAGATTATCCATTGCATTGAAGTCGTTGCCGGATCCAAAATGGCAAGGGCCTGATTGCAGGATATGGATGCGAACGATCATCCCCGCGTGCATTTGTACCGCGAACGCCTTGAGAGATTCTCGGCCGAGCTTGCAACTGTAAAAAGGAAAATAAACAATGTATCGAATCTGCGTATAGCTATCGCGATAGCATTTGTGTTGCTCTTCTATCGAGCGCTATACAATCCTTACCTTTTCCTGGCATTGCCTGTACTTGCAGTTGCGTTTGTAGTTCTTGTGCTTATTCATAGCAGACTCTTCATACAAAAAGTACATCTGGAAAATCTAACCCAGATTAACAAGAGTGAGATTGATTCGACTGCCGGCAAACGCGATTCACTTCACAATGGCAGCGAATTCATAGACCCGCACCATTCGTTTACTCACGATCTCGACATATTTGGCGCCGGTTCCCTCTATCAACTCATCAACCGGTGCAATACTTTTGACGGACGTGCGTCGCTCGCGAAACTGTTCAGCCAGCCTCTGGCTTCAAAAGAAGAGATCACAACGGCACAGCTGGCGGTCAAAGAACTTGCGCCTGAGATTAACCTGAGGCAAAACCTGGGCGCATCGGGTCTCGAAATAAACGAGCTTCCCTCCGACCGGCAACAGCTTCTCGCCTGGCTCAACATACAACCAATTGCCTATGGCAATTCCAGCGTGGCGTTGATGCTTTGGGTATTACCTGTTATTACGATCCTCTCGTGTATCCTCTATTTCTTTGACCTCATTCCACAAATTATCCCAGTTGCTTTTGTACTTATTCAATGGGGTATCTGGGGACGCTACAGCAAAAAGATCAATCTATTTCACGACTACATCAGCCGCAAAAAGGAGATCCTTGAAAAATATGCACAGATGCTGGCGGTTATCAGAAATGAAAATGTATTGTCCTCCACCGACAATGGCAGCGGTATTTCTTCACCGGCCGCATCGATGAATCACAAGGGATTTGAAAGTGCATTGTTGAAAGAACTTGTTGTTCAGGCTACTGATGCCGGCTCGAGAGTAAATGCGCTTGTTTCGCTCGTAGGTCAATTGAATGCGCGTCTCAACTTTCTTACGGCAATATTTGTCAACAGTCTGTTTCTTTATGACCTCCGTTGTGTATACCGGCTTGAAAAATGGAAGGCCGACAACGCCTTAAAGTTGCCACAATGGCTCGACGCCATATCACGCGCTGAAGTCTTAAGCAGCCTTGCCAACTTTGCTTACAATCATCCTCACTGTCAGTTTCCAATAATCCAGGACGAACAGGAAATCAACGCAGACGAATTAGGTCATCCGCTGCTAAACCCGTCGGAATGTGTTACTAACTCTGTTACGATAGGTCCTGCGCCGACTGTGCTGGTGATCACGGGCGCAAACATGGCGGGTAAGAGCACGTTCCTTCGGTCGCTTGGAGTCAATTTTGTACTGGCTTTGACTGGGGCACCGGTGTATGCAAAGGCCTTCAAATGCCCGGTCGTACCGTTGCGTTCAGGAATGCGTACAGCCGACTCGTTGAAGGACCACGAATCATACTTTTATGCAGAACTGAACAGGCTTAAGTCAATCATGGACGAGCTGCGCGAAAACAAACCGCTATTCATTCTGCTTGATGAGATACTGAAAGGAACAAACTCCAACGACAAGCAGAAAGGTTCAATAGCCCTGGTTCGGCAACTGATGGAGCATCCATGTCTGGGTGTTATTGCCACCCACGACCTTGCACTTGGAATGCTGGAGAACGAGTACCCATCTTCTGTTAAAAATCATTGTTTCGAAGCATCGATCGAAAATGACCAGCTGTCATTCGACTACAAGCTGAAATCGGGAGTCGCGAAGAATATGAATGCGACGTTCCTGATGAAGAAGATGGGGATCCTGAGAAATTAAGAATTAAGAGTTAAGAATTAAGAATTATTACCTGGCGGCTCGGCCGCGGGGAGTCTGCTTGTTTCCTCGCTCTCACTCTGTTCCTCACACTCCAGATTTAATTGCAGTGTGCAAGAGTGGGGAACAGTGCGAGAGTGAGGAACAGTGCGAGAGTGAGGATAAACCGAGGAATTAAGAATATTCTTAATTCTTAATTTCCGCACTGGTGAGCTCCACCAGCTTCCCCACCGCATAATCTATCTCTTCTTTCGTATTGAACTTGCTGAACGAGAACCGGACCGCGCCACGCTTTGAACCCGGATACAAAGTTCCCAGCACGTGAGAGCCTGTAACGGCACCGCTGGAGCACGCACTGCCTCCGGATACGGAGATACCCTGCAGATCAAGATTGAACAGGATCATATCGTTGTCGTCTGACTCCGGCAGGCAAACGTTAAGAACTGTATACAGACTCCGCTCGGGATGAGCTGAGTCACCATGGAAGTCCACACCCGGAATTTGCTCACGCAATCTTTCAATCATGTATTGCTTGAGGCCGCTAACCAGACGTATATGTTCGTCCATATCGCGATAGGCAATCTCGAGCGCCTTTGCCAGGCCAATAATACCATAAACGTTTTCCGTACCACCGCGCATGCTCCGCTCCTGACCCCCTCCATGAATGAAGGGGCGCAGTTTTTTGTCCTTCCTGATGAACATGAAGCCCACACCTTTAGGTCCGTGAAATTTATGGGCAGCAGCAGCCAGGCCATGCACTCTGATCTTTGAAAGATCGTGGCGATAGTGTCCGATCGTCTGGACTGTATCTGAATGAAAATAGGCGCCATGCGCATTCGCCATGTCTGCTACTTTCTGAATATCCAACAAATTGCCAATCTCGTTGTTGGCATGCATGAGAGAAACCAGCGCGTTACTATGCTTGCTTAACAAGGTTTCGAGGTGTGCATAGTCAACGTGTCCCTTGTCGTCGAGGTTTACATTGACTAATTGTATTTTGTTCTGAGCAGCAATTCGGTGCAACGTCTGCTCCACAGCATGATGCTCAATCGGCGACGAGATAACAGTCTTGATTCCGTACGTCTCTATGGCACCATTGAGGATGGTGTTGTCAGCCTCCGTTCCTCCTGAGGTAAATATGATCTCTCCCGCAGTGCAATGGAGCAGATCGGCCATTTTCTTTCGCGCTGATTCAATAGCGGAACGAACTTTTCTGCCATGTGAGTGTGTGGAGGAAGGATTCCCATAGTCCTCCAGCATGAATGGCTTCATGGCCTCAAATACTTCCAGATCCAGTGGCGTTGTTGCCGCATTATCAAAATAAACCCGCATACCTTTCCCCTTAGCTAAACCGCCTTCTCTGTGATGATCTCCTTAATGTCTGCAATTATCTTCTTCGCCAGCGCTTCAGCCTTTACCTCAAGATCCGCTTCAGCATAAATTCTGATGATCGGCTCTGTATTTGACTTGCGCAGATGCACCCATTCAGTCTCGAATTCGATCTTGACTCCATCAGCTGTATTGATGGGCTGCTTCTTATATTTCTTTTTCACCTGATCAAGTACCGAGTCCACATCAATGGTTGGAGTGAGCTCGATCTTGTTCTTTGATATGATGTAGTTCGGATACTTCGCCCGCAGTCTTGACGCCTGAAGACCTGTCTTCGCGAGCTGGGTAAGGAACAAGGCAATGCCAACTAACGCATCACGACCATAATGAAGCTCCGGATAGATCACACCTCCGTTGCCCTCACCACCGATGATGGCATCGTTTTCCTTCATTGCCTCCACCACATTCACTTCGCCTACGGGCGCTGCGAAGTATTTGCCGCCTGCCTTTTCAGTTATATCCCTTAGTGCGCGTGTAGACGACAGGTTAGATACCGTGTTGCCCTTCTTCTTTGCACTGGCATTCAATACATAATCCGCGACTGCTACCAATGTATACTCTTCGCCGAACGGAGTTCCGTCTTCAGATATGAACGCCAGGCGGTCGACATCGGGATCCACAACAATACCCAGGTCGTACTTGCCCTTGGTCAACTCCCGGCAGATATCCGTGAGGTGCTCTGGAAGAGGTTCCGGATTGTGAGGAAAGTGACCCGTAGGAGTACAATACAGTTCCTTCACTTTCACTCCCAAACGCTTAAGCAATGCAGGTACGGCAATGCCGCCCGTGGAGTTCACTGCATCAACGACCACGCTGAAGCCTTTTGCTTTTATTGCTTCGGCGTCTACCAGTGATAACTTCAGGATTTCATCAATATGTTTTTGAATGTAGGTATCATTCTTCTGATAGGTGCCCAGCTTTGCGACCTGCGCGAACTCAAAAGATTCCTTTTCAGCAATCTTCAGCATTTCCTCGCCGTCTTTGGCGGAGATAAACTCTCCCTTTTCGTTGAGCAGTTTCAGTGCATTCCACTGCACCGGATTGTGACTGGCTGTAATGATGATGCCGCCGGCCGCCTTTTCTATTGGCACCGCCATTTCGACAGTTGGTGTAGTCGACAAACCCAGATCGATCACATCGATTCCCAGCCCCTGTAGCGTTGAGCACACCAGGGTGTTAACCATGTCGCCTGAGGGCCGGGCGTCGCGTCCTATTACAATTTTAGTAGACCCGGATTTCTTCCTGATCCAGGTGCCGTAGGCGGCTGCAAACTTAACGACATCGACTGGTGTGAGGTTCTCTCCCGTTTTGCCACCAATCGTACCGCGTATTCCGGAGATAGATTTAATTAACGTCACAGCTGCTGGGTTTTCAAAATGAGGTCAAAATTAGGAATAATAATCGCCGTCAGCAAAAGACAACACGGCGTAAACAGGCCACGAAAAAAATATTCTATTCCATAAATCCCGGCTTATGATTGGCGATGTTTGCAATGACGCATAACCGGTACTTTATGAAACGACCACCTGTCACGCATGATTCAGATCGCCAGTCCAAACTCGAGGCGTTTGATAGACTTTTAACGATCATGGATGAGCTGCGCGAGAACTGTCCGTGGGACAAGAAACAAACGATGGAAACGCTTCGGCACCTGACTATTGAGGAGACCTACGAGTTGTCGGATTCCATCCTTGACGGCGATCTCAGCGAAGTAAAAAAAGAGCTGGGCGATCTTATGCTGCACATGGTGTTTTACGCACGTATCGCCTCTGAAACAAAGGCCTTCAACATCGCTGATGTACTTAATTCCATTTGTGAAAAACTGATCGAACGACATCCTCATATATATGGCGATGTAGAGGCAAACGATGAAGCGGCGGTGAAGTCAAACTGGGAGAAGATAAAACTCAAATCCGGCAATAAATCAGTTCTCGAAGGTGTACCCCGCACATTACCAGCGTTGGTAAAAGCCATTCGAATTCAGGATAAGGCTCGTGGCGTGGGCTTTGACTGGGAGAAAAAGGAGCAGGTATGGGAGAAAGTGGAGGAAGAAATGCAGGAGTTCAAGGCCGAGTTCAACGCCACCTCAGCCGAAGCTATCAACCGTGAAAAGGCAACTGAAGAGTTTGGAGACCTGCTGTTTTCACTGGTGAACTACGCCCGTTTCATTCAGATTGATCCTGAAGAGGCGCTGGAACGCACGAACAAGAAATTCATCAAACGGTTCCAGTACCTGGAGACTGCTTCGGCGAAGGAAGGTAAAAAGATGGGCGAGATGACACTCGCTGAAATGGATGTCTACTGGGAGGAAGCCAAGAAGATTCGCTGACGTTTTCGAATATCCCACGATCGACATCTGTAGCGGACACGACCGTCGCTTAAACACGCGGGGAGAGCTTCTGGTTGTAATGTTTTCTGTATTCTATCGATTCCGACGAAAGACTATCGGTTCGGTCTGGATTCACTCCAACTTTCATTGGACACACTAAGGTCCAAAAAGCCGCCATTCGCTGCTGATTTGTTCAACATTGTGTGTAGAAGCCCCATAATCAGGGGTATGTGCCCATCAGGCAGGTCTGATTCGGTTACTTTTTTCTATTAAACCTTGCATGCATGTTCTGACTTCTGAAAAGTGACCTTGTAAACGCGCTTATATCAGTCATTTTTGTGGTCTCGAAGATTTGGCGGGTATGGATAGTGCACAGACGATTCGGAATATCATTATTGGCAAAAGCCGGCGTATCGAATCGTATGTGGAATATAAACGCGCAATGGTGTCTGGCAAAATTGCGCTGCTGTACATCATGTTATGTCTCGGCTACATCGCCTATGACCTGCCAACGGGAAACCTCTCACAGGTTCCTGTACTCGGCGCGACCATCCTGTTGCTGGTGCTTTCCATTTGCTATCACCGTTACGGCGATCACAATGCGGCGCATTACTGCATGCTTACAACAGTTAACATAACGCTGTACCTCATAGCCTCAAGTGAATCGGTACACTCGTCGGCTATGATATTCTTCCTTGTTAATCCCATTGCAGCGTTCGCCTTACTCAGTTATCAGCAGCGTCTTCAGGCAATGCTCTTTGCTGTATTTACTTATACGCTTTTCGTTCTCTCATTCTTTGTGGATTACAGTATTCTTCCGGAACGTCACTATGACGAAGAAACACTGGTCTACTTTGTGATCCTTAATTTCTCTGCAGCATTGCCCGCTGCAATTCTATCTGTTAATCTGCTAGTCGCGTTAAACCGTTACAGCGCGCTGAAGCTGGTAGAGAACACCGACCTTTTGATGAAGACAAATGCTGAACTGGACAGGTTCGTGTATTCTACATCGCATGACCTTCGGGCACCACTGTCGTCGGTCATGGGTCTTATCAATATCACCGAGAAAAGCCGCGAGCCCGAAGAAGTGATCCGATATCTCGGCATGATGCGCGACCGCGTGATATCGCTGGACCGATTCATCCGCGACATCACAGATTATTCGCGTAACAATCGCCTTGAGGTGAAGCGGGAAAAGGTATTCCTTCGATGCCTGGTAAATGATATATGGGAAGGTCTTAAGTTTTCTGCTGACGCTGAGACCATTGATTTCAGAAATGAAATCCCCGAGCAGTTATTCATTCATGTTGACCGGGGTCGGCTTCAGGTTGTGCTGGGCAATCTCATCTCTAATGCTGTTCGCTATCATGACAGCGAGAAGGGCCAACCGTTCATCCTTGTTGAGCATTACATTACAGGAAATGTCATCTGTCTGAAGGTCGCCGACAACGGTCAGGGCATATCAAAGGAATTTCACACCAAGGTCTTTGACATGTTCTTCCGTGCCAACGAGAAGTCGAAGGGTTCAGGGCTCGGCCTTTATATCGTGAAGGAAGCCATCATGAAGTTATCCGGATCAATTCAGCTCGACTCCGAGCCGAGGGAGGGCACAACGTTTACGGTGCGGCTGCCGATATAGTGCGTCACAAGAATTAAGAATTAAGAGTTAAGAATTAAGAATTAGCTGTCACGACCTGCGGTCGTGGCGTGAACTAGTCATATGTACAGCACTACCTATTGTCGTATTGGCAATCATAATTCTGGCTCGGCCACAGGCAATACCAGCTATTCCTAAGCCTGGCACGACCGCCAGGTCGTGGCGGCTAATTCATAATTCTTAATTCTTAATTCTTAATTCCCGAATACTATCTTTGCCGGTCTATGGCTAATTCGGAAGATAATCTTTTCAAGAACGTGATCTCCCACGCAAAGGAGTATGGCTTCATTTTCCCCTCCAGCGAAATCTATGATGGACTCAGTGCTGTTTACGACTATGGTCAGAATGGCGCTGAATTAAAGAATAACATCAAAGAATACTGGTGGAAATTCATGACGCTGCTTCACGACAACATTGTCGGCATTGACGCGGCGATCTTCATGCATCCCACTACCTGGAAAGCTTCCGGCCACGTCGACGCGTTCAGTGATCCCATGCTCGACAACAAAGACTCCAAAAAGCGATACCGTGCTGATGTACTTATTGAAGATGCCATCGCTAAAATGGAAGAAAAGATTGAAAAGGAAGTGGAAAAGGCAGCCAAGCGATTTGGCGACGCTTTCGATCGGGAGAAGTTCATTTCCACTAATCCCCGTACAGTTGAATATCAGAAGAAGATCGACGATACGAATGCTCGTCTGAAGTCCGCAATGGGCTCAGCTGACATGGCTGCGATGAAGCAGATCATTATTGATCTTGATGTTGCTGACCCTATTTCAGGAACAAAGAACTGGACAGACGTTCGCCAGTTCAACCTTATGTTCTCCACAGAAATGGGTTCAGTTGCCGATGATGCGAACAAGATTTACCTGCGACCAGAAACGGCACAGGGTATCTTTGTGAATTTTTTGAATGTACAGAAGACCGGTCGTATGAAGATTCCTTTTGGTATCGCTCAGATCGGAAAGGCATTTCGCAACGAGATTGTAGCGCGCCAGTTTATATTCAGGATGCGTGAGTTCGAGCAGATGGAGATGCAATTCTTCCTCAAGCCAGGAGAAGAAATGAAGTGGTATGAGTTCTGGAAAGAGAAAAGGATGCGCTGGCATCAGGCACTGGGTCTCGGTGCTGAAAACTATCGTTTCCATGATCACCTTAACCTGGCTCACTACGCGAATGCGGCCTGCGATATTCAGTTCAACTTCCCTATCGGATTCAAGGAGCTGGAAGGCATTCACTCACGCACCGACTTTGACCTTAAGAACCACGAGAAGTATTCAGGTAAGAAGCTGCAATATTTCGATAGTGAAGAAAACCGCAGCTACATTCCTTACGTCGTTGAGACCTCTGTTGGTCTTGATCGCATGTTCCTCTCCGTACTTTCAAAAAGCTACACGGAAGAAAAGCTTGAAGACGGAACAGAGCGGGTGGTGTTAAGAATACCAGCACCTCTGGCGCCTCACAAAGTCGCCATCCTTCCACTTATGAAGAAGGATGGATTGCCTGAACGCGCCGAAGCCATCATGAATGAGCTCAAGTTTGATCTGAACTGTTTCTATGAGGAAAAGGATGCGATTGGTAAGCGCTATCGCAGGCAGGATGCTATCGGAACACCTTATTGCATAACTGTAGATCATCAGACATTAACGGACGACACCGTTACTATCCGTGATCGTGACACCATGAAGCAGGAGCGCGTTAAGATTGCCGATGTGAAAGCGCAATTAGTTGACGCATGCTCCATCAACAACCTGCTGAGGAAAATATAGTGAGTCGTACATTAACAATGCCCTGGAGCGACCTGCTAAGCAGTGCGCGTCCCGGTCAGCGCATCGATAATACCGGGGCGCCATCACGAAGTGCATTCGAACAGGATTACGATCGGATCATATTTTCACAACCCTTTCGCCGGTTGCAGGACAAGACGCAGGTGCATCCGCTTCCGGAGCATGACTTCGTGCACACCCGACTGACGCATAGCCTGGAGGTTTCGAGTGTGGGAAGGTCGCTAGGCAAGCGCGTAGGTGAAGTAGTTCTGCAGCGCCATGCAGCTCTTGCTGAACGCTATTCACTCTTTGATTTCGGCGCCATCGTAGCTGCCGGATCGCTGGCCCATGACGTTGGCAATCCACCGTTCGGGCATGCGGGTGAAACGGCGATATCTGATTTCTTCGTTCACCATCCCAATGGGCAGATCTTTCGTGATGAGGTAAGCGATGCCGAGTGGCAGGACCTCGTCCGCTTCGAGGGAAACGCACAAGGATTCAGAATACTAACCAAGAACCAGTACGGACTAAAGTGCACGTTCGCGACACTTGGTGCTTTTACCAAGTATCCGGTAGCGGCCAATTTTGGTCCACGCGATACCGGACGACGAAGCCAGAAGAAGTTCGGATACTATCAAACTGAGGCGGATGCCTTCAAAGAAGTTGCCACCACGACAGGCATGCTTTCATTGCCCAACGGTGCCTATGTACGCCATCCGCTGGCATTTCTCGTTGAGGCTGCCGATGACATCTGTTACAGCATTATTGACCTTGAAGATGGTTGTAATCTTGGTCTGGTATCGTACAACGAAGCGCGGTCGTTGTTTGAATCAGTGATTACCTCGGCGAAGAACAAGCTTGGAAAGCTTGATCAACTAACCAATCCCGCCGAGCGCATTGGATTCTTACGCGCGCTGGCCATAGGCGACCTCATGTCGGAATGTTCCAGCCTGTTCCTTGACAACGAGGAGGCTATACTAAACGGGACTTTCGATCAGGCCCTCGCCGATCATTGTCCTTCCAAAGGAGCACTTAAGCAGATCATCAAAGTATCCATAGACAATATCTACCGCGCAAGACAGGTTGTTGAGATTGAAGCAGCCGGCCATGAAGTTTTACCAGGATTACTCAATGAATTTACTCAAGCCGGTCATCATCTTTTATTGAAAAAAAAATCTGGTAAGTACAACAATCTTCAACACCTCATACCCCCCGATCTCCGGGGGGATATAACTCATCCTTCTGCAACCACATATACAATGCTTCGTGCTGTTCTTGATTTCGTATCGGGACTCACTGATCGGCATGCTTTAAGCCTTTACCGCAAAATCAAGGGGATTAGCCTCTGAAAAAGTTTAACCCGGGTAAGTACTGCACCACATTCGCAAGCTTATATCATTGATCCACCTCAATACATAGAGGAAGTATTACTGAATAGTGAGCCTGCCGTCGATGGGCACGCATTAAAGCATAGCGATACCGTTAAGCGATGGATGATTTGGGAGCAGTGAAAAAAAAACTACTTTGAAGCTGGCGGTATTTGGGCCATATATGCTTCGCACCAATTTCCTTTATTTAGTAGTAATTCTAATTGGCGGACTTCTGCTGGCCGACATATTCCTTACTCATTACAACAACAAAACTTTAAAGCAGAGTCGCGAGACAAGATCGGAGATCGCAAAAGTGCGGCGATATTACGACCAGGTCGGGAAGGTCATAATCCATTCTCTCGACATCGGATTGCGGGGATATGCGATCGTGAGAGAAGAGCGTTTTTCAAAGCCAATGGAAAACGCATTTGTATGGCGCGACAGCATTTATCAAAGTCTGGATGTTGCACTGGAAAAGCTGCACTTCCAATCCCCTTCGTATGGCTTGCTCAAGGATTCTGTTGATTCTTACACCGACTTCTGTTTCAAGCTAAAAGGAATGTTATCGCGTGGCGACACGGCACAGTTCCGTCGTAACTTCGCTAATGATCGCGGTGCTACTCTTTGGACACAATACCTGGCTCTTGAAACGGAAATAGACATCTACCTCGACGGCACGGATCAGCACGCTGTGGGTCAAATGGAAAAGGCCATGCTCCGAAATCAGATACTGCAGGTGCTCCTTTTCCTGATTTGCTTTCCTACGCTGCTATATACGGTTTACCATACCATGAAAACCAGCAGTATACTGGAGTTGCTGAGAATGGCGGAAGAGGACAAGAACAAGATTCTTTCAGAACAAAATCAGGTGCTGGAACGAAATGTTGCCGAGCGCACTCAGGAGATATTAGCGCAAAACGAAGAGATCCTTTCACAGACAGAGGAACTTGCCACGCAACGCGACGCACTCTTTCTTCAAAACAAAGAAGTGCAGCGGGCGCACACACTCATCGAAAAACAAAATCTCGAAATCCAATCCAGGAACAAGACCCTGCAGCAGGAAGTTGAACGGCAAACACAGGAGCTGCGAAACACCAACCAGGAACTTATTCTCCATAACAACTCACTTGAGCAGTTTGCTTTCATTGCTGCTCATAACCTTCGCGCACCGCTTGCCCGTATCCTTGGGTTGGCAAATCTTATCAACCTCAGTCATGATTTGAAGGACCGGGAGAATGCGCTCGAAAAGATCGTAACATCAACTCATGATCTGGATGGTGTTGTTCGGGACCTCAGTAGTATTCTCGACATCAAAAAGCATCACGGGAAGTTTTCAGTCGTACCACTGGCCCAGGCGTTGGAGCGGATTCTGAAGACCCTTGAGAATGAAATCGAGAAGAGCCAGGCTACCATCGAGATCGACCTAACTCAAACGCCTACCGTATATGCCGTGGCACCATATGTTGAGAGCATTCTTTACAACCTGTTGAGCAATGCCATCAAGTACCGGGACCTGGAGCGACCATCCATTGTTTCTGTCACCGGGCGGTGCATGAATGACCAGCTACTGATCACCGTTACTGACAACGGTCTGGGTATAGACCTGACAAGACACAAGGAGGCAGTTTTCAACTTATACAAGAGGTTCCACACTCACGTCGAAGGAAAAGGTCTGGGGCTGTTTCTGGTCCGGGCGCAGATGGTCGCGATGGGCGGCTGGGTTGAGATAGAAAGCGAGCCGGGGAAGGGGACGGTGTTCAGGCTCTGGTTCAAAAACAATTAAGAATTAAGAATTAAGAATTAAGAGTTAAGAATTAGCCGCCGGCCTGTGGCCGATTGACGGGCACGACCGTCTCGGTCGTGACGTAGTCGGCGATAGCCGGCGGCTAATTCTTAACTCTTAATTCTTAATTCTTAATTCTTAGATTTGGGCATGTGGAATAGACTAGCCGAATGGATCATCCGAAACCGCATGCCTTTGAGCGTGGTGATCGGGTTGATAACGATTGTGATGGGGTATTATGCGTCGAAGGTGGAGATGAGCTATGAGTTCGCAAGGACTGTTCCGCCCAACGATCCCGACATGATCTACCACGAGCAATTCAAGGCTCAGTTCGGGGAAGATGCCAACCTGATCGCCGTAGGTTTGAAGGACAGCGCCGTCTACAAACTGGACAATTTCATAGCCCTTCGCGAGCTCAGCGACGG
The DNA here is from genome assembly GCF_037203685.1 of Chryseolinea sp. T2. Lineage (NCBI taxonomy): Bacteria > Pseudomonadati > Bacteroidota > Cytophagia > Cytophagales > Fulvivirgaceae > Chryseolinea > Chryseolinea sp. T2. The sequence continues at coordinate 762,633 of NZ_JBBCAU010000003.1, forward strand.
CATCAAAAAGATATCCGGCGTTACACAGGTATTGTCGCTTCCGATGCTGAAGATGATCAGCAAAGACACTGTGAAGGCCTCCTTCTACCTGGCCGACGTCTTCAATGACACTATCAGCTCACAGGTCGAACTCGACAGCATGCTGCACATCGCGCGTGATCAGAAGATCTATGCCGATCAGCTTATCAATACTAAGAACGGTGCTACCATGATGCTGGTATCCGTTAAGAAAGAAGTGATGAACTCGGCGCTCCGGGTTGCTATGGCCAATTCGCTGATGGCCGAGGGTAAGAAGTTTGAAGACAAGACCCACATCCAGCTGCATTACGCCGGACTGCCCTTTATCCGTACCGTTGTGGCAGTGGCACTAAAGCGCGAGATGAACATCTTTCTCATTGCATCGGCACTTGTAACCGGCGTTATCATGTTCGCCTTCTTCCGTTCATTCCGCGCTGTGCTGTTTTCGATGATCATTATCGGAATCCTGGTGGTATGGGTACTGGGCACGCTGCAACTGTTCGGATACAAGATCACGTTGCTCAGTGGTTTGATCCCTCCGGTGATCGTCACGATTGGCGTGACTAACGCCATCTATCTGCTTAACAAGTATCACCTCGAGTACATACGTACGAAGGATAAGACAATGGCCATCCTCATTGTGGTACGCAAGATGGGACTGGCAATGTTCCTCACCAACCTGACCGTTGCTATTGGCTTTCTCACCCTGCTGGCTACCGACATCACCATACTTCGTGAGTTCGGGATCGTAGCAGGCATTAACATTCTGGCGCTGTTCTTTGTCTGTCTGGTGATGATCCCCAGTGTCCTTTACTGGCTACCCGTTCCATCGTCCAAGCACCTGCGTCACCTTGACTTTAAAATGATGGGTTCTTTCCTGAAGTCAGTTGACATCATGGTGCACAGGCAGCGCACGTGGATCTATGCCGGATCGTTGTTGCTAGCGGTGATCTCAGCCATCGGAATATCCAAGCTTGTTTCTGTTTCCTATATGGTCGATGATGTTCCCGAATCGAGTCAGGTGAAGAAAGATCTTAAGTTCTTCGAAGCGAACTTCAGCGGCTTCCTTCCGCTTGAAGTGATGATACAATTTCATACGAAGAAAAAGCGACCGATCCTGGATGTAAAGAACCTTGCCAAAGTTGAAGAGTTCGAAGACTTTCTGGACTCCATACCGCATATGTCGAGGCCGTTGTCAGTGTTGAGCTTTATCAAAGCGTCGAAGCAGGCATTTTACAATGGAAATCCCGAGAGATACTCTATGCCCTCTCGTCAGGAAGGCGCCTTCATATTGAAGTACATGAAAGGGCAAACCGACAATAGCGGGCTGTTCAAATCATTTGTTGATTCTACGTTTTCGAAGATGCGTGTTTCATGTCAGATTGCTGACATCGGTTCTAACCGGCTCGACTCGCTGGTTCATATTGCCATTGAGCCACGAATGAAAGCAATCTTTGCCACTGAAGGCCGCGACTCCATATCAACAGCGATCACCGGCTCAACGAAGATCTTTATAAAGGGAAACAAGTTCCTTGTCGCCAACCTGCAGGAGAGTCTGCTGCTCGCGTTTATTCTTATCACGCTGTCGATGGCTATTCTATTTGCCAACGTGCGCATGATCATTATTTCCCTTATTCCAAATCTGCTGGCGCTGATGATAACGGCCGGGCTGATGGGATTCTTTCATATTCCGCTTAAGGCAAGTACAGCGCTGATCTTCAGCATAACGTTCGGTATATCCGTCGATAACTCGATACGCTTTCTTGCCAAGTATCGCCAGGAGATACTTTCGAACAACTTCTTCATACCTCGCGCGGTGAGCGACAGCATTCTGGAAACAGGCAAGAGTATCATGTATACATCGGTGGTGTTGTTTGCCGGGTTCAGCATCTTCGCGTTTTCTTCTTTTGGAGGAACGTTCGCATTGGGGCTGCTTACATCGATCACGCTGGTGATTTCCATGTTCACGAACCTCATCCTTCTGCCTGCGCTGATTATGACTTTCGACCGTCCGAAGCGCAACAAGGGCGAACGGCTGATCATCGATGACTTCGACTCGACGTTCTATGGCGAGAACGAGGATGAGGAGATTGATCTTAGCAAGATCAGAATTCACAACAGGCATCCGTCGGCGGAGTGAGTGGTGTCGAGAGTTCATCAGAATCCCCAAATCCCCACCTCAAAAAATCTCCAAATGTCTATCTTTGCGCCTTATCTGAAATTACGATCCTGGGGATCACAGGCGGATCTGAACAATGGCTGAGAAGTATAGAGAGCACAAAAACGTCAATTTTGCCCAACTGGCGGCAGAAATCCTGGAATTCTGGAAGCAGGAAAAGATCTTTGAAAAGTCGGTGGGAAACCGCGAGGGCTCACCCGCTTTCACGTTCTATGAAGGCCCTCCAAGCGCTAATGGAACCCCGGGCATCCATCACGTGATGGGGCGCACGGTAAAGGACATTTTCTGCCGTTTCAAGACCCTCCAGGGCTTTCAGGTGAAGCGCAAAGGCGGCTGGGATACCCACGGCCTTCCGGTCGAACTTCAGGTCGAGAAGCAGCTTGGCATCACCAAGGACGACATTGGCAAGAAGATCAGCATCGAGGAGTACAACAACAAGTGCCGTGAAACGGTGATGATGTACAAGGATCAGTGGGACGACCTCACCATGAAAATGGGTTACTGGGTCGATCTGGATCATCCGTATATCACCTACGAAAAAGAATACATCGAATCGCTCTGGTGGATCCTTCAGCAGTTTTACAAAAAGGGCCTCCTCTACAAAGGATACACGATCCAGCCCTACTCTCCTTCTGACGGAACTGGCCTCAGTTCGCACGAGTTGAATCAGCCCGGTTGCTATAAGGAAGTGAAGGATACTTCTATTGTTGCTCAGTTTAAGGCGATCAGAAACAGTGCTTCGGAGCTCCTGTTCGAAGGTGGCGCCACTGACGCATGTCTCCTGGCCTGGACGACAACACCATGGACGCTTCCCTCGAACACATCTCTTGTGGTAGGCGAAAAGATCACCTATGCCCTGGTCGATACATTCAATCCCTACACATTCAAACCTGTTCGCGTCGTGCTGGCGAACGATCTGCTTGGAAAGTATTTCAGCGCGAAGAACAAGGATCTTAAGCTTTCCGATTATAAGCCCGGCGACAAGGCGATCCCTTACCAGGTGATCAAAACCTTAAAAGGCAAAGAACTCGTTGGAATCAAGTATGAGCAACTGATGCCCTACGTGCAACCACTGTATGATGCCGGCAAGGCATTCACCGTAGTGGCTGGCGATTTCGTAACCACCGAAGATGGCACTGGTATCGTCCATTCGTCGCCAACATTTGGCGCGGACGACTTCAGGATCTCCAGGCAATATGGCATTCCTCCGATGACCGTTCGCGACGAAGCGAACAACGAGGTGCCTACCGTTGACAAAAAGGGCCGCTTTATTCCGCAGATCGGCGAAGCGTTGATGGCCGGTGTTGCCAAATTCAAGATCAAGACTCATAAGCCTCTTGCTGCCGACGACTTCTACGTTAAAAACTATACTGACGAAGACGAGAGCAATCCCGACTATAAAACAACCGACGTCATCATCTCCATCATATTGAAGGAGGAGAACAAGGCGTTCAAGGTTGAAAAGTACGAGCACACGTATCCACACTCGTGGCGTACCGATAAGCCCGTGCTGTATTATCCACTTGATGCGTGGTTTATCAAGACCACTGCATTAAAGGACCGGATGGTGGAACTGAACAAGACCATCAACTGGAAGCCTGAATCGACCGGTACGGGTCGGTTTGGTAACTGGCTTGAGAACCTTGTCGACTGGAACCTATCACGGTCGCGCTACTGGGGCACGCCGCTTCCGATCTGGCGTACAAAGGATGGCAGAGAGGAAATCTGCATCGGCTCGATCAAAGAACTGAACGAAGAAGTGAGCAAGGCCGTGAAGGCCGGTCTGATGAAGGCGGAGCTCTCTGAGAATTTTGATCTTCACCGTCCTTATGTTGATGATATTATTCTGGTGAGTTCATCAGGACAACCCATGTATCGGGAAACGGACCTCATCGACGTGTGGTTCGATTCAGGTGCCATGCCTTACGCTCAGTGGCACTATCCATTCGAAAACAAGGAAGTCTTCAATGAAAACTACCCCGCAGATTTCATCGCCGAAGGCGTTGATCAGACACGAGGATGGTTCTTTACGCTGCATGCCATTGCTGTAATGCTGTGCGATAGCGTTGCGTTTAAGAATGTTATTTCGAATGGTCTTGTGCTCGACAAAAACGGCAACAAGATGTCGAAGCGGAAGGGTAACGTTGTTAATCCTTTCGACACGCTGGCGCAATACGGTCCGGACCTCGTGCGCTGGTATATGATCGAAAACTCGACGCCCTGGGACAACCTCAAATTTGACTTTGATGGCATCACCGAAGTGCAGCGACGCTTCTTCGGAACGCTTCAAAATACCTATGCTTTCTTCGCGCTATATGCGAACATCGATGGCTTCGTGAAGGATGAGATGAACAACGTGCCGGCTAGTGAACTCACAAATCTCGACCGCTGGATCTTATCCAAGGCACAATCGCTGGTTGCTGAAGTTACTGCAGCATACAACGACTACGAACCGACTAAAGCAGCACGTGCTATCCAGGAGTTTGTGAACGATCACCTCTCTAACTGGTACGTACGTTTGAACCGTAAACGTTTCTGGAAGCCCGTACTCGAAGAGACCGGAGGACGTCAGGAGCGTATTGAATTGTCGACGGACAAGAAGGCTGCGTACGAGACCCTGCATACGTGTCTCATGATAACGGCACAGCTGATGTCTCCCGTTGCGCCATTCTATGCTGAGTGGTTATACAAGAACCTTACGGATAACATCCGCGATCGTGCGCGTCAGTTCAAGACGCCGCTCCGGTTTGAATCAATCCATCTTACCGACCTCGTGAAGACTGACCTGCCATGGAAGGATGAAGCGCTGGAATTATCGATGGATTATGCGCAGCGCATCTGTTCACTGGTACACAGCATCCGGAAGAACAGCAAGATCAAAGTGCGTACGCCTTTGCAAAAGATCCTTTTACCGGTGATTGACAATTCGTTTGCCGAAGCAGTGAAGTCGGTCGAAGAAATCATTCTTGCCGAAGTTAACGTGAAGGCCATCGAATACATCGATGATGCATCTGGCATAGTCGTTAAAAAGGTGAAGCCTAACCTTCCAAAGCTCGGCAAGCAATACGGACCGAAGATGAAGGAAGTGACGCAGGTGATCAATGGTTTGACCAAGGAAGAGATATCTGCACTCGAAAAACAGGGCAAGTTGTCAAAAGGAGGTTTTGATCTCGTTGTCGACGATGTACTGATCAGTTCAGAAGATATTCCCGGATGGTCTGTTGCCTCCGACGGAACAGTAACGGTTGCGCTGGATATCACCATCACCGACGCGTTACGCAAGGAAGGTATTGCCCGCGATTTCGTTAACCGCGTTCAAAACCTTAGAAAGGAAATGGGCATGGAAGTATTAGACAAGATACAGGTAGCCGTTGAGCGCGACAGTGATTTTGTGAATGCAGCGCTGAGTGAATTCAGCAGCTATATCCAAACCGAGACCCAGGCAGTAGCGTTAACGTTGATGTCGAGTGTTGCCGAGGCCGTGCCCGTTGAACTCGACGACATCACGTTGAAGGTGAAAATAAATGTGAAGAAGTGACCGCGCGCCGTACATGAAGATCTACAAATATTTCCTGCTTGCTCTCGGTGTGATCATCATCGATCAGGTGTCGAAGCTATTGGTACACCATTACATGTTTCTCCACCAGGAGATCACTGTAATTGGTAACGAGCAGTTTGGATTCAAGCTTCACTACCTGCTGAATCCGGGCATGGCGTTCGGCATTCGCTGGAACAATGAGTTCGGCAAGCTGGCCCTTACAGTATTCCGCATTGCTGCCATGGTAGGCATCGCCTACTATCTGGTGAAGATGGCCAAAAGGGACTCCAAGGCGGGTTTTCTATGGTGCATGGCGCTCATTCTTGGCGGTGCGGTGGGCAATGTTATTGATAGTACCTTCTATGGTGTTTTACTGAATAATCATCCGACCAACTCCCCTACTCCATGGTTTCATGGTCAGGTGATCGACATGCTGTTCTTTCCATTGTTCGATTTCACATGGCCCACCTGGGTACCGTTTGTTGGGGGAGATTACTTCTTTTTCTTCAGTCCCGTATTCAACATTGCCGATTCATCCATATTCGTGGGTGTGGTGATCATTCTTCTTTTTCAACGTCGTTTCTTTGGCGAGAAACTACATCCGGAGGATTATGTTACGGAGGCGCCCGTGGAGGGAACACACGAAGTCCGTGGCAGTGATCCGGTGATCGACAATCCTGAGAATCTGAAGTCGAATACCGGCGAGTAACGGCCGGGCTGGCGGTGGGGTAAGCCAGGATAGGGGACCTTATGGCGGTTGAATAGGTAAGTCACGGGAGATTCCGACCGGGCGAACAACCGCAAAATGTAAAACGCCAAATATGAAATGTAAAAGGGGATCGTGTCTTATGGGCGCATCCCACTATAGCATCATTGAGGGATTATTGAATCATTGCAAGAATTGCGATGTCCAAACTGCAATCCGCGTATCAAAAATCCTTATCCGCAGACGCTTATTGTCAATTATTAAATTGTCAATTCTCAATTATGCCCCTATTTTTAGCGACTTATTAACCCTAACCTAAGCACTCCAAATGAGTTTATTCATCAAGAAGCCTTTGTCGCAGCTATTAGGCCAGAGCGGCGAAAACACCCTCAAACGCACGCTCGGACCTGGAAACCTCGTTGCATTAGGCATAGGCGCCATCATTGGTGCAGGTTTGTTTGTCCGTACGGCTGCCGCTGCCGGTGAAGCAGCGGGTCCTGCTGTAGTCCTTTCCTTCGTAATTGCTGCTGTCGGTTGCGCGTTTGCCGGCCTTTGCTACGCTGAATTTGCGTCTATGATTCCCGTTGCCGGTAGCGCTTACACTTATGCCTACGTGACAATGGGCGAATTCGTAGCGTGGATCATCGGATGGGCGCTGGTGCTCGAGTATGCCCTTGCTGCCGCTACTGTATCCATCGCGTGGAGCGAATATCTTAACAATCTGCTCGTCAGTTTTGACTTCGGCGCGGTACCTTATCAATGGTGTCACTCGCCTTTAGAAACAAGTGCCGATGGCGTTTCGGGTATCATCAACCTGCCAGCGCTGTTCATTCTTCTCATTCTGAGCCTTATACTTATTAAGGGTACACAGGAATCTGCGGTATTCAATGCAATTATAGTGGTCGTTAAAGTTTCGATCGTACTTATTTTCATCGCTCTTGGATGGCAGTTTATCAATCCGGTGAACTACGATCCGTTCATGATCCCTGCAAACACACCAGGCCACGAAGGATTCCGCGAGCACGGATGGGGTGGTGTACTTGGTGGTGCGGCTATCGTGTTCTTTGCATTCATTGGATTCGATGCTGTATCAACTGCCGCTCAGGAAGCTAAAAATCCGAAACGCGATATGCCCATTGGTATCCTTGGGTCACTGGTCGTTTGTACTATTCTATACGTGCTGTTCGCTCACGTACTGACGGGTATCGCTAACTGGGAGGAATTCAAGACCGCCGGTAAGGAAGCATCAGTAGCGTACGCAATCCAGACTTACATGCATGGCTATGGCTGGCTCGGTAAAGCGATCACTATTGCAATCCTTGCGGGCTTCTCTTCAGTGATCCTGGTGATGTTGCTCGGACAGTCACGCGTGTTCTATACGATGTCGAAAGACGGCCTTATTCCTAAAGTGTTTTCTGACCTGCATCCTACTTTCAGAACCCCCTATAAGTCGAACATGATCCTCTTTGTATTCGTGGGTATCTTCGCTGGATTCATTCCAGGAAGCATGGCCGGCGATCTTACTTCTATCGGAACATTGTTTGCATTCGTAATGGTGTGTGCGGGAGTGTGGGTGATGCGTAAGAAGGATCCCAATGCTGTGCGTCCATTCAAGACTCCTTTGGTACCGATCGTTCCTTTTCTTGGGATGTTGATCTGTACGGCGATGATTTTGTCACTTCCCGCCGAGACACTGCTGATGGCGTTGGGGTGGATGATTGTTGGGTTGTTTATCTACTTCGGATACAGTAAGGCGAATAGTGTGTTGAGGAAGGTCAGGAGCAACTAAATTCAATTGATAATTGACAATTGATAATTGATAATTTGGGAGGGGCCTTTTCGGCCCCTTTTTTTATGTTCTGTCTATTGTAGGGAATACTCAAATCACGGTTCTTCGATCACTGCTCCTGTTTTGTGCATTAGCTCCGAACGCAGCGAAAGCGAAGAGAAGTAGCCGATGTAGCCAAAAATCAGAAGCTGTAGCTAGAAATCGACTTGCAACATCAGTAGTTGTTAACCTCCAAACCATGTTCAACGAGCCATCAAAAAAGCCCCGACAGGGGCTCCAAAATTATCAATTATCAATTGTCAATTATCAATTGCTGCCGTCATCGCACAACACCTATTGCTCGGTTCTAAGTTCGAGTTTAAAGCCGACGCCGTGGTAGTTGACGATCTGAACGCATTCGTCGTCGCGCAGATACTTTCTTAGTTTGGAGATGAATACATCCATGCTACGCCCCATGAAGTAGTCGTCGTTGCCCCAGATCTGCTTCAGGATCTCTTCGCGCTTCAATACCCTTTCACGATTTTGATACAGTAAACGAAGTACGTCGGCTTCCTTCTGCGTAAGAGACTTTTCCGATGTGCCGAACCTCAGGAGCAGCTTGGAAAAGTCGAATTCGTAGCTGCCCAGGCGGAACAACGTACTGCCTATTGGCTCGCTTACACGATCTCGTTTCAGAAACACTTCGATGCGACACAGAAGCTCTTCGAGGCTGAAAGGCTTAGTAATGTAGTCGTCGGCGCCGATGCGAAAGCCTTCAAGCTTATCTTCCGTCATTGACTTTGCCGTGAGGAATAATATCGGAATACTCTGATCTCTGGCACGTACGCTTCGGGCAAGTGTGAATCCGTCCTTGCGGGGAAGCATGACATCGAAGATGCAAAGATGAAAAGCCGTTGGAGCAAACAAACGGTCTGCCTCCTCCCCATCGCGGCAAAGAGTGACGTCATAGCCCTTCATGCTCAGGTTGTCTTTGATAACGAAGCCGAGACTTGGATCGTCTTCTACTAAAAGGATTCTTCGCATAGCAGACAAGTATTTAGTCCTGAGTCCTTAGTCCTGAGTCGTGAGTTGTTAATAGTATTTATAGTATCAGAGAATAGCGTCATGAGATGTGTTTTACGTCATCTTTTTTATTGAAGTGCAACTAAAGTCTATCAATACTCATGACCCACTCAGGACTAAGGACTAAGGACTCAGGACTACAACGGAAGCGTAACCCGAAATGTAGAGCCTTTGCCCAATTCACTTTCAACCGAAATCCGTCCCTTGTGAGCATCAACAATTGTCTTCACGTAGCTGAGGCCAAGGCCAAAGCCCTTTACGTCGTGAATGTTTCCCGTAGGGACGCGATAAAACTTTTGAAAGATTCGTTTGAGGGAGTCTTGTCCAATACCGATGCCGTTGTCCTGCACTTCAATGACAATGGTGCCGGCAACCATTATGGTGCGCACGACGATGTCGGGCACGACCTGACAATACTTAATGGCATTATCGAGCAGGTTGTTGATGACGTTGGTCAGGTGTAATTTGTCGCCATCGAGTTCCTGACTCACAGCGTCCAGTGAAAGATTAACATTGCCACCCTTCTCCTGAAGTGCAACTGCCTGATGACGCACAGCATCCTGTATCAATTGATGAATGCTCACCTTTTCTTTCTTCAGGTTAATCTGCTCCTTATCGAGGCGGGCCATCTGCAATACGCGCTCAACCTGTTGCTTGAGACGAATATTTTCTTTTTCAATGATGGCTGCGTAGTTCATCAATCGTTCAGGCTGATGGACGATGCCTGGATCTTTCAACACTTCAGCCGAGACAGCAATTGTTGCCAATGGTGTCTTGAATTCGTGCGTCATGTTGTTGATGAAGTCCTTCTGTATTTCTGACAACCTGCGTTGCTTGAGGATTACGAACAATGTGTATGAAAAGAAAACGATCACCAGCAACAACACAATAGATGAGAACGACCAGATACCCATCTGATTAGTGAGGTGTCCTTCGCGGTTAGGGAACTGGACTCCAAAATAATAGCCTTGAATCGGCCACTTCGGAAACTTGTGTGTTGATTTTACCTCCTTCGAAGTTTGCATGGGCACGTAGTCGCCGTAGACCATCCGTTCGCTATGGCAATCGTAAACGCCGTATTCAAAGTCGGCGCGGATGTTACGTCGCTCGAATTCGTTTCTCAACAGGACCTCGAGAAGTCCTGGCTGCACTTCGCTGTTGACCATCACAACGAAATAATTCGTCGACACCTGCTTCACAGGGTTGTTTGCGGGCGACATCGTTTTGTTGATCTCGAAGATTTGCTGTGCGACGTTGTAAAGTGCGGTATTGACCGTTCTTTCGAACTCGGCCTCTTTTAAGTCGAACGCGCGTCTCACCCAATATACCTGGGTGATGGTGATCCCCACGATGCAGAGCGCCGCGAGAATAACGACAAGGCGAATTGTTGACGATTTCACAGCCAGAATGCGGATTGTAGACCAAAAATAAGCAAACGCGTGGGGAAATCCAGTGCGCTGTTGGCTGTTAACAAGTCATTAACAAGAATTAAGAATTAAGAATTAAGAGTTAAGAATTAGCGGTCACGACCTGCGGTCGTGGCGTGCAATCAGCCGAAGGTTGGTGGCTAATTCTTAATTCTTAATTTCTTCGGCCCCGCTCTCCCTTTTTAACAACCCATTAACAAGACTTACAAACTCATTAACAACCTGGCATTGATTCGTGGCCTTACTTTGTTGCACGTAAACCAAACAAATAAAACCATGAACGTTCAACTATTTCCTCTGCTCCTGTCGGCATCAATGGCTATTACAGCAATAACGCCAGACATGCCCGGAGCGGCTATCGTTGCTTATCCTAATGCCGGGATAGTGACTGCTTCCAACGATTTGCCCTGTGCAAATGAGGTAACTGAAATGCCTGACTTCGCATGGGAAGAGACTGCTTACGACTTTGGTGCAATCAAACACAAAGAGCCTGTTACCCATGAGTTCCGGTTCAGGAACAATGGCAGTGAGCCGTTGATCATCACGTCCGTACAGGCGTCGTGTGGCTGTACCGTTGCGAAGTATTCAACGGATCCTATCATGCCCGGCGGCGAAGGCTTTGTTACCGCTACTTACAGTGCCGCAACGCTGGGTGTGTTCAACAAAACCGTTACGGTTAATGCGAACACACAGGACAAGGCAGTTGTGCTGTCGATCCGCGGAGAGGTGAGGTGATTTCAGGTTGCTCGTGCGCTGATGACCTGCTGATGAGGTCGTCGGCACACGGGCAGCGTTGAATTCAGATCCTCCGGCATCTGAATGTCAAGCACTTCGTTATTTCGTAAACGTTTTCGAATATATTAATTGCAAATAGAGGCCCCATACCCATAGAGCATCGAGTATTTGATAACTTTGTTAAGCTCTCAACCTGCTCAACGTATCTATGGCCAGCCAATTCAATGATGCCGTATCCACCCGGTATCACATGTACAACAGTCTTTTCCTGAACCTCCCTTATAGTGGCATCTATCGGACGGGCACCTTGCTTCCCTTGCTGGAGCAGGCCTGCACCGACGGCTACAACCGGGGCAAAGACCCCAAGAGCATCATCAGGAACTTCTTTAAGGACTATACGCCACAGGCGACCCGCGAAGAGCAGATTAACCTGCTGTTCAGCTTTATCCAGTACATCGAACGACAGGTAGTTCTTTTCGATTCGATAGAGGATGCCGCATTCTCAGAGATCAACGATGTAAATGGCAAAGGATCACTCACCGAACTGCTCGCGCGTGTATCTGCAGAAGACCTTATTGACGAACTGAAGACGAAGCTGGAGACGTTCAGTGTGCGAGTTGTGCTTACTGCGCATCCTACCCAGTTTTATCCTGGAAGCGTGTTGTCGATCCTCAACGACCTCGAGCTGATGATGCACAACAACGATGTTGAGAACATCAACCTTTTACTTCGTCAGCTGGGCAAGACGCCGTTTATCAATCGGCAAAAGCCTACGCCCTTTGACGAGGCTGTAAGCCTTTCGTGGTTCCTGGAGAACGTGTTTTACCCAGTGATCCCAGAAATCATTGTAAAGCTTATGAACGGCCTCAACATGAGGCCTGAAGAATGGGTCAACTATGACCTTCTCAAGGTTGGCTTCTGGCCAGGTGGCGACCGGGATGGCAATCCTTTCGTTACGCACGACATCACACTGCGTGTGGCTGATCACCTTCAGCGTACCCTGATGCGATGCTACTATCGCGACATTCGCGTACTCAAGCGCCGACTTACATTTGTAGGCGTGGACAATATCATTTCCCGTATCGAACGGTCGGTCTACCCGCTGGCATTCGGTGGACAAGGTGAAGTCTATAAAAATCCGGACGCACTGCTTAACGATCTCCTCGAAGCACGCGAAGTGCTTATGCGTGATCATAAAGGTCTCTTCCTGAATTTGCTTGACTCGCTGATCCTTAAGGTGAGGATCTTTGGATTTTACCTCGGCAGCATGGATGTGAGACAGGACAGCCGGAAGCACGCGTATGCCTGGGAAGCGATCTTTGAAAAGCTTAAAGGAAAATACAAGGCTCTTAAGGATTTTGATGAAAAGTCAGAGGAGGAAAAGATCAACGTATTGCTGGGCCTTAACTTCAAACCTATTTCGCTGTCGTTTGAAGACGCCTTTGTATCCGAGCTGATTGAAAGCATCAGCGCTATCGGTGCAATACAGGCACGCAATGGTGTTGAAGGATGTCATCGCTATGTGATCAGCAACTGCCAGTCGGCATTGGATGTAATCCGCGTTTACAAGCTTGCACAGCTCATCCTTGGAAAAGGCGACGACCTGACTCTCGACATCGTGCCCTTGTTCGAAACCATCGAGGATCTTGCTCATGCGCCAGGCATCATGACGGCGCTTTACAATATTCCGGCCTATCGCGAACACCTTGTTCGCCGCGGCGGGAAGCAAACCATCATGCTTGGATTCTCCGACGGAACCAAGGATGGCGGGTACCTGCGTGCAAACTGGTCCATCTTCCAGGCAAAGGAGAACCTCACGCGCATCACGCGCGAAGCGGGCTTCGCTGCCATATTCTTCGACGGTCGCGGCGGGCCCCCGGCGCGTGGTGGCGGAAATACGCACGACTTTTATGCATCGCTCGGCGATACCATTGAAGACAAAGAGGTACAGATCACCATCCAGGGTCAAACCATTAGCTCAAACTTCGGCAAGCCTGTTTCCTGTAAGTACAATATGGAACAGCTGTTATCGGCCGGTATTCACAACGCCATATTCCATGACGCGCGTGCCCTTAATAAGGCAGAGACGGCGATCATGGATTCGCTTGCTGAAGAAGGGCACAAGGCCTATCTGGAGCTGAAGCAACACCCTAAGTTTGTTCCCTATCTCGAAAAGATTACGCCGCTGTCGCTCATTGGCGATGCCAACATAGGCTCACGTCCCACAAAGCGGTCGTCGGGAAGTCTGAAGTTTGAAGATCTCCGTGCCATTCCTTTCGTTGGATCGTGGGCACAGATGAAGCAAAACATACCAGGGTTCTACGGCGTAGGTACAGCCATCAAGGAACTTAAGAAGCAAGGTAAGCTACCGGAGCTGAAGGCGTTATTCAAACATTCGCTATTCTTCAGGACACTCCTGAGCAACAGCATGATGTCGCTTACGAAAACTTACTATCCTGCAACTGCATACCTCGGTAAGGACAAGGAGTTCAGCGACCTTTGGAAGAAGATGAATGCCGAGTTCAAGTTATCAGTTCAGATGCTCCTGGAAGTTTCGGGTTACTCGGAGCTGATGGAGAACACGCCAATGAACCGCGATTCCGTAAAACTTCGTGAACGCATAGTGCTCCCGTTGATTACCATCCAGCAGTTTGCACTGCAGCACCTCAGAGGCCTTGAGCCGATTGACAAACAATATGAGCAAACTTGCAGGAAACTGGTGATCAGATGCATGTTTGGGATTATTAATGCCGCGCGGAACTCAGCCTGATAGAAATTGACAATTGACAATTGATAATTGATAATTGATAATTGATAATTGATAATTGATAATTGATAATTGATAATTGATAATTGATAATTGATAATTGATAATTGATAATTGATAATTGATAATTTTGGAGCCCCTGTCGGGGCTTTTTCTATCTGAGGGTTTGTCGCGTTGTTTTGAGGATGCTGGTGAGGATTCTTATCAGTTCCTCTGCTTTTTCATGAAGAAGTTTAAACTTTGCTTCGACGATATAGTTGCTTGCAAAGAGTAGTTCGAGCCAATATAGGGTTTCATCACTTTCACGAAGGGCTACACCTAATTTGTAAGCAAAGTCTTTACGTGAACTTGCATTAATCGCCTCGCGGACATTGGCTCCTATAGAAGTGCCCGAACGCAGCAACTGCCTGCTCAAAACATATTCGCGACTTTCAATCAATTCCCGGCAACATCCAGCCACAATGACTGCAAACTGGAATGATTTAATTTTCACAACGTTATCCCTCATAATTGCGACTGCCTAAAAATCGATTGAGCAAAGAAAGCTTAACAGGCATATTGTCGCATAAGTCTCGACAATCGAAATTCCTGACAAAATACTTTGAAGTGAGAATTGAGGGGCGTCGCCGCCCCCATAAATTATCAATTATCAATTATCAATTATCAATTTTCAATTATCAATTCTTCTCTATCTTTCCGCCCTTGTTAGCAGCACCCAAAAGTCCCTCCGCTTTTGTTGTATCCTAATCATTTTCTGATCCGTGGCGAGAACGTTTCTCTCAATTCTAACAATTTGTATTTCTGTTGTTGCATTTGCCCAGTCTGACTATCAGCCGGGATTTGTTGTCACCAATAACCTTGACACACTTAAGGGACTGGTTGATTTCCGCGACGGATCAACGGGCAAATCAAGTTTGCATGTTCAAAAGGTCCTCAAGTGAATCTGCGACTACCTATTATCCGGGAGATGTCAAACTCTATGGTTTCACGGATAACAAAGTGCTTGAGTCGCGGAAGGTTACCGTTGATAACATCGAAAGGTGGGTGTTTTTGGAAGTTGTTGTGAGGGGGACGGTAACTCTTTTCAAGTTTAACGATATGTTCTGGGTGGAAAAGGAGGGGAAAGGATTTCACTACTTGTCGAATAACATTGCGGCACAATATTCAGTAAATGGCCAGGACCGGACGAAGATAAGAAACGACAATCGACATATCGGAACATTGAATATAATGATGTACGACTGTCCAAGTGTGAAGCGGGACATTGAAAAGGTCCAATTAACCAAACGCTCGCTCACAGCGTTGGTTTCGAACTATAACAAGTGCATTGGCGATGTTAAGGCGGTGACATATCAGTCAAAGAAGCGCTGGGCCCAGGCTAAATTTGGAATGCTGGCTGGGGCGAACATATCAAGGCTTAAAGTGAATTCGTCGGGGGATCCCGATACCGACGTAAACGGTCCTTCGCAATGGGTGACTTCAATGATTATTGGACCAACAATGGATCTATATTTCCCCCGCGCTGGTGAGCGTTTCGCGTTCACAACCGGATTGCTATACTTCGGGGCAACATATGACATGCATTTTACGACACAAATGCGTTCGGGATCAAAAACGTGGACCCTCGATGACTATATAACGGTCGATATTAAGCAACTGCAAATTCCTCTGGGTGCCAGGTATAGTTTTCCAAGCAGGAAGATCGCTCCATACCTTATCGGAGGTGTTATGTTTGTCAGAAATCTGGCACTTGATTCGGACTGGAAACAGGAACTCACTTTTAATTCGGAAGTCAAAGTATACGACAAGGATGGTTTCGTATACAAGTCCATACAGGTAGGATGCTGGGGTGGATTTGGAATACTTGCTCCGCTTACAAATAAGCTCGCGGGCGTGGTAGAATTGCGGGCAGATGTCACAAATGGAATAACACCGAGGGACGCTGGCAGCGTAACATCAACTGTTACCAACTATAAGGTCGTGGTAGGGATAAGGATGAGGTAGAGAGGAATTAAGAATCAAGAATTAAGAATTAAGAATTCGCTATCAGCCTTCGGCTGCCTGCCAGTCACGACCAAAGGTCGTGGTGGCTAATTCTTAACTCTTAATTCTTAATTCTTAATTATTCAATGGGCTCATCTGTAATAACCAGATCAGTCCCATTGAACTTTGTGCGGTATTGTCTTAATGGTCGCCACGCTAACCCGCCGGACGGCATTCCTGTATTAAAGTCGAAGTTCGAGCCGCAGCATGGGTCGGTCATAAACAGTGTAGAGACATCGATGTTTACGGTGGCGCAAGCTTCGTTTGGTCGATATGAGCAATTGCGTTCGTAGGCGTGATAGATACCAACGTCGACGCAATAAATAATGATACCACGTACGCCATCTTTGACGGTCTTGGAACCGCCTTTGCTGCGCAGTCCTATGTTTTCCGGAAGATTGAGATTGAGCACCTTGTCTGGAAACGAGACCGTAGGAATGGGATCATCTGAAGGATCAGTCGAGCACGAAGCAAATGCGATGAACAGGACAGCCACAAATGCAAAAGACCTGAATATGCTGAGCATCTCATGCCTGACTGATTGCTGATCTGGGCCCGAGCCCTCCTTTACTATAATCTGCTTTGAGTTGGTTGCGTTCATCCGTTGCTTTCCTCTCATGTATCCTGCTTCCACTTTCCCTTGATTAATTACTTTGCTCTATTGCTACCGTTGACGTGTTGACGCTTATCAAAATTGAATTTCGTTAATGACGTTTTACCGGCCATCTGGCTAATCATTGATTTCCAGAACCATCTTCCGGATAATCATAAAAGCCCTTTCCAGACTTCCGGCCGAACAGACCGGCGTCTACCTTTTGCTGTTGAATACGACTGGGCCGAAACTTCGGTTCGTAATAAAAAGCTTCATACAGCGACCAGCTTACTGCATAACTCGTATCGATGCCCACGAGATCAATCAGTTCAAAAGGTCCCATTCTGAATCCCGACGCTTTCATCAGGTTATCGACCACTTTAAAATCGGCAACATTTTCCTCCACCACCTTCAATGATTCGGCAAAGAACAGTCGGTTGATGCGATTTACGATGAAGCCGGGGGAGTCGTTTGCAAAGGCCACGGTCTTGCCTAGGCTTTGAGCGAAGAGTGTGAGGGTCTTCACCGTGTGTTCGCTTGTCGCGGCTCCTTTAACGATCTCTATCAGTTTCATGACGGATGCCGGATTAAAGAAGTGAAGTCCCGCGCAGCGCTCCTTGTGTTTTAACGGTGCGGCTAGCTGCGTAATGGAAAGCGACGATGTGTTGCTGACCAGCAGGCAGTCCATTGCATTGATCTTTTCCAGTTCCGTGAGGATCTTTTGCTTGATCTCCAGCTTCTCCAACACCACTTCTATCGCGAGGTCCACCTGCAACTGGCGAAAGTCGTGTACGGCCTCGATGCGGTTTATAGAAGCATCGCGTTGTGCTGCAGTAATCTTTCCACGAGCGACAAGATCTTCGAAGATCCGTCGCGTGCTTGCGATTGCCGTTCGCGTGAGCTCAGGCTGAATGTCGTACAGCAGCACGGGATATCCTGCAAGCGCACACAACTGCGCGATGCCCTGCCCCATTGTGCCGGCGCCGATGACTGCGATATTTTTGATTGACTCAACTGTCATAGTAGTCCTGAGTCTTTAGTCCTGAGTCCTAAGACAAAGGAGCTATGGTTTATAGTCAGCATTACGGGTGATAATCACCAACGTAAAGTATAGTAAGCGCTGAGGGTTGATTAGTATAGCACTTAAGATTGCTGTTGTTTCTGCCTTTAGGTTAGTGACTGGAATTGTTTCAAGAAACGTACATCGTTTTCAGAATACAAACGCAAGTCGTTAATCTGATATTTTAGCATTGTAACGCGTTCAATACCCATGCCGAAAGCAAAGCCCGTGAATTCGTCTGGATCAATGTTACAGTTCCTTAAGACGTTGGGGTGCACCATTCCTGAGCCGGCGATCTCTACCCAACCGGAATATTTGCAGACGTTACAACCAGCACCTTTACAAATGAGACAGGTAATATCGATCTCCGCGCTTGGTTCCGTAAACGGAAAGTACGAAGGGCGGAAACGGATGTCGATGTCTTTGCCGTACATCTCCTTGGCAAAGTGATACAGTGTCTGTTTGAGGTCGGCGAAGCCAACGTTGCGATCAACGTAAAGTCCTTCGACCTGGTGGAAGAAGCAATGCGCACGGGCAGAAATAGCCTCATTACGATATACACGACCGGGCATGATGGCGCGGATCGGCGGCTTCTGCTTTTCCATTAGACGGATCTGCACATTCGATGTGTGCGTTCTCAGGAGAATGTCCTGATCGCTGCCGTCGCCTCTCTTCTTCACGAAAAAGGTGTCCTGCATCTCGCGGGCGGGGTGGTTCTCGGGGAAATTCAATGCCGAAAAGTTGTGCCAGTCGTCTTCGATCTCCGGGCCATCGGCCACATTGAATCCGAGACGCTCGAATATTTCGATGATGCGATAGCGGGTCAGGCTAAGCGGATGAAGGTTCCCGATGTCGGGTGATACAGGCAACGTGAGGTCTACCTGCGGGATGGTGCTTTCCGACTCTTCCGATTCAGCTGTTAGTGAAGCAAGTTTTGATTCGGCCGCCTGCTTCAATTCGTTAAGCACCTTGCCCACTGCCTTCTTCTGCTCTCCTGGCACTTTTTTCAGTTCCTCGAAAAGCTCCCCAATGAGCCCCTTCTTGCTGACAAACTTTAGGCGGAATGATTCCACTGCCTGCTTGCCACGGCCCTTATAATCCTGAACCTCTCTTAACAAGGTCTGAATGCGTTCTTCCATGCTGCGAATTTATGGCAAAAAATGATGGTTCCATCGCAACGGCGAGGAATGAGCTTGAAATGACCGGTCTAAAGGCGCGCGGATCCTTTGGGCGTGGATTAAAGCTTAAGGGCCTGGCCTTAATTGAGAGTAAGCCGGTTCAATTGCACCATAGCAAGCCTTTAGAGTATCCAGGAAGACCAGGTATTCTGTCTGGTAGGGACCAGCAACAAGACATAGAAGAGAATTATTAGAACTGTTAGATATATGTTAGAGGAGAGTTAGAGCACTCTTAGGATAGACTTATAATATTCTTATAAGAATAATTGGAATTTAAGCATAAAAACCCTAGTTTTAATTGCGTAGATCAATTTTATTTCGATCAACTAAATCCGCTTCAGATATGTCTTTTGTAGAGAATAACCCCTTGCTAAAAGGTCATCGTGGCATGCTGGGAAGCACGCTCGTTTTCCGTCAGGTTAATGGAAGGACAGTTATTTCAGCTCGTCCAAAAAAGCGCGACAAGCCCACGGCTCATCAGCTAAAGACTAAGGCTAAATTCATGTTGGCAGTTGAGTATGCGAAAGCACAGATGAGCATACCGGAATTGAAGGAGATTTATAAAAAGGCTGTGAACAAGAACATCCCTAATGCATACACGGCCGCTCTGAAAGACTATCTCAATGCCCCGGTGGTTGACTCGATAAACGCCAAAGAATACAAAGGACGTGTTGGTGATATCCTCTTCTTTCACGCAACAGACGACTTTCAGGTCATGTCAGTTACTGTCGAAATACGTAGTGCCGCGGGTGAGCTACTGGAAAAAGGTGAAGCTTCTGAAAGGGAACTTCACAGAAATGCCTGGGAATACAAAGCTACTGTAGACAACACGAACTTGGCCGGTAGCGTGATCGTTGCAACGGCAAAGGACAGGGCGGCAAATTCCGATACAAAGGAAATGGTTCTTTCGTAAGCCGGCCGAGCTTTCTATAAACGAGGTATTCCGAGAGTGATTGCAAATCATTCCAAAGATTGTTGATGTTTTTGCCCGTCAAATCACGTGGCGACGGTTGCTCCTGGGTGTTCAAAACAGCCATATCTCCAAGAAAAGGCACGACAATAGATTTTCAATAATTCCCTCTAAGCTTCCAAAACAACTATCGACGTTACAATAGTCCATGATGTCGTATCCAAAGTCTGCCATCGGTGATGTGAAGATGGGCGACAGCCAAATAGTCTTAACACCAAGTTCCTGCAGGTAGTCAAGGCGCGTTCGAATTCCATTGAGGTCACCGATGCCATCATTATTGATGTGTGGAATGACCTGGATAAATCTGACAAATAATTCCGTGTTGCCACCGGCAGTATTCTATATCTTTATGAACGAGTTCCGGTGATACCATAGGTTAGCGTTGTGCTGAATATTAAATCGATGTACTGGTCCTTGTATATCGTTCTTTTTAATCAACGAAGATGCCGGCGCCGGAGGATATTAAACCTGTGTCACGAAGATTATGGTATCGTGAAAATGCTGAGGTTGTGGAGCTTTTGTAGAAAGTTTGTCGAAGACCAGTTGTCGATTTTACACGCAGCTTTGTACATTGTTCCTTGTCTGAAGTGATCATGTTGCAACGGTAAGGATACCTGCTGCGTGCGCGCCGACGAAAAAGTTGAATGCCGTTAAAGTGCATTCAGAACCTGATCATGGAATGATTTGTGTTATCCAAACACTATCTTTTTTTTAATTCATATGTTGCTCTTAAAAGAACCTAACCGCCCCCGCCTGGTGATCTATTTCCAGGTGCATCAACCGAAGCGGCTGCGCAACTATTCGTTTTTCGACATTGGCAGCAGGAAATCATACTTCGACGACGACCTCAATGGTCGGATAACGAAAAGGATTGCCAGTGAGTGCTATTTGCCCGCGAACGGAGTATTGCTCGACGCTATTCGGACGTGTCCTGAGATCGCTGTTAACTTTTCCATCTCCGGGACCGCATTAGATCTTTTTGAGCAGTTCGCCCCTGAAGTAATCGAAAGTTTCAAAGCTCTTGCACACACTGGCCGCGTCGAGTTTCTGTCGGAGACAAGTCATCACTCACTTTCATCATTATTTTCCGAATCTGAATTTACTCAGCAGCTGGATAATCATCGCCTGAGTATCCAGAAACTGTTTGGCCAAACGCCGTCAGTGGTTCGTAACACCGAATTGATTTACAATGACCGGATCGGAGCAATTATGGCGAGGCAAGGCTACAAGGGAGTGATCAGTGAGGTGAAGGTCGTCGACACTTCATCCACGCTTGAGTTTGATGTATACGAACATCCGATGGAATCCCACTTTAAAATGCTGCTCAGGTGCAATAAACTGAGCGATGCGATATCGTTCCGTTACCGGCAGGGGACGATCACGCTTCCACTTTCAGATTACATTTCCAGGCTATACGATAGTGCAGTAAATGCGAGGGTAATGGTTGTTGCACTTGACTATGAAACTTTCGGTGAACATTTCAAAGCCGATACAGGTATCCTTCGATTTCTTCGACGGCTTTTGATCAGGTTGATAAGCGACCGCCACGTCTTGTTATCGAAGGCAAGTGAGGCCATTGAGGGCCCTGAAACGATGATGTCTCTGTCGGTGCCCAGTTACACTTCCTGGGCCGACGAAAGCAAGGATCTTACTGCCTGGCTTGGCAATGACTTGCAGAAGGGCGCATTTTCAACCATGAAGAGTCTGGAATCACAATTAAAAGTGCGCCCCGAATTGAAGGACGCGTGGCGCCATCTTCAAACGAGCGATCATTATTATTACATGTGCACGAAGGGAGCACAGGACGGAGACGTCCATTCTTATTTTAGTCATTACAACAATCCTTACGAGGCGTACATTAACTTTATGAACGTGCTGAAGGATGTTGAGATAAAACTGGCAAGTGGTGATGGTAACGTTGTGTCGACAGAATCATCAATAGCAAGTACAGCAGATTAGTTAAAATTAAGAACACCGGTGAGAGTGCTCATGTTTGGCTGGGAATTTCCTCCGCACATTTCGGGAGGGCTGGGCACTGCGTGCGAAGGATTGACGCTTGCACTTAACAAAGCCGATATCGATATCCTCTTTGTTGTTCCCAAAGTTTACGGTGATGAAAAAACACCATTCAGCATAGTCAGTGCCAGTGAAGTTCCAATTTATATACGTTCACCTCGGGTTAGTCTGGTATCTGAAAAATCAGCGCTGGATTCGAAGTCAAACGATCAGGTTCGGAACATCGATTTCAGAAAGGGTGAAGTACGGGTGATGTCTCCATCGCGTCTTGCTCCCATTCAAACTACCGACAATCAGGCTAACCACCAGCCTATCGACGTTAACGGCGCTGATTCAGATTTACCTCCTTTTCCAAACTCAACAGAGACTGGAGATCATCAGGTGAGCAACGATACTGAAAGCGATATCAATGAAGGATTATCCTGGCGCAGAACGATTCAGACAATAGTTGAACAATCAGAAAGGAAGGCATTAGAGGTGATTGCTGTCTATACGAAACTAGTGCCGTATGCTCCTCCGGAAATTATACCCAACAGATCCTTCCGGATTGAAGAAGTCGAGGGATTGCCCTCCGTATCAGAAACTTTAACCTCAGGGCCTTATCGAAGAAATACAGTACCAAAGGTTTCCAGGCAACTGGAACGGATCGATAAGAACGGGAACACTGGCCATTACAAAGTAGTGTCCAACAATGGAGTTGCTGGTTCAGGCAGCGGAGAACTAACCAATTACACTGGGTCGTCAGAATCGGATAAAGACGGAATCGATGTTTCCAGTTCGGCGCCGGAAGTTTTCATCCGGGAAGAATTTGAGGAAACGCCGCCACCTGATCCAGGATTGCAAGCAACCCAAGACTCCATTCAACAAGAAGAGCCAAACTTTTATCCATTCTCAGGGCGGTACGATCGTGACCTGCTGCACGAAGTACTGCGTTATGCAGACGTCGCAGATGAACTTGCTTCGACGCATTCCTTCGATGTGATACATGCTCACGACTGGATGACTTTCGATGCCGGGATCGCGGCGAAAAGAAAGAGCGGCAAAAAGCTGGTACTGCATGTTCATGCTACAGAAATCGATCGGTCCGGCTCAAGTCCGAACCCGGAAATATTTTCGATAGAGCGTCGGGGATTGATGCAAGCCGACCAGGTTATATCCGTGAGTAACTGGACGAAGCAGACACTCATCAAACATTATGGCCTTGACGGTGACAAGATCACGGTTGTTCACAACGGGATTATCAATACTGATGCGCCCATCAAGAAGGCCATGGATGTTCTCAAAGTGCCAATTGTTTCCTTTGCGGGAAGAATCACGTATCAAAAAGGTCCGCTTTACTTTGTTGAGGCCGCATTTAAGGTATTACAAAAGTTTCCGAATGTTCATTTCGTGATGGCAGGATCAGGAGATCAATTGTCGTCGGTGATTGACCAGGTTTCGCATCTCAGGATGGACAGGCATTTCAGCTTCACCGGTTTTCTAAAGGAGAGGGAAATCGAGCAATTGTGGTCGATGACGAGCGTATATGTAATGCCTTCGGTTTCGGAACCATTTGGCATTACACCATTGGAAGCCATTCGCGCCGGTGTACCCGTAATCGTATCGCGTCAGGCCGGAGTTTCTGAGGTCATGCCGCATGCCATGAAGATCGACTTTTGGAATACCGATGAACTTGCAAATGCCATTTGCTCAGTGATTGCCTATCCGAAACTTGCCAGCACTCTCGCATCCAACGCGCGACAGGAACTTAAGAACCTTAGTTGGGGGCGGGCAGCGCTTTTGGTTAAGTCACTCTATGAAAAAGTCAGACAGTAGCAGAGCTATGGCTTGCCGATTAAAGTCATCGACCGTTCACATGCAAGCATTGTTGTTCCACGTAATCTGTTAAGCGCCATCTTCTGATATTCAGTTAATATTCAGCATGATTTCTCTGTGCTCTCGTCTGCTGGTGCTGACATCCTGCCTTTTCCTTTTCGGATTTGATAATCATCGGCAACAGACATTGACTTCATCACTTAGTCAGTCATCGAATGAATTTCCCTGCAGTCAATGGACTATCCCGAGTTATAAGTCGGAACGTATTGCCAGTCCCCTGGTGATTGATGGAAAGCTGAATGAAGCGGCGTGGCAGAATGCAACTAAGTCAACGGCATTCAGTGATCTTATAAAGGGAACGCCGGCTCATCTTGATACTCGTGCGGCAGTCTTGTGGGACGACCAGTATCTTTACGTGGCCTATTGGATTGAGGAGCCGAATGTAGAAGCAACTCTGAAGGAGCGTGATGCACCGATATATCAGAACAATGACGTCGAGTTGTTTATCGCGGGAAAAGATGGTTATTATGAATTTGAGATCAATGGTTATAACACTATCTACGAAGTTCTTTTTTTCTGGCGCGATGCCTACCAACGGGGTGGCTACTCAAAAATGCCGGAGTTCAATGAAAAGGATCCCCTCGCTAAGACATTCAATGGTGTTGGCTACAAAACGCACCCACGCGGGCTGAGAGTTGGTTTCTGGAGCTGGGACTTCCCAGGACTCAAACACGCTGTAGACATTCAGGGCACGATTAACAACAACAAGGATCTCGATCGCGGCTGGACAGTAGAGCTTGCGTTGCCCTGGTCCGGGATGAAGATACTGGCAAAGGGCGATGGGAGATCATTGCCACCAAAGCCTGGCGACGTATGGAAGATGGACTTCTCGCGGTTCAATACTTACAAAGACAAATCACCCGGCTCGGTTGACTCAGGAGGATGGGTTTGGAGCCCCCATGGAGCGTGGGATTCTCATATCCCTGAGTGCTTCACTAATGTGATATTTTAGATATCGTCTCTGCACACCCAGATCGGACTAAAACTTACCCGTTTGGGTCGAGGCTGAGCATCGTGGAATCATCTAAATTGTCAAACAACAACTGTTAATCAAATCTTATGAAGTCAGTAGTAATTGGTGAGTCATCCGGTGCTCCCATGGAGAAGATCATGGAGGTGTATCCCCGTCACAAAGTTGTCGTGGACAAGTTTATTCAACGCGGCGATGTTATCGGAATTGGGCCGTTTACGGACAGAGGCAACATGGCCATCTTCAGAACGCGTGCTGCAGCTGAGGAATTTGTGAAGGAGGATCCGTTTATGCTTGAAGGGTTAGTGAAGTCGTATACGATAAGGGAGTGGGGTAATGAGCTACTGAAGTGATTAAGCTTCAGGCCGCTTCGATGTTCAGTCCATGTGAGCAAGGGTTGCAAGGCATGCCTCAAGAAGCGTTGCAACTTTTTCATGCAATCGTGTGTCCAACAGACAACGATCTATGAAGAAGTTAATTATTCTCGCTTTGCTTGCTTCGGCCTGTCAGTCGGATGACGTGACCAACCAGGAGACTGCTGCTCCACGCTATATACTTTTCGGCCACTTCTATGGAGAGTGCCAGGGAGAAAAATGTGTTGAAATTTACAAACTCACAGAAGATGCCCTGTACGAAAATACGAATGACAAATACCCACCTGCAGATACTCCTTACGAGGGGAATTTTGAGCTCATGAGCAACTCCAATTTTGAGAAGGTGCGTGACCTCATGAACCAGGTACCAAATGAATTGCTTGAAATAAATTCATCGGTGGTTGGCCAACCTGATGCCGGTGACTGGGGAGGTGTATATTTTGGAATGGAAGAAAATGGAGAGCAGCGATTTTGGTTGATCGACAAGATGGACTCAAATATTCCTGAGAGCATAAGGCCATTTGTACGAAAGATTGAAGACAGTATCGAGGCCGTTGGCAGCTAAATGCTCCTTTCATGCGTTTGCATGATGAGCAGGAACCATTATCAGTTAGCTTTATCCAGGAGGTTATTCGGAAGAAAGGCGATTTAAAATCAACCGATCCAGGGTCACGCTCAGGACGAAGGAGAGCACCAGCAGGCCGGAGACTATATATATGTCTCCCAGACTATTGAACACTATTGCAAGGCTGATGTAAAAGATTTGAACCGCGCCTAGTATAAGTGTCGTTTGGCTGTGCGTCATTCCCAGCCTCATAATTGCATGGTGCACGTGGCTCTTGTCCGGCTTGAAAGGCGACTGGCCCTTGGACAACCGGAGAATTACAATGCGCAGTGTATCTACAAGAGGGATAATGATGATACAGGCAGCCGTGCCCACAGAGCCTTTGAACTTGTAGGGAGTCATTTCAGGCAGGCTGTAATTCACATTGATAAAATGAATGGTCAGAATAGCCAGCATCATTCCGATAACGAGGGCCCCCGTGTCCCCCATGAAGACTTCGGAAGGTTCCCAATTGAAGATGAGAAATGCGAAGATTGAACCCATCATGGCGAAGGCCAGGATGGAGAAAATCTCCTGATCGACCAAAAAGAACCATATCCCAAAAGCGAGCAGTGCGACAATAGCGATAGTGCCTGCCAATCCGTCGAGGCCGTCGATGAGATTAAACGAGTTTGTAATAACGATAAAGGTGAGATAGGTGATAAAGTAGCTGGCGGCTAGCGGCAACTCCTCGATACCAAAGAGGCCATAGAACGTTCTGATTCGAAGGTCAAAGAGAAAAATCACCAGTGATGCTGCCATCACCTGCCCCACAAGTTTCACCATCGCCCGCAAGGGAACAAGATCGTCGCGAACGCCGATAAAGAAGATAACGAACAGGGCGACGAGGATGAACTTAATGTATCCCCACTCCTGGATATCGGTCCAGATGAGGGAGGAAACGAAGAACCCAATGAAAATGGCAATTCCGCCCATAGACGGAGTGACCTTTTTATGGATTTTACGGCGGCCGGGAATGTCCACCAGGTTCTTCCTGAGGGAGTACTTAATGATCACAGGAACGATCAAAAAAGCGATAACAAACGATGTAATAGCAGCGGCGATCTCCTTGGCCATATTGCGCAAAAGTGGTCAAAAATAGTGAATTCAGGGATGCTCGACCAGAACAAAGCTCCAAACTTTGTGGAAACAGGATTCGCTAATGTTCCGGAAGGTACTGACTGAGGACGCGCCTGTTAATGTCCTGCCGTTGTCTGTCAAAAAACCAACCCCACTTGTTGAAGTAAATAAAGGCGCCATGTATGGCAAAAAACATCAGCTTCAAATTCTTGTAAGATCCCTTGTGATAGTAATGGTTAATCTGCGCCTCAGGATAAAAAATGGTCTTTTTACGGAGATGAATACGGCGACTAAGATCGACGTCCTCGACGTACATGAATATTTTCTCCTCGAAGAATCCGACTTCCTTCAAGACGCTGCATCGGAGAAACATGAAACAACCGGACAGGAACGGAATATTCATGATTTTATTGTATCCGGTAGGACGTAGCTCGTAGATCTCATTGCGGCTTGCGGCGCCAGGCATCCATGGGAAAAATCTGCGGAAAACGAGGTCGATTGGGGAGGGTAGCAATTTACATAGGTGTTGAATTCGACCGTCAGGATATAGTATCTGCGGCATTACGTGACCAACGTCTGGGTTAGCCTCCATGAAATGAAACAATTTGTCGAGTGTTCCTTTTCCGAAATAAACGTCAGGATTGAGTACAAGGTGATACTTGGATGTATCCACGGCTTTTTGCATCACCAGATTATGCGCTTTCCCGAACCCTAAGTTGGCACCATTGAACAAGTATTCGACTTTGGGGGACGAAGCCAGCGCACGAAGGCTGTCTGTTGGGGAATTGTCGACAAGAAAGATCTTTAGATTTATGGTATTGTCTAATGCACTCTCGATTGCCTGGCGAACATGATCAGGATTGTTTTTGAATACTACAATCGAAATTGATAAATCAAGCATAACACTAGTCTTTCTTACTGGGGCGTTTTAACGTAGCCAGCACACTGAACATGAATCCAAAAAAATTGACGCCGGCCCTTCTGCTCAACACAACCTCCACGAGAAAGTACGCCGCACAAATTACTATAAAATATGCAAACACCGAATTGCCGGTTGACCAACTCCGGACGAGCGGAACAGCGAGCAGAACCAGCAGTGCTACGATACCGAAAATTCCGAGGTCGAGCGCCGCATAGAGATATTCGTTATGAGCATTGTAGTTATCTTCAAATCCCCGAATATAACCGTGCTCAACGTAGGCCTTGTGCAAAGCCAGCTGACCATCGGCAGTGCCATAGCCAAGCGGAAATTTTTCTTTCAGCGCGTCGGCCGCACAGGTCCAAATTGCCAGTCGCTGGGTAATGCTATTCCATGCCCCGGAGTAGTCCCAATGGAAATCAAACTTTGTTTCCACAAAAAGTCTGTCGCGGAGAAAAGTTGCTCTCTGTAAGAATAACAATGCTCCCAACGCAATAATTGCACATACAATGAGCGCATAAAGACGATTGCGCAGACGAATGAGCACAGAAACAAACAATAATAGCATCATCACACCCAATCCAATCTTTGATGCCACGAGGACATTGGCCACTATGAGGAATACTATCAACGGCACCTTCCACTTCAGCCGTTTCATTGTCTCCAGGACTACGACAATAGAAAAGTTGATGTACATGCTTAAATAGATCGGATCGATGGCTGCAGGTTGTGTAAGGGGCAAATAGGAAAAATAGAAGTACTGTCTTTCGCGCAGTTCGACGACGCGGAGGCTTTGGTGTTCAATGATATTGGCGACGGCATGACCGAGACAGAAAAGTATTATCATGATACAAGCCATCACGAATGCAATTAGGATCATCCGGAGCTGATAGGGTGACAACGTATCCCTGATAACAAAGAACATGAAAGGGAATACGAGAAGTGGCAGACGCTTTTCAACCTGTTGCCATGCCATTCGCTCACTTGATGCCCATAGCATTCCGACGATGTAACAAGTCAACAAGAGAACGGGCAGGAGGTAAAGGTAATCCTTCCGAAGATCAAAACGCCGATATGGCCATCCGAGAATCAGGAAGTAAATGCCCATCGTCCATACAGCAATATTGTTAAACCGTGTGAAGTCATAGGTGACCCAAATAACAAGGGTAAACGCGGCGGGCATCCAGGAGCGGGGTTCTGTTGCTTTCTCTATAGTCATACCCGGCTGAACAATAGGCGTGGAATTAGCGAAGACAAGAGTCCGATCCTAAATTGCATTTTCTTAAGGAGTGAGTATTTGCTGGCCGATCCCGTAAATGAAGCATTGGCTCCATGCCGCCTGTAAAGGACCAGCGGTTTGTCAAAGAGCAACACCTTAAATCTTGCTTCAGCGAGCATGGCAATCCAAAAATCGTGCATGGGAATTCCGGAAGGAAAGGGAAGTGCCAGTGAGAGTACTTTCCTGTTGAATGCCATGCAGCAACCAATAAATGGACTTGTCTTTAATAGATTTCTGAAAAATCCAGATTTAGCATTTACGATCGAAAAATAGGATGGCTGCAGAACGTTCAGGTTTTGATCTACGATCTTGCAGTCGCATACGATCAGATCGTGATCGATGAATTTATCGAGAATCTGGCTGACACGACCCGGACCCCAAACGTCGTCCTGATCGGAAAGGAAAATGTAGTCGCCTTTAGCATGTTTCAGAGCGTTCTCAAAGTTCAGGATCGGACTGGCAAATTTCCGACCTTTGAGAATGCGGATTCTCGTATCCCCATAGGACTCGACAATTTCAAGTGTTCGATCGGTCGACGAATCATCCGACACTATTAACTCATCGGACGCTCCGAGCTGAGGCAGGATAGAATCTATCTGATCCTTGATATACTGCTCACCATTGTATGTAGCCATGCATACGGATATACTCTTCATTGCTTCGACTGGCTAGGTAGAACTTCCCTGGGGGCACCGCCCAAAACCTTAAGACATACCATGGCTATGAGAACCATATTTAGCCCAATGGGATTTGTCAGAAAAGGATTGGTAATAGATTCGACATACACAAAAACTACGGAGAGCATAAAGGCATTGGCAAGAGAATTGTTGCCATATGTGAGGGCTCTTTTATAAAGTTGCCAGACAACCAAGGCCAGCGCGAACCAGAAGAGTAGCCCAAAAATACCCTGCTTGTGAAACAATTCGAGGTAGACGATTTCCATCCTCTCAGGCCTTGACGGGACGCCCACGCCGTAACCATGCCCGATAATTGACGATAAAGGAGTTGTTCGCTCAATAACTTCCTGTACTTGTTCTACCCGCACAGAGTCTGATGTTGACCGCCCAAGGCTTTTCTGATAGTAGTATCCCCACAGGAGCATGACAGCAACCATCGTGGCAATCAGGAATAAAATAAGCTTAGAAGCATTGCGAACTATAAAGACATGGTAGAAAAGAAATGTCAAAAGTATGGATACAAAGAATCCTCTGGTAAATGTCAGGATTATTGCAACAGCCAATAATAAGAATGGTGCTTTGAGCGCCTTTTTTTCGCAGGCATAGAAAATTGCGCCGAAGCACATGTAAATAAAGCCCTTGTAGAAAAATGCAAACTCTCCGCGAAAGAAAAACTCTTGGGTAACAGTAACCTTTGAGTAAAAAAGGGCAAACGGCAAAATATGGGTATTAATCAGCACAAATACACCAACGTACAATATTGCTAAAGTAATACTACAGAATTTGAGCAACCTGACAACAAAGTCCACGTCGTTCAAGTCTCTGATCATGAAATAAAAGAATATCAGACCGTAGAAAGTCAGCAATGGCTTGATGTCGGCAAGTACAGTGGCCGTGGTGGCCCCGTTCAGTTTACCGATTATTGAAGAGAACAAGAACATTACTGTTGCGGCAATCAAGATTCCGGCAAATGTTGTATATATCGTTCGATGATTAAGTATCTCTGCGACACTGATAATAAGGGCGAGGATGAACAGATACATTCGTATGCTCAACGGCCCGACGTCAATCAATCTTCCGCCGCCACCCAGGAAGATCTCCAGCAACATAACGGCAAAGAGGAACTTTACCGAAAGCGGATGAATTATCGTGGTTGAAATGGTGGCGGAGATGCGCATTACTAAGAGTTAAATTTCCGACTTCTAAATTTCGGATAATATCGACATGATTGTACAAAACTAAAGAGTGGCGGCCGAACTTAAGAATCGATAGCAATAAAATATAGATTACCTTTGCTCCGCCGAGCTGAGTGGGCTATATGCAACGATTTCAATTCACAGATGTAAACAAATTGGCTGCCGCCTTAATCGACGCCTCGCCGGATAACGCTTCTTTTGACGAATGGTTAAGGTGAATTCGCTGATCAAAAATCTGGTGTCGCTCGGATCGCTCCAGGCTGTTAACTTCGCTATACCCATCATCACAGCTCCCTACATTATCCGGACGGTGGGTCTGGCTGAATATGGATCAGTTAATGTTGCGCTGGCGCTTGTGTCGTTTTTTTCTGTCATCTCCGACTACGGATTTAATCTATCAGCCCCCAGAAATATTTCCCTGTACCGTAACGACCGCGAGTACCTGAGCCGTTATGTCAGCAAGGTACTGGCGTGCAAAGGGCTCCTGTTGGCGTCGTCGTTAATCATTTATCTGGTCGTTGTGTTTGTGGTGGCAGACTTCAAAGGCGAGTGGCCGTTGTTTCTATTGAGCTTCCCCATCGTGGTAGGCAACACGTTGTTGCCGACATGGTTTTATCAGGGAATCGAAGATGTAAAACTATTCAGCTATATCGTCATCATCTTTCGGATCGTGTTCGCTGCAGTCTTATTCATTTTCATATCCGAAACTTCTGACTACATCTACATCAATCTGATCAATGCCACCGGCATGATAGGCGGCGCCGTCATTGGCTTATACTGGATGGTAAAACGTTACGGCCTTCGTTTCGTCCGTCCGGATCTTCATGGCCTTGGCGAAGAACTAAAGGCTGGCTTTTTGATTTTTGTGTCGAATATCTCCAGCATATTATACACCTTTTCAAATCTGCTTATCCTGAACTTTCTTTCGTCAGACAAAGTACTGGTTGGTCAGTATAGCGTGGTGGAGAAAATACTGACCATGATCAAGCAGGTCCTGGTAACATACTCACAGGTTGTGTACCCACATCTGTGCAATCTTGCCACCGGCGGGTTCAACAATGTGAAGGCATTTTTCAAAAAGAGCTATCTGGTGTTCTTTGGTCTTGTAGTATGTGGTTCGATTGCCCTCTCGCTGCTGGCGCCCTGGATCATTCAATTTTTTACGGGCAAATCCGATGATACAGCAGTGTTCTTCCTGCGGCTTGTCAGTGTCATCCCATGTATCATTGCATTGAACATCCCGTTCTTCCAGATCCTCACGGTTTACAACTTTAAGAAGGGATATTCGTCCGTGCTTACGTCAGCGGCTGTCCTCAACATCGCCCTGAACTTTATACTCACCAGTACTTACAGCGCTGTTGGTACGATTGCCAGCATAATTTTGACGGAATCATTTATCGTGATTGCTTTATTTTTGATCTTTAGAATCAGATATTATCAGCGCGTAAGCCACCCCGATTACCGACCACAATAGTTTTTAGTCATACAATTAATCGCCGCAGATGGATTTATACGAAGAAAAGAATAATCAGTATTTCAGTCATGTTCGCACTGACTTAATTCAGTTAATCCCTAGCAAGCCTGGTCTCAAGTTATTGGAAGTAGGCGCGGGTGGTGGCGATACCCTTGTGCACATCAAGAAATCCGGCATCGCGGCAGAGGTGGTGGGTATGGAATTGTTCGAAATACCCAATAGCAATCAGACTAATCCGATAATAGATCGGTTTCATGTGGCCAGCATCGAAGACGAAGCAAGTTCAAAGCAACCGGAAAATTATTACGATGTAATTCTTTGCGGCGACGTGCTGGAACATCTGCACGACCCGTGGACGGTGGTGAACCGCATGGCGAAATGGCTGAAGCGTGATGGCGTGTTAATCACAAGCATTCCTAATATTCGAATAAGCAGTGCGCTGAAGGCCATATACTTTAAAGGTGATTTTCGCTATACCGATGCAGGTACGTTTGACCGGACGCATCTCCGTTTCTTTTGTAAGAAAAATATGATCGAGCTGTTGACGACGCCCGAACTGACAGTGGAAGGCGCCTACCCCAATTTCCAGTTCACAACATACGACGGCATGACGCGACTGAAGAACAAACTTACATTCGGGTTGTTTGAGGAGTTCATGGCCTTACAGTTTTTTCTGGTAGCGCGTAAAAAGTAGCGGATACATTGGATGAAGCCTCCACTTGTAAGCATCATAATCGTAAACTACAATTCAAGGGATTTTCTTCATCAATGCCTCGTGTCGGTTTATCAGCATACCGAAGGTGCCGGCTTCGAGATCATTGTGGTGGATAACTCCGTGACTGATGGTGTGCAGGCGATGCTGCTTGAAAATTTTCCCGCCGTAACATACCTAAGCAATCCTCAAAACGATGGCTTCGGCGCGGCGAACAACAAGGGGCTGGCAATTGCGCAGGGCGACCTGATTTTCTTTTTGAATCCCGACACCGTGCTCACGAACAATGCGGTGAAATGCCTGGCCGACTACCTTCACCAACATCAGGAGGTCGGTGCATGTGGCGGTGCTTTGCTGAACGATGACTTAACCCCACAGATTTCATTCGGACGCTTTCCGACAGTGACTAGTTTGTTTTTTGAATTTTTCTTTAGGAAGGCATTCCCCGCTTATTATAATAATCACCTCGCCATGGAAGGTTACGTGGCCGGTCCTGATCCTTTTCCTGTACAATACATTACCGGTGCCGATATGTTGGTTCGGCGCGATGTGCTTGCACAGGTCGGTGCGTTTGACCTTGACTTCTTTTTATTTTTTGAAGAAACGGAGTTGTGTCATCGCATTGGGCGGGCGGGTTACAATCAGGTTATCGTGCCTGATGCCCGTATCATTCACCTTTGCGGCAAGTCGACATCACAGGCTGCATCCAGAAAGAAAATAGAGTGGTTCGAGCATAGTCGCCTATTGTTTTTGAGCAAGACACGGGGCCGGTTGTACGGGCGTCTTTACCGTCGTTGTGCATTGTGGTTGTGTCGGCTGGCGGTGATGTTAAAGGGAAATGCCGACTATTGGCTGTTTAAACGCGACGCACTGATGAGTTTTAAATACGACAAGTCATGAGCGACAAACCTCTTGTTTCTATCATCATTCCGAACTATAACAAGGGAAAGTACCTCCCTGAAACACTGGCATCAGTGTTCAAGCAGGGGTACACAAACTGGGAATGCATTATTGTAGACGACGGCTCGACAGATGAGCACACCTTACAGGTGCTGCGCGGCATTAAGCATGACAAAGTAAGCGTTGTATTTTCCGCGAACAAAGGTGTGTCAGCTGCGCGTAACCAGGCCGTTGCGCTCTCAAGGGGCAAGTATATTGTACCATTGGATGCCGACGATTTGATTGCAGACAGTTATCTCGCTGAAACGGTGTCGGTAATCGAGGGCGACCCGTCTATCAAGGTTGTGAACACCAAAGTGCAACTGTTCGGCCACAAGACAGGCACCATGGCGCTGCCTCCTTACAACCTGCAAACACTTCTTGCCAGAAATACAATGGTGGTGAC
This sequence comes from Chryseolinea sp. T2, assembly GCF_037203685.1. Taxonomy (NCBI): domain Bacteria; kingdom Pseudomonadati; phylum Bacteroidota; class Cytophagia; order Cytophagales; family Fulvivirgaceae; genus Chryseolinea; species Chryseolinea sp. T2. The sequence continues at coordinate 797,218 of NZ_JBBCAU010000003.1, forward strand.
GGCGCTATTTCGAAAGACAGATTTTGTAGCAACTGGCGGATATAACGTTAACATGCGGAAAGGGTTCGAGGACTGGGACTTCTGGCTTTCGTTTCTCGCTGATGGGGGACGCGTGCATACCATTCAAAAGCCGTTGTTTTCTTATCGCATTGTTAAAAATTCACGCAATCATTCGCTTACTCCGGGAGATTTGAAAGCTCTGCGTTACTCGATTTACGAAAATCATATCGCGTTGTATCAACGGTTTCTTCTCGATCCGGCCGAGTCGTTCGAATACGACCTTCTAAGAAACTCGCTGGACTATCGCATTGGACGATTGCTAGCCAAGCCATTGCGTTTTCTTCTCAGACGGTAACAACAGCTGAATACACATTACCTGACCGTATATAGTGGAACTGACAAATACCATATCGCCCGCGACCATTGCCGCTACAGTGGTGTTATATAACCCGGCTGATGATGTGTTTGAAAACGTTTCATCGTATGCAGGGCAGGTAGCGAAGGTGTTTGTTGTCGACAATTCAACGCGCTACAATGAGACTCTGATTCAACGACTGCGCGCATTGCCAAATGTAGTTTACCTGAACAACGGCGGCAACCTTGGCATTGCCCGCGCCCTAAATGCAGGAGCTGCTGCTGCGCAAGGGTCGTACAATTATTTGCTCACCATGGATCAGGATACGGCTTTGACGTTTGACTTTGTCTCCAGGTTGGCAACGGGATTTCAAACCCACACCAGTGCTGCTATCATAGCGCCACTATATACACAACCAAACAATACAAGCGGTAAAGCATTCGAGACCGTTGCATTCACTATGACATCGGGGAATATTCTGCGCCTGGACGCTTACAAAAAAGCAGGACCATTTATGGATGAGCTGTTCATCGACCACGTGGATCACGAATACTGCTTGCGCCTTCGTTCCCATGGCTATTCGATTGTTCAGGACAATTCGGTGTTCATCGCGCATCGGCCCGGGAATGTTATCGGCGGCCGAGTGCTGTCGCGTGACATTTCCTTCTCATCGCACTCGCCCCTCCGCTTTTACTATTTTGTGCGAAACGGCTTTTATGTATCCAGGCTTTATCAGGCACAGTTTCCCGACTATGGGAAATTTTTCAGAAAGCAATTGATGAAGGAGTTCGCGAAGTTGATTTTCGAATCGAGAAAAGGACTTCGTATTAAATATTTTTTTAAGGCATGGCGAGACTACCGAAGCAACAACTTAGGTCCTTGCCAGGATTGAAAAATACTTAGTGATCAAGTTTGCTAAGACATTCCTTAAGGCTATCGTACCAATACGGCGGCGATATTCCGAAGTTCTTCTTTATTTTCCTTTTATCCAGAACTGAAAAACGAGGCCTTACTGCAGGTGTTGGATATTCTTCTGATGGTATGGCATTGATCCTACACCTGGCACCAGTTGTCTGTGCAATAAACCATGCAAAGTCGTACCAGGATATCACGCCTTCGTCTGAAAAGTGATAGACACCGGGAATATCAACTTCTTTGGCATGCACTTTATCAACAATGCTGAGGACTACTGCGGCCAGGTTGCGTGCATAGGTGGGTGATCCCACCTGATCGCTCACTACATTCAGAGATTCGCGCTCTTTTGCCAGCTTAGCAATAGTCTTTACAAAGTTCTTTCCGAAGGTAGAGTAGACCCAGGCTGTCCGGATCACATAGGCGTTATCAAGCATATCCAGAACATGTCGCTCACCCTCCAACTTCGATTTGCCGTATACCGACAACGGTCTGGGTACTGCGTCTTCGCTGATAGGCAGGTTGCCTTCCCCGTCAAATACATAATCAGTTGAGATGTGAATCAATCGAATTGCCTTCTTCTTACATATCCCGGCCAATGTTTTTACAGAACCTGCGTTGATGCGATAAGCCAGTGCGCTGTCTTCCTCAGCTTTATCAACGGCTGTATAGGCGGCACAGTTTATCACGAAGTCAAACTGCTTTCCGTCAAAGAAGTCGTGCATCGCCTGATCACTGGCCAGATCCATTTCTGCGATGTCCACGAAAGTAAATTGATCGGACGTGCGACTTGACGAAAGTTCGCGAAGTTCACTGCCAAGTTGCCCGTTAGCCCCGGTTACTAGTATTTTCACTTATTAGAAATTATGGACTGCATTGATTAACATAGGATTGACCCGGTCTTTGTCCGACAGCACTGCTGCGTCCGGAGAAATCTGCCAGTCAATTTTCAAGGCTGGGTCGTTAAAGTATAAGCCTCCTTCGGATTCTTTGTTATAATAAGCATCACACTTATACAGAATTTCGGCAGTGTCGGAAAGGACTGCGAAGCCATGAGCGAAGCCTTTGGGAACATAAAGCTGCTTTTTGTTTTCAGAAGATAGCTCTACCGAGAACCACTTCCCGAACGTTGGCTCGGCGCGGCGAAGGTCTACAACGACATCCAGTATTTTTCCCTGAAGGACACGAACAAGTTTGGTCTGCGCGTAAGGGGCATTCTGATAATGAAGTCCGCGTACCACGCCTTGCGTTGAAAAGGATTGGTTATCCTGAACGAAGTTTGCTTCGAGGCCCAGGTCAGTGAGCACACGGGCATTGTACGATTCCATGAAGTATCCACGTGCGTCGCCGAACACTTTCGGCTCCAGTGCGGCAAGCCCACGGAACCCAGTTTCAATTAGCTTCATATGCGTGCAACGTTTTTCTCACTGATGATCTTCAGCAAGTATTGTCCGTATCCGTTCTTTGCCAGTGGTTTGGCGAGTTCCTTTACCTGCTCTTTGGTGATATAGCCTTTTCTGAAAGCAATCTCTTCAAGGCAGGCAATTTTCAGTCCTTGTCTTTCTTCAATAGATTCAACAAAGTTGGATGCGCTCAAGAGTGATTGATGAGTACCTGTGTCGAGCCAGGCCATACCTCTACCCATCAGTTTTACATTCAAAGTGCCCTCTTCGAGGTACATCTTATTGAGATCGGTAATCTCAAGCTCACCGCGGGGAGAGGGCTTCACTTGCTTGGCCTTTTCTACTACCGTTTTGTCGTAGAAATAAAGGCCGGTAACAGCATAGTTGGATTTGGGCTCAGTCGGTTTTTCTTCCAAAGAAACGGCTTGACCCTTGTCGTCGAATTCAACGACGCCGTATCGCTCGGGATCACTTACGTAGTATCCAAACACGGTAGCACCCTTGGCTAGTCGTGTCGATTCTTCAAGAAGTGAAGAGAAGTTGTATCCGTAAAATATGTTGTCGCCGAGAATGAGAGCGCAGGGGTCGCCGCCGATAAACTCCTCTCCTATCAGAAAGGCCTGAGCGAGTCCGTCGGGCGAAGGCTGAACTTTATAATGCAGCGTCAGCCCAAATTGCTTTCCGTCGCCGAGCAGGTTCTTGAAAAGCTGCGTGTCGCCTGGTGTGGAGATGATGAGAATCTCTTTGATATTGGCCAACATCAAAACCGACAATGGATAATAGATCATCGGTTTGTCGTACACTGGGAGGAGCTGTTTTGATATGGCCTTAGTAGCCGGATACAAGCGTGTGCCGGAGCCGCCGGCCAGAATAATTCCTTTCATTAGCAGTCAATTTATCGTTCGATGGCGGATTAACCCGCAAAAAATGCCGTTACAAACAAAAGCGCAAAATAAGGCTACCGCGCGTCAAACACCTAATTTTGAATGGCGAGTTTACGGTAACTCGTCCCTGTCAGTTGTCGATCTGACCGATTTCAAGGGCGGGCTCCCGCCTGCTGCCGTATGGCATACACGAGTTCCAGTGATGGCCGCGCCTCTGCAATTCCGAAGCCATTACCTTTTAATATCTCCGCGTAGCTTTTGGTATGGAGGTCTGTGAACCCGTCGCTGAATTCGATTTCAGTGCCTTCCATAGTCAATGTCCTGAAGGTTCGTTTGCCTGCAGCTTTCACATCAGCTGGCAAATGATCGTAATTAATACTGAGGAACCAGTCAACGTTGGCCTGCTTGAGTTTTAGTTTACCCGAAGCATGGTCGGCGCTGTATTCTGTCACTTCAACCGATTCAAGTCCGCCAAAAATCCATAGCAGCATGTCAAAGAAGTGGATTCCGATATTAGTGGCAATGCCACCTGCCTTAGCCATGTCGCCCTTCCAGCTCGACTGATACCAGTGCCCCCTGGATGTCATATAATGCAGCTTTACATCATAGACCTTATTCGGATCTGATGCTTTCACCTTTTCGCGAAGGGCGATGATGCTGGGATGCAGACGAAGCTGGAGAATGGTATTAACCTTACGGCCCGTTTCCTTTTCAATCTCTTCGATTGCATCGAGGTTCCAGGGATTAAGTACTAGTGGCTTCTCACAAATGGCTTCAGCTCCTGCGCGCAGTGTGAATCTGATATGCGAGTCGTGGAGGTAGTTAGGTGAGCAGATTGAGATATAATCAACCTTGTCTCCGCGACGTTTGAGTTTGTCGAGATGGCGATCGAAACGCTCGAACTCGGTAAAGAAGTCGGCGTTGGGAAAATAGGAGTCGAGAATTCCCACGTTATCGTGCTTGTCGACAGCTGCGACCAGGTCGCCGCCCGTTTCCTTTATCGCTTTGAGATGCCGGGGGGCGATGAAGCCGGCAGCGCCAATCAGAGCAAATTTCTTCATTGTCATCGGGATCTCATCCAATGCGTGTAACCACGCCGTTATCCAGTCTGTAACGTTGTCCGCTCTCCGGGCATGTAGCCAGGCCGTCGGAATCGAACAACAATTTATGTCCAAATTCACTCATCCATCCGACATGCCGTGCAGGATTGCCGAGGACCAATGCGTAGTTAGGGACATGCTTCGTAACTACTGCACCAGCACCAATAAATGCATACGCGCCAATGTCATGCCCACAGACGATGGTTGCGTTAGCACCTATTGTAGCACCTTTTCCAACGACGGTTTTTGCATATTGATCGCGGCGATTAATTGCACTGCGAGGATTAGTCACGTTTGTAAAAACCATAGATGGCCCAAGGAATACATCATCCTCGCAGGTTACACCTGTATAGATGGAGACATTGTTTTGAACCTTCACATTGTTGCCAAGCACCACTTCCGGAGACACTACAACGTTTTGTCCGATGTTACACTTCTGGCCAATGCGGCAATTGGGCATGATATGCGAAAAGTGCCAGATCTTTGTACCTGCTCCAATGCTGCAACCCTCGTCTATGACGGCAGTAGGATGTGCATAGTAATCTGTTTCTGGTGCTTTCATTAAGCTATTCTATTGGAAGTAGCCAAGAACTGATTTTGTAATGTGTTCGAGTTGCTCCGCAGTCATTTCCGTGTGGATCGGTAGTGAAAGTACAGTTTTTGAAAGTCTTTCGGTAATCGGAAATGATCCCGCCGGATACTCTTCGCGGGCGAAAGCCTTCTGAAGGTGAAGCGGCACAGGATAATAAATCATCGTTGGTATTTCCTGGCGGAGCAAGTGTTCTTTTAAAGCATCGCGATCTGCTGCCGAAACCTGAATGGTATACTGATGAAAGACATGCGTTGAGTTTGACGCACGTCCCGGGATCCGGATACCGGCATGGTTCGCGAAAGACTGATCGTATACTTCGGCAACGGCATTGCGCTTTGCCTCGTACTCTTCAACGTACTTGAATTTCACCTGGAGGATTGCCGCCTGCAGGGTATCGAGGCGACTATTAACACCTACGATTTCGTGATGATACTTCACGCGTTGTCCATGATTCGCGATCATGCGCATGCGTTCTCCGAGGGCTTCATCCTGCGTGAAGATTGCTCCACCGTCGCCATAACAGCCCAAATTCTTAGATGGAAAGAATGAAGTCGTTCCCACGGTGGCCATCGTGCCCGCGTGTGCCCGATCACCCGAAGAAAATGTATACACTGATCCAAACGCCTGCGCGGCATCTTCGATAACATGCAACTCATGCTTCCGGGCCAGTTTCAGCAAAGGTTCCATGTCGGCACACTGTCCATAAAGGTGAACAGGAACAATAGCCACTGTTCTGTCCGTAATTACATTCTCAACAGCAGCGATATCGAGATTAAAAGTATCATCGGAGACGTCGACAAAAACGGGTTTCAAACCAAGTAAGGCCATAACCTCCGCGGTAGCCACGTAAGTATGTACCGGAACGATGACTTCGTCGCCGGGTTTAAAGTTTAAAGCCATCATGGCGATCTGAAGCGCGTCGGTGCCATTGGCACAAGGTATGACTGACCGTACCTTTAGAAATTCGGATAAGGTTCTGGCAAACTCACCCACTTGTTTTCCCTGGATGAATCCCGCCGTATCGAGTACGTTCTGCAGGGCAGTATTGATTTCCTCCCGTATACGCTGATACTGCGTATTTAAGTCTACCATCTGAATCTTCATCGCCGACATTGATCTTGATCACTTACTGTCCGACTTATTGAACGCCGGGAGCAAATCGTGGATAGTTTCACTATTCTACTTGATATCCCTGAGCTTTTTCTCCCAGTTCCATGCGTGCTGCAGGGATTCTTCAATGGAGTATTTTGTTTTCCATTGCAGGATATTGTTGGCCTTTGAAACGTCGCCATATGTTTTCTCTACATCACCACTTCTACGTGGGCCAATAGCATAAGGAACGTTTACACCAGTAGTTTCAATAAACTTGTTAATAAGCTGCAGCACAGTAACCCCTTCTCCGGTTCCAAGATTGAACACCTCGAATAACTTTTCGGACCTGGATTTATGAAGGTACTCCAGGGCTTTAACGTGTCCCTGTGCGAGGTCAACGACATGTATGAAGTCGCGCACACAGCTACCATCCGGGGTGTCATAGTCATTGCCAAACACCGTTAGTTTTTCCCGGATACCAGCGGCGGTTTGCGTAATGAACGGAACAAGGTTATTGGGACGCCCGATTGGCAGTTCTCCGATTTGTGCTGAAGGATGTGCTCCTACCGGATTGAAGTAGCGCAATGAGATAACACGATATCCTGTGAGGTAAGCATCCTCCAGGATTCGTTCACACATCTGCTTCGTTGCACCATAAGGTGACTCTGCACGTTTGAACGGTGTTTCCTCATTTACAGGCACAACATCAGGTTGCCCGTATACAGTACAGGAAGAAGAGAAGATCAGATTAGCAACTCCGAATCCCTTCATTGTCTTCATCAATGAAACCAGGGATCCGAGGTTGTTGCGATAATATTCAAGCGGTTGCTCAACCGATTCGCCCACTGACTTATAGGCGGCAAAGTGCATTACTGCGGCAAAGGGGCCGGCCCATTCAAACACTCCTTTCAGGAAGCTGGTGTCGCCGCAGTCACCCTGGAAGAATTGCACCTTGCGCGAAGTAATTGACTCCACTCCTTCGAGCAGCGTTCGATCGCTTTTCGACAAGTCGTCGACTACGACGGGCTCATAGCCGGCATTAATAAGTTCGACAACTGCGTGGGCCCCGATGTATCCAGCGCCGCCTGTCACTAGCACTTTCTTCATAATGATATTTAGAATTACAATCTTGCAGTAACGCGTCCCTTGTCAAGCACACCTTTCACATCGTAAACGACCGTCTTTTCGTGGCTTATGATGTTCCAGTCCAGGCCTGTAAATTCCTGGTGAGCAACTGCCATCACGATGCCGTCATATTTCTTTGAGGGCGTTTTCACGAGCGGCATTCCATATTCATGCTGTACTTCTGAGGCGTCGGCCAGCGGATCATAAATATCCACCTGAATACCGAAGCTTTCAAGTTCGCGAATGATGTCAACCACACGGCTATTTCGAATGTCGGGGCAGTTCTCTTTAAACGTAATACCCAGAACGAGCACATTGGCATTGTGAATTGGCAGGTCATGCTGAGCCATCAGCTTTACTACTTTGCTGGCTATGTGAATGCCCATATTATCATTAATACGGCGACCAGAGAGGATCACCTCAGAATGATAGCCGAGACTTTCGGCCTTATGCGTCAGATAATAAGGATCGACTCCAATGCAATGTCCACCTACGAGCCCTGGCTTAAATGGAAGAAAGTTCCATTTTGTACCTGCGGCTTCCAAAACCTCACCTGTGTCGATGCCAATTCGTTCAAATATTAAGGCAAGCTCGTTAACAAAGGCAATGTTCACGTCGCGCTGAGAGTTTTCAATCACCTTCGCTGCTTCAGCGACTTTAATTGATGATGCTTTATGCGTTCCGGCCTGAATGATCGTCTTGTATAAGCCGTCGACTTTATCGGCTATCTCAGGTGTACTTCCACTGGTAACCTTCTTAATGGTAGTTACGCGATGGAGCTTATCGCCAGGATTGATTCTTTCGGGCGAATATCCGCAGAAGAAATCGAGGTTAAATTTAAGACCACTTACCTTTTCAAGGATTGGCACACATACCTCCTCAGTACAACCCGGGTACACCGTTGACTCATAAATTACGATGTCACCCTTTTTTATCGCACCGCCAACCGTTCTGCTTGCGCTCTCTAAGGGCCGAAGGTCAGGCTTCTTAAACTCATCGATTGGAGTAGGGACCGTGACGATGAAATAGTTTGCCTCTTTGAGGTCGGCAACGTCGCTGCTATATGTAAGATGGGTAGATGATTTTAATTCACCGGCATCTACTTCACGTGTGCGGTCATGAAACTTTTTCAGTTCGGCTATTCTCTCTTTGTTGATATCGAATCCGATTACTTTCAAAACTTTTCCGAACTCGACGGCGAGTGGTAACCCAACGTATCCCAGGCCAATAATTGCAACCCTTTCCATCCTTTACTTGCTGTTGTTGTAGTATGTTAAGTACCAATCCACAAATTTGTCAATTCCTTCTTCAATAGGAGTTGCCGGCTTAAAATCGACTTCCCTGATTAGGTCGTTAACGTCGGCGTAAGTCGCAGGCACGTCACCATCCTGAATTGGAAGCAGGTTCTTAATGGCCTTCTTACCAAGCTTACGCTCGATGGCTTCGATAAACGCCATTAGCTCCACGGGACTACTATTTCCTATGTTGAACACACGATAAGGAGCGAAGCTTGTTGCCGGATCCGGAGCCATACCATCCCAGGCTGGATTCGGAGCGGCCACCTTCGGAACAAGGCGCGATATGCTTTCTACAATGTCATCGACATAGGTAAAATCGCGCATCATTTTACCGTTGTTGTATACATCTATCGGCTTGCCTTCAAGAATTGCCTTAGTAAAAATAAACAACGCCATATCAGGACGCCCGTAGGGCCCGTATACTGTAAAAAATCTTAAGCCAGTAGTGGGTAGGTTGTACAAGCTCGAATACGTATGGGCCATTAGCTCATTTGACTTTTTTGACGCTGCATAGAGAGACAGCGGATGGTCCACATTATGATGGACCGAGAATGGCATTTTTTTATTCGCTCCATAGACGGAACTGGACGAGGCGTAAATGAGATGCTTTACCTTGTTGTGCCGGCACCCTTCCAGGATATTCAGGAACCCGTGCAAATTGCTTTGAACGTAGGCGTGTGGATTTGTTAACGAATACCGAACTCCCGCCTGCGCGGCAAGATTAACAACATAGTCGAATTTTTCTGATTCGAACATTTTCTTCATGCTGCTATCATCGGTGAGATCCGCCTGAAGAAATCTAAAGCCTGGCACATCCTTTAAAACCTCCAGCCTGCTCTGCTTGAGTCGGACGTCGTAATAATCATTAAGGTTATCTAACCCCACCACCTTGTAGCCCATCGCTGAAAGTTTTTTGGTGAGGTGAAATCCAATAAAACCGCCGGCGCCAGTGACTAATATCGAGTTTGAATGCATGTAATCGACTCAATTTAAGCCCACAAAACTAACAGATTAGGCCAGATTTGTAATATTTTCTAATTTTCCGTCACCATGGTAAAAACGCCTGATCAGGGTCGCGGCAGTGATGAGATTGACCTGCTCGACTTATTCTTTAAGTCCGTAATCGTTATTCGTGACAATTTCTGGTTGATTGTGATTTTTTTCGTGGTGGGCACGGGCATAGGCGTAGCTTACTTCATGGCCACCAAGAAGCAATATGAGAGCAAGATGATCATTGCCTCAAATATCCTGACGACATCCTATGCCAAAATCCTGTTCGACAACGCGAACGGACACCTTAGGGATGGTGACTATGATGTGCTGTCCAAGCAGTTCAATATGCCGGTTGAAACCGTGAAGCAGATTGCTTCGCTTCAGATTGAGTACCTCACGCGCGCAGAAGGAAATGACCTTAAGGAAAGTGACCGTTACCTGATTACGGTAAGGGTTTATGATCAAAAAATACTGCCCGCTCTTCAGGAAGGCTTGATTAATCATTTTGAGAACAATGAGTATGTGCGGATTAGAGTTCAACAGCAGAAAGCGTCTCTTACACAAATGTTAGCGGCAGTTGAAAAAGAACTTTCTGATATGCAGCAATTCAAGGGTGAGATCGTGAATGGTAAGTTCTTCTCTTCAGCGAAAGGAAATGTGATGTTTGACCCTACTTCGGTGAATTCCAAGATCATTGAACTTACGCAGAAAAAGATTGATACAAAGAACAACCTGGAATTGATTAACAGTGTTCAGCTAATTGAAGGATTTAGTCCATTCAAACATCACGTTAAACCTTCCTTTAGCATATCGGTGGTAGCTGGCAGCATGTTTGGACTAATCGCAGTGTCCGTTCTCATCGGCTTCAAATCAGTCAGACGTATACTTCGTATGGCTGAGGAAAAGAACACAAAAAATGCTGCTTAGCCTTATCCGTAAGGAATTCACCTTAGAACTGCGCCGGCGTTCCGTAGTATCAGGAATTGGTTTGTACCTGTTCGCGATAATCTTTATTTGCTACTTAACGTTCAGCCTTCGGAGAGGCAGCATAAACGAAGCCACCTGGTCTGCATTGTTCTGGCTGGCCATCCTGTTCTCGGTAATTAACAGTGTGGCGAAGAGCTTTATTGGTGAGAAGAAAGGGCTATCAATTTACTACTACTCAGTTGCCAGTGCATCTACCGTGATCCTTTCGAAGATCATTTACAACACTATACTATGTCTGTTGCTTTCGGTAGTGGGATTTGTACTGTTCTCACTTTTCATAAGCAACCCGGTTAAGGACACTCCCCTGTTTTTGCTTACCCTTTTTCTAACCTCCATCGGCTTTTCTGCGTCACTGAGTCTTATCTCGGCCATCGCTGCGAAGACCAATAACAGCAATGTACTGATGGCGGTGTTGAGTTTCCCGGTACTCATAGCGGTTTTGCTGATGGCCATCCGCGCAACCAAGAACATAGTAGACGGGCTGGAGCGCAGCACGAGCTATGATGAGCTCGTTAACCTGCTGGCAATAAATTGCATTCTAACGGCCCTCGCTTACATACTCTTCCCGTATATTTGGCGCAGTTAAAAACCTGGCTGGTAGGCTGCAAGCCGGCCTTCGTAAAACCGGACCGACGTTAATGAAACCCTGGTTAAAAATTCTGACTGTTGTCCTTATCGTTTATGTCCACATTGGCGGACTTCTCATCGGTGTTCCGCGTCTGAACATTCTCAACGAAACGATCAGAAACCTCTATTTCCACGTTCCTATGTGGTTCGGAATGACCGGTTTGTATACGATTTCACTCTATTACTCTATTTCATACCTTCGCAAACCGACAATTCAAACCGATCACAAGGTTGTTGCTTTTGCAACTTCGGGACTTGTCTTTGGTTTACTAGGATTACTGACCGGGATGCTCTGGGCCAAGTTTGCATGGGGTGCCTTTTGGACGGGAGACCCTAAGCTCAATGGCGCGGCAATTACCACGCTTGTCTACCTTGCCTACTTCGTTCTGAGGGGTTCGGTCGACAATCAGGAACAGCGGGGACGCCTGAGCGCCGTGTACAATATCTTCGCCTATGCGGCAATGATTCCGCTTCTATTCATACTTCCACGACTTTCAAGTTCGCTGCACCCCGGAAGTGGGGGAAATCCCGGCTTTAACGTGTACGATCTGGACAGCAAGATGCGCCTTGTATTCTACCCGGCGGTAATCGGATGGTTTCTGGTGGGCTACTGGGTTTCTACAATACGCATCCGGATCATGACGATTGAAGAAAAAACGGCAGAATTAGACTATGCAAAGCAAGCTTAAATATCTTTTCTCAATTATCACCCTCACGTGCGCGTCGTTTGCCTCACAGGCACAGGAATCTGTTGAAATGGCTGATGCGATGCGTTCCAATGGAAAAATCTATGTAGTGGTTGGCGTGATCCTCGTTATCATCGCCGGTCTCTTTACCTATTTGTTTTCACTGGACAAAAAAGTTACCCGCATCGAAAAAAACCTTGAAAAGGGTTCCAAAACCAAATAACCGGCCTTCCCGTTTTTGGTGTTAAAAAAGTCCTAAGGATTCTGGCTTTTGTGGCTTAATTTTGCCAGCCCGCCCCTCGGGGAAAGAGTATCTTTTTAGCGCTCCAATATGAAGAAATCGCACATTATCGTACTTGTGGTGATCGCAGCGGCCATCGCAATAATCGTGTCGACCGCTGGTGACGCCAGTACTTACGTCGATTTTGGCCAGGCAATGGCCATGTCGACTTCCGGCAACAGCAAAGAGATTCACGTCGTGGGCCAGCTGAAGAAAGATGCCCAGGGGAAGATTATCGGCATCGAGGAAGGTTCGGACCACGTGTCATTTTCCTTTCTGATGATCGACGATAAAGGACAAGAACAGAAGGTGTATTACAATCAACCTATGCCGGCTGACTTTACCCGTTCTGAAAAGGTGGTGGTCATCGGTAGCTATGTGGCAAATGATTTCCGCGCCAGTAAAATATTATTGAAGTGCCCCTCCAAGTATCAGGATGAGAAGAAATTGAATGTTTGAGGGTGAAAATTCCGCAATGTCATGCATTATCTGGTCGGTGACCTCGGTCACATTTTTGTAATTACTTCTTTTGTCACATCGCTGATAACGGCGTTTTCTTATTTCAAGGCTTCGACAACTGAACAGCCTGATAAGAAACTGTTCTGGTTACAAAATGGACGAATTGGTTTCGTGATACACGCCGTTGCCGTATTGGGTATTTCGGTGTGTCTGTTCGCGATCATCTTCAACCATTACTTCGAATATCATTACGCTTACAACTATACTGACCGAAAACTTCCTATCTATTACCTCATCTCTACTTTCTGGAATGGCCAGGAAGGTAGTTTTTTGTTGTGGTTGTTCTGGCAGGCGTTGCTTGGGTTGATTCTGATCCGGACCAACAAATTCTGGGAAGCTCCGGTAATGACAATATTCGCGACTGTGCAGGCATTCGTCGCATCGATGATACTGGGATTCGTCATCCCGGGAATCAACCTCAAGATTGGAAGCTCGCCTTTCATTCTTCTCCGTGACGCAATGCCTGAAGCTCCAATCTTCGCTGCAAATCCGGAGTACGTGCCAAAGGATGGCCAGGGATTGAATGAGTTGTTGCAGAATTACTGGATGGTAATCCACCCTCCCACATTGTTCCTTGGTTACGCGTCAACGCTGGTTCCGTTTGCGTTTTGCATGTCGGGAATATGGCTTCGGAAGTACAGAGACTGGGTGCGTCCAGCCCTGCCGTGGGCATTGTTCAGTGGTGCCATTCTGGGGCTTGGTATTCTGATGGGTGGTTATTGGGCATATGAGACGCTCAGTTTTGGAGGTTATTGGAACTGGGATCCGGTTGAAAATTCCGTTTTTGTTCCATGGCTGGTGCTCATCGGATCTATACACACGATGATTACCTATCGAAACAGCGAGACTGCTCTCAAGGCCTCGATGTTTTTGGTGATTGCCACTTTTGTCCTTGTGCTGTATGCGACTTTCCTTACCCGCAGCGGAATTCTTGGTGATGCATCTGTTCACTCTTTCACTGACCTTGGATTGTCCGGCCAGTTGTTGATTTACCTGTTGTTCTTTTTGGTCGCCGGAGTAGGTGTAGTTATCTGGCGGTGGAAAGAGATTCCTCACACTGAAGAAGAGGCTTCTGTTTATTCCCGTGAGTTCTGGATCTTCATCGGTGCGATTGTTTTGTGCCTCATGAGTTTCCAGATCCTTATCCCGACATCAATACCTGTCTGGAATAAGTTGCTCTCATCTGTTGGCATTGACGCGAACATTGCTCCGCCGGCTGACCAGGTTAAGTTCTATTCGAAGTTCCAGCTGTGGTTTGCGGTAGCCGTTGGGTTGCTTTCCGGAATAGGGCAATTCTTCTGGTGGAAAAAGGTCGATCGGGAAAAACTGAAGAAGGAGATCATCCCTCCTGCGTTGATAACCCTGGCACTGTTTGCTGCCATCATTACAATTGGCCAGGTATACAAGGTACCCTATATGGTGCTAACCCTTGCAGCTGTATTTACCCTTGTGGCTAACGCCAAGATACTTATAGATGTAGTGAAGAGCAGTCCCGGGCTTTCAGGTGGCGCAGTAGCTCACATTGGGGTGGGACTTATGCTGATAGGGATGATGTTTTCGTCGGGATATTCGCGCGTCGTTTCGCTGAACAATACAGGAATGCTGATCTCAAAAGAATTCAGCAAAGAATTTAATCGCGATAATCTCTTTCTGTTCGTCAATGAACCGCGTACGATGTGGGGTTATGATATAGAATATCTTGGAGAGCGCCTCGAGCCACGACATCACGGGGGATATATACGCAAGAGTGACGTTAACGAGACAGACGATCGCGATAAGGTGGTAGCCAAGTTCGATCTGAAGGTACAGGGTCACGCGTATAAACCGAAGGACACCATAGATATCAAGGGTGAGAACACCTTCTATGAGATCCAGCTTCGCCGTGGCGACAAAGTGTTCACGCTTTTTCCGCGAGCACAGATCAACCCTGAAATGGGTGGACTCCTTGTCTCACCTGATATCTATCGCACTGTATCCGCCGACCTGTTCACCAACGTTTCGTCTGTAATGAAGCCATCGGGTGAAGAGGAATGGAGCGATCTGCAGGAGATGCGCATCAAACAAGGAGAACAGTTCTTTGCAAACGATTATGTATGTGTCCTTGAATCGGTGGATCGTGTGTATGAAGTAGAGGGCATCGATCTTACGCCTGATGATGTTGCCGTGAAAGCGCATTTTCGTATTCAGGGTGAAAACGGTGACTACTTCGCTGAGCCTATATTCGTTATTAAGAACCGTCTTGTTGGTCGCATTCCTGATGAAGTACGCGACCTGGGCCTTCGCCTTGTTCTGATGAATATTCATCCTGAAACAAACGATTTCACTATTGCTACCCGCACCCGTCAAAAGGACTGGGTGGTTATCAAAGCGGTAGAGATGCCATACATCAATGTTGTGTGGATAGGGACTCTGGTGCTGATGGCGGGCTTCGGTATCGCGATGACGCGGAGAATTCGCGAGTTCAGAAAGATGAAAGCCAAAGGCCTGGAGTAATCTGCCGGCACACGACATACGTTTGACTGCGTCAGATGTTTTCATACCTTGTCGTTACCTAAACCTATTCCTCTATGCGCGCATCTCTCTATGCACTGGCCTTCCTTTCAGTGCACTTTATCACAGCACCAGTCAGTGCACAGAAAACAAAAAAAGAAGTTATACAGGCAATTGGCTCTAAGAAAGATTCTTATGCTGCAATAGCCCGGCAAATCTGGGATTATGCTGAAGTCGGATATAAGGAAGTCAGGAGTTCTGCACTGTTAGCCGAGACGTTGGAGAAGGCAGGATTTAAAATTGAGCGTGGTGTCGCAGGTATCCCCACGGCATTCACAGCAACATACGGTTCTGGCAAACCAGTAATTGGAATCCTCGGTGAGTACGATGCACTACCCGGTGTTTCGCAGGATGCTGTACCTGAGTTGAAATCAATACCTGGTAAGACATCAGGGCATGCGTGCGGCCACCATCTTTTCGGTACGGCCTCTGCTGCTGCTGCGATAGAAGTGAAGAACTGGATGATCGCCAACAAGAAGGCGGGTACAATCAGATTCTATGGAACACCTGCTGAAGAAGGAGGAGCAGGAAAAGTTTATATGGTCCGTGATGGTCTCTTCAACGATGTTGACGCCGTGGTGCACTGGCATCCGGATGCAGAGAATTCAGCAGGAGCTGGGGGGACACTGGCCAATAAAAGTGGTAAGTTCAGATTCTATGGCGTTGCGTCGCACGCAGCGGCATCGCCTGAACGTGGACGATCAGCACTCGATGCAGTTGAAGCCATGGATGCCATGGTGAACATGCTGCGTGAGCACGTGTCTGAAAAGACGCGTATCCACTACGTTATAACACGTGGCGGTGAAGCTCCAAACGTTGTTCCTGCATTTGCTGAGGTGTACTACTATGTTCGTCATTCTAATGTTGACGAAGTCAAGCAGACCTGGGAGCGCGTGGTAAAAGCCGCGCAAGGCGCAGCTATGGGAACTGAAACCCGTGTCGAGGTTGAAGTAACAGGTGGTGTTTATAACATGTTGCCAAATGAAGTTCTGGCAAAACTTATGGACAAAAACCTACATGAGATTGGTGGTTACACCTATTCGCCTGAAGAGAAAGCTTTCGCCGAAAAGATCCAAACGACTTTTACAAAGCCGCCAAAACCTGAAAGCACACAAAGCGTAGCACCCTTTGAACTTCGCGATGGAATCGGAAGTACCGATGTTGCAGACGTGAGTTGGGTTGTCCCAACTGTTGGGCTATCCACTGCGACCTGGGTTCCAGGCACAGCGGCCCATAGCTGGCAAGCTGTAGCGGCAGGGGGAACTTCTATCGGAGCGAAAGGTATGGACCTGGCTGCCAAAGCGATCGCTGCCACGACAATCGATTTGTTCGAACAGCCATCCACTATTACGGCAGCCTGGAAAGAACTGAACACTAAAAGGGGAGCTGATTTCAAATATGAGGCAGTGCTGGGAGATAGGAAGCCGGCGTTAAATTATCGCGACTAGAAAAAATTAAGAATTAAGAATTAAGAATTATGAATTGGCTACCGGCCTTTTGGCCGATGAAGCCATGACCCTTTTGGTCATGATTATTTACGGCGTACAGCCGCCAGGTAATTCATAATTCTTAACTTAATTCTTAATTTCTATATGATTTTCTCGATCAAATCGTCCACCCCAATGCCGTCGGCTTCAGCTTTAAAATTGCGAACGATACGATGGCGAAGAACCGGTTTTGCAATTGCCTGAACGTCTTCAATGTCAGGTGAGTACTTGCCATTCAGAAGCGCGTTACATTTTGCGCCCATAACCAGGTATTGTGATGCACGTGGACCTGCTCCCCACTCAAGATAATCTTTAGCGACTTGCGAGCTGTTCGCAACACCTGGACGGGTTTTGTTTGCCAATCCAACCGCATACTCAACAACGTTGTCTGCTACAGGAACGCGGCGTACCAGATGTTGATAATAAGTAATTTCACTTCCGGTGAGGACACGATCAGTTTTACGCGGCTCATCCGATGTCGTGTTCTTCACAACCTCAACTTCTTCTCTGAAAGATGGATAATCAAGCTTGATGTTAAACATGAAACGGTCAAGCTGCGCTTCAGGAAGCGGATACGTTCCCTCCTGCTCGATTGGGTTTTGTGTGGCCAACACGAAGAATGGTCTTGGCAGCTCATAGCGCTGGCCTGCTATAGTGACAGCGTACTCCTGCATGGACTCGAGCAAAGCAGCCTGAGTTTTCGGAGGAGTGCGGTTAATTTCATCAGCTAGCAATACATTGGCAAAAACCGGCCCGCGTACAAATTTGAAATTGCGTTCACGATCCATGGTCTCGGCTCCGACGATGTCGGAAGGCATAAGATCCGGAGTAAACTGTATCCGCTTGAATTCGAGATCCAACGCGGTGGCTATAGTATGCACTAACAAGGTCTTTGCAAGACCCGGCACACCGACGAGCAGTGAATGCCCCTGACAAAATAACGCCGTCAAAACCTGGCGGACTACTTCGTCCTGCCCGATCACGACCTTGGAGATTTCCGACTTAAGTTTCTTATATGCTCCAGCCAATGCGTTGGCTGCGTCTACATCAGAGGCAAATTGAGTCATTATCAGTCGTCTAGTAGTCCGCAATAATTAAAGGCAGGATCGATGTTTATGAACACGTCCTTCCTTGCCTTCTGAAACCATTTCTGAAGGATCTTGTCTTTCTTCTCATTCAATGTCGCCGCATAGATCTTCGTCCAGTCTTCCTCGAGGGAAGCCTGATGTGGAGCAATGCGAGACTTATAAAACAAAATACGAACGGCATCTTTACCGTCGTCTGTGCGATACGTTATCGGCTTTGAAACTTCACCGACCTTCATTGAGTCAAGCTTAAAGAAAACAATCGGATCCAGTTCATCAACAGTCAGTCGCGTGCCACCATCACGGTCGCTGAAGAATCCACCACTGCCTTTAGTCTGTACATCGTCAGATACTTCTTTGGCTGTTGTCTGGAACTTTATACTGTCATTTACAATAAGTGTTCTGACGCTGTCGAGGTAACGGGTCGCGTTCTTCAGATCTTCATCGGAAGGTTTGGGCGCCATGAGTATGTGGCGGGAGTTATATTCGTTACCGCGGCGTTCAATAAGCTGCATAACGTGAATACCAAACTGCGATTTGAAAGGCATGGATATTTCGCCTGGCTTCAGCTTAAAGGCCATCGCCTCGTACTCAGGAACCATTCGACCGCGTCCTGACCAGCCCATGTCGCCGCTATTGGAAACAACACTTGGGTCGTCGGAGTACTTCTTGGCCATTTCACCGAAGTTAGCACCAGAGAGGATTTGCTGTCTGATGTCCATCAGTTCGGCCTTCGTCTTGCTTTCCTGTTCGGCGCTGATCTTGGCAATGCGCACGATCTGCGCTACTTCTACGGACGCTGAAAAGAATGGTAAACTATCCTTAGGGATTTTGGCAAAGAATTTCTTCACTTCTGAGGGTGTAACCGTAACGTCCTTCGTCATCTCTTCTTCCATTTTGCTGACGATCATCTGTTCGCGGATCTGATCGCGTAATTCGAGACGAATCTGTTCCATCGTCTTACCATACAGCGCCTCAAGCTCGTTCTCGGTACGACCAGACTGAGCCATGATCATATCCATACGATTTTGAGTGTTCAAATCGACTTCAGCATCGAGCACGACGACTGAGTCGATCTCAGCTTTTGCAAGCATTAGCTTGTTACGAACGAGCATGGCAAAGTACTGGCAACGCGCCTGCTGCGATGGCGAGTTTCCATTGGTAAGATATTCCTGATAAGCGCGTTCGAGCTCAGAGCGGATTACTATATAGTTATCGACTTTTGCAATGATCTTGTCAACAACAAAACCCTTGTACTCCGATTCCGCGATCGGCTTGATCTCATCCTTTGAATCCTGAGCTTCTGCGCTGTTCAGCAACACAGTAGTTATCATCAGGACACTCAACAGCCATTTCAAAAATTTCATATCACTTGTACACTTCAAATTCTTTCTCATCTGATGCCTGCTTGTAAACTTCATTTTCAAGCTTCTTTGCCAGCTCGACTTTTCGTTTGTTCAGAATGATGTTCCGTATATCGTCGGTCACGAACTCCAGCGGAGATACATTATCCGAGATCCGGTATTGGCGTACCTTTAAGAAATAAAGATACGTATCATCGGATGTTTCGTAATACGGATTTGACTTCAGAAACTGTATTTTATTCGGTATTTCCGCGAGCGGTGAATTCCTTACCAGTTCATCGAATATCACCCAGTTGTCGTTAGAGATGTGGTATGCTGCCGAAAAGCTCAGGCAATAAGACCGCAGCTCCGCCTCATCGTTTTCATCGCCGGAGAACATCAAATCCTTGATTCGGTTCGTTCGCGGCGCATTTCGGGGCACCTTGATAAACGTACCCTGTACGATGTTTTGTTTGAGCAAAAAGTTGTCGACGTTGTCGTTATAATACTTTTCAATTTCTGTTTTGGAGACCGCCGTGTCGAGGTGTTGCTTTACGTAAAAGGCTTCGTACTCGTATGCGATGATGCTGTAGCGATAGTCAAGTATCTTTCTTTCGACCTGAGCTTCGTTAATGTCCATTTTGCGGGACGCCTCCTGGATCAGCAGCTTTTTGCGTATCCAGCTGTCGATATAGGCCTCTATCAGCCGGGCGCTGTCTGCCGCAGGCGTTCCGGGGGCCACAATGCCGGTCAATTCATCACGATAGAGGTAGGTGTCATTGGCACGGGCAATGGCCTCGCGGTCGTTATCTCCGGGGCCGTCGCTCCCTTTCATTTTGATCAGGTCGCAGGAACCAGCAAGGATGATCACCGCCAGGAACACGCCTGATTTTAGCCCAGCAAGGCTATTTCGAAGCAGAATTCTTGGATTCCAAGGTTGCGATAACGTACTGTTTCCCTTTTTCATTAACCTTTACCGGGTACTTCTTGCGTAGTTGATCCAGCCATTTCTTTTCAGTAAGAGACTGGAAATCGGAAATTACGGCAGGTCGCGCCTCCTCAAATGGCATAATACCGGGCGGCAGGACTTCCTTTAGCCACGCAAGGTAATACATTCCCTTGGTTTCCACGGTATAAACGCCTGGAGCCCAGGGAATCTTACTCAAAAGCTCCTTTTCGTCCTTCTTAAAAACGCCGGCCTCGATCCTGATCTTTTGAGCAATCGCGTACTCCTGAATCTTCCTTTCGTCCTTCGCAGCGATCAGCTCCTGGAGGCCAGGAAACCCTGACGATGAGCTCGCGCTATAAATCACCGCCCTGGTTCGATCGCCAGCCTGATACTGGGTTGAGTGGGCATGATAATACTGCTGCTGGCCCACAGAGTCGGCTGACGCCTTTGACCAGACCTCCTTTTCCATAATTTCAAAAAGAAGGATCCCTTCGTAGTATTCCTTCAACAGATAAACGAACGTGGGATCCCTGGCTATGATGTCGTCTTCAATTGCATCAAGGATGGTTGCTTCGGTAAAACTGTTGTACAACTGCTCGATATACCGTCGCGGGGTTTGCTGCTGACTGCGCTGGTTCCGGGCAACATAAGTATAGAATGACTTCACCGGAATACTTTTGCCTCTAAGCGTGAAAAGAGTCTGAGATGCAAGGGTCTGTGACGGGTTCCATTTTCCGGAGGTAAGCGTTGAATCAGCAAGATTGAAAACACTCTCTTTTACACCAGCGTTCTCCTGAAAACTGAAACGCTTTTGGTATTTGGCAAGCAGCGCCGTTCGTGAAACACTGGTACGTTCATCACGCGTCACTCTATTTCTGAGCGTTGGCGACAATGCTTCATATGAGGCCAATGGAATTTTTCGTTCCAGTTTGATGATGTGCCAACCGTACTGGGTATGGACCGGATCAGAGATGTCTCCCGGCTTTTGCAGCTCGAATGCAGCGCGTTCAAATTCCGGCACGGTCGCCATTCCACCTGTTCCGAATGGTTTCAGTTTTCCCCCCAGATCTTTGGTCGAGGGATCTTCCGAATATTGTTTGCAAAGGTCATTCCACGGTACGCCTGCCTGCAATTGTTCGTACACTGAAAAGATGATGTTCTTTGCTTTTTCGTTGTCCTGGCTTTCGCGAATGCGGACCATAATATGCGAAACCTCCACTTCGCCTTGCGCAGGGCGACGATCGGCCACCCGAATAAGATGGTATCCAAACCGCGTACGCACCGGATTGCTGATTTCGCCAACCTTCAGGCTATATGCGGCCGTCTCAAATGGATAGACCATCTGCAAAGCTGTAAAATATCCGAGATCACCCTTGTTGGATTTTGCTGAAGGATCTTCGGAATACTGTGCTGCAGCAGAACCAAAGTCCAATCCGTTGATAAGCCGGGAGCGCAATTCTGTCGCACGGTTATAGGCAGCAAGAGTGTCGGCAGGTGTTGCTTCCGGTTTCACGGTGATGAGGATGTGAGAAGCCCGAACTTCTTCCTCCATCCGGTTATAAGTCAATTTTGTAAGACTATCAACCAGTGTATTATCAGGCAGGAATGGCTTTCTAACTTCGGCTCGGTAGGAGTTGTATTCCTTAGTGAAGGCGGCCGTTGTATCCATTCCCCTTCGCTTAGCCTCTTCAACTTTAAGCTTAAAATCAATAAACAACTTCAGGTATTCATCAATTTTTGCCCTGGTGAACTCCACCGGTTTATCCTGATGATTTTTCTTATATAGATAGATGAACTCGTCGGTAGTAACGGTCGCACCACCGGCTTTGAACAGCGACTGCGGGGGCTCAGGATTCTTAGGGGATTTTTGAGCAAAAGCATGCCATGAGAATATCACGCAGAAGGAAACTACTGCCAGGCGACGAAGCATAGAGGACAGTGATTAATCAAAATTAACGGACTTCGACAGGCGGCAAATATTCTTATCGCCCGATTTTTTATACTCGATCTTATCCATGATCGATTTCACCAGCCTGATACCGAGACCGCCCTTGCGTTTCTCATGCACAATGCTGTCGAGATTGGGCGTTGCAAACTGATTAATATCGAAGACGGTTCCATCGTCGATCAATTCGAAAACAAGCGGGGTATTTTTTTCAACGTGTATATGCAATTCAAAGAGATCGTCGGGATTGCACTGATGAGAGTGGATCATCAGGTTCGAGCACATCTCGTCGAGCGCCAGCACGATCTCACTGATCTCCAGATCGGAGATGCCGTGATTCTTCAAAGAACCTCTGATGAAGTCCCTGACGTTCTTCAGATTCTCGATGCTGCAACCGACACTAACCTTATAGTTCATTGACAATCTGCTTTGCTTGAACTTTATCTTTTCCTATTTGCAGCAACTCATTCAATCCAAGAATACTAAATGTGTTCGCCACCTTCTCACTCATCCCAAACAATACCATTTTGATATCGCGATCCTTAAACTCCTCTATATATGACATGAACACTCCTAATCCTGCCGACGAAATATACTCCAGCGAACTGCAGTCGACGAGGATCTTTGTGAAACCCTCGCCTACGCTTTTCGCGATGGCCAGATCAAGTTCTATGGACGAGCTGGCGTCAATTTCGCCAATGAGTACGATGTAGTCTGCGCCGTCCTCTTGTAGTCGCTTGATGTGGATCATAGGTTATTAACGTTAATTGGGTATTAATGTTCGTTTTACATTTTAAGTTCTAACCATCTATAAATCAACCCCTTCCAATTGAGTTGAATTTTACGATCATGGTCGTGTAGTCGTCGTCAATGTTACTTGTGCCCGTAAATTCGTACAGCCTGGCAATCAGGTGATCCTGGATCTGCTTTGCCTCCTGTCCGCAAGCCTCGCTTACTGCAGTCTTCAGACGGTCGTAGCCAAATTCCTCTCCTTTGCCATCCTTCGCCTCAGTTATACCATCCGTGTACAATATCATGAGGTCACCGGGACCATACTCAAATTCATATGCCTGGATAAAATTTGAATAGCTCTTGTTTCGAACCATTCCCAGCGCAACACCTTTGTCTTTGAAGTACTCAAAAGATTTCTTTGCCGCGCAGTAGTACAATACCGGGCAATGCCCCGCCCGTGCGTAGCGAATTTTTTTCGTCCTGGTATTAATTATGAAATAGGTCGCTGAAATAAAGGATCCCCGCTCCAGGCAGTAGATCAACGCCTGGTTTGATTGTCGCATGAAGTCATCCGGTTCTATATCCTTCTGTCCGAGACTGTGGAATATTCCTTTCATCTGAGACATGTGGAACGCCGCCGTTGTGCCCTTTCCTGAAACATCGGCGATTATGATAGAGACCAGCTCTTCGTTTATTCTGAGGGTATCGTAATAATCGCCTCCTACCTCGTCAGCAGATTCAGAAAAGGCAGCTATCTCAAAGTCCTTGTCCTGCTCAAGCACCGCCGGAAGCAGGCTCTTTTGAACGGTCTTGGCAATTTTTAGTTCCTCCTTGTATCGTTCGTTCTGAAGGGCCTCTTCCATCAGGCGGAAGTTTTCGATGGAAATTCCAGCCTGATTTGAAAACGTCGACACAATTTTGGTCATCTCCTTATTGAACCCATCAGGAAGCTCCTTTAACAGAGCCAGCGTCCCGATGTTTTCGCCTTTAACATGAATTGGAAATGCCAGGATTGAGCGAAAACGAGATCCTCTCAGTGAGGCCAGGTGTTTCGATAAATTCTTTGTCTTTTCACTACCCTGATCAAACACTCCCTTGATATTATGGCTATTCAGGTGATTGATGATATCGTTTGACTCTTTGTCCGTGATCTTGTAGGTGAACAGTCGATGCTGTTTCTCCCCGTGGATTTCCAACCAGGCGGCATCGGCAAAGACAGAACTTACAGAAGTCTCGAGGAGAATGTTATATACACTTTCTTCGCTTTGTTCGGTCTGAATCGATTGGCTGATGCGTTGAAAATTAACAACCTCCTCGAGCTTTTGCTCGAATACTGAAGTAGTTGGAAGGTTGAACAGGATAACAAGGAATGAGAAGATGCTATAAACGGTTACAAAAACAGTAAGCGATACGATGAAGACGTGGTTTCTGTAATCAGTAAAGTACGCCGTCATGCCTTTGATGTCATCTGCAATGGAGTTGTTCGTATAGAACATGTACATCAGGTAGAATACTGTCAGTAACAACAACAGGAGACTTGTCCACTTCTGTCGAAAGTTCAGGAAGGCCACCCATTTCATGTTTCCCGAAAGCACGAGCGACAAGGTTACGAGTGTTCCATAGATGACAAAGTACAGCCATTCGACTTTTTCAATCCGGAAGCTGTTGTAAAGAAGTGCTACCAATAGGCCGACCTCGAAGATCAGCCATAACCTGAGCAGCCACTTGGACTTCTGATATAAGATGAGCCGTTTCCACGCGGCAAAAGCCATCGTCAGAAAGCCGATCATAAGTCCAAGGTTGATCATGTAGATCAGGTCCTTGAAGACGATGTGCGTTGTTAGTTTGGTATCATTCAGCAGATACTCCACCAGGCGCAGTGCCAGGGAGACCACGGTGGCGATCAGGCCGGTTGCGAACACACGCCAAAGCAAGTCGACGAAATTGAGGGCCTCTTCGCGTTCAATTTTGAGCCTGTAGTAGTAAAAAAGCGAAGCAATGAACAGGTTCAGCATGATGCCCGAAAGCCATGCCGGCACATCCGGAGGGATGTTGTTGGCCAGGCTCATCTGGACGGACAGGTCCATGAAAAGCAGCGCCAGCCAGGTGATAACCCCAACGGTAAAAAGCAGTCTGGTTATTGCTTTGGTGCGCACTGTAAGCCCTGATTCTTAATGGAAATGGTCAATTCCTGAAATTGGCCTACAATAATAGGAATAAAGTCAGAAAGAATGTGGCCCCAATCGCATGCAAGCCCCTGTTTTAAACCGGGGTGACGTCAATTGACGATGAGCTTCTGAGTCAGGATGAAAGACCGGCCCGTACGGACTATGTATATTCCCGGTTTAAGTCGTCCGGTCAACCTGATCTGCTCCTGAAACACGCCGGCCGATTCGATTTCAAAAGTGTTTTCGTAAACCACAAGACCCTGTGAATCAATCACCTGGACGGGGATAGGCTGCGCCTGACGGATTCCATTTACGATAATCTGGAATGTC
Organism: Chryseolinea sp. T2; assembly: GCF_037203685.1. Classification (NCBI taxonomy): domain Bacteria; kingdom Pseudomonadati; phylum Bacteroidota; class Cytophagia; order Cytophagales; family Fulvivirgaceae; genus Chryseolinea; species Chryseolinea sp. T2. The sequence goes on from NZ_JBBCAU010000003.1 coordinate 822,660, forward strand.
GTTCCGTCTGATGGGTTAGGGAACACATGCAGCGAGGGAATACGCGGACCACTGTAGTCGACCGTAACAACTTTTGAATAGGTAAACTCGCCATCGAAGTCGGTTTGTTTGAGCCGGTAGTAGCTGCGGCCATAGAGCGGTGTAGTGTCGACGTGCGCGTAGCTGTTCGGTTGGCTGGTTGTTCCTGAGCCCTCGACCCTGGCTATAGGCGTGAATTCTTCAAGGTCTGCTGACCGTTCCACTGAAAAGAAGTCGTTGTTTAATTCGGATGCCGTTTTCCAGTTGAGATCAACAACGTCATTGCTGAGGCGGGCGGTGAAGGAGGAAAGTTCTACTGGAAGAGGGGTGGTACCAATATTAGTGGATGCAATTCGCCAATCTTTATTGTTCAAGTCTGCCAGTTGCAAATTGCTTCTGCCTACAGTGGGGCTGTTTGCTGTACCGGCAAAAGCTAATGCATTTCCGGCCAATGTTACTGTGTTGGCTCCGTTGCTTAATGCCAATCTCATGTTAGCTGTTACGCCATTTAGCAATCCGGTCATAGTTGCAGTAACTGTAAACCGCGTTGCCGCTGCAAAGGCCACACCGCTGTATTCCGTTAGAAACTGTGCATTATGCTTGCGCGTGATATAGACACCCGCACTTTCCAGATAACCCGGAGCTGTAAGGTCAGTGACCCCATCTACATGAGCGTGTCGGGCTGTTACAGAGCCTGCAGTTGTTCCATTGCTGGTGTTCGCCGTCGATACTATAGTTATTGGGCGATACGATCCAACATCAGAATGTCCTACAGGAAATAGTCCATAAAAATTACCTCCTGCAGTTGTATTGATTGCAGTGGAGACAGGCCAAAAGCGTTTAAATGAACCATTATACATCCAGCCTCCAACGCGGGCGAGTGTGGAAGTTGAGTTTGCTGGCACGGCCAGACCAAGGGTAAAGATCTGGTTGTTGAGATCGACTACACCTGAAGTCAAATCCAATCTTCTGGTAGTTGTAACGGTACTGTTAAAGGTTATTTGCGGGATAGTGCCTGACGTATTGTTTAACGCCAAATTATAGAAAGTCTCTCCGCTTGCCAATGCCGTTGTTAAACGTTGAGGATTTGATCCTGTAAAAGACACAGTCCTTGTGCCTTCAACAAACGGATCCGAACTTAAAGAATTTGTGACGTTCCAATCGCCCTTGATATTAATGTTTCCAGAGCCCGATAGCTGTGTAGTTGCATCACCCGCTATCGTTAAGTCTTTAGTGATGTTGATGAGACTATTATTGGATGTAGTGCCTGATCCTGTGATGTCAAGGTTATAAAACGTCTCGCCTGCACCCAATGTTGTAGTAATAACCTGAGCGCCCGATCCATCGAACGTAACCTTACGGGTGCCCTCAATAAAAGGATCGGCATTCGTACTTGTTACTGTCCAGTTGCCCCCGACTGTGAGATCCGTTGTAATACTTAACTGAGCTGTTCCTGAGATCGTCAGGTTATTATCCACATCGAAAACATTGGTGGAGGATTTTGTTCCGCTGCCTGCCAACGAAAGGATATAGAATACCTCTGTTCCGCTTGCATTGTTGATGGTCTGCGCAGTGCCATCGAAAGTCGTTGTACGGGTACCCTGCAGATAAGACGCGGCATTGACTGCGTTCCAGTTACCTCCGACATTGACGGAACCAGTTCCTCCCAGCACACCCGAATTCTGGATGTTTACGTCTCCTTCTACGTCCACTGCAAGAGCTGCTGACGATAATGTTGCAGCGTCGCTAATGGTCAGATCTCCGTTCACATCCACTGTGGCTGATGGCGTCTTATTGCCGCTATTGGAAAGATTCAGGTGATAGTACGTGGTATTCAATATGGACTGAACTCCAGCACCATTATAGTTGAATGTATTACCCGTAGTTGTACAATTTAGTGCTCCGTTGACGTCTGTGTCGAACGAGGTGTTTGGAGTTAATGACCAGTTCCAGGTGCCCGTTCCTCTATTGACGAAAATCGAGCCGTTAACTACCGTAGTAAAATTTCCGGTTTGGTTTATTGTCCCGCTGTTGTCGATGTCTGTCTGTCCACTGGTTGTTACAGAACCAAGGTTGAGCGTCGATCCAGTCGTATTGGAGAAAATGTCATTATCATCACCAGTTCCTGACGAAATAGTCCCTACGTTAGCTGTCGAGTTGTTTGTAAAGGTGTCGTTATCTTCGTCAAAATAGATTGTGCCTACCGTCAGCGGTTGGTTGTTTACGAACGCCGCGCCAGTTACACCGGTTTGGAATTCTAAGCGGTCGTTAACATTAAGTGTTCCCGTTAGGTTGTTATACAATGTCGAGTTATCGGCGTTGATAAGAATGTCATCGGTGACTGAAAGGTCACCTCCTCCTGACATATATACAGAATTGGTTGTATTAGACCCGATCACAAGATCTTCGATGGTTGCGCTGCCACCTGCATCGATTTGAAGATTAGCGCCTCCCACATCGGCATTGAACCGTATTTGTTCTCCCGTTATTGCGCCAGACGAACTATTAACAGCTCCTCCGCTCCTCACTCTGAAAAGTCCCTGCACAATGTCAAGAGTTACCGCGTTCGTATTGTACTGAAGCGTTCCGGTAGCTCGTACGTCAACGGCACCAGGAGCAATATTCGTGGTTGGTGGAACTCCTATATTCACCTGGCTTGCGGGCAAAGATACAGTGTGACCGTTTCCAATGATTGCGACCTGGCTGTTAAGTGGAACACAGCTGCAGGCAGCACCTGTATGGCTACTCAGTGACCAGGTCCCATTGGCGCTGTTGTCTGTCCAACTGCCGCTTTGTCTTGAATAAATTATCGGCGCCGCGGTAACGGTAACGTCATCAAAATAAAGGGCGCCTCCTAATGGCGAATTATCCATCCCTCTAATTGTGATTTTTACAGTGTTGGCAGCAACAATAGCACTTACGCCGGAGATTGTCGAACCCGAAAAGAAAGTCCCCAAGCGCTCTGCAAAGAGAACATCCGGACCACCGTCCAGGCTGTAATACAATCTTATGTAGTCTGCGTTCGACAACAATAAGCCTTCACGGGATAGTGAGACATCGATTACTGCATATCCTACGGATGCGATGTTGATTGTATTAGTAGACCACTCACCCTCAGTGTCTGTGTTGTTGATAGCGAACCTATCTCCGTTTGCACGAAAGCTTCCCGCTCCTCCACTCGGTGTAGTCGTAACAGACCAGGTGCCACCAATCGTACCAGTGGCTGCCCCGGACGTTGTTCCAGCGGAAAAGTCTTCGTACCAAAGCTGGCCATAACATGAAAAAAACAGGCCGGTAAAAAATAATAGTAAAAAAAACCTGTGCATCACAAGAATGAACCCTTCTTCCAACAATAAACGCCCACAACGCACGGGCTAAGCCCGCTAGCAGACGATCAAATCGAGTTCAAACTTATAATGCGATGAATTAAGTATCTCAGTTATTTGACAGACATTATTACGTGTAGCATTAAATACACATATCGCCCTGAGGCGCCTGGAAAACGTTTACTTCCTGCTGTAATTCGGTGCTTCCCGTGTAATCGTTACATCGTGAGGATGACTTTCATGCCAACCAGCAGAAGTTATCTTCACGAATTTTGCTGTTTTGAGTTTATCGACATCCTTTGCTCCGCAGTATCCCATGCCGGCCTTCAGGCCACCCGTTAGTTGATAGAGTACTTCTGATACCATGCCCTTGTAAGGAACACGTCCGGAGATACCTTCCGGTACAAGCTTCTTCACGTCGTCCTCAACGTCCTGGAAATAACGGTCTTTTGAACCATCTTCCATGGCCTCGAGCGATCCCATACCACGGTATGATTTGAACTTGCGTCCTTCGTAAATGATCATTTCGCCGGGAGCTTCCTCAGTTCCCGCGAGCAATGAACCGATCATAACGGTATCGGCACCCGCCGCAATCGCTTTCACTACATCACCGGAGAAGCGTATACCTCCATCAGCGATTACACAAACGCCGGATCCCTTTAATGCTTTCGCTGCTTCATACACGGCTGATAATTGAGGAAGTCCGACGCCGGCAACGATACGTGTTGTACAAATACTTCCGGGGCCAACTCCGACCTTCACTGCATCCGCTCCAACGGATGCCAGTGCCTTCGCTGCCTCACCTGTGGCAACATTTCCAACGATGAGGTCCAATTCAGGATATTTCTTCTTTACCTTCTTTGCGGAATTGATTACGTCCTTATGGTGGCCGTGGGCAGTATCGATGCTGATAACATCGACACCGGCGCTTTTCAGAGCATCTATCCGGTCAAAAATATCGGGTGTAACACCCACAGCAGCGCCAACTCTTAGCCTACCGTACGAATCCTGACATGCTGTTGGCTTAGCCTTTTTCTTTTGAATATCCTTAAAGGTGATCAGACCGATCAGCTTTCCCTTCTTGTTAACAATCGGCAGCTTCTCGATTTTGTATTTCTTCAAAGTGCCTTCTGCCTGCTCAAGGGTAATTCCTTCCTGAGCCGTAATCAGATTCTCCTTTGTCATGATGCGTGAAACGGGGACGTTCATGTCCTTCTGAAAACGCAGATCACGGTTCGTGATGATTCCAGTAAGGCTGCCGGCTTCATCAATGATTGGAATTCCTCCGATTTTGAACTCCCGCATGATGTTTTCAGCCTGTTGAACAGTCGCATTAACATTCAGCGTAATAGGATCGAGGATCAGGCCGCTTTGGCTGCGCTTCACTTTGCGCACCTGCTCTGCCTGCAACTCAATCTTCATGTTCTTATGAATGAATCCGATACCGCCTTCCATAGCGATACTGATGGCCAATTCGGCTTCCGTCACGGTATCCATGGCGGCAGATACCAGCGGAATATTCAGCCGGATGTTTTGGGTCAGATTTGTGGAAGTGTCGGTTTCGCGTGGGAGGACCTCAGAGTAGGCCGGAACAAGAAGCACGTCATCATATGTGAGCGCCTCGTACAGAAATTTGGAAGTGTCGAGCGGCATGGCAAATAATTTTGGATCTATTATTTGCCGGGCAAATTTAACTTAATTGGCGGCATCACATTATTTTTGACACGAATATTTTTTGAACACCTTCACCGACACCATTTCATTCTCATGAATTTCATCAAATCATGCCTGGCAATCGTTATCGCCCTTTTAGGAACTATTTCATATGCGCAGGTGCAGACGGGCAAAGCTTCGTTCTACGCCGACAAATTTGAGGGGACCATTACCTCAAGCGGTGAGAAATACAAGCACAGCAAGCTGACAGCGGCCCACAAAACTTTGCCATTCGGAACAAAAGTGAGGGTGACGAACCTTGCCAACAATAAAACTGTTGAAGTGGTTATCAATGATCGGGGACCGTATGTTGACGGCCGGATCATCGATTTGTCCCGCGCCGCCGCTGAAGCACTGGGGTTTGAAAACTATGGCCTTGCCGATGTGAAGCTTGAAGTAACCGATCCGGGCGATGGCAAGGTTAGCGAGATGGGTCGCACAATTGATCAGGTCTCAGTTGATGAGAAGGAGTTCTATGAGTTCGAGATCAAGCGTTCAAAACCAAAAGGGTTTGGCGTCCAGGTCGGTACTTACGAAGAACTCGTAAACCTCATGCGCCTGTCCGATAACCTGAAAAACTCTTACAAGAAAGAAGTCACTGTTCAGGTAAAGGTTATCAATGGTGTAAAATACTATGGACTTATTCTTGGGCATTTTTCGTCCCGTGTAAAGGCTGAGCAGTTTCGGGAAGAGATCCGCGAAAAATTCCCGGATGTATTTATCGTAGAATACGATCGCCTTTAGAATCGGGAGCGAATAATATTACTTCAGAGCGGCCAATAGAAGATGCTTGAGTAATTTCACGCGCAGGATCATCCATGATAATTCTACCCATTAACTGGGGATTGATTATAGCATAAACGTTTCGATGATCTTCATGAACTCACCACCAGGAGATCGTGGAAATACTGGGATATATTGCTTCGATTTGTATTGGTCTGATTCTCGGCCTTCTGGGTGGCGGTGGTTCAATATTGTCAATTCCTATTTTAGTATACCTGTTCCACGTCGACGCTATTGAAGCTGCGGCTTACAGTTTGTTCATAGTCGGCACTACCAGTTTATTTGGTGCTATCCCCAAGTATCGGGAGCATCTGGTTAGCATGCGCACAGCCGCTTTGTTTGGGATCCCCTCTGTCGTAGGTACATTTTTGACCCGAAAATTCATTGTTCATAGTATACCTGAGATCCTTGTACAGGGCGAGCACTTTGCTTTAACCAGAAGGTCGCTGGTTCTCGGACTCTTTGCAATACTCATGGTGCTCGCATCCATCTCGATGATCAGAGGACGAAAAACAGAATCGGACGATGATCGGGTAAGGCCGGGTTGGCTCCTCTTTCAGGGTTTGTCGATTGGTGCACTAACGGGGCTGGTAGGCGCCGGCGGAGGATTTCTTATTATTCCCGCACTGGTGATGCTGACAGGTCTTGAATTCAAAATTGCAGTAGGCACCTCGTTGTTCATCATTGCTGCTAACTCTTACTCCGGATTTATCGGAGATTTATTTAACATGAAGATGAACTGGCAGCTGTTGCTCCCTATTACTGCGCTTGCAATATTGGGCATATTGGTGGGAGGCCGGTTGACAAGGCTGATTGACGGAACAGTCCTCCGAAAAGCATTCGGATGGTTCACACTAGCCATGGGCTGTTTTATCCTGATCCGCGAATCTGGTATCTGGTAGTCTGCTACGCTCCAATAACTTCTGCTACGGCGCGCTCAGCAGATAACAATGCACCATTGATGGTGCCGAATTCTCCCGTATAATCCGTCGCCTCGCCTGCGAAGAAAAGTTTCTTACTTAGCGATGCTGCCAAATCCTTACGATGCTGATTTGTACCTCCAGGCTTAGAATAGCTTATCCCTCCCTTAATAAAGGGTTCAGTTGTCCAATCCTGAATAACGGCAACCATGTTATCGCTTGGATCATATCTGATATGATTGGTTGCTTTGCCGGCAAAGAGAGCGTCCAGTTCAGCGATCAGCAGTGGGATCATATTTCTTCCCATGGACGAGTAAGCCAGGGCTTTAGATCCGCTCAACGTAACGGCTAAAGTGCGGGCGCCCATATCACTACGGCCAACGCCGGCGTTGAAATATTCTGGCGCTTCAGAAGCTCCATACAAAAAGCCAGATGATTCGCCCCAGAAATTTGCTTTGAAGTCCAGCAACACACGGAGGCTTGGATCCATTTCCATTGTCGACAATGCCGTTACCTTGGTCGCAGGTAGCGCAGGCACAAATTCGATACCTCCTGACTTGAGAATGGATATCGGTACAGTTACAATCACCTTTTCATATGACAAGGAAAATGACTCACCTGTAACCGAGTTAACCCCCTCAATGGCAACGGTTGCCCCACTGTAGTTGATTCGTTTTACCTGATGATTGGTGTGGACATCCGTTGCCACTTTGCTGAAACGCGAAAGCAATGCATCCTGCATCGGATTATCCATGAGCGTCAGCGATTCATTGCCGCGATTCCTTTTCGAAATCGAGTCGGCCAATTGCTGCATGCTCAAACGATCATTGGAAGTTGAATATTTATTACCAATCCATGCATTCAAAATGGCATGCATGCGACTGTTGATTCCGGCTGACTCGATTGCCGCCTGAACGGTTGCAGTACCGGTTTGTGAAGCGAGATTGTCGTAAAAGTTCTTTGCTGCGATGAAGTCGGCATCGGAGGCAATGTCGGCGCCAGACACAAATGCATTATTCACGACGTAATTTTCGGTGGCGGAATTCGTGACGTTTACCGTGCTGATTTTTAGCTGTTCGACGAAACGGCCCCAGGCGGAGTCTGCCCCTAATACTACACTTGCTCCAAGCTCATTGGGGAAGTCACTGCCAATTTCTGTTGATGAAGTGAATATTAGCGATTGGGTTGCTTTGTCTGTCGACTTCAACGACCGAACGCGACCGCCAATGCGATCTGAAGCTTCGAAAATAACTACCTTAATGCCCTGTGCCTTAAGGATGTCGGCGGCGTATAGCCCTGCAGCACCAGCTCCCACAATGGCAACGGTGCCCTCATAATCGATTTTTGGCGCAGGGTCTTCGTCCTGACAACTGCTCAGCAGCGGTGGCAACACAAGACTGGCGGAAAGGCCAAATCCGAGGTTCTTTAATAGCTCTCGACGATTCACAGTTTCAGCAACTTAGGAAACTCAAGTATCGCTCGAATTTCTAGTAAATAGTACCGATTTTCGACCTGTGAATTCATTTAGCCCTCCAAGCGTCAAAAAAGTCGCGGTAATTGGTCCGGAATGCACCGGAAAATCAGAACTGTCAGCCTTTCTGGCGACCCATTTTCAGACCGAATGGGTACCCGAATATGCCCGTGGATACATCAACAAACTTGTCCGCCCCTACACACAGGATGATCTTCTGACGATTGCACATGGCCAGCTTCGCATTGAAGATGAGTTTATGCGCGACAGCAATAAGGTTCTCATCTGCGATACCAATCTGTACGTGATCAAGATCTGGAGCGAGTTCAAATTTGGTAAATGCGACGACGAAATCCTTCGGTACATTTCCACACGCAAGTATGATCTTTATCTGTTAACCTATGTCGATATCCCGTGGCAGGAAGATCCTCAACGGGAGCATCCAACCAAACGACAGGAGTTATACGACATCTACCTGCGGGAAATGCAAAATCAGCAGGTGCCATTTGTAGAAATTAAAGGCGAACGGGAACTTCGTCACGAATTGGCGGTTAAAGCAATTGAAAAACAATTTGTTAGTTGATTCGCTGTCTTTGTTTTTAGAATCCAAGAGGACCACGTTATACAATCTATCGCATACGTTTTCACCAACCTATTCACAAAAAACTAAAGCATTGTCAGTTGGCGAGTTACCGATTGATTTTTCCAACGCTACTTATCGATGACTATACCTACAGGCCCATACGCCGCCCTCAACGTTCCTGATTTTCGTCTGTTTGTTTGTGCGCGGTTCTGCATCACTTTGGCAATACAAATACAAGGCGTGGTTGTTGCCTGGCAGGTGTATGACCTTACGCACGATCCGTTATCGCTTGGATTCATTGGTTTATCAGAAGCGATTCCCTCAATAGCTGTTTCACTTTATGCAGGACACCTTGCCGATGTTGTACAACGAAAGAAGATCATCCTTACCTGCGTTTCCACGTTGTTACTTTGTTCCATCGCGCTCTTGTTCTTTACTCTCGACATCGGCAGTTCAATATTACAGTACGGTGTGATCTCCATATACTCTGTTATTTTTCTCAGTGGCATCGCCAGGGGGTTTCTGACGCCGGCATTATTTGCCTACATGCCTCAATTGATTCCGCGTGAGTTGTATAGCAATGCAATCACATGGAACAGTACATTATGGGAAACAGCCGCTATCGGCGGGCCTGCAGTCGGAGGATTATTATATAGCTTTCATGGTGTGCGTGCATCTTATGCGGCCGATGTGTTTCTCATGGTTCTTGGATTATCGCTCGCGATTGCTGTTACCAATAAACCACTACCTCCCGAGAGCGAAGAGCAGGGCATTCTGGAAAAGATCAAGGCGGGACTTCGTTTTGTATTCAGCAACCAGATTATTCTTGGGGCCATTTCGCTCGATCTCTTTGCTGTTCTGTTTGGTGGAGCCGTTGCCCTGTTGCCGATCTTTGCAAAAGATATTCTCAACGCCGGTCCAATAGCCCTTGGGTTGCTGAGGGCCGCGCCTTCCGTTGGCGCGCTCATGATGGCATTCTACATCACGCATAACCCCATCCGCAAAAACATGGGACGTGTGCTCCTATTCTGCGTTGCAGGATTTGGCGTGAGTATGATCCTGTTTGCCCTTTCAGTGAATCTATGGCTTTCTCTTGGTTTGTTAATGATCAGCGGAATGTTCGATTGCGTAAGTGTAATCGTGCGGGGTACATTACTTCAAACGTTAACGCCAGAAAACATGAAGGGTCGCGTCTCGGCGGTAAATAATGTTTTCATTGGCTCTTCAAACGAGATAGGCATGTTTGAGTCGGGTGTGGCGGCACGCTTGCTGGGCGTGGTTCGCTCGGTAATATTCGGAGGATGCATGACGCTGGTATCGGTTGGAGTAATCAGCGGAATGGCCAAATCGCTACGGAAATTACAGCGCGTTCAGTAATTTCGTTGCAGCTTTACCGCTCGACTATTTGTCGATTCTTTAAGACCGGTTTGAAGTACAGCTCCAGGACTAACTATTACACACGATGCAGCAAATATCTATCAATACGCCGGCGCTTCTGTTCCCAGCAATTACGTTGATGATGCTTGCCTATACAAATCGCTTCCTGGCACTGGCGACACTGATTCGGAATCTGCATGCCAAGTACAAACAAATTCAGGAGGATCGCGAAATCATAAAGGCACAGATCGCCAACCTCAAACGGCGTCTGGTGCTTGTCAAGCAAATGCAGGCTATGGGCATAATAAGCTTCTTTTTTTGTGTTCTTAGCATGCTCTTCTTTTATTTCGATAAAACCAGCTGGGCTTTCTCGATCTTTGGGCTCAGCTTACTTTCCCTGCTGATATCGCTCGCGCTTTCTCTGAATGAAATCATCATCAGCACAAAGGCCCTTGAGATAGAATTGAGAGACATGATGGAAGAGAAGTAGTTCTGATTTCTCCGATTATTTTCTATCTTCCTCTCCGTTCAAAACCTAAACTCTATGTCGAGCCGTCGTACCTTTTTCAAAAAATCCATTGGCATTGCCGGTGCATTATCTGCCACATCTGTTGCCATGGCCGCAGAAGACGTCAGCGATGCGCTGATCCAATTGAACAAACTGTCTCCAGTCGAGTCTGCAAACGATGAAGAGCTTTGGAACAGACTGGCACAGGCGTACACGGTGTCTCCAACCATCCTGAATCTCAACAATGGCGGTGTGAGCCCGCAACCGAAGGTGGTTCAGGATGCTGTTGATCGATACTACCACTTGAGTAATGAGGCGCCCACCTACTACATGTGGCAAATCCTTGACAAAGGCAGGGAGCCGTTGCGCAGAAAGCTTGCTGACCTAGCAGGTACTTCTGCTGAGGAGATTGCAATCAATCGAAATACGACTGAAGCGCTGGCGACCGTAACCTGGGGACTTACTCTTCAAAAGGGCGATGAAATCGTGATGACCAAACAGGACTATCCCAACATGATTCACGCCTGGAAGCAAAAGGAGCTGCGTGATGGCATCAAGATTAACTGGATCAGCCTTAAACTGCCTATTGAAAATGAAGATGAATTTGTGCGCGCCTTTGTCAATGCGACCACTTCGAAAACGAAGATCTGGCACGTCACACACATGATCAATTGGACGGGGCAAATCATGCCGGTAAAGCGGTTGTGCGAAGAAGCGAAGAAACGCAACATCATTTCCATCGTAGATGGCTCGCACACATTTGCCCACATGGACTTCAAGATCAGCGATTTCAATCCAGATTACTTTGGGACCAGTCTTCACAAATGGCTGTGTGCCCCCTTTGGAACGGGGATGCTGTATGTTAAGAAGGATAACATAGCAGGCCTGTGGCCATTGTTCCCTAATGACAAACCTCAGAGCAGCGACATACGAAAATTCGAAACCCTCGGAACCCGCTCATTTGCTCCGGAGCAAGCCATTGGCCAGGCCATAGATTTTCATCTTGCCATCGGTAGCAAGAGGAAGGCTGAACGACTGCATTATCTAAAAAACTACTGGTGCGAAAAGGTAACTCACAATCCTCGTGTGAAGCTGAACATTAGTCTCAAGCCAGAGTACTCATGCGCACTTGGAAACTTTTCTATTGACGGAATAGAGCCCGAAACGGTAGCGAGCAAGCTGATGGGAGAACATCAAATCCATACGGTGTCTATAAAGTGGGAGAACATCAGCGGCGTTCGCGTAACACCTCATGTGTATACCACAACAAGAGATCTTGATCGTTTTGTAGACGCTGTACTGAAGATTGCAGGTACCTGACAACCCTTTTAACAAAACAGGGCCGCATCTAACCTGATGCAGCCCTTATCAATCTAAACCTCAGACCGACGTCTTCGATCTGATTTTCTTCAAACCGCGTGATGTTCGCGTTTTATAGTCGTTAAGCAATTGATCAAGGTGCTTTCGCTGTTTCTTTTGTCGTATGTCGACCGTTAAATTATCGATCTTAACTTCATGCATCAGCGCATTGTTGGCGTCATAGAATCTAACGATCGAATACACGCTGTCCCGCGTGTGGTTTTCAACGACCCAATATTCTCCGCTCATAGCGGCATGCTGCCCCATGCCCGCCGTGGACGTGATCATCGCTAATACGGCAATAAAAATTGTCTTTTTCATAACTTATAATCTTTAAGAGAAGATACGGCAACTCCTAACCTGGATTTTCGTGAAGTAGACCAGGCACTTGTTTATAGTTCTATATAGGCATGACGCCCCCACAAAACTTCTTCGTCTATGGTACTGCCACTTTCGTCGACAATTGACCGGCAACAACTTCTTTCTTCAAACAATACCGTAAGTTTCGTTATGAACGGCTTCTTCTCGCATCTCGCGCTGTCGCCGGAAAGGGGCTACAGGTTTACCCGGCATTTTATTTTCTGGGCGACGTGGTGGTTGTTCTTTGGTTTCATTTATGGTGTTCCAGCCTCAACAGGAGCAAAGCACACCGTCTTTCTCGGACTCGCCTTTGTTGAGGCACTGCTGTATCTTCCTCAGCATATGTTTCTGAGCTACGGCATTATCTATGTCATTTTGCCAAAACTGCTTTTGAAAGGTCGGTGGTGGACAGGACTACTAGCCGTGATTGTACTTATTCTTTTGACTGCGATGATGTCGCAGGTGGTCGCTGCTTATGCAATCATCCCCATCAGGACGTCATTGAATATACCGTACCAACCGAGCACTCAATTCTATGCCTCGCTGATGGCAGGACTTCGCGGATCAATGACTGTAGCCGGATTCGCAGTAGCCATTAAGTTGATCAAGCTCTGGTATGTTAAGAAAATGGACAACGAACGTCTGGAGAAAGCCACCCTGCGCGCTGAGCTCGAACTGCTCAAAGGACAGTTGCATCCACACTTTATGTTCAACACGCTGAACACGATCTATTCTTTTGCACTCAACAAGTCTGACAAAACGCCGCAGGCAATTCTTGAACTTTCACAACTCATGCGCTACATGCTGACCGACTGCGCAAAACCTCTTGTTGAGCTTGGCCGCGAAATCCAGATCCTAAGGGACTATATACAACTTGAACGGGAACGGTTCGGGCCGCGCCTTGACATTTCCATTAACTGCACCGGTGACATCGACAACAAAATTATTCCACCATTGTTGCTCATGCCTTTCGTAGAGAACAGCTTTAAACATGGCGCAGGTCAAATGATCGAACAGGCCTGGATAAGCCTGGATCTGACGGTTAAAGATGATGTTCTCAGGTTCAAATTAATCAACGGCAAACCGACAGAAGTCCATAGCAAACAATCATCGCTTGTGGGACTCTTAAATGTCAGACGAAGACTGAACCTCCTGTATCCACAAGCTCACGATCTTCGTATTAGCGAAGACGAGGATATGTTTGTCGTCAACCTGACTCTTCAACTAAACAAGGTAACGCTCCCGGAAGTATATGAACACATTTCGATGTCTGCTCATTGATGACGAGCCTCCGGCGCTTGATGTACTCCGCACGTATATCCAGTCAACGCCCATGTTGCAGGTTGTGGGGGAGTGCCACCACGCCATGGCAGCATTCGAACTCATACAGCAGCGCCAGGTGGATCTAATCTTTCTGGACATCAACATGCCGCAGTTGATGGGGACAGAATTTCTCAAGACGCTTACCCATCCTCCCCGAATCGTCTTCACGACAGCATTTCGCGATTATGCTTACGAAGGCTTTGAGCTCGGCGCGGTGGACTACTTACTAAAGCCCTACTCTTTTGAAAGATTCCTGAAGGCAGTACACAAGGTGCTGCAACTTGATCATAAATCACCACCATCGTCAGGTGAACCAACGACTCAGGCAACAGACAAGTTTCTTTACGTTCGTGCCGACCGCAAAATGGTAAAAGTGATGGTGCATGAAATTCTCTACATAGAGAGCCTGAAGGATTACGTCCGGATATTTATGCCTGGCAATCAGGTCATCACCAAGCAAACCATCTCCTCACTGGAGGACATGCTTCCGGAAGACGAGTTTCTGCGCATCCATCGGTCGTTTATTGTACCGGTCAGGCGCATCGATTCCTATAATCAACATGCCGTGTTTATAAATAAGACTGAAATACCGGTTGGCCCGCTATACAAGAATGAATTGATGAAGCGACTCCATCAGACTGAACATTCAGGTCGTTCGGGAAATATCTGATCTGGTGTCGACATCGGCCCGACATAAAGATTTTCAATTCTCAACCGCCCCTAGCGTCTGTTACAAGACTGTATCCGAACGGTTCTAATGTACTGGTATATCGGTATTAGCCTCCTATCAAACCTGTATCAGATCCGGGTCAAACCCGTATCAAAGCCGTATCAAACCCGTGTCATACCCGTGTCATACCCGTGTCATACCCGTATCAAAGCCGTGTCAAAGCCGTGTCTAATTTACAGGGTACCCGTCGGGTATCCGTCTGTAAGGACAGGGAACGGCAGGTTTAGGCAGTACGCACAAGATCTTCAAGACACTTGATCCAGGTAGGATGATCGTTCAGGCTTTCTACCAGCTGAACCTTGTCACCACCGTTTTCTTTGAACAAATGCTGATACTCATCGCCGATCTCAATCACTGTTTCGAGGCAGTCAGCAGTGAAGGCAGGCGAGAAAACAAGGATCTTCTTCATACCTTTTTTGGCGCATTCCTCAACGACCTTATCGGAAAACGGCTGCAACCACTTTTCATCCAGGCGCGATTGAAAGCAGACGGTATATCTATCAGACGATATTCCCAACTGGCCGGCCAATAGTCGGGTAGTTGCGTAACAGGTGGCCCTGTAGCAAAACTTGTTTTCCTCATTGACCTCGTGCATGCAATTATCCTTGCACACTCCGCTCAAATGGACTTTGTCGACCTGGCGCTTTGGCAGGCCGTGATACGAAAACAGAATATGGTCGTAGCTGCTGATATCATATTGACGCGCACGTTGGACGAACGCATCAATAAACAAGGGATGATCGTAATACTGACTGACAACCTTGATCTGCGGAATCACCCACCACTTGCTGATAACATCCATAACTTCCTGAACGGCAGAACCGGTAGATGCAGATGCGTATTGAGGAAACATGGGAAGCACCACAATCGTCTTGTAGTTGCGTTTTCGCATTTCCTCAAGGACATCCGGAACTGATGGGTTCTTATATCTCATGGCCAGATGGACGCCGAAATCAGGTCCCAGCGATTGTTGCAGAAGCTTCCCGGCATTTTCACTATGGTAAAGAAGGGGTGAGCCTTTATCCGTCCATAGTTTCTTATAAATGGCAGATGACTTCGGAGCACGAAACGGCACAATAACCAGGTTGACAAGCACCTTACGGCTTAGCCACGGGATGTCTATGACCCTGGGATCATTGAGAAACTGTGACAGGTAAGGCCGAACGTCGCCTACGGCTGGACTATCGGGCGTACCCAGATTGACTAAAAGAACTCCTGTTGTGGCTCCCATAACGAATATTCCGGCACGAAAGTAAGGCAAAAAATGCGCTTCTCGCTGAGGCAGAAAGCGGGCTAATGAAGAATGGGCGCCCGTTTAAATGGTTTTGTCTCGTCGAACAACTTCCTGTAGGTCGCGTGACGTTTGCAAACCTTGCCGCCAACCTGCTCCACCACGACAATCATTTTGGGATTGAAGTCGCCGATCCAGTTCATCTCGTACTCGTCGTAGCGTTTGTATTCGTCCTGCAAGACGCGGCGCATATTCAGGACCATGCCCCCATCGAGGCCCTTTCCCTGATGTTCAGGGACTACACCGAACAGGATGCCGAAAGCCTTTCGATTGGTTCGCCGGAGCTGATGCCAGGCAAATTTCAACTTACCCACGACATTGAGCTTGCCATCAACATACTTGATAAGCTGATTAATTTCAGGTAGTGACAGGAAGAAACTTACAGGCTCTCCCTTATAAAACCCAAAGTACAGTATTCGCCGATCCATGATCGGTTTCATTTGTTTAACGAGGAGCTTTGCCTGGGCCATTGACAACTCCGGATTCTCTGAACGGTTTGCCCAGGCTTTGTTGTAAACATTGTAGATATATTCAGGGAGTCTGGGCATTTCGTCTTTCCGCAGATACCGAAAAGCGTAATCAGGGTCCTGCTCCAATCTTTCCGCTTTCGACCAAAGCTTGGGAGAAAGAGGACCTGCTATCGTTCTATGAAACGTTAACTGATAGAAATAAACCTGGAATCCATATTCTTCAAAAAACTGCTGATAATAGGAAAAGTTGTAATTGCATTGATAGTTCGGTTCCTTGTCAAAACCTTCTATAAGCAGTCCCCACCATCGGTCACGGCTGCCGAAGTTAACGGGGCCGTCCATTGCTTCCATCCCCTTCGAACTGAGCCAGGCCTTGCAGGTATCCAGCAAAAGAAAAGCGGCATCTCTGTTATTAATGCATTCAAAAAAACCTATTCCTCCAGTAGGCTGTGCGTTGCCCTTGTGAACCGTTTTCTGATTGATAAATGCTGCCACACGACCAATGGTCATACCGTTGGCATCCAGCAGTATCCAGCGTGTACATTGCCCGTGCCTGAAAGTCTTATTGTGTTCCGGATCAAAAACACTTTCAACATCCTTATCGAGAGGTCGGATCCAGGCAGATGTATCTTTGTAAAGTCGGACGGGAAGCAGCAAGAATTCTCTGGCGTCCTGAAGCGTGGATACTTCCTTTATCTTCATTTCTCCAATATATCGGCAGGCTTAGGAACCACGTTGATGACGCTGTTAATACGATTGGGCAGAATGATCGTGAACCTTGTTCCCTGCCCCAGTCGGCTGGCTACACTGATCTGGCCTCCGAGCTTTTCTACGGCATTTCGAACAATATAAAGTCCTATGCCTGATCCATCGGATTGTTCGGTTGCACGATAGAACATCTCAAAGATCTTCGTGAGGTTAGCTTCATCTATGCCGATACCATTGTCGGCGAAGTTGATCTCTGCACGCATGTTGTCGACATTAACCCTGATCCCTATTTCGGAGGCGCCATGATCCAGCTTCCGGTATTTGATTGCATTTGAGATGAGATTCCTCATGATCTCTGCAATGCGCCATGGATCACTGTAGAATTCAATACCTTCTATGCGCTCGATGCGGCTAATTCCCTTTGCTCCTTCGAGATAGTTCAGGTCCTGGAAAGTCTGGTCGATAATTTTACCAAAATCGACCATCGCCACCGAAACTTCCATCTTCAGGTTCTTTGAATGGCTAAGCACGTCGCCGATGAAGTTATCGAGATGTTCAACCTTAGAACCAATCAGTTCGATGTATTCAATCGGATTGTCGGTGTTACCGGGAAGCTTGGCCAGGTTTACGAGACCGAGTATTGAAGAAAGGGGTGCTCTGAGATCATGCGAGACTTTGTAAACAAAGTTATCGAGCTCAGCGTTTCTGATCTTCAGTTCTTCCTCTATGCGTTTGCGTGTAGTGATATCGATATATACGCCATAAATCCCGATGGTCTGACTATCGAACTTTACCGGCATTCCATACAGTAATACGTTCAAAGGCCGTCCACTTCTGTGCAGTCGAACCGTCTCCCGAAGTATGACATGATTCGACGCGACAACATTATGGAGGTCTATTCCTTCGTGGGCCAGTTCTTCCGGAACGATGAAGTCGTTGATGCTTTTGTCCCTGAGTTCATCGAGTGTGTATCCAAACATCTCCTCAAACCCCTTGTTCACCTGTGACACTTTGCCGTTCCCTGTTAGGAGAACTACAGCCATAGGAATGGTTTGAAAGAGCTGCTCGAGAAGGGTTTCATTTTTCTTGCTTCGTGCTTCAAGCGATCTGTATCGAAGCAATTCCTCCTCGTGGCTGGTCTTTCGCTGTGTTATATCCTGAATAATACCGCGGCGCTTAAAGCCTCCGTTAGCGAGTGCCTGATGACTCGAGTTGATTTCTACCCAACGAACGGCGCCGTCCACAACAATCCTGACTTGTGCGTCAAATTCACTGCCTCCGCTGTGTGCGTCCTGAAGTTTCCGCTGGAAAACGAGCAGATCATCGGGATGGATGATCTTTTTGTAAACGTTGTTGTCGGTAAGCAACTCGTTGTGAGGAACACCGAGGATCCGACTGCACGATTCACTTACAAAATCAATAGTAACTCTCCCATCTTCATGGATAGTAGATTCATAAATAGCGACTGGGAGATTTTCAATGAGGTCGTGCATGGGCAATAACGAGCAAGATACAGGGCAGGGCTCCAAGCTGCAACTGCGTTTCGCCCAAATACTTTGCTATAAAACGGTCATCCGGCGTAACCATTGCTTCGCATCGCGCAACGTTTCAAAATAACGCACCTTCATTATATCGGCTTCCTGCGTCATTTCGCGAATGGTCAGTTGGGTGAATTTGTTGGTTGGCACAACTATGGCCAGGTATCGAACTCCCGCTTTTTCCATTGCTGGCATGACCTGATCGCGGAAATGCATGATATCCTCATCCAGGACGGGCCCTGCCGAAGAGCTATCCGTGAGCATGTGAAGCTTTGGGTAATTTCTTATTTCCTGGGCCATGAGCTCCAGTCGCTTCGCCTGGACCAATTGATAATGGTCGCTGCCCTTCGGGACGCCTCTAAGTGTCACTTTAACGCATGGGATCGTGTCGTCGAACTCGATAACCGCGTAATCGTCCTCAAAAAAGGGCTTCGTCATAATACAAAATTGAACGTTTGGGAGAAACGTGTTCACCCACGCAGGGTTATAGCACAAAATGTAAACAAATAGGTTACATTAGTAAAGAAAATCAGCAGGAACGTCCACATTTAATTTACGTTATAGGAATCGCTATGGAGATTGTAGAAATAGGAGAGAAAATCAGGGAGGTTTTCGAGAACCGCAATATGAGGCTCACGGACTTCGCCGACGAACTGGGGACGGTGCGACAGAATGTGTACCGCATTTTCAAGAAGCGCCATGTTGATACCGGGCTCTTACTTAAGATCTCGCAGGTACTTGGCTATAACTTTTTCCAGTACTACGTTCCTGCTTCGGCAGATTCAATACAGCTATCTATTTCGGATGAATCAGCAACGGTTGAAGTACAGCGTCAGCTTGATCTTTCCCGAAAGGAAATTGAATACCTGAGACGAATTATAAGCTTAATGGAGGAGAAGGCCGATCTTGTTCAGCAACTGAGTAAGGACGGAATCGTCGCTACGTCTTAGCGGGGCTTTTTATACAGTTCGCTAAAGATAAAGCTACCCCAAAACGCGCTTGAGCAAAGGCGCTTAAACCCAAGTTCTGCAATAATACTTCGCCAGGGCGCGAGGCGTTTAGTTGTCAGCCCTGTCGCCATCCCGAAGAAGATATACATTACTCTCAGGAGCATCGCCTGCCAGGCGGTGTCGTTTACAAAGTCCGTGCAGAGAAGGCGGCCACCAGGCTTCAAAACATCCCTCAGGCGCCCGATTACCTGATACAATTCATCAGAGGGAAACATGTCGGCGAAAAAATTAATGACAACAGCATCGAAGTGATCAATTTGAAATACGGCCTTCTCGGTACCATGGACGAAGCTAACGCGACGGCTATCGGCATCTGAAATCTTCTTCTTTGCCATGGCAATCATCTTTTCTGACGCCTCCAAATACAACACAGTTGCGGAGGAGTTAACCTTCAGAAGTTCCTCAAGGAACCAGCCTGTCCCCCCTCCTAGTATGAGTATTTCGTTACTCTGTTTCAATTCCTTTAAGTGAACCAGTTGCGATTTCCGTATGGCCGAACCGTAGACCATTCGGGCGAGACGATCGTAGACACCAGCAATTGATTCATAAGAATTAAGCTTGCTCACTTGCGGACAAGAATTGAATCAGGCCAACCCGGCCAGGGAAGTGAAGTTCACCAAACCAGGTATAACAATGGTAGAATAAAGACCCCATCGCCAATCATTCGCTGAACAAGGAGGCGATCAGGTCTTTGATTTCCGACGTAAATCAACATCAAAATCGCCTCCATTGCTCCTACGACAAGACCGGGCCACGTCAGCGTTTTATAGTATATCTGAGCAATGGTGAGCATCATACATAGGGTGAATGATGTCCAGATCATTACCTGCGACATGCGTTTTCCGGCGATCAATGTAAAGGAGGTCAGGCCGTCTTTAAAGTCCATTTCACGGTCAAGCCAGGACAATATGAGCAGGTTGGTCAGGGCAACGAGACTGAATTGTATAAAAAGTAACGAATGGGCTATTGTATAGCTGGTCCTTGCCTGGGCGATTGACGGCAGCAATACTCCGCATGTGTAGAGCACAGAAACAACAATCTCGCGCAGCCAGGGCAATGCTCGTTGCATTACGATCAGCAAAACAACCAGGAAAGCGAGAAAAACACCTCCCATAATCACAGCACGACTTACAAACAAAAGACTGATCAAATCGAGTAACAAAGCCACACCGACGGCGACGAGCATTCGCTGAAACTGCAATTGATGAAACAGGTGCCTGGGGCTTGATGCGGCGTGTCCGATCCTTCGTGCGTCCATGAGATGGTCTGCCGTGTAAATGATCCAAACGGTAAGGGCTAGCGGTATCAGGGAGAATGAAACTTCCGTCTGCAGCACTTTGATAAAAAAAAGCGCGCATATAACTGCTCCGGCCACTACATCGAGGCTGAGGATACTAATCAGGCGATATGCAGATGCGATACCCTTAGACATGAAAAAGTCTTCCTCCGAATAATACGAAGGAAGACTTCAAAGTTAAAGGATTTCGTTTTAAGCGGATTTGAGTGCTTCTGCACCGCCAACGATCTCGAGGATCTCCTTGGTGATGGCTGCCTGACGGGATCTGTTATAGCTGAGTTTAAGCTCTTTCAAAAGCTCTCCGGCGTTTTCGGTGGCCTTGTCCATAGCGGTCATACGTGCACCGTTTTCGGCAGCGTTCGAATCAAGCAAAGCCTTGAAAACCTGAATGCGTAGTGCCGTAGGCAGTAACTCAGAAATTATTTCCTCCTGAGAAGGCTCAAAAATGTAATCCACTGGATTTGATTTCGATCCTTCTGCTTTTGGAAGCATTACCGGAAGAAGTTGCTCTGTCCGCAGTATTTGCGTAGCAACGTTTTTGAACTCGTTATAAACCAGCTCTACCTTATCAAATTTACCGTCTTTGAAAGCCTTCATCACATCGTCAGCGACGGCAGCAGCGCTATTAAAAGAAAGTGTATTCAATATCTCTGCATGCTGATGCAGTGTCTGGAAATTACGCTTCTTGAAATATTCGGCTACCTTTCTGCCTACAGGCAGGATAACAACATTACCCTTCGCATATTGATCGTTATACTTCTCAGTAATGAGTCGCATAACGCCTTTGAAGATTGTGCTGTTAAATGAGCCGCACAAACCGCGATCAGAGCTCACCGCAACGATGAGGATACGCTGTTCATCACGAGGCGTGCTGAACCAGCTGTCAATATCGCCGGAGCTTTGTGCCTCCGACAGGTTCCTGATTATTGCCTCAAGCTTCACCGCATATGGACGCATCTGCGTGATGCGGTCCTGCGAACGGCGCAACTTTGCCGCCGCCACCATCTTCATGGCTTTGGTGATCTGTTGCGTGCTTACAACGGAGGCGATACGGTTCTTTACTTCTTTTAAATTCGGCATATCAGGCTTTATTCAAATCAGGCAGCGAATTTTGAAGACAGATCCTGAGCCACCTTCTTGATGACATCAACATCTGCATCGTCAAATTTACCGGCTCTGAGGTTGTTCAAAGTATTGCGGTGGCTAAGGCGCATCAGTTCGAGGAATTCTTTTTCGAATTGTTTCACCTTACCAACGGGGACGCGGTCCATAAATCCACGGGTCGAAGCAGTAATGATAGCTACCTGCTCTTCAACAGGAACCGGAGCATATTGATCCTGCTTCAGGATTTCAGTATTGCGGCGACCGCGCTCGATCGTCAATTTCGTTGCAGCATCGAGGTCAGAACCGAATTTAGCAAAGGCTTCAAGCTCGCGGAATTGAGCCTGGTCGAGTTTCAACGTACCGGCTACCTTCTTCATCGACTTGATCTGAGCAGAACCACCTACCCGTGATACCGAGATACCCACGTTGATCGCAGGACGGATACCAGAGTTGAAGAGGTTTGTCTCGAGGAAGATCTGTCCGTCAGTGATAGAGATCACGTTCGTAGGGATATAAGCCGAAACGTCGCCAGCCTGTGTCTCGATGATTGGAAGAGCTGTCAGTGATCCACCACCTTTAACAAGATGCTTGATAGAGGCTGGAAGATCGTTCATGTTCTGTGCAATAGCGTCGTTGTTGATCACCTTCGCAGCACGCTCAAGAAGGCGTGAGTGCAAATAGAACACGTCACCAGGATAAGCTTCGCGTCCGGGAGGCCTTCTGAGAAGCAGAGACACTTCGCGGTAAGCTACGGCCTGTTTTGAAAGGTCATCGTAGATCACAAGTGCAGGGCGGCCGGTATCACGGAAGAACTCGCCGATAGCGGCTCCTGTGAACGGTGCGAAGAACTGCATTGGAGCAGGGTCAGATGCCGAAGCACAGACGATAACGGTATATGGAAGAGCACCAGCCTTTTCAAGTGATGCAGACACTGCTGCAACAGTTGATGCTTTCTGACCGATGGCTACATAGATACAGAAAACTGGCTCTCCTTTTTCATAAAACTCCTTCTGGTTTACGATAGTATCAAGAGCAACTGCAGTCTTACCAGTCTGACGGTCACCGATGATCAATTCGCGCTGACCACGACCTACAGGGATCATAGAGTCGATCGCTTTGATACCCGTTTGCAAAGGCTCGTTTACAGGCTGACGGAAGATTACGCCAGGAGCTTTGCGCTCAAGTGGCATCTCGTACAATTCACCTGTGATGTTACCCTTACCGTCGATTGGTTGACCCAACGTATTCACTATACGGCCCAGCATGCCATCGCCAACCTTAACGGATGCGATTTTGCCGGTACGCTTCACAGTATCGCCTTCGCGAATACCTTCAGACTCTCCCAACAACACGGCTCCGACGTTGTCTTCTTCGAGGTTAAGAACGAGTGCCTTAAGGCCATTCTCGAATTCGATAAGTTCACCGGCCTGTGCCTGAGTGAGGCCGTAAATGCGCGCCACACCGTCGCCCACTGTGAGAACTGTTCCCACTTCCTCGAGCTGCGCTTCAGTGCGCGAGCCGGAAAGCTGTTCCCGCAATATTGCCGATACTTCTTCTGGTCTTATCTCTGCCATGATATTAGGAGATTAAAATTCTTTGATGTATGGATTATGACTAAACTTCACTTGCAATGACTTCAGCTTGTTCTTCAGCGAAGCATCGATCTGACGATCTCCTACATTAAGGACGAAACCGCCGATCATATTCTTGTCGATGTTTTCCGTGAGGTCTACATCGCTCTTTTTTGACAACTGCTGAACCAGTGCGCGGATCTGCGTACGCAGAGCGTCATCCAACGGTACGGCTGTAGTTACAGTAGCCTTCCCGATCTGCTTGTATTCGTTGTAAGCATTGTGGAATTGTGCTGCGATCGCCGGAAGCAAAGGTTCGCGGTTCTTCTTTGTCAGGATGTCTAAGATAGACATTGTGAGGGCATTCACCTTGCCCTTGAACAGTGCTTCGAGAACGTCGCGCTTCTTATCATGTTTGATGATAGGACTGCCCAACAACAACTCGAACGGTTTGTTTTCGCGAACGATCTTTGAAAACAGTAACATGTCCTTATGTACCTCCTCGAGCACGTTCTTATCCACTGCCAGTTCAAGCAATGATTTTACGTAACGTGCCGCGGCTCTTGAATCAACCATGGTTAGTTAACCTTAATGTCCTTGAGATAACGATCCACCAGTTCGCGCTGCGACTTATCATTTGAAAGCTTCTCGCGCAGGAGTTTCTCCGCAATTTCGATGGAGAACGTTGCCACCTGTTCTTTGATGTCGCGCAGAGCGGCATTCTTTTCAATGTTGATTGCAGCACGGGCATCATCCAGGATTTTGTCCGCTGCTTTTTTGGCTGCTGCCTCAGTCTCTTCCTTCAGGCGGCCGGAAGCCTCACGAGCTTCGCGCAACATTTTGTCGCGCTCTTCGCGAGCCTGCTGGAGAAGGTGTTCGTTGTCAGACTTCAGTTTAGAAATCTCCTGACGTGCTCTTTCAGCTGTGTCAAGCGCTTCCTGAATCGACTTTTCGCGATCCTTCAACGAATTGAGAATTGGCTTCCAAGCTAGCTTTGCCAGCAGGAATACAAGCAGAACAAATACAATTGTCTGCCATATGATTAGACCAGTGCCTGGGGTTAAGAGATCCATATTTTCAACGTAAACTGATAGTAGTCGCCTTCAGATAGTGATGTAATGTAAAAGGTCTGCCGGGCCCATTGCCCAAACAGACCTTTAAGCTTAGCCTTTGAACGAAATCAGCAAGCAAATAACCAGCGCGAAAAGCGCAGCCACTTCGATAAGGGCCGCGATAATCAACATCGCACCCTGAATCTTACCAGAAGCTTCAGGTTGACGAGCGATACCTTCCATCGCTGAGCCACCAATGCGACCGATACCAATTCCAGCGCCAATTGCTGCCAGACCTGCACCGATGCCAGCGCCCAAGATTGCGTAGCTGATGTCCAACAATAATGCTAATAACATAACTATGTATTTATTAAGTGAAACAAGCCGGCTCGTTTGTCGGGCCGGATATCTTTAGCAAGTCCTGAGTCCTGAGTCGTTAGTCCTGAGTACTTGGCCGTTAGTATTTTTAGTTTTTAGTAGCTGTCCTTCTGACAGTTACTCAAGCTTTGATCATTTCCTCTTTGATCTGGTCTATCTGTTTGTCCTTGCTCCGATCCTATCCTGGTCCGTTACTAGAAGCGACCCAACTCAGGACTAAAGACCTCAGGACTCACTACTATCTAATGGTGTTCCTCGTGTTCATGCTCTGCAGTAGCCATGCCGATATAGAGCGAGGAGAACAGTGTAAATACATACGCCTGGATTCCCGCAACCAATAATTCAATAAGGCTAATAAAGAGCACAATAGCGCTCGACGCAAAACCAACAAATATGCTTTTGAAAATGAATGTGAGGCTGATCAAGCTAAGCAACACAATGTGACCTGCGGTGATCGCGACAAAGAGACGCACTGTAAGTGAAAACGGCTTAGTAAATATCCCCACGATTTCAACGGGTAGGATAAATATCCGAAGCGGCAGCGGAACGCCCGGCGTCCAGAAAATGTGTTTCCAGTATTCCTTGTTACCCTTAACATTCGTGATGATGAACGTAAGAACGGCCAGTGTTAAAGTCACAGCAATATTTCCGGTAAGATTACCTGCACCTGGCAGCAAGCCCAACAGATTTCCGAACAATACGAAGAAGAACAGCGTAAGCATGTAGGGCATGAACTTTTCGTAGTTCTTGCCAATGTTCGGCTTCACAATTTCATCGCGAACGAATACGATGATGGGCTCCATGAACGACTGAACACCCTTGGGAGCCTTTCCGCGATTGTTCTGATATCCCTTGGCTACCGCAGCAAATACTAACACCAGCAGAGTGGCATTAATGAGGAGCATAGCTACATTCTTGGTAATCGAAATGTCCAGTACTGACTGGCCATTGAGGGTGATATGTTCGTGCTCGTCCAGCACATACCCGTTATAAGGCACCTTGTTGTGGTGTTCGTCGTAAAAGTTGCGGGACGAGAAAACATCCAAACCGCCTTGCTGGGAGTAAACAATAACGGGGAGGAAGATTGTGCCACCATGGTCCCAAAGATGCCAAACATGGTCGTCCATGACGTGATGGATGATAATGTTGGGATCAAACGCTTCGTGCTCCTCCGCAGTGTTTGTCTCATGCCCTTCCTGGGGGGCCGCAAAGGCGCCAGAAAAAGTTAAAAAAAACACTACCAGATAAAGGGAAAAACGCTTTGCAGGGCTCCAAAATATGCTCATTCAGCGCAAATTTCAAGGTTTTGAAATACGAGCGCAAAGGTATTAAAGAATGCTGCAGAAAAAAATGTTTTGCGAAATATTTGCCCTTACTCAATGAGGTCGATTTCCAGCGATTTTTCGATGCAAAAAGCCGACTTCAAGGGCCGTGAAAACCACGTAGAGAATTAGGAAAAACAGGACGTTGCTGTTCGCCCCCGGTTTGTCATCCACGATCATTAACACAACATACACACCGTAGGCGATGAGCTTGATGGTCATCGACAGCAGATAGATTTGAATGAACAGCTCTGGCTTTTCGATCTTGTCAAGATACCGGTAAATGACGATTGTAAACACCGCAAGAATGGCAGCAGTCTGCATGGAGTATGAGGGGGCAGCCTCAATCCAGCCTTGATTTTCAGATAACATGACTACCAGGATGCAGCCAACGGCAACAGCCATAACTATCCCGACAAATCGAATCAAGGGTTGTCGCGTTTTATGGAACGATAGACCTGGTACATCATCCCGCCAAACGCCATGAAACCGAACGTGAGCATAAAGGCCGGAAACTGTAAATGGAGTTTCTGATCGAGCAGGTATCCAAGCCAGCCTGACAAAGCGATGGCAGCCACCAGCTGTAGACCGAGGCTGCTATACTTAAGGTAGTTATTATACGGTTTTAGCTTCTTGTTGGGGGAGGGTTCGGCTGGAGCCATTCTCGCCTATTTTAATATCCTTGATTACCGCACCCATTTTGCAAGTGCCATTAAATACGGCGCCTGGCTCTACCACCATTTTGCCTGTAAAGATATCGCCATTGATGACCGCGGTTGCCTTCAATACAAGGAGTTCAGTTACTTCGATCTTGCCTTTCACTTCGCCTTCGATGTCGGCGTTTTGTGCAAGAATGTTCCCGTCAACCTGCGATGCAGGTCCAAGTGCTACCTTCGCCTTGCAAATGAGATTACCGGTCATCTTGCCCTCGATGCGGATATTACCATATGTTTCAATATCGCCTTTGAGGAATGTGCCTTTGCCAATGTTGTTGCTCGAGTTGCTGATCTCGTCGGCTGCCCGTTTCTGTTCTTTCGAAGTTAGCATGTCTAAAAAAGTTTAAAAAGTGACGAATTCTTCCGGATTCAGGGAGTTTCCATTGTACCATAACTCGAAATGGAGATGTGGACCGTTTGTAAGCTCCCCGCTATTGCCAACTATGGAGATAATTTCTCCGCCGTTAACAAAAGTACCAACTTTTTTTAAGAGTTGAGCATTGTGTTTATACGACGAAATGAGGTTACCTCGATGCTGAACCATGATCACGTAACCCGAATCCTGCGTCCACGAGCTAAAAACGACCGTTCCGTCGGCGATGCATTTTATAGGCTCATTCACTTTGGCGACGACATCGACGCCCAGATGCCCTTTTTTGACATCATATTGGTCAGAAATGAATCCAGAGATCGGTGAGTAGAAAAACGTTTCCTGAAGCTCGCGGTATTTGGAACTCGTCGGAATGACAGACATGCCCGATCTTTCAAACTCCTTGCGAAATACCGAATCTGTAGAGCTCGCATGTAGATCTGCCGGCCGATTAAGCGGTTGGTTCTCTCCACGGAGCGCTTCGGCGGGATCTTTGAAATTACTGGTGTCTCCGCTCAATACCTGCTGCAAATTTGAGATGAATTGATCCTTGCGCTCCACTTCAATGCCCAACGAATCGACCTTGTTTGCCAACTCAAGCAGTTGCTGATTAAGCACCAATTGTTCGTGCTTGGGATCAAACCACCGAGCTAAAATGGTCTTCGCCATGAACAAACTCATGATGAACAATCCCGTGAAGAGAATCAGGGAAAAAAAGATAACTTTGGAATAAGTAAAAGCCATGCTCGTTTTCTCCGCGAAGTTTTCTTCGTTCCGGATAACAAGCTGATAACGGGTGGCTAACCAGTTTGATAAGGTTTTTTTCTGCTGCAAAGTATTCCCGTATTTTTGCACAAAATTAGAGATTCCGTATCATTTAAATATGGAATTCAGGTTTTTTGCGTTTTAGTCATCTAGACAATACGTCCTTGAGAAGTGCTTTTTATTTTTTGCTGCTCTGTGTGGCCTTTGTATTGATTCAGTCGTGCTCGCCCGAAAAAAACACTTGGACCAGCAAAGCATACCACAATACAACGGCGCATTACAATGGATATTTCTATGCCCGCGAAGAAGTTCAGAAAATAGAAAATACCATATGGGCCAGCTTGTCCGATGACTACAATCGAGTTCTTCGGCTCTATCCAACGGTCGATACCGCACTGGCGAAGAGTTATGACAAAGACATTCAGGAATCCATCAAGATGGCTTCCCTGGCAATCCAGAGACACCCTAACAGCAAGTGGGTCGACGACTGCTATATTCTGGTTGGCAAGGCCAGATTGTATAGCCTCGATTTCGGGAATGCCGTTCAGACCCTGAAGTTTGTCAATACAAAGAGCAAGGATCCCAGCGCACGGCATCGCGCAATTATTCAGCTAGTCCGCACATTCACAGAATACAAGGAATACAACAATGCGCAGTCAGCGATCGACTACGTATCCAAAGAAAAGCTTGACAAAACAAATCAGAAGCGTCTTCTGATGGAGAAGGCATATTTCTACCAGGAGCAGGCTGATTATGACAATATGGTTCGGAATCTCTCTCAGGCTGCGCCCATGCTCCGTAAGAAGGACAGGCCCGGAAGAGTTTACTTTATCATTGGTCAGGTTTATCAAAAACTTGGTTTTGAATCTGAAGCGTATAACTATTACAAAAAGTGCCTGGCTACTAATCCGGAATATGAAGTTGATTTCTATGCCCGGCTTTATATGGCGCAGGTTACAGAAATATCCCGCAGCAAGAGCGTTAATGCAGCGATGAAGTCTTTCAGGAAGCTTCTAAAAGACAGCAAGAATAAAGAGTTCAAAGACAAGATTTATTATGAGATGGGCGTGTTCGAACTCAAACAAAAGAACATCAACAACGCTATCACGAGCTTTAAACAGTCAGTGCGTGAAGGAAACAACAAGCGCGTGGATGGTGAAGCTTTCCTCCGGCTTGGCGAGATCTATTACGACACGCTGCGCAACTACAAACTTTCTCAGGCATACTATGACAGTGCCACACAAGCATTGCCACCTGACTACGAAAACTACGAGGCAATCAAGGCAAGGCAGGAAATACTTGACGAGTTTGTTGGCAATCTTAATGTAATTCAATGGCAGGATAGTCTGCTCCGTTTATCTTCCCTCGACTCCGTTGGACTTCGTTCCATTATCGACTCAGCATACCAGGCGAAGAAGGCACTGGCCGAAAAGAGTGTTGGTAAGAAAAAGAAGCGCAACCGCATTGACATCGAGACTACTGACAATGTCTTCGGCAATATTGAGGGATCCGGTAATGACGAATCTGCAGATTGGTACTTTGGCAATCCTTCCGCCATGGCTTTGGGACAAACTGAATTCCGGAGAATCTGGGGTGATATTGTACTCGAAGACAACTGGCGACGGTCACTTCGATCTTCGAAGGCGGCGGTGACGAACACCGCTTCGATGGATTCTACTACTATTGTAGCCAGCCAAAAGGAGGAGACAGAGGCGGCGCCTGCCGACCCCGTTGGAGCCGAATACGCAAAGGTCAACGCGCAGATTCCCCGAACCGATGACCAAAAGAAAGAAGCACTTAAAAAGATCGAAGACGCCTATTTCAATGTCGGCGAAATCTATTACTTCAAACTAAAAGAACCCGAAAATGCCGCCGACTACTTTACCAGGCTGCTTAAGCGGTTCCCTGAAACTGAATACGAGCCCGAGATACTGTATCACATGTATCTGATCTATAAGGACAGCAACCCTGCGAGGGCTGAGGAATATGCTAACCTGCTCCGTACGAAACATCCTGAGTCCACATTTGCCAAGACGCTCGACAATCCCGATTACATGAAGGAATCGAATCTCGCAAATGAGAAGCAAAAGTCATTGTACCAGGAGGCATACGCGAGCTACCAGGATGGCGACTATAACAAGGCCACTTCACTTATCAACGAAGCTCGTGCCATCGGCGTAACGACCTTCACACCAACGCTGAGGCTACTGGAAATACTCATCGTTGGGAAGACGGACGACATTTCGAAATATCAGTATCAGCTTGGTGAATTTGCTAAAGAGAATGTAGCCACCGATCTGGGCAACTACGCACAGAAATTGCTGGAGGCTTCACGTACAGTTCAGGACGCACAAACCATGAAGGCCGGCGTTACCTACATTCGCTCACTTAATGAGCCTCACTATTTTGTGATGATCTACCGCAACGACGAAAAGCTGGGGAATATGCCCACACTTACGCTCGAAAAGTTGAACACTGATAATTTCAGAGAGCTGAACCTGAAGACGTCAAACATGGTGTTCAATCCCGAAAACACAATGACCCTGGTTGATGGTCTGCCGCGCGTGAGCTTTGCGATTGAGTACATGAAATCATTCAACGAAAAGCTAGCTACACTCACCGAGTTAAGGAGCCACAAATTCCATAGCTTTGTGATCACAAAAGACAATTTCGATATCTTATACCGTACAAAGGGACTGGATGAATACCTTCAATTCTTCGAAAAAAATTACCCGAAAGAAGCCGAATAAGGATATTCTGCTGACAAGGAGTGTGTGGTTTAAACGCGGCATCAAGGGAATATGGATCGCATTCCTTTGTATTGTCCTAGGACTGCCATTATACGTGCTGGCAGTCAGCAATGACTTGTTTGGAATGTTCGGTGGCATGCCGAGCCTGAGAAGCATTGAAAACCCGGAGAACGATTTGTCGTCCGAGTTGATTTCTGCTGACGGAGTTTCGCTCGGAAGGTATTTCAAGTACAATCGCAGCCAGGTAACATATGATCAGCTCTCTGCTGATCTCGTTAATACACTGCTGTATTCGGAGGATCACCGTTTCTATGAGCACTCAGGACTTGACTTTCAGGCTTACCTGCGTGTTGTTTATGGTATCCTCACGTTTAATTCCGGTGCCAAAGGCGGTGGTAGTACGATCACGCAACAGGTAGCAAAGAACCTTTTCAATACACGTGGCGAAGAATTGCAGGGCTCACTCAAGCTGAGTGGTTCGCTGAAGAAGCTGATCAACAAAACCAAAGAGTGGGTGATCGCGGTACAACTTGAGCGAAATTTCACGAAGGAAGAAATCATTGCCATGTACCTGAACACCGTTTCCTTTGGGCGAACGACCTTTGGTGTTAAAGTGGCATCGGAAACGTACTTCAATAAACGCCCGGATCAGTTAAACATTCCTGAGTCTGCGGTGCTGGTTGGATTGCAGCAAGCTGTTACCCGTTACAATCCGGTTGACAACCCGGAGAACTCACTAAAGAAGCGCAATCAGGTTATCGGGAAACTATTTGACCACGGTTACATCAAAAGCGAAGCCGTATACGATTCACTTCTTCGTACACCTATCGACCTTAAGTATCGTGTTCTGAATCAAAACGAAGGTATAGCAACGTATTTCCGCGCGGTTATTAAGAACGACCTGATACGCTGGTCGCGTGCACGAAACATCGATCTTGAAGAGTCAGGATTAAAGATCTATACAACGATCGATACCCGCATGCAACGCTATGCCGAGGAAGCAGTGTGGGAATCGATGAAGTCGCAGCAGAAGATTTTCAGCACGCACTGGAAGGGATCAAATCCCTGGATCGACGATGACCGGGTTGAAATCAAAGGCTTCCTGCAATCCAAAGTGAAGAAGACTGATGCGTACCGATACCTTGTTGCACGGTATGGTGAAGGCAACGATTCCGTGAAAGTTATGCTCAACAAAAAGAAGAAGATGAGCATCTTCACCTATACTGGTGAACGCGATACGTTGTTCAGCACGATGGATTCACTCAATTATTATCTGCGTTTCCTTCAGGCTGGCTTCATGTCTATGGATCCTGCAACCGGAGCGATCAAGGCCTGGGTGGGTGGTATCAATTACAAGTATTTCAAATACGATCACGTTCGTCAGGGTAAGCGTCAGCCTGGTTCGGCATTCAAACCATTCGTATATGGCCGTGCTATGGAAGACGGCTATTCGCCATGCCAGCAACTACTGGATGTTTCTCCGACTTTTAAAGTTCCAGGCGGAACGTGGAGCCCTCCGAATGCTGAAGGCGATCGCGGTACTGGCGTTTCTTATAATCTCCGTCAGGCAATGGCGCGCTCACTTAACTCGATTACCGCGCAGGTGATGCAGAAAGTTGGTGAGGCCAATGTGGTAGACTTCGCTCACCGCGTGGGCATCTCCAGCAAACTCGACGCAGTTCCTGCGCTTTGCCTTGGAGTAAGCGATGTTTCCTTGTTCGAACTGATCGGGGCGTACAGCACCTACGTTAACGGAGGAATTCATACGTTGCCTTTCTATATTACGCGTATTGAAGACAAGAACGGCAACGTTATTGAGAACTTTGTTCCCAAGACACGACAGGCGATCAGCGAGCAAACTGCCTTCAAGATGATCTACATGCTCATGGGTGGTGTTGAAGAACAAGGCGGTACTTCCGTTGCACTACCCTGGGACCTCAAGTCTGAAAACGAGATCGGTGGAAAAACCGGAACGACAAACAATGCGTCAGACGGCTGGTACATGGGGGTAACACACAACCTCGTATCAGGCGCATGGGTTGGTGGAGACGAAAGATCAATCCACTATCGCAACTGGGCGATGGGGCAAGGAGGAACAACAGCGCGGCCGATCTGGGTTAAATACATGCAGCGCGTTTATGCAGACAAAACACTTGATTACAAGAAAGGACAATTTAAACGTCCGTCAGGTGGGCTCGATATCTCATTGGATTGCAGCGCTTATGCAACTCCTGATGCTCCCGGTTTGAACACACCGAATGACGAGACCTGGGACCCCAATAATTGATCTATTTGTTCACTTGTTGATTTGTTGATTTAAAGTCAGAGTTGGTCAATCCTGCGTTTAGACTTACTCTTAAGTCATGCCTGTAATGGCTTATATTTACGGCAGGAGTCCTTGCCATGTCATCACCATACGACAAATTGAGAGAGGTTGTTCAGCGCCTGCCGGAGTCTCCGGGCGTTTATAAGTTCTTCGATGAAGAGAAGACGCTGATCTACGTCGGCAAGGCAAAGAATATCCGCAAGAGAGTAACCAGTTACTTCACGAAGAATTCCGGCGTCAATCGAAAGACGCTAAAGCTTGTTTCGGAGATATCTGACATCGATTTCACAGTCGCGAATACGGAATTTGATGCGTTGCTCTTAGAAAACAACTTCATCAAACAAAATCAGCCTAAGTACAACATCCTGCTCAAGGACGATAAGACGTTCCCATACATCTGCATATTGAATGAGCGTTTTCCACGCGTTATCTATACGCGCACTTACAACCTGGACCAGGGCGAATATTTCGGCCCCTATTCAAGCGTTGTAGCAATGAAGAATGTACTGGAACTGGTACGGAAACTCTACTCTATACGTACCTGCAGTTTGCTGCTCAGTGAGCAGAATGTGGCTCAAAAGAAGTTTAAGGTGTGCCTGGAATATCATCTCGGCAATTGTAAAGGTCCGTGCGAAGGATATCAGGATGAAACCTCCTATCTGGAAGAAATCGATCAGGCACGAAATATCCTGAAGGGTAGTTTGAGCATTGTTTATCAAACTTTCACGGCGAACATGAAGGAAGCCGCGGGAAGCATGGAGTTCGAGCGAGCCCAGCATTACAAGGAAAAACTTGATACGCTGGAGCGGTTCCAGACAAAGTCGTTGGTTGTAAACCGGGATCTCACAGACATCGACGTGTTCACTATCACGAGTATTGAAGGATACGCCTATGTAAACTACATGCAAATCAAGGAAGGATCCATCATCTACTCAAAGACGATGGAAGTGAAAAAGAAACTCGATGAGCCAGATGATGAATTGTTAAGTATCTCTGCAGTAGAACTAAGGGAGCAAACGCACAGTACGAACCGCCTTATCCTGTCGAACATACCTATCATAGTTCTTGAAAGCGAAGTTGAAAACGTCATACCACAGATTGGCGACAAGAAGAAGTTAATTGCACTGTCGATCAAAAACGCCCTGGAGTTGCGCCGGGAACGCGAGATTTTCAGAGAGGGTAAAAAATCCAAGCAACGTGAAGTCCTTGAAATCCTTAAGAAGGATCTTCAAATCCAGCAGCTGCCTGAAATCATCGAGTGCTTCGATAACTCGAATATCATGGGTACTGTTCCAGTCGCGTCGATGGTGCGTTTTGTAAATGGCAAACCCGACAAGAAAGGCTACCGGCACTTCAATATCAAGACGGTTGAAGGTCCCAACGACTTTGCCTCGATGAAGGAGATTGTCGGAAGGCGTTACAAGAGAATCCTTGAAGAAGGAGAACAGTTACCCAGCCTCATCGTTGTGGACGGTGGTAAAGGCCAGCTGAGCAGCGCATGTGAGGCCTTGAAGGAGCTGAATATGTATGGACAGGTGCCCATCATAGGCATTGCCAAGAAACTTGAAGAGATCTATTACCCGGAAGATCCACTCCCGCTTCATATCAGCAAGAAGTCGCCGGGGCTACTTCTGCTCCAATACATCCGCGATGAGGCGCACCGTTTTGCTATCACCTTCCACCGGCTGAAGCGCAGCAAGAAGCCGTTAAAGTCAGAGGTGCAGGGCATGGAAGGAATCGGAGAAAAGACTGCGACAAAATTGTTACAGCATTTCCGGTCGGTGAAGAAGATGCGCGAAGCATCGCCTGAAGAGATTGAGCAGGTGGTTGGCAAGGCAAAGGCAAAGCTGGTTTTGCAGGCGCTGTCGGGAAACAAAGAGGAACCACAAGCCGACGGATCATTGCCGGAGGTATCGTCATCATCAGACGCATTGTCATCAGATTCATCACTCGCCCCATCAGAGTCGGATATGCTGGACGCGTCCCCGTCTGACAAATCTGAGCCTCAATAATTTCGGATCCTGATTACGTGTGATGTATGGTGTAACGTGTCAAAGCGATACGTCAAAGCCTGCACGCGCTCAACTCGTGACAAATCAACATATCAACCAATCACCAAATAAAAAGGGCTGCTCTTTCGAGACAGCCCTTCTATTATCAAAAAGCAAGAGAATAATTCTTAGAACTCCCAGAGGTTGTGCTCTTTTTCCATGAGCATCATCTCTGTCCACTCCCGTGCCCAAACACTTTCGTAGTACGGTCTGCCGTTAGCAGAGTAAGTGTCTGTGATCGTTTCGTCGTCAGGATTCTGGATCTTGTAGATCGTACCCTGGAAGAGGCGGAGCAAAATGGCATCTGCAAAGTTTTTGTTCTGCGCAGTGTTTTGGCGGTTAAACCAAACAGCCTTTGGAATATTGTTCCGGAACAACTTCTCGAGGTCCTTGTACTTGAACCAACCTAATGACAGGTCGATGTTAGTAGTAGTCTTAGCACCTGGGATAAGGATCTCCACACCCTGAATGTCATAGTAGAGGCGTGATCTTCTTCTGTCGAAGATCACATCTTCCATGAGGTGAAGAGTGCTCATATCGTTCGTTGCATAATTCAAGCTACTTCCCTGGGTAGTTGATGCCCAATAGTCGGTTGCATCCTCGCTGGGAGTAACGCCACGGCTATCTGCCACAGCGCGCCAGTTTTTTCCATTGTATGCCACTGGATCATCAGTGAAATAATCCTTTGCAGGATCCCAGGCTTCGTACGTCTGACCTTGCTCCTGTACCAGACGCTGAAGGAATTCATCCTTAGCGATCTTTACTGACAGTGAGTCATCTCTATAGATGTCGGTCAGCTCACCGGAACGAACGGCGTCGATGATGAGCTTGGTGATCTCGCCGTTCTTGGCAAAGAACCCTTTGTTTTGTTTTTCCTTGAGATCTATGTTTCTCCACACGCGCACTTTGTAGTGCTGCTCGTACACCGGGATGGGATTCAGGGAGTTAGGATTGTACTGGATTTCCAGATCCTGAACTTCCTGCGCCAGCACGGAGCCGAACGCTGCAGAGAACAATACAATGAAAAGTGATTTTTTCATCTCTTAGTTAATTGGAATGCTAATGATACCACTTGATCCGGTGACAGTCACCTTCTCTTCTTCATCCTGGTACGTCTTACGAACAACATCTTTGATGTCGATTACGATACGGTCACCAGGTCTCGCCTGATTTGTCCATGCACGCAGGTCAGGGTTTTCATTGTTTGCTTGCATACGCTGCACACCTGCAGTACCACGACCGAGGATAACCTCAGCACGTTTGATACGGTAGCGAGCGTCTTTAGGAACTTCTTCCTTAAAGTTAGCCTCCGGATCAGCAGAGAAACGCAAGTTTGCAATCTGGTTAGCCTTGATACCATTACGCAGGTCAACTGGAGTGTTACCCAGATAAGCTACATAACGGGGAGCAGGAACGTTCTTCACATCAAAACCTTGAGAACCGATGTTCATACCGCCGTTATTCACAGCAATAGAGATCTTACGTTGCT
The DNA here is from genome assembly GCF_037203685.1 of Chryseolinea sp. T2. Taxonomy (NCBI): domain Bacteria; kingdom Pseudomonadati; phylum Bacteroidota; class Cytophagia; order Cytophagales; family Fulvivirgaceae; genus Chryseolinea; species Chryseolinea sp. T2. The sequence continues at coordinate 859,339 of NZ_JBBCAU010000003.1, forward strand.
TAGGAATGATAGTCACTTTTCCTGGCTTGTCGCCCTTTATAATCTCAGCACCGCCTGCCGCATTGAACGAAGGATTGTAGTCCGTGCCCAATGTTGGTACTTCGATGTTTACAGTGTTACCACAGTTCATGTAAAGAGTCGGTGCGTTACCGGTCGTTACTTTGATTGTAGGCTGCGCTACGAAGTACTCGATGTTCTGAGTAAACGTCTGGCCCTTCACTTTAATCTCTGCTTTGAAAGATTTCTTTGCAAGACCGTGAGCATCGTATCCACCGCCCTGAGCCGTGAATTCAACTTTACCCATCGTTACACCAGAAGCATCTGCAACAGTCGGCAGTTTAGCGCCGTCTTTGAAGAAGTCAGACTGCAAAGCAGTTGATGAACCAGTGAGGAACATTTGAGCTTCGTACTTAGCACCGGCTGCAACTGTCGATGACTTTGCACGCACCATAGGGATGAACTGGTCGAAGCTAATGCGGTTTGCACCTGCATCTTTCGCGAGTTTATCCAAAGCACGAGCTTCCAGGTCCAACACTTCAGTTTGTGCCTGAGTTACAGAGGCAAGAGCTGCGATTACTGGCGTGTTCTCGAAGGTGAACGTGAGGAAATCTTTTCTCACGTGGTCTTCGTCAGCTGCGAAGATTGGAATATCCTTCGGAGCCTTGGCGATCTTCTGAAATGGGGGTTCAGGTTTTGCCAGTTCGTTTACTTGCTTCACATAGTCATTAAGCAATTTCTCATAGTTCTTACCTTCGGGCGAATTCACGTCGATCATCATCGTTGCCACTTTTGAGCTGTGGTCATTGATGAGTTTCTCGTCGATTTTATCCGTACCAGCTGTCGTCATCATCTTTTTCTTAAGACCGTCGATAGCTGCTATTGTATTCTTGGTAAGCTCCCGTACTTTTTCTGCGTTTGCCTTTGCCGCGAGAACGTTAGCATCCTGGCTCTGACCAGCATCAGCGACGATGCCTTGCAGAATCTGATTGCTCTTCTTCTCTCCTTCGGTGATAAGGCTGCTGAGGGTCACGTTGATGATCGCGAATTTCTCGAGTACCGCGTTGCTGACCTGGAGCGCGAGGAGCGCGGTCAACACCAGGTACATCATCCCGATCATTTTCTGACGCGGAGTTTCTTTTCCACCTGCCATTTGTAAATACCTTTTTTAGAGTTTAAAAAGTTAACGTTAGTAAACAGGTTTCATTATGCCTGGCCGCCACCTTTCATGGCTGTAAGCATGCTGCCGTATACTTTGTTCAGTGAAGTCAGGTTATCAGTAAGCTTACCGAGCTCAGTTGTGAACTTCGCAGTGTTGTCACCAACCTTAGAAAGTCCGTTCATAGCTCCAGTGAGGCTTTCGTAGAACTTGTTCATGTTCTTCACGTGGCTATCTGCATCCTTCAGTTCCATTTCGTAAACTGAGTTCAAAGCAGCCAGGTTCTTAGTAACCTTCTGAACTTGTGAGTGGTACTCACCTGCATCTTTAGATGCATCAGACATGCTCGATACAGCCTTGATAGCAGTATCATATGACTTATTCATTTCGAGAAGTTGCGTAGAAGCCTTCTTCACGTTATTAGCGTAGTCGTTAGTTGCTACTGCTGCGTCAGAAAGTGATCCCATCTTCTTAGCAGACTCAGCAAGGTTGTTCAAACCTTTTCCGAGGCTATCCAACAATTCAGGGCCGATCTTCGCTTTTTCCAAAGATGCATCCAACTGAGCTGTCAGTGAAGGACCATTTGACTTGTTCGATACTCGGGTAGGAACTGTCGGGCCTTCGTAATCTTCGCCAAGCTCAGGATATACCTTTGACCAATCTGGCTCCTGGTGTGGTGGTTCAAACGCGCTCAGGAAGAAGATGATCGCTTCAGTTGTAAGACCGATGAACAACATCTGATCAGCACCTTCATAGTGAAGGATCTTAAACAACGCACCGATGATAACAACCGCTGCTCCGATACCATACACCTTCGGCATGATGGTCTTATAGAGTAATTCAACGAAGCCGCCTTTTTTCTTGCTCATTGTAGTAATGGTTTAGTTTGCCTTTTGATATGTAAAAAAATTGTGTGTGTGTAGTCAAAGTTTAAAATTCAGATCCAGATGAGCGACCCAAGTGCGTCATAGCGCATCTAAATCCGATGTAGGCACGTGTAGAGTCTTTGAATTCATAAGTACGTGTGCCAGTCTCCAGGTAATAAGCCACGTCCTTCCATGAACCACCACGAACGACCTTCTTAGGTGGTACTTTAGGATTGTATTTTGAGCTCTCCGGATTAGTCCGGGGATCGATGTATTGCGGGTTCAAATCCCAAACAGTAGGAACCGATGCAGGGTTGAAATCGTCGAGGCACCATTCAGAAACGTTACCTGACATATCATACAGTCCGTAGTCGTTAGGGAAATAAGCTTGTGCAGGTGAAGTGTAAGCAAAGCCGTCGTCGTAGAAGTTACCGCGTCCAGGCTTGAAGTTGGCAAGCATACAACCTTTTGAGTTACGGATGTAAGGGTTACCCCATGGATACTTCGCCATGTCGCGGCCGCCGCGTGCTGCGTATTCCCATTCAGCTTCAGAAGGGAGACGGAATGCAGGCATCGGGAAGTCACCAACGCTCTTGCGATAGTCGTTAAGATAAGCAGTTCTCCACTGACCGAAGAATACGGCTGCATCCCAGTTTACACCGACAACAGGATACTGATCGTAGCCAGGGTGCCAGTAGTAATAGTCTTGAATAGGATCACCCATGTGGTGAGCGAAATCGCGTACCCACGATGCAGTATCGGGATAATACTTCTGACGGAATGTTTCAGCGTCTACGGTTTCGAAACCTTCGATGCTTCCGTTATCAACCAGGAAGAAGTTAGTGAACTGACGATACTCATTGTTTGTGATTTCGGTGTCGTCCATGAAGAACGGACCGATCGTTACCTGCTTGTTGAAGTTGATCTGCGTAGAAGCAGGATCTTCATCGGCCTGTCCCATGTGGAACGTTCCGGCGGGGATCGGAACCATACCATAAGGAATGGTCATGACCCAACCTTCACGTCCTGACACACCGACCAGCTCTCCGGAGTCTCCTCCTTTTTTGCCGCCCAGGCCAAGCAATCCGCAGGCACTGGCAAGAGCACCCGTCATGACCAACAATAATTTTGAAACAACCGACTTATTCATACAGAATTCTAAGTTTTCTTTTTTTAAAAAATGCGGTTTTTAAACCCTCTCAAATGATTGACTTAGTAAGTGAGAAACGATCAGCAAATTCGTTAAAACAGTCCGAATCCCCCAGATTTTGTCGCTTAGTGCCTATACCTTGGGGTCCGAACGACTTTTTTGCCGCCTTTCACGCTGACCGGAAGGTCGTAACTAAGCATGAACTCCATTGAAAAATTTTCTTTAGCGGCCTGGTCCTTCACAATAAAATCTACTGCAGCGCCCAATTTCAGTGATTTGTCCTTGAGCAAAGAGTATCCCAACAGCAGACTGGCAGCCTCGGATTGTCTAAACGCTAATCCGCCGTACATCGTATCTTTTATGTGTGCAATTCCTGCAACATCGAACTGATATTTGTTCAGATCGGTTCTAACGGCGGCTGTAAACTGGAGTTTCAAGTCAAAGCTAACTTCGTAGAAATAACCACCTGTAAGATTGATATGATTTTCAAGAGCACCGCGGGTGCTGTCTTGTCCGAAGTCAAATTCGGAGCGCAGGAGGTGGTTGAATCCGATACCTGCATAATATTTTTCGGCGCGATAGAATAGTCCGGCACCCAGGTCGGGGCGGACTTGAGATTCCTTCCCTTCTGTAACGAGAGGGTCAGGGTTCTGAATGGCTCTGTACTTTGAGCCATCGATAGTTTGTGAGTAGAAGCCTAACTTAATTGCAAAGCTCAGTTTTGATTCTTTGATGCCGAGGTGATAGGCATACATGAGCTGAGCTTCAAGATTGTTCACTGGTCCGAGTCTGTCATTCAACACATAGGCACCAATACCACTGTGAAGTTTAAACATCGGAGCATTGAATGACACCATTGATGTCGTTGGAGCACCACCGTCGCCAAAGCTTGATTGATAACCGAGCCATTGTTGGCGATGTACAGCTGTGAACCGAGTCACTCCATCAACACCAGCATATGCAGGTGTCATATACAGGTTGTTAAACATGTATTGAGTGAATAGCGGATCCTGCTGTGCAAATGCGCTAACTCCGGGGTAGAGGAGCGCGAGCATATAAAAAATCCTTTTCAGCATTAAGTCAAAAAAGTAGGATACGAAGTAAACCTTTTTTTACGACACTTTCAACTGATGTAAGTTGAAGTGTAATAAAATAGATCACTTTCTAAAATTCAATAAATGAAGCAGTTACTTAATGCCGTTCGCCTTCTTAATATACAATTCCAGCGCTCCGGTCATGGAGGGAGCATTGGGCAGAGGAGCCTCAATATCAAGGATTAAACCCGCCGCAACGGCTGCCTTGGCGGTTGTTGGGCCAAATACAGCTATCCGCGTATTGTTTTGCTTGAATTCCGGAAAGTTTACGAACAGTGAATTGATACCTGAAGGGCTGAAAAATGCCAGGATGTCGTAAAACACTTCTTTCAGGTCAGATAGGTCAGAAGCAACGGTATGATAAATGATTGCTTCCGTGTAGTTGTATCCCCCGTCTTTGAGGAAATCCGGAATGTCATTTTTCCTGATATCCGAACAAGGGAAAAGATATTTCTCGTTTTTATGCTTCTTAAGAATCTCAAGAAGGTCTTGCGCTGTTTTCAGACCTGTGAAGATCTTGCGCTTGCGAATCACAATGTATTTCTGAAGGTAATTGGACGTCTGCTCCGAAATACAAAAGTATTTCATCTCGGGAGGCATCTCGAGCTTCAATTCCTTGCAGATATGAAAGAAATGATCAACGGCGTTACGGCTGGTAAAAATGATAGCCGTATGGTTGAGTATATCTATCTTTTGTTTTCTGAATTCTTTTACCGGCACCGGCTCAACCTGGATAAACGGCCTGAAATCAATTTTAAGATTGAATTTCTCAGCAAGCTTCAGGTAAGGAGAGTTGGTGTCGGCTGGTGCTTCCTGGGTCACGAGGATACTCTTTACTTTTCGCATCCTGTCAGTAGCTATTTCACTCATCACGTAAAGAATTCAGGGCTAGTAATAAAGAACCTTGACAGTAATCAGAAAGGGAATTAATTCTGTGGCACAAATGTACGAAAATAAATGGAACATAGAATGCTGTAGTTGCCGCTGCAGCTTTAAAATGATCAGCACCATCCATCCGGCGAACACCCAGGCGATCGCATGCAGAAGGAAATCATAGAATCCTTCACGTGTTCCACGAGTGATAAAGTAGAAGAACACGATCACTGTCAACACACCAAATACTCCTACGAGAAGCCGTACCCAGTTGAAAAAATGTACACTGCCCACTTCCTTCATTCCGAAGACGTACGACAGCCCGTAAACCATCACGATCTTTCCGAAAAACAACGCAAGGACTATCAGACTTAGTTCTCCCCACTCGAGGATAGCATCCCAAAATGTGGTGGGCTGAAAATACAGTGCTGTAGGATATTCGTGTGGCAGGAAATGATAGACAATCATCAGAAAATAGCCCAGCATCAGACTGCTATAGGCGTAAAAAAGAATGTTAATACTGTTGGTAATCCGTGACTTTGACGGGCCATCTTCCGCTTCACGCAGAGAAAATATTTTGGAAATAGAAAAATAATCAGAAGCCAGCTTGGGGTTAAGCTTGATGATCGTAATAATCATCACCAACAGCACCATGATGCCAATAATGGCGAAGTCGCGGAACGCCGAATAATTTGGAGTAAGAGTCTCACCAAAACTCGGGTTTGTCTTTAAGGCGATGACTGATGTCTTGAGGCCATCCACGTTAATTGGTTGCTGATGAACTGCGAGTTGCAATAACGTCGTTCCATAGCGTGAGGCCAGGCTATCGATGTTTAGCAAATGGGGAACCTTCGACTGGACTGAAAGCTGGCCATTTATGAAGATACTGTACCTGGAAGGGCTCGAAACCTTCAGATGCATTCCTGAAAATGCGGCGGCATCGAGTTTAAAATAAACGGTTGTTACTATGCCGTGTGCGTTCCCGTAGGGCACGTACTGGCCTTCATGGAAAACCATCCAATCGTTGTGCAGGTCCTTGACAAGCGCATTGCCCTGGGCTTTGGCTGAATGATTTAGGGGGACTGCAAAAAATAGCAACAGTGCGTAGAAGACAGCCTTCATAAAATAGTTGCTGCAAAAGTATCAGATTCCATCATGATATCCGAAATACGGAAGTCTGTCGGCTGAAATGGCAGCTATTTATGCTCAGGCTCCGTTCGAACGTATGTGCATGTCATAACATTTTCAAGGAGTTGGTTACGAAATGAAACAACAGGTATCTGTTTCGGCGGTTGTCATAACTGCAAGTTTTGATCAATCTTTGCGCCTACGTGGCTGGCATTTATATCCATATTCCCTTTTGCAGGCAGGCCTGCTTTTACTGCGACTTTCACTTTTCCACCAATCTACGACCCCGGGAGGACATGGTGAAAGCCATCGGGCACGAGCTGAGTTTGCGCAAGGACTACCTTAAGGGTTCGGCGATCCAGACGGTCTATTTTGGTGGTGGTACGCCTTCATTGCTTAGCCGGCAGGAACTTGAGCACATATTTAGTCAGCTGCATCAAAATTTTGCTATCGACAGTGATGCAGAAATCACACTTGAAGCCAATCCGGATGATCTGTCTGATGATGCCCTCACTCTTTACAAGGGCATTGGTATAAATCGCCTTAGCATTGGCATCCAGTCGTTCGACGACGCAGTTCTCAAATCCCTGAACCGCGCTCACAACGGTATGGCCGCCCGCTCCGGTGTTATGAGAGCCCAGGACAAAGGCTTTAATAACATCAGCATAGATCTTATCTATGCGATTCCACAGCAGGATATTGATCGCTGGGCAGAAAATGTTGGGGAAGCGATACGTCTTCAGCCACAGCACATTTCATCATACTCTCTCACAATCGAAGAAAAAACAATGTTCGGCAAATGGGCGAAGCAGGGTAAGTTCAAGACTGCTGATGATGATGTAGCTGCCGGCGAGCATGAGCGTCTGGTTGATCTGCTCAATGCGGCGGGTTTTGAGCATTACGAAGTATCCAATTTTGCACGCCCAGGCTACCGGTCGCGTCACAATACGAGCTATTGGCTGGGGAAACATTACCTCGGCATTGGTCCAGGAGCACATTCGTTCGACACTAATACACGTCAGTTTAATGTTAGCGACAACCGAAAATATATCAGCAGTCTTCAGCGCGATGAAATACCATCTACCATTGAGACCCTGAGTGCGCAGGACAAGCTGAACGAGTATCTGATGATCTCTCTTCGTACAAGCTGGGGCGTCGATCTCGCCCGGGTGCGTCACCAATTTTGTGTCAATCTTTCTGAAGATCGGAAGGATTATATCAGGAATCTTGAAAAAGAAGAGCTTGCAACCGTAACCGGCGAGATGCTTGTGCTGACACGCAAAGGTTTGTTACTGGCCGACGAAATTGCCATGAATCTTATCCCGTCAGGGTCACAACTACCGGGCTAGCCGTATTGATGCATGCGAAATGTTTGTATTTTCGCCCACTCCCTACCCAGAATGAAAACTATTGAGGAAAAAAAGGTTCACTTGCTGCTCAAGGCGGTGATCTTTCATTACCATGGTCTTGATGAAGAAGAAAGACTGGACCTTGCCAAGACAGCCGCAGAACTCAATGCCACTGAAGAATATCAATGGGCCATTGATTTCGTTGCCCTTGACTACCTCACAGCTTTTGACCGTGCCCGCGACTACATGAATGCCATCATCGGCGATTACAATCGTGAAAAGCGCATCGAACTCATCAACATGGTTTGGATGGCGAACAATCTTAAAGGCTATGTTACCGAAATGGAGGCAACGGCCATGCTGAAGCTTGCCAAGGATTGGAATGTACAGAAGGAGCTTATTGATCTCATCACGATTTAGTCCTGAGTCCTGAGTCTTAAGTCCTGAGTTTGGTTACTGGTCGCCTTAGTAATTAGGATGTTCTTTCAATCCAAGTGGTAGACGGCTTTAGTTAGTTGTTTCGGGTTAACCGCAAAATGTAAAACGCTGAATATAAAATGTAAAAGTTAAAAGTGGCCTCTAAATGCGGGTGACGAATTACCAGGCTGCGACACTTATAGATTCTGGTTCAGGCATTAATAAAGCACAAAGGGCTCGACTAAGTCGGGCCCTTTGCTTTTTATAGCTCGAAATTTCAATATCAACAGATCTTCAATCGATCTGGATAGTTGCTATCCATTCATTGACGCCAGGAACTCGTCGTTGTTGCGAGTACCCTTCATCTTACTTTGGAGGAATTCCATGGCTTCTACTGAATTCATGTCGGCCATGTACTTGCGCAGGATCCAAACACGCTGAAGTTCATCTTCGCGAAGGAGGAGATCCTCCCGTCTGGTACCTGATGCAGGAACATCAATAGCAGGATATACGCGACGGTTGGAAAGCTTGCGATCAAGCTGAAGTTCCATGTTACCCGTTCCTTTAAATTCTTCGAAGATAACTTCATCCATCTTGGAGCCTGTATCAATCAAAGCAGTTGCAATGATGGTAAGGGAACCACCGTTCTCGATCTTACGAGCTGCACCAAAGAAACGCTTGGGTTTATGCAGCGCGTTGGCATCCACACCACCGGAAAGGATCTTACCAGAAGAAGGAACCACGGTATTGTGTGCACGTGCCAAGCGAGTGAGAGAGTCGAGAAGGATCACGACATCATGACCACATTCAGTCATGCGTTTTGCCTTCTCAAGAATGATGGAAGCAACCTTCACGTGACGCTCAGCCTGTTCATCGAACGTAGAGGCTACTACCTCGGCGCGCACGCTGCGTGCCATGTCTGTAACTTCCTCAGGACGCTCGTCGATGAGTAACACGATGAGATAAACCTCAGGATGGTTTTCAGCGATGGCGTTGGCAATATTCTTCAACAACACCGTCTTACCTGTCTTAGGTTGAGCGACAATCATACCGCGTTGCCCTTTACCTATCGGCGAGAACAAGTCGAGAATACGAGTCGATAAATTATCATGAGTTGTGCTGAGCTTCAGCTTTTCATTCGGGAAGAGCGGAGTAAGGTACTCAAATGCTACGCGATCGCGGATCTCTTCTGTAGTCTTGCCGTTAACAGATTCGACCTTTAGCAACGCAAAGTACTTCTCCCCTTCTTTGGGTGGTCGGATGAGACCTTTCACAGTATCACCAGTCTTCAGACCAAACAATTTGATCTGTGAAGGCGACACATAAATATCGTCGGGGCTTGCCAGGTAGTTATAATCTGATGAACGCAGGAAGCCGTAGCCATCCTGCATGATTTCGAGGACGCCTTCATTGTTGATAGCTCCATCGAATTCGCGAATCGCTACACGGAAAGGCGTTTGACGCTCTTCGCGTTGAACTTCTGGTTTTGGCGGGCGAACCTGTTCTTCCTGTACTATTGATTCAGGCTCGGAGGCGCCATTTATTGCGCTGTTTGCAGGTGTATCGAAATTGATTTCGATAGAATCGATCATGTCGTCATTTGAAAAATCCGATTCAGCTTTAGGTGCTGGTGGAGGAGCGTTTGTTACGTTTTCACGACGACGGGGACGAAGTTTACGTTCTTCGGCGGGTTGGGGAGCTGAGACAACGGGTGTAGACAGAGCAGGTGCTTTTTTTTCGGGAGCAGAGTCCCCAGACACTGCTTGTTGATCAAGAATCTTGTAGATGATGTCCTGTTTCGAAAGCTTTTTGGCGTTTTTTACGCCCATCCCCTCCGCGATTTCCTTCAATTCTGAAAGAAGCCTGACATTCAGGTCGTCAATAGTGTACATGGTGAGTTAGAATGGATTGAAAAAATTGATGATGAATAATAAGGTTGAGTCAGCGCGTTGCTGAGTTACGTGAATAAATCGACTAACTAGAGAACAAAAAACGAACAGTAAAATTCCGGATTTTGATTCAAAGGCTTGAGATGAAGCCTGATTGACTGTACAAACATAGGCACATTTTTAACGATAATCAACACGTCAAATTATTTTTTATTGATCGAAAAAGGCCCTAAAGCATGCAAAAAAACTAATTTTAGCCTCTCAAATAAAACATTGGAATGCTACAGGTATCGATCATACGCGATCAATTGGACATAGTGCTGGACGGACTTGCCAAACGAAACTTTAAACAAGGCAAAGAGCTGCTGGACAATATTCTTGACAAAGACAACGCGCGGAAGGAGACGCAACGAAAGCTTGATGACTTAAAGGCAAAAGCAAATGCAGATGCCAAAAAGATCGGAGAGCTGATGAAGGCCGGCAAGGCAAGTGAAGCCAACGAGCTTAAAGCAGGAGTAGCGGGTTCAAAGGAACTCACCAAGACATTGGAATCTTCTTTGACAACGCTTGAGACGGAAGTGACTGAACTTCTTTATAAGATACCTAATGTACCTCATAAGAAGGTACCCGCCGGTGTTGGAGCCGACGACAATATTACGGTTCATACTCATGGTGACCTGCCAAACCTGGCTGCTGATGCTTTGCCTCACTGGGAACTCATCAAGAAGTACGACATCATAGATTTCGATCTCGGCAACAAAATATCGGGTGCTGGCTTTCCTGTTTACAAGGGGAAGGGCGCGAAGCTTCAGCGTGCACTGATCAATTACTTTCTCGACGAAGCTGAAAAGCAGGGATATAAAGAAGTGCAGCCTCCAATTGTTGTTAACGAGGCATCCGGCTACGCCACGGGACAGCTACCCGACAAAGAAGGCCAGATGTATTATATTGGAGAAGACGGACTTTACCTTATCCCTACTGCCGAAGTTCCTATTACAAATTTGTATCGCGACGTGATCGTTCCCGAAGCAGATCTCCCTGTAAAACATGCGGGCTACACGCCGTGTTTCCGCCGTGAGGCCGGGAGCTGGGGTGCGCACGTTCGCGGTCTCAACAGACTGCATCAATTCGACAAGGTAGAGATCGTCCAAATCACTAAGCCTGAGCAATCCTACAACGTCCTTGATGATATGTGTACTCATGTGCAGGGACTGCTTGAAAAGTTGCGTCTGCCTTATAGGAAATTGCTGCTTTGTGGTGGTGACATGGGTTTCAATTCGGCCTTAACATATGATATGGAGGTATTTGCTGCCGGGCAGAAGCGATGGCTGGAGGTCAGCTCGGTCAGTAACTTTGAAACTTTCCAGGCGAACCGGCTCAAATTAAGATACAAGAACGCGGATGGAAAGATCCAGCTGCTGCACACTTTAAATGGAAGTGCCCTTGCTCTTCCGCGCATCGTGGCGGCAATCCTGGAAAACAATCAGACGCCTAAGGGTATCGTTGTGCCTGATGTACTTATACCATATACGCGATTCGATATTATCGATTGATCGTATTCAACAATCCGGAGTATGATCAATTTCTCTCAAACCAGAATAGAAGGCCTGGCTGTACATGGTATCGGCAACCGGCTTAATGACGGAGTACTAAAACTGTCAGCCCATCCGTTGGATCTGGGCGGTGATCTTCTGCAATCTCTGATATGCCGATGGTTCTTCGCCCCCTTCCGCGATCCCTCGCGGTATACGTTTGGAGACGACGACCAGGGACAGTCACTGCTGGCAATGGCTAACTATGTTTTTGCGAATACCCCTTCGTTGCATGAGAATTCAACGATTATGGCGGAGCGCCTGTTCAACACAACCGAGCATCCCAACATCAAGCCCGGCGAATTGTATATGGGGTGCTTCTCAAACGTTGGCTATAACGATCAGATGTGTGATGCCATCGGTCTATTTAAGTCGGAGACCAAGGAAAATTTTCTCAAGGTTGAATCTTCGCGCAGCGACTTCAAAATGAGTGCTCACGAAGGCATAAGTATTAATAAGCTTGACAAAGGTTGCCTGATTCTTCGTGTCGAAGGCGAAACCAAGCCCGTAGTTCTGCTGGTCGATACCGCCAACAGATCTGATGCACGATTCTGGAAAGAAGACTTCCTTCGTTTGGTGCCCATGCAGGATGCCTTCAATCAAACGAAGAACTTCATGAGCATGACCAAGCAGTTTGTTGATGAAGAGATGCCGCAATCATTCAGTACCTCTAAAGCCGACAAGGCCGACATGCTTAATCGTTCCATGGACTTTTTCAAGTCGCATGAAACGTTCAACCAGGAAGAATTTGAATCAACAGTTCTGGGTGACGAAGCTGTGATTGAATCATTCAGAAACTATGGCAAGGAGTTCAATGAAGAACAGACCGTCGTTGATAACTTCGAGATCTCTGCCCAGGCTGTTAAGCGTCAGGCGCGGGTATTCAAAAGCGTTATCAAGCTCGACAAGAACTTTCACATTTACATCCACGGCAATCGCGATCTGATTGAGAAAGGATTCGATGAGATTGTTGGAAAGAACTATTACAAGGTTTTCTTCGACCAGGAAACCTGATTGAAGAACCGCATATCGCTCCAGTTAATTCACGGTTAAGTCTATAATTCACCTGCTACGGCTTAGTAGAAGATGAAAATCGGTGCTAATTTAGATTACCAATAAAAACCCCTATGGAAACTCAGACTTTTGGTGAACGTGTAAAAAGAACCGGCAAGAAAGTGCTACGCATTGTTATTATTTCCGTGATCGTCATTTTGACTATCACGTTCGGCTTCATGTACTGGGGTGTATACGAAGATGGCGTAATGGCCGGAAAGATATTGCGCGTAAGTGAGAAGGGAATGATGTTCAAGACGTATGAAGGAAAAATCAATCTTGAAACCTTTGGGGCGTTGCGAGAAGCTAGTCCCATAGCAGAGTCGTTCGATTTCTCAATTGAAAAGAGTGATGAGGCTCTTATAGCCGAATTGAAGAAAGTGTCCCTGACCGGGGAACGCGTGAACCTATACTTTGTGAAGCGCTATATGACGTTCCCCTGGCGTGGCGACACCAAGTACTTTGCCACGAAAGTGGAGAGGCTCGGAAAATAGGATCCCTCCAGCTTCAATAGTTCCCAGATAGGTTAAAGACAGGCACCTGGCGTTTGACATCGTCAGCAACACGGGGCCCAGGCCGCTATTAAAGCCGCCAAAGACATCCGTCATATATTTAAGTTCAGACTAATAACTGAAGGAGTAAACCCCGGGGCGCGGCTCCCAGGGCATGACGTGGTGCCCGGAACCCGATGATTAGTCCACTGATTCGAAAGGTCCCCAGGCGATTGTTCCCCCAAAGAACGGCCTTGTTGCGGTGGCAACAAGCGGCTAGCCTAACCAAAGCTGAACCTCAGCTAACAGCCAGGTGACCCCTCGAGTGCAGGATGAGTGCAGGATGAGTGTAGGATGAGTGTAGGATGAATTGTTGCGGTTGTACCGGAGGAGTGCAGAACAACGAGTTGCGGTTGCCAATGTGACTGTGGCCCGAGTCAAACCGCAAATCCGATACTAGTACCGCCATTAAGGTAACAAAAAAGGGGCCTAAGCCCCCTCTTTCAAATATTTTTAATGTTGCCAGCTTAAGCTGTGGCTGCTGAAGTCTCTTCGAATTTCTGAGATATCTTCAGGACGACAGTTTTCTTAGCCTTGTAACCGCAGTAGCCACACTGGAAGTGCTTCAGCAACTGACCTTCTTCGGATACACTTGGTGCCTTGAGGATTTCCTCGCGGACAACCTTAAATGTCTGATAGTTACACTCAGGGCACTGGAGCGCGTGCAGGTGACCAGAGTATCTTTCGATCTTTACGTAGCCAGTTTCTTCGTCCTTCCACACATCGTAGTCGACAGAGAAAACATTTTCTTCAGCCTGCATACCTTCGTCGAGGTATGCATCTTCTTCCTGTTCGCCAAGGAGTTTCATCGCCTTACCGGTCTTTGGAGAAATCCGTGGCTTGTAGCGCAGGGCCTTAAGGCGCTTCTCGATAAAGAAAGGGTAATAGAACTTTAACATGTTCTGGATGATCAGGGCCACAATCATACCCATCGCGAATGTTGTAAAACCGAGAACGAAGATCCAGAGCGTGCTTAGCTTCTGAATGTTGGAGTTAGCAATGAAGCAGCAACCCACAATAAGGATGATTGCAGCAACCCACAAGGTTTTGATTTCGCTACGGTTGATGTAGTCGTACTTGAGTTTTGCGTCAGTCATAGTGGCGAGGCGGATGACGTGGTAGAGAACGATCAGGATCGCTATCGCCCAGGCGGCGTATGCAATGTTTTTGGCCATCGCATTCCATGCGTCATAATTTTCGGTAGCAAATTCTTCCATGGTTCCGGATTGGTTATAAGGATTGTGAATATAGCAAAATTACGCCCCCTAAGCTAGTCTTAGTAGTTGTTGGGGTAGATTCTGAGTTAAATGGCTTAAAGTTATTAAACAAAAAGTTTAGTTGTGATACCCATCAATGGCCCGGAGGTAACTGGCCAAGTCATATTTTTTTCAAAAAATCCTTAATTCGTTCGGCCGCCCCTACCGGGTTCTCGACCATGCCCATATGGGCCACACCTTCCATTACATGAATTTCACACGTTTTACAACCTTCGGCTTGCTCATAAATGGAGGCAACGGGGATACCACTGTCTTTGGCGCCGGCGAGAAACAGTGTAGGTTTTTCGTATGTTCTGATTGTTTTGGTCCTGTCAGGACGGTCTCTCATGGCTTTTGCATAGCCTACAACGGTGCCCTTAACAGTCGTTGCCGCTATTTGTTTGATCCTTTCGATGTCAGCATGCTGCGGATCGGCGAAGAGGGGAGCGATGAAGTTGGTGGTGAATTCCTTCGCCCCGTTTCTGTTAACAAAGTCAATCACCTTGTTGCGTGATTCCTTTCTATCCGCGGAGTCGGCCAGGGCGGTTGAGTGAAAGAGGACGAGTCCATCGATCATTTCCGGTCGCTTTGCAACCATGGCGAGCGCCACATAGCCCCCCAGTGAGTGACCGATCACAACGGCATTCCGGAGCTTGTGTGTCTCCAGAAACGAGAGTACTTCAGAGGCAACATCGTCGAGTGTAAACCCTTCCGGAAGCAAATCGCTCTTGCCGAAGCCGGGAAGGTCGAGTGTTACGGTTGTATAGGAAGATATGAAATGATCGGAAAAGGTATCCCAGATTCCCTGATGCATCGGAAATCCGTGGAGAAAAATCAACGGCCGTCCCTGACCCCTGATCTTTGAAAAGATTCTCATCGCACCCTGGTTTCGGTGTTAAGCATCGCCATTACTGCGCGCTCGATTCCCTCTGCATCGAACCCTGTTTCATGATGAAGTTCGTGTTGTTCACCATGCTCGACCACCCGGTCGGGTATGCCCAGGCGCCGGACATTTGCATGATATTGATGATCGGCCATGAACTCCAGAATGGCACTACCGAAACCGCCCTGAATGCATCCATCCTCGACTGTAATGACACATGAGTAAATCGAAAATACTTCATGCAACAGCTCCTCATCCAGCGGTTTCGCGAAGCGCATGTCGTAGTGCCCGACATCGACGCCCTTCTTTGATAACCGTTCACAAGCAACAGCAGCAATGTTCCCAATGTGGCCAAGCGACAGAATGGCTAACTCCCGCCCTGTACGCAACCTGCGTCCAGTGCCGATTGCAATTTCTTCCATGGTTGTACGCCACTTGGGCATAACGCCCTGTCCTCTCGGATATCGTATAGAAAATGCTTTTCCTTTACGTGGAAGCTGCGCTGTATACATCAGGTTTCTCAACTCCGATTCATTCATCGGTGCAGAGACGATCATATTAGGTAAACAACGGAAATAAGCTATGTCGTACGCGCCATGATGGGTTGGCCCATCTGCCCCGGCGAATCCTGCGCGATCAAGGCAGAAGTTCACGGGAAGATTTTGAATGCAAACGTCATGAACAACCTGGTCGTACGCACGCTGCATGAAGGTGCTGTAAATGTTACAGAAAGGCACCAGCCCCTGCGTTGCAAGTCCCGCCGAGAAAGTCACGGCATGTTGTTCCGCGATACCCACGTCGATGGCGCGATCAGGCATTTCCTTCATCATTATATTTAATGATGAGCCCGACGGCATGGCGGGAGTAATACCGACAATCTTGTCGTTCGCCCGGGCCAATTCAACCAGGGTATGACCGAAGACGTCCTGATACTTAGGCGGCTGCGGTGTCTCGTACGTCTTGGTGTGGATCTCTCCCGTAATCTTATCGAAGGTGCCGGGAGCATGCCACGTTGTAGCATTGCCTTTTTCAGAAGGACCATAGCCTTTACCCTTCACGGTAATGCAATGGAGGATCTTCGGACCCTTGATATTTTTCAGATCGTTGAGGACAGTAACGAGATGGTTCACGTCGTGACCATCCACTGGTCCGAAATAACGAAGATTAAGAGATTCAAAAAGATTACTCTGGCTCAGCAAGGCTGCCTTGATCCCGGATTCAACCTTCGATACCACTTCCTGTGCGCTCTTTCCGAAAGATGAAAGCTTGCCCAGGACGTTCCATACGTCGTCCTTCAACTTGTTGTAGGCCCGGCTTGTGGTGATATCGGTCAGATAATCCTTAAGGGCACCGACATTGGGGTCGATGGCCATGCAATTATCATTTAGTATGATGAGCAGGTTGGTATCTGAAACGCCGGCATGATTGAGGCCTTCAAATGCCATTCCACCGGTTAGTGCGCCATCGCCAATAATGGCAATGTGCTGTTTATCTTCAAGTTTCTGATACTTGGAAGCGAAGGCCATGCCCAGTGCCGCCGAAATGGAAGTGGATGAATGGCCGGTGCCGAAGGTATCGTAAGGGCTTTCGCTGCGCTTGGGAAACCCTGATAGTCCCTGATAAAACCGGTTCGTGTGGAACTGATCTCTCCGTCCTGTCAGAATTTTATGTCCATAGGCCTGATGGCCTACATCCCAAACGAGCTGGTCGTAAGGAGTATTGAAAACGTGGTGCAATGCTACGGACAATTCCACGACGCCAAGACTGGCACCGAAGTGACCACCGTAAACAGATACGTTGTCAATTATAAAGTGTCGCAGTTCGTCGCAAAGCTGCACCAATTGCGCCTGGTCCAGTTTTTTCAAGTCGTCTGGACTGTTGATTTGCGCAAGTAATTTCCCTGGCGTTATGAGCATGTTGCGTATTCTAACAAACTACTGAATGTAAGGGATTTAGCCGTCACTTCCGCAACTGCTAAGCAACAAAGGTAGTTATTTCCACCGTGCCGGCAGTTTTTACGGGATTATTAAAATAAATTTGTGCCCCATGACAACAGCACCGGAGAACTTTGAGGTAAAGCTTCCTCTTTTTGAGGGTCCCTTCGACCTGCTACTCTTCTTCATCGAACGCGATGAACTGGATATCTATGATATTCCAATCTCGAAGATCACAAACGATTTTCTTGACTACGTACGTCAGATGGAGGAGCTGAACATCGAAGTAGCGAGTGAGTTCATTCTCGTAGCGGCTACCCTGATGCGCATCAAATCGAAGATGTTGTTACCACGACCTGTACTTGATGAACAAGGTAACGAGGTCGATCCCCGTGAAGAACTTGTAAAACACCTTCTCGAATACAAAAAGTATAAGTCTGTCGTCGACAGCTTCCACAAGATGGAAGAGGACGAACTATCGAAAGAAAAGCGCGGCAACCTTTATAAGGAACTGAAACAGCTGGCCGAGAATACGAATGTCGAAGCAGAATTGCAGGATGTTACTGTATTCAAACTGATGAACCTCTTTGAGCGCATTCTAAAGCGCCAGGCTGCAGAGAAGAACAAACCCGTGCACCAGGTTATCCAATATCCATACACTGTCGAGCAACAGAAGAAGGTTATCGTTGAAGCGCTCACTGCAAAGCCACGTATGGCATTCACAGAGATCCTGGAGATGTATCCTACCAGAATAGGATTGATCTTCAATTTCCTCGCTATTCTTGAGATGCTGGCACTGCAAATATTGACCATTCAGATCGGAGAAGGATATAGCAACTTCTGGATTTCAAAGGCAGAGAATGCACCTAAGCTCGGCGACACAGCAACTGAATTGAGCGACGGTTCGGATGAAAATATCCTTTGATCTGAATCTATTTCTGTGATTCTCTAATCGCGGCTGATTAAGATCTTAACGGGACAGAAAAGTCGAATACTTTATAAACAAACGAGGCCACCTGAAAAGTAGCCTCGTTTGTTTTTATAATCAGTTTGAATTCAGTTTTGGCTTACACTTGTGTTCCAGATGTCTTTATCAAGACGCCAGTTTCCTTTTTCCTTCTTCCAAACTACAATGTATTTTCCTCTGTCTAACGACTGGCCATCTTGTCCTCCCAGTTCGTATTCTCCGACTTCGATGGCAGTTTCGCCGAACTCATCAATTTGTCGGGTTGTGAGCTTAGCCGTTTTGATTCCCATTTCCATCACCATTTTCCAAAAGACACCGATAGCATTTTGGCCCTGCTGCGGCGGAGCTCCTGGTGGCATTAGTAACGCATCATGTGTGTAAAGCGATGCCATTCCGGTTGCATCGCCACTTGCGAATCGTTTTTCAAATTGCTGGTTCGCGCTCTTGATATCTTCCTGAACATCCGACGCGTTAACGAGTGTTGCCATAATGAGAAGGGTTAAAGTGAAAACTATAAATAGATGCTAAAATCCGAGGAAGGAGTTCTACCGAGTGGGTCGGTAATTAAATGTAGTGTAAAAATTAAGAATTAAGAATTAAGAGTTAAGAATTAGCCGCCGGCTATCCGCCGACTTTGTCACGACCGCGACGGTCGTGCATGTCCGACAGCCGTCAGGCTGGTGGCTAATTCTTAACTCTTAATTCTTAATTCTTAATTTCCCTTCAGTCCGCACAAGAGAAACTAACCGTAAACACACTTCCCCGTCCGGGAGAGGATCGAACAGTTATTTTGCCCTTTTGTTTCTGCATGATCTGCTGAGAAATACTCAGCCCTATTCCGGAGCCACTCTTCTTTGTTGAATAAAAGGGGACGAAGATTTGTTCAAGGTCATCAGAGTCGATGCCGCATCCGGAATCAGCTATGTGCACACTCACGAAGTGGGCGCCCTCCCTTTCAACGCTCATGGAAATCGTCTTACCTTCTTTGAAATTAGACATTGCCTCTATGGCGTTTTTGACGAGGTTAATAATTACCTGCATCGTCAGTATGCGATCTGCGTATATCGTACCCGTTACGTGATCGGGATGGGTGAAGGCAATGGTCTCACGTTGAAATTCCTGATCAAACAGTCTGCCTACTTCGCTGAGGATTTCATCCAGCCTTACCTTATCGATAACTGGTTCAGGCACCTGATTTACGCTTTTAAAGTTATGAACAAACTCTTTGAGGGAACGGCTTCGCTGATCGATGGTCTTCAGACTCTCGAGAATATCTGCCCGCTCCTGTTCCGTTAGTTTTCGCTTCTGCTGCTCGGCCTCTTCCACTAATTCATATATGTAAGATGATAACGTAGACAATGGAATAGCGGAATTGGATATCTCATGAGTCAAGACGCGCAACAGCTTCTGCCATGCTTCAGCTTCTTTGGCTATCAACTCGCTGCTAACGTCGGTAAAGGGCTACAAGTTTGAGTTTTGCGCCCTGGAAAACGAGATGTCGCGATGTAACCGACAGATAAAGAGATCTTCCCTTTTGCACGATCCTGAACGAGGATTTCTCACCGTCGGATATCTCGCGAAGAAATTCAGGCAACGAACGATCCACGCGCCACAGCGAATCGATCTTTTGAATGAAAGGAACCTGAAACAATGACTTCGCTGCGTCGTTAACGAGAAATACATCTTCCTCGCTTTCATGAAAGCAGATTAGCGGAACGGCCGCGTGTTCAACGATGACTTGCAGTAAATGGTGCTGGGATTCCTTTTCAGAGCGGAGGTTTTTGAAAGTATCATTCAATGAGTTGAACGCCTGATGAAGATCGTAATCATCGCTGGAACTGTTTTCCGGAAAGGTTACAGAAAAATCATTCTGACGCAGTGACTGGAGAAAGGCTGTAAGCTTTCGCTCAGACTGGTCGACATATCCGACTGTTGCATGGAACAGCCCGACCGTAGCGAGTGCTGTCCAGATGCCGGCAAGCCAGTATGGTGAGCCGAAAAAGAGATATCCTGTGAGACATCCCAATGAACAGATTGCAATGAGGCGAATCGCGATTTTATACCTCAGGGTTCGCTTAAGAGTTGTCCTGCTGTCAGCAGGCAATCGGGTTTTCAGGTCGACGACTGCATCACCTGCCATTGCTATTTAGTTTAGTCCATATTCATCCAACTTTCGATACAGGGTTGTTCGTCCGATTCCCAGTTCTTCGGACGTACGCGTAAGGTTACCGTTGCATTTCGCCAGCGCTTTACGAATCACGTCGCGTTCCACGTCGGAAAGGTTGAAGCTGTTAAGCTCGCTACCATTTGAGTTTGGCGAAACGTTTAGTTGAAAATCAGCCTCCGAAAGCACTTCGTTCCTCGTCATAATCACTGCTCTCTCAACGGCGTGCTGAAGCTCCCTGACATTTCCCGGCCAGTTGTAACGTATAAGCCGTTGTTTCAAACTTTCACCAATTGTGAGGCGTTTATTGTAATGTTTGCAATACTCATCAAGGTAATAGTGCGCCAATGCGATGATATCTTCTGATCGCTCGCGCAGTGGAGGCAATTGTATCTCCACTGTCTTAATGCGATAATAAAGATCCTGCCTGAACTGCCCCGTGCGAACGAGGTCGTTCAGTGTTGCATTGGTGGCGCAAATGACGCGAACATTCAACGGCAGAAGTTTGTTTGAACCGACGCGACTGACGAGCCTGCTTTGCAAAACTGACAATAACTTGACCTGCAATGCAGGAGTGAGATTTCCAATTTCGTCCAGGAACAGCGTACCGTTGTTGGCGAGCTCGAACTTCCCGATCCGTGTTTCGCGCGCGTCTGTAAAAGCTCCCTTTTCGTGACCGAACATCTCAGACTCAAACAATGTTGGTGGAATGGCTCCAAGGTCCACGGCGATGAATGCTTCATCAGCACGGTTTGAGCGATCATGAATCGCGTGCGCCACAAGTTCTTTGCCCGTTCCATTTTCACCCAGTATCAACACGTTTGCATCTGTTGCTGAAACCTGCTCTATGGCATTCAACACCGGCTCCATCGCAGGAGACGAAGCGATGAATGAATGCTGAGCGCGGTTCAAATGATGATTCATTGCTTTCTGACGAGTCTTTAATTCCCGGTTCTCTTTTCGCTCACGCGCTTGCTGGAAAGCATTTAACACAGTCGTCACCAGCTTCTCCTTATCCCAGGGTTTAGGAAGAAAATCAACCGCGCCTTCCTTAATGGATCGGACAGCCAGTTCGATATCACTGTAGGCAGTCTGCATGACCACCTGGGTATGGGGTGTTAACTGCCGGAGTCGGTTCATCCAGAAGATACCTTCATTGCCAGACGTTACCCCTGCTTTA
The DNA here is from genome assembly GCF_037203685.1 of Chryseolinea sp. T2. Classification (NCBI taxonomy): domain Bacteria; kingdom Pseudomonadati; phylum Bacteroidota; class Cytophagia; order Cytophagales; family Fulvivirgaceae; genus Chryseolinea; species Chryseolinea sp. T2. The sequence goes on from NZ_JBBCAU010000003.1 coordinate 880,841, forward strand.
AAGTTCATATCCAGTACTACCACATCATATTCACGCTGCTTCAATACTGACTCCATAGTTTTCGGCGATGCTAAGGTGTCGACAGTTTCAAAGTAATTCTTCAGGATCATTCTCGACGTCATGAGGACATGCTCATCGTCATCGAGTATCAGAATATTGCCGTTGTATTTTTTCATTTACTGATAAACCAATTTAGTTCGTTTTGAAAATAGTCACTGTGTCCGTTAGTGACAGGCGTTCGCTTAAATGTCAGATATGTATGACGGAGGTAATAAGACTCCATACCATCAAACGACCACCACAACTACTTTTACTGAAGATTGCAACATCAGTATGCTATTGATGCAAATCCTTTTTCAACGGACTGCAGCAAGCCAGAGTAACGCATTTCCCAGAGAACGGATTGGACAACCATAAGCAATGTTACGATCGCGTATGGTCTGAAATCCTTTTTCCTTGCAATGTCAACGATAAGGAAGCCGAACGCCACCAATGCGACGATGATCAAGGTTGACGTTACAATCAGCGGACCTGGCACGCCGAACCAGATTCCCATGATCCGGCCAAGGCCCGGTCCGATCATCATGATACCCGTTCCAATCATATAGCGCATGTGGTAAAAGGTTCGATGCCTGTTGCTGATAGCAAGCCCATAGAGTATGGCAAAGATGGGAATGCTGGGGACACTGAGCGCGATCTCCGCATAAGCATCGGGGAGTGTGTGCTCCTGAACATTCCGATGAAATACCATCTCAGAAACGAGATAGATGGACAACATGATCAAAGGCGCTATCACAAAGGAGGCACGACCCACCAGTTGATGAAGGTGATGTTTCCGGCTAGCAATAAAGAGGGGTTGCACGATCAGCATTCCCATCCACAGCAACATCATGAAGCCATGGAAGTGCTGAACGAAAAGAAATCCCTCGAAAGAAGGAAAAAAGACGGTGTAGGTTCGATGAAAGCCCCATAGCAGGATGAGAAGAATTACACACGAGATTACGCTCGATCGCGTATAGCTCGAGGGTTGAACGGTTTCCATATTATAATTTTAAAAAGGGTGTAACTGTTACTTGCTGCACCAACCGGTGACTAATATGCCAGACCAACCGGAGATCCAGCGCGCCGCCCCTTCAACACTCATTCAAAACAACTTGCCTCCTCAGCACTTTCTCAAATTGTGTCAGCACCCTCACTTGCTTCGAAGTGCTTTTACCGGGTTAGAGTTCGCGGTTCTATATGTGTGATAAATCACCGTTAACGCAGATATTAACATAGCAGATGCAAGTGGCACCATCACCGTGTCCAACCCCAATGAAATGCGGCTGGGATAATTTTGTAGCCAACTGTTGACGGACCACAAACCAAAGGGTATACTCATCAATGCAGCTGCCAATAGCAGTTTCAAATAGTCGCTTGCGAACAACCACATCAGGCTAAAAACGGAGGCACCCATCGTCTTGCGCACTCCAATTTCTTTCGAGCGAGTGTTTATGTTGTACAGATTCAATCCAAAGAGACCCATGCATGTAATCATTATACCTACTATTGCAAAGAATCCGAACACTCCAGCGAACTGACGCTCTTCCTTGTAGAAGGTATCAAAAAATTCATTAAGAAAGAAATAGTCGAAGGGCGCTCCAGGAAAGAGGCTCGTCCATTCCTTTCGGAGTTCCAACAGCGATGATGAAATTCCTTCGGCTTTAAGCTTGATCAGAAAATAATTGAAGTAACTCTAAGAAGCAACGGATCAATATTTTCAGATAGTTGAAGAGCATAAGAACGTGCCCGGTAATTCAAAGGGTGTGCCCCTGTGACAAAGTAAGTTTGGAAACGAATCAGGCCATTTCTGTTGGACGCAGTCGATCTGTTCGTTCTGAAATGGAACGTTTCATTGTTCCATTGTGATACAAGATGCATTTCAGTGCGTTTTGATTCAATCGCCGGAGTGAATATACCGTGGTTACGCTGCCAGGAACCCACGCCAAAAACCTTCGCAGTGGAACCTTCGGGAATTGTTTCTACAAAGTCGTACTCTAAGTGCGTCAGTCCGCATTTGATGCAATGCAGGAGCTTGTTGAATTCAACGATCAGTACCAGGGCATAAAGTTTGTCGGTTGTCTGACGAATCAACAATCCGATCGTATGGCAAAGAAAGAAACTTCCACAGAAAAAGCCCGGGACAAGATGAGACCCGATGAGGGACATGGCTCCAAGGGATCGTTTGGAAATGATGGCGACTTCAACAAAGCGAGTGATGACGATAAGAAGGCAAAGCGCAAAGCATCCATCGTAACGATTAAGGAGGCAAAATAAGATCGATTTGACATTCTGTTAAAGACTTGGTAGCAGGATCGGCGACCAGGATCGTTCGTGCACGGCCGTGCCCGTTCAAATCCGGACAAACGCAGCCCCCTAAACCTTCAAATCAGCGTCAGAAAGGCGCTTTTTAATGGCATATTTGTTGGCAATCGGCGTGTATGCTAAAGAACCACCTCCTCCTCACACTTCGAAGTCTCGCTAAGAACAAGGTATTTGTCATTATCAATGTCGTGGGCATGAGCATCGCCATTGGCTGTTGCATCGTGGCTTATTTTGCCTACGCCTATGATCTCAATTTCGATGACGTTCATAAGAACCGTGAATCGATTTACAGAGTAAGTGCAGTCCGTACATTCGAAAATACTACAACGAAGTACGGACGTGTACCTCTTGCGTTGGGTACAGCGATAACATCGGCCTTTCAGGGCATAGACTATGCATCGCGTTATTCGCGCGTGATTTCCAACTTCAAAAGAAATGATGATCTGTTCGCGTCTGATCTTGCCTACGTCGATCCGGCCTTCTTCAACATGTTTACTTTCGAATTTGTCAGTGGCAGTTCTGCCGCGATAGGAGACGTCTCCAGCATTATCGTATCCGAGTCGATGTCAATCCGTTTTTTCGGATCGCCAGAAGAGGCTATCGGGAAAAGCATCACTCAGGTCCATCCGCATGGACTAAAGGAGGTAAAAGTAGCGGGTGTTTTTCGCGACCCGCCAATGAACTCCAGTTTTTTCAGAATGAACGGGATCGCCTTTACTAGTTTTGAGAATTATGGTGATGATCAACGCGCCAGTGAAAACGACTGGTTCAGTGACGCAATGGTATTTGTTCAGGTTAAGAATCGCTCAAATCTGGCGTCGGTTGAAAAACAGTTAGACAGTTACGTGAAGCAAAACAATCAGGTACGGGAAAACTTTCATGTTAAGGCTTTTGAAATTGACGCGTTTACATCGATGGCTCATCGTGACCGGGATGAAAATGTACAATCTGAAGTCTGGCCCGCCCCACCGGCGGCAGCCATCATCGGTACTCTGATAATGAGCTTCCTGCTTTTACTTATTGCATGCTTTAACCTGGCCAATACGTCTATCGCCATGTCTGCAAGGAGACTCAAAGAGATTGGTATGCGGAAGGTAATGGGTTCCATGCGCTTGCAAATCGCTCTTCAGTTCATGGGTGAAACCACATTTATTTGCCTCATCGCGCTTGCTGTTGGATTGGCTTTGGCCGATGTATTAATCGCAGGATGGAATATTATGACAGATAACATGATCCATCTTGAGCCAAGCTACTTTGAAAGGTCTGGCTTTCTTCTATTCCTCCTGATAGTCTTGACCACTACAGGGGTAATAGCCGGCAGCTATCCGGCAATTTATCTCAGTCGTTTTCAGCCCGTCACAATATTGAAAGGTAAGCTCAAACTGGGAGGAACGAACCTGTTCACTCGAACTTTGCTGGGGCTGCAGTTCACAATTTCGCTGATCACTCTTGTAAGTGCGGTCGCCTTTCTTCAAAACGCCCGCTACCAGGAAGCATATGATCTGGGATTCGATGTACGCGGAACTATTGTAACGTGGGTAAATGGTAAGGGTGAGTTTGATACTTATCGCAATGCGTTACAAAGCAATCCGGATATAATCTCGATAGCTGGATCACGCGGCGGTATCTTCTCAGACAGAATGCACGAAGCCGTTGCTTTTGAGTCGAAACAGGCGCAGGTAGACATTATTGATGTCGGCGACCAATATCTGTCAACTATGGGACTGGATCTGACAGAGGGCCGCGACTTTATCAAAGATTCCGAAACCGATCTGCGCGAATCAGTGATTATTACCGAAAACATGGCTAAACTGTTTGGATGGCAGGATGCCATAGGGAAAGAACTGATGTGGCGCGATACTATTCGACTTCAGGTCGTCGGTGTAGTCCGGGACGTCTACACGCAGGGCTTGTGGCGTGAGATGGAGCCGATGATGATTCGTTATGTAGCTCCTGAGTCGTACACACAATTGATCGCACGCACGTCTTCTCAAAAGTTGTCATCGGTAAATGCTTACATGGATGAGCGCTGGAGCGAAATTTTTCCGACGCGACTTTATAACGGATATCTTATGGTTAAAGGCCTTCAGGAAACAAATCGCCTGAATATGGGTATCACGTCGGGATATGCTTTCCTTGGTTCCATGGCACTACTTCTTTCTGTTACAGGGTTGTTTGCTCTGGTGACGCTTAACATGATGCGACGGATCAAAGAAATAGGGATCCGAAAAATTGTTGGCGCCTCGATAGCGGGCATTGCTCAACGGGTCAACCGGGAGTTTGTTATTACATTGGTTGTTGCTTCGATGCTGGGATCTTACGCAGGCTATATGTGGTGCAATACCCTGATGGCAACGATCTGGAAGTATCATCAGGGGGTGGGAGTCTTAACGATGCTGATTGCTGTGTCTGTGATGCTTCTCGCCTCTATTGGAACAATAGCTTTCCGCGTGTTCAGCATTGCAAACACAAATCCCGTAAACACCTTACGAGACGAGTAAAACAAAGTGGCATCTATGAAATTCTAATATTCATAGATGCCTTATCATAATTCGCGACATCGTCCTAGTCACGCCATTGAGAACTGCGCTGGCACTTTCTAACTAAAGTCACTTTTAAGCCGCGCTTGAAGCCATAAATCGTGAAGCTATGCATAAAGATCGTTGCGATCGGCCTTCGCTACTTCTACAAAGAATTCGGATACCTTCCTGGTAACGTCTCTGAAGAAACGATCACCCTTGTCTGGCGTTGCCTTTCGCGGATCACCGACTCCTGTATCTTTCGTTACCTGTGTCCATCTTCGTTCTGCCCATGCCCAGCCTTCCCGGATGCCTGCCATTCGAAACTTCTTTGCAGCTCCATCGCCAGCCTCAGTTATTGGACTCACCAGGTCCGGCGTTAAATGCATCATTACACTGGTTTCCATTTCTCCGCCATGATCGTCCTTGTTTTCGAAATACGGTTTTTGATCCAGCGCCTGATACCAATTGCACTGGCATAGAAACATCTTTGGAAACTGCAGGCCAAGCTCACGAATCATTGTCCTAAAGTCGTTTCCGCCGTGGCTATTCAATATGATCAGCTTATAGATATGGTGGCGATTCAGCACATCAATCACATCTTTCAATACCGCCAGCTGCGTACTTGGATTCATATTCATGTCCAGCTTCACATCAGATTGGCCGGTGTTCACGCCGAACGGAATAACGGGAAGAACAGTAATCTTTGCTCCATGATCCCACGCCTGACGTGCAGCATCGGCAGCAACGCTCTCCGCTTCAATAATGTCAGTACCATAGGGCAAATGGTAGTTGTGTGCTTCACAGGCTCCCCAGGGGAGTACAGCAACTTCGTATTCCGTTTCCTTTACAGTGCGCCAGGTGTTTTCGGCAAGAATGTAGGGACGAACCATGTTATTTATTGATTAGTTGATATGTGTATATTGATTGGGTCGGGATCAAAGGTTGTGAATGGTTCCATCTTATGCAAGAGGGGTGATTTGACTGGGGTGATACAAAAAAGAGGTGAGTGCCGCGCTTGCCACTCACCTCTTTACAGAAAAGGTCTTTCTATTTCAGAACATCATCAGAACATCAATTTTCAGCTGCCAATATTGCTGCCGCCTCCTTGTCATCATATTCTTTTATCAGTTGCTGTAATTTTGATTTCAGTTCTGTCACTGCAGGGCTGGAACTGTGTTCATCGTAAATGTTGTTAATCTCCTTTGGATCTTTCTCCAGATCATACAATTCCCAAAAGTTCTTTTCGCCATAAAAACGGACGAGCTTATACTTAGCAGTGCGCACTCCAAAGTGAGGATGTACGTGATGAGGTTGCGGGAATTCGTAGTAGTGGTAGTAGGCTGCATCGCGCCATGGAGTAGCGCTACCGTTACTGCTCAGCAATGGCAGTATCGACCTGCCCTGAATATCGGAAGGGATGGAAACGCCGGCGATGTCAAGGAATGTCGGTGCCCAGTCAACATTAAGCACAAACTCGTTGATCTTTGTCCCCGGCTCGATAACGCCCGGATAGCGCATCACCATTGGCGTCCGTAATGATTCCTCGTAAATAAAACGCTTGTCGAACCAGCCGTGCTCGCCCAGGTAGAATCCCTGATCCGAGGCATAGACGACGATCGTATTTTCTGCGAGACCATTCTGATCGAGATAGTCAAGCAGGCGACCGATGTTTCTGTCCAGAGAGCGGGCCGTCGACAGATAGTCTTTCAGATATCTCTGATACTTCCATTCTACCAGTGCCTTTCCGGATAGTTTCTTTTCATCAAACTCCTTGCTGATCCTATCATAATATCCAAAGAAGGCTTCGCGTTGCTTGTCGGAAAAGCGTTGATAGGTGCCCCGACGGAGAAAGCGATCAATTTGCTTTTCCTGTTCCGGGGTCAGCTTCTTACCTGCATAATTTGATTTAATAAGTGCTTCGCGCCTGGCTGCAATGGATTTCTCGTCGGGTGCATACTCTTCATGAATCTTCAGGTCTTCCTTTAGTCGCATGGTCTTATCGATCGTCATATCCTGATCGCCGGCCGCGAAACGACCTTTGTAATCGTCATAGAAAGTTTCAGGCAATGGAAAATCAATGCTGTCGAATGCACCGAGGTCCTGAATGTCGGGCAGCCATTGGCGATGGGTTGCCTTCTCTCCTACCACCATAAAGAAAGGTTTTGCAGTGTCGCGTTTTTCAAGAAAATCAACGGCATAATCCGAAATAAGGTCCGTCACATATCCCTCGCGTTGTACAGTGTCCTTTGCCGTAATGAAATCAGGATTGTAGTAGTGTCCCTGGCCGGGCAGAATAGTCCAATAGTCAACGGCGTCACCAGGCGCAGTCCCCAAGTGCCATTTGCCCACCCACGCAGTCTGGTATCCGGATTGACCCAACAACCGCGTGAACAACTGCTGGCTTACATCAAATTTTTCTTCATTGGCCTTATACCCATTCAAGTGACTGAATTTCCCTGTAAGCAAAGTAGCCCGGCTGGGTCCGCATATTGAGTTTGTGACAAAGACGTTGTTGAATATTGCTCCCTGACTTGCAATACGGTCGATATTCGGAGTTGGCATCAGTTTGCCACCATACGCACCAATCGCCTGGTAAGCATGATCATCGGAGAAGATAAAAATGATGTTTGGTTTCTTAGGAGGTTCTTTCCTTTCCTCCTGCTTGCATGCCATAGCAAGACCAAGCATCAGGCACAGCATCAAACGGCTGTAGCTGACACGGAGAATTCTTTGGTTGATGAGTGAACTTATATACATGTTAACTGATAGGTTTCAATTGAAGGTTTATCCACTACTATTTCTTTTGGTGCTGAAGTATCTCATTCGGAAATGGCACCTTTCTGCCATCAGCAAAGGATGGCATTTGGGCATTCGTTCGCTTTAATTCTTCCGTGAAAAGCCTTGCAAGTTCCCGTGCCTTTTCAGGGCGGATACTCAGGAGATTGTTTTGTTCTCCAATGTCATTCCGGAGGTTATATAATTCAAGTGTGCCCCGTTGGTAATCATACAGAAGCTTCCAGTCGCCCCTGCGGACTGCACCCGCCCAGGCTGTCAGCTGGCCCTCGTCTGCAATCCAACGGTTGGGATGATGGTAGAGGATCACTCGTGATGTGTCGATGCGGTTAGAACCGGTCAGTGATTGAGCATAGCTTTTTCCATCGATAACCTGCTTCACTTTTGGCGACTTCACTCCGGCGAGTTCCAGGATCGTTGGAAACAAGTCCTCGGCGACGACAGGTTGTTCGCTTACAGTAGCGGCTTTCGTCTTGCCTGGCCATAACACTATTAGAGGGACGCGAATCCCACCTTCGTAAACAGAACCTTTGCCCGACCTGAGAGGAAGATTGTGAATGTCACTTTGATCACCGCCTCGGGGTGGTACACGACTCAAACCACCATTGTCTGACGTAAAGATTATGATCGTGTTATCCGCAATCTTTTGCTCAGCGATAAAGTCCAGTATTTCCCCAAGGGACTTATCCATTCCTTCCACGAGAGATGCATATGCCGCCTCCGTACTGTCGAGGCCGGCTTCTCTGTATTTTGGAGCAAACCGCTCGTCTGCCTGGAGAGGAGTGTGTACTGCATAATGCGCGAGATAGAGGAAGAATGGTTGCTTGGCGGCAATTGGTTTTGAAATTGCCTTCAGGGCCTCCGTTGTGAGTACATCGGTAAGATGCACGTCCTTGCCGTGGTAGGCTTCCAATCCGGGCACCGCATTTCGGTTTGGTTTGCCGTCGCGGGGATGATCGAAGTTCTCCTTGCCAGAATAGCTCGCAGGATGTCCAATTTCGCTTCCGGCGATGTTTACCTGAAATCCCAGATTCAACGGGTTGGATCCGGGTGTGTCCGCCGACGCAAAGTGAGCTTTTCCGCTATGCACGGTGTAATACCCATTGTCGCGAAGAAGTTGAGGCAATGGAGTGCCAACAAATGTTGCAGGTATCCCAGGCGTTGGACTAAGGCCGTTTATATTCCAGGGAACAGGCACCATGATCTTATCAGGGTAATCGGTACTGCGATCGCGATATGGCGAAGTCCATTGGGTAACCCGATGTCTCGCCGCGTTGACGCCCGTAATAATGCTTATACGTGTTGGAGTACATACTGGCATCGCGTATGCGTTCGTAAACTTGATGCCTGCAGCAGCCAGACGTTCCATGTTGGGTGTGTGGTAACGTCGGTTAAGTGGAGTTGTTGCTGACCAGAATGGTACCGACGTATCCTGCCAGCCCATGTCGTCGACAAGAAATAAGATGATGTTTGGCTTACTGCCTGATTGTGCCGTCGCAGGCACAATCAAACAAAACAACAAGCCAGTCATCAAGATGTTAGCTACAATGAATCTAATTTTATTTATAACCATCGTTCTGCTCAAGATTACTATTCCGGTCGATCTCGGACTGCGGAATCGGGTAAAGTACCTGATAATCGAAGGCCACCTTACCACGACCCTTACCATACTCGATAAATTTACCGTGACGCACAAGGTCCTGACGACGTAATTCTTCAGAGAAGAACTCCCATCCGCGTTCCTTCAGAATATGACCACGCAAGGCTTCTTTCGCTGCGAAGTCTGACAACACGAGTAACGGTACGCCAGCTTTTGCCCTAACCTGATTAATCAGATCGATTGCTTCCTGTGACGGACCATTTAATTCATTGAGTGCCTCAGCATGGCTAAGTAAAATGTCGGCATATCGAACAACCGGAAAGTCATTACCCATATCGGCACCCGTTGCTGGCAGATCCTCAGGAAACTTAAAGCTGCGTGCGTCATCTACACCAAGCGTCACGATCTGGCCATTTGTGTTTTCATAAGATGTAATGAAAGCATTTTTTCGCTGATCGGCAGGATGAAATGAATTGAAAAATCCGGATAGCGTTTTAAGCTGAGTTGCATAGTTGGTCTTCGCCGCTCCTTTGAATTTATAATTAGGGGGGGCCACGTGCCCAAGATAATTTGTGCCCAGACCCGGTGACGCAATGTGTGGTCGGGTGTATATAAATTCATTGTTCAGCTCATTTTCGATCTTAAACAGATCGGTACGGATGGCTCCATTGTAAAGACCATACACTCCAAGCCCCTCAACAGCCTGAGCCGTTTCGACCGTCTTATTCCAATTCTTCAGGTTGAGATAAAACTTCGTCAGGAACGCTAATGCTGCTCCTTTGGTAGCTCGGCCATATTGTGTTTGTGTTTTAGGCAGGAGGTCTGCTGCCGCGGCCAATTCCTCAGTAACAAATTTTACAAACTCTTCCTGTGTGGCACGCGCGGGTCGGTCATCACTGCTGACGCGGCTCGTTGTTATCAGCGGCGTCGGACCGAACAAGTCATAGAGCGAAATGTATCCGCTTGCCCTGAGAAATTTGGCTTCAGCAATGATGACGGCCTTTCGCGCTTCATCCATTGGAATGGCTGGCACTTCGTCCACGACAAGATTGGCTCTGAAGATGGAATTGTAATAACGTGTCCATGCCGTGCTGAAAAATTCATGCGACGCATTCCACGTAAAATCCTCCAGAGGCTGCGCGAGACCACGCAAACCACCTTCGCGTACAATCAGCAGATCGGTGTTCACCTCGGCCATCAGAAGAATATTCCGAAAGCCGTCGGTGCCTTGTTTCTGTTCTGCGGCATAAGCTGAATTTAACAGCGCTTCGGCATCACTGGCGTTCTTAAAAAAATTGCTGGGACCGAATGTTGAGTACACTTCTTCGTCCAGTGCGTTCTGGCACCCGAATAAAGAAGCAACTAAAATCAGTGTTGATATAATTCGTTTCATAGTTGTCGTAGTGGAATTGATTAAAGGCCAATAGTTGCACCAATACTGAACGTGCGGGTCAATGGATATGCGTTAAAATCCGCTCTTACGTTGGATGTGCCGAAGGCACTTACCTCAGGATCATAGCCTGTATAATCCGTGATTGTGAACAGGTTCTGGCCGGTGACGAAAAGCTGTGCGCTTCTCACTTTCCATCGTTCCGGAATCGGCACATGAAATCCAAGCTGCACACTTCTCAGCCTGATGTAAGACGCGTCTTCCACGGCACGACTATTCACATTGCTTGCGTATGAGACCGCCACAGGAACGGAAGACGAGTTTGCGTTTGTCGGATTCTCCGGAGTCCAGCGGTCGGTATAAGCGATTTCAAGTCTGTTGCGTCGGAACGAGATGGGGTTTTCTGACTCCGTTCGGTTCATATTGAAGATCGTTCCTCCCTGTACACCCTGAAAGAAGATTGCAAGAGTGAATGGTCCATATTTGAAGTCATTATTGAATCCGAATGTGTAGTTCGGGAAGGGACTTCCGAGGATTGTACGATCGTCGGCGTTAATCCTTCCATCGTTGTTAACGTCCTTGTACTTATATTCTCCAGGTCTCGCTAAGGGCTGAGCTGACGAAGCGATGTCATCATCCAGCTGAAACACGCCATCCACAACATAGCCATAGTATGAATTGAGAGGATCACCCTTTCGAATGATGGTGAAGTCACTGATGAATCCCGCAGATCCGCCAAGAATGAAGGGAAGGTCACCGATGCCAGTCACTTCGTTCTTCACCGTCGAAATGTTGAAGGTCGTGCTCCATTCAAAGTTCTTGTTTACCACATTTTGTGAGGTGAGTGACAGCTCGAAGCCACTGTTCTTCATCGATCCGATGTTGGTAAGCTTTGTGCTGAATCCAGTTGTACGCGGGATAGGAAGGTTCAGCAGGAGATCATCAGTGTTCTTAACAAAGTAGTCGATTGCTCCGGTGAGTCTTCCATCGAAGAAGCCAAAATCAATACCGGCATTGAACTGAGATGTTGTTTCCCACTTCAGATCGGGATTTGGTAATTGAATGGCGCTAATGCCAACCTGAGAAGCACCTCCAAGAACTGCGGTACCCTGAGGGCCGAATAAAATCTGTGAATTATAGTCGCCAATTTCCTGTGAACCCGTCTGACCGTAGCTCAACCGAAGTTTTAGTTCTGACAATACTTTAACTGGCAACAGGAATGATTCCTCACTCAGACGCCAGCCGATCGCTGCTGACGGGAAGTAACCAAATTTGTTGTTTGCTCCAAACCGGGATGATCCATCTGCGCGTATTGAGGCCGTTAGAAGATAGCGTTCCCTGTAGTTGTAGTTAACGCGACCGAGGTATGACTGAAGCTGGTTGCGCGTGTGATTCGTTGCCAGCGTGAAAGTATTTTGAGCACCAGCCGCCAGGTTGTCTGTCTGAAGGGCATCTAAGGGGAAATTCTGTGCGCCTGCAGTCAGAGTCCGGTATTCAAATTCCTGGTAAGTGTATCCACCCAGAATTTCGAACTGATGTTCCCCGATGGTTTTGTTGTACCGGGCCGTTAATTCAATGAGGTTGTTGCCTCCTTCATTGCTTCTGACGTCGGCAATGCCGCGTGTGCCCTCACCCCGCTTCAGCAATCTTGATACGTATGCATCTCTCCTGCTCTGTTGCAGGTCGGTTCCAAGGTTTAACTTGGCTGAGAACTCCGGTGTAAAATGATATTCTCCAAAGACGTTGCCGAAGATTCTCAATGTCGAAGCGTTATCGTTTACCTCCTGTGTCAGTGCATAGGGATTTTCCAGGTTCACAATGCGAGTGATTCCGTAAGTGCCATCAGCGTTGTAAACAGGTAGTGTCGGATCCTGATAGAGAGAAGAATAAATCACACCGGCGCTTTCATTGATGCTCACACCGCTCGGCGCAAACTGGTCCTTGACGAGACTGGAGTTAAGATTCACTCCCATGTTGAACTTCTCTCCCTGGTAAGCTACGTTTATACGCGCTATGTACTTCTTGATCCCTGAATTCAGTACGTTTCCATCCTGATCGACATAATTGAAGCCGCTGTAGAAGGAAAGGTTATCTCTTCCACCCGACAGCGTTAGTTGATGGTTCTGAAACCCAGCAGTTCTGAATACTTCCTTTTGCCAGTCGGTAGATGCTGAGTTTGCAATTTGCTCTTCGGTGAATTCAGGAGCCTGATTCTGGTCCGCACGAATGTCATTGAGAAATGCCATGTATTGATCAGCGTTCAATACTTTCACCTCGCTGGCAACCTGCGAAACGCCAGTGGACACAGAATAGTCAACGTTGAGCCTATCCGCGCCTCCCTTTTTTGTCGTAATAATAATGACACCATTTGCGCCGCGTGAACCATAGATAGCAGTAGCCGACGCATCTTTCAGTACTTCAACAGACTCAATGTCGTTTGGGTTAAGGGAGTTTAAAGGGTTCCTGGGAGCGGGATCATTTACGGTTGCAGCACCGGGAGTTACCGACTGGTTGTTGATGGGCAGACCGTCGATCACATAGAGTGGTTCATTGCTGGCGTTAATGGAGTTTGCACCGCGGATCCTTATTGTTGAACCTCCACCAGGCTGATTGCTGGATTGTGTTATCTGCACGCCGGTAACCCGCCCTGCAAACAACTGATCTGCGGCCTGCACGAGGCCCTTGTTAAAGTCCTTGCCACTAACGGAGGCGATAGCGCCGGTAACTTCACGCTTGCGCTGAACACCATAGCCGATTACAACCACTTCGTCCAGCAGATCGCCGGAAAGCAACGTAACCGCTACTGGCTCATCCGGGATTTCATAGATTTCCAGTTCGTATGACCGATGACCAACAAATGAAACTGCAAGTGTAAACGGCAATTTATGTTCTGCACTCAGCGAAAACCTGCCTTCAGCGTCGGTGATGGTACTGATATTAGATGATCTGATAAACACAGCTGCCCCTGGCAAGGGAGCACCGGTATCATCCTGAACGGTGCCGGTAACTATTTTCTGTTGCGCAATGGCAAATAAGGAGGCGGATAACAGAAATAGAATAGATAGAACTCTTCTCATCGTATGATGTAAGTGTTAGAGGTTAATAAATAGAATGAAGGAAGGACCTGACTGGGTCCGAAGAAGGTTAGAAGGAAATCTGCGATGGGAGATCTCGATCAGAATTCAATGCGACATGCCCGAAGGCATAGCATTGCCACCAATACTGGGATATTGTTATTCATAGCTCGTAAAATGAATGGACACTATTGCTCATTGATTGGTGGCTCAGGAGCAATAATCTATTAAACCGATAGACAAAAGTATTAAATCTTTCCTTTGATGCAAATCCATGACCTTAACTTCACCCCGAAATTTCATCAGCGGTCAATTAGTGTGGGAGGATGGTCTTCCAGCAGTACACTTTGTGACAACGTTTTATCCATCAACTGCAATGTGGGAAATGATCATGATGTCGGTTCGGGCGCTTTTGTTATATTCAACAACCATAAATGCAGTACACAAAATTTAAGCCTGGTGCGCTACTGGCCCCATTCGTGGAGTGTTATTACCATTGGGAAGGAGTTGCAGCGGAGCCGCTCACTGTGCAATCTCCCCCAAACGGATTTGGTGCCATCGTTTTCAACAACGGAGCACCCTATCAGTCATCGCAGAATAGTAATATCCAGGTGCCGATCCCGAAGGCGTTTGTGTCCGGCCAATTCACATCGAATTACAGGCTGCATCTTCACGGGACCATTTCCAACATTGGTGCGGTACTGCGGCCAGCAACGGTGCATAATTTCTTTAGCGTGCGCATGTCACACCTTGTGAACACACGCATCTCACTGGATTATCTGGCAGGTATTGATGGCGACAGCCTATGGAATGAAATGAACACAAAGTTAACGGTTAGCGACCGTGTTGCATTCCTGGAAGAGTTCCTCGGTCGCTACGTTAGCACAGGGAAGTCTAACCTTTCTATTATAGATGAGGCTATAGAACACATCGACAGTATGAAAGGTTGTGTAACGGTCGACTCTGTAGCAACGCATCTGCGCATCAGCCGTCGCTATCTGGAGAAGAAATTTCTTGAAAAGGTGGGCATCTCCCCTAAATACTATGCGCGAATAAAAAGGTTCTCTATCCTGTCAAATGAAATTGCACACACCAAACGTATCGACTGGCAGCACATTGTTTCTCAGTACGGGTTTCACGATCAATCTCACCTGGTAAAAGAGTTTCTTGAATTCAATCAAATGAATCCGACGCAGTACCACATGCTGCACAGTGAAATGGTGAGAATAATTAAGAATTAAGAGTTAAGAATTATGAATTACCTGCCGGCTGTCCGCCGTACTGCTGTCATAACCCTTCGGGTTGTGGCTGGCAATCGGCCATCAGCCGGCAGCTAATTCATAATTCTTAACTCTTAATTCTTAATTATTCTCCCGTTCGCATTTTTACAACCAAGGCTTCGCCCCGTGCGCATTTTTACAATCCCATCCTCTGCCTGTATTCTAGGTTTGTATTGTTAATCAAACACCAATGCACCGCGTTAAAACAACCCTCTTTCTTTTATTCATTACGGCATCGACATCTTTTGGACAGGAAACCAAAGCATGGACGGAGGCCGACCGAAAATTTCTGCTCGACAATCTGACACGCTCACGCGACGAGCTGATCAGGGAAACAAAGGACCTGTCGAAAGCACAATGGTCATTCAAAGAATCTCCCGATCGCTGGTCCATCAACGAGATCGTCGAACACATCGCCATCTGGGAATTATTGCTATGCGATCGGATTAGCAATCAGCTGGAGTATGATGCTCATCCGGAACTGATCGCGCAAGCGGTCCCCGACAGTGTAAAGCTCGGTTTTATCATGGAAGAGAAGCCCCATCATTCTGCAGACTATACAAAGCCCTATACGTACACAATACCAATGGGTATAAATGAGCTGAAGTCAAACATAGCGTGGCTGTTAAAAATGAGGAACGAATCCATCAACTACGTGAGCTCTGCGCAGGACGACCTCAGAGCGCATTTCTTACCTGGCAGCAAAACGAATACGCATGGTACTTTCATCACGCTGTTTGGCCACACGGATCGCCATTTGCGTCAGATAAGAAAAGTTAAACAGCATCCTGCGTATCCAAAGAAATAGGTCATACAAACCCCGGAAATATCAACTCCAACATTTAAATTACTATACCATGAACATCACAACTCAACAAAAGGAAAACGTCGACATTCTTGCCAGGAAAGGAACCTGTATTGAATTCTTCTCGGCCTATCAGGACATGGATGTGGAACGAATGCTATCGCTGTGTGCTGACAACGGAACGATTTCGTTTATTCCGCTTGGCGCCGACTATACGGGAAAGATCAATGAAATTGGAAAAGGTGTATGGAGCGCATTGATGGATGCATTCCCCAACCTGGACAATACTGTTAAAGAACAGCAGTATGATGAATCCAATGATTCAGTGAATTGCAAGGTGGTGATCTTCGGAAAGCAGGAAAAGGAGTTCGCCGGTCTTGCTGCGAAGGGAAATGAGTTCGATAGCGAGCACATTTTTATATTCCGCTTCGACGAAATCGGAAAGATCAGCAACATCAACATCAGCTGGGATCACGACAGCTTCGTACACCAATTGACGAAGTAGGCTTCAGCCGGAATCAATCTATTGCCTCAGGCAGGTATAGCGATCTGATACTTCCTGCCCTTCTTAACCGTTAAGCGATTGTCGCGCAGCCACGGATTATGGCGCTTAATGAGCTTATAGTTGGTACCTTTTTCCTTTGCAAACTTTACGAGGTCGGTGATCGTTTCATCGACCTCGATGTATTTCAAAGGTTCTTCACTGTACAGGTGATTAGGATCTATTTTAAAACCATAGCGAAGTGGATTCTCGGCAATCTCCTTGATCGCCAGAATTCGAAAAACATAGCGCGAGGTCTCATCATTCAGATATAAGTCGTAGTATGTATCCACCTGCTGATCTTCCAGTGCGCGGTCCATGCCGCCCATGCCCCGATTATATGATGCAGCAACCATAGTCCAGTTACCGAACTTGTTATAAGCGCGTTTCAGGTATTTACATGCGGCCTCAGTTGCCTTGATAGGATCATATCGCTCATCAACTTCGTCAGTGATTTCCAGGTTCAGTTCCTTACCGGACGCTTTAAGGATCTGCCAGTAGCCCACTGCTTCTTTTGGAGAAGTAACATTCATGAGGTTGCTCTCAATAAGCGGCAGGTATTTAAAGTCTTCAGGTATGCCATACTGTTCCAGGAGCTTTTCCATCTGTGGAAACCAGCGATGCGCACGCTTGATGAGGAATATAGTGTTGCTGTGGAGATAGCAGTTGATCTGCAATTCCTTGTCGAGTCGTTCATGCACATCGGGAATATCCAGTGGAACGGCCTCGCCGGCAAATGTCATGTCCTTGGGTACGGCGAACGACACGGCTGGTAAACGTTCAACTGAGCCCGTCACGCTTACCGTTTCATAGGGAGCTTCGATGACGCCATCATCTGAAATTGCATCAGGGCGCCGTGGTGATGCTTCCTTGTAGGCGATATATCCCAGCATCAGTACGATCGAGCAGATCGACAAAAAAATAGCCGGGTTCATTTTTTCCTGGTGAACAGACACGAGTGGGATTCTTTTTGTGATGAAAAATCAAAAATAAATCATCCGCACCGCTGAAATGAGAAAGAATCGATGAAAGGTCCGGTGATGTAACAAAATCAGTAAAAACGGGGACAACTTAAATGCAGCAGGGTGAGGAACAGTGTGAGAGCGAAGGTTAAACAGTGTGAGAGCGACTGCTAAATATCTATTTGAAGGGTGGTAACTGACTCGCTGCGGCTAGTTGTCTGAAAAATTTCCCATGAAATTAGACGTGATACCAATGCGGAATCCGTAGTCGAGGTACTTTCCATCCTGGAATGAAACAGCGCCTTCAAGACGGAAGATGCGCAGGATTCCATCGATCGTGTAACCCACTTCAGTATAGTTTTTCGAAGTTGGTGTTGCCAGATAGTTCACGAATATGTTCTCCCGGATGCCTGCCAGTCGAACAAGCGGAATATTTGTGACGAGGAATTTCCTAAACTGGTAATGCAGATTACCGGAGAAGTATTTGTCGGCAGTACTGAACCGATAGTAGTCGAGCAGGCGGAAGCTACCCACGGGGTCGCTTGTGACGAATGGTGTTTCATTACCGAGGAAGTGTTTGTAATCCATGAAATACATGGCATCGGTATTAAAGAACATTCCCGCGCGAAGGTAGAAGTCAAGGTTACCGCGAACACCGATGCTGAGCCTGTGCCGCGCGCCCAGTTCCAGCTGATCGTACTGAACGCTGCTATTAAACACGTCGGAGAACGCCCGGCGGTATTCCACCTTAAACATTGGTGATGAGTTCGGCACTTCATGCTTGTGCCCGTTTCTGATGGTGTACTTGAGCCATGGCCGCGCCGTTAGCGCTACGCTGCCAATAAAGGCACGGTGGTTGGGGAACGATGTATCGGTCAGCTCGTCGTTGACGGGAGCATTGGGGGTATATCCTTCGATGCTGCCGCGATCGACCCATTTATAGTTCGTATTATTTGTGAGCTCGCGGCGTTCGGCAAAGGACCAGTCGGTATTGATACTGTAATAGGGATTTATCTGGTACTGATAACCGACGTCAATGTAGTCGCGGTCATAAAGTTTCATGAGGTTTTTCTCCATCAACAACGTCGTGAATGCGTTCACCAGCGGCAGGATCGGCTCATCGGCATTGTATTGCTTGATGTAACGACCGCCCTGTACGTCGAGGCGATGTTTTTTGTTTCTCAACGCAAAATTGAGGTATCCGGAAGCTGTTTCCCTCGAAAATGCATAGCGGAATGCCGGTGTAACGGTGATGCGGGTACGATTGGTATCCTGAAGAATTGTTCCGTACGACACTTTATATACGAAGTTCCATCCATCGACGGTATTGAAGGAGGGCACCGGAAAGTGAATCTTGAAGTTTGAGTGCTTGCCGATATGATAAGAATCACCAATGAGAATGTCCCAGGGCTGGAAGCCAGCATGCTTGGATGCTTTCGTTGTATCGCCTTCTTCCTTCTTGCGTTCTACTGTGGCCAGGCTGTCCATCTTTTGATAGCCTTTCACTTCGATCTGTGTAAGAGGAACAGGTCGCACCGTGTTCCAGTACGTCGTGTCCTTCTTATACGCACCGCTGTCGATGGTGAACGTATTATCTGAAATTACCTCGGGCTCTTTCTGCTGCTTCTGCTCCTGCTTCTCGTAATCCTTCAGAATCGTGTTCAGCTCTTTCCTCGTAATTTCTTTCCCTGAAGAAAGGCGCTCCTGTAAGTCGGCCGCCTCCGCCGCTTTCTTTGCTTGTTTAGCCGACTGTGGTTTTGAACTTTGGGCGTTTTTGGTAGCCGCCTTAGTTGCCGCTTTTTGATCGGCAATCGCCTGGGCCTTATCCTTTTCAGTCTTTTCGTCTACTACGTCCATCTTCCTGGTCTCGACATAGACTTCCGGATTCATTTCGATTTTGTAGTTGCTCACAGTAGCCAGATAGTTGTACTCGAATTCAAATCCGAAGATCTTGCCTCCTGCAGTAAAGCGATGCGAAACGGGTAGCCAGGCCTTGTCTTCAATGGGTGCATACATGCCCTTGATATTTACTTTGATCCCCATCTTCTGCGTGTTGATGTCCATGCTGTGAATGGCCCACCAGTCTTCTACAATATTCACAACGCCATCAATTACGTTGTCTCCCTTGCTCCGTGGAATCACCTTGACTCGACTCACCTCATACTCGCGGTCTTTAAAAGTGCCCAGGTACTCGAAGCGATAATAAGAAAATGCTTTTGGCGACAGCGGTGAAATGGTCTCCGCGATTTCAGGTTCATAGAAACTTCCAAAGATGTATTGATTGGGCGATGTGTTGTTGTCCTTGCCATCGCTGCGGATAGAGATTACCTTCTCTTCGAATTTATTTGGACGCGTGTACTTGATGTCGCTTACCGACTCCGTTACAAACGCTTCACCTTTCTTGATGCCTTCTTTTTCGATTGCCTTCTTGGCAATCCACGGATAGTCCTTTAACTGACCTGTACCCTTGATATAAACCCGCGCACTGTAGCGATCGATCTGTTGCTGATGATAACGCGCTTTGCCAATTGCTTTACGCATGATAGCATAGGCAGGATCTTCAGCGTCGCTGGAGATGATCACCGTTTCCAGTTCCTTCGCCTGTTCCTTTAAAGTGATATTGAGCGTTATGAAAGTATCGCCGACCTCGACCTCACGCACAACAGTTTCATAACCGAGGTATTGGAATGTTACCTGATATTTTCCGGAGGGAAGTAGCAGTTCGTAGGCGCCTCTTCCGTTTGCCACGGTACCGCTGCCTATTTCCTTGACGAAGATCGTCGTGTAGGCCATGGGTTCGCCCTTTTCGTTTGTGACGACACCACTGACTCCACCTCCAAACAAAGCAATAAAGGTCAGAAGGAAAGGCACGGTAAGGATACCGCGTTTTAATGATGATGTTGAAACTCTGAATGTCGGAGGGCGCAACGTAAAAACAATCATGGAGACTTGGCTGTAAACTTTGGTTAGTCCAGATAAAACCCCTTCGCTCTGATCATCTCCTCCACGGCATCCGGAACAAGATAACGTACAGATTGACCCTTTCGGATGCGGTCTCTTATAAATGTTGCAGAGATATCGAGCAATGGCGCCTCAACTACTGTAACGTTAGGATGCGAACGAAGTTCGGAAAGTTGCGTGCCTGGTCGAGGATAAACGTAAAGTCCGTAGTGGTCAAGTATTTGGCGATGGTTTTTCCAGCGCGTAAAGTTGGCCAGATTGTCCTCTCCCATGATCACCTTAAACTGTTTATCGGGGTGCTTTTCCTGGAGATGCACAAGCGTGTGAATGGTGAAACTTGGTTTGGGGAGATGAAACTCTACGTCAGAGACCTCGAGCTTATAATTGTCAAAAACCGCAGCGCGCACCATGTCGTAGCGGTCGAACTCATGCAATAGTCCTTTAGCAGGCTTCAGCGGGTTTTGGGGAGAAACGACAAACCAAACTTTGTTCAGATCCGAAGTCCCGGCCATCAGGTTGGCGATGATGAGATGACCGACGTGGATGGGGTTGAAGGAGCCGAAAAAGAGTCCGATTTTCATAGCTCAAATTAAGAATTAAGAATTAAGAATTATGAATTAGCTACCAGCCTACGGCTGACAGGCAGTCACGACCGCAGGTCGTGGTAGCCAATTCATAATTCTTAATTCTTAATTCTTAATTTCCTTTGAATCTATCGTACAGCTCCTGCGCCTCTTTCAACGAGCGTTGCAGGTCCTGATTCACCAGTACGACATCAAACTGATCTGCGAATGACATTTCAAAATTCGCCTTGAAGAGTCTTCGTGAAAGACTTTCTTCGGATTCTGTGCCACGGTCGTTGAGGCGGGTCTTCAGCACTTCAATGGAAGGAACCTTTACGAATATTCCAAGGCCGCGGTCGCCAAAGTATCTCTTGAGATTGAGACCTCCCTTTACATCTACATCAAAGATGACATTCTTTCCTTCGCTCCAGATCCTTTCGATTTCAGATTTCAGGGTGCCGTAAAAGTTGCCTTCATACACTTCTTCCCATTCGATGAAGGCGTCTTCATCGATCTTGTTTTTGAATTGTTCGGGTGTAAGGAAGTAATAGTCTTTTCCGTGAGACTCGGTACGGCCACGTTTATCACGGGTTGATGCCGATATGGAAAAGCCGAGATCGGGATTATTCGCGAGCAGGTGTTTAACTATGGTAGTCTTGCCAGAACCGGAAGGTGCTGAAAAGATGAGCGCTTTGCCAGTCATTCTAGGAGGCCAGGTTTCGAATGACCTTTGCCTTGATACTATCTACGAGTTCCTGAGGAGCGCAGTCGCCGGTGCACTTTGACTTGAGCATTTGGCGGATGGCCACTTCGAGGTGGTAGTTGTTAAAACAGGGTAAACACTCGTCGAGGTGGTGTTTCAGGAAGTGATCCTTCTGTTCTGCGGTTGCCTCACCGTCTAAGATGAGTTGAAGCATCTGCATGCATTCTTTTTTGTTGGCGCAGTCTTGCTTCATACGACTCTGGTCAGGATTACTCATAGTTTATGCCGTTTTATAACCCATTTGCTTCGCATATTCACTCAGTTTCTCTTTCAGCAGATTTCTTGCTCTGTGCAATCGGCTCCTGACGGTTCCAATTGGAATGTCAAGGATCTTCGCCATCTCGTCATATTTAAAACCTTCCAGGTCACACAGTATAATTACTGTTCTGAAATCCACATCCAACGAGTTGAGCGCGTTCGAAATCTCGTCACCGATCATATCTTTAAGCGCCTCCACACGCAGATCGGGCGTGATTTGTCTATCTACTTCCTCGGAGTTATAATAACTTTCTACCTCCTGGTAATCCACCTTGGAAGGCTCTTTGCTCTTCTTCCGGTAGTCGTTGATAAAGCTGTTTTTTAAAATTCGAAACAGCCACGCTTTAGCATTAGTTCCCTGCTGAAAGGAATCGATGAATCTATACGCTTTCAGGTACGTGTCTTGTACGAGGTCTTTTGAGTCGTCCTGATCGAGTGTAAGTCGATAAGCAAAATTGTACATAGAGTTAATGTGCGGCATAAACTCGTTATCGAATATCTGCTGCCTCTCGGAGTCTGTATAGTGTTGCTTTGCGGTTTCTTCTAATTCCATTGACCTGCAAAATAGGGAAAAACGACGTAGAATGTATATTAAACCCTTTATACGACCTTTAAATACTTGTTAATACCATTGTCGCACTTGATAACTTTCTTCTCGACAGTGTCTTTGAGGATCTGGTCATTGACCGAAAGAGTGTCGCGACGACTTTCCGGATGGTACAAATGGAAAGCGGCGCCGGCAAACTTAAGATGAAATTTTCTTACACCGGCGTGCTGCAGGCGGGCTATGAACTCAGAGTCCTCACGGCCCCAACCGACGAAATTCTCGTTGAATCCGTTTATTGCCAGGACGTCAGTTTTCCAAAAGGCCATGTTGGCACCCCTGACACGCAAGATATTCTTGTTAAAGTAAGAGAACAGTCTACTTAGGATACCGCTTCGAATGATGTTTTTCCGATTCGTAACATCCCCGGAAAAGAATGAAAAGTGAGTATCATTCTGATGAATGGCCGCCCTGGTGAAATTCTCTCCGAGCAGAACACGGGAACCCTGAACCACGCGACCCGGCCTCGCGGCCCGTTTATGATCAGCTATGAAGTCGGCAGGCATTACCATGTCTCCATCGATCATAACGATATAGGGATTCTTCGCCATGGCAATGGCTTTGTTTCTGATAGTGGCGAGCCTGAATCCGCTGTCTTCGTGCCAGCAATGTCTTATTGGTATTGAAAACCGAGAGGCAAATAAATCAACCAGGTCTTTTGTTTCATGCGTAGAGCCGTCGTCGGCGATGATGATCTCTTCAGGCATTACCGAAAGCTGCAATGCACTGTGTAACACTAATTGCAATGCGTCAGGCCTGTTATAGGTCGTAATGATCAACGTAGTGGGTACCCGCTTGCCTATATCCGCATTGAGTTCACGCAGGATACTATACTTGGTAAACGTGTAAGTGGAAATGCTGATCGATATCGCCAGCCCATCGAAGCCGTAAAAGACCCCTCGCTTGAAAATATAGTTCCGTACAAATGCAAACCATGCCTTGAACGAGATCAGCATTGCATTACTCGAGCGGATACCAACGTTTGAATGAGCATAGATTGTCGCGTAGGTATATGCCTTTTTGAAGAGCTGATCATAACTGTCGTATGCTTCATGAAGAATTTCTCCCTCAAGCTTTCTTACCGACGTTCCCCTTCCCACAATAACATGATCGTGCGGATTGTACCCCCCCCATCGGCCGTATTGCTTAAACCATAGCCGTGTCTTTCTGTCAGGATACCAGTCTGTCGCGCGGATCCATCGTCCTCTGATGCTCGACAGTCGCGCCATAGAATATGCCTGATGGGCCGGGTTATCTTTAATGGCGAGGATGGATTTGGTAAGTTGTTCAGATAAATATTCGTCAGCATCCAGCGACAACACAAAGTCGTGGGTAGTCTGAGAGAGGGCAAAATTCTTCTGTTCGATATGACCCTCGAAGGCGTGCTCAATAAAACGAACCCCTCGCCCCTCACAAATCTTCCGGGTATTGTCGGTTGAATATGAATCAACCACAACGATCTCGTCGGCAACTTTGAGCAATGCGTCAATGCAGCGGCCGATCTTCTCTTCCTCGTTATAAGTGATGATTACCGCGCTGATCCTGGCCATACGATTCGATACTATATCCAGGCAATTTTTGCCCTGGGTGTCGGAAAGAGTTTGGCAAAGATAGCTGTAAACAGCAAATCCAAAGCAACATGGTCGCTCTGGATTTGCCCCCTCACTTCAAACACCATTGTTTAGCTAGTGTGTACCGCCAGGGTTCATGGCCTTCACAAGGTTGATGAATTCAATACGATAACCTTCCTTATCTGCACCTTTTGAGCTGCTGGCCAATTGAAGCACCTGGCCGTAGGTGAAGCCATTTACATACTCCGATTGACGAAGGATCATGCCGAATCCGGCAACCGCTGCAGACCAGCGAAAGTTATCGGATGTTTTAGACATGGCAGTCTCATTATCATTAAGCGTATGGGTGATCAGTTTGCTGGTTACACCGTCTGGCTTCTTGTAGCGGAGCTTAATGGTCATCAGCTCATTCGAAAAAGAACCACGGTTTGATTGCCGTACCGGCGGCTTCTGATATTTCAAAGGGTCGACACTGTCAACCGGGGTGTCAGCTCCTACAGGTACGATCTCGTACAACGCAGTGACTGTGTGTCCTGAGCCGAGCTCGCCTGCGTCCTTCTTGTCGTTGTTGAAATCTTCACTGGCAAGCATTCTGTTTTCATATCCGATAAGGCGGTATGCTTTAACGTTGGCAGGATTAAACTCGATCTGCAGCTTCACATCTTTAGCAATCGTAAACAACGTCCCGCCGAATTCATTGACCAACACTTTTCGCGCTTCGGTAATATTATCGATATAAGCATAGTTTCCATTTCCCTTATCAGCGAGCACTTCCATCTTCGAGTCCTTATAGTTACCCATACCGTATCCAAGAACTGTAAGGAATATTCCCTCCTCGCGTTTCTTTTCAATAAGTCTTTCCATGGCAGCGTCGCTTGATTCGCCAACGTTAAAGTCGCCATCAGTAGCAAGGATCACACGGTTATTTCCTTCAGATTTAAAATACTTTTTCGCAGTTGCATAGGCGAGCTCGATACCTTCGCCGCCTGCAGTCGAGCCTCCGGCTTCAAGTCTATCAAGTGCGTTGATGATCGTCTTTTTGTTAGCACCTGAAGTCGGCTCCAGTACCAACCCTGCAGCTCCGGCATACACAACGATGGCAACATGGTCTTCGTCGCGTAATTGTTCAACGAGCATCTTCAGTGAGCTCTTCAGGAGCGGAAGTTTGTTGACATCAGACATAGAACCGGAGACGTCGATAAGGAATACCAGGTTGGATGCAGGAAGGTCTTTGGTCGGAATGGTCTTGCCCTGGAGACCGATGTGAACGAGGCGGTGCTTCGTATTCCAGGGTGCAGCTGATACCTCGGTGATCACTTCAAAAGGATGCTCACCTGTAGGCTGGCGATAGTCATAATCGAAATAGTTCACCAACTCTTCAATTCGTACGGCATCTTTCGGCGGTGTCTGACCATTGTTAATGTAGCGACGCATGTTAGCATAAGAAGCCGCGTCCACGTCGATGGAGAATGTGGATAGTGGATTCTTGGTGGCATCGCGGAAACCGATCTCGTGGATGGCATCGTATTCTTCAGTGTTGTGCACGATAACCTGTTCGGTGTAGCGATCTTCTGCTTCATATGACATTGTTGGATAACTCTCCATAACACCAGCCGGTGCCTGGGACTTCATAAGGTCGCGGCGGCTATGTCCTTTCGAAATGACCACCACTTCGTTTAGCGAGACATTGTCGGGAGTCATCGTGACATTGATTACCGTCTTGCTCTCCGTTTTCACTTCGATAGTCTGATACCCCACAAAGGAGAACACGAGAGTCGATCCAAGAGGAACATTAATCTGATAGTTACCGTGTGCGTCGGTTGCTGTACCGATAGTTGTTTTCTTTACCGTGACATTAATGCCCGGCATCCCTGTTGTCCCATCTGAATCCACAACGCGCCCCGTAATCGTACGAGTCTGCGGCGCTGTCGTGAAAGCCGACGACACCACAAGCACAAGCATCATAATCCACCCTGTATTTTTCATATCGTTTGATATTTGATTTGCAGATGAGATGCGCGGCCTGACGGCATTCCATAAATCCATTGTTTCTTTTTTCTTAATTTTCAACGGTGCCCGTACTGTCGACCTATATATCAAAGAATGACCTGGAACTGCTGGACCTCTATAAGTCAGGTGGCGAACTGGACGTTCTGGGGCTGCTTTATGGCAGATATACCAGTATGGTGTACGGGGTTTGCCTTAAGTACCTGAAGGACCGGGAAGAAAGTAAGGATGCGGTGATGCAGATATTTGAAAAACTGGTAACGACTCTCAGGACGCATGAGGTCGCCCATTTCAAGAGCTGGCTTTACGTTACCGCACGCAACCACTGCCTGATGCACCTGAGGAGCCAAAAAGGCAAGTATTTTGAGGAAATTTCGCCGGTCCTTATGGAAAATGAGTCGGCGGAGCATCCTGAGGAAGGGCCTGAATTGGAGGCAAATCTCAGTAAATTGGAGAACTGCATTAAACGGCTGGTACCGGAACAGCAACAGTGTGTTTCGCTGTTTTACTTACAGCAAAAGTGTTATAAAGATATCGTGACCCTGACGGGCTACGACGATAATAAAGTGAAGAGTTATATTCAGAACGGTAAACGGAACCTGAAAATCTGTATGGAGAGCAACACATAATTAGCTGCCCGGTGTGAATAAGACAATGGGCGTGGTTATGTGACAAATGATGGCTGACCTTAACGACGATATTACCCGATACCTCAGCGGACGAATGACGCCGGCGGAGATGCACGCGCTTGAAAAGAAGGCGCTTGCCGATCCGTTCCTGGCCGATGCGTTGTCGGGTGGTGAGTCTGTTGATGCCGACGAGTTTTCGGCCGACCTTAACGACATTCATGACCTGCTGAACCGAAGGATCCATCGCGATTCGGCAACGGGGGGCATACAGGAAGGAGCCGGGGCGCCGAAAGGCAAGCAAACATCTCTGTGGAGCTGGCCAGCGCGCATAGCGGCCGGGTTGCTGCTTATCGCCAGCGCTGGTGTTGTGCTGTTTTTTATCTCCGATAAAAAAACAGATCAACTTGCATTAAACAGGGAACTGGGAGAACCGCGCGACTCCCGCTTACAGCAAGACAAGGCCCTTGAATCCGGCGATGCCAGCAACATCATTTCTGATTCGGTGTCCGGTGCAGCGGCCGATGAATTCAAATCACGTGCTGCAGACCAACCCACGGCAGGTCCATTGGCGAACAACGAAAAGCTGCAGGCTGATCGCTCAGAGTTCAAAAGGAAAGACGCACCTGCTAAAGGTGAATCGGCTGATCAACAATCGAAGGCATTGTCGGGACGGGTTGCCGGTGCAGAGGGCACTCCGGCGGAGCCTGGTGCCGCTGCAGAGTCTGCCGGCGTATCAGAGGACGTGACCGGCATTGCATCTGATGCGGAAGGTCCTCCTGCGCAACGTGCTGAGCAGAGAGCAGCAGAACAGGTTGCCAGGGAACAAGCAGAATCAGAAACGTCGAAGATTGCAGAGATCACGGAACGCGACTTGAAACAAAATGAGGTCGCTTCGTCTCAGTCAGGCAGCCGTGCGTTGAAGAAAACGGACATTACGCCGGCACCATCGGCAAACAACAGGGCCGACGCGGCTACGGTGAAAAATGTCTTTACCGGAAAAGTCGTTGATGCCGATGGCACCGGCATTCCCGGAGTAAATGTTGTGATCAAAGGAACGAACACCGGAACGGTTACCGATGTTAATGGCAACTATCAGCTGGTTGACGAAAGCAATCGCCCTACCCTTGTGTATACTTTTATAGGGTATACGAATGTTGAAGAAGTTGCTGACGAAAAGACATCCACAACTGTTACTCTGAATGAAGACCTCACACAACTCAGCGAAGTGGTGGTAGCTGGCTATGGCGTAACGCGCGACACAGATCCGCTTGAAGCTACTTATGATTTTGCTTATCCGGCTGGTGGCAAACGTGCTTTCAAACAATACCTTGAAAAGAACCTTCAGTATCCTCAGGAGGCATTGCTCAATAATGTAGAAGGAAGAGTGACCGTGACCTTTGCCGTTGAACCAACGGGAGGTCTAAGCGATTTCAGAGTTATTAAAGGGATTGGAAGCGGTTGTGACGATGAGGTGATACGCCTGATCAGGCAGGGACCCAAGTGGACACCGACAAAGCGTGATGACGTGGCGGAGAAATCAGTAATCAAGGTGAGAATGAGGTTTCAGCTGCCGAAAAAGAAAATTAAGAATTAAGAATTATGAATTATGAATTGAGAGGCAGCTGTCCGCCGTACTGGACTTCATTACCCGTTGTGGAGCCGTAAAGGCTTTATCCAACTTTTCAAACGTTTATTCCTCAAATTCCATTCTTAATTCTTAATTCTCAATTCTTAATTGTGACCTATGTTTTCAAACCGTAAGATTGTCCTACTCATTCTACTCGTTGTCACGGCAACTATCGGTGCCTATTGGATTGTAGTCGTCATTCCAACGAGGCTGGCGGAGAAGACGTACGAAGGTGCCAAACAGATCGGGCGTGACTTCGCGAAGGTATTTTCATTTACTCCTGAAGTAACTGTTAACAATACCGTTGTATTGCTTCAGCAAAGTCCGGTGCTGGAACTCGCCACGCTGTCTCAAAAGTTCGAGCATCACTACGACTGGACCAATACGTGGTTGGGCAGCACAAAGAAGATCGGCATCAAAGGAGGTTTTGAAGCAAAGGTAGGATTCGATCTGCGGAAGAAGTTCAGCATTCAAATCAACGATGATAAGGCAATAGTGTATCTGCCACCTCCACAGTTGTTATCCATCCAACCCCTGGACAACGTGACGTTTACTGACGAGAGCGGTGTGTGGAACTGGGTGAGCATGGAAGATCGATCAAAAGCGATGAATGCATTCACAGCGGATGCGCGCAAGTATGCGGCCGGAGCCGGTTTCACGGATGCTGCGCGCGAATCGATGGTGAAGCAATTAACGGAGATACTTGCATCGCACGGTAAGACTGTCGAGGTCAGGTATGAAGAAGGTCCGATACTTCGACCCATGTAGAATACGATGGAATACGATGCCGTTGTAGTTGGATCCGGGCCAAATGGACTATGCGCCGCCATTACCATGCAACGGCAGGGCCTGTCCGTTCTGCTCATTGAGGGTAGGGATACCGTTGGCGGAGGTCTTCGATCAGGTGAGTTGACAATTCCCGGCCTTATACACGACAGATGCTCTGCAATTCATCCCATGGCGGTGGCGTCGCCATTAATGTCGGAGCTCCCGCTTCAGAAATTTGGCGTAGACTTTATGTTTCCTGATATCTGTGCGGCTCATCCCCTGGACAATGGAAATGCTGTTGTGTTGCGCCGATCCCTCGGCGATACAGCACGGGCACTGGGAACCGATGCCGGCGTCTACAATGATCTGATTGGTTCTGTTGTAGAGTCATGGCCATTGATAAGCCAGGACCTGCTCGGACCGTTAGCTGTTCCGGCACATCCCATTGCCTATGCAAAATTTGGTTTGAAAGCGATCCGATCATCGAAGGCATTAGCAAACAAATTCAAGACTGCTGAGGCAAGGGCTTTGTGGGCTGGCATGTGTGCACATTCGATGGTCCCTCTTTCATATGCAAGCACAGCTGCTATAGGTTTTGTTCTTACTGCAGTGGGACATGTTCACGGTTGGCCTATAGTGCGGGGCGGGTCACAGCGCATCGCTGACGCGCTCGAAGCTTATTTCATTTCGTTGGGCGGCACTATTAAGACCGGGATGTTCATCAAATCGTTAAGTGAGCTGCCTCCCAGCAAAGCAGTACTTCTTGATGTATCCACGAACCAGTTATTACAGATCGCCGGACACAAGCTATCCTCGATATATAAGTGGCAGCTGAAGCGCTATCAGTACAAAATGGGCGTCTTCAAGGTGGACTTTGCTGTCGAGGGGAAAATACCTTTTAGGGCTGAGCTTTGCAGAGAAGCCGGTACGGTACATCTAGGCAACACATTTGAAGAGATAGCCCATTCTGAAGATGCTGCATGGAGTAACCGGCACTCTGAAAAACCTTTCGTACTTCTGACTCAGCAAAGCGTACAGGATCCCTCAAGATCGGACGGCCGTCATCATACAGTGTGGGCATACTGTCATGTTCCAAATGGTTCCGATAAAGACATGACGACGGCCATTGAACAACAAATTGAACGATATGCTCCGGGCTTTCGCGACAGGATCGTCGCCAAACATATTACCAGCGCATCGGCGTTCGAACAATATAATCCCAACTACGTGGGCGGCGATATCAACGGTGGGGCTATTGATGTTAGTCAGTTGTTTACTCGTCCGGCTCTTCGCTTTTCGCCCTATAAGACTTCAGCAAAGGGAATTTACATCTGTTCTGCCTCGACACCGCCGGGTGGTGGTGTACATGGAATGTGCGGATATCATGCCGCAAAGCGGGCAATGAAAGATCTGGGCTATTGATTTATTGGGGCACTTGTTGATTTGTTGATTGGATCGGCTTCCGCGTAAGGCGTTGGTCCACATCAATAACACGCAGTATGACTAGTGTTTGCAACGCTCTTTTAGAGGATTTTGACCGACTGGCCTGAAGTAGAAATAACGGCCGGCCAGCAAGTTCATTTTTGGAAGAATATCATGAGTCTCGGGGCGAGATTCATAGTACGTCTCTTCTTTTCCGTTCCGGCGAAAGATCACCCAGAAGTCAGGAACCTCGCGTGAACGGATCCTGCGCAACTCAAGATAAACCACCAGGTCGCCATGATCACGCGCGGTAAGCAGGTCGGGATCATTTGTGTCGACGATTTCAACCAGGTCCTTTTGCCAGTTCGTGATTTGCATGTTGGATGGCATCAGTAAGTGATTTGATACGCCACCTTCAGTGTGAAGATTGCTGAACATTGAATAGGAGCTTTCCGTCCGCAAACCAAAATAGGGACCCAGACCATTTACAGAAGCGATGATAGGGAAGATTGCCAGAACCGGATATGCTGATAGCTGCCCTTCCATAGCCTGCTCGCTTTTCCGGAATTTCAAAGCGCTTTGGCCAAACAGTACGAGACACAACAGCAGGTACATATAGAATCCAAGGAATCCAAGTTTCGTAATATGCCGTAACGCATCGTCTAGGCGCAGGGCGGGAACCAATCCTCTAAGCGTCCAAAGCAAAACACCAAGCAGGAACAACGCCAGTATCAATCTCCAGATTTTGGTCATCCACTCCGGTGGCTTAAGGTCTGCAGCCAGTGCTGAAGAAAAGAATGTTGTGTAAAGGGCGAAGATCGTTGCTGAGAAACTAAAAATACCAATATGCCCATGCAACGCCAGTATCCCGTGAAACAATAAACCTCCCAGGATGGCCAGGAGGCGCGTTCGATTAATCAGGAGCACAAACGGTATGGCCAGTTCAATGATAAGTGTCCCATACATGGCAAGATATTGGGCCCACAATGCGGTTGGCAAGAAAGGTATGCGTTCAGTTATATCAAGGTGTAAGCGTGCTCCGCAGCTGCATTCCGGATTGAGGAAGGAAACATTCACCTTATGAAAGAATGTAAACCAATACAGTATACACACCATTACACGTGCCCAGGGAACAAAAGCTGCAAACCACTGTGATGCGAAATCTGAGTTGAAATCACCTTTGTTTCTGATCGCAACAATCACGAAAGAGGTGAGTATGCAGGCATTCAGGACCCACGAGAAGACGATATGATTGGGATGTTCGGGGAACGCGATCCCGACAGAAATCCAGTCAATCAGTAAGTATACGAGGAAACGTTGCCACGACGATGGTTTGAGAAGAACGGGAAGGATTGCAAGTGAGAGAATGATCCCCTTAGGGTCGTGCCATCGCCAATTGTCAAACGACAGCTGATGAAACAATCCGGCAAGCGCCCACGTGAAGGCGAATATTGTAAACCCTGCTGACTGACTAGACTTATTCAATCACCTTGATTTCATCCTAATTACGTGTTATTCCAGACAACAAAAAAATATCTCCATCTAATGTTCGGCTGCTGATCATAGCGGGGCCTGAAACGCGAAAGCGCAGAGGCACTGATTGTCTCAGCATCCCTGCGCTTCCTGCGTTATCGGGCAGCATTCAGCTGCTTATACTACTTTCTTGCGTATTAATTTTGCATAGGTTCTGCTTACGGGGAAACTCTTTCCATTCAACATCTTCACCACCATACCACCGTTGAAGTGCTTTTCGATCTCCTTAAGGTTGTTGATGTTGATGATCGTACTGCGGTGTACCCGGATGAAAGTTTCCGGATTGAGGATTTCTTCCAGCTTGCCTATACCTGATGAACTAACGAACTGATCGTTCTTAGTTGTAAGGATGGTGTAATCGCCGGAAGCTTCGAGGTATACAATCTCTTCAACAGGAAGATTGAGCAGCTTCTCAGACTTCTGTACGAAGATGTGAGAATCGTATTGCGTCTTATTTTCCGTCTTGAGGTTACGAAGGAGTTCGCCCACGCTGTTTTCATCGACCTTCATGCGGCCGATAGCGCGTTCCACAGCAAGTCTGAATCGTTCCTGATCCAGAGGTTTCAGGATATAGTCAACCGCATTCTTTTCAAATGCCTTGAGTGCATACTGGTCGTAGGCCGTGCAAAAGATCACGAAGGGATCGTGATTGATTTCCTCCAGCACATCGAAACCGGTCATGCCCGGCATCTGCACATCGAGAAACACCAGATCGGGTTTGAGCTTGTCGATTAGTTCGACAGCATCTTTGCCTTTAGAGGCCTCCCCCACAATCTGGATGTTTGGGATTTGTTGCAGATACTCCTGGAGGAGATCACGGGCTAACTTTTCGTCATCGACGATAACACAGGTTATGTTCATACAGCTTTGCTATTTAGGTCTTGCATGGTAAGTTGTTGTACTTTGTCGTCTTCGATCGGAATAAAGAAGCTGACCGAGTAACCCCACTCATTGGAGCGTATCCGAAGCCCTGAACCAGGACCGAATATGCTCTTCAGACGTTGATCAGTGTTCTTCAGCCCAACGCCACCGCTGGGCGTCCCGTCCATCACCTTCTTGGCATTCGAACCTAATCCGTCATCCTTCACCTCAAAAAATATCATGTTATTGAATCGCTTTACCGTAAGGATAATGGTACCTCCATCGTCCTTCGGGGCAATTCCATACTTTACAGAATTCTCTACCAACGGTTGCAAAATCATCGGAGGGATGGCAACGCTAAGACAAGTAAAATCCACCTGTTTCACGAATTGCATCCTTTCACCGAAACGCACCTGCTGTATGCGAATATAGTTATCTATAAAGTCAAGTTCATGTATCAGGCGAACCATCTGATCGCCGTGCGAATCCAACGCATACCTGAAGATATCAGAAAGTTGCGTGATAACCTTGCGCGCCTGCTCCTTGTTTGCGCCAATCAGTGTATTAATTGAATTCAGGGTGTTAAAAAGGAAGTGCGGATTGATCTGAGACTTCAGCAAAGAGATCTGCATCTCGCGGTTTTTCAGGGTGAGCTCGCTCTTTTCCTTCTGCTGATTCTGCAAACCCTGGAAATAGCGGATCACGTAGTATACGCCAACCGTGATGATATATTGATCGTGAAAGTGCAAACCCTCCCAACGCAGGAGGCCGACGAGGTGATCTTTCCAAACATCCCAGCCGATATAACCTTCGCGGTAATTCTCAAGATAGTACGAAAGTGACCCCATAGCGAGGAAGTGCACCATCGTTCCGATGAGATGACCGGCCACCTGAACATAAACACTGAACTTGAATAGCCAGTCACTGTAGAAAAAGATACCTATGATAAGAATAACGAGGGCCTCAAACAGGTGTGCTGCATTCCAGAAGACATATGTATATGGAGTGTTTAGCTTCCACTCAATGAACGCACCTACTCCATAATTGATCGCAAACCAAAAGCAAAGCCATAAGTAGGCTCGCTTCCAGGTGTTAGGTATATCGTCAATTAACTTCAAGCTTGGCAAATTGCGGAATAAAGGTACAGAATGAAATGCAAAACCGCTCAGGAAAGGTTTGCGCCGTTAAATCTTATTTTTTACAGACGAGACGCGGAAATTGGGGTTGAGTGGATGGGGTGGGTGCAGCCCAAAGAAGTAATTGACAATTGATAATTTATAATTGAGAATTGTGGAGGCCCCTTGTCGGGGCCTTTGGATTGTCCAAAACGAGATTGCTGAAATAAATGCGGCCTCTCATTCAAAGCATCTCCAGGCTACGACTGATACTGAGATCCTTAAAAGAGTAGCCAATAAAAAAAGGGGCCGAAAAGGCCCCTCCACAATTATCAATTATCAATTATCAATTGTCAATTACTTCAACTCAGCAAGCGCTGCCTTCATGCGCTTCATCGCTTCCTTCAGATCTTTTTCTGATGCTGCATAGCTGAGGCGGATGCAGTTCTCATCGCCAAACGCTCCACCAGATACCGTCGCAACATGCGCCTTCTCAAGAAGGAAGAGACACAGATCGTCGGCGTTCTTGATAGCAACACCATTGTTTGACTTTCCATAATAGGCGCTTACATCCGGGAAGAAGTAAAATGCTCCTTCGGGAAGGTTAGTCTTAATGCCTGGAATTTCCTTCAGTAAGTTATAAACTATCTCACGACGCTGACGATACTCAGCCACCATCTTATTCGTAGGCTCTATGTCGCCTGTTACTGCGGCCAATGCTGCGCGCTGTGCAATCGAGCAGTTAGCAGAAGTGATCTGGCCCTGAACCTTGTTACAGCCGTCGGCGATCCACTTTGGAGCAGCGATATATCCTACGCGCCATCCTGTCATGGCAAAGCCTTTGGCGAAACCATTGACTGTAATAGTGCGATCGAACATACCGGGGAACGAAGCGATGCTTACCTGCTCGCCAGTGTAGTTGATATGCTCATAGATCTCATCAGCAATGATGAGGAGGTCCTTATGCTTTAGAACGACATCAGCAATAGCTTTCAACTCAGCGCGTGAGAATACCGACCCCGTTGGATTACAAGGTGAAGAGAAGATGATCATCTTCGTCTTTGGAGAGATGGCCTTCTCGAGTTGAGCAGCTGTCACTTTGAAGTCGTTTTCAATTCCACCTTTGATGATCACTGGAGTGGCCTCGGTAAGTCGAACCAGGGCATCATAGCTAACCCAGTACGGGGAGAACACGATACATTCATCGCCAGGATTCAAAAGAGCAAGCATGGCATTGGCGATGGATTGCTTCGCGCCGTTTGACACGACAATGTTCTCTGCCTTATACGGAACGTTGTTTTCCTTCTGATACTTTGCAGCAAGAGCTTCGCGCAGATCCTGATATCCTGGAACAGGAGGATAAGCAAACCACTTACCTTCATCGATCGCTTTCTTAGCGGCCTCGCATATATGTTGAGGTGTTTTAAAGTCAGGCTCGCCAAGGCTGAGGCCAATCACGTCGATTCCTTTTTGCTTGAACTCGCGTGCTTTTGCGGCCATGGCCAATGTTGCAGATTCCTGAATGGCTTCGATGCGGTCAGAAAGTTTCATGGTTGATAAATTTTAGCGGCGGCAAAGAAAACAATTATAATCGAGAATTGACAATTGATAATTGATAATTGACAATTGACAATTGATAATTAATAGGGGCCCTGGCGGCCCCTCTAAACCAGTGATATTACACGGATCGCGCAACCAATGGTTAGCGGGTGACCAATATAAAATTCGATCGAACACACGTTCGCCTCTCCCTCTTCACAATTGTACACAACCCGGCAACAACAAAAAAGGGCCGCAAGGCCCTCCAAAATTGTCAATTATCAATTGTCAATTATCAATTAAAAAGCGTTCTGCCCAGTATACTCCGCCCCAGTGTAATCTCATCCGCGTACTCCAAATCGCCTCCAACCGGCACACCGCGGGCGATCACGCTCACCTTTAATGAAATGTCTTTCAGTCGTTTGTTGATATAGAAGGCAGTGGTGTCGCCCTCCATGGTGGGACTCAATGCAAGGATCACCTCCCTGATTTCACATGGTGTACAGCTTACCCGGCCAACGAGTGTTTCAATCTTGATATCAGAGGGACCAACACCATTCATTGGCGAGATCACTCCTCCGAGCACATGATATAGTCCATTGAACTGCGCCGTGTTCTCAATGGCCATCACATCCTTTACGTCTTCAACAACACAAAGGATTGCACGGTCGCGCTTATGGCTATTGCAAATAGAACACACATCGCCATCGCATATGTTGTGGCAGGTTGAGCAGAAGCGAATGTTGGTGCGTAATGTATTCAGCGCATCGGTAAGCGCAGCAGTGTTCTCCTGTTTTTCACGGATAAGGTGAAGCACAAGACGCAATGCCGTCTTCTTACCTATGCCGGGAAGTTTCGCGATCTGGTTAACCGCGTTTTCAATAAGTCGGGAAGGATAATCCAATGAGTTTAGATAGTCTACAGATTATATGATCTTCGCGTCGATGCCTGCTTCACAAATCGATTCTCTCATGGGACGCAGGAAGTCATAAGCGCCTGTCTTTACTGTGCATTTGCCCTTGTAATGGATAAGCATGGTGCACTGTTCTGCCTGCTCCGCTGTATGCTTGCACACGCGTATAAGCGTGTTGATTACGTGTTCGAAAGTATTATAGTCGTCGTTGAAAACAACGAGGTCCATGGCGTCGGTAGTCTCCACTACTTCCAGCACATCTTCCATTACATCTTCCTGATAGCTGGGTCTCATTGTACAAAGGATTAAGGAACAACAAAGATACCCAATTTAGGGCTTTCACGGAACAGAAACCGATGCCTTCCGGTTCAAAAACTTTAAAGATTAAGGATAGGAGTTTCGACCGGTTACTGATTGACCTCAGGCCTTCAGATCGATCCACGGCCCGTGGCCTTTCCCGGAACCTGTGAGAAAATGAGGCGACGTATAAATCAGATCGAACCTAAGATTGGTGTTTTTTTCCAGGGCTTCCCTGAGGACCTATCCTGACATTTGGACAGTTTTGAGTGTGGTTTGGAGCAGTTTTTCCCGTTGCGAAGCTCATTCAGAGGTTTTGTGTAGGTTTCATTGACCTTCGGTCAAGGGATTATTGAGGGTCTACATAAGAGACGCCTCAAATTCAGCGTGTCATTCTGTCACTAACTGGCCTGGAATCGAACCTCGGATTTGGATTTTCCCGGATTTACATGATTCTTTGATATTCACTTTTTTGCGCTGGCATGTCTCCATTCCTCGTCGTTTCCATCCTGATCGTCTACTTCGCCGCCCTCATCGCCATTTCGTATTTTACGAGCCGCGGAGCCGACACCAACACATTCTTCACCGCTAACCGCCAATCGCCCTGGTATCTCGTTGCCTTCGGAATGATCGGTTCTTCTCTGTCGGGGGTAACTTTCATTTCTGTACCCGGAGCCGTTGGGAAAGTCGGTTTCGGCTATTTCCAGGTTGTCCTCGGGTACTTACTTGGATACTGGGTGATCATGGGAATTCTTCTTCCCTTGTACTACCGGCTGAACCTCATCTCGATATATACCTTTCTGGAACAGCGCTTCAGCTTCTGGTCTTATAAAACCGGAGCTGCGTTTTTCCTCGTGTCCCGCACAATCGGTTCATCCTTAAGACTTTACCTGGCAGCCACCGTTCTACAGCTCTTCCTGTTCGATGTCTGGCATGTACCTTTTATCGTGACGGTCGCTACCACCATCGTTCTTATATGGATCTACACTTTCAAGGGCGGAGTAAAAACCATTGTCTGGACGGATTCTTTTCAAACTCTATTTCTGGTGACCGCGGTTTGCGTTGCCGTATGGGAGATCACTCATAAGCTCGGCATGACGGTTCCGGAGATGCTTTCCACTATTAAGTCGAGTCAGTATGCGAGAATGTTTTATACAGACGATCCGAACTCGCCAATGTTCTTTTGGAAACAATTCCTCGGCGGGGCTTTCATTACTATTTCAATGACGGGTCTCGATCAGGAGATCATGCAGAAGAATCTTACCTGCAAGAATTTGGGAGAAGCTCAGAAGAATATGTTCTGGTTCAGCCTTACGCTTGTAACGGTTAACCTTTTGTTTCTGATCCTTGGTGCCTTGTTGTATCTGTATTCTGCGAAGTTCAATCTTCCGATTCCGGCAGCTTCTGATGAACTGTTCCCGCGGCTTGCATTGAATGAGCTTGGACTTGGCGTTGGAATATTCTTCCTGCTTGGCATCATTGCTTCGTCGTATGCCAGTGCAGATTCTGCTCTCGCAGGACTGACGACTTCCTTCTGTATAGACTTTCTTGA
The DNA here is from genome assembly GCF_037203685.1 of Chryseolinea sp. T2. Classification (NCBI taxonomy): domain Bacteria; kingdom Pseudomonadati; phylum Bacteroidota; class Cytophagia; order Cytophagales; family Fulvivirgaceae; genus Chryseolinea; species Chryseolinea sp. T2. The sequence continues at coordinate 919,155 of NZ_JBBCAU010000003.1, forward strand.
TTTCAAGCACAAAGACGAAGCGACGAAACGGCGGCAGAAGTTCATTGTACACGTAGGCTTCTCGTTGCTTTTCCTTTTGATCATTGTCATTTTCAGAGAGATCAATGAGCGATCGGTCATTGATGCTGTGTTGAATATTGCCGGTTACACCTATGGCCCGCTACTGGGCTTGTTCACATTTGGAATTTTTACGAAGCGGGTCGTGAATGACAAGCTCGTTCCGTTCGTGTGTCTCGCATCGCCTGCGTTATCATACCTCCTCAGCTTAAATTCTGAATCGTGGTTTGGTGGTTATAAGATAGGACTCGAAGTGTTGCTCATTAATGGAGCGATTACATTCCTCGGCCTATGGCTGGTTTCGAAGGCACCTTCGGCCAAAGCAGTTGTCAGCTGAGGGGCATAGTAAACGCCGACTGCCACTCTTAAGCCCAATCAAAAGGAATCGCGGCAGGTTGCTTGCCCGTGAGTGAATAGATCGCATTGGCCATCGCCGGCGCAAGCGGTGGGACCCCTGGTTCGCCGGTACCCCGGGGCGGATCGTTGCTTTCTATGATGTGTACTTCGATTTCAGGCACCTCATTTATACGCACCATCTTATAATCGTTAAAATTAGACTGGACGACACGGCCGTCTTTCAGATGTACGCCTCCATACAAAACTGCCTGCAGTGCCCACACGATTGAACCCTCAAACTGGCCCTTTACGATAGAGGGGTTAACGGCGGTGCCACAATAAACAATCACGTCCACTCTTTTTAGCAACGGCCTGCCATTCATTATTTCAACGTGAGCGATATGCGCACACGTGCTATGCATTGTGGTGATGGCAACGCCCGCACCTTTCCCTTTACCAGGCCATAGTTCTCTCGCTCTTTCCAGGACACGAACCAGCGCCTGACGATCGCCGGAAGCCTTCTTCAACCATTCGGAAGGATTCTTTTCATTTGAAGGAACTATCAGGTCTTTCTTCAACCAAGCAATTCTGAAATCCAACGGATCTTGTCCCAACGCCGCGGCTATGCGATCGACCGCGCACTCCCGTGAGAATGTGTTGCGATGAGGATTCACCGATCGCCATGGGCCTACTTGCACGGGTGATTCGAGCTCTACCAGCGACAGACTTCGCGATGGCACGGAATCCATGTAGGGGTTCCAGGTGTCTTCGAGGAAGACATTATTGAAAGTGAGTCGTTTTCCATGCCATGCAACTACGTCTCCCGCTGAATCGAGTGTCACCTCATCAAGGTGCCGCTCGCAGGCGTGATAATAGTCGTGGCGAATTTCATCCTCGCGGGTCCAGAAGCATTTAACGGGTTTGCCAGCATGTCTTGAAATCAGTGCCGCCTCCACAACAAAGTCCGCTTCCCATCGGCGACCGCTTCCCCCTCCGGAGGGCAGGACATGGACGTTGATGCGATCAGCCGAAAGGGAGAGTATCGGAGACAACTGTTCCACTATACGTTTGGCAAACTGGTGTCCACTCCATACTTCGCACGAATCTGCCTTAACATCACATACGGTATTGAGTGTCTCCATCAGCGCATGCGCCTGAAACGTTATATCGTAGCTTGTATCGATCCGCCGATCTCCGGGTTGACGTTCGCGTAAAACACCAGCGTCTAATATCTTTCGCCCGTCCTTCGCTTCGGATGAAGACAGCAAAGCGTTAATGCGCTGATCGCTTGCTGCTCCATGCTTACCGTAGTCCCAGTTTATTTTCAATACTTTCCGGCCCTGGATGGCCGCCCAGCTATTGGTAGCGATCACAGCAACTCCGTCCTGAACTGTATAGAGATACGACGGACTCATGTTCTCAGAAGCAGCGTCACGACGAAAGCCTTCCAGAGGAAATACATCAACTACACCCGGCACCTTTCGCGCCGCGCTATCATCAATGCTGGTTGCTTTACCCAGGAACACAGGACAACGTTCAATTGAGGCATAGAGCATTCCAGGCAACGCGACGTCCATACCGTATTGATGGCGTCCGGATACGATCGCACCAATGCGAACATTCGGTAAGGGTTTACCGATGTACTGAAACTCCGACGCTGGCCGCAGCACAACATTGATCTTTTCTTCCGGCAATACAAAAGAGATCAGCTCACCGAACGTGATGCTTCTGTTTTTCACCGGATCGATAACACGCGATCCCCGTGTCGTATAGCCATCTGGTGATTCCTTCCAATACCTGCCCGCCGCAGCAAGGAGGCGGATTCTGAGCTCTGCTGCTGCTTTCCGAAGTGGCTGCCAGCCAATAGATGTCGAAGAGCTTCCACCTGTAATCCCCTGCATGGCAAGTGAGAAGGATCGACTGTAATCAGCGTTGATGATTTCCATATGTTCCAGATCCGCACCAAGCTCGTCAGCAAAGATCATAGCATAACCAGTACTAATCCCCTGCCCCATCTCCTGCTTCGGCAAATTGAAGACGACGCGATTATCCGGATGAATGTTTACATAGAGCGATTGAATGGGAGCTCCTTCCGCCCGCGCCGGATTTCCATTCAGCATAAGATCGGGTAGCCATAGCGATGCAGCGAGAATGCCGGATCGCTGCGTGGCAATGGAGATGAACTGACGACGGTTAAGTTTGGTCATGGCATATGAGTATTTAGTCGTTAGTAGTGAGTCCTGAGTAGTTAATATTTGGATCCCGTTAGGGACTTCGATCATTATCATTCCGTTGCTAATGATCAAAAGTTTCTACGGGAATTACTCTCGCCTTAGTGCTTTCACAGGATTTTGCATGGCCGCCTTTAAGGCCTGCCAGCCAATAGCAACCGCAGACGTAAAAACCGTAACTCCGCCTGCAACAATGAATGTTATCCATCCTACATCGATACGGACAGCATATTGATTCAGCCATTGCTGCATGAGTATGATCGTTAACGGGATGCTGATTGCAAATGCAATGAAGATCATCCGTAAGAAGCCACCCGACAGCAGAAACACTATGCCAGCTGCCGTGGCACCAATTACCTTTCTGATACCAATCTCTTTTTCGCGTTTAAGAATTATGAAGGAAGATATTCCAAGAAGTCCCATGCTTGCCAAAATCAATGCCAACACGGCAAAGATTCCCGCTATGCTCGACACCTGTTGCTCCTGTTTGTAGAGATTATTAAAGTATTGATCCTGAAAGAAACCTTCCATCGGATACTCTGGCAGGAAGCGGGCCCAGGCTTCTTCAATGCTACTAACTGCCGTAGATGGGCTTCCGGAAATGCTGATCATCATATAGCGTTGAGATCTCAACGTATCGAAATAGAAAACCATTGGATTGATTCGTTCGCTCATCTTAGCAAAGTGGAAGTCCTTCATTACGCCGATTATTTTTCCCTGTAGATCTCCGCTGCGACGGAAGTTGGCATTGATGGGGTCCTTCATCTGAAACTGCCTGACAGCGGTTTCATTCAGGATGTATGATGTGCGCATATCTGCAACGTTATGCCACTGAAAATTACGGCCAGCGATCAATGGCACGCCAATCAGACGGAGAAATGCCGTATCGATGGCGATGTTCTTTGCAAAGGTATCCGGTGTTTGGTCTGGCATATGATCCGGATGAAACGTATCTGATCCCGGCTCGCCACCGATCAACCCCGACGCGCCGGCAATGGCTTTTATCTGCGGATGAGACGAGAGAGCAAGACGCAGTTGGCGCGCCGGCGCGTAGGCAGCGGACGGTATGCGTAGCACATAAATGTTTTGCTGGTTGAAACCAAGGTCCGCCGACTGCATGAAACGTATCTGTCGGTTCACGACAATGGTTCCCGCCAGCAAAGTGAGTGAGATCACAAATTGAAACACGACAAGCGTTTGACGCATCGTGCGTTCAGCAACGGTAGGCTTAAGCGTCTGAGTGAGCGACTGAACAGCACCGAACCGCGAAAGCCTCCAGGCTGGATATATTCCTGAAAGAAATGATGTGATCAACAAGACACTCACGAAGATCGTTAAAAACTCAGCAGTGAAGAGATCTCTCCATTGAAGGTGAACATCCGCCAGCACATTGAAAGGTTCCATTACGCCTAAGATCAATGCCATTGCAACCAACCCTGCAATGATGGTTATGAGCAGAAACTCCACGTAGAACGAAAGAATGAGGTGCCATCGAGATGCTCCAAGAATTTTGTTAATACCAGAGTCCTTCATGCGCTCGGTGGTGAGCGCGGTTGCCAGATTCACAAAATTGACAATAGCCAAAACCAAAATAAATACTGCGATAGCGAGTATCGCCCAAAGCTGCGATGCCGCATGTGCTGTAACTATGTCCCACTGGAGAACTGTCGTCGTGATTTCGTTCAGCGGTTGCAAAAGGTGGTCATAGCTTTTCAGGTATTCGGCATCAGCCTCTGTTGCATGCGCTAATACGATCCCGTCAATTTTACGCTGAACCGAAGGCACATCCTTTTTATCCGGCACTTTCACGTAGGTAAACGCAAGCGTCTGTGCCCACACATACAACTGAGATGGCAGGCGATGGGCGGGACGGAGATAGTCAAACGACAAATGGGTTCCAACTGGTACGTTCACCACTCCCGTAACGATCAATGAGCGTTCTTCATCCAGGCCAACAATTTTACCCAACGCATCGCCATCCGGAAACAACTTGCTGGCCGCACGTTCACTCAACACGATAGCATCTCTATGCCGAAGTGCCGTTGAAGAATTTCCCTGTACGAATCGAAAGTCGAAGAACTGAAAGAAGTTTGAATCGGCCTCAATCACATTGTCTTCGTAAAAGCTTATATCATTGTACCGAATGATACCCCGCGTTGAGTAATTTCTATAGGGATACCAAAGCCTTACGATGTCCGCCACCTCAGCAACCTCTTCGTGCAGGTGATGTGCAATAGCTGAAGCTCCTCCCGAATAGCGATTTCCCGATCCTTGTTCGTGATTCAGGATCCGATAGATCTTGTCATGATCAGTGAAAAACGTATCGGCATTAAATTGCTTTTCAACAAAGAGAAGCACGATGAAGAAACAGGCAAGCCCCAGTGCGAGACCAGCCACTTCGATGATAGTATAAAAGCTACGGCGAACGATATTTCGCCATGCGAGCAGAACTTGCAGAGGGAGCATGACTGATTATACGGAGCGCTTTCAGTGGTGAGCATGATTGATGGTCCGAACGCAGGCTTCCCATGCCAAATTGCATTCACCTTCGCCTCTCGCGATACGGACATTCATATCCGTATTTGTCATTTCGACGGCTGTCACAGTTACCCCGACCGAATAAGTACTTCAACAAGCACGCTGTCTCACTAAGTTTGCGAATAACTTTTTGATCATCATGAAGAACCTGATCGTTGCCACCCTGGCGGTAATATTTGTGATCTATCTGGGATACCTGGGTATGCAACACAAACACTCCATTGGTCCGTTTCTGATGTTCGTAGGTGTATGCACTTCCATTGGCCTTGCAATCGATATTTCAAATGCAGTACGCGAGTATATCCGAAAGGCTAATCTTCGAAAATTAGGTATCAAGTAAGTAGTGAGTTACGGGCCGGAGCAAAGGCCATTCATTCACGTTGCAGCAGCCAATCCTAAGTCGAGACCAATAATATTTTTCGGGAGCATGGTCATCGATCCAAAAACAAGTAAATTCAATCTCCTCAGAATTTACAATGAAAAGAAAGGCATTCCTCAAAGCTTCGCTGTTAGCGACCGGCTGTTTGCTCACCGCGCGGCAACTACCCTCTTTTGGCGCACGAGCCGCTCTTAGTAAACGTGATCGCATGCTACAGTGGCTTGAAGGTAAGCCTCAGCCTGGATACACGCCCGCCGCATTCTTCCTTCATTTCGATGAGCAGCATCACGTCGGCATGGCTGCAGCGAAGAAACACCTGGAGTATTTTCGATTCACCGATATGGACTTCGTAAAGATCCAGTATGAACAGCAGTATCAGCCGGTCGATTTCATCCAAAAGCCATCAGACTGGTCAAAGGTCAAGGCAAACAAGGTTGATTTTTATGAGCCTCAGCTTGTAGCAGTGAAAGAGATCGTGAAGCAGGCAAAGAAAGAAGCCTTGATCATCATGACCATCTATTCGCCTTACATGTGGGCTGGCCAGCTATCATCGTATACAACGCTTTGGAAACATCTTCATGAAGATCCGGAGCAGGTAAAGAAAGGTCTTGATGCTTTGGTCGAAAGTCAGCTGATCTTCGTTCGGAAATGTATTGAGCTTGGCGTTGATGGCTTCTATATGTCAACGCAGGGATCCGACAGCGGAGAGTTTAGCGATCCCGATATCTTCCTCAAATACATCAAGCCTTCAGATCTTGTTGCTATGCGTGAGGTGACTTCAAAATGTCCATTCAACATTCTTCACGTATGCGACTACGTTGCTCCCTATTCAAACTATGACGCGGTATTCGATTATCCGGGACAGGTTGTGAACTGCAATACGCGGTTGAAAGAAAGAGAACTCTCATGGCAGCAAGTCTCTGAAATATTTAAGCGTCCTAACATGGGCGGCATGGATCGTCACGGAGTAATTACTAATGGAACTCCCGAACAGATTGATCTCGAAGTGAGACGTGTACTCAGTGAAGCTCCCCCGCAGTTTATTCTCGGAGCTGATTGCACGGTTGATAGTAGTACGGACTGGAAGAAGATTAAACGTGCGATTGGAGTAGCACACGGGAAGACAGAGTGAGGGTGGAGTGTGAGAGTGGGGAAGAGTGAGAGTGAGAGTGAGAGTGAAGTGTTAGTGTGAGAGTGAGAGTGAGAGAGAAGTGTTCGGGTGAATAGATGTAAAAAAGGAAAGGCCGCCCCTCCCTCCGAAAGAACGACCTGTTTCCTAGATTAAAAACCAACCCACTTTGCCTTCGTGTCTGTTCGTAAATGGTCTCATTTTACGGTTGCAGACAGCAGTTTCTTTTTTGGATTGTTAAGGAAGGGCCGCCCGGTTAAGAGCGGCCTGATTCCCGATTAAAAACCAACCCACTATGTAATCTTTATAGGCGGGAAGTCAGTGACATCCTCAGCCAGGTTTGGAAGTAAGCCCGCCCATCTGGCGAGCTGTTCTTCCTGTTGTTAGTGCCTCGTTTTTAAACCTTTCAGTGCCTTTGCACTTGAGGTTGCTTGTCCCGCTTTAGCTAGTCCCGCTTTAGCTAGTCCCGCTTTAGCGAGCTGTCCGGCGACGACAGCCTTGTGATCACAAGCGCAGGTGGTATTGTCCCGCAAAAAATGTTGTGCACAAGGCCATCATCATCGAACACCTGGCCATTCGACGGTGGCTTCACTTCCGTCTTGTAGCCTCTGTGTTCAGCGACCCTTTTAAGTTTTTTTATCAGGTCGCGGACGATATGCCTATTGCCAACGGTATGCCACCAGGCCGAACAGTCGAAATCATTGAAATTTGAGCTATCAGGAAAGGAAATGTTCCTGATTTGGGAGACTTGATTCTCTAATCGAAAAAGAGGCGCTTTGTGGGACTCTTTTTCATAGTTGATTACCGACGGAAACCGCCACTATAACTCCAGTTCTTTTGCGGGATCCCAGAAAATATCCTTGAAGCGTTGAATTTTATCGTTCTGCACTTTAACGCCTTCTTTCTTGAGCAATAGCTCCATCGTGGTGGGCGTTTTGAACGCATGTTTGCCAGACAACATACCGGCACTGTTCACGACCCGATGAGCCGGAACACCTTTCGGACACGTGTGCATAGCCCATCCGACCATTCTCGCGCTGGATTTAAGACCCAGATAGTGAGCGATAGCGCCATAACTTGTGACTCTGCCTTTGGGGATAAGTCGCACGACTTCATACACATCACCGAAAAAGTCGCTTTGTGCTCCCTTCTTTTTGATTTGTGGCATTCAATAAAGTTACGGTCTTGGTAAATTTACGGCTCGTTTTTAAACTAATTGACGTGAAGTATCCCTTTTTGATGGCTTTGCTCGCTTGCGCGGGCTCTTCAGCTTTTTGCCAAAACGCTCAAACCGCTCCTCCATCATTCATTTTTCCCGATAGTACCGGTTGGAATGTGGTGAACGAAGGAAAGCATGTTCGTTTCCAGGTGAAATCCACTCATCAGGGTGCTAAGATATACTACAGTCTTGAAGGCGCTGATGGATTGGGAATGCAACTCGACAGTACCGGATTGTTTGACTGGACCCCGTCGTTCGACCTGGTAGACCGGGTTCAGAAGACCCGCGATGTAAACGTCATCTTCCAACAGGCATTTGCTGATGGCAAACGCGAGCGTAAAGAAGTTACTTTCATTCTGCGACATGTTAACCGCCCGCCAGTAGTGGAGGAGTTGCCGGTACTGTATGTAAGACAGTCGTCGGCAAATACTTATCAGATACCCTCTGAACTGGTGTACGATCCGGATGGCGATCCGCTCGTATTCCGATCGAACCTGGTGGTGATGCCGGAAGGAACAGCCCTTTCTCAACAGGGATCATTCACCTGGAAGCCGTCGCGAACTCAGTTTGCGGCCCTGAAAAACAGTCCACTGGTGCTTGAGTTCACAGTTCAGGACCAGCCGGACAAACTTGAAACTACGGGCAAGCTCCGCATTGCGCAAACACAGCTTGACCTTCCGCCAGACATCATGATCGTACCCGGCGACTCGATATTCTCGATCAAAGAAGATGAAATCCTTAACCTGAAGATCTATGTCTCCGATCCAAACGGTGACGATGATGCAAAGACCGTTGGCCTTATCACCAGCGACAAGCGTATACCCCAGGCGATATTGAAAGAGAATACACCTTTGCAGTACGAACTCACGTGGAGCCCTGGCTATGATTTCGTGGAAGACACTCAGCCGCCGGTTAAAACGGACCTTGTAATTTTTGCCCTTGACAAGTCCAACAACCGCACACAGCGAAAGGTAACGGTGCGGGTAAGCGACGCTGAGAATCTAATCAAGAAGGATGCTCATCAGTTCCAAAAGTATCGCAGCAATCTTACCGATGCGGTTATCCTTATCCAGCAGCTTGATCAGAACCAAAAGAATCTGAACAGCGACTACAAGAAAGCTAAGAAGGGAAAGAAGAACCGTTCGATTGTTAACGCATCACTCGGAGCGGTGACGGGAGCGACGCCTGCCGTTGTTGATGATGTTCAAAGCGCCAAGATCATTGCGGGCGTAGGCGGCACAACAGTACTTACTTTCGGAACACTTGAAGCGACAGAAGTAATTGGCCGTTCGAAGGAGGGTATCCTTGAGAAGATCAAGATCACTATCGACCTGCGCAACAAGATCCAGGGAGCAGGCGACGACTTCGCGCGCAAGTATGCACTGAAGGCCCAACGACGCGGCCCTGAATTTGACAAAGACATTGAGAAGTTCAGGACAACGCTAGCCGATCAGCGCATTGTTCTTTTGGAACTTGATGCATATTCGAGAAATCTCCGTATCGATGATCGCGATATTAAGAAGGTGTTTGTTGATTATGTTGAGGAGCAACGCGAAACCGCATCGGTTACACCTAAGTAGCGTTTCCCAGTTTAGCTGGCAGGACCAGAAACTTCATTTAAAGCAAATTACGCAGGGCCCTAGCAGGGCCTTGTTTGTTTTTTCGACAGTGCTATAATTAGCATTATTCGCTTTACCGAGTTACCAGGAACCGGCAACGGCGATTAACTTTGAGACGGCCGTTGTGCCCATTACGATTCAGAATACCCCAACAGCTAAATTCCCCATTGATGCCGAAACTCTACTTCGCGGTCGCGCTACTATCCTGTGCCTTTCCTCTTTTGTCACCGGCGCAATCATTCCAGGAATTTTCTGCTGGTTTGGATCCGCTTTATGATGGCCGTATCAGCTGGAGCGACCTTGACAACGATGGCGACCTCGACCTGATCTATTCAGGACAGGCTAATGAAAACACGTTTCGCACGCGCGTATATGAGAACAATACAGGTGCCTTCGTGTTGAGAGCAACTGCTCTGCCCGACCTTCGGAACGGTGAAATTGCTTTAGGCGACTTCGACAAAGATGGAGATCCGGATGTATTACTCTCGGGACGTGGTGTTGCTGCCAATATTTCGGAGTTATATCTCAACAATGGTTCATTCAGCTTTTCATTGCAGACCTCGTTCGCCGGGCTGATGAACTCGGGTGCTTCGTTCGCAGACATTGATAACGATGAAGATCCTGACATCATCATAACCGGAACAGACGATAGTACCCTTCCCGTTGCTGACAAGGTGCTCGTATACCGGAATGATGGTCCATCATTTACACAACTCACCACCACAAGTCTTCCCGGTTGTTCCAACTGCGCGATTGATTGGGCTGACGTAAATCATGATGGCTTCGTAGATGCTGCGATCGCCTCTGTAGGAAGGAGCAATTCCAGTCACACAGAGCTGTACATCAACAATGGCAATTCAACTTTTACACTTGATAACAGTCAATCGCTTCCTGAAATTAAAAATGGAGATTTGCACTGGGGGGACTTCGATCGTGATGGACAAATGGACCTTCTGGTTGGCGGGGTTCGCTCCGATGGCACGATCACGACAGACGTATTTCAGAACAATGGTGGCAAACTGAAATGGATGGACGAACTGAACCTCTATTATGTTGCTCTGAACCGTCATGGAGGAACTCAATGGGCTGACTATAACAATGACGGCCTGCTGGACATCGTGTTGTCCGGGCAGGGGACTTCGGTCGTTGATGACGAATATATTCTTAAAGGATTTTTGAATCAGGGTGATTCAACGTTCACGGAGGAAGACCTTGTGCCTGAGGGTCTGTCATACAGTTCGATCGACTTCGGCGACTTTGACAACGACGGCGACCTTGACATTGCTTACATGGGGCGACGCAGTACAGGCGTGGTTACCGGAATACTCAGGAACACCCTGCGCAATGCTGCTTTTGCTGTAAATACCAAACCAACGGCTCCGCTGCTGGCCGGGCTTTCAGAGAAGTTCTATCGCAAGTCGGTAAAACTAAAGTGGCCCGGTGGTTCCGATGTGCAAACGCCAACGGCGGCCCTATCCTATAACTTCTGGCTTCAGCGTGGGGCGGTGAAAGTTGTAGTGCCCGGAGCAAATCCTTCTACCGGATATATTACAACGTCTAATCCTCCGAATGGACATTCACAAAAGATCGAGTTGTCTAATCTGCCGGAAGGAAATTATACCTGGGCAGTACAGGCGATCGATGGAACTGGTACAGGATCTCTGTTTACAGCAGCAAAGGCCTTTCATCAGCTGAATGGACCTGAGGCATTGAAGGCAGAGATTGTAGACGAGACTCATGTCAAGCTAACCTGGCTCGATCATTCGGGAATTGAAACGTCATACCGGATCGAACGATCGCTTAGTCCCAATACCGGCTTCGCTACACGCGCGACACCTGCGGCCAATACAACCACGTACTCTGACAACTTCGCTTTCGTAGCGGAAACTCCCTACTATTATCGCATCTATGCCGTCGATGCGACAAAGTCGTCGGGCTATGACTCCTTGAAGGTTGTTCTTCCCGCAAAACCAGCAAATGTCGGTGCTTTAGAGATTCATGCAGCCCGCATGATCATTACCTGGGACGACAATTCCAACGTGGAAACGGCGTACACAATCGAACGGAAACTTGCATCTGCATCCACATTCGACGTGCTGGACACTCTTGACGCTGATGATACCGAATATTATGATAACAACCTCACCGAAGGCACAGCATATGTTTATCGGGTGCGTGCTATGAATGAGAACGGCTATTCCGCATATAGCGATGCTGCTACAATCACATCTAACTTCAGACCGCGCGGAGCCGACATTGCAAAGACTGGTGTGGAAGACCATGAGGTCAAATTTACTGAGCAGGATTTCGCCGACCAGTTCACCGATCAGGACGTCGATGACATGTTCGTCTCCATCTACGTAAGCGCGCTTCCTCAGCGGGGAGCTTTGAAACTTGGCACAGCTTCAGTTACTGCAGGGCAGCGGATTGCGCGAAGCGCTTTGAGCACGCTCTTATATATACCCGCTAAAGACGACAATGGACTTCATCCCTTCAGTTTCTATTTCAGCGATGGAAGAGACAGCTCGGACGTTGTTTACCAGGCAAAAGTTAATCTCACTCCAGTGAATGATGCTCCCGTATTTACCATTCCATTAAAGCTGACATTAGACGAAGACTTTGAAGTACAATCTATCGTGCCTGTTATATCAATTCCAGCTGACGAACAATCGCAGACTATTACATGGACGTTAACGCCGGCAGAGGTGACCAACATTACTGTTGAACTTGATCAGGCCACCGGGACAATCAAACTCACGCCGGTTAAGGATGCATCGGGCACCTGGCAATTCACGCTCACGGCAGATGATGGCCAGGCAACCGACAGTAAACACACAGCAAGCATTGAGATTGTCGTTCGGTCAGTAAACGATGCTCCTTTTATTGGTGAGATTGAGGACATCAGTGTTGAAAAGACGCAGCCAATTCCGCCGGTTACGCTTTCAATATCTGACCCTGATAGCCCGGCAGAAAGTATCATTCTTGGAGTAACGTCGGATAACCAGTCCGTGGTCAAGAATAGTAATCTCCGTATAGAGGGCAACACACTCACTATCGTTCCGGAACTGAAGGTAGGCAAGGCGGTTATCACTGTAAGGGCAACTGATGGGATATCGGTCGGCACCAGGCAATTCACAGTTGACATCACCGTAATTACAGCGATAGAAAAGATCGCCCACGGCGTCGACGTTTATCCTAATCCAGTACAGTCGGCACTAAACATTAATGTTGATGAAAATTTTACGCTGCCTTTCAAGGTGCTACTGCAGGATGTGATGGGAAAGGAAGTGCTAAACATGGTGATCGAGTCAGCCAGCACTCAGCTTGATTTCAGCGAGATAAAGGCGGGGTTATATTTTTTGAAGGTCGTTACGCCAGAGGACAAGGTTTTGTACGAGGGAAGAATAATTAAGAATTAAGAGTTAAGAATTAAGAATGGAATGCCGTGCCCGTTGCTGAGCTGAAGCTAACAAGACAAAATTTATACTATATGGCCGAGTGGGTGCCTGGAAGTGTGTTTTTGCTTAAATAAAGGCATAAAAACAATTCTTGGCCGCGGCATTTGGTGAATGCGCAGAATGGTATAGATTTGCAGTCCCAAAACCAGCAAAAAGGCTGTTTTTAGCTGATTTTGGCTACAGAGGAGTGGCAGAGCGGTCGAATGCGGCGGTCTTGAAAACCGTTGAACCGCAAGGTTCCGGGGGTTCGAATCCCTCCTCCTCTGCAATAGCACACAAAAGGAAAAGAGGTCCATGCATAGCATGGACTTTTTTTGTTTGTATGAATACGAACTGAAACGGCACAAAAGAAATTCACTATTGCCACAGAACTGTTTCCGTTTCAAGTGAGGATTCTACAAACAAAAAAAGGAGCGCAGCGACCTCTTTGACTTTTGTGTGCTTTTGACACTCCCCCGTATGGGATCACCGAAGGTAATCCCTCCTCCTCTGCAATAGCACACAAAAGGAAAAGAGGTCCATGCATAGCATGGACTTTTTTTGTTTGTATGAATACGAACTGAAACGGCACAAAAGAAATTCACTATTGCCACAGAAACTGTTTCCGTTTCAAGTGAGGATTCTACAAACAAAAAAAGGAGCGCAGCGACCTCTTTGATTTTTTGTGCGCTTTTGACACTCCCCCGTACGGGATCACCGAGGGTAATCCCTCCTCCTCCTCCTCTGCTTAGCCTACAAACCGAAGCGCAGTCTGACATTTCTCTATTAGCACAAAACGCGCTTCGTTTTGACGCGGAGTTATCGCAAAATGTAAAACTCCATAACATGTGTACTCCCGCGATTGGCCGCTACATCTCCAAAGTATTTTGTAATTTCTACCCCTGAATAAACAAATCACCAAATAGTGGTTAGTCTTAACACTATGGCTGTGGAATTCAAAGCGAAATACATAACACCCGAGATTAAACTTTCCGTATTTGAAGATGAGCTCTTCAAAACGGAGGCCCACTTTGATCATCATATGTTGATTTGGTTTATGTCGGGTGAAACAAGAATTATCCAGGCGGGGAACACTTATACGTTTAACGCGGGAGACATCTTTCTCATCCCTCGTAACCAGGTGGTGACGGTAGTGAACTATCCTAAGGATGGTTTTCCGCACAAGACTGTTGCCATGCATTTAACAATGGATCGTCTTCGTGAATTCTATTCGGATCTCGACGTTAAGTATACACGCCCGGCTTCAGATAAGATCTATCAATTCGATAAGCATCCGCTGCTTCAAAGTTGTCTTGCGTCGCTAGTTCCATACTTCGACATGCAGGATGATTTCCCTGAAAAAATTGCATCGTTGAAAATCAATGAAGCACTAACCATTCTCCGTACTATCGACAATAACATTGATGGCATCCTGGCCAACTTCGAAACGCCTGGCAAAGTGGACCTCGTAAAGTTCATGCAAAGTCACTTTATGTTTAATTTGCCGCTGGAGAAGTTCGGCTATTTAACAGGCAGAAGCCTTTCTACCTTCAACCGTGATTTCAGAAAAACATTTAATGAAACGCCGCAGAAGTGGCTAACAACGAAGAGGCTGGAGTTGGCGCACTATCAAATCACGCAATATTCAAAGAAGCCCGCTGATGTCTATTTAGAAGTCGGCTTCGAGGACCTCTCACATTTCTCATTTGCTTTTAAGAAGCACTTCGGCTATATACCGACGACCCTGGTTAAGAAGCAGGCGTAAGGCTCATCCCAATTTTCACGTTGAGACAAGCCCTTGAACTCAAGGCTTCAAAATCCAACCTATGTTTTAGGTTCCCAAAGCGTTATTTGACTTCAAATTCAATTCCGGTCATTTTTTCAGCCAGTTTCCAGAGCTTCTTAGCTGACTTCTCATCAACAGCATAGTCACGAACACCGGTTGGTATCGAAGGATGGTCCTGCTGAAGACTAACATCTCCTCTGTTCAAAAATGTAACATCGACATTTTCGCAATACACACCACCAATGTTGTCGAGCATTGGGCTCGTGGCACACCATACAGTCGTTGCTGCGCCCTGAGGAATGGTCTTAAGTCTCGCGAGTACTTCCGAGCGCAGCAGCCCGTTTTCATCTACGTAACCCAATTGTTGAAAGAGCTCAAGCGGCGCCTCCCGTGCCAGCTCGGTACCACCAATTGCTCCCGGATGCAAAGAGTAAGCTCTTATGTTTTGGTCCTTTCCGCGATTGTCCAATTCCACCGCGAACAGAATGGTTGCAGTTTTCGACTGGCCGTAGCCATGCAGTGTTTCATAGCTGCGATGTTCGAAGTTCGGATCGTCGAAATCGAATGGTGCGAACTGATGTCCCTGCGACGAGACGTTTACAACCCTGGCGCCATTGGCCGCCTTCAGGGCAGGCCACAGCTTTGCCACCAGTTCAAATTGCGCCACGAAGTTTGTTACAAGTTGTGATTCAATGCCCCTTTTGTCTCTCCGCAGCGGAACCCACATGATACCAGCGTTATTGATGAGAATATTCAGCGGTCGTTCGGACATAAGGAATCTTTTGCTAAAGGAATCAACTGAGCCGGTATCCATCATGTCCATTGCCTCCAGTTCAACGTTTGGTATACCCGCCAGATTTTTTCTGGCTTTTTCAAGATCTCTCGCTGCAACGATGACCGTCGCTCCTGCGGCAGCAAGCGTCTTCGTCGTTTCTAGTCCTATACCTGTATTGCCACCCGTTACGATGGCGATCTTTCCGTTAAGGCTAATGCCCCTGATAACTTCGTTGGTGGTCGATGCGGCATTGAATCCTGAGTGAAGTGGTTTCTGCAGTGCGCCATTGTAGTTGTTGATTTCTACCGTTGTTTCCATTGTACTTTTGTTTTTTGTTGATACAAAGGTAGATTCAGCCCCTCCCCGGGCGTTTGTTCAAAATTCCAAGTTTGCTTTGTTTAGAATGTCAGCAAGAGCCACCGCCGCAACGATGATCGACGCCGCTCCGAACCTGTAGCTGGGTGCACGTTGGTTCAACTCCAACCATCTAGACTTGTTACCGTGCTTTCTCTGCTTCCTTAAGCGGATGCGTAAACAAAACAACTCCAAAGCTTCCGGCGAACACAGCATACAACACAGCGCATCCATACACAACGTAGGGATACTGGTCAACACTTCCGATTTGTTTCAACAACGCCATTGCACCCACGAAGAAGTGAAGGAAGTTACCCATGGCTAACGGTCTCGCATAGATCCCTCCCATTATAGCGCCCCGTGACATCCAGTTGGTGATTGCAAAACCGAGGTATAACCCGCCTGCGCATTGCAGGATAAAAGATGCAAGCTGGGAATAAGGCAAACCTGCTGCATTGAGTATCTCTGAAGGAGCGAATGATAATATAATGCCGGCGATGCCCATAGCCAGGGCGCTGGCGCTTAAGAGAATTCTGGTATTCATGATGATCGGGTGCGTTAAAACGTTTCTTCTGTACTTGGATATAACCGTGGAAGATACAAAAACGCACGACTCTGTCGTCCTATACCTGATACTTGTAATAGACACTCCGGCAGTCACTCGATCCATCTTCGTAGAGATCAATGATGGAATATACCGGGGGGAATTCATCCAGCACGAATGAATCGCGCCACCAGTTGCCGGAGACGGCTCCATTACAAAGATACTTCACCCCCAGGTATTCGATCGAATCAATGTAATGAACATGGCCGCTCAGGCACAGCTTAACATTCTTATGTTTAAAGAACAGGTTCTTGATCCGTTGATGATCGAGATGCATGTCGCCGGCAGGAAACTTAACGTCGGCAATCGGTGTACGTTGAGTGAGATAGAGCATCGCTCCAATTGACATGATCGGTACATGATTAAACACGCATATCGGGCGGTTGTTATCGATACCCTTAAGTTCACCCTGAAGCCATTCGAACTGCGCATCATCCAGGCCATAACCGTCGTTGCCGTTGATACTGTCGAGGGCTATGAAGTGCCAACCTTTCGACTCAAATGAATAATAACGCTCTGGCATTGACAACATCTCCATCGCCCACTGCTTACCATATCGTTTCTCTTTCTTATACTCTGTATCAAGGCTTTCGTTGGGTCCGTCCCAAACATCGTGGTTGCCCAGCGAACTATACATTTTGATCTTGTTCGATTGCGTTAGTTTACTCCAGGTGCTCCATCGCGCCGAGACTGTTTCCTTAGTTTGTTTGTTCTCGTCCATGACTGTGTCGCCCGTGTTGATGATCAGGTCGGGGCGATCAGGCAATGCGTTGATATCGGCAATGACCAGGGCGAATGATTCTTCGGCGTTGCGTTGATCAAGAATATGAACATCCGTGATGTGCGCTATTCTCAACGCGCGCCTTGCTCCTTTATCTATGGAAGATCCTGCAGCAGGAACGATGGGGAGCAGCGACGTGACGACGCTTCCAAGAGAAGCGTGCTTAATAAATTTCCGGCGGTTGGTATTCATAACGTGAAGGTAGGCTGCCAGTTTCACCCCATGTTTAGGAAATCGTTAAGGTTTTAAGCATGGTCATCGAACTATAACCATGTTTAGCATTGTGCTTCGGCGACAAGCTTCTATATGCACTAATGAGTCATCCACGAAAACTGACTTGTACCTATCCACTTCACATCAAACTCTGAACTGTAGAATAAGTACTTTCCATCCGGCGTAACATACGAACAGTATTCATACGTATCGGTATTCACCTTGTTACCCATATTTTTCGCTTGCGACCAGGATCCATCAGCATTCCGCAGCGAGTAATACAAATCGCCGCTTCCCTTTGAATCATTCCTGTCGACAGAAGTAAATATCATATAGCTTTCATCCGGCGCAATCATCGGATCATGCTCCATCTGCAAGGAATTGATCGAAGGACCAAGGTTCTCCGGCGTCGAATACTTCCCGTGTTCGTAACGGCTCATATAGATATCATGATCGCCAAGGCTCCCTTTTCTATTTGACGCGAAGTAGACGTTGCCATTGTCGGCCACAGAAACATAGTATTCTGTGCTGTCAGAATTTACTGCCCCCAGATTTTCTGGCTTTGACCAGGACCCATCCCGTTGAGGGCGTACATACCAGATGTCGAAATCTTCCGCGGGGCCTGTAGCGTTACGAGGTCTGTTTGAAATGTAGTATATGGTTCCGTCAGCACTGACGAAAGGATCAGCCTGCGAATAATCGAGTTCTGTAAATGGTGCCAGTACCGGTTTATTCCATGTGCCCTCCTTCCATTCACTCATGTATATGATCCACTTTCCTTTTGCAGATCCGGCGAAATAAAATTTTGATCCATCGCGGGAAAAGGCTGAGTTGAAGTCGAGCGAATCGCGGCTCACAATTCCAGGAAGGAAGCGCAAGGCTGCCGAATCGGGCAACGGTTCCGGGTATTCTGTTGACCAGGCAGACTCCTGGCTGGTACATTGAATGATAATACCCACGAACAAAACCGACATCAGGCTTTTTAGCAGAAGCAAATTGTCATTCATGACCAACATCTGTTTATCGCAGCAATTATACAGATTTATTATATTGATACTATGCAAGAAATCCTCACCCGCTACTTTGAGAACCTGATAGCACGCACAGAAGGTCCACTCAATCTTCGATTTTTTATTCAACCAAGTGTATCATTGTTTTTCGCGTTAAGGGCAGCGTTCAAGGATGCAAAAGAAGGAACGGTTCCATTTTTATGGCGCTTCGTTGTATCCAAAGAACAGCGGCTTCATGTCGCGAAAGAAGGCTGGAAAGACTTTGGTAAGATCTTCACCGTTGGGATAGTATTTGATATCGTTTACCAGTTGATCATGATCTTTAAAGTGAAAGCCACATCATATTTCTATCCGCTGGAGTCGATCACAGTTGCAACTTGCCTGGCAATTGTTCCCTACATATTGTTTCGCGGGCCTACGAACAGGATTGTGACGTGGTTAAAGAGGCGGAATGCGTAGGGCGCGGGACCAAGCATTGCAATGTTGCAAACCCGCTTGATGACCGTATAGCTACCTTTTTGTATCACAGGTATTAACCAAGATAACAAAAACGGGCTAAACGGTCACCCGGAAATGAATCCCTTACAGTGACCTTACAGTGAGGTTATGGTGAGGTTATAGTGACTTGTCAGGCGCCTGGTCCCCGTCTTCTCCCCTGCTTGGCCAGCGGTCAGTCGCATTCCTGACTTGGGTTCGTCCGCACCCACTATTTTCACGTCACCATCGTCCTATCCCTTAACCGAAAATTGGGTCTCACGGACAAAGTTTTTGGTAAGTCAGGCAAACAACGCAGTGCTAAACGCAGCCGCGGCAGCGTATTGTCTCAGCATGAGAGCCTGGGAAAGTCTGGGAAATGTTGGGAAAACGACTGGAAACGTCTGGGCGAACCTGGGAAAAAGACTGGGAACGGCTGGGGGAGACTTAGGAAAACGTTGGGAAAGGATTGGGAAAAAGTAGCCTACAGGTTGGGCACGCGCCGCCTTCCACTAGCCAAAACGTTGCGGCCTTATTTAGGCCTTACTGGGAACTACCCGCCGACAATCAATCAGATATAGTCCTTCTATAGGAAGACCAGCACGAAATAACACGTGTAATATTGAAAATTAACCCTCCCGGGAACTGCTCATCCGTATCCTGAAGAACCCCGTTGCGGAAAGCACGAAGATCACCGCCCCGACAAGCATCACGACCGTATTATTTTCTGAGGCAATACCCAAAGCAAAGATTCCGAGTCCGACGACGGCGGCAGCGATCGTGATCACCGTAACACCAAAAACGTTCTGTGATTCGGCAGCCTCATGAGCCGGCGTTATTGCTTTGGGTTCCGACGGCGGGTTGCGAAATTGTGCCGCCTCAGGAGCTTCGAGGTTGGAGGTATAATAGTAGTATTCAAACAGGGCAAGCACTAACAACGGCAGGCCTACCCCTACCAGTGTCTCCATCGTACGATTGAATTTAAAACCAATCAGCACCGGGGCAATCACTTTGAAGAAAAGACCCACAGTGAGAGCAATGATCGTTGTTGTCACGACGGACGTCGCTGTCTGTCGTTTCGAGTAGAGAGACCAGATAATCGGTGCAAACAAGGCCCCTCCGGCAATGGCGGCGATACTCAGCACTACTTCGACAATACCACCCGCCAGCGGAACCATCAACGCAAGGCCTATGGTACCTGCGCCAAAGAGCAATGTAAAGACCCGGGCGACGAGAATTTGTTCGCGTTCCGTAGCGTGCGGTCGCAATACATTTCGATAGACATCCTGGGCAAAAACAGTAGCCGCGAGATTAATAGTTGTATTTGCTTTACTTGATGTGGCGGAGATCATTCCCGATAAAACCAACCCTATGAGCCCGGCGGGTAGCACCTGCTGGCAAAGCATCATGTACGCTCCTTCGGGCTCAAGTCCCTGCAAGTTTGGATTGATGATTCGATAAATCATTGGAGGCAACATCCAGATCACGGGACTTATGAAATACAATGCTGTAAAGAGGTATGCTACCTTTTTTGCATTGCGCTCCGTGGAGACACTCGTGTACCGTTGTACGTATGCCCAGTTTCCTCCGATGTAAAACGTCTGATACCCCACGAAGGCCAGCATGAATATCGCTGTATAGTCGTTGTTGAAAGGCTCGAAAAAATTTTCAGGTGCTTTAGTAAGCAATCCATTCGCACCGCCGATCTGTCCGAACGCAGCAGGTATTACAATGAGCACGGCAGCCATGAGGATGATAAACTGCACCACATCGGTTACGAGTACGGCCCAAAGTCCGCCGGCTGCAGTATACAACACAATCAAGACGCCGATTGCAATGATACACGAATTGAGCGAAAACGGTGTGGCTACATACACCATCTTTCCTACCGGATACAACACGGCCGCAGTATTAACGAGGCTGAGGGCGAGCATCAGGTAGGTATAGAATTGTTGTGCCTTTGTTCCGAAGCGCTTACCAATATATTCTGCCGCAGTCTTTGTGCCTGTGCGTTTCCACTTTCCGGCAATGAACACAGCAACAAGCAGACCGCTGATCGCCATGGTGAGTTGAATCATGTTTGCTACAACACCATGCTTATATGCAATAGAACCCCATACAACAAATGTTCCCGCTGAGAAGTAGCTGATGAAAAGCGAGAGTCCATTAATCCACCACGGTGTTTCGCCTCCGGCCTCGAAGAAGGCCTGCGCATTCTTGCTCCCCACCCGTGTAAAGGCAAGGCCAATCGCAAAGATCAGCAGCGCGAACACGATCATCACAATAAAATCCAGCTGATTCATGCGTGCAGTATAGCGTTAGAAAGTATAAAAGTATACAGAGATTGGGATCAAAGGTCGATGGCGTACACGTTGATACCGTACGGTGCCATCACAACATCAATTGATCCTGCGTTTGGTCCCGATCCCGGCTGAACGTTCGGCTTTGCTTCGAGTACTTTGTTCTCGCCCACCAGCGTGATCTTCTTCACTGCCTTTCCCGGCTGAAACGAGTTGATGTCAATCTGCAACGCATCCGATATGGGCTCATTTACATCGTTCATGACGATGGCATACAAGCGATTGCCATCAGTTGAACTGGCCATAATACACTCAAGGTTTGGATTCTTCAGTTTGAACAGCTCTTCGCGAATAATAAGCCTGGCCGATTCGTTGTAAATCTTTCCATTTTCAAAACCGTAGCTCTGATGCGGACCGACCTTAGGTGTAACAAAGCCACGCGGGAAAATTACCTGGTTGTTTGAACGAAGTTGCGCTTCGGCCATGAGATAATCAGTGATCCAACCGATCTGCCACCATGCATGATGTGGGTACGGACCTGAACCTTTGTTCATTGCCTGCCAGTAATAAGAAGCGACACTTGTAGAAGGCTCCACAAAGGCGTCGCGTCCGATGGCGCCGGCTCTTGCCATGTTGAGGAGAAGCGAATCTCCTGTGAGTTGAAATATGCGAATGAACAATCCTGTATGACTAGCCAACTGGATTGGTCCGTGACGTTGTGCCGATCCCATGATACCACCGTGTTCGAAGCTCAAACCGGCTTGCGCGATCTCCCAGTCTTCACGATCAGTACCATTCACATTCTT
Organism: Chryseolinea sp. T2; assembly: GCF_037203685.1. NCBI lineage: Bacteria > Pseudomonadati > Bacteroidota > Cytophagia > Cytophagales > Fulvivirgaceae > Chryseolinea > Chryseolinea sp. T2. The sequence continues at coordinate 941,203 of NZ_JBBCAU010000003.1, forward strand.
GTGTTCACGCGATGGAATCGGATGGGTGTAGATGGACGTTGTGTAGGTACGCGCAGCAGCGACAGCTGCATCCTTGTATTGTCCCTTTTTTGTGATATCGTAAAGATCCAACATTGCCTGCGCTGACTGAGCAGTTGCAAAGTCAGGAGCGTAACGCGCATCGCCGCATACACCAAGATAATGTCCCTTCTCCACTCCCTCTTTGATCATCCACTCAGCGCCACGCTCAGCAGCTTTGAGATACTTTTCATCTTTCAGGATGCGATAAGCAACGATGAGTCCGTAGAACGTAGGACGAAGGTCCTTGATGTCCTTGAACAGTGGCTGATGGGTATCCTGATCATAGGCGACTTCCCAGCTCCCATCATCCTTTTGCCAGTTAAGCAGCAACTCGGCCCCTAAGCGCAATCGCTCACGCAACACTTTATTCTCAGGATCGAAGAGCAGAATGTTGCCGTCATCAAGCATCGTGTAGTACGTGAGACTTACGGGCTCCACAAATGTTCCCCATTCCTCGACAAACACCTTGCTTTTTGAAAGATAATATTGTCCCATGGCTGCACCCTGGAAGAACCCCGGCTTCACCTGTTGCTGCGCCAGCTTGAAGTTGTAGGCATATGGCAGTACTTTGTCTTTTAATTTCGCATCACCGGTTGCGCTGGCAAGCATCCACATGGCACCATAGTCCGAGTTTTTCATCGCATCTCCCTTCGATCCAACGACGCCGCCATGATACTCCTGTGCACCAATCTTAAGTCCCTGAAAGGATTCAACATTCCACAAAGATGTTTTCGGATCGAGCAGGTAATGATGCATTGCCTGCACGCGACTCGTCAAAGATTGTTTGTTGCTTCTCAGGGCAAGCCCCTGCTTAAAATCATAAACATCGTTGATCGCGTGGTTAAGGTTTTTATACCAGTTGCCAGTTTGCACGCTGTAGCGAAACTCGTAAGTGATGGTGTCGCCTGCATTTAGTTTTGAAGAAGGCTCACCCAGTACCGGGTAATAGAGGGACGGTGACAGTTTCGAATCGCGGTTCTTATGCGACACGCCAATGTTCCACTTCTGATGCGTATTCTTATCCTTCTCCCAGGGATCACGTCCAAGTCCTGGTGCAGCGATGATTGAATATGAAACGCTGTCCTTTGTATCGACTATTGATGTCATTGTGCTTACGCAACGCTCCCGATATACGGCAGGCAGATCCGGAACACCCTGGCCATAGGCATATGCGAGCACGAAGTCCTTCTGGATCTCACTGCCCTGAAAGTATCCAGGGACTGTCGCCCAGGCCATGTCCTTCTCATCAATAGTAATTGGAGAGGGTGTTGCAAGGGAATAATATCCCGGTTTCTTGACGATGGCCTGTTGGCGAACAATAATATCGGTGTGATGCTTCGGGTCAAGCCGCCACGTGGCAGTCAGAGTTGCCCATTCATCATCATGGCTAAAGACGACGCCACCTGATTGACTCTCCATTTCTGACGGATAAAATGAAATTTCAGTCCCTGCGGTGTTTAGGGATACCGGTTCCGTTGCGGCCTTCCAGATATCCTGTTGATAATGATAAGCCTTCTCCGGAAACTGTACGCCGGTATTCGTCTCGAAGATTCGTGATGTACTGTCAGGCTTTTCCGCGCTATACAATAAAGTATACTTACCGGACGGCACTCCCAATGATTTCCAATGATCAGAGTTATTGACCTCCAATGATGAAACTGTCCATCCGTCACGCTGCTTCTCCCAGCTCAGTTTTACGTGGTCGTTCTTAATCGTGGCGGTCTTCTGACAACCTACCCACACAAATGCCAGTAGAAGTATACCTAAATGTTGGGTCCCTTTCATCGCTTACAATTCATCAATTTCTGCCTTTTAAAGTTCGGTATCTGTGCCGTTGCGTTTGACGGGTTGCATTGAACATGCTCCGCTTCAGTATCCAGACATTGCATTACTTCTCGTAACACAAGATCTCAAATATTGCCGCTGGAACTTTATCCGAGGGATGTTCGACCTCTAAAGTGATGCTTTTTGTCTGCACGGCCTTACCGAAACGAATTGTGTTTATTGTTTGATAATTTCCTTTACACTCGTGGACCACATTGTTCTTGTCGTCGCGAACAGTGTAATTCCGCACGCAGAAAGGCATGACATTTTCCGGATGCCCCATCAATACTGTTTCCATCGGATGATCCAGGTCTGTATCAAACTTGAGAACGATGGATTTGATTGTTTTTGCTTCAGACCACGTGAGCTTCACCGATGGATGTTTGTCGGCGAAGCCGGCGACCCATGCGTTCGGCTGATTTGTTGGTCTTGCCAAACCGTTGACGAGGTTCTGTACACCAAATGATGATAGCGGCGCACCGATCTTGATTGCTACATTCTCGCCAGCAGGTCTCCGTTGCGGGCACCAGAATTCAAACGCATCGATGCCAATATCTTCTGGCGGTTCCTGTCTTCCGTAGTTTGAAACCGCCTCGTTCACCTGGTTGTAGACGGATAATACACCTGTGATCCGCTTCGAAGTAAAATGCAGCTTCACGTCCGGGTTCTTTCTGAACAGGATGAATGCGTATTGTGAAGATGATAAGTTTGTTTCAAAGTCAAGCTTGATGCAGTTCCTCCCGGGAGTGATAGGAAGCTGTATGGTCTTCAACATTACATCGGGTGTATAGCTGTCGGGACGACTACAAATGCGAAGCTCTACATCCAGGGTGGTTGTCTTTTCAGACTGCAGGTGCACTGTAAATTGAGGAACGCGTCCCTGTGACAATGGCAACATTTGTCCTACCGCCGGATCAAGCGTTTTTAATAGCCCTCCTTCCGGTAGCTCGCTCAGGTGCAACTCACTCGATGCACTAAGGGTAGCGTTGCGTGCTATGTCACCCTCATCAGCCAAAGTGAAAGCAGGGATATGCTGACCTGTGGCCATGAGTTTTTGTTGCAGCCGATGCAGGTTCTTTCCTGAACTAAACGCCGCAGGCAACACATTCAGCTCACGGCAAAGAACAGCAGCCATTCCAACGGCCTGACCACCATAAGCGCTGGTAGCCATCACTCTCGAAGAACCGAAAGCAACGTGCGTTACGCTAATGATGCGACCTGCGAGAAATAGATTTTTAATGTTTTTGCTGTAATAACTGCGATAGGGTATTTGATAGATCCCTTTGCCGTGCCATTGATTGCAACCAGGTTTCTCACTGAATACACCATCTGCAGGATGAAGATCAATGGACCAGCCGCCGAACGCAACGGCATCGGTATGTGTCCTTTGTTCAACAATATCAGACTGCGTTAACATATAGTCGCCGATAAAGCGACGGCTTTCACGTTTACCAGGAATCATGCCTACCCATTCAAGGGTGAGGTTCTTCGCTTCGGGGAATTGCCCCGAGTTCTTGATATGGTTCCAGACACCATAGATCACGCTCCACAACTCCCATTTGATGGTCTCGGTTTCATGGACGGTGTCGAGCCGACCGCCGTATTCGATCCACCACAGATTGCATCCATACTCTCGCGAGTTGAACTTCCTATACTTCGGGATCTTCGTGATATCCTTCAACGCATAGGAAGGGGCGACGAAATTCACAGGCTTGCCCACATCTTTGCTGTAGAAATACAACGAATGGCCTAACAGCTCACCATACTCTTTAGTGGGAGCGAACTTCTCACCGAACTCTTCCCGCGATTCAGCGCCCATCCGAAATGCTGCACCTGACAAAAAGCCCAACACCCCATCACCTGAAGCATCACAAAACAACGGAGCCTTCAAAACATACTCCATTGAATTCTGGCTGCAGAATGCCTTCGCCGATGAAATCATGTCGGATGATGACTTCTCCACTTCGATTACCGCAGTGTTGAGCAACAATCGGATATTCGGCTCACTGACAACTTTATCGAGAACAACTGTATCGAAGATCACCGCATTACCTTCCGGATTGCGATACATATTCTCCACGAGTATTTCATCGATCACGCCACCCTCACGTGCCCATCGATTATTGTTGCCCATATGTGACGTCGCACCAAGCACCCACAAGCGTACTTCACTGGATGAATTACCTCCCAACACCGGACGGTCCTGAACCAACGTTACTCTGATGCCCTGTCTTGCCGCAGTTATCGCGCAGCAAGCACCCGACAATCCACCGCCAACCACCACGAGATCTGAAATGATCTCCTCGTTCTTAAATGTTCGCGATGAAGTTTCCTCTGCAATGATCATGAACTAAAATCTTTATCGTTGAATATTCGTTTTCAGCGCGGTGAATCCACCGGGCTTAATGAGACGCACCTCCCCTGTTGAAGCGGCCGAGACAAACGTCTTGCTTTCGCCGGGCTTCAGCTCAGCGATGTCGAATGTTTCGCCCGCGCACTGCAACTGGTAGTGACGCATTGTATAGCGCGGGAAGTCATTTCGTGCAGTTACCGTAATCGTAGTCTTACCTGAGGCATCCTTACCGAACACAACTGTAGCCGGTGAAAACTCCTCCTGCCACTTTACATACATGCCGCGGATCTCGCGCTCAGGCGAAACGAGGCCCCAGGGGCGATATCCACTTGGATTTGTTCCCGGGAAGCGACTCTGATAATCATTGAAGGTCCAGATAGATGCACCGACGAGAAAGTCGCATTGTCTGAAGTCCTGCATCGCTTTTGAAAGATGATTCTCGCGGTCCTGCTCGTTCTTAACTCCATCAGTTCTTAGTCCGAACTCGCTCACATAAACAGGTTTGTTTGGATAGAGTTCGTGAATGTGTTTTAAATGCTTCAGATGATCGCCGTAGATATTTGCGCTGACGAAGTCGACATACTGCGATGCTTCTTCCTCCGGAGCCTTGATAAAGTCGCGCCACACGATCATGCTAGCGAATGTGTAAAGACGTGACGCATCGTGCTGCTTTCCAAACTCAATCATATCCTTCGTCCATGCCCTGCCCTCGGGAGTTTGTGATGGGTATTCGTTACCAACACTCCATGCAATTACAGACGGATGGTTCCAGTCGCGTTCCATCATCTCAGTAAACTGTGCCTGGAATTTTGCACGCATTACAGGATCGCTCATTTGCTTCGGGGTCATCTGCCAGTTGCCTGGCTCGGCTATAATGAGCAGTCCATGCGCATCGGCCCAATCAAGCAACTGTGTGGATACCGGATAGTGGCTGATGCGCGACAATTCCATTCCACCGGACTTAATAAGAGTAAGATCTTTATCAAGTACTTCTGCCGGATCCATCGATCCATGGCCAGGATAGTCGAGGGGTCTGTTGCATCCTCCCATCCGGACGGATTCACCATTCAACAGCAGACTTGTTCCTTTAACTTCGATCTTACGAATGCCAAAGGAAGAAAGTGCCGTATCAGAATTAAAAACAACTTCGGCTTTGTAAAGCACGGGCTCGTCCTGGTTCCACAACTTTACGTCCTTTGCTGCTACTGTAGCTTCCAGCAGAAATCGTGTTAGCCCGTCAGCAGCTGAAGGAACGCCGACCGTCTTGAAAGTAGCAGGCACAACCGTTCCGTCGCGAGTGATGCGTATGCCGGGTACGTTACCAGGAGCTTTTCCAGTCTTTTTGCCACCTTGTTTTGAAGGTGTCACTGCTGCAGCTGGCGCACCCGCTACATCAACCTGCACATTTATCTTTGCCGTTTTCTTCGTGAGATCCGGATCAGTTACGATCTTCAATCGCTTCACATATACTTCCGGACGAATAATCAGATGTACCTCCCGGTTAATTCCTCCGTAGTTGATCCAGGGATACACTTGTCCCACGTTGTCGTTTTCGTATGCAACCCGAGTCTTGGCACCAGGAATGGTAGTTGAGTCCCAGGCATTGTTCACCTTCAACGCTAATGTGTTTTCACCGTTCAGCAAATCAGTAACATCCACTTCGAACGGCGTGTAACCACCTTCGTGTTCTCCTGCCTTCTTGCCATTGACGTATACTGCTGATTTATAAAATACTGCTTCAAAACGAAGAAAAGCTTTATATCCCTGGGGAACTGGCTGCTGTGTGAACTGTCGTACATACCAGGCGGTACCCGTGTACAACTGATAGCGCCCGTCGATTGAAAAGCAATGCGGCACGTTGACCTTGTCCCATCGCTGCCGGGGAAATGTGGTGGAATACCAATGCGTCTGTTCACCTACATTCAATGGATCGAGAGCGAATTGCCACTCACCATGCAGTGATTGCTTTTTCTGCTGCGACGCAGCCAGAAGCGGCAGACAAATAATTACTAAGAATAGATACAGCTTCTTCATCATTCAATTTAAGAATTCCCGTAGCTGTGGAAACGGATATGCCGAGCCCCGACATATCCGATTTCCGACAACCATCCATACCCAAACTATGGCGTTAGATTTTTAATAGACTTGCAAAATGTTGCCGGTGGCACCAGTTAGTTTTCGGCTACTTCCACGGATCATTTTGCTCCAGGTCTGTGTTTGCGTTCAGTTCATCCTGTGGTATTGGAAAATACCGGTTCTTCGGCTGAGGTGTACGTTGAGGATAATAATCACTCACGGCCAGAGGAATGACTTCCATGAACGTGTTCGTCCTTGTGAGGTCATACCAACGATCTCCTTCTCCAAAGAATTCCCAGGAGCGTTCCTGCAGCACGGCTTTGACGAACGCGTCGGCGTTTAGCCCAGGCGTAAGGTCTGTTAGTCCCGCGCGGTCGCGCACTACTTTGATGTACTTATAGGCGGTTTCTGTTGCTCCATTCAGATGCGCCTCTGCTTCGGCGGCAATCAGGTATACATCCGCCATTCTGAAAATCGGGATGTTGTTAACGTTACCCGAAGTGCTTACAGGGTCCATATACTTCTTTACAAGCACACCTTTAGGCGTGATTGGCGTAATGTTCTTCTGACGCACAGTAGCCCCGGCGTTATTGACGTAAGTGGTATCAAGCAGCAGTCTTCTTTTGTCAATCGGATTGAATGAATTGTAAAAAGACTGATAAGCAAAGAATGATCCGAAGGTGGTAAGTCCATATTGTTTGGACGCACTGCCCGGGGGTCCGCAAAGGCCTACCATCTGATGGCTACGGGAGCTGGTTGATCCGGATACCGAAGTGTTTGATTCCGATTCGAAGGCAAAGATGTTCTCTACGCGCGCGAGGTCCTCCTTTGATACGTCGTATACATCGAGCACGTTAGGCATAAGGCGCAGGTACGCATTTGGCAAAACAGCCTGCGCGTTCGTCAATGCTTTGGCCCAGTCTTCATTATATAATGCAGCCTTTGCGTACAACGTGAGGGCTGCCTCTTTGGAAGCGCGTCCCTTGACAAGTGACGCCGTATGTGTTGGAAGTTTAGCAACCGCCGAATCCAGGTCCGTGTAGATCTGTTTGTACACATCTGCCATTGAACTCTTGGTTACGTAGGCATTGCCAAGCACGTCGCTTGGCGTTGTCTTTACGATCACGTCGCCAAAATTTTTTGTTGCCATCCAATGATAAAAGGCTCTGAGGAAAAAAGCTTCACCGATGATTTCCTTCTTCCGTGCGGCATCCATGCTCACGCCCGGAACTTTGGCAATCACCCAGTTTGCCTTTTCAATGCCATCGTAGCACGATAGCCAGATCTGCTGTGGCGACTCGAACAACCGGCCGGCTGTACGCTGGGCGGTGTAATTAACATCGTAAGTAAATAGCGTCAGCGTGTTTCTGGATACCGCTACCCGGGGATAGGTCTGATCGGCACTCATGTCAGACACCAGCACGGCGGCCGGTCCATTGTACAGGTCGGCGATCGGATCATAAGCCGCCGTGATTGCAGCTTCGGCGTCGGATGACGTCTTGTAAAAGTTCGATGTATATATAGAAGAGTATACTTCCTCCTCGAGATCGCACGAAACTACCAGACTGAATAAACAGACGAGAGGTAATATGTATTTGATGCGTTGCATAAATAAGATCGATAAATTCTGTTAGAAGGTGAGTTGAATGCCGCCAAGTACTGAACGCGCTGACGGATACACGAGGTTGTCAATACCTATAGCCGTGTTGGAACCTGCGTAAGTATTAACTTCCGGATCGTATCCGGTATAGTTGGTTACAGTGAAGAGGTTGTTGGTACTAATATAGATGCGGGCACTGTTGATGCCTTTGATGGCAGGCAATTTGTAACCGAGTGTTATGTTGCGGCACCGGAGGAACGAACCATCTTCCACGAATCTGTCTGTGATGGGCAGACGTCCACCCTGCAACGGACTCGCATATTCATTATTTGGATTGTCAGCCGTCCAGTGATCCACAACACCCTGGAGCAGGTTGCGTTGTCCTAAGGGGTTTTCGAACGATGCACGGCTTACGTTATAAATGTCGTTGCCATAAGTGCCGGTGAGGAAGATGCCGAGATCGAAGTTCTTGTAGGAAAGATTTGTAGAGAGGCCGGCAATAAACTTCGGATTTGGATTACCGGTGATGACCTGATCCGCAGATGTGATTTGTCCATCGCCATTGTAGTCGAGCACTTTGGTGCCGCCTGTACGTCCGTCAGATCCGGGTATGATGGCTTCGCCAGTCTGATATATGCCATCGAACAGGTAGGTCTTAAACAGACCCAACGGCTCCCCTACCTTCAGGATCGTATAGGTTGTCATGAATCGTTCTGTAGTGGTGCCTCCGTCGATATCCGTGACCTCGTTCCGGTTTGCAGAATAGTTTATGTTAGCACTCCACTTAAAATCACCGCGATCAATCAGCCGCGCACCCAGCGACAGCTCGATACCTTTGTTCTCGATGCCACCAAGGTTGCTGATCATTCCAACGCTGTAGCCAGACGAGAGCGGAAGCATCAACTCATAAAGGAGGTCTTTTGTAGTCTTCTTATAAACATCTACTGTAAAGTTGAACCGATCCTGCAGGAAGCTTACGTCCAAACCGATGTTCGTTTGAAGTGACTTCTCCCAACGCAGATCAGGGTTAGAGATACCGGCGGGATTGATGCCCTTAATATAGGCGTGATTAAATTGATAGTCGCTTGATGCTGCAGTTGTTTGCAGTGACAACGACTTATAAGGATCGATAGCACCTGCGTTACCGGTGAGTCCATAGCTCGCGCGGAGTTTCAGATCACTGAGGAAAGTCGCCCCCTGCATGAAGCCTTCCTCGATGATACGCCACGCAGCAGAGGCAGCTGGGAAAAATCCATATTTATGATTCGCTCCGAACTTGCTCGACCCGTCTACCCGTGCCGTTACGTCAAAGAAGTACTTGTCTCGGAAACCGTAGTTAACGCGACCGAGGTACGAGTCCAGTCTCTCCTTTGTACGTTCACTCGAAGTTGAGACCGTGTTGGCAATCTGCAGGGCTTCGTTTGAAGTAGCATCGTTGGGAAAGCCGTTGCCGTTGATTGTATTGCGATTATAGTTTGACACCTGCGTCGCGAATACACCAGTGAACTTCAATGAATGATTTTCGGCTATCTGCTTCGAGTAAGTGAGGATGCTTTCATGAAGCAACATCAGGTTGTTCTTATTTTCTTTCTGAGCGGATCCCGATGTTGCGTTCTGGTCCTTAAGGGCAACGATCGATCGTGGAGAATAGTAATCCTTTAAGCTCGACTGAAGGTCAGCATTGAACGAAGCACGATAGGTTAGTCCCTTGAACAATTCCGCCTCGCCGTAAAGATTTGCCAGCACTCGGCTGATACCAGTTTGATTTTTAATGGCCGCCAGTCCTAATGGGTTTGTTACCTCGCGATAACGGCCATCTCGTTGCTCTGCGAATGGAAACAAGGTACCGTCCTCACGGTATGGCTGGAGTGTGGGAGGAGCACCCAGCGCCGCCCCTACAATGCTGTTGGTTACGACAGCCGCATCGCCCACCGTTGTCGAGCCGGTAGTAATACCGTTGTTTACGTTGTAGCTGCCCATGATACTGGTCCCGATCTTAATACGATCGCTGATTTTGTGATCCAGGTTTAACCGCAGGGAATATCTTTTGAAGTTGGAGGCGATGATGATACCATCCTGGTCGAAGTAGTTAAGAGATAACGCCAGCTGAGTCTTGTCTGTTCCGCCGTTGACGGACAACTGATGATTTTGAATTGGCGCTGACCTGAAGATCAGCTTCTGCCAGTCAACTCCTTCGCCTTCTGCAGCCGGATCAGCATATACATTTGTTTTGAACGTTTCGTTTTCAAGCTGAGCAAACTCAGATGCGTTCATAACATCCAGCATCTTGCGCACCTGCTGCACCCCATAGTATCCCTCATAGGATACGCGTGTTACTCCACTCTTTCCCCGCTTCGTAGTGATCAGCACAACACCGTTAGCGCCGCGCGCACCATAGATCGCTGTTGCCGATGCATCTTTCAATACATCCACCGACTCAATGTCGTTCGGGTTGATCGTCGAAAGCGGACTTACATCATTGATGCCTCCGCTGTTGGATATCTGAATACCATCGACAACGTATAGAGGTTCCGATGTACCGTTGATGGAGTTTGTTCCACGAATGCGAACACTTACGTTACCACCTGGCGCTGCTGAGTTCTGTGTGATCTGAACACCGGCAACCCGAGCCTGAAGGCCCTGAGCAACGTTCACGACCGGCGTTTGAACCAGGTCGGCCGACTTTACCGAAGCAATCGCTGTCGTCGTTTCGATTTTTCGTTGTGTACCATAACCAACCACAACGACTTCATTAAGTGTCTCAACATCGCTTGCGAGCACGATGCTGAAGTTTGTCGTTGTGCCTACAGCAACTTCCTGTGTTGTGTAACCGATGAATGAAAACACCAGCACATCCTCCGGTTTGACATCCGACAAAACAAATCCGCCGTTGGCATCAGTGGCGGTACCTCGTGAGGAACCTTTGATGAGCACGTTTACACCAGGCAATGACTCGCCTGCGTCTGTCGCGACCGTTCCTTTTACAGAACCGCCTTGCGCGAGTGCCATCATCGGACTGGCAAGCAGCGCGAAGAGGAGTCCCAGCATCAGGAGTACATGCGTTTCAGTAGAACATTTCTTCATACACTTTTAAAAATTAGATCCTGAAATGTAATGGCTGATTGTAATGGTTCGGATGTAAACGATTGAAAGTACCGCTCGAAATGTACCGGGAGCGCTTTCGCAACCGCTCTCGATAGGTCGGAACAAACGTCGCAACGACCTGTTTCAATCGTTAATTCCATTTTTCAAGGCCGCGGATTTTTGCTATTTTTCATGTGCATTGGATGGTATCTTGCTACCATCGATGCGATCGACAGATTATGGTCAAGTGCATTAAATGTGGGGAGGTTGATGCCATCGCTAAGTCGGGCATCATACGCGGGAAGCAACGATATTTTTGCAAACGCTGTGAGTACTATTTCACGCAGCCAGCATTGGTGGCTGAAGCGCCTACTCATCGTCGGCATCAGACCACCATCATGGATATAGCCAGTGCGTTGCAGGTATCGAAGTCAACGGTTTCGCGCGCATTGCAGGGCCACAGCGACATCAACGTGAACACCCGAAAGGCGGTGCTCGAGATGGCCCACCAGCTTGACTATCAGCCTAATCTTCTGGCGCTCGGCCTCGCCAAAAGCAGGAGTTATACGATAGGCATCATTGTTCCTGAGTTCATCAATAGCTTCTTTCCTTATATAATAATTGGAGCACAACAGGTCGCTAACCCGGCTGGCTACCATGTGATCATCTGTCAGTCAAATGAGGAGCTCGAAACCGAAATTGCCAACACGAACGTGCTCATGTCGAGCCGTGTGGACGGCGTGGTTGCGTCAGTTACTGCAGAAACCGGCAACCTCGATCACTTTCTGAAATTCCAGCGTGCAGGCATACCGATCGTTATGTTCAACCGCATATGCGACGGACTCGACGTTTCGAAAGTACTGGTCGATGATTACGACGGTGCGTATCGCGGTGTGGAACATCTTATTCAGCAGGGCTGTAAGAGGATTGCCCATTTAGGAGGACCACAGAACCTGCAGATTGGTCGTCAGCGCTTAAAGGGTTATCTCGACGCCATGCGCGACTACAACTTACCTGTAGAAGACGAGCTAATCGTATATTATAATCTGACGAGAGAAAATGCGCGACCGGCGGCACAGCAACTGCTTGATCTGCCTGTTCCACCCGACGGTATTTTTGCAGTAAATGATCCGGCAGGAATAGAAACTATTCTCGTGGCGAAGAGCAAGGGTGTGTGTATTCCGCATGATGTCGCTATTGTTGGATTCAGCAATGAGCCGACATCAGCTTTGATCGAACCAGGCCTTACCACCTTAGCCCAGCCGTTGGATGAAATTGGAAAGACAACGGTGCAGCTGCTGCTTAATGAAATCGAAAGTGAAGATTCCGTTCTGCCCAGCACGAGAATTTTGAAGACCCAGCTGATTGTACGCGCCTCCTCGCTCAAGAAGCCTTGAGAATGTTAGTAGAAATTGGCTTTTTCACCCACAAACCCAACGGGCTAAACTCCCGATGATCAGCACCGGCATTGTGAGATGTGTCATTTGAGGCTAGCGCAAGGTAATTATTGAAATCTTCATGTAAGGATAATAGGGCAATATTGAAAGCTTTCCGGCTACGTCAAACTTGTCCTTAGCCGTCAGCACCAGGTAAATGCCCGCAATATCATCTTTGATGTAGGAAGCCAGGAGAGTGCCATTCACCTCCCACTGCTTCAATACGTCCAGTTCTTTTGGGAGCAATTTAATTCTTGTTTCATCGTCAATTCCTTGCAAAAGAATATCAACCATGAATCTTTTCATGTCGCTGGATTTAGCTTTGCGAATCGTGCGGAAGCAAAGCTATTTTTTGCGGTCGTCGTGAACAACACAGGGCTGTTAATTAACAGTAAAACGAAGCCTTCAAACTATGGCGTATACTGCGACTTAGTCTTAACAAATAATAGATTCACCTCCGGTTTCCGGGAAGGCGTCAGGGTGAAGCGTGCGAAAATGATCGCCAATGCCCAGATCTGGACGAGAACTGGTTGCAATTCATTGATTAACGGAGCCAGGAGTCATTTTGCACCGGCATAGCATTTGTCATGGGTCTGTCAGAATCAGACCATATATGAAAACCCTCCTCTCCGTTTGTATGCTAATCACCGTGATACCCACGTTTGCTCAAAAGACTCAAACATCCATAAACATGCCTGCGCTGGTCGATAGCGTTGGAAAGGCCTTGAACGATACTTACATTTTCCCGGATAAGTCCCGAGTCATGATCGAATACCTGCGGAAGCAACTGAAGGCAGGCCGCTATAAAGACATTAAAGATCCGATTAAAATCGCATCAGCCCTTGAAACCGATCTAAAGACAGCACACCGCGACGATCATCTGCGCGTTCACTATGATCCGGAATTTTTGAAGCGTGCAAAAGCCATTGATGTTCCTCCCGACACCATGCGCAAGAGGGAAGTCATTGACGGCCGCAAGGACAACTTCAATTTTAAGCAATCCATTATACTGAATGGTAATATTGGATACGTGGAATTCACCGGATTCAATCCCATGATTGAAGAAGCAAAGCCAATTATCAGCGCCGCATTTCGATTTGTTTCGAATACCGATGCAGTCATTGTTGACTTACGATCAAATGGCGGCGGAAGTCCTTTTATGGTGCGACAAATCGCCAGCTACTTTGTAAGCGAACGCACGCGACTCAACGACATTTACGACCGACGTGCCAACAAAACGATGGAGTTCTGGGCGGATCCGGCCGATGCAGAAAATATGAATCTAAGCATGCCGCTATACATTATCACAAGTAAGGGAACATTCTCAGGCGCGGAAGACTTCACCTACGCCATGCAGGTGAACAAGCGCGCGATAGTTGTGGGCGAAACGACAGGCGGAGGTGCACATCCAACGGGTCCGGTATGGGTTGGCCTGGGCTATGTTATTGATATTCCATTTGCACGTTCGATCAACTACATTACAAAGACAGACTGGGAGGGTACAGGAGTAACGCCCGATGTTTCCGTTTCGCAGGAGAAGGCACTGGTGAAAGCACAGGAACTGATACTGAACGAACGAATCAAAACTGCAAACGACGACCACGCACGTTCGCAGGCACAATGGCTCGTCGATGCACTGCACGCCCATGATTACAATGCTTCAATCACCGAAAAGGATCTTGCTCCATGCGTGGGAGACTACGATCGATTTAAGATACGTCTCACCTCAGGAAAGCTATACCTGCATGATCACCTTGGAAGGACATTCCTGATGATGCCTGTGGATACCAATCACTTCCTGGCGTCTGATTGGTTGCAGGTAAAATTTAACATCAAAGATGGTATTGGTTCCCAGATGGTACTGAGTGGAAAGCCGGGCTGGGTTGATGTTTATGACAGGAACAAGTGAGTCAGAGTGAGAGTGAAGTGTGAGAGTGAAGCGTGAGAGTGACCTTCGCGCTATTTGCTCTCAGCAGGATCCTTCCCGATAAGGTCGAAGAATACCTTCTTTATCATCCTCTTTGTCTTCCGGCATTTCTACGAATGGCCAAGCAGTCCAACTGATCTTTCGCTTAGACGCAGGCATTTGCTGCCGAGTTGTTGCCCAACATCACCTTATATCGGTGCGCAAGTAGCGGTCTTCTTCACCAACGCAAGGGTTTTCCCCCGTCCAATTTGAGGGACCCCTGTATCAAAATCGCGGACATTCTCCCTGCTCCCGCCTAAGATGCCCACCTACCTTTGAGCCGTCATTGCAAGCTATGCATGTAGTCCTGCATGACTGCTTAAAAACGAGAAATAAATAATCCAATATGACATTGTTAAAGAGGTCTAGCTTAAAGATAAAACTCATTACTTCGAGCGCGTTATTGATCTTTATTGCGTTCGCAGGTATTAGTATCTACAACTACCAGGAAAGCAAATCACAGATCGAGAACAGAATATTCAACAAGGAATTACCCGCCTACATTAAGAATATGGGCTTCGAGATCAGCCAGGAGTTGGTTGAAGAATTGATGATCGGCAAGCTTTCCTCGAATACGGCATTTCTGCACGAGCAACTGAAGCGGCGTCAATACGACGAAAAAGAGATTATTGAGTACATCCGGCTTATTAAGGAGCGCCACAACACCGTTCTAACGATGGTATCGAACCAGACTAAACATTATATCACTGGAGACGGTGTTCAGCGCGAGGTCAGCAAGCAAACAGACCCGTGGTACTTCGACTTCATCAGCCAGGACAAACCCACAGCCTTTAACATTGACCGCGACTATGCCACCGGTGTTACAATGCTATTTGTGAATAACAAGATAGTAGACTCCGATGGAACCGTGCAGGGAACCATAGGCCTGGCGTTAAGTTTGGAGGAGATCAAGCAGTTTGTGTTGTCTCAGAAGTTTGGCGAAACGAGCCGGGCGATGATGGTTGATAAGACCGGCACCATCAGAATCCACAATGACACCACGCTCATCGCCACGTACCAACGTCAAACCGGTGTCAACAACATTCATCAGCTAGAGGGGTATTCAACAGTTGCTGACCGCCTCATCAGCAACTTCGGCCAGGCACTGGAATTCAAACGTACGGATGGCGAAGACATGATCATCATCAGCAAATATATTCCCGAATTCGACTGGTATCTGCTCGTGGAAGTGACGAAGAACGAACTGTTGGCTCCCGTAAAGCAAGCATTCCTTAGCAGCATCGTGTTTGGACTGGTGATCACCTTGATAATCATCGCAGTCAACGTTTTCTCCATCAATTATATCATCATCAATCCATTCAAGAAGATTCAAACCGCCATTATTGAATTCAGCAACGGACGCCTGGATCATAAGATCAACATCAGCCAGACGGATGAGATTGGTCAGCTGGCGGTAGAGCTCACATCAATGGGAAACAGACTGTCATCAATTGTGAAGAGCATTCACGAGAGTAGCAATACGATACTCCAGGTTTCAAAGGAAATCACTTCCAGTTCACAAAGCCTTGCATCTGGAGCAAGTCAGGAAGCGACAAATGTGGAAGAGATCTCTTCTTCGATGGAACAAATGCATGCAAACCTGAATCAGAGCGCGGAGAATGCGCAGCAAACTGAAAAGATCTCGGACGCTGCACGCAAGAGTATTGAAGAAATGCGGGTCATTACTAATAAGAGTAATACATCAGTACGCGAAATATCGGAGAAGATAACCATCATCAATGACATTGCTTATCAAACTAATCTCCTGGCACTTAATGCAGCTGTAGAGGCTGCGCGAGCGGGCGAACATGGTCGTGGGTTCGCTGTTGTTGCTGCCGAGATCAGAAAGCTCGCACAAAGCAGTAAAGACGCTGCAAACAAAATCGGTGTGCTCTCAAAGTCAAGCCTGGAGTTAACTAAGAATACAGAGGATCTATTCAATGCGCTTACACCTGAAATTCAGAAAACGGCTAAGCTCGTTCAGGAGATCAGTGCAGCAAGTGCCGAACAAAGTACGGGCATCGATCAGATCAACAGTGCGCTGGCCGATCTGAATAACATCTCTCAACAGAATGCCGCTTCATCCGAAGAACTGGCTTCCAGTGCCGAGGTATTCATTTCACACGCAAACAGTTTGAAAGAGGTGATCAATTTTTTCAAACTTTCACAAAGCAATAACTAAGCGCATGAAAGGGATAGCTACAACTCTTGTTTTCATCGCGTTGTTTGCAACGACAGCTTTGACTCAAAACCTGCAGGTCCACTACGACTTCGGAAAAGCTAAGGATGGCGATGTGAACAAGGACCGCGGATATTTCACAACGACACTTGAAATGTACAAGCCCGATACCTTAGGCTACACATTCTTCTTCGTTGACATGGACTACAACGGTGAAAATGGAATATCATTTTCCTATTGGGAAATACTCCGTGGCTTCAACATTCCCAGGGTGAACTTTCTGAAACTGGAGGTAAGCTATAACGGTGGCGTAGGTTACGTCAATAATGCGTGGCTCGTCGGGCCGGCTGTGCCTATGAAGATTGGTGACAGCTATATAACACTGAGTGCTTACTATAGAATCGAAAAATTCCAGAAGAGTGCTAATGCGCAGGTCACGGCCGTATGGACAGTTCCTGTGCTTGAAGGGAAAATAAAGTTTATGGGGTTCTTCGATGTATGGAGTCGTGACAATTTCATCGAAGGAAAAGGTAAGATGATCACCTTGTTAACAGAGCCGCAGCTCTGGTACAATCTTAACAACCATTTTGCTCTTGGCAGTGAAGTGGAACTGAGCTACAACTTCTTCACATTCGATAAAGATATTGAAGCAATGCCAACTGCTGCGGTGAAGTGGACATTCTAAGGCTCTAAGGGTGCATGGGTGTACATCGGGCTCAAATGGTTGATTGTCCGGCCCATGCTTTATTCCCCACTGACCAATCAGGGTTTTCCCCCGGTTTAAATGAGGTTCCCTTCCATCAGGATCGCGTGAGTTCTCCCTGTTGCAAGCACAAATCCAATTCTACTTTTGATTATTGAAGTAACGCACATGAGCATCATTACAGGAGTACCGAAAATCGACAAGCTAACTTTCGAGCAGATCAGTGCCTACATAAATCAACAATACGGCATCAATCTCACATCGGCAAAGCTCAACCTGGTAGAAAACAGGTTATCCAAGAGACTGAAGCATTTGAAAATGGATTCTTACGCACAATATGCTGATCACATCTTCAGCAAAGGCGGTAAGAATGAACTGAATCTTCTGTGCGACTACTTAAGCACGAACAAAACATATTTCTACCGCGAGTCCGCACACTTCGACTTCCTGCAGTCGGTACTTGACAAAGCAGCGCCGTTTCAAGCGTACAACTTCTGGAGCGCAGCTTGTTCCGCAGGGGACGAAGTTTATACACTGAGCAGTCTGCTGGAAGAGCATTCAAAGAAAACACCGATCCGCTACTCGGTTCTGGGTACCGATATCTCCAGCCGTATGATCGATGAAGCCATCGAAGGGAAATATGCAGCCGCACGTATCAATATGCTGCCGACACACCTGATCAATAATTATTTCGAGAAAACTGAAGACGACAAAAATCAGGAATGGTTCAACGCTCAACCGGCCATTCGCAAGAATATACGCTTTCAGCAATTCAATCTGATCAAAGACATTCCCGCCCTGGCTATGCGCTTTGATTTCATCTTCTGTCGCAACGTTTTGATCTACTTCAAAGAAGAAACGAAACTAAAAGTTGTTAATGAGATGATTCAAAAACTTAAGCCAGGTGGCTATCTCATTCTCGGTCACTGCGAAGGAATGCTTTGCAGAAACACAGACATGATTCAAATCAGGCCGTCGGTATTTCAAAAGCCCGTTGCATGAGAATGACAAAAGTTATGATCATTGATGATTCCGCACTGACACGATCAGTGCTACAAAATATCATCAATGCTGATCCCGGTATGCAAGTGGTAGGTACAGCCATTGATCCAATCATCGCCGCCAAAAAGATTGGCCAGGTGAATCCCGACGTGATCACCCTCGACCTCGAGATGCCGCGAATGGATGGGCTGACATTTCTCAGGAAGTTGATGCTCACCAGCCCCAGGCCGGTTGTAGTGATAGCTGGCAACAGTACGAAGTCGAGTCATAATGCAATCAAAGCGCTGGAGTATGGTGCAATTGAGATTATAGAAAAGCCCGACATCTCTACACCTGAAAAACTTTCGGAAGTGTCAGGTGTAATCTGCAATGCGATCAAAACCGCCTCGGAAGCGACCTTGCCGGCCACACGATACACCATGAGTACGGAGACATTTGCTAATGAATCTGTTAGAGAGTATTCGTCGGCCGGCGATATATCGAACAAGCTTTGTGTGATCGGATCCTCGACCGGCGGCCCGGACCTGTTGAGAGAAATATTTCAATCCGCAACGGGTGATCTATGCGGGTTTATCGTGGCGCAGCACATGCCTGCTATGTTCACGAAAAGTTTCGCTGACAGGTTGAATACGGTTAGTGGTCTCACCATTAAAGAAGCATCAAGTGGTGACTATATCAGAAACAATCAGGTTCTCATCATTCCAGGCGATCACCACGGAGTAATTAAGAGGGACAGCCGTGGATATTATATCCAGCTCAACCGCGAAGAGAAGGTAAACCGTCATCGTCCGTCTGTAGACGTGCTCTTCAATTCTGCCGCGCAAGTAGCAGGTGGCAAAGCGACCGGCATTTTACTCACGGGAATGGGCGACGATGGTGCGAGAGGATTGCTTAGTCTGCGTCAAAGCGGCGCTAACACAATCGCTCAAAGTGCCTCAAGCTGTGTTGTGTTTGGAATGCCCAAGCGCGCCATCGAACTCCAGGCCGCGCAACATATCCTGGCTACGCACGAAATAATAAAACGAATTAATGAACTGAAGTTCTAATCAATCGACTTTATGTTGACTACAGAGAATCACCTCATATTCAGAATAAAAGATCAGCTGTTTACCCTGAACGTGTCGCACGTACGCACGATTATTCAAATGCCCCGGCTTTTTGCAGTACCACAGGCACCAGATTACATTCTTGGAATCATCAACCTTGAGGGAGATGTTATTCCGGTAGTCGATGCGGCAAAGAAGATAAAGATGGGAACTGTTGAACTTGTTCATCAGTCGCAGGTCATTATCATGCAACGTTCGCTGGAGTTCAGCGACAAACAACATCAGCTGGGCTTCCTTGTTGATGAAGTATGTGACGTGTCGGAGTTGGATCCCCGGAAAATTCAGGCACTTCCTGTTTCAAAGTTTGAGTTTGACCATCGCCTGGTTGACGGCATGCACAAGATCGGTGAAGAGTTCTGCATGCAGATCAATGTCGGGAATTTCTTCAAGGGAGAGACAGAACAACTTTTGGAAGGCGCCCTGGCCCGATAGCTCTAAGAAAAAGACTTTCCAAACAATTCATAAGCTTTTAACTCAATCATGAAAACGATACTTATTGCTGAAGACTTTCAAACATCGCGTAAAGTAATCATCAACGCGTTGGCCCGGAGTGGCTATAAGACGCTTGAGGCGGCAGATGGCGGAGAAGCACTCAGCATGTTCGACGGACGGTCGATAGATTTACTGGTAACTGATTTCAATATGCCGATAATGAACGGTGCCGAGCTGGTCGAAGAGGTCAGAAAGAAATCACAATACAAGTACATACCAGTGCTTGTCCTATCGACAGAAATAAATCAGGGTAAGAAAGATCAGGCAACGAAAGCGCAGATCACGGCATGGGTGCCAAAGCCTTTTGATCTTGAACGATTCATGAAGTTGGTAGAAAAATCTTTGAAGTGATGGAAGAGTATATCCAGGAGTTCAAAGCCGAGGCGGCAAGCATTATCCAGCGATTACAGGAGCAAATTCTCCTGCTCGAACAATCGAAGGAGAACAAGGGCCTTGTCGAGGAGATCTTCAGGAGCGTGCATACGCTGAAGGGCTCGTCCCGAATGTTTGGATTCGAGCAGATCGAACGTATAACCCACGAGCTGGAAACCACCTTTGATAGCATACGCGAAGGGAAGGCCGTGGCGACACGCCCCGTTATCGAACTCGCATTGTCTGTCGCAGATATGTCGGCTGCCATTTTGAGCGGTCAGTACGATCAACAGGAGTACAATGCTTTACTGGAGAAGTTAAGTTCGGAAGAGACATTAACTGTCGAACCGGAATCAAAAAAGGGTGGTGTTTATCAGGTTCTGTACTTTCCGAAGGAAAATATATACGAACGCGGCGTTAATCCCTTGGCCCCGCTGAATGAACTAAAGGAGCTTGGTGATCAAAGTGTTTTTGTATTGCGCCAACCACGATCACTTGAAGAGCAGGAAGCTGACAAAAAGTTCGAATCCATATTTGAGATTATCATCAATATGAGCGGCGAAAGGGCATTACTGGAAGACGTTTTCCTCTTTATGGAAACCGATGAATTCAGCATCGACGTCCTGGAACCACACAATCAAAACTGGCAACAGGCGATTGATCGCGCACAAAGGTTATCCGGAGGCACGTTCAGTAACGATCTGGTAAAAGAGCATTTGGATGTGATGTCAAAGCTATTTAAGAACAATAAAGCGGATGCCGTTACCGAAAATGCTTCCACGTCTCCACCCGCGGAGCCTGCTGAAGCTGTTGTCAGAACGCAGGAGTCAGCTATGAATTTCATTAACGTGAAGCTCGAGCGACTTGATGAGATGATGAAGCTCGTGAGTGAGCTGGTGACTATTAAAGCAGAACTTCATTACCGTGCCAGCATTCTCGGAGACATAGAGCTTTCGAATACGGTGGAGCGTCTCGAAAAAGTAACTACCCGTTTCAGAGACAATGCATTCAGCATGCGACTCGTGCCTCTGCAGATCCTTTCGCTGAAGTTTCAACGTATGGTACGCGACCTCGCTGGTGCACTTGGAAAAGAAATAAATCTCATGACGGATGGGCTGGACACAGAAATAGATAAAACCATCATTACGGAGATCGAGGCACCCATCATGCACATCATACGCAATGCTATTGATCACGGCCTGGAAACAGTTGACGAACGCAGAAGATGCAACAAGAGCGATAAGGGGTTGTTGAAGGTGGTGGCGTTCTATGCGGGCGCTAACGTCTTCATACAGATTCAGGACGATGGGCGCGGACTCAACCTCAAAAGGATCAGGGAGAAGGCAATAAACAAAGGCATCATTTCTGCAAATGATAAACTGACCGATCAGGAAATCATCAATCTCATCTTCGAACCTGGGTTCAGCACTCACGATAAGGCAACGGAATACAGCGGTCGTGGCGTGGGGATGGATGTTGTCAGACAGAAACTTAAGGATCTTCGTGGCTCCATTGAAATTACAACGGAAGAAGGTCTTGGGACCGCATTCACGATCCGACTACCCTTGTCTCTGTCAATCCTGGATGTTCTGCACGTAAAAGTGAAGGGTATTAACTACCTGTTGCCACACAACGAAGTAGATATGTGCATATCGGAAAGGCTCAACGCCGACATTCTCCAGAAGCGTGGTCATAACGTAAAATACAAGGGCAGGTTTATCCCAAACCTGAGCCTTGGAACGATCTTCGAAATGGCAAAGACTGTCGATGGCGAACCCTGCACCATAATCGTCAATAAGAACGATCAGTTTGTTTCCGTTGAAGTAGACGAAATCATCGGTGAAGAGCAATTGGTGATCAAGCCTGTCGATGAGGCCCTGAAGTCTTTGGAATATTTATCCGGAGTTGCCGTTTTGGGAAATGGCGAGCTTGCATTCCTAATTGATGCCATAAAGCTAAAGGATTCTATAGCGGTCTAAATTACACTTCATCCACACCTGCTCTTCGGTTCCGAAATGAGGAAAAAAGTCCTCACATCTTACACGGCTATCTTTGGAATCGGCGGCATTGAAATGGTCGGGGTAATAAGGGTGAATGGCAGCCCATTCAGTTATGGAAGGATGAAGATGCGCAAGAGCTCCGTGTAAACCCCGATACTTTTTTCTTAGTAACCGATTGATGGCAACTGCAGCCCTATCCGGCGCAGCAAAAATTATCATGAAACAGGGGACGCCGTCAACAGAAAAACGGCCTTTCAGACCGTTGCCTTACCCATAACATAATAGACGTATCCTTCAGTTTTCTACCCGGTCTACACCTCTTTTCTTGCGGTCAAATCAGTTGGTAATAGACGACGAAAGTCCGTTTTCTATTGGCGATACTAGACACATAAATCTCAGCTTTTACCTCTTGGGCAACCAAAGGCATCCACATCCTTCGTCCAGTAACTTTAGTTCATGAACCCCCACCTGCTGACATCTCAGAATGTCAATTTTGGAATTGCTCTCTCACGCGACAACATCATCAACAAGTTCTTGCTTGCCAGCTCAGTGTTTGGTGTGATATACCTGGCAGTTACAATCTGGCGAGACCTTTCAGTTGGGATGGTATCGACCAATTCTACTGTCAATTTTATCACAACCGCGATACCGACAATACTGTGGCTGATACGTAACAGAATCACCTACAGCACCAAAGCCGTTTTGCTTTTTGTCACTTTTTTAGTTTCAGGAATTAAATCAGTTGTTCTGTTCGGTACCTACAGCAACAGCATGATCATGTTCTTCTGCTTCTGCTGTATCATCCTTGCCGGCTCACTCAATCTGAAGTTGAGTTTTATCGTGATGTTGGTGCTCAGTCTGATCATTCCGCTGAGGGGCTACCTGCATGTGGCCGGCATCTTTCCTATCGGCATCAATTCTCTTCAGATTGTTTCCGACAAACCCGCCTCATGGGTGCAGTTGTATATAACCTTCTTTGTAATGGCTTCTATTATTACACTCGGAGTCGGCCAACTTCGTACGGAAGTGTACAAATACATCGCCTTGCTTCAAAATAGTATCCGCGAACTGGAGGCAATGAATGACAAACTCACCAACGAGATCAGGATAAAGAACATCCTTCAGGAGAATCTCATTGTAAGTTCGCAGAAGTTCAGGAGCCTGTTTGAAAGTAGCCGCGACAGTGTAATCCTTCTCAACAACGAAGGTCATGTGGTCGAGGCCAATCCAGCAGCATGCGATCTCTCCGGATATTCATTACAGGAGCTTCAGGGAACAAGCATATTTCGCCTCGTCGATGTACCCTATCGCAAGGCGATGATACGCAACTTCACCATGCAAATCGAAGGTAGCCAGCAGACTGCCATAACAGAAATTACATTTATTACCAGGAACGGATCTACACTACCCGTTGAGATCAACAGCAACCTGATCCTGACGGAAGACCAGGTAATGATGTTGAGTACGATTCGTAATGTATCATTCCGAAAACAAGCCGAGAATGAAAAGTTCAATGCCGTGCTTGCTGCTGAAGAAAGGGAGCGAGAGCGTTTCTCCAAAGACCTTCATGATGATTTGGGTCCGGTATTCTCCACGGTGAATCTTTACCTGCAAACACTGAACAATAAAGAAATCGATTCCTCCAAGAAGGGTATTCTTGAGAAGCTTATCGGTATTGTTGACAGCGCTATCAAGCAAGTGCGTGAAATTTCGCACAATCTAAGTCCGTACCTATTACGAGATGCAGGAATTGAGAAGGCCATCGCCACACACCTGGCGAGGATAAAAGAAAGCACGAACCTCACGACTGAGTTTACAAGCGCTTTTGAGTCAGAGCAGCGCATTCCATCCAATGTCGAGATTGTGATTTATCGCGTCTTTCTCGAACTGCTCAACAACACTATTAAGCATTCGGGTGGAGACAAGGTGTGGATTACGATGAGAATGGCTTCACAAAAGCTACAGTTTACCTATACTGATAATGGTCGCGGATTCGACGTTCACAAAATGCGCGAAGAACGACTGGGTATCGGTCTGTTGAACATCGATAACCGTGTGAAGTCCATGGCGGGTATTATCCGATATCGCTATGAAAACAATGAAATGAAAGTAACTATAACAATTCCCGTATGACAAAACTTGTACTCGTTGATGATCACAAAATGTTCAGGGAAGGACTGCGGTTTGCATTGGGTCAGATAGAAGGAATGGAGGTTGTGGGAGAGGCCGACAATGGAAAAGCGTTTATTAAACTGCTTGAGCAATCCAGCCCTGACGTTGTGTTAATGGATATCAGTATGCCTCAGATGGATGGTGCCGAAGCCGCGGAACAGGCGCTGCGAATCAATCCTGACCTGAAGATTATAGCGCTTTCAATGTTCGGCGATTCCGAATATTACCAAAAAATGGTTTCAAAGGGGGTTAAAGGGTTTCTCATCAAGGAGACCGGGATAGACGAGCTCTCAAAAGCGATCGTTGCCGTACATCAGGGCGGAACCTACTTTTCGCAGCAGTTGCTCCAGAACATCATCATCAACATCACGAACCCGGTCGTCAGAAGTTCAAAGACGCGGATCGTTGATCTTACCCGTCGCGAGGAAGAAGTGCTGGAACTAATTTGCAAAGGCTACAGCAACAAAGAGATCGCAGACTCGCTTTTTATCAGCCAGAAAACGGTTGAAGGCCATAAGTCCAACATGATGGATAAAACAAATACCAAGAGCGCCATTAATCTTATGCTGTTCGCTCTGAAGCATGAACTCGTGAACATCGACCTTCTATAAGGGTAAACCCTTGCAAAAAACGGGAGCCAGAAGCCGCATTACAGGGAATTTTTCCAATGAAATTGGTCTGTATTCAAAGGATCTTTGCTAACGCCAAACAAACCAGTTTCTCCCGATGGCTGTTGCTGCCTTTTCCAAACGTTCATTTCTTCTTAAAATAAAGGGAACAACGATGTGCGTCGCACTCGTCTGTCTTTTTCTATCGGTCATTGTACCGCCACGTTACCGCGAAGTCTCCATACTGACATCATTAGTAACTTTATTAGTAGTGGCGCACTGGGTCAATACGAAACAAGCAGATGAACTGGAAGAGCTTAAGGCGCTGCTCGCTGTTAAAGACGAGCAAATCGCGGAGTACATGCACGCATTCGTGCATCAGATCGATCGGGCAAGAGAAGCCGGGTTAAAGGCCACAAAGCGCAATGAAAAGCTCGAACAGAAGGTGGCGGAACGGACCAAAGAACTGAAGATCAGAAATGCGCAGCTGCTGAAGTTTGCTTTCATGAACTCCCACGAGATACGTGGCCCTATCTGCAGACTCATGGGCTTACGGAATCTTCTCGCCATCACGCCCGATCCTGACGAAGCACGGCAACTTCAACATCACATCAGCTATTCGATTGACGAAATGGATCAAATTACCAGGCGCGCGACCAGATTGCTCACAGAAGCCTGCCCATTTACATATGATGAAGAATATTGCCAATACTTTTCGCTGGGCTCATTGCCAGCCAGAGCTACTTCATCAACCATGTCAGCACATCACCCATGAACTGCTGGCATTGATAGTTATTAACATTCTCCCATTGGTTCATGTACAAGCTTGACATTCCATCACCCATCGCCACAATGCGGCCACCTTTTGAAATTTCTTTATAAACGCCGAAGGTCGATTCATCGGTGTTTATAAAACAGAATGGAGTGCCGCCTTCAACAATGCGCGCTCCATGCACCGGAATTGACCAACGCTCCCTGGCAATTACGCCCGGCTTCGCATATCCACCTGAAGTCTGATTCGGATTGTTTTGCTTGAATTCAATGCCAAACTGTTTGACAATATCATTGATGTTGATCTGCTCCAACGTTCCCCAATAATCTTCATCCATAGTTATAAACAAACCTCCACCGTTTTTTACGAAATCAGTAATCGCCGTGACTTCACTTTGGTCGAACTTGCCGCCGGCTCCCTGAAGGAACAACACATTGACATCCTTAAGAGACTCAGTCGTAAACTTTCCCTTTTGGTAGCTGAGGGTGGCTTTCAAGTTATTAGCATTCTTAGTAAGCTCACCAGACATGTACTTAACGCGTTCGATCAGGTCGGGATTTTGCCCAGGCATATCGTTGGGATCATGCCAGAACTTCTGTCCATGGCCAACGTCTACGAGGATTTTCTTTTGATCTGTTTTCGATTGAGCAAAAGCATCGGTGAAAAGAATTAATGAAAAAAGACTTAACGCGACGCCTTTAATAAAGTTGAATTGCTGTTTCATGAGCATGGGATTGGTTGAGGATTCTTATTCAAGGATGATGCCGCAAAAGGAATGGTTTTGTAAGCTGCATTTCGGGTTTCAATTTAAACGGGTGTCCAGTAGCGCATAACTGTGTTCGAATGCGGAATGTTTAAAATTCAAATGGCAGCTGGTAAATCGCTCACTTCAGTTGCCGCACTGCTTCTACAACTTCCTCAACAGGGAACTTGCACACCTTGTTTCTGCAAACGTATATCATCGTCTTACCTGAGACCTTTTTATTCTCAAGCAACGGCAGGTTCTCCTCCTCGCCGCCGCTAATCACTACGGTGGGAAGATACGCTTTCATCAGTTCATCTCTCCTTGTTCCGGCTTCAGGACCAACAATCGCCACTTCATAGGGATCGCTTTCGCCAAGGCCTTTCAACTTCGCCCAACTGGCGTAGAATGGACCCTGCCCAGTAAGCATGGCCGACATAACGTCAACCATATGCGCTGATGTCTTTTGATAGCGTTGATCCTGATAGTACTCTCCCAGAAGAAAAAGCGCTTCTGCGAACACGGCATTTGAGGAGGGGATAACCTCATCAGCTGTTTCGATTTTTTTTGCGAGCTGTTGTGTTGATTTGTTAAGACTATAATAAAAAAGCCCGGTGTGTTCATCCCGGAAGTTAGACAATACATAATCGGCGAGAAGACGAGCGCGGTTGAGATATGCGATGTCAAATGTAGACTGGTAGAGTTTAATAAGCGCACGACAGAGAAATGCATAATCGTCCAGGAACGCCTCAATAGGAGGATGTTCTTTGTCCTTTGTACGAACCAGGCGACCATCTTTATCAATACGATCGTCCTGCAGCGCGTTGACCGCTCCGATGGCTGACCTGAGATACGCTTCCTCCCCGAACGCGCTAAACGCCTGCAGATATCCCTCGATCATCAACGCATTCCACGCAGTGAGAACTTTGTCGTCGGTAGTCGGCCGAACCCGGCGATTTCTGATAGTTAACAAGGCTGCTTTTGAGTGAAGTAGTCCCTTCGCTTGTGCGGTCGTCAGCTCATGATCCGGTGATGATGGCGTTTGACCTAAAGACTCTACGTCACTTTTGTACAACACATTCATGCTATTTTCCCAGTTTCCACCAGCCGTAACGTTGAACGTCTTTGAAAACACATTCGCTTCAGCACCCAGGGCATCGTCGATCTCCTTCTTCCTCCAAACATAAAATACACCCTCTTCTCCTTCGCTATCAGCATTGATCGAGGAATAGAACAAGCCATCTTCGCGCGTGAGTTCGGCGTTAACAAATGCCAGCGTCTCTCTTACTACCGTTTCATATTGTGGTTCTTTCGTGAGTTGATATGCTTCAGAGTACAGTTTGACCAGCTGAGCGTTGTCATATAACATCTTTTCAAAATGTGGAATCCGCCAGATTGAATCGGTGGAGTAGCGGGCAAATCCGCCGCCTAGATGATCATAAATTCCACCACGGCTCATAGCGTTAAGGGTAGTTAAAGCCAACTTCAATGACGAGCTGTCTTTCGTCGTATAGTGAGCCTGAAGCATAAATTCCCAAATTACAGGCATGGGGAACTTCGGTGCACCTGAAAGTCCGCCACGATTAGAGTCGAAGAATGGCTTCCAGTCTGCAAGGATATCCTTCTGAGAAACCGTAGACTTCGAAACACTATCAAGTGCCGGCATCCAGGCATCCTGGGCACGTACATTTTGCATGATTGCCGCAGCCTGCTTTCTCAATGATCGTTCATCATCCGCATACGTCCGGGCCACCTGATTGATCAACTGCATCCATTGATCTTTCGGAAAGTAAGTAGAAGCAAAAAAGGGTCGGCCATCCGGAAGGGCAAAGGCATTCAGCGGCCATCCAGCATTACCAGAAATCAGTTGAGCAGCGTCTATAAAGATCTGATCGATGTCTGGTCGTTCCTCACGGTCGATTTTGACGCACACAAAATTTTCATTCATAATGCGTGCAACGGCCGTGTCCATGAATGTTTCGGCCTCCATCACATGACACCAGTGGCACGACGCATACCCGATGCTAACCAACAACGGCTTGCCCTCCCGTTGTGCCCGTGTTAAGGCTTCATCTCCCCATTCGTACCAATCCACAGGGTTGTCGGCATGCTCTCTCAAATAAGGGCTGCTGGCATTCGCCAGACGATTGGTGAATGAGTTGCTTTTCGAGCCGCAGCCAATCAGGCCGCAGCAAAAAAGAACAAGTCCAATTCTCAGCATCAGGTGAGGACTCATACCAGCGTTCACTTTACAGCGACGGTTCTGTGACCGTCCTTCCGAACTGCAAACATCCGCAGCTTGTCATTGTTCGAAGCAACGACAATTGTATTTCCATTGACAGACTTCAATTGGTGCGCATCCTTGACATTATACGGAACAAAAAATCCGCTCTCCGTCGACTTCAACACTCTGAACTTAAGATCTCCCAGGCCTTTCATATAGAATCCGGGCGACCCGTCTGCAGGCGTAGTTTCCACCTCAGTGTCAAACTTGTTTCCTGCAAGAAGAATATCCTTGATACCGTCGCCGTCGAAGTCGTCGACGATAATCGAGTTAACAACTGATACCTGCACATCGACGGGCAACTTCCGGCTGCGAAGTTTACCTCCTTCATTTATCATCAACACACTGGAGAACAGAGTCGCCTTCTTATTCACCGCCTGTTTAATTCCATCACCTATTATTCCGGGAAGGTCTGAGTTGGCGAAGTCCCGGAACGTTGGAAACTTCTCCGCTATGACGGGCATTTGCTGTGAGGTGCACTCCCGTCCCCGAATCGGCACAAGCATTGAGTCGGTTAAATATCGCGCCAGGAAGATGTCATTCGTCCCGTTGTGATCAAAGTCGTCGGCATAAACCTGGAATGGCTTCTCAACTGATGCCTTGAACTTGTAGTTCTCACCGATGTTACCCGCGATCAGATCCTGATCACCGTCACCATCGATATCGTCTGCCGTGATGGTGCTCCACCAGCCTGAAGTCTCCTCACTGATAAAGTCTTTGGAAACATCCTTCATTCTTCCATTGACATGAGAAAAAACGGTGACAGGCATCCATTCACCTACAACGATCAACTCAGGACTTCCATCGCCATCCAGATCGGCCGTTGTTGCCGAACTTACCATTCCCACCTTTGCCAATTCGGGTGCGATTTCAGCAGTCCGATCGATGAGTCGGCCTTTGTCATTTACCAACAGGTAGCTCGAGGGTGGCGATGGATACTTGTGAGCAACCACCTGACCTCCGCGAAAAAGATCCATGTCTCCATCCTTATCAAAATCTATTGGCACCACGCATGATCCACTGCTTTTAGTATCGATCATTTGCGCCTTGCCAAAGTTGCCCTTGCCATCGTTCAGATACAGACGGTCTTTATATCTCGGTGAACCTTCATCGAATTCCGCTCCTCCGCTACTTACATAAAGATCGAAGTCGCCATCACCGTCGAAGTCCTGCATGACTGAACCCATGTCTTCAAAACCTTTGTCTGCTTCGAATGACGACGTTGATTTTTTAACGTATTGAGAATTTCGTTGTAAATACAGCGCGCCCGACTGACCACTAGCCCCACCGATGTAAAAGTCGTCACTGCCATCACGATCAACATCGCCGACTGAGATAAACGGTCCATTGCGTGAAAACATGTGTGGAAGTAGTACCTGATCAGCGTACTCGTCTACTTTGTTCTCCTTATGCACGAAAGGAGCAGACAAGGCCTGTGTTGTTGATTCAGTGAACGGCAACAGCGAGGGCTGCTTTTTTAACTGAGCGGGCCGGGCTGCGATATAACTAACTTTCAGCGTTTGGTTTGCCTTCGTTTGAGCAAGAGTATTTTCCTTTCCATCCGGCCAGTGAACCACGATACTGTCAACAGCAGTAACATCAGCGAGTCCGAAATGTACGATCGGTTCGTTGGATGAAAGAAACCCGCGCACGGTCTTGTTTTGAAAGTGCTGCAACTTGTTGTTGTAGTAGATAGTCACCTTAGCATCTATGCCATCGCGATTTCCGGCCGGACCTTCGAGTTTCACCTTCAGATAATTTGTCTTGCCCGCTGATGTATTCTCATAAACAAACGCCTCATCGTCGAGGTTATTGATCACCATGTCCAGATCGCCGTCATTGTCGAGGTCGCCAACGGCCGCGCCATTGGAAAAGCTCACCTCGTTAAAACCCCAAAGCGTTCCTGTATTTTGGAACGTAAGATCTCCCCTGTTCCGGAACAAATAGTTCTTCACCTTGATCGGCTCATAGTTTTCTATAAACCCCTTGAAGTCATTTTCAAGCATTTCCATTGGTGAATTGTACTTGCCCCGGTTTGCTTTTGCAAACTCGGTCAGTTTAGATGCCACGTCGCCGTCGAACACGTCGCGGCGATAGCCATTGGCAACAAAGAGATCGCGGTTGCCGTCGTTATCAAAGTCCGACAACAGGCATGACCAGCTCCACTCCGTTTTTGCCACGCCGGAGAGTTGAGATATCTCACTGAAGAACAGATTGCCCTGATTCAAATGGAGCGCATTATGCATGTACTGCTTGTGCATTCCGGCATCGACAATTGCATTGAACCCGGCCACATCCATGGAGGGCATCGATATGCGCGACCTCTTGTAGTCTTCCGGAAGCATTTCGCTCACCATGATGTCTTCCAGGCCATCGTTGTTGATGTCAGCAATGTCGGTACCCATCGAGTACATCGAGATATGATTCGTGGCCTTCTTGATCTCTTCCTTAAATGTTCCGTTGCCCTGATTGATATACATATAATCTCCCTCGGCAAAGTCGTTAGCAACGAATATGTCGGTATAGCCATCGTTGTTCAGGTCTGAAGTAACAACGCTGAGAGCATAACCGAAATTACTATTGATACCTGCCTGGAGCCCGATTTCTTTGAACTTGCCATTATCGTTTCTGTACAGCTTATCGCGACTCGATGTTGGCGATAATCTTTTCTGGCGAATCATCTCCGTCAGCGGAAGATCGAATGAGTCAGGCCGGTTGGTTACATACGCATCAAGATCGTTGTCGTTATCCATGTCAAAGAACGAAGCGTGAATGGAGTACCCCGCTTCATCGAGACCAAAATCCTTTGCCTGTTCTTTGAAGGTGAGGTTTCCCTGATTGATGAACAGCAGGTTTCTCCGGTCGGTTTCTTTGTCGTGCCAGCCGCCCTTGCTAACGTAGATGTCAACAAAGCCGTCGCCATTCACGTCCACCATAGTCACACCGTTGTTCCATCGGCCGTTTCCTGCAACGCCGGCGCTTTCGGTGATGTCTTTAAACTTCATGCCACCCTGATTGAGGTACAGCTTGTTCGGCACCTCGTTCCCGGTAAAATATACGTCCGTGAGTCCGTCGTTATTGATGTCGGCCAGACCGACACCGCCTCCGTTGTACACGTAGGCAAAGTAGTCGAAGTAGTTGTTGATGTTCTCGTCGACGCGGTTAGCGAACGTGATGCCACTATGCGATGACTCAACTTTCTTAAACAGCGCTTCAGCAGATGCCGAAGTTGTAGCGGCCGGCTTTACGGCGCCCTCCTTTTGACACCCGCATATGGCGAGCAATATTGATGTAGTAGCTATGCCTGTATAAATCCTCATAAACAAATAAATCTACCTAAACCATACTCAGATTGTTAGTAAAGCAATGCGTAAGGCGCCTTTAGCGATGTCACCAATTCGGAGCACCATATCCTTCACCTAAGCCAGTATTCATCTGAAAGTACTCACGATTCATCTGAGTACTCTCAATTTATCTGGAAGTATTCTCAGCAACAGCAGAGGACACATGTTTCATGTATTTACTCCATACCTGATGTGCAACGCCCCTGCCTAGCTTCAATCCTTCAACATTGTCTGCCTGTATATGATAACCTCCCAACACACGCGATTGCCCGGCCATGTTTGCAGTTTCCGTCAAGGTTGGAAAGTTGATTGTAACGCTATCGCCGACATGTTCGGGTTCCGTCAATGCGCCGGGCAGCAGCCTTACCGTTAAATCAAAGTCATCATTCTTAGTGAACAGTTTTAACACTTCAGCACATGCCCCGCTTACACAACTATGTCCTGAAACATAACTTGGAAAGGGGGGACATAAGAACGTATCCGGTGAATAGGGCCGCCACTCTGACCCCTTAAACGATGTCATGCCAACGGTTGGGCCACCCCAACCTTTGATCATTTCATTTTGATAGTAATCATGAACCAACTGGTAGGGTCTCGCAAAATCATAATACATCTTTGCATCCCAGGCGGCAATGAACGCATCCATTGCAGCCGTCTCCACGAGGAAATACATCTTTACATCTTCATCCAGCGTATGGTGATCGCGTGCCGAAACATGCTGAGCAAAAACCAACCAATGTCCCGCCTGCTGCACCGACTTCGGCCCGTCTCTCATGAATTCAACTAACGCTTTCTGTTCGTTAGTAAGCCTGGATTGAAGGTCGACAACTTCCTTCACCTCGGTTTCAAGTTGTTTCGAACCTATGGCAGGGGGTGGACCGGGCCGCAACTGCGACGGAGAATCAAGAGCAAAGGGCGTCACCTTCGACCAGTGAGGAGTAAGACACGCGGGACAAAACTTCCCGCCCTTTCCGTCTGCAAAGTACTTCGGCTGCCATCGACTGATGTTGACGAGCTTGTCCGCCGTATTCATCGGAACATATCCTGTATAGTCGGCATAACGCGTTCCATCAGAGTTTGACATGGTACCACGTTCATTAGAACCATCATTGCTCCTTGCTTTAATCGTTGCTAAAGCTGAAAGATTTCCAATGCCCGTTGGAGTCGTCGGATCAAGCGAATGATCTTCGGGATCAAATCCCAGTTCACGCATCTTGTCTTTAAGAAAAAGTGAATCTGAAAAATAATACTCTTTCATCGCGCGATACGCAGCGTAGCTGATCGCCTTCTCTTTGTTGGCAAGCGTGTGCTCGTCTGAAGATCGTCTTTCAACTGACGTTGCGTAAACGGGGGTTGCAGTATCATCGTACCTGCTCCAGGAATCGAATACAGAGATCCATATCAGCGCGAGGATCCGTGATGTTACGGTTGGCCGTGGCCGAAAACGCTCCGTGTCCCTGGCCGTGCACTCCAACGCAATCTTTGCCCATCGATATGCGACATTGTTTTCTCCCAAGGGTTCTGGCACCCGTTCAGACGAGCGCGAACAAGCGCTGATAGCAAGCACAACAGCAAGAATAATTGGTCCAGGTTTCATTGGGGGAGGCCATATGGCCAGCAATGGCTAATATATCAAAATATTCAATCGATTGCACAGAAGAATAAACGATGGTGTTTTCGTGCTCTTGCCTGGGAGACAATGCAAATGGGCCTCGGGAAAGGACTGAGGATTCTTAAATCAAGAATCAGCATTTAGAAGTAATTCCGGATCGAGGAAAAATACCCCGCAATCGTTCTCTGTATTGCAAACATTAGACCACTTGCGGATGATGGTTCCCACGTGAACATCCAACGACCACGCTATCCGACTACTCGTCGCCGAATTCCGACGGTCTGTCTACACGCCCATAATACCGGCAAAGCATGGCGCGTTAATTGTCCAGTATAATGAAAACATTTTTTTTGATATGGAACTCGGTTCAATGATTCAACGCTCTCTCAAATTACAGGATATACGCGTCGT
Organism: Chryseolinea sp. T2; assembly: GCF_037203685.1. Lineage (NCBI taxonomy): Bacteria > Pseudomonadati > Bacteroidota > Cytophagia > Cytophagales > Fulvivirgaceae > Chryseolinea > Chryseolinea sp. T2. The sequence goes on from NZ_JBBCAU010000003.1 coordinate 975,401, forward strand.
TCTTCAACGCTATTTCAACAATGCTTGCTCTGAAGATGAATTGTCGCTCGTACACTATTGGTACACATTGTTGACCAAGCGCTGCTACGATCGTGACGAATTATTCGTTTCACTGGAAGAACGCATCTGGGCTAAAGTCAGCTGCAATTAAAGACAGAGTGAGGAACAGTGTGAGAGTGAAATCAGGGTGAGGGTGAACCACGTTCTTCAGCCTGATTACATTGTTTGATTTAATAGCTCTTACTTCCTGAATGCGACGGCCTCGATCTCAACGAGGTAGTCGGGATTGGCAAGACCTGCCACAACAACCCCAGTAATAACCGGCGGATTGCTGAGCTTCTTCAAAAAGCCCTGCGCCCCCTGGAACCCCTTCAGCACGTCCTGGCCTTGTACAATGTAAATCGTCAGCTTGAACAGATCGTCCAAGGCTGCATGGCAAGACTTTAGCGCAACCTCTATATTCTTAAGTATATATTCGGTTTGCGCCGCGATGTCGCCCTTGCCGACAATCTTTAAGTCTTTCGTTATTGCATTCTGCCCACCAATGTAGATGGTTGTGCCCTCGCCTCTCGTCATCGCGATTTGAGAGAAAGCCGGGTTCTTCATTAGTTCATCCGGATTTAGAAACTCAATGCCTGATTTCATAACGATTCATTTTAAATTGATTTTCTCAACTGTGTGTTCAACGGATAAGTTATACGTAGAACACCTATTAAAATGTAACCGGCAATTACTAAGCCAGCGAAGAGAGACAATGAAGAAATGAGGTTTTAAACAACTGAACGCGAGGCAACGCCGAACGAATGAGCCCGCACGACTGACAAACAAGTAACATCAAGTGATTGATTCTTAACAACCATTGGCAAGTCTATTGTGTCAGGGAATCCCCGAATGCGGTGATGTTCATCAACTCAAATAGATGACTAGTGTGTTTCTGGTTGCCCGTCTATCAACATTAGTCGTCTATTAAAGCGTCAAGTCAATGTAGCACGTGATATCTGATACATCCTGTCAGCTAAAAACCAAAGAATTAATTCGAATTAAAACTCAGCGATCAGAGACATCCATCTTGCAGCCGGTGCACCCCATAGCTCCTTGTAAGTCGCCGTGTTGAACTGTGGCCAGTAAGGCTTGTCATCATTAAACCTCGACTGCATGCCCACGGGTATGCCTCCCACTGTCTCACCAGGCAACGCCGTATAGAGCTGAGGATAGTTGCTTCCCTCGCCCCAGATGATCGACTGGCCAAACGGATTCTTTCCTACTATCCAGAACAATTGTTCTTCTGCAATGTTCATCAGTTCCTTGTCACGCAGAAACTTCCCGGCCAATGCGGCAGCCTTTCCTGTCGACAAATGCACCGCCGCGTTTCCTCTGAATGAGAACCACACGGGAAATACGCGCAGATAGTGCTCGTTGTCGAGCTTCACGCCGTTCTCAAGTTGTTCTTTGTAGTCTTTACCTGCACCCTTAAAGATGCCCACCTGTACTTTATAAAAGTTTATGGAGTCTTTTACTTCATTTATGTTGTAGACTCCGCTTGGTGCCAACCCATATGGCTTGACGAATTGCATGGTTGTCTTAAGGTAGTCGCCGAACAATTTGATTGATGCTGCCCATTTGGAGTAATCCGGATGATCAGGCTGTGTTTCGCATAGGGTTGTCAATGCCTGCATAAACACCTGGTCGCGTGATTGGTGCGTATAGTGCACGATGGACTTCCTATTCAAGTCGCGGTAAAAGAAGCCACGCGTTTTATTATCACCCAAAGGCTCTGTTCGCTGGCATTGTAAAGTATACTGTATTGCTTTCGCTGCTTCTTCTGCGTAGTACTTGCTACCGGTTAACTTAAATAATAAGCTTGCTGTGAACGAGAGGTTCGCAGAATACTGACTGTTTGATGCCATTGCCGCGTGATCACCTCCGCCGCCGATACTGCTGATGTCGTTGAACGACAGGCTGTCGAAACGCTTCTTCGCAAAAGCAAAGTCTTCGATCGCTACCTTTTGCAAGTAGGTTTTCAACATCGGATCATTCGAAAGGTTCATTGCTGCATATGCTTCGACGCCTGCAAATACGAAATTCTCAAAACCTCTGTTATGTACACGAACCTTACGCCTTCTCGTTGAGTCATCTTTCGTATTGATATAGCCATCGGTCCAGAGATTTGTACCCCATGTCTGCGCACGATAGCCGTCGCCAAGACGAGACTTCAGAATACAATCCACGCCCCACTCTGCTTCTTCCTGCAACCTTATATAAAGAGGAGCGTTTCCTTTTTCTTTCGCCCGGTTTGCCATTTCCAGAAGTGAGAATATGATCTCGCCAGACTGCACCACTTGCTGTGACATATCGGCCGCGTCGTGCCATCCGCCACTGAACGGGAAGATGCTATCCTTATAAACTGCGTGCAGATCGCTATGACAAGCCCCGTGCTTACCAGGAACCGGATAGCCACACCGTTCGCAAAAGATGAAGTTCAGCACACGCCAGGCCGAATTGTCCCAAATGTTCGAGCTGATGTAAAAAGGTTGTGTGGTTACTGAACCTACCCGCAGCAAATATTGCCCCTCCTTCTTAAAGTCACTGAAATCGATGGTTTCGAATGTTCCGATCGAACCCTTCTGTGACTTTAATTTACCTTCATATACAACACCATTGCTTGTGTTGTCAACCAGCTGAAAACGTCCGTCGTTATTCTTTACATTCACGATTGCCGACTTTGCGCTCTCCACGCCGTAGCCTGTAGTCGAATACACAATCCTGTTTTGTGCGGGCATCCATCCCGTTGCAACCTCAGGATCTTCGATTGTCTGAAGAGAAACTGCATCAATATCAAACTTCAATGAATCACCCATGGTGCGTTCCTTGCCGAATATTTCCATCGCGAACGACAGTTTCGTCACCTTATCACGAGGAAGGGCCGGCATTTCGACATAACATTCGTTCCATTGGCCATTGATCAGGTTGATCTCGTGAATTCCCTCGCGCTCATATTTATCGGGCACTTTTGTCTTTCCATCATTTTCGACAATGAGGTTCAGATAAATGCTCCTCGCTCCTTCGCAATGAGGATAAATATAGAAGTGTATACGGTTATACTTCTCCCAGTTCGCACCGCCTACGTCGAAGGTCGCCATGGACGTACCAAGGCCAATACCCCAGTTAAGGAAGGTGGCATTGGTGGTTTGCCCTACAAGCCGCAGACTCCGCTTGCCACTTATACTCCTTTCGTCTGTAAGGCGCATTCCTCCGAATCCTTTGTGCGACCATTTGTTCAATGTCTCCATGTCAACCAGCATCGCCGAGGCCAGTACCTTCTTTTTCAGCCCGGCAGATTCCAATGATTTACTATAGTCGAGCGGCAAAGGTGAATGCAGATAGCCGCTTTCGATGATGTCTTTCCTTAACTTATCATCGATCTGAGCAATAAGTGAGGTGAAGGTCACAAGCGTGAGCGCGATCGCAAGAAGCGTTCTCATGAAATTTGGTTTTGAAGGTGGGATGAGATGTCTTTTGTATTTGATGCCATCCATACTGGCGGTCCAAAGTAAATGGTGTGTACAAAGCACATTTCAAAAATGACAATCATTAACAATTATCTTTCTGACCAATGGTGTTTCGGGCCAGTAAGCGGTATGTGTCGCTCATGTACTTCTCAATCCCGAACTCTGCCTCCCTGTTTGATAGAACGAATGCTGTCTGGATCACGCACATTATGTTGTGCATGTGCTTTGTGTGAAGGTATTGAGTGATATGAAACTAATTCGAAAGGTCGGTTCTCATCAACAACATGTGCGGCTTGAAACCCTCTTTTTCATATGCGCGCTTTGCCCTAACGTTGTCGTCATAAACCTCAAGTCTCAATTCAAAGATGTTACGTGCGCGTGACCAGGCCTTCAGTGCATCGAGAATCAAATGATTTGCACCCTTGCCGCGATACTCAGGGCGCACGAAGATCAAACCAACATAACAGAACTGAACATGACGTAGGTAGTCCTTCGCGTTTCTGATCTGACCGTATCCACAACCAATGAGGCTGCCATCGGCAACTGCCACGACTAATTCCGAATCGGTTGATGCGATGATACTCGGAATATCATGATACTGAAGTTCTCCGTCCTTCAGAGTAGGATCAAAAGGACGTTCAGCCTGAACAATACCTTGCTGAAATTCAAGCAAGGTGGGCAGATCATCCATTGTCGCGGATCGAATCGTTATCTGAGGCACCATAATACGCAGTCCTGATAAACCTGGAAGGACTGTCCTTTATGGAAAATTATAACATAATGACCTTTAAACAATGGCGTATTTAAGCTTGCTCCTTAAATTTCCAATCCAAAACAGATTGCATATGTTCAACGGGCCCGACTTTCCAAAAGCTCTTGATGAAGAAGTATTCAACACCTGGCTTGAAGCTGGCAGACTGGACAAGCTCGGCTATCAATATCTGGTTGTTATTTGGGATGAATATGACAATGAGTATCGCCCAAACTACGTAAAGAATCGCGACGAGATTGAGCAGTATGAGAGGTATAAATCGTCGGTGGGACGAGAATCGCTGATCGCGGCATACGATCTTTATTCAGAATCTAAGGTTTATTGAACACCTTCCAGATACCAATATTGTTCAGGCCAAATCTCAGTAGAAACAAATTGGTTTCACTTCGGGTCTGGCATTTCGGGTAAATCGGCTACTTTCGTCATTGTCAATTTAGGGTTATTCAAAAAATTACTTTAACAATGTTTATGAAATTCGCGTTATCAGTTCTGTTTTTATCGATCGCTCTGGCGACACAGGCACAACATACTCTTGAAAAAATTTGGGAAAGCGACACCACTTTGGCAGTACCCGAATCGGTTCTCTTTGAAAAAAACGGGTTATACGTAGCCCTCATTGATGGTTCGCCCTGGGACGCCGATGGCAAAGGAAGCATTGGCCGTCTTGACAAAAACGGAAAGATCATCAACGCAACCTGGGCAACCGGGTTGAATGCACCAAAGGGAATGGGCATCCACGATAAAAAGCTTTATGTCGCCGATATCTCCGACGTTGCCGTTATCGGCACTGAAACAGGAAAGATTGAATCAAGAATTTCAGTAGAAGGCGCAACCGGATTAAACGACATCACCATCGACAAGAAGGGCACTATCTACGTTTCTGATTCCAAACTTGGAAACGTACACAAGATTACTAAGGGAAAGGCTGAACTCTATCTGAGTGGACTCAAAGGTGTAAACGGACTTAAAGCCGTAGACAATGATTTGTATATACTTACTGCTAATGACGTATTAAAGGCTGATGCCAGTAAGAAGCTGACAACAATTGCCACAACAGAAATGGGAGGCGATGGTATTGAGCCCGTTGGTAAGGGAGACTATGTTATCTCATGCTGGCCTGGCTTGATCTATTATATGGACAAGGACGGAAAGCTGGAAGTAATGCTGGACACGCGCGAGCAAAAAAGAAACACCGCCGACATTGGATACGATCCGTCATCGAAGACAGTTTATGTGCCAACTTTCTTTAAGAAGTCCGTTGTCGCTTACAAGCTGAAGTAGCTGATAAAAAAATAATAGTACGGGCTGCGCATGTCACCACCAGGTATCATGCGCAGCTTTTGCTTTTTGGAAAAAATATCGCAGTTCAAATACCACGCTCCCGGTCCGATCTGGAGCGATCTGCGTTCGCATGCCAGCCATCGCATAACATATTGTCACTGCACATTTCGAACAAAATTTTCGTCCCCCCGTTAGAGCAGTTACTCTCTCGAATTTTTCAAAAACCCAAAAAGACTTCCATATGACGATTACCGCACCAGCGCCCGTACAATTATCTCCATCGAAAATTATGGAGACCGGAACCGCTTTCCTGGCTTCAAAGACGCTGCTCTCCGCAGTTAAGCTAGGATTATTCACCACGCTCGCAGGAAACAAATCTCTCTCCGCAAAAGAGATTCAAAAACAGTTGTCGCTACACGACCGGGGGTATACGATTTCCTCGATGGCCTCGTAGCCATTGGATTTCTGAACAGGGAAGGACTACTTGAAACAGCTAAATATTCAAATACTCCGGAAACTGAATTATTTCTAGACAAAAATAAGCCGCAATACATTGGCGGAATGCTGGAGATGGCGAACGACAGGCTCTATCGCTTCTGGGCAGATCTTGATGAAGCGTTGATTACAGGCAAACCGCAAAATGAAATCAAGCACTCCGGCAAGCCAATATTTGAAGAACTGTATGCTGATCCTAATAAATTAAAACAGTTCATCAATGCCATGTCGGGCATTTCTACTGGCAACTTTATAGCACTTGCTCAAAAGTTCGATTTCTCCCGCTATAAAACACTATGTGACATTGGTGGCGCAGCTGGCGTACTTTCGGTACAGGTGGCACGCCATCATGAAAATATCAAATGCACGTCGCTGGATCTTCCACCCGTTGCGCCTGTTGCCAATGAATACATTGCAAAGCATGGCTTGTCAAATCGGGTAAAGACAGGCAACGTCGACTTCTTTAAAGATGAGTTTCCAAAAGCTGATGTAATCACTATGGGCATGATTCTTCATGACTGGGACCTTCCTAACAAGATGATGCTGATTCAAAAAGCTTACAACGCCCTGCCTGAGGGTGGAGCGTTCATTGTAATCGAGAGCCTCATAGATGACGACCGAAGAAAGAATGCATTTGGATTGATGATGTCACTCAACATGCTAATCGAGTTCGGCGTTGCATTCGACTATACCGGAGCAGACTTTGCAAAGTGGACGAAGGAGGTAGGCTTCTCAAGAGTTGAAGTTATCGCATTGGCAGGCGCGTCCAGTGCTGCCGTTGCGTACAAGTGACGGAAGCAGTTCTTATAAACTAAAGTGTATCCTCGTGAAGGCGAGCCTGTCTCACTTCACGAGGACAACTACCTCTTTGCAACGTTGATTTCCGCGGCCTTCCTGTCAAGTCCGATCTGAACCGGATATCCTCGTTGCGCCCACACCAGTACGCCCTCATCGAGGATTGCGAGATTCTTATATCCAAATCGCCTCAGCGTATTGACCACCCGTTGTGATGCCGCATGCGGACATGCACAATAGGCAATGACCCAGGTGCTATCGTTCGGAATGTACTTAATAAAGTTATCAGGCTCATCATAGTAAGGAACTGAAACAGCACCAGGAATATGACTTTGATGCCACGCCGCCTTCGACCGGGCATCCAGGATCACCATGCGGGAGCTGTCCTTTAAAGCCTTAAGGAGTTGGTTGGCCGACACATATAGATCGGCACGAAGCGAAAACTCAGGTCCGGTCTTCTGTTTGTTTAAGATGTAATCTTCCGGGAGGGGCTCTGTCACGGCCACAGCTTCCGGAGCATTCCAACCCGATGCTCTGCTTCTCAGGTAAGCTGTGAGTGCATCCATTTGAGCATTACTAAAATCCTTGCTGAAAGATCGCATGGCAGTGCTATCCCTGCCCTCCGAAATAGCGTAGCGTAAAAACGCATCACTTGCCGTAGCGAGTAACATTGGATTTCCCAATGCCGGTGCCGTTTTTCCTTCTCCTTTCACGCCATGACATGAAGCACAGTTCTTTTCATAAAGTGTCTTACCAAGTACTACATCACCTGAAATTGTTTCTACAGGCAACTCAACCGGCTTTTCAACACCACTCAGTTGATATAACCAACGCAGCAGTAGTTCGATGTCAGCCTCATCCAAAGGTCCGCCCTGAGTCTTCGCATAGGCGGCCATAGCGGTGCCCTGACGCCCGTAAGCCACAGCATGTTTCAGATAGTTAGATGACTGCGTTGTAGCCATCAGAGAATGGGACCGCAATGAGGGAGCAAAGTCAGCGGCATTGCCTTCACGATCATTGCCATGACACAGCGCACAGTATTTCGTATACATCTGTGAAGCATGCTTGAGAGAAACGCTATCAAGCTTTACATCCTTGTTAAGGTTATAGATGTGTGCCAGTGCTGCCTGTTGCTTAGACTCCTGTACAAACTCCAGCTGAACGCCGTGAGCATATTGCTGAATTACGGTGATATGCTGCTGAGTTGTGTCCATGATCATAGCTTGCTGAGGCAATTTCTTGCTGATAAACTCGCGCGTCTCAGGTATACTTTTTACTTCAAATAATAAAGCAAATACTCCGGCACCGCGGCTCTTCAGTATGCCTGAAAGTTCGTCGTCGGAGGATTTAGGAGCCACCAGATGCAACTCCTGATTGCGTTTAATCCCGAAGCGAGTTTCATTCTCAGAGTTGTCAGAAGGATATTCCTTTAATCCCATCTTGATGAATTCCTCACGCGCTGCGTCGAGATCATCAACGACTACCCGTATCGTTGTAAGTCCCACCACTCCGTTTGCATGAATATAACTTGAACGAAACCAGGCGGCCTGGGCCGACTCCCACTGCGACTCTATTTCGCGATATGGAAACTGAACTACTTCGACAAAGCTTGGCAGATGAACAGGAGGATTCTTGCTGTCGAATTCTGCCACCCACCATTCCGGACCACCATCGTCCCAGCTCCAACCCTTTTCCGGGCTCGCCGAAGACCGTCCCGATCGTAGTGAATCCATACTGAAACCACGTGAACTAAGCCATTGTCGTGTGGTATCCGCCGACGAAGTCGAAAACGAATACAGCCTCAACCCTTCATGTAGCTTTAAATACGTTGCAATAAAAGCATACTCATTTGATACCAGCGATGTATCCTTTATACCGAGAAGTTCAAAGCTTGATCCATCAGCGAATTCAGCGGCAGCGGAACGTGTGCCGGCATAGTATCCATCCTTGAATTTATCTGAAGCAGGCATTCCAAAGCCGAGCACATCTGCATAGTACTTTCGTGCGCTATCAAGGTTCTGCACAATCAATGTCGCCTTTCCAATGCCGAATCCGGATCCAAGCAATGCCCTGTTGTCAACATTTTCCTCCTTGGTACACGATGTAATTAGAATCGCGAGAACAATTCCCGTGATGCTCGAACTGAATGTTCTGGTCATAAGTAAACAGTTGTTACTCACATCATCCTCTTTTTAAGATAATGTTACATTGTGAAGTTAAGATGGTTGCGCATCGCGGACCACTAAAGGCTAACAACTCTTACCGTCCTATTCCGGGGTGCTATTTTAAAACTAACGAATTTGCCGGCCAACCTGTACCTATTAGTGTGAAATACCTGTATGTATTTGTGAATGACGTAAGGAGGCTTTAAAATTTATCCCGTCTCTGCTGAAGGACCGGGTTCATTGAATGTTTACACTTTCAAATATGATATACTATTTCATACCTATCGCCTTCATAAATGACTCGCGATAGTTGGCACCGATGGGAATTTCAAAAGACTCAATAAATATCCGGTTACCCTCGATGATCCTGATTTTCGACTTGTTGATAATAAACGACCGATGCACGCGAACAAACTCAACCTTCGGAAGTTGCTCTTCAAATGCGGAAAATGTGATCGTGGTCGGGAAGGTGCCACGGCCGGTAACAATCTTTACATTATTGCCCTGGGCTTCGGCATACAGGATTTCACCGCCAGAGAACTTCAATATCTTTCCGTCTGACTTAATGTATAAGTCAGTCGCGAGTGGCGCGCCTCCGGTCGACACGCCCGACGCTGCCGCCACCAGTTGAACCTTGGCCTTGTCGACCGCCTGAATAAAACGCTCCAGCGAAAACGGCTTCAGCAAATAATCGCATGCATTGATATCAAATGCCTCGTGTGCGTATTCCTTATACGCAGTCGTAAAAATGATCTGCAGTGGCTTCCGTAATGTCTTAACTAATGCGAGACCATCTAGCACCGGCATATTAATGTCGAGGAATAGAATATCGACTTCTTCACGTGAAAGGACCTGCTTCGCCTGTAGCGCATCACCACACGATGCTACCACAGCGATGTCCTCAAAATACGAACAATACTTCTCAACAATTTGCCGTGCGATCGGTTCGTCATCGACAATCAGACATCTCAGTTTTATTGACATTCCAGCTCTAAATATACAGTATGACTAGATTCTTTTCGTTCGATCGTGAGCCTATGCTTTTCGGGATACAGTAAGTTGAGTCGCTTACGTACACTGTCGAGACCAAAGCCTGAACTTCTCTCAGTCCGCAGCTCATTGCCTCCTGCAGCGACAGAATTCTGTACGGAAAATACAAGTTGATTCCCGCTTCTGTTAAGGTTGATATCTATGACGATCATGTTCTCACCAGCGGTGCGCGAATGTTTGAAAGCATTTTCTACAAACACAATGAGCATCAGAGGCGGAATCTGACAGCCGCCAGATACGACGCCGTCATCACGGAACGATAGCTGCAGGCGCTCGCCCAGCCTTAGTCTCTCGAAATCGACATAGTTCCGGATATAGTCCATTTCATGCTGTAATGGTACAAACAGCTCCTTCACTTCATATACAGAGTATCGCAGTAGGTCCGACAACTTTAGCAGCAAAGGTGGAAGGCGTGACGGTTCCGTCATCGACAAACCATAAAGATTGTTCAACGTGTTGAATAGAAAATGAGGACTCAGCTGCGATTGCAGCAGCTGAAGTTCACTTTTGCTTTGCGCTACGGCGGCACGCGCGGATGAAATCTTTTCTCTGTATTGACTACGAATTATTGTGACAATGCAGGCGACAGCTGCGTTCACCAGGAAAACAAACATCACCGTGATCGCAAATGGAAAAAGCGTTGTGTGCTGAATCATGCCGTTCAGTAGGAACGCGATAACCACAATACCAAAGAAAATAAAAGCAGCACAGTAGAAAATGATGCGTACCACGCTACGGACGGCATTTAACCGGATAGCAAGGTTCGTTAGTATATATCCAACTCCAAGACCCGCGAGAATCACCGCTGTAGTTCCTGCTGCAAAGGCGTTGGCAATCTCCGGCATGGCAATGCCCGATAACCAACGAAAGAACCCGAACACTAAAAGACCGAGTGTGGTCCAGAACATTACTTTGTACTTAAACATCATGGCCGTAAAATTTCTTAAATGTGCCAGTTCCTGAAGGCGCCTGCTAAGATTCAGGTCAGAAGCGTGCAATATGCTGATGAATTATCAGCCGGCAATGACAAACGCGTTTGTCAGTCAAATGGCTTGATTCGACGCACAACAACGGGCATCTGTCCGGAGAATTTCCTGCCCGATCGGGCATTCCCAACATTTCGAAAAAAAACATTATGAAAGCACAATCTTTTATCACCACCATCTTCACACGTGACCATATCAATTACGATGGAGTCAGGCCGATCCAGATCTATTTGCTTCGTACGGTGTTCACCCTGACACTTGTATTCATTGGTATGTTCTCCTGGAGCACGATCATCAACTTCGAAGGAACGTGGAAGCCGGTGAATGCTGTCGCGTTCTGTATGTGGGCGGCTTACTCGACGATGTCTGTTTTGGGAATTATCAAGCCATTGAAAATGCTGCCGATCATTGCCCTACAGATCTTCTATAAACTGATTTGGCTGTCAATTGTAGCCTATCCGTTGTGGATACGGGACGAACTTGCCGGATCAGACGCCGAGCAAATGACGAAAGACTTTCTTTGGGTCATTCTTCCGATAGTGGCAATGCCCTGGGGATATTTCTTCAGAAGTTTTTTTAGCAGAAGTGCGCCTGCCGGACGTCAAACTGCGCACGCATACAGAAGTTAAAGCATTGATTTGGTCAACGGGGCACTATCCAACCGTTGCAGGCGATTTGTAAATGATCAAAACATGTCAGAGCACATCGCCTGTAATCACTTTTATTCCAATGCTCATCGCATCAAACTATTGTTTTACCTTTGCAGGAGTAACAAAACAGCAATTGTTTATTCTGCAATCATGTCAAAAGGTCTGCCATCACCCGAATGTGTGCTCTATGTATGTTGCGGCAGCAAATGCAGGAAACGCGGTGGAAAAGAGCTTTACAAGTCCCTGAAATCAGAAGTAAAATCGCGTAAGCTGAGGCGTAGCGTTCAGGTGATCAAAACAGGTTGTACGGACCGTTGTAAGCACGGACCCATTATGGCGGTTATGCCACAGAATGAATGGCATCTCAATGTAGATGAACACCACGGGAAACGCATTCTTCACCAGCTACTTGAAAACCGGTAACTCAGCACTCAGTCGTCCTGAACGCGCTATTTTAACTGCGTTCTCCCAGTAAATAGCAGGCCTTGTCGATGAATACTTTCATCATCTCCTGATCGACTTCTCCGTCGTTGTTCTTCGGAAGGTTGCTTTCAATCTGAATACTTAGGAATGCTGCGAACTCGTCCGAGTCTATATATATGGATGCGGCATCCTGCAGCATCGCGACAAGCACAGGGTCTGACTCACTATCTTGAGTCACTAGCAACTTTGCAAAGCCAATCATCCAGCCCTTTTTTAGTCCTATCTGAAAGGAGTCTTCCTCCAATTGCTTCAACTTTTCGTCTGTCATAATTTCCAATCATCGTCGACTGACCTTAATACTACGCCGCCGCAAATTGTAATCCAACTTATGTACGCCCAAACGTCTCTAAATTGGTCACGTCCGAAAATTCCCTAACTTCGTTAGATGCGGGTAAACGCGCATCATCCCACAGTTATATGCGATCCGTTGCTGATGACGACTTCCTCGAAAAGCTCAAAAGGGAGATTAACGACAACCTGACCAATGAGCAGTTCAGCGTAGAGGCGCTTGCTAAGAATATTGGCATGAGTCGCTCGCAGCTTCATCGCCGCCTGAATTCAGTGACAGGCAAATCAGTGAGTCAATTCGTACGCGAGCATCGTCTAAGCCTTGGCATGGCAATGCTGAGGGACGGCGACCTGACAGCTGCCGAAGTATCGGATCGAATTGGCTTTGGAAGTCCTACCTATTTCAGCAAGTGTTTCAATGAGTTTTACGGATTCCCGCCGGGAGAAGTAAAGTACAAAACATCTTCACACCATCCGGAAACAACCACGCTCACTGCAGTTGCACCAGAGGCAGATTCCCCCGAAGCGCTTCATTCACTTGCCGAAAACGCTCATACCGATTTTCCGAAACCAACTGTGGCAGCACAACCGTTGTATCGAAGGACATGGGTGATGATGTTTGTATCGACGTTAGTGGTTGCCATTTGTACGGTGATCGTATATCGCTACTTCATTGATGATGATCAGTCAGCAAACTCAGCGACAATTGCTGTCAACCCAAGATCTATCGCCATCCTGCCATTTAAAAATTTGAGTGAAGACGAACGCAACGAATACTTTGGAGAAGGAGTTGTCGAAGCCATACGCACAAGCCTTTCATCAGTAAGTGCCTTACGGGTGATCTCCCGGACTTCGGTTGAACAATATCGCAAAACGGACAAGTCGGCAAAGGATATCGCCGGTGAATTGAGCGTCGGGGCGTTGCTGGAGGGTAGCGTGCAACGCAGCGAAAGTGCTGTGCGCATAGAAGTACGGTTAGTCGATGGCCTGACCGAAGCACAGATCTGGGCGAAGACCTACGATCGTGAACTGAAAGATCTATTTGCCATTCAGACAGAGATCGCCCAGCAGGTCGCCGAAGAACTTCACGCCAAGCTGACTATTGAGGAACGAAACAGACTGTCAGCCACGGATACAAGGGATCCGCGAGCGTATGACCTCTATCTCAAGGGCACGTATGAATTGAGAATGTACACGAACCGCGGTACTCACAAAGCCATCGAGCTTTTGGAACAAGCCATCGAGCTCGATCCAAACTACGCCAGAGCTTATGCCTACCTCGCCTTCAGCCACATCTGTTTGGCAGCCATTTTCGGTGTGGAACGAAGCGCCTTGGAGGGCCTTCGAGACGGTAAGCCTTTTATTGACAAGGCGCTTGCAATAGATCCCAAACTGGACATCGCCCATATGTGTATGGGGTTCTATTATCTCTATCACGACTGGGACATCAAACGAGTTGAAGCTGAATACAAGCAGGCGGTTGTTTATGGAAATCCTGACGCCCTCGCGATGTATTGCGATTTTCTAAACTTCGTCCGGCGTCACGACGAAGCGCTAGTATTTGCCGAAAAACTCAACGAAACGGATCCTTATTATCCGAACACCCGGATGGTACTTTCCTATTATTACACCCACCGTTACGAGGATGCCCAGCGCTTTTCAGAGCAACGCCTTCAGCTTTTCAACAACTACTATACGTTTGATTCGCATGGCTTCCTCATGCTTCAGCTTGGTCACTATGATGACGCCATTAAGTCGTTCAACAAGGCGATTGCGATAGAGGGAATTCGTTATCCCCGAATGCTGGGATGGATGGCGGCCGCTTATGCAAAGGCGGGTAAGCCAGAGGCAGCCCACGAAATTATCAAAGAATTGAAGGCACGGCTTAAGAAAGGAGACGACGGTGCTATCGCGTTCTTTATCGCCGTTGCCTATTCAGCACTTGACGACAAAAAGGCCGCATTGGAATGGCTGAATACTGCCTTCGTTTCGCATGATATGGAGATGCCCTGGATCATGACTGAACCACAGTTCAACGTGCTCCACAACGAACCTGAGTTCAAACGCATTGCAGCGGCTGTTGGCTTCTAAACTACAGCAAACCAACGCGCAAAAGCCACTTTTTACCTTTAAATGCAACGCATCTACCATCGATGCGACATAATTTTAAGCTTATAAAAAAAGCTTCAATTCTTTGGAACGTCCTTTCTAACCGACCACCCGTAAGAGCCTTCATCTTTGGTTACATGACGCGCCCAGCTCCCGGCCACGAATATTCAGGGCAGCGTTTCGGTACCCACGACAAACACCTTAAAATAACTCTTATGAAAAAAGCACTGTTCCTTCTCTATGGCGTCGTTGCCTACATCATTTTCCTCGTGACGTTCCTGTATGCAATAGGATTCGTTTCCAGCCTGCTGGTACCAAAACACATCGACAGCATCCCGGACATTCCCTTGGGTAATGCGTTGCTGATTAACGCTGGATTGCTCACGCTGTTCGCGCTGCAGCACAGTATCATGGCCCGGCCCGCGTTCAAAAAATGGTGGACGATGTTCGTGCCCGAACCTATTGAGCGTTCTACTTATGTTCTGTTTGCCAGCGTTTGTCTGATCGTACTCTTCTACTATTGGCAACCTTTGGGTGGGGTGGTTTGGGGTGTCGAATCGCCCGCCCTGAGGCTTGCGCTCCAGACCTTGTCTATGTTCGGATTTAGTATTGTGCTCGTTAGTACGTTCCTGATCAATCACTTTGATCTCTTCGGACTTCGTCAGGTGTGGTTCTATGCAACCGGTCGAACCTACGAACCGCTGCCATTCCGCACGCCATTATTCTACAAGTACGTTCGCCACCCGTTGTACTTCGGATTTCTTATTGCCTTTTGGGCTACGCCTACCATGACCGTTGCGCACTTGTTCTTTGCAATCATGACGACAGGTTACATACTGACGGCAATACAGCTCGAAGAGAACGATCTGGTAAAGATCTTCGGAAAGCGTTATCGTGAATACAAGCAATCTGCCCCGATGATCATTCCATTCCTTCGTTCAAAACAAAAGCGTGCGGATTTGGACTACGAAGGCGAGACCACAACACGCAAGGTTAATTCATAACCTGGTCGTTAGCTAACAGCTGGATTTGGAGCCAGCCACGTTCTGGAGTGGAATTCGTTTGACATCGAGAATTGCGTTGATCAACATGAATCCCTCCAAACGTGGAATTGGAAGCGTGTATCTATCAATCAATTCAATTACCGTATGAGATCTATTGTGTTGACAGCAGCATTAACTTGCTGCACCTGGATAGCCTTTGCTCAATTTTCACTTAAGGGACAGGTGAGCAACGGAATTGAATACCTGCCAGGCGTGAACGTAATGCTTTACGGGGATTCAACGTTAATATTTGCTACCACCACAGATAGTATCGGTCGTTACATCCTTAAGGTAGTTAATACCGGGAGTTATCGTATGGCCTGCTCGCTTATTGGATACAATTCATTTGCCTCGTTAATAGCAATAGATGGTTCCCACCACCAGCTTGATGTCGCGGAAATAGTGATGAGTGAAAGCGCAGTTGAACTTGGCGAGATTGAAATAACTGCAAACAGGAGCGCTATTGACCAACAGCTGAATCGACTCGTCATAAGGCCACAGGATGCAATAACTCAATCCGGAAACTCCGTTTTGGAAGTACTACAAAAATCGCCAGGTGTGTTAATCAACAAACAAACCGGGTTGATCTCCGTAAACGGCAGATCAGGTGCACGAATACTCATCAACGATAAGGCGGTTCAGGTATCTCCTGAAGTCGCCCTTCAGATGCTTGATGGAATGAACTCCGCGCAAATTGAAAGCATTGAACTGATCGCTGTCCCATCCGCAGCCCACGATGCAGAAGGCGCCGCTGGAGTCATCAACATTACGACGAAGAAAGAAAGTGAGCTGGGTACAAACGGTTCTATGACAGCAACGGCTGGTGCTCATTGGGCAGAAACGCTTGGATTCTCCGGCAACATAAATCGCCGTACGCGCAACATCGCTTACTTCCTCGATTATTCCATTTTGAGGGATCACAATCAACACATGTTGCGCATGTATCGAGAAACACATGCAGGTGACTTGCTCATGACAAGCAGTGACGACAGCCCCCGCGAGAACATCACTACTCAACAAAACTTGCGGGGCGGCATTGAGTGGCACGCGGGCAAACGCTGGACATTCAATGCTCAGGCAACTGGATACCTCAGAGACTGGGCCCTCGAGGCCGCCAGCCACAACGTTACGACGTTCAACATTGATTCAATTAATCAAACAACACTAAACATCACCGAATCGAATGTCTGGAAAAGTGCAACGGGATCGATAGGTGTGCAATATCAATTGAATGCCACACGACATATCAACGTCTCATTAGACTACCTGTACTACCAAAACAATAATCCCTCGAACTACACTGCTGACAAAGCAGATGCTGAAGAAATCGAACTTTCAAAAAGGACACCCATCAAGTTTGTAGTTGGAACAGCTCAATATGTGTCGTCATTAAAGGATAATCCGTTCAGCTGGGACGCCGGCGTAAAGGCCGTACTTTCATCCTTCGAAAATCGCGTCGACGTTCAACGCCTGACTCATGGCGAATGGAACGACGACAAGCAATTCTCTTCTCATTCAACGGTGAAAGAGTACATACTTGCAGCCTATGTCTCCACCGTTCTGAAAGCCGGAAATCAGTGGGAAGTCAACACTGGCCTTCGTTACGAATACACGCATACAGACATTGCCATCGGAAGTGATCAGCAAATGTTCCGAAGGTATGGAAACCTGTTCCCGCAATTGTCTGTCAGAAAACATCTGCCTGAGCACGGCGAGCTCTATTTTTCTTATAGCAGGAGAATTAGTCGTCCAACATACAACGACATGGCGCCGTACGTTTTCTTTTGGAGCGCCACCTCATTCTCATCGGGTAACACGTTTCTGATGCCTGCATTATCTGATAACATTTCAGCCGGACTTCAACTGGGATCGTGGAATTGGTTGGGATTGTACAGTCACACCGACAATGCCATCGCACAGATGCAACCCCAGATTATTGATAAAACAACGTCACTGGTTTTACGGGCCCAGAATCTTGATGCCTTGAACACGTTTTCCCTTTCAACGTCATGCAACCACTCATTGTTTACTTGGTGGGATGTTCGCGGAGAGTTCATTGCGCAATATCAGCGGGCCTCGACTTCCAACCAGCCGGTGCCGGTCGATCGATCACAGTGGGGACTGAACCTGAACGTCCGCAGTAGTGTCAAACTTCCACACGAAATTATCTTTGAAGTTTCCCTGATGTATCAGTCGCGTTCCCTTTCAGGCATCTCCGACTTCTTACCTTACGGTTCGCTGGATGCCGCGATTGCCAAACGCATAGGCCGAAGCAGCTCCTTGAAGTTTGCCATCGATGATATCCTAAACACCAACAACTGGTACATCAGAACGTCATCTGCCGAAAATAATCTGAACGTAAGTATGGACTACTTGTGGAACAATCGTTTCGTCCGGCTCTCCTACACCTGGAACTTTGGGAACAGGAAAATAGCTTCGATAAAATCAATGCAGGCGTCGGATGAAGAACGGAAGCGAGTGAATTAAAGAACAAGTTGCCACAACGAGTCTCTGCGAGATTGTTGATTGTAATGTGTATATTCGATGCAGGCACAAGGCAGATAGCGGTAACGAAAATCATTGTGGAGTGTTGAAGCCTGTTTGTGAATATAGGACTTACCAGAAACACAATGACACGAGTTTTTGTCTCCACCTTACTTCATTTCATTCTGCTGCTTTCTTCAGATTTCGTCGTAGCTCAGGAACCAGTCTCACCGAAGGGCAAATTTGCCAACATCAACGGGGCAAAGATCTACTATGAAGAGCACGGACAGGGAGAGCCATTGATTTTACTTCATGGCTTTGGCAGAACAGCTTCTGACTGGCAGGCATTCATTCCCGAATTCTCAAAGCACTACCGTGTTATCGTATGGGATATGCGCGGCCATGGACGGTCAACCAATCCCGATACAAGCGTTGTCTTCCGTCATGCTGTTGCCGCGAAAGACCTGCTCGGCCTTATCGACAACCTGAAACTTGGAAAGGTAAAGGCAATCGGCCACAGCAGCGGAGGAATTCTTTTGCTGTACGCGGCCTCTATGCAACCCGAACGCTTTGAAGCAATTGTGCCAATGAGTGCCCAGACGTACTTCAGTGCCGAGGCGCGCGAATTCATCGAGAAGAATGCAAAACCCGAAGCTTACTTTCAATTCAACGATGGCGAAAAACTTCACGGTAAAGTTAAAGGCATGTTCATTGCCCGCCAATTCTATTATTTTCATCAGCTCCAGGGAGATCCTGCGATTACACCCGATCAACTCGGCCTCATCAAAGCGCGCACCCTGGTAATCCACGGCGACAATGATTTCATCCCGGTCTCACAGGCATGGGAAATATTTCAGAATGTCCCGAAGGCCAATCTATACATCGTGCCCAACGGATGGCATATGCCACACCTGGGACCATTGAATGGCGCAGATTTTACGAGAAGAAGCCTTGAATTCTTTAAAGGCGAATGGAATAATGGCTTCACGCCCAAGTGAATCATGAAAGCATCTGAGGATCCAGCTCAACATTTGTACCACTTATCGGCGCTCGCCATCCTCCACAAAACACTTTGTTTATTTTGATCTTTATTTCATCTTACTAAAGAACAAACTATCAGCAATGAAAAAATCCATCACTCTATTAGCCGCATGGTGCCTGATATTATTCAACGTTGCTGCGCAATCCAGCAAGATTCAGGATAACCTTTCAATGACGAGTAAGATCCTGAAAGGTGAACGCAAATACGCAATCTACCTTCCACCCGGATATGATAATTCATCCAGAAGTTATCCTGTGCTTTATCTTTTGCACGGCGGCGGTGATGACCAGACTGGATGGGTACAGTTCGGCGAAGTTCAACATATCACCGACAAGGCAATCGCTGATGGCAACGCGACACCAATGATCATTGTGATGCCCGATGCTAACACCGGTACCCGCGGCTATTCGAACACACCAAACGGAGAGTGGAAGTACGAAGACTTCTTCTTCCAGGAGTTCATGCCATTCATTGAAAAGACTTACAAGATTAAGGCAGATAAGAGATATCGCGCGGTTGCTGGACTTTCCATGGGTGGTGGTGGAAGTTTTTACTATGCATTACATCATCCCGAATTATTCTCGACTGCATGTCCATTGAGTGCAAGCGCGGGGCCTTTAAATCTTGACGATGCGAAAAAGTGGATGGAGCGCTTCAATCAAAAAGCTACGGATGCTCAACTTGAAGCCTGGTACAAACAATACAGTGCGCTTGAACTGATTAATGCGATGCCTGATGATCAGAAGAAAGCAGTTAGATGGTACATTGATTGCGGCGACGATGATTTTCTGTTTGAAGGGAACTCGCTTATTCATATTGCCATGCGCAAGAAAGAAATTCCCCATGAATTCCGCACTCGTGATGGCGGACATACGTGGACTTACTGGAGAAGTGCGTTGCCGACCGTGTTGGAATTTATCTCGGCTGGATTTCATCAATTCTGAGGTACCTCAGCCGTCGAATCAGTTTCACGCAAAGGCCACAAAGACTATACACGCAAAGCCGGCATTGGAATTGTAGGCTGGTAACTCTCATAGCCTGTACATCGGCATATTGTTTTTTCAACAAAATCGAAAACATTATGAGTAGACTATTTTCCTACGGACTTTGGTTTGACCATCAGGCGGAAGAAGCAGCTAACTTCTATACATCAGTCTTTCCAAATTCAAAAGTCGACGACATCCTCTACTACGGAAAAGAGGGATTTGAAATACACGGTGGCAAAGAGGGAACTGTGATGCTGAGCGAGTTCACACTTTGCGGCGAAAAGTTTGTCGCCATCAACGGAGGTCCGCTATTTAAGTTCAATCCGAGCTTGTCGTTCTTCGTCGTATTCGAGACCATTCAGGAAACGGATAATGTATGGAGCACTTTGCTGGATGGAGGAAATGTATTGATGCCATACCAGAAATACGACTTCAGTGAGAAATACGGCTGGCTTGTCGACAAATTTGGATTGTCGTGGCAAATATCCTTTGGGAAAATATCCGATGTAGGGCAACAACTGACTCCGTCGCTTCTGTTCGTGGGCAAACAAGCTGGACGAGCCGAAGACGCTATCGCACTATATACCTCCATATTCAGGAACTCGAAAGTTGATGGCATCATGAAGCACCCTTCCGGCGGCAGTGAACCGGAGGGTAATGTAGCGCACGCTCAATTTGGACTGTCCGGACAAAAGTTCATGATCATGGAGAGTACAAATGCCGGTCATAAGTTCGAGTTTAATGAAGCAGTCTCAATAATCATCAATTGCGACACACAGGAGGAGATCGATTATTACTGGAATAAGTTCACGGCCGAAGGACAGGAAAGCAACTGCGGCTGGCTGAAAGACAAGTTTGGAGTCTCCTGGCAGGTTGACTCAACGGAGCTCACGAGAATGCTCAAGGACAAAGATGAAAAGAAGGTTCAGCGGGTTACGAAGGCGTTTCTGCAGATGAAGAAATATGATGTCGAAAAGCTCAAAGCCGCTTTTGAGGGAAGGTGATTTGAAGAACAGCATCCAGGCCGAAGATCTCAATTTATCTTAAGTTATGGTAATAGAGAGTCGTGGATTTGAGCTTGACCAGTTCTACTTCCCCCCATTTGACTTGAAAGAAGGCGAATTGCTGAATCTCTACGTCCACAGCGGGGGTCATTTCTTTGACCTGGAAAGTAAGCTGGTTGACATATTCTCAGGAAAAGAGAAGGTGCCTCAAGTTACCATCTACCAACCAATGCATTTCGTAGAAAACTTTTATGAATTCAGATACAGAAGGTTTCTGTTGCCCGTAACGGTTTCCGGTTTTCTTAAAAAAGCTGCTAATCCAGAACAAATTAGTCGTATCACTTCCGCAGGGGGATTTGATATTAAGCCCAATACACCATTGATAGCCCTTTCCAACTACGAACGCAGACTAATTGCACTGTTAGCAGCGTCGTCCAGATCCGAGAACCTGATATTTGACCTTGTAGGTATTGACCCTGTGAACGCGATTTCATTCCTGGAAAGAATGAAAAAAATGACAGCAGAGGGGGCGAGTGCAATCCTTATTAACAATTTTGGTGATGACAACGAGAAGTCATACTGCGATAAAAACGTTGAGATTGAGATAAAAGAGGTAACTTCTTCCTGATACCTCGAAGTCATTGCAGACTTCGCTATGCCCGCATCACAACATGAATGAACTCATTGGCGAAAAAGTGGCCTAAACATCAGGAGATTTTTTCAAGACAGGAGCTAGCATTTCGATTCCCGGACCAGTCATCAATGATTAATCCGGGAATCAAAATCTTCACATCCCTATGACTTAATGAACGCAAGCAGATCTTCATTGATCTTCGCCGCGTGGGTAGTTGGCATGCCATGAGGGAAGCCGGGGTAGGTAATCAGCTTACCATTTTTCAAAAGCTTAACAGCCTTCAAGGCGGTTAGCTGATAAGGAACTATCTGATCGTCCTCACCGTGCATGACAAGCACAGGAACATCCGCCTGCTTCAGATCTTCAGTGAAGTCAGTTTCCGAAAAGACCTTGATACAATCATAATGAGCCTTAATGGCACCCGTCATTCCCTGACGCCACCAATTGTTGCGTATACCCTGTGATGCAGTTGCTCCGTCGCGATTATAGCCGAAGAACGGAATAGTAAATTCCATGAAATAATCTGCGCGGCGTGTTGCTGTGTTCAGACGGATCTCGTCAAACACCGACAACGGAATACCATCGGGGTTCTTATCAGACTTGATCATGATTGGCGTAACCGCACTTACCAGAACCGCCTTGGCAACACGGCCCTTACCGTGCTTAGCAACGTAGCGAATCACCTCTCCGCCACCTGTTGAGTGTCCCACATGGATCGCGTCTTTAAGATCGAGGGCTTTGGTCAGTGCCGCTACATCAGCAGCATACGTGTCCATATCGTGCCCTACATCAGTGGCCGTGGACCTTCCATGGCCTCTCCTGTCGTGAGCGATCACCCGGAATCCCTTGCTCAGGAAGAACATCATCTGATTGTCCCAATCGTCGCCCGAAAGCGGCCATCCGTGATGGAATACGATGGGTTGTCCTGTGCCCCAATCCTTATAAAAGATCTCGACACCATCCGTAGTTTTAATTGTCTTCATAGTTAATTGTGGCTATTAGAATTACAAGTATTAAAAAAGGCGTTGACTAAATGATTACACTTATCGGCGCGACAATATAGCAACGACAATGATGAATCGACGAGCAATTGACTTTTTCATTTTGTTATCGATTGGCCCTGTTTTTCACAAACGTGTGCATCATCAATGTAACTTTTTCACATAGCATTTTTCAACTTGACCAAACCAGCAACTTAAGGTAAATTAGATGTACACAGAACATCATTGCGATGTTGTACCAAAGCTTCCCTCCCAGCCCCCGACTTCAGGACTTCGTCCGGAACTATACTCTTATTCAATTTCAATTCGAAACCAACAGGCCAATACCTCCAAAGCAACGATCTCCTAAACCGGAAGAAAAGATTGTCTTCTACATCAAAGGAAGCCTCACGCTTATAGATCCGAAGACTCAATGTAAAGAGCAGCCACCAGCCACTGCCATCTATGGTCACCAGCGGGAAGTAAAGATCCTCAAGGTAAGTCCCGCGTTTGATACGCTGGTCGTGTACCTGCGTCCCGGCGTGTTGCATAAACTCATGCAACAATCCGCACTGGTGATTTCCGGAAACTTCTGTGATGCTGAATTGTTCTTCGGTGCAGAAGTAAGAAGTATCAACGATCAGCTGATGGAAACTCCTGCTCCATCAGCAAGAATATACATCATCGAGCAATTCCTGTATGCAAAATGTATGAAGCTCAAAGCGAAGAACTCAATAGATCTTGCCGCCGAATACCTACTTGCAGATCCTGCTTCATTTTCACTTGAAGCGTTGTCGAACCAGGCGTGCTTAAGCAGCAAGCAATTCTTCCGTCGGTTCAACGAACAGATAGGCATGAATCCAAAGCTCTTCAGCCGACTCTCACGCTTCAATCACGCCTATCGTTTCAAACTTGCCAATCCTCAGGAGTCGTGGTCTTCAATAGCTCAGGAATTAAGATACACCGATTATCATCACCTGGAGAAAGAATTCAAGGAACTCGCTGGACAAACACCCGCCGAATGGGTAAATACTCACATGGCATCTCCGGAACGGATGCTGAAGCTACGTTAGCTGATAGGATGTCCTTTTTATACCCAATGCCCTATTCCATTTTATAGACTTTTGTTTGCCGGTGGAAGAGCTGCTTCAGGCACTCCCGAATACCCTTCCATTCATCACGACCAATTCGTCACATGAAACAAAAGAAATATGAAACTAACATCTACTATCCTGTTGATGCTTGCAGTAGTTGCAAACGAAGCGTTATCGCAGGATACCCGGGAAGCAGAAATAAGACGCCTCGACAATCTTGAAAGAGAGTCAGTGCTCAGGAGTGACTCGGTCGCACTATTTGACAAATTGTGGTCTTCTACTATGATTACTAACACTCCAGCCAACGTCGTTGGAACTGTGGAAGGAACAAAGGCACATCTCCGATCCGGAGGGCTTGCGTACAAGTCATTCGAACGAACCATTGAGATGATCAGGATGCACGATCAGATCGCAATCGTCATGGGAGGAGAAGTGATCATGCCTCAGGGCAAACAACCAAACGCAGGCAAGACAGTTACGCGCCGGTTCACGCACGTGTGGATGTTTAATAATGGCAACTGGAGTATTATTGCAAGGCAAGCCACGATAATAAAAGTGGAGTGATCTGTGCCAGGCACTCCACTTCATTGTCTTGTTCCGAACTGTACAATTTCAACTTTTGGCGTCCTCCTACCTTTGGGACACCAACTTTTAAATCGTACAACTATGAAATACCTCGGCACTTCCATCGCATTAATCCTTGCTGCATTTGCCATATCGGGTAATACCCAATCAGATTCCATCAATTCATTGGAAGAAGCAAAGAAGGCCATTGCAAAAAGTAACGAGATCTATTTTCAGGCCTTCGTGAAGAATGACTCTAGTATATTCATCAACCGATATGCAAAGGATGCCTGCATCATGGCACCCAATTCGCCGGCACTTTGTGGAGCTGATGCGCCGCTGCATTTCTTTAAGCTGGCGTACAATAGCTTTGGATTACGCAATGGAAAGTTCATCACGACCCAGGTATATGGCGTTGGTGAAAATTATGTTGTCGAAGAAGGTTTATGGCAGTCGTTCGATGCAAGAAATAGTTTATTTGATGACGGAAAGTTTCTTGTTCTATGGAAGAAGACCCAGGAAGGTTGGAAAATGTTCAGAGATTCGTTCAGCAGTAACAGGGGAAATTGACCAATTCTGTCGCTTTTAGGGCCTACGTGGAAACGAGCCAAAAACGTCATTTTTCTGCCACTTTTGAGCATCTCCGGAGGACCTATTGAAATATTTCAATAAATCTTTCACCATTCAGGAACGATTATTCCACAATATCCATTTATAATTCCGGAACGGTTATTCCAATTAAACCCCGGACCGAGAAATCAAAATGAAAAAGCTTAGCAACAAAGTCGCCGTCGTTACAGGCGCATCAAAAGGTATAGGTGCCGAAATCGCCAAAAGCCTTGCCGCAGAAGGAGCTGCGGTTATCGTCAACTATGCATCAGCCAAGGAAGGTGCCGACAAAGTGGTTCAGGAAATTGTCAACAACGGCGGTCGCGCATTGGCCGTGAAAGGCAACGTTTCACTTCAGAAAGATGTAGACTTCATCTTCGATCAGGCAACCAAAGAGTACGGTGGCGTGGATGTTCTCGTGAATAATGCCGGTGTCTATCAGTTTGGTGCAATAGAAGATGTAACTGTTGAAGAATTCAATCGCCAGTTTAATACAAATGTCTTGGGACTTCTGCTCGTAACAAAAGGCGCTGTTAAAAGCTTTGGAGAAAAAGGCGGAAGCATTATTAATATCAGTTCGACCGTTACACGCATCACACCTCCTGGCAGCTCAATATATACAGCAACCAAAGGAGCGGTCGACTCTATTACACAGGTTTTGTCAAAGGAACTGGGGGCAAGAAAAATCCGCGTCAACGCAATTAATCCAGGAATTGTAGAAACAGAAGGCACACATACGGCCGGCTTCATTGGAAGCGATTTCCACACCAACGCCGTAAAAGGAACGCCGCTTGGTCGCACAGGTCAGCCGGAAGATATCGCTCCCGTTGCCGTATTCCTCGCTTCGGATGATTCACGCTGGCTTACAGGAGAAACGATCCTCGCCAGTGGTGGCGTAAGATAAGTTTATCCAACACCCATTTAGTTGTAACCGGTTGTCTGCCGGTCTAAGTGGCCGAACAATACCTTTGTTCAGGAGTACGGCACGTAGTTATATCGGTACAAAAAGGATAGCTTTGCCTTCTAACCCAGGGTAAAGCTTTCTTTGTTATGGCACGGAGTAAAGACTTTGATGAAAATGAAGTTCTGGCCAGGGCAGTAAAATTGTTCTGGCTCAAAGGCTATAACGGTACGTCTATGCAGGACCTGGTAGATACGCTCGGAATCAGCCGCTCCAGCTTGTACGACACCTATGTCGACAAACACACCTTGTACCTCAAGGCACTTGAGTTCTATAAGTCCGCCTCCCAAAAGGAGATATGCGATATTGCTGCCAAAACCGCGTCTGCCAAAGATGCCATGAAGAGATTGTTGGAGTTTGTTACCAATGGGCTGCTGTCCGACAAAGAACACAAAGGCTGTTTCATGCTCAACGCTGAAGTTGAGGTTGCCGCTCAGGATTCAGAGGTAATGCAAATTGTGTGCGAAAATGATCGTCAGATCGAAGAAGCATTCCTTCAAGTGATCCGTAGGGGTCAGAAGAGTGGCGACATCACGAGTAAGAAAGATGCAAAAGTCCTCACCCGATTTTTCGTGAATACGATCAAAGGCATACGGGTGTCTGTAAAATCAACGAACGACCGGGCCTTTTTCAGGGACATCATTCAAACGAGTTTGTCTGTACTTGAACAGTAGCCCGCGCAGAAGGGCAATTGAGCACCATCACCAAACCTGCGGTATAGCAGGGTGACGTTTGACGTCCATCATCTTCATTGCCGCAATGCACCATATTCACTAGAAAGTGAACAATAATTTCCGGATAGCTTCTACTCACCTCCATCCACGTTATCCTTCACCTTCAAACGGAAGATAACCTACAATCTTTGAAACATAGCAGGAAGTATCGTAGGCAGTTACATTACTAATATTGCTCACCCCAGTACAATTGCTCTCCCGTTTCATTGCTACATTATGAAAACGACCTGTCTTTGGATGGCGCTTACCCTGGCGATCAACACTTCATTCGGAGAGATCAGGAACGGCTATGCGAGTGGCATATTCGCCGCCCGCGAATCCATGAAAAGCCTGCAGATACAACTGCGGCAGCAAATCAATAACACCCAGCGAAGAAAGATAGAATCCAATCTCAGACAGGTCACAACGTACATTATATATTATGAGTTGACAGAAAGTCTGCTCAATCAGTTCAGACTAATCGCCCCGGAAATATATGTTGAACTCGATAGCATTAAAGATCGGCAGGGAAGAGAAACTGACATATATGTTAAGTTCATTCCTGAACAACAGGCGCGAATCCTGGCTTGGGGAGTTACAAATGTTGCCCAGGACAATGAAGACAAGGATGCTTATACTTCTGCCTATGGTGATCATTCCGTTTCCATAAAAATATGGACAGTTAACAACGCATTGGAGGTGCTTGCACATGAACTTGGCCATGTGAAACATCAGGTGCCGCATCTTTCGGACTATCTGGAATACTACAACTTGCAGTATAAAACCGGAGCTGCAGACCCGAACTATATCGGTCACGACGCTAATGATATCAGTGGTCGCACCGCAGTAGAATTTGCAAAGCGATACCGCGAGATGTTTTTTAGTTATTGGAAAGGCGGTCACAGCCAACTACCCTCGCCACCCTACCTGGCGGAGACAATTAAACGCTCAGTTAATCAACAAAACATGGGTCCTTCTCGTAATACAATATTATAGAGTGATAACATCGTTTCATTAGTGAATACCGTAAAACAAGTTCGCAGGTTCTCTGACTAAAGCACAACCAACATGTACAATCAAACCGAACGAATCTTAACCTGGCAACCCAGGGGACGAAAGGGTGCCTACATTTCCGCAAAGAACTATCAGTTATTGCGCGACTTCATACTCCAGGTCCTCAAAACCCGGGAAATCACTTTAAAGGAATTGATTGATATAGCAGAAGTGCGGCTTGCACTCGAGATTGAGAAAGATATCTCCTGGCATATATTGATGGTGAAATTAGACCTCGAGGCAAGGGGATTGATAGGAACTGTCGTCAAGTGGGCACCGTACAAGGAACAGCTGTTGAAGTTAAATGCGCGTAAATTAAAAAAGTTCAACGCCCTTCCGCGCACCAGTATGATCTTTTAATTATATCGATTACGTTAAGAACGCAATCTTTAGCGTCCATCTCTTGTATTCGATCACGTATCTGGAGTAAAACCGCCGATACTCTATCAATATGAAAGATCAGTTATATGTTATGAATAATAAGTGAAAGCTTATCAACAACTGGTAGTGTAAAATTGCAACGCTTCGAACACCCAGTCTATTCAAAGCAACATTCACACAAACCAATGTTTTACCACTTAATCGTTTCACTATGAAACACCCTTTCTACTAATCGAATCCTCATAGTTTAGTTTAAGTGCTTTAATTGCCGGAATTTTGTAAATTAATTACGGCCATCTCAGGGGACCTGGTTCCCAGACCAGGTCCTCCAGGGAATTTCCATTATCGTATTTGAGAATAGCAATTGCAATGTTGCCATAACAACACATGCGCACATTCTCCGACAGGAGTCATTGGATGATTGTAGCCTTGTATCTCCTGGCTATAACGGCGTGCTTCGCACAAACCGACTACTACTTTAAACATTTTGGAAGTAATGACGGCCTACCTGGCAACGACGCGTACTCTCTGGCCTGTGATAGCCTCGGATTTATCTGGGTTCAGTACGACGGAGAGTTGCGCAGATTTGACGGCTACAACTCTAAAGTCTTTAAGTATGATCCCGATGACTCATCCCGATCAGCATTGAAGTTTGTGATGGGCCTGGCCCAAACAGATCATTCAGGAAACTTATGGATTTTTGATAAGCGAGGAGATCAGCGACTCAATGGCCCTTACCGCCTGGCACGATACGAACGCTACCTCGACGCATTTATGCAGCATGAGATCAACCTGCCTGGTGCTAAATATGTAGCATCAAAAATATTCGACAAGAATGATTCTGCCCTTTGGGTGGGCACTGATTACGGTTTGTTTTGCTACAACCTATTCAATCGGCAGGTTGATCACTACCTCAACGTTTCATCCAAAAGTCAACCACATCTGCAAGATACAATATTTGATATCAGAGACCGGGGCTCCTGTCTTCTTCTTGCCACTCCTTCAGGACTCTGGGACTTTAATAAATCATCAAAAATGTTCAGCCGCCCCAGGTGTGAGCCAAAAGATGAAGATCTGTTTTTTAACAGCAGGATCGCCGGCTTTCTTCAATGTCCGCATGATAAAGATCCTCATAACTGGATCAGTATTGGCAACAGTCTGATTCAGATTACAGACGATCTTACCATCATTCAAAAATGTTATACTCCTCATAATCTCGGACTGTGGAGTCTTATCAGTGTCTGGAGATGTGACACCGGAGGAATGTTGTGGTTCGCGAACTGGGGTGATGGTTTGATTCGATACAATCCAAAGGATTGCAGCCTTATGAAGTTCAGGCATTACGCGACTGATCCGCAGTCGTTGGTAACGAACGACCCCACCGACATAATTATTGACGCCAATCAAAATGTCTGGACACTAAGCAACCGCGGACTTAGTGTCCTGAAAAGACAGGACCTGCATTTCCAAAACATAAGACTAAAACGGGGAACTGTGTGGGGAAACGCTGTCTTCACAACCAATCGTGGCGACCATCTAATGATGAGCACTCATTCCGGTACGCTGCCTGATTCATTATGGATAAGCAATATTTCTAATAGTGAACTGGGAGGCCTTCAGTATGTCCAGCAGATCCACGGCATTGTAAACAATGTTTCCAAAGGCAGGCGCCACTTCTGGTTAAACTACAGATGGGAGCAAAAGCTGGTGGGATATCCTATCGATCCCGTTACAGGACTCATCGGACGCGGGCCAGTCATAGTGCTGAAGCACGATCCACAGAATATTAACACGATACACGATGGTCCGATCATAGATATGTGGGAAGACACAAATGATAATCTTTGGGTGTCTGGCATACCCGGTTCAGTGCTATCGCGTGTTGCGCTTCAAATTCCATATGGTAGCAAAGGCTCAGTTCAGCGGTTTGACAAGGGAAATGGAAATGTATTCTTTCCCGAAGATGAAAACTCGATATGGGGTGCAGATGAAAACGGAGTCAGCCGCTATCGAAGATTAACGGACAGACCAGGCGGTTATGAAATGGAACAGATCATCAGCACCGACGAGAAGGGCCCCGTTTCATTCTTTAAAACGTCTGATGGAATGCTACTGCTCGGCACTGTACGCGGCCTGCACGCTATAACTGCATCCGGATCCGGATTCCAAATCTCAAAAACACCCATCCTCAAAGGTATCGCTATAAAAAAGATTCAGGAAGATCAATCGGGAAGACTATGGCTGTACGACGGAAGCAAATTAATGTGTTTCGACAGGACCGACAGCACGATATCAACATTCGACGAAAGTGAAGGCCTCGAGAATGCTCACATCATAGATGCGGAGCAGACCTCAAAAAAAGCATTCATTGCCATTAGCGCTGATGGGATCTCACTATTCGATCCAAATGCATTCGCTAAGTCACGCGAAAAGGTAACACCGGTACTGACCAGCCTGCAGGTGAACAATATCACCGTGAAGGGCCGCACCATTCCTGGTGATTCCAGATTCACCATCGAGTCAGACGTAAGCGTATTAAAGGATCTTGTATTGGACTATAAACACAACAAGTTTTCAATAGAGTTTTCTGCAATGAAACTCACGATGCCTGACAAGATTCGATACCGTTACAAGCTTGAAGGATACGATAAGGTGTGGATCGAAGGCACCTCTTCTAGCAGAACTGCAACGTACACAAGTTTGCCCGACGGCGAATACCTTTTTCGGGTCCAAGCCACAAACCATCACGGTGTCTGGAGCGACGCAGAAAGAGTCCTTCATGTCACAATGCTTCCTCCTCCCTGGCGCACGTGGTGGGCCTTCAGTCTTTATGCGCTGGCTACCATTGCAACCGTAGCGCTATGGCGCAACTACGACTTGAACAGAGTGCGGCTCCAACATAGAAATGAGCACCTGGCTGAATTGGATCAGCTGAGATCAAACTTCATTGCCAATATATCGCATGAATTTCGTACACCATTAACGCTCATTCTTGGTCCGCTGTCGGATTTACAAAACCAAATCAAGGACACGTCACACAAAGCAATGCTTGCATCAGTAATCCGAAACGCGAGGAGTTTGCTTCGGCTTATTAATCAATTGCTGGATGTGAGCAAAATAGATGCGGGCAACCTGGCACTTCATGCTACAGATGTGGAGTTGGTTCAGCTACTTCGTGAGATAACGTCCTCTTACGAATCCCTGGCCAAAGGAAAAAATATCCGTTACTTCTTCCATTCAGACATCAGGGAACTAGAGATGTTTTCCGATCCGGCCAACATCGAAAAAATCATTCACAACCTTTTGTCAAATGCATTCAAGTTCACCTCTTCCGGTGGCGAAATAGTATTAAGCTTGCGGGTCGTAGGAAAATATGCCGAGGTCGTCGTTTCCGATACTGGCATTGGAATAGCTAAGGATGACCTAACCAAAGTCTTTGATCGATTTTATCAGGTAGACAATTCACAAACGCGCGGCTATGAAGGCAGCGGTCTTGGACTCACTCTGACAAAAGAACTCGTGGACCTTCACCGTGGCAAGATCTCCGTTACCAGTCAGAAAGGTCTTGGCACCACGTTCACAGTTACACTTCCACTACTGAAACATCGGCTTCACAGAAACAACTCGGTCGCACCGAAAATTCTTGATCAATCCGCTACTAACAATCAGGAAGTCGACCGTCATGTCAACAACCACGAAGTGGATTCAAGTCTGCATCAACACAGGGTACTGATAGTCGAGGACAATCCCGACATGGCACATTATATTCGAAGCATCCTGTCTGACAATTATCAGGTCACAGAGGCTAGAAATGGAAAAGAAGGAATGATGAAGGCCGAAGAAGGGGTGCCTGATCTTGTTGTGAGCGACATCATGATGCCCGAGATGGATGGCTACAAACTATGCCAGGCTTTAAAAATGAAAGAGCTCACCTGTCATATCCCGGTTGTGTTGCTAACGGCGCGCGCTGATCGCGAAAGCAAACTGTGGGGATTGGAAATCGGCGCGGACGACTACCTGTCGAAACCATTCGATGCCGAGGAGCTGAAGCTGATCATCAGAAACAGGATCGAAGCGAAACAGAAAATGCACGAGCATTTTATTCACGAGACCAGACTTTGGCCAACCCGGATCACACTTCCTTCGCTGGACGAAAAGTTCCTGAAGAAGTTATCTACTATCGTTGAAGAACATATCGAGGATGAAAATTTTACGATAGAGGACTTCAGCAGTGAAGTGGGTTACAGCCATACACAGTTATACAGAAAGATTAAGGCATTGACTGGACAGACACCGAGTGTATTCTTAAGAACGATGCGCTTGCATCGCGCTGCGGACATGCTAATACAAAAGAGTGACAATGTAACCCAGATCGCTTACGCTGTGGGATTTAGTAATGTATCCTATTTCAATAAGTGTTTCAGAGAACAATTTGGAAAGACGCCAGGACAATTTGCCGCTGATTCGTCACGCAGGTAGTTCCAGTAGGATTTATTAATCTGCACAATGGAGTAGAATTACGCAAAGCGTGCAGTTGATCATTCCTTTATAAAATGCCCACATCACTAAAACGCAACGCTAAGCAACGAATTCGACCGTGTGCTGAACCGATGTCCGTTGTGTTTCATAAAAATGCGATCATTCAACCGTCGGTCGTCAACCACTGGTGTATTCTCTGTTGCTCCCACCACTTTCTTCTCTAAATTTATCTATCCCTAGCGATTACCATGACCCTTTCAGAAACTGGAATACCCCTCACCTTTACCAACCAGATTGCCGTCGTTACCGGCGCGGCTTCCGGATTGGGCCTCGCGATATCAAAAAAACTGGCTTCTTTGGGAGCAAAGCTCGTCCTCCTCGATAAAGAGATCGACAGCCTAACAACGCAGCCCGCTCTTGCAGAGATGACCCGCTACGCCGTCGACATCACCAACGAAGAAAAGGTGAGTCAAACCATTCAAAAGATCGGCGATCAATTCGGACAGATAGACATCCTGATTAACAGCGCCGGCATCACGGGCATAACCAACATCAAGAGTCACGAGACCGACGCATCGAACGTACGTCAAGTATTCGATGTGAACTTCATGGGAAGTTATTTCACATCAAAACATGTGCTGCCGTGGATGTTGAAAAAACGTTACGGCCGAATTCTCCATATTGCCTCGATTGCCGGCAAGGAAGGTAATGCAGGCATGCTTGCCTATTCCTCGTCAAAAGCTGCCGTTATTGGAATGACGAAGGTGCAGGGAAAGGAATACGCCGAAAGTGGCATTACCGTGAATGCGCTGGCCCCGGCCGTTGTTCAGACCGCCCTCGTCGATGCCATGCCTCCCGAGCAGGTCCGTTATATGACCGACAAAATCCCCATGAAACGATGCGGCACGTTGGATGAAGTCGCCAACCTTTCCATATACATTGTTTCGCCGATGAACAGTTTCACGACCGGGTTTACGTTCGACCTCACGGGAGGTCGTGCCACTTATTGATCACAACCAAGCTATTTCAGCCTGCATGGAAAAGAAAATAACAGTCGGCGTCGTGGGACTAGGCCTCATGGGCTGCAGTATCACGACTTGCCTTATCATGGCCGATCATCCGGTAATCGCAGTCGCTCCAATTCCGGTAGATATGATTACGGCACTCGAAAGAGTTACCACTCACCTGGTTCGATCACGTGAAGAAGGATTGATCGATAAAGATCCTGATTTCTATCTGCGCAACCTGACGATTACGGAAGACTATAAAAAACTTGCGCCATGTGGTTTAGTCATCGAGTGCACACTGGAGAATCTTGAAATCAAAAAAAATGTATTCGACAAGATTGAGTCTGCAATTTCGAACGACGCATTGTTAACCAGCAACACATCAGCAATACCCATTAGTATCCTACAAAAGCAGACCAAGCATCCTCAACGATTCTTCGGATTGCACTGGGCCGAGCCGTCTCACACTACACGATTCCTTGAAGTGATCTGTGGAGATGAAAGTGACGCCTCCGGGGGAGAACTTCTCTATTCGATTTCGCAAGGATGGGGAAAGGAGCCGACGTTGGTTCGCAAAGACATACGTGGTTTCATTACGAATCGGCTTATGTACGCGATGTATCGCGAAGCATTCTACCTCGTTGAAAATGGATACGCCACCGTTGAAGACGTAGACCGCGCATGCCGTAATAATCCGGGCTATTGGATGACGTTGTGCGGCGTATTCAGATGGATGGACCTCACCGGCGTGCAGGCGTATCATGCGGTAATGAAAGATCTGTTCCCAACCCTGTGCAACGACACAAAGGTCCCAAAGCTCATCGACGATATCGTTAAAGACGGCGCTAAAGGTGTTGCCAACGCGCATGGATTTCATCAGTACACGCCTGAGGAAGCAAAGCTCTGGGAGGAAACCTTCAAAGACTTTAGCTATAAGATCAGGGACCTCGCGCTGCAGTATCCGGCAGATGTCGTAAAGCGTAAACTGGAAGACAAATAATAAGTTATCAAGTCAATCCCCAGGCCTCAAATCTATATTAAACGCCTTCGCCATCACCACCTGATTAAAATACTCCGTGTACTCAATAACCTTCCCGTTCGACAATCTAAAGGTTCCCAAGTAGTCATTCTCGTACTTTCCACCAGCCTTGATCTCAATCTCACCTTTGAATGTAACGAAGAAGAAGTTCGGGTCTTCAGTAGCAAAGATCCGTCTGGGAAACTTCATCTGGCCGAAGTTGGCTGTCAAACCGCTATACTGTTTGTAGATTCCTTCTGCTCCATCAAAACTTTTAGGAAAGCCACCCGGCGAATAGGGATTGAGTTGTTTTCCATTTTCGTCAAATACTTCTTTCAGCAGTTCGAAGCGTTGCGTTTCAAGGGCAACAAAGAAATTATTGACAACCTCCCTGTTCTTTTGAACGACCATCCTGATTGCCATATTAGCCTGCGCGAGACCAGGTAGCGTCGTATCGCCGCTCTGCCTGTGGAAATGGAACGTATGAGATGTTATCAACCAGATGCCATTGATAAGCTTTACCTCTGTTGTGTAGGTCCCTTCAACCGTCCATACGCTTTCATTGAGATAGTGGTCGGCCTTCCCGCCATACGTTACAACGGCCTCACGATCCTTCCTGTCAACCTTAAAGTCGAACAAATGGTGATTCGTCCTGTTGAATCCGGGCAGAAACGAAGACCAGGACGCCACAATTTGTTCGGGAGAAACGGAAGTCGCGGGAGCACCCGTCATGGAGGAGTAGTCCAGCACTACCTGCTGACTAAGTACCGATTTCACTTTCGTCCAGTTCCGCTCATCGGCGCCAGAGAAAAGAGCGATGATATGCTCAATTATTGAGTGTTCCATTATCTGATATGCATGAGAGTACAACACGCACTCAAAACAAATTTAACGGGTGGTTGGGAAAATTAGTTTCTAATGTAGTTTGATATTCAAAAGGAGACCAGGTCGCTAATGCAGAGTGAACAGGGTGGGTCCAAATGCTCAGAATTGAAAACCGCAAAACACAAAACTCTGAATGTAAAATGTAAAAGGATTTCTTACTTCGACTTCGAGTTGGGATCCCACTTAAACCCATACATCCGGGTGAAGTCACTCATCGGGCCGAGTCCAACAGCTTCGCGGCGTTTATCCACATCCTCCGGGTCCTTTAACGCCATTACATAGTATTGCTTAGTCTCTTCATTGTACCCGATCTGACTCCCATACAATTGCTCCCGCCCCTCACCTACAGCAATGCGGTCCTCCATAAGCGCGAGATACACGGGTGGTAAGGTTTTGCGATCAACTGCTTCCTTCAATAACGGCAGATACTTCAGTGCTGTCTTTAAGTCCGCGTGATGCATGACCATGGAAATGGCATCCATCGCCCGATCTCCGACAAGTTCATTTCCCACCCATCCGTGCTTATCCAGGATTCCAGTCACTTTGATAACGTTGAGGCTATCCGTGCGGCGAATGATCCTGTACATCGAATCAGCTTTGGCCGTTTGTTCTGGTATCAGCCGCTTGTAATACGAGTATTGACGCCTCGGACTTTGATCGGTATCGTATATCGCCAGCAATTCCTGCTGCAGTGCCCTGTCATATTTGCTTTCGATTTCCTCGCGCTTGTTCCTGAGATCGTTGGTAACCTGGGCCCATTCCGGCAATCCGTGAAGCGATCTCAAGTCGGCATCGCTTTCCAGGTGACTTATGTTAGTCCAGCCGTTGTCCACAGCAAGCTTCACCCATGCCATGGCAAAGTGACTCTGGCCACCCAGCGCCGCCGAACACGCTGCGTTGTACAGGTCACGGGGCACTGTCGATTTGATCGCAAACGCCTGCGAGTAGAACTTCATGGAATTGTCATACTCACCAATCTTAAAGCAGGAGTCAGCCTGATGAACAAGCTCGCCATAGGATTGGGCAATGGCGTGGGTCAACGCGCATGACAAAGCTATATAAACGAGTATCGTCCTGGGATATGGATTATTACCACTTCTCATTGATGTGCTCTGTTGCCGAATGCGCACTGACGGAAGCTTCTTACCTGTAAATAGTGACGGCTAACCTCGACTGCTGTTTCAGCTAACCCACTAAGATAATAATAAAACGCCGCA
Source organism: Chryseolinea sp. T2 (assembly GCF_037203685.1). Classification (NCBI taxonomy): domain Bacteria; kingdom Pseudomonadati; phylum Bacteroidota; class Cytophagia; order Cytophagales; family Fulvivirgaceae; genus Chryseolinea; species Chryseolinea sp. T2. Next base: position 1,012,138 of record NZ_JBBCAU010000003.1, read on the forward strand.
CTTTGCAGGAGCGAAACCGGCCTCAACTGATAATTAACAAATTACCCAAACAAGAACTCCACATCATCCCGCGACAGCGTCTTCACAAAGTTCGAGTCTTCCTGTATCAAATCATCAGCAAGGTTCTTCTTCCGCTCCTGCAACTGCAGTATCCTTTCCTCCACGCTGTCCTTACAGATCATCTTATAAGCAAACACCTTGTTCTGCTGACCGATGCGATGCGCCCTGTCAATTGCCTGTGCCTCAGCCGCCGGATTCCACCAGGGATCCACAATGTAAACGTAATCAGCCTTCGTGAGGTTGAGGCCCACACCACCTGCCTTGAGCGAGATAAGGAATGCTTTAATCGATTCGTGGTTCTGAAACTTATCTACTTCCTCCTGGCGCTTGTTTAATGATGTGCTCCCATCGAGATAGCAATGCTCAATGCCAGCCTTCTCGAACTCATCCCTTATCAAATGTAGCATCTGCGTAAACTGCGAAAAGATCAGCAGTTTGTGATGTCCCGCATTCTCTGTTACCTCGCGAATGAGCTCATTGATCTTCACAGAACTATCACGCAATTCGTCATTATCATTTACCAGCACCGGGTGATCGCAGATCTGCCTGAGGCGTAGCAATCCCTCCAATACTTCCAGTCCCGACTTGGAGATCCCTTCCTCATCAATCTTTTTCAACAGCTTCGACCTGTATCCATCGCGATATTCATTGTAGAGCTTGCGTTGTGAGGCTTCCATTGTACACCACAACACCGTGATGGTCTTGTCGGGTAAATCTGTCGCAACCTGTTCCTTGGTACGTCTCAGCGTAAATGGATGAATAAGCTTTCTGAGATACTGCGCCTTCTCCTTGCTTCCCAGCTTGTCGATAGGTACGGCAAACTCGCGATTGAAAAACTCGCGACTACCGAGCTGTCCCGGATTCAGGAAGTTAAACTGCGAGAACAAGTCAAATGTATTATTTTGTACAGGTGTACCACTGAGAATGATCCTGTTCACTGATCTAAGCTGCTGTATCGCCCTCGTTGTGCGCGCATCGGGATTCTTGATAAACTGACTCTCATCGAGGATGATATATTGCCAAAGCACGCCCGACAATTCCTCAATATCGTTACGAACTGTTCCATAGGATGTGAGCACTACGTCGACATCCTCAATATGCTCATCCTTCAACTCACGCTGCGTTCCATAGTGACGACGAAACTTCAACGTCGGAGCGAACTTCTGCAATTCACCTTCCCAGTTAAATATCAAACTCGTCGGACAAATCACCAGCTGCGTGCTGCCTGGATACTTCTCCTTAACAAACTGCAGGAACGATATCGTCTGCAATGTCTTTCCAAGACCCATGTCGTCGGCAAGGCATCCTCCCCAGCCAAGCTCATCCAACGCCTGCATGAAGTGAAATCCCGACATCTGATACGGTCTCAATGACGCCTTGATCGCCTTCGACAATGGTGCCTTTTCAATCGAGTCATATCCCAGCAACTTACGCTTGCGATCTTCCATCTCGCTACGGCTACCCGCATCCATGTTTTCAAGAAGATCCTCCAGCAGCGCGAAGTGCATCTTGCTCACCTTCAGTACACCGTTCTGTTCCTTACCAGTACGCAGCAGCAGACTGTATTGCTTAACCCATTCCTCGGGAATATGTCCGAGCGTACCATCACTGAGCATGATCGTATCCTGCCAATTCATGATCGCCATTCGGATCTCCTTCAATGGCACTTCCTGATCACCCCAGTGAACATGAATGTTCAGGTCAAAGCTTTCACCGTTTGAAGTCACGGCAACAGAGAACTTCGGGATATGGGTGGTATAACGAAACTTTTGCAACGACGACAAGCCATGAATCGGATAGCCCTGCTCCTGCACCTTGCGCATCATATCGATAAACCATCCCTTGCGCATCACCTCATCAAAAGGCAGATGGTAATATGAATTGTTGCGCTGATTCGAAAACGTGGAATGAAGCGTACGCAAATATTCATGCAGACGCTTCTCTCCCTCTTTATCACGATGCACAATCCTGATCTTGTCGACTTTCCTCTTAATGTCCTTCGTCTCTTCCTCAATAACCAGGTTCTCTTCAGCACCATGTTCTACCACCGTCGCCTCGTAGATGAATTCCCCACGAATCATCAGGCTTGATTCATTCAACTCACTCAGAGCAACACGCGTCTGCATTGTAGACGTTGATAACGTGATGTCGAGCTTATCACTGATGTCAACGGGATACTTTGCAAGCCAGGGAAGAATGTATTTCTTCACCACCTCCATCTTCATTGAAAGAGGAAAAGAAAGATCCCCTGGCGCGAACAACTCGAACAGTTGAAGCGCTTCTGTGTCTGGCGGAAGGTAGAGCACGCCGTGCTTCTCCAGCAAAAGGTTGCGATAGAGCACAAGTTTTGAAAGCTGACCATCCAGGAATAAATTCAACTTCAACACAATAGTATCCTTCTTTAATTCGGCCGATAACCGAATCTCCGGAACTGCGCTGCTGATGCGAATAGTCTCGGGAGAATAATTATTGAAGCGTCCAGTCTTCAGGATGAATAACTTCGGCCACGCGGTGAGTCGCGGCCAGAGCTTTTGCAATAGATTGCGATAATGTTTTCGCAGGTTCTTGAGTTCGCGACCTGAGCTGTGCCTCCAGGATCCTGTCGTGGTGTTCTGAACGAATTGATTGCCCGTTGCAGTCATCCATTTCAGGATCTTATTATCAGAGAACTCCATGAATTCATTGTAGAATGATTCATCAAGACCTTGCAAAAACCCAAGTGCTATTTGTGAATTAAGTGAAATACGTTTGTACTCCGTGATGTTTCCGCGATTGTAGATGAGAACCGCCTCGAGATCGAAGTTTGACGATCGCGACGTGGCAAAATTGAACAGAAATCCCACTTCAAAATCAGTGGGAGTGCCTGCTGGCAATTTAGGACGAGGAGATTCTTTCGGTGCTGAGCTTGGCTGATCGAATAATGACATTGTCCGTATTAATTCGGGCGCGCAAGATAGTAAAATACGCCCCGAGAACCCGGTCAAGAAACGGACGCAAAAGCTAAACTGTTGAACATCAGCGGATGTCCATTTATAGGCCGTGCTGACAGGCGCGCGATCAGACGTCGCAACATCACCCTCTTAGGAGATTTTTAAACTCTTACACCATAACAAGCTCAAAAGCAAGCATCAGTTCTTTCTTGACGCAGTATCCTTTTGCTGCTCCATGATCGTAGAGTCCGAAACTGCCCTTGAGCTATCCGGCGCGACACCAACACCCGGCACGGCGGCAGAGTCTTCCGATGTTGAGCTCGTCTCACTGCTCTTCCTCGATGTGCACGATGTGAAAGCACCAATGAAAAAAATCACCGCTAGTATTCTGAGAGGATTCATAGCTGTTACAATTTTGATGATCTATGATGAGCTCAACAACAAAATCGTACCAGTATAGACGTAATCAATTTCATGCAAACAATATTAGATGGCCCGGCCGCAGCCAAGTATGCTAGTTTTCGATGTGGCTAATCATCCACAACATCTGCATCAATATCCCTGCTGACATTATTTAAGGGAACGTTTAGATCGGCTAGAACGCGATCATGAGAAACCTTACTCTGACCTCAATATCCTCGCAGGATTGATATGCGCACCTCTGAGAATCTGAATGCTTACGGTACACAACGCCAGCAGGGCAAGGATCACGACTGGAACGACAAACAAATCCCAGGTCATGCCTATGCGGTTGGCAAAATTCCCCAGCCATGAATTGATGCCATAGTACGTTAACGGCAGGGCTATGATACCAGAGATCAAAACAAGCTTCAGAAATTGCCACGACAGCAGTGTGGTGATGCTTTGCGCCGATGCACCAAGGACTTTGCGTATTCCGATTTCCCGAAGTTTCTGACTTGTTGTAAACGATGCCAGTCCCCACAGGCCCATGCAGGCAATAAATATCGCGAGAATGGCAAACGCACCAAAGATCTTTGCAAACTGCTGATCGGCCTGATATTGGTTGTTAAAGTAGTCTTCAAGGAAATAATAATCGAAAGGATTACCAGGGAAGACCTCCTTGTATAGCGTTTCGATTTGTGATATCATCTCGCTAATGTTACCGCCCTTCAACAAGATTGAATAGTTGCGCGCGGAAATTGTATCAGCCTTGAAAAGCATAGGCGTATGCCCCTGTTTAAGCGAACTCCAGTTGTAATTCTTCAACACCCCCACTATCGCCACGGTATCTCCTCCTCCCAGGATGAGCCGTTCATTAAGTGCTGTTTCGGTATTGCCAAGTCCGAAGGTTTCAATTGCTGACTCATTAACGATAACGGACTCCATATCCGACTTTATCTCCGGATTGAACACGCGCCCCGAGATCATCTCCATGTCGTACGTCTTGATAAAATCAGGATCAACCCAAACGATGCTGCCGCTCTTGTTTGCCTCCGCCGCGGTTCCATCTTTGCGTATGCCGGTGCCCCAGTTGTATCCGCCCCCGGGAATCGCAGCCGACGTAGCCACGGCCAACACTCCTGGAATCTTCTTCAGTTCATTCTTCATACTGATGAGGCGGTCCCTGGAATTCTGTCTTTCAATTACGCGTGGGCCATTGATCACAAGCATTCTTTCCATCGAGAAACCTTTATCCTGATTGCGCATAAAGATCATCTGACGATAAATGGCAAACGTTCCGGCAATCAATATCAGCGAAGCAGCAAATTGAAAAACGACCAATGCCTTACGCATTGAAAATCCCTTCACTACCTTTTCTCCTTTGCCCTTCAATATCTCTGTGGTCTTGAACGACGACAACAGAAACGCTGGATATGCACCTGATATCAGCGACCCGATCAAGAAGAGTCCCATCAGAATGGTCCAGAATCGCACATCAGCGAAATTAAACACCAGAGTCTTCCCGACGATCTGCCCCAGCACAGGCAACAACCCTATGGCTATAAGAACTGCGACGACAACACCTATAAGATTTACCAGCACCGACTCGAACACGAACTGCGAAATGAGCTGACTCTTCATCGCACCAACTGCCTTCTTGATACCTACCTCTCGTGCGCGTTCCATGGCGCGCGCCGTCGAAAGATTGATATAATTGATCCATGCAATCGCCAGAATGAAGACGGCAATCAATACAAAGAAATAAATCGTGTACGGGCTTATCGTCGGAGTTGATTCATGTTCCAATCCGGTAGTAAGATGAATATCAAGGACCGGCTGAAGCGTAATGACAACACCACTGTTTGATTTCGCCAGATGCTCGCCTCGATATTTGTCGACCAATGCAGGCAACTTGCCTTCGGCCGATATGCGCGACGCATTAGGATGTAATTCAACGTAGGTAACGAAGTTGTTCCATCCCCATCCGTCATCCTGTTTATATTGTTCACTCGTCAGGAGGTTGTGAATCGGCAGAATGAAATCAAAAACAAAATGAGAGTTTTCAGGCGCATTTTCGATAACTGCGGTTACTTCGTATGGTCCATCGTGCCAGCCACCGGAGATCTGAATGAGTTTACCAAGTGGATCATCCCCCTTTTGAAAGTACCGTTCAGCTGCCTTCTTAGTTAAAACAATTGAATTAGGTTTCTGAAGTGCATTCTTGAGGTTACCCTCGATGGGCTTATAAGTGAATACGTCAAAAAAGGTAGAATCTACCCACTGGATTTTATCTTCACTGAAAGCGACAGGCTCTCCGTTGGGACGCTGATACGTGAGCACAGCACCGCCATACATCGGATGGGTACGAATATAGCTCTTGATTTCCGGCACCTCCTGAAGCATCGCCGGCCCCTGCGCATAGCCCGAGAGAATACTCTTATTGCGTAACTCACCGCTGCGGTAGTTGGCAGTATTTGTACGGAAGATCTGGTTAGCCTTTTCATTATGTGTGTCGTAGCTTAGTTCAAAGTCAACGTATCTCAGGATCACCAGGCATATGGCAACGCCCAGCGCCAGTCCGAAGATGTTGATAAAGGAATAGAGCTTCTTCTTAAGAAGACTACGGACAGCGATCGTGAGATAGTTCGACAGCATAGGGAAATGCGGTTTATTGTTTATAGACAACCGAAAAATACCAACGCACAAGCAGTCCAATCCGGCACCAGGAATGAAGTGCTGGAAATCTGAACTGAACCGGCATTATTTGACAGTACATTGAAACGTGCGCACGGATAACAGTAGCCATGGCGCCCGGTTACGGTATTGAGAGTACCGGAGATTTTCGGAATGGTTACTGACAAAGTAACAATATTATTACCGCATCATGCTTTGACGCATCGCCTACTTCTTAGCAAGTGCTGCCACGATCGGTGCCCTGTCCATGTAAAGAACTGTGAGATCTATCTTATCCGATCCGTCGAAATGAAAATCAGTATGTACGGCGTAATTAAGCTTCGCTCCATTCTTATACGTGACGTTCACCCGATACCAGCACAACAACCACACGCCAGGCAGATCAGAACGACTTTGAGAAACATTCACTTTAAGTGGAGTCCAGATATCATCGTAGAACTGCGCCGATTCAACGAGCGATGAAAACCGATCCTTCCAAAAGGCTGAGATGGCGGCCTTGCCTATTAGACTGTCGCCGGCAGAGAAATAGTACCTTGAGTTTTCTGAAAAGTTGGTCATAAAACCATCTAGATTATTGGCGTTCAGATCCGCCAAAGCCTTCTTTCCGATGTCGACAAACTTAGGATCGGCGAACTCAGTCGGCTGTGGTTTGGTTTCGGCCACAGGAGCGGGAGCACTTTCTTCACGCTTTGCACATGCCGTCATCACGACAAGACAAACAATGACTACAACATATTTCATATCAAGTGGAGTTAGAGGTATTCGCGGTGATTATTGAATGTACGAAAAAAAGCGAATGAATTTTACTGCAGATCGGCTCGTTAATGTTTTGTGACAGAATTCCTCGTAATTATCTTTTCTCAAAACGACCAACGTTACTGCAACATCGCCTTTCGTCCGGCGTTCAATTGTCAAATCTTTCCCCCAAGATGGGCAACGCTCCACAATGTTACTGCACACCTTTCTCTCTTGATTGAGGGCACTTGTCCTGATGCACAATAGATTTCCCAACCCCAGATACCAAAACAAATACTTATGAATAACAAACCATCCAATGCATTCATCGGCGCATCATGGGTTGCCCTTGGCACCGGCATGATCGGTTATCTGATCGGCCTCTGGCGATCCGACATGCAACTCAATGAAAAGGGGTACTACTTCACGATCCTGATGTATGGACTATTCTCCGTCATCTCGTTGCAAAAGGCCGTACGCGATCGACTCGAAAACATCCGCGTTACCGACATCTATTACGGACTCAGTTGGTTCTCGACAATCCTCGCGATCGTACTGCTCACAATTGGATTATGGAATGCTGAACTGTTGCCAAGTGAGAAAGGATTCTATGCATTTTCATTTTTGCTGTCCCTGTTCGCTGCCGTAGCGGTGCAAAAGAATGTGAGGGACGCGCAGGCTTCAGCACATGATAGTGGTGGACACTGATAGAAGAAGGAATCAGTGGCTGCGAATTACGAAATTACAAAGGCCACCTTCGGGTGGTCTTTGTTCTCTGCGTCTTAGCCTATAGTGTTTCGTATTTCCAGCATCGAAATCATCTTCCATATCTCCTCTTCAATGCCTCAAGCTCCGGATGGTTTTCAATCCCCTTCAACTGAGCGTAACCTCGAAGCCTCTCAACTGGGTAGCCTATACTCAAAGCCGTTTTCAACGACTGTAAACAAGCCACTGTGTCCTGAGACTCAAGTGCAAGTACGGCCCAGAACACATGGGCGTCGGCATAACCATTGTCGACTGCGATTGCCCGGGAGGCATACATCTTTGCTGAATCACGATTGCCGGTACTATACATCACATTACTCATGTTAAAATAGGACAGCACTTTCCTGTTTAATGGAGTCTCAGGCTTCAATAAAGAAATGATTTTCAAATGTTGTCGCTTCGCTTCGTCCCACCTTTTCTGAGCAAGAAGGCAAGTTCCCAATGCAGCATGAAGGTTTAAATCATGTGGATATAGAATCAACGCCTCTTTCGCTACAGACTCCATCACTGTGTACCGGCCATCGGTCAGATATGCTCCGGCAAGAGCATAGTAGCCAAGAGGCTCAAGCTTTGGATGCCCCTGGTATCGCGAAAGCAAGTATGTAGCAAGATCATGCAGAGCCGGTGCATCTACCAAAAGATAATGACGTGCAAGTGTATAAGGGTCCGCATACTTAAGAACGATTGTCGCCGCCTCTAGTGCCAGGTCGTTAACAAGTTTCTCCATACCAGCTGTCTTCTCAACCTTACGCCTCTCGACTCGCCCGTCGATCATCAGATTAAGAATTGCCGTATCTCCATCCAATGTAATATCTGCCGTGATTTGCCTCCCCCCTCCAACATTGAAGAAATGAGATAACACCGACGTCACACTTCGGACCGGCACTCCAATGCCAACAACTTCCACATTGAGATCAAGAGTTCTGTTCGTCTCCTCATACTCAGCAGCAATGTCTTCTACGCGCTCCTGGTCTACAATGCGCTTTAGCTGATAGTAAATCCTATCCGCCAAAACTGTACCTGAGTAACCGGCATTCTCAAACTGCTGAGGTGGGCTTACGCTTTGAATGGAGAAATCTTTGTTGGTGAGCTCTCTGACTATCATGGCAATCACCATCAAAGCGAGCACCAAAATGGCAAGGCGTATTACAGCTAGCGACGCGTCCTTGAGCACGCTGTTGAATCGTCGAAACCCTTTACGCCAGTCTTCTGATTTGGTTTTGCTCTTTGATGATTGGGCAGAACTAGGTCGGGAACGAAGGTTAAACTCTTCAACCATGGCAGCAAACGGTTTGGGTCTTATAAGATAGGTAAAATGACCATAGCTCTGCAAGTTACCGCGCCTGAAAGGCCTTGATAAATTGCGATCAGAAATGACCCGGCCCCACCACCGTAAGCCTGCTTGTGCGGATTACCTGATGAAATTCAGTTCACGCGCCTTATTCACCAGCTCAACACAATTCTTAGCCTCGAGCTTTCTCATCAAGTTGGCGCGGTGCGTTTCAACGGTTCTTATACTGATAAACAAATCATCCGCGATGCGACTATTTGTATGCCCCTGCGCGAGATGTTCCATCACTTGCTTTTCGCGGTTCGTGATCTCTACAACCACTTGCTTCCTATTCAACACCTCCGCGCGCTGTTGCCTGTATTTGCCCATGATTGCCTGGGCTACTGCATCGCTATAATACTTTCTGCCCGCCACGACGGCCTCTAATGCTTTGATCACTTCCTTGCCGCCATCGTTCTTCACTACGTAACCCATCACGTCATGTTCAAGGCACTGCACAATATATTCCAGCTCATTGTGCATAGACAGTATCACCACCTTAACGTTGCCGAACTCCTCACGAAGACGACGGGCAGTATCCATGCCATTCATTCCTGGCATGGAAAGGTCCAGGAAGATCACATCAGGCGTTGTAGTGGCAACTCTTTCAAGTGCTTCGCTTCCATTGGAAGCTTCTCCTACAATTGCGTACGAACCGTTTCGCTCAAGCAGTGCCCGAAGTCCGTCACGAATAACCATGTGATCGTCGGCCAAAAATATCCTGATGGGGTTCATACTTCTTTACAATTAGGAATTGAAATACTTAACAATGTTCCATATTCGGCACTCGATTCAATCTCAAATTTTCCATTTAGACTTTCTGTGCGATAGCGAATGTTTCGGAGTCCATAACTATTGTGGAGAGCCATGTCTTTGTTGAACCCGCTTCCATCATCCTCGATGCTGATGCGTAAAGCATGTTCATCGCAATACATCTGAACGAAAACGCGACTACAGTCACTGTGCTTAACAGCATTTTGTATGCCCTCTTGAATAATACGATAAAGTGTCAAACGCTGCTGCCCGTTGAAATCGTCGTGAAATGGCTGGGTTTGAAAGATTACTCTAATCCGATCAGAACTTGCCTGTTCACACAGTGAGCTTATGCAAGTACTCAGATCGAAGTCCATCAATTTCAAAGGAAGCAGGTTGGAGGAGATTCGTTTACTCTCAGTGAGCGTGTCGTTGATCAGACCCACCACCTTGGCCTTTACTTTCGGCAGGTTTGCTTCTGTTAAGCATTCAAGGTTAAACTGAATACCATTCAACAATTGACCCAATCCATCATGCATCTCCCTGCTCAATCGGGCGCGTTCGAGTTCCTGTCCTTCGATTAAATCAGAAACTCTTTTTCGCTCGTCTTCTTTTTCTTTCAACTTAAGCGCAAGCGAATCAAGTTCAAGTTTTCGGAGCGACGTAATATCATGGATTACAGCAAACGCCTGGTTACCCGATGCCAGCGCCTTAAGCCGCAAAACCTTGTTCTGCTTTTTTACTGTATGTACGTGAAACTCCACTTCAAATTCATGGGAATACTTGTTCAGTTGCTGACGTGACTTGAGCTCATTTCTAATAGCAGCGTGATCCTCTTCACGAACAAATTGCTTTAGGAAAGACTCCACTGATATTTTTGTAAACGCCATCGGATTCACATCAAGGAGATTGAGAAGTTCCGGATTTAAGGTCAGCTCCATGCGTTTAAGATCAAACATTCCACTGGTCAGACCACCAAAGTCAAGCGTCCACTTGAGCTTATGGTTTGCTGCTGACAACCTTTGTATCATCGCCGAAGAATAATACCCAACACTTCCAACAATTAACAGGGTGAAAAGAATATCACCATAAAGCAACCATCGCTCAATACGGCGGGCACCTATTCCCATTACAGCACTAAATTCCTTCTCCTTTTTATGAAGTTCTACATTGAGCTTTTCGATCCGCGTTCTTAGAACAGGAATTTCACTGGCAGGAAAGTCATTGACGCCGATGCGTCTGTGGACATCAATTCCGAGTTGATGCATTTCACCAACCTGCACATCGGCTTCCTTCCATAGTTGAATGGCTTCCTCCATAAACGATACCGTCCTGAAATTTCGGAATAGCCAGACCATGTTTTCAACATCATCCGGATGATTCCCGCCCTGAAGAAATCCTTCAAGAATCTCGTGGTCGGGCTTGTTTTCTGTGATTGCCTTACGCGCTAAGCTGTCGCCGATAGGCACTTGCAACGAAGAAGCAAACTGCAACCAGTAATGTTCATTGTGAGTGTCCGCATACATGAGCAGGTAGTGCATGCCATCCTTCTGGCCTTTGGCATAAAGTGATTCACCATTTACATAGGAACGCACGGCTGATGTAATCCGCAGCGAAAAGGCGTGCAGCAGGATAAGCAATGTCGAGGCAATGACAACGAAAGAAACTACGACGCTTCTTTCCTTAAGGCCCCTGGAAAGCTTTGCAATTGAATAACGGGTATTCACGTTTAAATGGGTTAACGTAACGGCAAACTCTTCTCCTGGATTGCAAAAATCGTGGCAAACCTTCCTTGAGATTCTACATAGCCGGCTGATGGACTACTGACGTAAGATTTCCACTAATAACAGTCGTAAGGCAGATAAGTGTAAAAACTGGCTGCATCCCACGCTGCTTGTTGAGTCATTTGCGAAAAGCACCCTGATAGTCGGGCTCTATGGATAGATAAAAAAGTGCCCCTTGCCACCCTCTTCCAACGATGTCGATAGGATAGCTTACGCCGGGAACAAGCTGCAACTGTCGGGCGTTAACGGCAAACCGCACCCCGGGGTTTACAAGGTGATGCCACGAATGATCGACAAGTCCGTCGCCTTGAATAAGGCTACTTCTGCTTGAGACGCTTTCCAGAAGAAAGTTAAACTTCTGCCAGGCATTCCAAACAATTCCTACCCCGGCATTCGGGTCCGCAGTGGTTCTCTCATAGACTAACGTTTTGTCGCCATTGACCATCGCATAGCTGTCGTACCCAAAGAATGTCGTACAACCTAAGTTATAGTGTGTGATGAGCTGATGCGAAAATCGCTTCGTAACAGCAAGGCCAAGTTGAAGCCCAAAGGCACCGCTTCCTAAACCATCTGACGCCTTGCCTGTTGGAATAATAACTGTGAGTCGTGGAATAATCATTGCCCAACGAGTTTCATCAGTGATCAGCGGACGATAGCTTACAAATATATCACTAAAACCAGTCACAGTTTTATGTACGGAACTATCAATAACATTGTGTGATTGATAGCTCAGCGAATAACTCAATTGATGTCCCTTGTCAGTTAGCGGAATCTCCTGCGTGAATGAGTAACTCACGTCGCGAGACTGGAACGCGTTGACGTTCACATTAAAGATGTGCTGAATAACACCCATCGGCTGATTAAAAGCCTCTTCTATCAAAAACGAATTGTCTTCTATATCAGGCTGCCGGAAAGCATTGTAAGCACCCCTTGCAATCCGCTTTTTATCCTGTGCATGGCCTGCAGTCTGCAAGATTACGATCGCTATCCAAACCTGGAGAGCGATAAACGTTGATCGTCTAGTTAAACCGATAATCATATACAGTTTGCCAGAATGTACGCACCAATTTTGTTTAGCGGCAACACTTTGTCGGCAGCATTCAATCGTATGGCTTCTTTGGGCATCCCAAATACGACCGATGTGCTTTCATCCTGTGCGATGGTCTTCGCACCGGTATTTTTCATTTCGAGCATACCTCGTGCACCGTCAGCCCCCATTCCGGTAAGCAGTACACCAATGGCATTTCTTCCAACATCGCGTGCAACGGAATCAAACAACACATCCACTGAGGGGCGATGACGGTTAACTGGGTCGCCCTCTCGGATGCTCACGTAATAACGGGCACCGCTCCGCCGGACTTCCATGTGTTTATTGCCTGGCGCGATTAACGCATGTCCACGAAGAATACTATCACCATGACGCGCTTCTTTAACCGTGACCTTGCACACAGTGTTAAGGCGTTCGGCGAACGAGCGCGTAAACATCTCAGGCATATGCTGTACCACAACTATACCGGGACAATCAATTGGCATTGATTGAAGTAAATTCAATACGGCCTCTGTCGCTCCCGTTGAGGCCCCGACAGCAATAACCTGCTCAGTGGTCTTAAGCATGCTTCTCGTGGTGGGAGTCATTGATTCTACCTTATTGCTCGAGATTGACTTCCTTCGGACAATCGCCTGCGCAGCTCCCTTAACCACCTGAATGATGTTACGTTCTGTCTCCTGAAGACTGTCAGCGTTAAGAGAACTTTTCTCAATTACATCAACAGCACCGATCTCCAGCGCCTGAACAGCAGTTTCAGTACCCTTTGCCGTGAGGCTGGAAATAATAACCACGGGTATCGGATGCTGCGACATGATCTTTCGCAAAAATGTTAAACCATCCATCCGTGGCATCTCCACGTCTAGCGTAATAACATCAGGCACTTCCTTACTGAGCTTCTGAGCAGCAACAAACGGATCAGACGCAGTTGACATCACTTCGATATCTGAATCTGCCTGGAGTATTGACGATAACGTCTGTCTCACAACAGCAGAGTCATCGACGATAAGTACTTTAATCTTTGCCATATCAAAAGGGTTTAGTGGAATAAGAACCGCTGGCCCGTTTTAATTTTCATTCTGTGCCACTCATCTTATGCTGGCACCCTTCGGCTATCTGCGTTGAAAAATGGTTGGTTGGATTTGCCGCAAGGGAAGTTGCATGTCATGCACTGATTCCGAGTGCCCAATAAACAGGTACCCGCCGGATCTAAGCTTTTGACACAATTTGTTAAGTACCTGCATCTGAGTATGGCGATCGAAGTAGATCAGCACATTGCGACAAAAGATCGCATCGAAATCCGATTCCACATCCAGCAGCTTGTCCATAAGGTTGAGGCGCTTGAACAAAACCCTCGACCTGAGTGAAGGTACCAACCTCACCGTAGGATTATCCTTGTCCTTACTTCGTAGCAAATATTTTCTTCTCAATGGCATCGGCACGTCTGCGATACTTCTTTCAGGATATATTCCAAGCACAGCCTTTTCAAGCACTCTCGTTGAAATGTCTGTTGCTGTTATTCTAAACTGAAACGGATAATCCTGTTCCCAATCAGATAGCAGCATTGCAAGCGTGTAGGGTTCCTCCCCGCTCGAACATGCCGCACTCCATACTCTAAAAGGTCTTGAAGTGCTACTGTGCTGCCAGGCTGGTAAAACCTCCTCCTGCAGGAACCGGAAGTGTACCGGTTCCCTGAAGAAGTCAGTCTTATTCGTGGTCAAAGCATCAATCATGTGAACCAGCTCCTCTCTCATACCGGTGGGCGTCATGACATAGTCACAATAGCCGGTGAATGATGAAATTTGAAGCTGAGCAAGTCTTCGCTGCAGACGGCTTTCAACGAGCACCCGCTTCGGCGGGCTGAGATTTATTCCGCAGGCTTCCAAGATGAAATCGCGAATGCGTTGAAACTCCGCTGAATTAAGTCGCACAGTCGATGGAGTACCAATCGTACCACCAATCATAAATTAATATTTCTCAAATCCGTTGTCCAGCGCGTCATGGTTACCATTTGAAGACATAGCCATGTCAAGGTTGACGCCGCCTTTCAGCTGCGCGCCTTTAAAATGTTTGGCGGTTTGTTGAACAGGTTTTGCCAATTGAGCTGCTCTTGTTTTTTGCGCCGACACGCGTTGCGCAGATTGACCTTTGTCGATGCGGAAGAAAACAATAGTCTCCCGAAGATGATCCGCCTGACTGGCAAGTTCTTCCGACCCCGTCGCCATCTCTTCCGAAGCTGCAGCGTTCTGCTGGATAATCTGATTGAACTGTTGAATGGCATTGTTCACTTGCTCTGCACCGGTGTTTTGTTCACGGCTCGCCGCAGAGATTTCCTGTACCAGTCTGGCCGTACTCTGTATGTTTGGCACAATCTGTTCGAGTAATTTCCCAGACTTGTCTGCCACGGCAACACTTGACGAGGAAAGTTCATTGATCTCACCTGCTGCGATCTGACTACGTTCAGCAAGCTTACGCACCTCTGCCGCTACAACGGCAAATCCCTTTCCGTGATCACCTGCCCGTGCCGCTTCAACGGCCGCGTTAAGCGCAAGCAGATTCGTTTGCCTTGCAATCTCTCCAATGATTGAAATCTTCTCAGCAATCTTCTTCATCGACTCAACCGTGAGATTCACGAATTTGCTTCCCTCCTGAATGTCCTCAGCCGCCTTAAGCGCAATCTTCTCGGTTTGCTGTGCGTTGTCAGTGTTTTGCTGAATGTTCGCAACCATTTCTTCCATCGATGATGATATCTCTTCAGCAGATGTGGCTTGCTCCTGAGAACCCTGCGACATTGATTGGGACGTACCGCTCATCTGTGTGCTGGCCGAAGCGATGTGGTCCGAAGCAGTAGATACGAACGTAAGCACGTCCTTCAACTTGTCAACCATTGCGCGCATGTATTCAAGCAAGTCCCCAATCTCGTCCTTCGAGTTATTTTCAATTGAAATGGTAAGATCTCCTTCGGCAACACTTTTAATTGCCAATTTAGCCGTGTTGATCGACTTGCTGATGGAACTAATTATCCAAAACGAAATCAGCACTGACACAACCACTGCGACAATTAACAAAATGATCATATTGGTCTTCGCATTGTCGTAGAGCGTGTCTGCCTCAACTTTGGCGGTCGCCAGCGCACCTTCGTTCTTTTTAAGAATCTGTGCGAGCGAACTGATGGCTCCAAGAGCCGCTTCGCGCCCGTCGGTAGACGAAAGTTTGTACGCAACCGCAAATGTTGAATCGTTGTTCTTCAGGCTAAGCGCCTTGATTTTATTGTACACCTTTGTGTAGTTGTTCCAGTTCGATGTGAACCCTTCCAGGATCTCAATACCCTTCTCATCCGACATTCCCTTCAACTGCTCGATCCTCGCCAGCATTTCACTGCTTCTCTCCTCAATTACTTCAATGTATTCATCCACCTCGTTTTGATTGGACGTCATTATCAGCTCCTTTTCACGCTTCGTGATAAACTGAATATCCTCAGCAGCTTTCGACGCAAGTAAAATGCGCTTCACATTCACATCAACGATAATGTTGATGCGATCATTTAATATCCCAGTGTTCGTAGATCCGAGGTAGTATATGGTTCCCGAAAGAACTATCAACACCACAAACGCCGTGATCAACCGGGCTTTAATAGTTAGTTTCATTGTAGTTAATTTGAAATAGTTATTGATTTATGCTTGTATTCTCTCCCATATCGTAACCCTCTTTGAGGATTGACACTTCCTCGCTGCTGAACACTTTGCTTACGTTAAGCAGCATGATGAATTTGTCATTTCCTTTTACCATGCCATCGATGAACTCACTCTTATATCTTGATCCGATTGACGGAGCTGGTTGGATAGTGCTGATATCTATGTCCAAGACTTCCTGAACTGCATCCACCAGCGCACCCACAGTTAGTTTTTCATTATCAATCTGAATATTCAGGACGAGGATACAGGTGTTCACTGTGTCCGGCGTTTTGTCAAGACCAAATTTCTGCCGCGCATCGATAACCGGGAGTACCGTGCCCCTGAGATTGATAACACCCCTCATGAAACTAGGAGACCGTGGCACTTTAGTGATCCGGGTGAGCTCTAGTATTTCGATCACATTGATTACACTTGTAGCAAAAAGCTCGTCATCCAACCGAAAGGTCAGGTAGGACTGGGTTACGGCAGAAGCCAATTCCATATCTTAATTTTTGTTTAGATTTTCAATGTTTGACTTTGATAGTAGTTGGCGGATGAACCTTGATGGATCCACAACGAGTGCCACTGACCCATCGCCAAGAATCGTAGCTCCACTGAATTCATCCTGCGATTGATACATGTCGCCAAGAGGCTTCATCACGGCCTGATACTCGCCCACGATGGCATCGACCGTGATGCCAACTGGAAACGCTTCACAGTTTAGCTTCACCACCTGAGTAATAGGCAAGCCAGAACGTTCTTCATCAAATACATTTCGGAGATTAAATACAGGAACCAGATTGCCATCCAAAACCAGACGCTGCGAACAGTCCCCGTTTAATGATCGTGTTTCGACCTCAAAACACTTATCAACTGCAGCGAGCGGAATGATGTAGTCAGACGATGCAATTTTTACCAACATTCCATCCATAATGGACAACGTCAACGGCAGCCGGATCGTAAACTGCGTACCTTCATTCAATTTGCTTTCCACGAACACTTCACCATGCACAGCCTCGATGTTACGCCTTACCACATCCATTCCAACGCCACGGCCCGACACATCGGTTATGATGTCTGCTGTTGAAAATCCAGGACTAAAAATCAACTCTATGATGTCTGCATCACTAAGAACAGCATCCTCGCGGATCAGGCCTTTATTGATCGCCTTAGATCGAACCCTAGCAGGATCAATGCCTTTGCCATCATCGGAAATCTCAATGTGTACGTACGTACCTGAATGATATGCTTTGAGGTGGATGGTCCCCTCTTTCTTCTTTCCGCGCGCTCTCCTTGCCTCTGGCGTCTCAATGCCATGATCCATGCAGTTCCTCAGCAGGTGAAGAATAGGGTCGGTGATCTTCTCAATGAGCGACTTGTCAAGTTCGGTCTCCGTTCCTGAAGTTGTGAAAACAACTTCCTTACTCAATTCTTTTGAAAGGTCCCGGATCAGCCTCTGGTATCGCGTTACGACGGCTTCAATGGGAACAAGGCAAATGCTGAATGCGTTGTCCCGTAGCCGTCGGGTAATTTTCTCAATGTTCTCCGAAACAGCATTAAGGTCTGGCATGCCCTTCTGCTCTGCGATAAGCATCAGGCGTGCCTGTGAAGTAACCAGTTCGCTGACCAGGTTCATGAGCTCATCCAGTTTTGTTGAAGAAACGCGAATGCTGGTTGATTGACCCAAGCGATCCACGTCGGCCGCCACCACACTACTCATAGTTGACTTTGCTTGAACTGCGCCCACCATGGATGCGACAATGCCGTATCCGAATGCAGTACGGGGTATTTGCTCCCTGTTACCAAAGGCACTGGAAAATGAAAGATCATTTAAAAGATCACCCTCCGCTATATGCCTTATCTGAATGTCAGCAGTATCCGACACAAAGAGAAACACATCCCTGATATCATCTTCGGTCATTCCTCCAGCCAGCACGACTTCAAATTCCGTATAACACAAATCGGCTTGAGCATTGTCACTGAACAAAGCATCCCGAAAAATGGGAACAACAATCGCTTTGCCCAGCGTGGCGAGATCATCGATCAGAAAAAGCGGGTTATTCCCACTCCTGAAAATTCCTTCCGCCGGTCGGAAAAAAATATAATACGTGTTTATAACAGCAGTGCTATCTGCAAATACTGGCCCTGAAGTTCTTACATCTTTCTGCTGCACCATCAGGTGGATATTTGCCAGCAACTGCTCTTGCCTTATCTTGTTCTCCGATTGACTGAGATCAGGATCTCTCAACACCGACTTGATGTGATCGACCGTCCGGAACGTAATCTCGAGAATCTGCAAATCGGCTTGCCTTTTATACGCGCGAATATCATCGAATATGGTTTCGAGATGATGCGTGATGTTGCTCAGATTCTCGTATCCGAACATACTGGCCGAGCCTTTGATGGTATGCATTACCCTGAAAATATTTTCCACTGTCCTCAGGTTTGAAAGGTCTCTTTCAAACTCAAGTAGCGCGCTTTCAAGAGTCGATATCAGCTCCTCGGTTTCAGCGAGGAAAACAGCTTGCAGATTACTCATTGAGATATTCTCTAGCGGATAACCTTATGAACAACTGACAGCAATTTTTCCGGAACGAATGGTTTAACTATCCATCCCGTTGCACCAGCTGCCTTAGCCTCCTCCTTTTTTGCCGCTTGGGATTCAGTGGTCAATAACAAGACCGGTACTGTTGCGTAATCTGCCCTGCTTCTGATCTCCCTAAGAAGCTCTATGCCACACACTTTTGGCATGTTGAGATCGGTGATTACAAGATCTATCGGTGTTCCGTCAAGATGCTGGATTGCATGTTCTCCATCAGAGCTTTTTAGTACGTCGTACCCCGCAGACCGCAGTGTCATCTCCACCAGTTCACGAATACTTGCCGAGTCATCGGCTATTAGAATCGTTTTCATTTCGATTTGTTTTAAGCGTTGTTTGCAGCAAGCTGCAAGAGTTGTGTGAAGCCAGTGTTCTTCAAAAGGTTTATGTCAGCATCCTTTACAGATACTTTTATCGAAGCCCTGACGCCCTGTTGTGACAAAGTGTAGATAGTGTGTACCAGCAACTGGATAAAGCTCAGGTCAAGATCTGTTGGGTTTTGTACCTCAATGGCGACGTTCAATCCGGCAACCTTCCTGAAGTCTTCCGCTATTGAAGATGCATTTCTTATGGTGAGGTCACCCGTAAGAAGGGCAAGCACATAACCATCGCTTTGCGAAATATCGAATGTGTATTTCATGTTAAAATAAGTCAATCACTGATGCTGTTGTATCGGGCCGGATGCTGGCGTTGAGTTCATCGAACGTAACGTCCGGGTTAAGCGCAAACATTGCCATCAATGACCGCTCCTTTTCTGTCGAGTACGCCAATTCAACCGATGCCCTGTAACGCTCCAGTTCGACACAACCTTTCCCTTGAGTGAGTTGAACCAGCTTTGCAAACTTGGCCGACACCAGCGGCATTGCTGCCCGCACAAGTTTGCCATTCGATGCAACATTAAGTCTGGGGTAAGCCGTTGAGCCCGTCATCGCAGCGATCGACTGCAACTCTGAAATTGCGCTGAGATAGTCCCGCCATGCTGATTCATACTGCAATTGATTGAGCGCAAAAATATTACTGCCGCGCAAGGGAGGCACGTCCGGCACATCAATTGCCTCCGGACAAACCGCGTGATTAATCTCCACAACATGCCTTAGACGCTGCTCGAAAATGTCGAAATGCTGAAGTCCATGCACAATCGCCCTGACCAGTTCATCATTTACATTTCCTCCATTCAAGGACTTCAGTTCAAACACAGCCCTTTCAATATCCCTGCGATCCAATAAAAGTGTAGTGTCGATCATGACATTGATTTCGTCAATAATCGAACGCAGCACATAGATCTCTGAAAGATTCATCATATCATTTAAAAAAGGTCAACTGATATCTTTTGCATGAACAAGGTGAATACTATTCCCGCGTGCAATCTGCTCTGTGTACAAGTGATCAATACATCGATGACTTCGCCATTGCCCGAAGTGAACGTGGCTTCAGTTCGGACTTCGATTTCCTTCTCACACTCTGAACTTCTCAGAAAGGTCTTCCACTGCCCATTACTTTCACGAACTACGATCGGAAGAATGGCAGTGACCGATTGCCTCAAGACGTCTCCATTGGGAATGCCAAGCATATCGGTCGCTGCACGATTGCAGAAGTTTATCTCCCCCGTACTGGAGAACACGAGCACACCATCGACGCATCCCTCCAAGACACTTTCATTTTTTTGCCTTTCCTCTTCAACTTCTCTGAGCTTGATCTCCAGTTCATGAAGTGTTTGCTCCTGCAGCCTGCGGATTTCTACAAGCTCAGCAGCTTGCTTACTAGCCAGTTCGCCCAATCGCGCCCTTGAATCACTGTTTGTTTTGTGATTGAAAAAATGAGCTGCCATGCTTTCACAAGAACGCTCGATCCATCCAATCTCAAGCGCTTCCGGTCTTCTGAAAAATCCGAACTCCACTGCTCCGTACACATCACCCTTAAACAACAACGGTGACAACACAACATGGGTAGCACTTGCAGATCCAAGACCCGAGTTGATTACCAGGTATTGCGCAGGAAGATTTTCCATTACAATCGTCCGTCGCTCCGTTAAAAGTTCACCAAGCTGCCCGGCGTTTGATTGCTTTTCATTGGCCCACCTATTCTGGAAACTTCCATAAGATGCAAGCAATTGAAAGCCGTCGTGAGAAGAAGTCTCATCCCTCACGTAAAGCTGACCGACACCCGCCTCCAGGCTCTTCGAGAGAAACGAAATGACTTTTGAAGAAAGTGCATTCCAATCTGACTCCTCTTTAAGTATTCTTTCCAGCTGCTGCGAATTTGAATGGATGATAGATGCCTGCCTGTCCTTTTCTGTGACGCTTTGAAGTCGCGTATGCAGACTTTTGAGCGACTCATACAACTTATCGCGGGCATCACCAGCAATCTCCATGGTATAATTACCCTTCCCTATTTGGTCGATTAATCCGATTGCCACATTTCGACTTTTGATCAGTTCATTGAGTTTGTCCTTTAACTCGTGCAGGTCGCGATCCATAAATCGATCATCATCACCCGGCTTTTCGGAAATCAAGGCTTCACTCAGTACTCCTATTGGCCGATGAATAGCCAGTACGTTGTAAATGGGCCACCCCATGTAGATCAATAGAAACGATATTGAACAGACAGCAGCAAACCAGGAAAAGTATTCAGCGAAGGTGCCTTCTGAAAAATTTAATGAGCTCGCCTTAAAGTATGAACTTCCCGTAGATGGCTCATTAACATTATCCTCAGAATATGACACCAAACGCAAACCGTTGCTTGCGTCAGATTGGGCCGAGCTTTGAAGTGAAGAAAAGAACGCTCCCCTCACTTTATAATGTTGTTGCCATTGAATCATACTATAGATGCCCAGAAAGAATACGACCAAAACCAGCAAATAGGCAACGCGAAAGATTAATGTAAAAAATAGTTTGCGACGTTTCATGGGTAGCGGCAGCACGTGTCACAAACCTAGACCTTTAAATAGGAGCGCAAATCAGCAGTCTGCTGTATTCATACTCAGTACTTTGTTTGATTTTGTTTGCGTACCAGTACGTAGGGGCAATCACTGATCTTGCTGAGGGGGGCGACCGAAAACTGTTATCGTCGTTTAACGGTCAATCGCAAGTTGCGGGTGGAATGATTGCTTATGTTCTATACGACCCATGTCGCACAACTAAGTGAAGTTTGCATTGCACCAAGGAGCAGTATAATTGCCAACGATCTTTACCAATTCACGATGACTCAAGCAGACACTAACAGCTTGTTTGATTCTTTGAAGATCATCATCGTAGTTTGCCCACTCATCATCATGTCTTTGAATGATTGTCAAGATTCATTTCTTAATCTCCGCCAACTCCATTGACGGTTCCTGAGCTGTCGACAATGTCGACAAACTTAGGATCGGCGAACTCAGTCGCCTGTGGTTTGGTTTCAATCACTGGTGCGGGCACACTTTCTTCACGCTTTGCACATGCCATCATTACGAAGGCAAACAATTACTATAACATGTTTCAAATTGAATTTGAGTTTGAGGTATTCGAGGTGACTCGCCCATCAAGCACTGAGCCGTCGCCGCCTATCCTAACCAACGGAAAAGACTCTATTTTACAAAAAGCTCAATGGGAGCATGCGGGCCGCGTTCGGAATGACTATCCAAGGTAAGCACGTAACTTCTGCCTCATCGCAGAACGGTTAAGCCTCCACGTTGCCCTTTCCTTAAGTTGCCGAATGCGCTCCTTTGTAAGACTGAATCGTGTCGCGATTTCATCAAGTGTCATCGCCGGACAACCATTCAAACCATAGTAGAGGACTAATACTTCAGACTCACGTGCTGTTAGCACGGCAAATGCATCCGCCAGATCACTTTTCAACGATTCTTCCATCAGTTGATCGTCCGGCTGTCCGGCATTCGCATCATGCAGAATATCCAGAAGAGTACCTTCCTCACCTGACTGAAATGGTGAATCAACAGACAATTGCCGGCCTGTCAGCAACTGATCATTCTTTAAATGTTCCACTGAAACATCCAGCGCATTTGCCAGTTCCTCCTCGGATGGTTCACGTTCAAATCTTTGCTCCAGCTCTGACGACATCTTTGACATCTTGATAAGAGAGCCAACACGATTAAGCGGAAGCCTGACAATCCTGGGTTGCTCAGCCAATGCCTGCATGATCGACTGACGTATCCACCACACTGCGTAGGAGATGAACTTAAAGCCTCGCTTTTCATCAAAACGACGGGCAGCTTTGATCAGTCCGATATTACCCTCGCTAATCATGTCGTTAAGAGAAAGCCCGTGATTTTGGTATTGCTTCGCAACGGAAACAACAAATCGCAGATTTGCCTTAGTGAGTTTCTCAAGCGCGAGCACGTCACCTTCCTGGATTCTTTGAGCAAGTTGCACTTCCATTTCAGCAGAGATCAAGTCCATCTTCCCTATCTCAGTGAGATACTTATCCAAAGAGTCAGCTTCCCGGTTGGTGATTTGTTTGCTTATCCTGAGCTGCTTCATGAATTTTCCCCAATAGTTATCTGTTCATCATTGACGATATTATCAACGATGCATCCTGTAAAACCAACTTGTTCTTCACACTGAAATGCAATAACCCAATAGACGCTAGGATTGTCTACAAAAATCACTGCCTGGTAAACTGGGGAGATCTTAAAGGACCACGTCCCGATAGCAGATCAGGACAAGAGCAGTGAATTAATTTTTCCGCAATTGATAGTTCGAAACTAGCTTATTATAGTGACTATTCCTATCTGAATACCAATCTGCCACAATACGAGACGCATTTAGGGTTTTTACAGGATTCAATAACACAAATAGAGTACTTTGATCAACTTTACCATCCTATTTGCCATAGGGTTGTCCTACGGTTATTACTAACGCATCTTTGCGAGTAGAAGCGTGAAGCACACTTAATGACGAGAACAATTGTATTTGCTCTTTGAATTATACGGAGGTCAAAAGAAAGTATCTCAACCAAGCTTATTTGTCATTGACAGAAATAACGCTTGTGCCGAATAAGCCTGACTTTGGACTAAAAAGCAGCACTGGTGAGTCAATGTCTGAAAAGTGCATGTAAGAAAACGAACGTAGTGCTTGTGCTATACTTGTCCACGTTCGGTCTAAACTTCCAGTCGTAAGAATACCAGATCAAAACTTCACAACTCTTCTCACAAAACTCTGACTGCCGGAATTGATCTTAATCAGATATACTCCCACTGGCGCACCGCATAAATCTAGCGTGCCATCGCCATTAAGCTTCGCAGGTATCGACTTTCCATCGGTACTGTATACATGGACATCGACAGCTGTTGTGCCCTCGCTAAAATGCACGCGATAGACACCGGCGGATGGATTGGGATAGATCGAAAAGACAGCCTCTAAATCCTCAACGGCAGTCACAGGCCCGCTCGTCTCGGGTGAATAGCCCCATAGTTGTACGCCCTTCGACTGTGTGTCCGCAAAAAATACGAGCTTATCATTCACCTTAACAAAACCAAACGGATTGGAATGCTCTGCGCCGGGAATTACGTCGACCAGTAGCTTCGTATTGTTGGCCGTTCCGTCTGTACTCCAGACTTCAACTCCATTTTCCGGCGTGTAGGCCTGAAAGTACAATAGATCATCCAGCGCCTTAAGTTTGCCCGGAACAGAACTCTCCGTCCCCGGAACAATGTCTTTTACCAATGTCGTCGTCTCTGGAGTACCTGAGGAGGACCACAACTCCGGGCCATGTGTGCCATCATCAGCAATGAAGTAAACACGATTCTGATAAACGACGAATTCATTTCTAACGATGCTACTCTCTGCGCCCGGCAAAACATCCTTCACTAAAGCAGTGCCTGCTTCCGTTCCATCGGTGATCCACAACTCGCGACCGGTAGCTTCATCGTTGGCTGAGAACACAACTTTACCATTGAACGCTGTAAGCCCGGTTGCCTCCGACGACTTGCTCCCGTTAAGATCCTTGATCAATTTAGTTCCTGCTTCGGTCCCATCGCTGACATAGACTTCAACATCCGAGAGACTTGCACTCGACTGAACGGTGAAATATGCTTTATCCCCCGAAACAACTAATTCGCTTATAGCAGTCAGGTCTGCGACCTTTACCGTTCCATCTGCTGTTCCATCACTCTTCCACAAGTCTTCTCCAAAGCCGGCAACTGCGAAATAAAGACGGTTTGATCCTGCCGACATCTCCGTGATATAGTAGGCGCCACCAACCCCGTTGGTCCCTAAATTCTCAATCTCTTTGGTTCCCGCTACCGTTCCATCGCTGACGTATAGCGAAGTTGTATTGTCGCGATTCAACACATCAAAGTAACAAAGTTTGCCGTCACCCTGAACAACAATGTTATGAACACTCTTGTTTTCAGTAAATGATGTGATCGCAACAGTTCCGGCATCAGTCCCATCGGAACCATAGTACTGAATCATTCCTGAGTTGTCGATCGCTGGGAACACAAATTTGCCGTTGACGCTCACCTTTGTGTATTCATAACTTGAACGTGTTCCCACCGCGATATCCTTCAACAGTTTTGTACCTGCAAGGGTGCCGTCTGTTATCCTCGGCTCCATGCCCAATATTTTATCACTAGCATAGAAGATGGCCTGCGAACCGTTGCTGACCAATTGTGCATTGGTCAATCCGTACACTGCAGTATTAATGTCTTTTACCATAGTCGTCGCTGACGGCGTCCCATCGGCACTCCAAAGTTCCGTTCCGGCAGCTGACGCACGAGAGAAATAGACTTTGTTATTAAGTGCTGCCAGTTCACCGGGCATCTGATCATCCAACAAGCTCACAGTGCTCGCAATGGTACCTTCTGTGGCCCAAAGGGAAGTAACTCCTATGTCTAGCCGTGATTGAAAAAACATCTTTGACGTGGTGCCGGCACTCGCATTCTTATCAAGAGCAGCAACGAAAATGAAAGGCTCAGTGGTATTGGATAAAGTCTTTTGCGTCTCGTATGTTCTGTCGGACAGATTTAATTTGACAAGGGCCGTGCCCTTCGCACCATCGCCCGCAGTGAAATATAGAAAACCATCTCTGGCCAACGTCTGACCAGGCGAGAAATAATTCGGATAACTCTGGTCAAATATGGTTGTTGTGTTGGCAGTTGTCCCATCTGATTCCACTATAGAAAAACGTCTGGTGGTCACTTCAAAAAAAGTAAAGTACATTTTGTCGTTGTACTCAAATCCCTGGCTGTAATTCACAATAGCACTGCCTGAATGAAGCGACTTAACGGCTACCGTACCGGCTACTGTTCCATCGGTCTTCATCAAACCAGACTGAGGAAGAGGGAAGGCACCGCCTCTGGCAATAAAGTATAGTGAGCCGTTATACTCAACGAATTGTGTTGGATGCGATGTTCCGCTCGGCCCACTGCCGTTGCCGTCTATGGGTG
The DNA here is from genome assembly GCF_037203685.1 of Chryseolinea sp. T2. NCBI lineage: Bacteria > Pseudomonadati > Bacteroidota > Cytophagia > Cytophagales > Fulvivirgaceae > Chryseolinea > Chryseolinea sp. T2. The sequence continues at coordinate 1,038,293 of NZ_JBBCAU010000003.1, forward strand.
GGGTTATAGGAAATGTTCCATCAGCCGTACCGTCACTCCTCCACACGCGTGATTCGTTTACTCCGAAGGGCTGACAGGAAAAATACGCGAGCCCATCGGCCATCGTCAGGTTCGCTGCAGAGTTCCAGATTTTGATGTCACCCTTTACCATTATAGTGCCCGATGATGTCCCATCGCTCTTCCAAACTTGCAGGTAATCGAGGTTATACCGAAGAAAGTAGATGGCATTGTCATCCGCCACCATCTGGGTAATGCCGCTTCCGATGCTGGTAACGCGCTTGGTTCCTGCAGAGGTGCCGTCAGTCACCCATAGCTGCTGACCTTTGCTATTGTCGTCAGCAGTAAAGTAGACCTTACCCTTGTATAAAGTGAAGTTTGATATCGTAGAGTAGCCGCTTCCCAGGTTGATATCCTTTATCAGTATGGTTCCCTCCGACGTGCCATCGGTTTTCCAAAGTTCACCGCCAATATGTTTGCTGATAGCAACGAAGAGCAGCTGATTTTCATATGGGAAGAATTTTGCTGGGTTGGAACCCTCGGAAGTCCCATCAGCAAATGATGTAAGCTGCTGCTGCGCGAAAGTGTGCTGAATGGAGGCAATCACGATTAGCGCGAACGCTAATGAGTTAAGAATTTTCATGGCTAAGGGGAAATTGGTTGTTCGGTGGCTACAACTCGGTCAAATTTTATAATAGGTAACGAGAGGGATATGGTAAATATATTAAAAATTCACCAGAGCAATCGGCCGATTTGGATGCAGATTAATGGTTACGAATACTATCCCAGAATCAGCCCGCACATGGCACTTGGAAAAGTTTGATTGATAGGTGAGCGTCGTGGACGCTTACCGACACCCTGTATACTTTTTTTCTAATAATCTATTAACGGCCAACGACGCATGCTTCTCCTTTGCAGCCAACGTTTATCTGATTGTGAAAACAATTACCATGTTACAATCAATTAAACGGGAAGAAAGCACAGTGCCAGCAGCGGTTAAAAACGAAGTCTAAACCCTACTCGCCCCCCGCAAGCGACGTCACCCCATGCCTGAGGTCCTCGCTTACCCACACCTTCCCAAAGACTCCAACCCCAACAACCCTGCTTTGATCGTTATGCGTAATCCGCGTCAACGATAAAAAGACATAGTCATCAACCGAAACAAAAGTATCAACCATCTCCTTTATTGCTACCGTTCCCAGCGTCAGTCCAAAAACGCTCGCAGGCGTCTCGTTTTGTCTCTGAGAAGTCGGATGACTCACAGATTTGGCTAGCACATTGGATACAATCACTCCCCTGACTTCCGTAATGTGCTGATCTCTCGTGGGATTCGTTAAGCCCGCGAGTATAAAGAGAACTACAATTGACAGTATCGGTGTCTTCATGGCAATGGATTAAAATGAAAAAGCCCATCCGCGCGACGGCTGGTCGCGTGAATGGGCTTGGAATAAATATAGAAAGAGTTACGCTAAGATCGTCTCGGGGTTTTCACGGGTTACGTCAATTGCCCCACCGTCTTATACATCCCCACCGCCTGCATGAATCCAAACTGCCTGTAGAACGGGCCCAGGTGATCTCCGGTAAACAGCCCTACCGTTGCCGATGGACGTGCGTTCCGCCGGAGCCATTGCATCAGTTCGTTCATCATTGCTGTACCTATCCCCTTCCGCTGCCAGGCTGGATGCACATCAACATCCTTCACATAATAGAAATGCAACCCATCACCTAACAGGAATGCAATGCCGATCAGTTGATTATCGCTCTCTGCACACACAATCGTTATGGCCGTATCGATCTGCTCCTGCAATGATGGTACAGTTTCTTCGTCCGACCATCCAACACTCTTCAGTAAGTTTCTCACGTTAGCAAGTCCCGGCTTCTTATGGCCAACTACCACTGAGGCCGGCAGCCTGTAACCAGAAGGCTCGTGTCCTTCATACTTGCCCGAAAAGGTGACAAAGTATCCGTTGAAATCTTTAACCGTGTACTCTACCATTCCCCAGGGTTGCGCCTTGAGTGGAGCCACGATGTTCGCCTTGTTTTGATGTTGATCGTATAACTGATTGATATTTCGCACATGTATCCAGACTGAATTGCCAACGGAACGTGCGGCAAGCTCAGGATTCAGAGTGAATTGAATGCCAGCAGATCCATTCCATGAAACACCGCCATGACCAGGCGGATCGCCCCAGATCCAGTGATTGGGAAACGCGAGTGTTTCACGCCAGTAGGTAATGGTCTCTGCAACATTGGTTACCGGCAGTACAGGTTCGGCTTGTATAAGGTGGGGTTCAGGATCGATTGGTACTTGCATCCTACAAGTTCATCAATCTTGAGTCACCGGTAAAGCGCTGACACAACAAACAGATGCATAATTGATTTTAACTACTTTTGACCAAGTAAAGACTGTATGGGAAACGCCAAATCCATGCCTCCGGGCTACTCATTCTTTCCGTCGATGGTGCGCACGTACAAGCAGGCCAAAAATCCCATTGGTACCATGCAGGAGAGTATGAGCCGCTTCAACGGTACCTATACGGTAAACCTCGGAATGATGCGCATCATCGCTACTCAGAACCCTGGTCTCATCGAGCACGTGCTTAAGTCAAATCATCGGAACTATCAAAAGTCAGAACTGCAAACTGAATACCTAGGAAAGTTTCTCGGCAAGGGACTGCTTACCTCCAACGGTGACTACTGGCTGAAACAGCGACGACTCATTCAGCCTGGTTTTCACACCGAAAAAATTCACGCCCTGTACACGACGATAAAGAACACGATCGACAAGTTCCTCCTCACTGTCCCTACCGGCACTGTCGACGTGTACCCGCTCTTGCACAAACTCGCCTTCGACATCGTCATCAATACGCTCTTTACTGTCGACGTGCCCGCAGCGCAAAGGCAACAGCTCGCTACCTTCATCAGCGACGTGCAGGACTACGTGATGAGAGAAGTGCGCAATCCGCATAAGCGTTGGTGGTTCCGTTTATCTGGCGAACTAAAAGAGAATCTTAACAAAGCAACGGGCGCACGCGATGTGATCCGCTCACTCATACGACAAAGGAAACAGGATGCGCACCGTCATAACGATCTGCTCGATATGCTACTCGACGCACGTTATGAGGAGACGGGCCAACCGATGACCGAAGAACAAGTCATCGACGAGATCCTGATCATCCTTATTGCTGGTCATGAGACTACTGCCAATGCTCTATCCTGGACGTTGTATTTGCTCGCCAACCATACGGACGAACAGCAGATTGCAAGAGAGTCATCGGCATCCCTTGATTTACAAAAGGTCGTTCGTAACGAAGCCCTCAACAATGTGATCAGCGAAAGCATGCGCCTCTATCCACCGGCATGGATCAGCGACAGAGTTGCAATTGAAGATGATGAGTATGGAGACTTTCTTATTCCGAAGGGAACAGTTATTGTCATCTTTTACTACGGACTTCATCGCGACAATCATGAATGGAGTGATGCACTGTCATTCAGGCCTTCGCGCTTCTCAAAAGAACACGCTAAAGACTTCAAAAAAGTATATTATCCATTTGGGTCAGGTCCACGACTTTGCATCGGCAACAACTTCGCCATGGCAGAGATGACGATCTTCTTACAATCGTTCATCGAAAAGTTTTATGTTGAGCCGGGCAACGTTGAGCCAAACATCAAACCTTTGGTGACGTTGCGTCCCGATAGTGTTGTGCTGAAGGTGACGAAGAGGAATTTCTGATCCATCCAAAGCATCAAAAACAACCACAACTCGCCTGCGAGTCTTGCGATGACGTCACAAACCCGAGACGAACACATTTGACCAATAATAGCTATTTGAATTGATTCCTGAGTCACCTTGATTTGAAACCGGAACAGGACAATGAGTTTCACCGCTATGGGCAAAAATTCAATTGACCCCTCTCTCTTAAACTCGTATGTGGGTAAGGATATTAAGGATATCTGTCCAAATGCGTATTCTAATCCCGACCTGAATCACTGCGCACATTTCGTTAGCCATGTCTTAGGACTACACCGCATCGCCAGCGAAAAAACCGGAGGTTCATGTGGTAAGGGTGAATTCGGCGCAAACACCAGAGTTGCCGAAGTGTTTAGTCAGTGCTCTTCTGTTTATGAATTCAATAGTTGTCCCAGCGTAATCTGTGGACTTATTTTCGTTAGCAGCCCCTCAAATTTTGTATCTAAGCCTGGACGCGTTCCGGTAATCCGAAACGTAAAAAAGAAACATATCGGCATCATCTACAACCAAAACATTTGGCACTATAGTAACACGAAAGATAGAGTCGTCGTGCAGACCATGGCTGAATTTATCCGCCACTACAGGAAGCAAAAAAATGCCTTATGGTACGGCGAAATTCCCTCATATGCTAAACCACGTCCATGGGCAACAAGCGCATAGTCAAATGCTGCTGAAGCCGGAGATTCCTCTCACGCCCCCTGCATCTCGATCTGCCTCGCCTCTTTCCATAGATCGCCGCTGAACCTAATGATATCGACTACCATCCAAATACTCATACCGGCAGCAATCAGATCCCCTATCGGAAGGGGGCCGTCAACAGCAGCAAGAAACGCTGCGGTCGCGCCCCTGGCAGCAAACCGTTTGGCTACCGCTTTCCAAAAGAACTTCCACGACACAGTGCCCGCAGCAGCAATCACCATAGTAAGACCCATAGCCTTAGCCACATACGCCAACTGGCCTTCCCGTGCAAGGGCAGGTTCAAGATCTATTGGCTTGAAACTCGGCAAGCCTTTCTGATCTATAATTTTCTTCACGACATAACGCATCAACGCAGCCAGAGCTAGCAATTCAACCATACCGGTAGTGGACACACATAACTTATAAACGATCAGACCTGGGCCTTTCAAAGTAACCTTCAGTTGAACCTTTAATTGATTGAGGAACGAAGCTACAACTACACTGTTTGGATTATAGGTCACGCCAGGCGTATATGGTAACTTGAATTTCATATAGCTTGCAGACAACGTACCAACTTTGCTAATTCCATCTTCAACGCCCGTCAGTGAATCCGGCTTGATCTCATAGAATTCCTTCAACATTACGGTATGCGTAATAATGTCTGGTCGTCGCACACCCAATTCTGCAAGTCGTAGGCTGAAATAAAATTCCTTCTGCTTGCTCTCAGTAAATTGGCGATTGTTAATCGCAAGAAAGAGGATGTATCCTGCTGGATTATAGTTGTCGACATAAATAGAAAGCGGCGGGTAAGGCTTCTGAGACATAAAGTCAGCGACAATTATGTTCTCCGCTACCGCCCCAAAAAGCGACGCGTCACTTGCCTCTATTCCCGGAATTTCACTCGGAGCCAAACATCCTTCCATAGTAGTCAATCAATCAAACCAAAAAAACTACTTTACCGCCCCTTTTATCAACGCAATGTCCGACAACATCACTCCAACACTTTCTATACTGTCGCCGGATTTCCCATCTGACACAAGAACAAGTTTGATACTTCGCGTGGCGTCGCTGTTGTGAACAATCTTTTCATCCACAATTCCTTTAACCTCCTGTTCAAAGAACAAGGTGTCAGTGTAGATTCCATCACTGCCTTTTTCAGGAGCAACTCCCTGCCGGAAGCCTCTTAAGGTCACCTCCACACGCGAATATTTTCCAAGCTTGAGTTGCTTCAATTGATTTAAATAAGCTCGGATGGTGACCTTTGTCTTCGTTCCGTCTTTACCGGCCGGTACCTCAACCGTAACATCCTCGCTGACGAAAAGGCGGCATGCCCGATTGATGTCCTCATTGGCAGCCACCCAATTCGTTTTTATGTCAACGATATTAGCGATATATGCCTGTAGCGATTTAATCTTCTTACGGGCGGCCTCCTCATATACGGTCCTCGAAACAGATCGCTCCTTACCATCAACCTCCAGATATATGGAATCGGAAGAATGTGACGAAGGTTTGATCTTCTCAGCTTCATTCTTCGTCACCGGTGCACTTTCCTTCAATGTCTTCTCCGGTTCCAGGGTCTCAGATGCAGCACCATTGTTATCCACGGTGGTATTCGACTTCAAACTATTTACACCAACAGTTTCACCGCCAGTCGCTGTTTCCTTTGTAATCAATGTAGCATCGACAACCGGCACAGTGACTGCGACAGAAGCAGCGGCCTTCGAAGTTGTCTCCGCGGCCGGACCTGGACTTGTGGCTACCTCATTGGACATAATCTGCTTCTGAGCGGCCGGCTTCACAAACGGCTTGTTCTTCAGTAGCAGAAAATTTGTGTAGACAGCTGCAAGTATCTCCGCGCCCTGGGTCGGACCAACGTACAGTTCATGGCGACCGCTCTTGTAGATTACCGCTGCCAGTATGTCCTTACTAATGGACCTTTCTTCCACAGGATCATTCGCATCTTCGTACATAATCTCCGTTTCCGTAGCACTTATCACATAAGCAGGAAGTATCGTTCTATTCATGGTAACCAACAGGTCAACGGTGTGAGGTTTCGCATCTTTCGAAAAATCGACCGAGGTCGAATTTTGTAAGGCAAAGACCATGTAATCACCAGTCTGACTAAAAGCCATGAGTAACTTATCGACATTCAGAGATTTTTGCTTCTGCTGGCCATCAAGCTTCACAGACTTACCGCTTACGTTCAATACATTTACATTAATCACAGATTCATCTGAAAGATATACGACATCGTCCTGTTGCCCGCTGACATCAACCGAACTTAAAAGCAGTAGTAGCAAAGTCACTATAACAAAAGGCACATGAAAAGAAGTCAATAAGACATTGAACATTGAGCCTGGTTTATAAGTATCATCGCGCAACATCACTTTTTAGGATCAGGATTATTGAACTGCTGACTTCAACTTTACATTCTTCATCGAAGCGTCAAGGCTAAGCACTTTGCTTCTCACCTCTTCATTTTTGCGTTCAAGAGTTGCCACGCTGAAAATGTAACTAAGTTTCTTTGACGGATCCTTTTCAAAGCCTGACCACTCAATCATAAGGCGTTGAATTTGTTCCTGGGCAAGGACCTTCTCAACTTGCTTTACTCGTTGATCAACGAGTATCATGCCCTCGCCCTCCAGTTTATTCGACTTAGCCTGAAGCGAATCCACGACGACTCTCAGACTATCGTAATATTTCATTAGTCTTCTCAGATCATCAACCTTTGAAACAATGAGCCTAAGCGTATCAATAGGCTTTTCACGTTCAGTTGGCGATGCAACTGCAGCCGGTGACTTATTGGTTGCCGGCTTAGCCAGATCCTTCCTGGGCTCGGGTTCAGGTATCGACGGCCGGTTAGTCGTGACTTCTTTAATGGAGTCCACTGGTGCAGGAATAGTTGATGTCTGAAGTTCATTTGTGTTATTGAACCTCTGCCATTTAAAGCCAATCAAGGCGAGTATGACAAAAATCAGAACTAACGGCACAGCTAGTGCAAATCTATTCTTCGCTTTCCCAGCCCTTGGCACAGAGGGATTCGACCCTGAAGTTTGAAGAATAATTACCGTCACATTATCCTTACCTCCATGCTCGTTTGCCAACTGGATGAGCCGTTTGGAGATTTGACTCAGCGAAGAGTTGCTGCTCAATACTTCAGCAATCGTTTTGGCATCAACCATATTGTTGAGTCCATCGCTGCAAAGTAGAACCTTATCACCTGCATTGAGATTTTCAACAATCATGTCAGGTCTAGGTGTTGTACGAGTGTCGCCGAGACTTTGCGTGATAATATTGTTGTCGGGGTGAACGTCTGCCTCCTCTGGTGTTAGCTTGCCTGCCTCAACAAGTTCCCAAACCAATGAGTGATCTTTGGTGATCTGCCGAAGTCCGTTAACATCGTACTTATAAGCTCTGCTATCGCCACACCAGCACACATATAGTTTCCCCTGAACAGCCCATGCTACAACGATGGTAGTGCCCATTCCCTGAAACGCATCACTTGATTTCGCTCTTTCAACAATCTTTTCGTGTGCAACTGACACCGATGCAAGAATGTGTTGTTTGCGCGCGCTTTCCTGATCCAGTAAATCCGGAGTTACAGATGAAAAGTATCCCCTGATAGACTCCACAGCAATAGATGAAGCAATTTCACCTGCGTTTGCACCACCCATACCATCCGCCAACACAAGAAGACAGCCACTGTTCGACCAATCCCTCCATCCCTCCTTCATCACCCACGAACGACTTCCAAGGTCCGAACACACAATGAAATTATCCTCGTTATGTGCTCTTACCCTGCCAGTATCCGTACTGGCGGTAATACTTATCCTCGCGATATTTCGAACGATCGGTTCGTTCATGATTAATCGTTGTTCAATGCATGGATAGGGACAACCACAACCTTCTTGTTCAACTCAGTAAGGAGCCCGACTAACAACAAGCGATTGTCCTTCTGAACAAATACCGGACTTCCTGAATTACCTTCCTTGAAAGTAAACTTCGGCAGCTTTACAAGACCATCCATGGCATCCCGCGCCGGCGCAGGTATCTCAAGGTGGCTCGGCAGGATTTGCTCTTTGCCATCGCGAATCTCTTTCGTGTAGCTGATAAAATGTAAAGGGACATTTGGCGCAAGTTCCTGGGACTCGCGAAACCCCGCCTCGAGTCCATCAGCCGACGCACCATCAATCTTAAGAACAGCCCAATCAGTCGAAGCGTCCGACATCAATTGAACCTTTCCCCGGCCATAGCCCACGTCAATGTTATATACAAGATCATGGTTCTGGTTTAGTGTGAACTTGTCACCTGTGAGATAGTTCTTCTTTCCATCCGTACCCAATACCTCAAGGTCTATACGAACATCTCCCTTGGGACTATTATTGTATAACCAGTTAATAAGCAGCCACTGTTCCTTGATCTTATCATTCGCATTAACATCGGCATAAATCCACGGCTGAACACATTGACGGGACGTAACAAACCTTCCATCGCTGAGCATAATCCCGGTTCCACTACCAATATCCTCCCTGTTGAGCTGGCCGTTAATGGTTAGATATATTCTTAGAAAATAGATATCGTTCTTAACATCGTCAATCATCTTCAGCAGAGGCTGAGCATCCCTTGAAATTGTAAGCGCCGGAATTACGGACGCTGGTACTGGTTTTTGTTGAAGCTTCCGGATGTTCATCTTCAGATCTTTTAGCTCGCGGGCAATCTTCTCGCGCTCGCGATTGCTTTCTGCCAACTTCTCTACTGTTGCCTTCTGATTTGCCACGAACAATGAGTCGCCACGACGAAGGGCAAGCTGTTGCTCCTCCGACTGACGATTGATCTCTGCATAAGCATTCGCTAGCTTGGCATTATCTTTTCGCATTCCTTTCACCACAAAAAAGACAGTAATCGATCCGATCACAAACAGCGTGATCAATAATACGATCGCCCTCTTGTACGGCTTTAAGGCCTGCTGCGAAAAGATTTGAATTCTCTTCGTAAATCCAAGTGATGCTGGTTTTGGCGCAGAGGTCATAAATCGAATTCTCGGCCCATTAGGTGACAGCTGAATCTCGTCACCGCCCTGCAATGACCATTCCTTGTTAACAGGTCGGCCGTTCAGCAAAGTCTGATTTGTGTCTGATAGCTGTATAAGCGAAAATTTGTCGCCTCTCTTTTCAATTGCCGCATGTCTACGACTAACCAATGATTGATCAGCACCAAACTGAACATCACAACCAACCTCCCGACCAAACGTAACATAGGCCGATCTGATGGATTTGCTGGATCCAACAGGAAAGTTTGTCGATCCCGTCAGAAACTCGAGAACATACCCATCGCTATTGGATCTCTCTGCAGGCTTTTCACCAAACCGATCTGTAGATCTTGCCATATGATTGATCATTTATTTACTACAAGGCATCCATACGTAACGTTGTATCGCCGACAGTAATGATGTCGCCCGCACAAAGAGCGAAACCATTCTCCGTAATCCTCGATGAATTCACGAGTACGCCGTTCGTAGAAGGTAGCCACGTGGCAACATTGTTAACCGATCGCCACTGCCCGTCCCTGATATACCATATCTCGTCATCAGCATCAAACTCCAGTGTTGCATGATGCTTCGAAATAAACTTCGTAATCATTTCAACTATGTTGATGTGATTTCTATTCGGCTGATCGGCATCGTACCAGCCAAGTGTGAGGATATTGGTCTTATGTTTACGCTTCAATCCCCACAGATCGTAAGCTTTGCCGTGCTCAACGCCCTGCATAATGCGAAGAACATACTTCCGTGGACTTGCCATTGGATGATCGTCGACTGGCGCGGCAGCCTGTGTATCCAATAGCTGCAATATTTCAAGAGGAGACTGCGCTCTCTTCTCCGGATTTGGTTGAATACATCTCTCTATGATTTCTCCCCACAATGTGGGCATCTTCTTTCTTGTTGAATCAAACACGTGATACTTTCCGCCCACAAGTCTTTCCAGAAACTCCGACTCATTTGACTCCTCATAGGATCCATAAGGCAATTGGCCTTTGCAAATAAGTTCATGCATCATCACACCGAACGCAAACATGTCTGTAACAGGACCAAGAGAAAGAAACGCTTCGCGTGCATTTAGTTGCTCCGGAGGCATATACACCACCGTTCCAAATATTTGTTTCACGTGACCAAGCCAATCTCTGATCGTAATCCTCGACTGCAGGTACCCGGAAATTCCAAAATCAGTTAGTAGTACCTCATTGTTCTCATCAAACAGAATGTTCACAGGTTTCAGGTCTCTGTGAATTATCCCCTGCTTATGTAAATCGTTGAGTCCTTTTAAAATGCGAACAGCGACGCGCCTGTATTCCTTTTCACTCAATGTATTTCCGACCCAGTCTCCTAAATTTCCATTCGGGCAGTACTCCATCAAAAAGAATGGATTGCCAAATTGCATACCTTTGTCGAAAGTGTGCACGAGGAATTCAGATGCAATCTGTGAGCACTTATATTCTCTTTCGAACCGGTGCTGCACTTCTCTGCGTTCTTCAGCGGAAACGCTCCACATGCGAAGCAACTTCAACGCAAAACGGTCGCCGCTTTTTGCAGTTGCCAAATACACATCGGCAAATCCACCAGCCCCAAGCTTACGATCAATAACATATTTTTTCCCAGCATCGGAAATCACAATATCTCCGCGCTGACCATTCCATTCCTTGATTGTCGCTGACTTCAAAGTATGTTTAATGCTTACATACATGCTACACAGAGCTTCGCAGGCCTTTGCTATTTCTGACTGAATTTGAACATGGTATCTCCCAATAGTATGACGTCACCATCAGAGAGCTTCACGGACTTATTAACTTGCAGGAACGTTGTCTTCTTGTCAGTTTCATTATTGACCCACCATTCGCCATCCTTGAACATTAGGGTTGCGTGTGCCTTTCTTGAAATCGACGTATTCCCTTCATCGAGTAAATCCCTGTTGAGATTCACCATTTCTCCCTTCACCGGAATCACCTTTCCTTCTTCCTCTCCGTCCTCAGAAAGCTGAACAAGGCTGCAAGGCTTTGCGTTGGGATAATTAACGCGTCTGATCGTCTTGTCACGATCGGGTTTGTCCCACGGTGTCTTTTCAAACTTAATGTCGCTGTTCGTCCTTGCATCTCCGTCGCCTGCTCGGGGCGCCGCTTCAACCCCAAGGACATTATTACACTTGATGCACTTCTTGGCTGTGCTCTGATTGGTGTATCCACATTTCTGGCATCGAATCATAGAGATAAAGTGTTTAGATAGTTTAGCTTTTTCAACTTCTGGCTGCATTCTTAAACTATTGCCGGATTACTTTTTGGTAATAGACATTCGTATTGTTTTGAGTGCTCACTTCCATTCGTAACAGATAAAGTCCACTGCTAAGCGATGTGTTGGTTATATTCCATTCTATCGAATGAAATCCAGGCTCGTAAGTATCGATGCTGTTCCCCCCCAGGTCATTCCCTTTCATATCAACCAGGGAAAACTTTACCAGTGCACTTCCTGAACTTTTAGGAAGTGTAAAGTTGATCATTGCGTTTTCGCGGAATGGATTTGGCGACATGCTTAGAACAGTTCTGCCAGGCTGTAAATGTTCCTGCAAGTAGGCAGGAGTTCCGTAGTAAACTCTGAAGGAACGAGTGCCATTAAAAGAATACACATCGGTGCTGCTCATATTGGTGAGCTCTTCATTAGATAGATCATGAAGCCACAGCTCGTTCCCTTCTGCTATCTTGTAAGCGCTCCAGCTCAACACCGTCGTTTGATTTTCCTGCACAGGACGAGCCGTAAACTCCCATTCATTTCCCTCTCCACCTGGAGGAACTAAACTTCTGGTCAGGAGAGATTTCTTTTCATCAGAAAATTGAATGGATGGAAAGTCCCCTAACGACGGAGGACTAACAAGGTCATATGCATCTTTGCCCTCCGAAGCATCTGCGATTATACCGAGCCCACCCAACCTGCATACACGATGCGCATTGCTGAGTGTAAAGCCAAGATAGAATTCTGACTGCTTAACATATTCTTCCTCGCCTGCAGTTCGGCCGCTATTAATGGACCGATTCTTCTGGGTCGGAATTTTCAGTAGCGCTTCCGTGGTACCGTTACTGACGTAACCACCACTGAATGGTTCCAGGATGGCGTCCTGATTGTTTCTCACCAGCTCGCCCTCCTCGTTGCTGAATACGATCAGATCCCCGGCACTTGGATTGGCTGCCTTTACATCTGCCCACCGAACCCGATAAGTGAATGGATTTCCAATCTGGTTATAACCTGGCTGAAGTTTTATTACGAAAAATTCTCCGTCATAATAGTTCCCGCTTGCGGCACTTGTTATACTAACGACGGTCGACCCGGCACCTGTTTCCAGTTTACTCTCGCCCGGCTCATCGGCAACACCAAACCAGTAGCCGCGACCAGGAACGACATGCTTGGCCTTTTCCTCCGGAAACTCATCCCAGAGATTATCGTTAGCCTGGTCCCCGATGTAAGTGAGGAATCGCCACTTCGTTCGATCCCTGTCTGTAGCATCTTCCACAATATCGTCGAGGATCGAAGTGATATCAGCATTATCAAGACTAAGCGGAAAGGATACAAGATTATAATCCGAAGAACTCATCCCATACCTTATTTCCTCCTTAAATGTGATCCCGGTTGGAAAGGTAATGGCAACCTTTGAGTGCTCTGTTTCAAGGATCTTCTTTGCAGGATCGCGGAAGTCTGCCTTAGCAACGACTGAGAAATAATACTCCAGGCCAAGCTCGTCAAAGTCTTCAAACGGGAGCACCGTACTGTATGCATCGTTGATGGATGTGAGCTCTTTAATCGACCAATCCTTATCAGTAAGACCTCGGGTATGCAGTTGCACGGCAGTACTATCAATCAGAGCCGTTACCTTGAGGCTCACAGGATGCTTCGCACACGTCTCCGCAGTTACTTTATCAGTGATCGGATCGGCTTCCATCATCTTCACCACGGGATCGCTTGGGGGGGCAATATTTAAATAATCGGGTGTCTTTAAAGTAAGTCTCTTTTCTGCCGATGCATTCTTAGCTATTTCGCCGCGCAGGCGAATAAAATAGTTCGTATTTCCCTCCAGCGGCATTAGTTTCCTCGTTACGGTCTGGGTACCCGCCTTAACTAAAGGTGGATCCGCTATTACACTGGAGAACGTCGAAAAATCTTCTGTCTTCGAATACTCAAAATACGGTATCACTGAATAGTTTCCCTTGGGAGTTACAGTCCCCGACATCTCAACTGTTCTCGCAGTAACTTTCGTTGGTTGATTTATCTCCAGCTTGGGCAAAAAGAAATTCGCGAATGGCATCTTCCATATACCGGCTCCTGAAAGGCCGGCAAAAAGTGTCTCATCCTTATCTCCGCTCAAAAAGAACGTAGACACCGAGCTCACTCCCTGAGGAAGTTCAGCAAATGCTTCCCATGTGTTACCTTGATCAAGCGACACAAACGTTTCTCCCAAATAGGTCGTTATGAACAGGTGATCTTTTAGCACAAAGATGTTCGTAATGGCATAGGGGTCGGTTTGAGGCAACTTCAAAGTCGTGGGTCCGTTGGCAGGTGACTTGGTATTTAAGCTTCTTAATGAAACCTTGTCATTGATGTAGTGCAGGTAGATAATATTGCTGCCCAACACCGCGCTGTAAAAGAATCGCGAATCACCTTCATGAAATCCGATTCTATCCCAAATAATAGGACTTGTAGTCCTAAGCTTGTAAACCGATGTTCTCAATGCTCCATGCCATACATCATGTACCGACGGGTACTCTTCAAGCAGCAAATAGACCTGTTTATCAATCACAAACAACTTGTGAATAACTCTGCCTGACGGCAAACCTCCTCGCACCTCCTGCCATCTGGCACCGAGGTCATTGGATATATAAGGAGTCTCGTACGTTACAGTATAAAGACTGCTGGCATTTGGAACAAGGCTCTTTACCCAGAAACGTTGTGAATAGTAGCTGTCGGAAAAATCTGAGGGCTTTGGAATTTTACCGACATCTTTCCAGGACTTTCCATTGGCAGTAGCAAGCATCCCATTGTTCGTTCCAACGAATAATGTACTACCTATCGCAGCAAATTGCGCCGTGTACGTGGGCAATTTCAAGATGTCATGAGGAGCGCTTTCCCATGCGCCGTTGTCGAATGCAGATTTGAATACTCCATCGCCGCTGGCCGCATACACTTCGTTATTGAAGGTGAAGATTGAGGTAACATATGCAGTGGCAAGAGAATTATTGAAAGGACTCCAGGTGTTGTTGCCTACTGATTTAAAAACACCTTTGTTAGTTGCAACGTACTTAGTTGATCCCTGGAAAACTATTGAGGAAGCATAAAGAGTCTCAGAGCCCATGCCGTTGTCTATCGGCGTCCAGTCCCCACCCAGGTTATTAAAAGTAGTATAGTATACCGTATTCCATGTTGTAGCATAATAGCCATCTGGCCTGATAACTAGATCTGTAATGATTTGATTTAAGCCAATATCTACCTTTCTCCATGATCCATCTTCCTCAACATTGAGCCATCGGTACAAGAGACCTGATTCATACAAAGGGACTGCAAAGTACGTTGTACCCGCAAACACGATTTGCCTTGTTGGCACTTCTGACAAACGAATTGGCGCATTATCACTAGCCATATCGTACAGGAAGATTCCCTTGTCGGTAGCCATCAACACCTTACTTGCCGTATAAAAAGTAAATGACCAGACATAAAGGTGAGCATCGAATTGCACGGCCTGCCTCAGATTCCTTCCCTGCCTCTCAAACTCATAAATACGACTGTGGTTGCCATGGCTCCCGACGTGATACACATTCGCCAATAACTTTGTACCCACCGCCGTAATCGCACTTACGTGCAGCGAGTCTTGTAGCTTATCATTGTTTTGTATGGGAGCCCATTGGATACCATCCGCAGAAAAGTAAATACCGGAGGTCTCAGTCCCTACGTATTGTATTCTGTCCAGCTCCACAAAACAGGTAATACGATCCGGCCTTTTTGTAAGCGTGATCTTACTCCAGTCACCTCCGCCTGCGGATCGGAAAAACGATTCATAGCCGACCGCATAAATATCCGAACCACTAATATAAAGGGATTGAACGCCACCAACCGGTCCGTTGGTACTCTTCCATTGACCCAGTACGTGCACCGAAAGGGATATTGCGACAATAATTAGTAAGTATCTTTTCATGGCTATCACTTATAAATTCTGTTTGCTGATCAGGGTTCAAATGGATCCTCTATCTCATCCTCACCGTCCCCAAGTGTTGATATATAATACGCTATTGCGCCACCGACGAGCAAACCACCCCCAACTGATACTCCAAGGGGAACCTTCCTCGCGATCATAAACTCTCCGCTCTGGGTATAACGGCCAGTACTCACGTTGTGAAGCCTGAACTTATAGTCACCGACTTTTTCCGCCTTGGTCGGCACAAACGACAGTGAATTGCTGTTCAACATCGGTGCAAAGACTTTCGTCTTATGCTTGCTCGTATCCTTTGGAACAAGTTCCAGCCGCACGATGTCATCGGCAAGACCTCCATCCCATTTGACTACGTATTCTCTGTTTCGTTTGAACTTTTTGAAAATGGTACCTGCCTGAAACTTCAACGGTTGGCCTATGAGCAACGGTGTCTGTTGATCACCACCTCCAACAATTTTAGCTTTAGTAAATTCCTTTGATGTGTGTGGCTGAATGGAATATATACCTCCAATCTTTGGCTGCCCGCCGACGAGGTAGGCATTTACATAGAAGTCTGTTTGATCGTCGATATCGTTGCCTATTCTTTCGTTGCCGAATCGGAATATCCCGCTGCCTTTGCGATCAACAGTGATCTTCACGAAATACCAGTTTTCATTCGCTGCATAGTAGACGTCACTGGCTTCCGGATTTCTAAACGTGAGTAAAAGAGAATCACCATAATACTCAGCTATCTTATTCAGGTAAGTTTCGAGCTGGGGATTCTCTTCGCCCGGAACACGACCGGCCAGCAAATGAGGAATGAGATCATTGTACACCCGGGTTTTTCCTCCCTCTTTCGCAAACGAGAGATACATGGTCTGCTTGTAAAACTCGCGTGTTTCAATATCCGAAGCGTTCGTCTTTGCAAGGAGCTCCAAATATTCAGTATACGTCTTTACTTTACTCTTTGCCCGGGCGAGAATATATTGACTTTGCGCGACGGTGATCTCCTGTGCACCAACTTCAAATTGCATGTACAACAGAAGCACGGGTAAAATGGTTAAAGCTCTTTGCATAGCTATTATTTGATTGATAGAAGTTGTTGAATGTACGTGTCCTTTGTCTGATAATCGACTCTTGTTAACTGCTCAATGAGCCACCCGGAATTCTCTGACTTCCTGTTGAATTCACGCACCTTTACCACCCAATCTGGTATCTGCATGAAGTAATAACAGACCCGCTTCGACGCCCTGAACTGAATTTCTCCCTGTTGCCGTGCATAAAGAAATACGCTCAGCATATCAATGCTGGTCTCACGCGATGTGAGGTCTGCTGTCCTTGCAGCACGTGTCAGATTGTTCGGAAGTCCAATAAAGTCAGTACCATGGCTATTCGGCGGAATGATTGCTATCGTGTCGCCTGAAGTCCGCTTCACCTTCAGGAAGTCCGCCTTAACGCCACGTATGGTCCACTTCGAAACTTTAGGCTCCGTTTGCTCCACAGTCATAATGAGTGTCAGCTCCTTAGGTTGGTTGTGATACAATACATCCATATCCACCACAGCGTACCAGTTACTGTCATAAAAATCCAGGCACAGTTGGTGTTCTATCGAGTTCACGAGGTTGATAAACTCTATCAGATCATCTTTATCACTACCCTCTGCCTTTCTGAACTTATCGTAGTCGAACAACGACAGAATGTTCCGTCGCCTTTCAACTACAAATGCATCAGTCACCGAATCCTGTGGCTTGTAATTTCCAAGCAAATCTTCGCGATTGTTAAATCTGTTGATGAAGGCGTCTATACTATTCACGCGCTTACGAAGTGCAACTGGAAAGTCTTCCTCGCCGAGTGCCTGCGCAAACAGTGCTTGTGACTGAAGCAGAAGTATGAACACTAAGCAAAATCCAGCAATGTTGCCAAGCATAACTATGCACCCGATTAAATGGTGGTCTCCGTTACATCTATGTCCTGAAGAAATGTTTCTATGATCTGTATCTTTTCATCACCGATGAACGTGAATTCCTGTCGGCTTTTGAAGTTCACCCGCTTTATCGTTCGGTCCCTATATGAAATGGCATTCTCGCCCTTCGTAATTGTTGTCTCCTGGAACATAAGCGCAGTTCCATAGTAATATCCATCCGATCCTCTGCGGATCGTTTCAAATTGCACTCCCTTATAAAAGGTGATTTCAACTTTCGTTGCCTTGATATTCGCGAGAGCTCTGAAATAAGATCGAACTGGCATCTGCGTTATCTTGCCGGTCCTTACGTTTGATACCTGGACGATATTATCCTCGCTGGAGAAAAGCTTGATCGCTGACTCCGCTTGTTCCAGCCGTACACCGAGATCGATCTTCTTGTCCGATATGTTGGTTATGTAATGCTGCAGATGAACTACCTTCTGCTTGATGGAGTTTATAAACGCCCTGCGCTGTTCTTCAGGGATCTCGACGAGCACGGTATCACCATATATAACCTGAGCGCTTAGTGACGCGACTTTGAAAAGTGTCGTCGCCAGCGTCAACACTCCGACCAGTACAATACTGCTGCGTTTCATAGCTGCGTTTCATCGACTACGTCGAGGGTAAGTTTCACTATCCGGTGGTTTTGATCTTCAACAACATCGACCACCTTCACGTTGTTGAGTGAATCCATAAGGAAATCGAGATATACAGAAGGGATATGGCTAACATATGTCGCACCGTTGCGCTCGATTATCCTGGCATCACTTCCGCTAAAAAGGCTCAGCACACCTGATCTTACCTTGCTTCTGTCGACGATCGAAACTGACTGATCAGAAAGCATCGTGAGATATTGTCCAATGGAAGCAATCACAAAACTCTTCGGCACTTTTATCCTCTTCTGCTGCGGCTGGTCGGTCTTTGTTAGTTGAGTTGATTCGACATGCGGCTCGGCTTTCTGCTCTTGCTTCGTTCTGACTGAGTCAATATTGGACTTGGTACCTGAGTCCGGAATAACAGAACTGATCGCTTTAGTAGTGTCGGTCGGAGGCGTATCAGATTGCGCAGTTTTGTCCATGCTGGTAACTGGCTTACGTATATAAATCAGTCCCAGGCTAACCATTGCCACAACCATTAGTGTCGCAAGAGCAATCAGAACCTTGCTTCGTGTTGGTCGTCGTCCTGGCTCAACGAATTTCCAAACCCCCTTCTCCAGGAAATGTCTTCCAAGCTCACTTAACTGCTCGGCGGTTGGCCGCTCCGATGGTGTTGCCGACATGCAACGATGCAGAATTCTATTCAGGGTTGAAGGAAAATTAGAAGGGAGGTCTGGTATCTCGGCGCCCTTAAGCAAGCTCTGTCCTCCGGAGCCTTCCCACGGAACTATGCCCGTACACATTTCATACAAAGAAACGCCGAATGAAAAAACGTCACTTGCCTCAGTTGATTCCGGATGACGCGAAAATCGTTCGGGCGGAGAGTAGGCTATGGTAAGTGAATGGATGCTTCCTGTTGCCTTGGTTAGCGTATGCCTCGTTTGGTAGCTGATACCAAAGTCTGACAAAATAAAATAGTCCGGCTTGCGAACAAGAATATTATCTGGCTTTATGTCCTGATGAAGAATGGGCGGCTGCTGTGAATGTAACTCTGCCAACGCTCCCCCTATCTGAAACATTACAGCCGCGATTTGCTTAATGGTGAGCGGCGGATTGCTTTGAAGATACTTTGAAATAGAGCCGTGTGGCAGATAGGGCATGATCAGGTACGGAGATCCATGACATATGTCAAAATGGAGAACCCTCATCAAATGTGGATGCGAAAGATTAAATGCAATCGCATACTCCTTCCTGAACTGCTTGATTCCGTACTCATCAAGTCCCCTTTCAGGCGCATATATTTTTAACGCCACAACAGCGTCATCCGTCATTGCATCCGAAGCACGCCAAACCTCAGAAAATCCCCCTTCCCCTATCAGTTCCGCCAACTGATAACGTCCAGCATAGACATATTTCTTTTTGAACGACGGCATAATAGCGACTCAATACGTATTGACAGTAATCCCTGAAATGACTCCTCGAAATAGATATTACCTTGCAAATGTTTGACTCGTTCTCTTTTCAACCAATCAATACAGTCGGGCATCCTAATGTTATTACACCACCATGCGCGCACTGATCGCCCATTCGTGCAGCAGGCTTACCTCCTATAAGAACTGTGACCGATCCGAGAACAATAGTATCGGGCGGTCCAACACAAACACACATATCTCCCATCACCGCAGCAGGCAAACCAGCGATCAATACCGTAGGCACTCCCGGGCCGGTAATCGGACCGCCAACGTGTGGGATAGGCGGAAGTCCCGGCGTTACCATTGGACACATATGCATATCGGTTAGTCTTGCTGCTGGCTGTCCCATATCAGTGGCTTTTCAATCATCGTGCAAGAACCTTTCGAGCCTCCCGAAACACATTCCTGGAGATTTGTTGCAAGGCAACATCCCCAAGATAAATGTTGGCATAAAGCTCCTCCAGCTTTTCAAGATCACCGAGAAGAATGCGATGGTTAGCACTGGACTTCGCCTTTGCAGATACAGCACTGGCCCTGTCTTCCGCCTTGCCCCGGGCTCCATTGCGATATAGCAAGCGCGTCTCCTTGTTCCTAAACAGATTCGTAAATGCGCTATGTCTTGCTTTGTGAAACATGACACAAGGCAACTCCTTTGAGTACATTTCTGAATATCGCCCTGCGAAATCTATGTCAGCGAAGTCCCGGCCTTCCACGATATGATGAAACTCCCAGTCTTCATTATTCTCGTGCTGTCCATACCGCCTCAGTTTGTCAAAAATCTGTTTCTTGATCGTCTGGTTCTTACCGATATTGTAAGAACAGATGTAGCGGTACCCCTTCGAGTGCTGGATTTCCCTGATGACGTAAACGCCATCTATACTCTCAAAAAAGTCGTAATCGACGCCGTTGAGATATTTAGTTATTCCATGCTCCATAATCCCTATAATTGCGTGTCTAATTGATCTGCATTGGCATAACCCGCTGGCTGGTCTGTCGCTTTATCCCATCACCAGATCCTTAATATTCACCACCTCTTTCGTCGCTATCCTATCCATCTCCTCCTTTAACTCCTTCTCTCCACCAACGCGATCGAAAGACCTCACTACCAAATTTGTTCTGCCCACCTGAAACGTATCACCGTCGATAAGCGAAAATTCCTGATTGGGCTTCAGCCGCGTTTGTGTGTCGTGTATATAGGTGCCGTTGTTACTGTTAAGATCCACCAATTGAAACACCATCTCTCCTCCTTCTTCCTGCGCAATCAACCGTGCGTGTTTGCGACTGACCCAGGCATCATCCGCTATGTCGATGTCAACATCGGGACCGCCAGCTTCCTTGCGACCGATCACGACATTCTTTCCCGCAATCTTGTAGATCGATCGCTTCCTGCCCTCAGTATGTAACACGATCCATCCGTAAATCTTTTCCGACGAAGCTTTTGTACCATAATTGAGTTCATTCAGCTTCTTCAGCATGGTCACGACCCTGTCAATAAATTTTTCCACCTTCTGCAGACTGACGTAACAATCCTGATGGTCATAGGTAAGCGTGATCAATGTTCTTAACATGTTCTCCATGTCACGGGGTGGCAGCTCAAACCACTTATGAAAGTATTCAAGCAACTCCTCGCGGTCCTTACGCAAAAGAACATTGAGTGCGGAGTTAATAACGCGCGCGAACGAACAGAAATAACTGATCATCTCTACAGCCGGAAGTTGAGGATACAACAGCCGGAACCGATCCATACTGCCAGCCAGGTAATTAGCCATCTTCTCCATAAGGAACGACATACTATAATCGAGACTTGCCATCTCCCTCTTCGTCCTTATCCATTGAAGTACTCCTGATATGGCGACTTCTGTTTCACTCAGTTGATTGAAGAAGCGTTGATGAATGGCAACGAGACGCGCATGGCTCGACACTGCCGTGCATGGAGGAATATAATGCTCATCAATTTTACCGAGATCACTTTCAGATCTCAGACGTCCAACACACAAATGAAACGCACTCCACTCCGGTTGAAACGTCTGAGGGTAAGGAAGTATGTCAACGCGATAGGTTGGCATCGAAAAAGGTTGCCTCAGGGGAGTTTCATTTGCATCAGGCTGACCAACAGCAACCCTTCGAAATGGATCAACCACCAGATAGATCTCATACGCCTGTACCTTAAGACTACTGGTCGCAATGGTCGACTGAATTACTTCTCTGTCCGACGTGATTTCGATTCTGGCGCCGCCGGGTGTAACTCCACGACACGTAATGATTCGTACCACAGTTTGCTCGGCAGCGTCAGATGTAATCTCTATCTGAAGCGATGCCTTCGTACTCTGGTCGCCCTGCAGCAAGCCGAAGTTGTAATTGGTCAAATGCATGCCAGCCACATCTCTTATCTGCTCTCCGTAAGCATTGTCAGACTGAATGAAATGGTCTCTGGAAATCTTCATCCCATCCTGCCAGTTCACCGGAAAATGTACTACGCGTGGCAACATATCGAAAGCGTTATTCTTTTCAGTTATATATAAACAGTCACGACAATACCGTTGTGAATCCCAATCTTGATGTATAGTCTTCCTCTGACAGGAGAAATCTTCCCGAATACTCCTTCAAAACAATGGTCGACGTCACCTCGTCTTCTGCTTGAAAGAAGAAAGAATATAGTCTCCTGAGCAGCTGGTCCTTTTCACCGCCGGACAGATACCGATGTAATTCATCCAGCTCTATCGGTCCTATCTGCACTTCCAATGCCTCATCATCTTCATATCCGTCGGCAAACAAAACGGCATCAACACCGAGAGTTGTGTTGCCGAGCAACGACGCCAATCCATCACCATCAATTGATATGCGCCTTTCTGTCCCCCGTATCGTTACATTTTCGTCAAGAAGAATTTCCAGGCACCTGGCAATCTTTTCCCTGTTCCCCGCAATCCTGTGTATCTGCGGAAGCAATGCCAGCATAAAATTCTTTTGCTCATATGTCAGAAGCTCACCGGGTAAATCCCAGAACTGAATGAATGCATTAATATGATCCGATCGAAGGCTTCCCAAACAAGCACTCAGTTCAGCTTGCTCCGTTGAAACCTTCTGGTGATAAAATTCCTGCTCCAACGGGAGAAACACTTTTCTTGCCTCCTTCTCTTCCCTGTTGTATTCTACCGTCTGTTGTACCGACTCTTCAGTCGTCTTGCCCATCCTTCTTTTCGCCTGGTGAAACAAACCCTCGGGTAACATGTCGTAAAGACCTTCACGGTTTACATGTACTGTCACCCTTTCTCCCGGCGAATGCACGACAGGCTCAACCTTTGAAACATCTCTTCCAAAAGATCTTTCAAACGTGCCTTTAGGTTTGATCAATATATCATCCTTGTACACCAGGCCGTTCTCAAGCCAGCAGGCAATCAATGTTTCAATCCTTATGTCGTCATCCCACAACATTGACTTAATTATTTTGTTGAGAAAGCACACAAATCGACGTTGTGAACGATTTTCTTTGATCCAGGAAAGCCTGCATTTCAACGCATACCTCGTCCCAGTTGATTTGCTCAAAGCCGCTTGCAGGTACAAGCACCACGTCGATGGTTTTGACGTAGCCCTTTTTTGCTTCGAAGTTTTTTCTTACGCCTTTTCTTACTATGACGTTGCTGATCTTCTGACCTAGCTGCATAAAACAAGCAGTCCTCAGGTCCTCTTCAGTAACTACACGGCTACGCGTCAGCAACGTATATTTATAGGCATGCAGCTTCTCTCCATCTGTCATCGCTGCCCTGCCTCCTGAAGTCGCCGTCATCAAAATGGCCGATTCCCTCTTTACCGTCGCACCACTTGCCAGGGCGACCTTCTTTCCAGCAGAGATCTTGTTGCCCACTTCACCAAGTGTCGACCAGTATTCAATCCAAACGTCCTCTGCTTGCCGTGTATTCACGAGCAAGTGACAACGAAAGGGCTGGCGTGTTCCCTTTTGAACAAAATAAGACTCCAGCCGAGTCAAGCTTTGATCCAGCACCTTGAGCTCTGCCGAAAGCGCCTGGATGCCGTATGCTGTAAATGCAGCGCTCTCATCCCTCAGCAACTCATACAAATACGTGAGCTGAGCAGACGCGCTTCGTTGATCGAAACGATTCACACCTCCTTGTCGCACAGCAAAGGCCCCATCCTGCGTTGCCCGAACACCTTGCATGTTCACAGCAGTATACTCGCGCTTTTGAGAATACACTCTGTTCATACAAAGAAACTGATCCGAATGTTGCAATGGAATAATATTGAGATTGCGCGACAGCGCATAAGGCCTGTTAACAGCATGCAGCTTTCTGTTCATCACTGGCACACAATTGATCGAACAAAATGCTTCATTCAGTGCAGCAGGAGGAATGCCCTCGGAGACTTCAACACGCACCCAGCAAACTTCGTCTTTAAACATCTTTAGTTGCTCAGCTGAAAACACCGACGCAAATTCAGCGGGATATTGCTGGAACTGCGGAGCTGTTTCGTCATCGATCGTCAGAAAATGACTGTGGTAAAGGTTCAATGCATGATCCTCCAACTCGCTCATGGTATCCAATTCTGAAAGCACAGCCTTGTTTTGCGTCTGCACTCCAGCAAATATTTTCAGCTGTCGATTCCCGATAAACACTTTGGAAAAAGGCAGCAGCGAGACATTTCGCAGATTGTCCTGATCGGTTCTCCAATCAACGAACAATGTCAGATGCCGGAGGCTCGTAATTCGCTTGTTCAGTCTTACCCCCAGCCAGAGCGACCAGGGCTGCAGACCAGTTGGACCATCTGACACCACTTTTTCCTTTTTCACAAAGGGCGTTTCAAAAAACGTTATGGTCTTGCCCGCAACCTGACATATGATGGAACCGTCGAAAACCGGCGTTGGTTGAACAGGAGAAAACACGACCGGTATGTTTGCAACCGAATTCGCGTTCTGCACCTCTTTATCAATTGAAAACTGATCGTGCCGTTTCAACTTCGTAACAGGCGCCTCCGACATTACGTGCAGTATACCATGCGCCGGGCGCGCGTTCGTAAATACCTCTGGCACCATTAAACTGGCCAGCCTCTGCAAGATTCGCGACTGAGAAGAGTAAACGTCCTGCGAAGTCCTTTCGAATTCCACGGCACATGCTCCGAGTATAAGGTCGACCAACGGATCAAGTTCGTCTGTTTCATTCTCAGGCAGCTCCCAAAGCTGTGCAGCCGTGACACGAAGTCTTCTCAGAACCTGTTCTTTTTGGAAGTCTTCAGTATGATAGCTTTGGGCAGTCATTGGTTTTTCAAATTATCATCCCATTGACAATGGGCTAAAGTATATGTACTCGCTATGCTGAAAGGATTCGTTCGTCCTGCTTATCAGTGCATGGATAGTCAGCGTAATCTTTCTAGACTCTATCGCTACCCTTTGGGTTTGCTGATCAAGTATCTTTATCTCAGTCACATCTGTCAGCAGCTTGACTTGCGTGATTCGTTTCTCATATTTCTTCAAAGGACGTTCAAACGACTCAGTCAGGCTGTTCTTCCAATGCTCTACGCTCCGGATCATCTCATAATCTTTGTCCCACGCGAGACTTCCGTATTCATAATCAAATCGATACTCCCTGAAATGCGTTTTGAACAGCAAATGGATATGCTCGCGTATGGAGTCAACAACATTGCTCTTCTGAAGCCTCCTCTTTTCTATCAGGCCTCCCCATTTCAGTGGGAGTGTATAGTACATCATAGAATGTCTGTATATAATTAACGCTTTATCAATTCAACCTGAGCAGCCCTGCCTTTATGGATGCAGTCGCACCACCATCAATGTCAAGCATCTTGGCACTTATGGTTGATTGCGCGCCATCCAGCTCCAGCTTCGCTTTGGCCTTCACTGAAGTTATCGTATTATCAATCGTCATCTTCTGACTCTTGATCTCCACTTCATTGTCAATTTTTTGCTTGAAGTTCATGGCCTCAAGCGACGTCGCATTGCTCGACTTTATCGTGATCTGGTCAGATGCGGTCATCTTTATATTTTTGGCTTTCATCTCCAGATCACCTTTCGTTTCTATCGTAATCACCCCCGATGACTTCATCGAAAGCGAAATTATGTTTGTCGGTCCATCTGACGACTTGTTCAGAATTTTGATTTCCTCGGATCCGTCTTTATCAATGAAGCAAATCTCGTTGCCACTTCTTGTTCGTAGAACCTTCATGTTATTGTCACGGTCCTGCCAGTCAGAAGGTGCAACGTTTTTATGGTATACACTTCCAATAACAAACGGCTTATCTGGATTTTGTCCTTCAAAACCGACCATTACTTCGTCGTCTATCTCCGGAATAAAATAATGCCCATGCACTGCCGACTTTCCGTTACCCGCCATGGTCTGAAGTACACGAACCCATGGCGTTGTCTCAGGGTCCTTTTGCCAGAAAAGCTTCACCTTCACTCGTCCCAACGATTCTGGATCGTTGTTATCGACGACTACTCCAGGTTGCAGGTCAGCCGTCGGAATATGGATCGGTGGTGAAGGTGAAGACTGGCTCTCGGCCGGAATCCCCGTAAATCCATTCTCATAAGAATAGGTGCCCGAAATGGTGTGCGTGATCGACGTAACAATGAATTTTCCATAGTCGTGTTCACGAATTCCCTGCCCTGTGATATCGACGACCGTACCAACATTGAGATAAGGGCTATCACTCGTACCAGACAGCATAACAAGATTTCGCGCAATTGCAGACTTGTGATGCATCAGGTTATCGCCCAAGTCCTGCTTGGTTTTTATACCATTGTTAGCATATATAACCGGCTCCTGAGCAAACGTATTTTTGGATTGGTCCAAAGCAAAGGAACCGAAATCATCAAGGTCTGTCACCTCTTGCGCGCTGGCAACTTCTTCCAGAACTTCGTTGGACTCGTAGTTGTAAGCAACTGCCTTGTTGTTTACCGGTAGTATGCGAACAGAGAAATCCAGGTCGGTAAGACTCTCACCGAATGGAAGCGAAACTGTTTTATCCTTTGGTATCTTCCCAAAGATCAGTTTCATTCCATCATAGAAGCACCATTCACCATACTGCGCCGCCATACGTTGCAAAAACGCATAGTTACTTTCGTTGTATTGCACCGCATACGGAATAGCAGTCGAATACATCGGATCGATTTGACTGTCAAGTGATCTGGGCACGTTTGACATCATCGCGTCAGCGATTTCATTCAACGACTTATCAGTGAACGAGCAATACTGACCCTGTCCTTCCATCAATATGGTTGGACTGCTTCCCCTGACGATAACCCGCTTTTCACCGTTCCCTGTTCTTGAAACCGACACGTTTGTAACCAGCCCATCGAATTGATTATCCGACTGCTTTTTTTCAAAAATTCCCGGACCAAACTGTATCGTTAGCTTTTTTCCAATGAACGACTTAAACTCCTGCAAGGCATCAAACGTTGTGCCTTCATGTACATCCAGCGGTAGTACAATCTCAAAGGAATGATGCGAATGCACGTCCTGATGAATAGAAATACCAAGAAAGGGCGACACCTTCTCGCCTTCGACAGATATACTTACTTCAACTTTCTGTGCCAAAACAGTCCCTGTTTAAATTGCTTTCAGAACCGATCTCTTTCAATCCGCTTCGCAGTGACAATAACGATAAAGCATCACCTCCAAAGGGTCGTTACTTCTTATTAGGCCACTCGTTCTGGAATTCAGCGGGACCACCGTCACCCTCAACGGTGATCTTATGCGCAGAAACCGTAAACGTCTCCATCATATTCTCTCCACCTTGCCAGCTGAAGTTTTCACCGTAATTGACAATAAATGAATCATCAAACTTTATCTTCTTAAGTGACTTTCCATCATCGTCATCGGCCATCACTGTGATGTCTCCGCTCTTCATCTTTCCATTCTGGGTAGTCATCCACATCGGCAGGAATGCACTCTTCGTGGACTCAATAGTTATTTGTACTGTTCCTCCTCTTACGTGTCCCGATGGTCGGCCGGAAGCATCAATGTCGCGATTGAAATTGTAAGAAAAATCAATAACCCTTACGTCTTTAAGACTGTCGAGGTTTAATCTTGCATTAACTGCCATAGTCGTAAAATTTTAAATTGAGGTTAAGAATGATTTCGTCTATAAGGTGTTCGTGCTACGTAATCGTTTGGCGAATACACAGCCACCACTCTTGCTTTGTAATCAGAAGTCAGTTTCCACTGAGGCACTCCATGTCCCGGTGGATATTGAATATCATCGGAGATCTCCGGATTGTGTCCCTGCCTCGGCACAACCTTTATCAATTGTGTTTGATCTTCTTCCCAGGCCTCCTTTACATTTCGCTTTAAGACTTTCACATCAAGTCCTGAAGGCATTTTGAAACGATGATCGGCAACATTGGAATATCCGCGCAATTCAAAGTCTTTGTCGGATGGCGTACCACTCAGCACAAGGAAAGCCGCACCCTGCATCAATCTGCCTTGATGAAAGCCCAGCCGTTTTTCTATCTCACTCAGGCTGCAATTGGCAATAAATTTCTCCGACGTTACGAATCCGTGGATGTCGACGGATTGTCCTACTACGTATTGCATAATAAGAATTATTGTTCTGCGTATTCAGATGCCCATGCCTCTGCAGTATCACCTTTGGTACCACCCAGCTTGAGCATAAAATTCTTAGCAGGGAAGAACGGCGTGATGTGTAAGTCTATATAGATGCGCTTGGTCTGCTCATCCTGTTCGAGGCGCAAAAGATTAAAGTCCTGAATAATCTTGTCACTTCCTTTTATGCTTTCGAGATACCTGGAGATTTCACGCTTGAGATCCTTCTCAACTTTTGGAGTCCAGTTGATAAATGCCTGCCTGTTAAGAAAGTCGATGATCACCTTTCCGATGTAATCGAATACGCGTACTACGGAATAAGTTTGAAGTCCAATATCATTGCCGGTGTATAGCGTCTTAGCAGAAAATGCCATCACCTTCTCCCATTCTTTAACCATAGGAATCAAACCGCGCTTCTCAAGCTCAGAGATTTCTCCCTTCTTCAACGGAAATGACACGCCGTCAACTTCACTAAGGCCACCAAAAGTCTTTCCGGCAGTAGGCTGAGCAATGAGTGTATTGTAAATCCTTCCAGCAAGCGCCGTCGACGGTGGAAGCATCATCGCACCTTCTTCATCGAGATTCTCGCGCTTCGCTCTGCCGACAAGCCAGTTGCAGGTCATGAGAACATTTGATCTATAGATGTCACCGCCGGTAAGGTTCGCAGAATCGAAATCCTCCATGACTGCGTCAGGCGTATCAAGGTTCAAAAAATCCGTTATGAGCATCACCTTGTTTTCATAAGCAATCTTTGCCCACTTCTCCAATACCTTATTTGATCCCAGGTATCCAGGCAAAACGAGCATCGAATAATTCTCGCGCAAGTCAAGTCTGTCATGACGCGCCTTAAGCTCCTCAGCGATCTTATCAATAACAACTGTATTATCGAGGTCTTTCACACGCTCCGGATTCACATTGAAGATCGTCAGGTTCTTAATCTTTTCCGTTTCAGCGTTCTTATAGAACATAGCGACCGTACGATATGCTAGTTCGAGCGCCTTTGCTTCGTCATTGGCAATTTTCAGATTGGTCTTCAATACGCCTTCGGCTGTACGTGCCCTCTCCTGCGCATTCAAAGCAATCTCGGAAGCACTGCTGGAACCGCTTAGCAATTCAACCCACATCTTCAACTGACTCTTCAGCTGCTGACGTTCCTTTGCTTTGTTAGGATCACCAAGAAAAATATTCTTCCTCGCCCCCTTGCTCTCAGGATTCATAACCTTCGCACTCTCTATTGCTCCTTCAATGACTTCAAAGCCACCGTAGTCAGCAAGCCGTTCCGTTAACTCATTCCATGATAATGTAGCTCCTGATAATATTGACGCTTCCTTTTCAGCAGAATGTAATGTTTCGTTTTCCTGTGCCATAAACTTTACTGGTTAGGGTGATTGAGTTATTTCGCCTGATCAATTTCCTGAATCATCGTTTGCAACGTCTGCAGAAAAGCCTGCCTCGATTCCGGATCCTGAAGCGCTGCCTGTAAGATCTTATTAGTTCGAAGTTGCTTGCTGATCTTATGGAACGTATCACGTTCAGACTGCAGGTCCCCAAGGAACGCACTTTGGTTTACCATTCCATCTTCGCTGAAATCACCTAGGTTGTTGAATTTCAATTCCTCTTTCACCGGCTTTCCTTCTGCCGTCTCGAACCCAACGTTTACCGTGGGCTTGAAATGTTGAAATACTTCCCCGAGAGTTTTTAATCCAGTAATAGGTTCTGGCTTGCCTGCCTTACTCGTGAGCTGCTGCACCAGAAGTGTTCGGTTGGAGGATATCTGTGTGATGGCCTCAAATGATTGTTGTGGCACCAATTGGCCGCCGATTAACTCTACTTGCTGACTCATGATTCATGAATTTTAGTGTTGGATATTTCCGCACTTACTGGTTAAGGCTGCGGTTCAAGTTTCTGTTTCTCTTTTACCTTAGCAGGTGTTTCCTGTATGATATCCCATTCAAGCTTGTCATCATCAATAAGGTCTAGTTTGATTTGCGTCCCCTTAGTGATCGTACCTGCAACAAGCATCCGCGATAGAGGTCGTCGTAGCTGATTTCGGATCACTGCGCTCAATGGCCTCGCACCATATTTGGGTGTAAAGCCTGACAGCGCAAGCCAGCGCTTAGCCTTGTCTGAAATGATCAACTCTACATTCTGCTTGTTGAGCATCTCTAAGAGCTTCTTCAACTGGATATCAAAAATCCTCACAACGTTTCTCTCCGTAATCGGCGCAAATGGAACAATTTCTGTCACTCTGGCCAGAAACTCCGGCCTGAAATAACGCGTCATGATTTCCATCAATTCCTGCGACGTCGGCAATGACCCTTGCTCATGCCTTTCAATGATAAAATCACTGCCAATGTTGGAAGTGAATAATATTACCGCGTTAGAGAAATCTCCTTCTTTTCCAAGACGGTCATGAAGTTTTCCTTCATCCAGAATTTGCAGGAAAACATCGAACACAGATGGATGAGCCTTTTCTACCTCATCGAAGAGCAGCACAGAATATGGCTTCTCCCTTATTTTGTTAACGAGCAGACCGCCTTCCTTATATCCTATGTAGCCTGGAGGCGCACCATACAATAGAGCAGCCGAATGCTCCTCCTTAAACTCTGACATGTCAAAGCGAATCATCGCCGACTCGTCATTGAACAATAGTTCAGCAAGCGACTTAGCTAACTCGGTCTTCCCGGTTCCCGTGGGCCCGAGGAAGAAAAATGAACCAATGGGTTGCCCCGCCTTCGTCAGACCTGACCTTGATTCAAGTATCGCTGCAGAAATAACTTTGATTGCATTATCCTGACCGACAACACGCTCTTTCAAAGTATCCTCCATACCTAACAACTTCTCTCTCTCCTTCGATTGGATCTTACCAAGGGGAATACCAGTCTTGTGCGATACAACGGCTGCAATATCGGCACGGTCAACTTCGCCCCTCTTTTCCTTCGCCAGTTCCTGCAGCTGATCAATTGTATGCTTTAAATAGCTGCTGAGTAGCTCCGCTGATTCAGAGAGCAGCTCTTCAGGCGCTTCGTCCAGCTTTGCCAATAAGATGGGGCTGATCCTTTGATTGAGTTCACGTCGGAACCACAAAAGATCATCAAGACTCCCTCCTTCAGCGGTAACTGCCTCGAGCTTAGCTTGCAGATCACCCAACTCCCGGCCAGATGTTTCATCAGCCATGCGAATAGCCGCCATTGTCCTGTCCAATAAGTCAATTGCCGCGTCGGGCAAACGTCGGTCCTTTACATATCTTTTTGCAAGATGAACCGCTTCCTCCGCCACACGATCTGCCACCTTGATCTTATGATGTGATTCATAGTAAGGAACCACCTTCTTCAGCATTCGCGTAGCTGTAACGGCATCTGGCTCTTCTACGCGTACCACCTCAAACCGGCGATTAAATGCCTGTTCCGGCTCAATGTATTTCCTGTATTCTTCATTGGTGGTTGCTCCGATAACCGTGAGTGCGCCACGCGCCAACTCAGGTTTCAGCAGGTTCGCCGCACCTGCACCAATCGAACCCTGTGGATCAAGAAGAGTGTGTATTTCATCAATGAACAATATTGCCTTCGTCATTGACTTCAACTCCTTAATGATACTCTTAAGCCTGTCTTCAACTTCGCCTTTGTAAGAAGCGCCAGCTACAAGAGCGCCGGTATCTAATTCAAAGACTGGCGACGACTGAAGATGAACTGGAACGCTCTTACTGGATATATTGAGAGCAAAGCCATCAACAAGTGCT
This sequence comes from Chryseolinea sp. T2, assembly GCF_037203685.1. Classification (NCBI taxonomy): domain Bacteria; kingdom Pseudomonadati; phylum Bacteroidota; class Cytophagia; order Cytophagales; family Fulvivirgaceae; genus Chryseolinea; species Chryseolinea sp. T2. The sequence continues at coordinate 1,070,272 of NZ_JBBCAU010000003.1, forward strand.
GTCTTGCCGACACCCGGCTCCCCGACAATAATTACATTAGGTTTAGTACGTCGTCCCAGGATTTCAGTCATCATGCGTGTCTCCCGATCACGTCCGATGATCGCATCAATTGCTCCGCTTCTGGCAAGCGCTGTTTTCTCAACACAGTATTTAAGCAGTGCGCTCACTGTTGACTTTCCTGCCGGCTGATTCGACGCTTTTGTTTCAGCCTTGCCGGAAGAGGAAATCGCCTGCTCTATCTGCGTTGTCTCCATGATAACATCCATAACCTCCTGAGAAGTCAATGGAAATGTCTTCAACTGATCCTTTGTAAAGGCCAGGTTAGGTTTGCAAATGGCAGCCAGCGCATAGGCGCTCTGTGTTTCACTTTGGTTCAATTGCAAGCGGATCATATCAGCCTCGTCCATTACAGCAATGACGCGATCGTCGCCCAATGCCTCCGCAACGCCACGAATTGCCTTCGGATAATCTTCCATTCGCACTTCACACCATTCAAGAAAATAAGGAACGTCTTTGTCCAGTGACTCCATAAGACTCACTAAAGCCTTATCGGTCTTCAGCAACGCATAAAGAAGGTGTGCAGGCGAAAAATATGATTGTTGATAGTCCTTGGCCAATGCCTGAGCGAACTGTATCGACGTTCTTAGTTCGGAGGAATAATGAAGGGATGTATTCATAACACAGTCATCTCGTGAGTGTCTTATTTATTCCAATGTTAAAATATGCGAATGTGACACAACGGGACGTGTAAGTTTCGCACATCTGATTTCTTCAAAGACAATGACATCCAACCACGCAACCCTAACGGGCGCGCACTTCTGCCATTACAGCTACCACTAAAGTTCTGATTCGATTTTTACAAGAAAAGTGTAATACCTTAACGAGGTTCTATAAAATTAGGTCATCACATTTCACACCACAATAACCATTAAGGGCTATTTATTAATCTAAGGAGCTAACTATCATTATGACGATTGCCAAAAGTAATCTTCATTGCTTCAGCTGTATTCTTCGCTCCAGTGCTCTCAAGAATTTTCTTCCTGTGGTTCTTCACGGTCTCCACACTGATCACCAGTTTATGGGCGATCTGATTGGATGTCATCCCTTCGGCAATCAACTCCATGATCTGTGTTTGCCTCTTTGTCAACACAGTCTCAGGATCAGAAATATCATATTCCTGAATTTGCTTCACGCCGCGAATATCCATCAGATAGATGGTCAGTTTCATGGTATTGTCCTGTTTGTATCTGCTGATATCCGTGCACGTGCTAAAGTCTAAAAGTGGTTCTCCATCATCGGTTAAGTCCGGAAAAATCGTTTGACGAAGAATCTGAATATAGCGTCCGTCCGCCCGCCTTATTCTGAAATTTGAGTCGAACTTCAGAAGCTTACGCGACTCAACCGGTGTCTCATAAAATACCTTCAGGATCTTCTTTTGAGTTACATGCAACTTTTGCAAATCCTTCGGATGTATGCACTCAAGCGCAAAATCAAGACCAGCTTTCAGATAAAATTCACTGGTATATCCAAGCACATTCTTGATCGACTTGCTGATGAAAACAAACTGCTTCTTTATATAGTCGACACCTAAGAAGTAAGAGAACGCGCTCTCCTGCTGTATCTCGTCCAGGTTATAGAAACGAGAATCTTCCTGGCCCGACATTACCCGGTCACCTGACCTGGCCTGCCTTCTTTTCTCAGGAAGAAAAATACTTGAAATGGTTGCCTTGCTCATTGCTCCACGTTTAGTCTCCACAACTGCGAATTGCCAAAAACAAAATATGGCACAACATTAGCGGATACCGAAAAACGTTTCTGTTGCTGGCTAACGGTGTCTATGACCAATATTAACTCTGGTAAACCTATTCCGAAATAGCCATAAAGAGCTATTTTGATTTCTCTTCCGAGACTCTTTACAACTTCTTCTCAATGTATAACCAAACTTAGTCGTCTATGTTCGGAAGGTAAATACCTATTTCAGGGTATTCTTTAAAAACTTAGCTCCGCTATTGCTCAATCGTCTCTAATATTTTAAACCAGCTTCGATCAGCGCCATGCGTGCAGCATTTTGCGGCTGATGTAACTCAACAGCGCGTATGCTAGCTTCCTTCGCACTTCGATAATCTTTCAATTGCAAATATATTTCTGCTAAGGTGTCCCAACATTCACGACAGCTCGGCTCAATCGTCGTACTCTTTACCGAAAGCTGCTTGGCAAACGCAACATCCTCACCTGCCAGCACAAGGTTCCATGCGCTATTGTTAAGAAACACCACGTTTGTTGAATCGGGACCCGACAGAAGATAATGATAAACTTTAGTTGCGCTTTTAAAATCGTTTGTCTCTTCATAAACGCGAAGTAGACTATATGCCGCCTGAGTTTTGCACGGCGAATCAGTGTTAAACACCTTGGTATAGATTTCATAAGCATTTGAAAAATGTCTGTCGTATTGGTATGCGTCACCTAAAGCTAACATACAGGCGCAGGAACGCGGATACTGTTCAAGACAACCTTGTAATATCTGCCTGGATGAGTCTGCCGTCAACCAACTCTTGAGAACAAAATCCTCAGGTTTGAGACGCCTCACAGCTCCGAGATAGACGGTGGAAAGATTTCCGTATCCCAAATTGTACAAATCTTTAGAACGACGGCTATAATACGAATCGTCGAGCACGGCATGAGCGGAATCAAGCGCGAGCAGTTGATAAACCAAACCATTCAGTACGACGCGACTTGATATCTTCGTGCCCTGACTTATTTCCGTAATTACGCGCGGGAACAAAACAGAAAATCTGCCATTGGCGGTAACTGCCTTTTTGTATAAACTTATAAGGCTATCATAGTAGTTCTTATTCGCTTTTAGCAGCTTGCCATAAATCTCAACCAACTTTTGATAGGTACTCAGATTTGCATCAAAGTATCGTAGTGAAGAATCGTACTTAGCTGCAGCATCAATCAGCAGCAGCGTGCCCGTTGTGTCGACAAACAGGCCACTCCTTCCATACTCATAGTCCGTAATCTTTAAATCGGCCTGGTTGTTTAATTTGATAAATTCATTCTTGTTCCTGGCTTCCTGCGTCGTGATGACCCATTGGGCCAGCATGAATAAAGACGTGACGATCGCAAGAGAAACCAAAAGCGCCCGATGCTGCTTTTTCTTTTGCCGATACTCCGCTCGCCTGCGCTCATCCCTCTCCTGCGACAATACCACTTCATAACCCTCACGAATAGATAACTCCTGTTCCAGCTTTACCCGTTCCTGTTCCTGTTGCAACTCAGTGGCCTCACGTGCCTTCTTGCGTAATGCTATTGGCGGCACAAGACGATCATGGAGGATTTGCACATGATAACTATCCAGGTACATTTCCTTGTTTAAAAGTCTCATGTCCTCGTCCTCGATAAGATTGTTTAGCTCTGCAGAAGAGATGTGCCACAAAGCCGCAAGCTCAAATGAGAATAGTGTCCTTTTGTTGTCAACCGTGACGAGATACGATTCAATAAACTTCTTTGCCTGATCTGAAATCTTAATATAAACTTTGGAGATGTATCCATCGATCACGTTGTCCACGATATTCTTTGTGACCTCAATCTCGCTACTAGTTACTTTGTGCCAAAGTTGGTTACACACAAGGCTAAGCAGAAATGGATCGACTTCCTCTTGTCTGAAGTTTCCGTTGTTTTTCGGCAGGAGATTATCGATTATCTTATTCGCCTGGCTCTCATTGATCCTGGCTTCGCTCGTCGATAGAATGATAGTTAGGGCATCATGCCTGTTGAAAGGGGAGAGTCTATATCGACTTGCCGAAAAGCGAATGCTCGGAATGAGAGCCGAGAAATTTTCAAAGTCGAACAAGTACTCCTCGCGGAACGAAAATACAATCCGGAATGGCTTAAGATTGCCGCGAATACCGTCCTGAATCTCCAGGAACTTATCCATGTCGTTGTCATCCGGATCTTTGGTGGGATTATAGAACTCTATCAAATATTCCGGGAATTCCCCTTCGATGACATAACGTAATTCTTTCATGAGATGAGGAAGATCTCCCCCCTGTAGTTCCAGTGTAAAGATCACCTCAAGCTGATCAAGAAAAATTACGGGTATAAGTGGATGGGACGTCTGGCCTTCCTGAGGAAACACCTCAAGGGCGTGATGGAAATTGGCCAGATAAAGCAATTCAAACAGCGAATCGGGAACGTATTGCTCTGGCAGAACAATTCCATAGCGGGTAAGCAACACCCGCCGGATCTCCTTAACCAGGTAATCAGAGAAGTTGCTGCTTGAAGTCTTGTAGTTAATAAAAGAACCGAGACGAAAAACTATCGGGAGGTAGCGTTTAGATTGTCTGAGCTCGGGTATCAGACTTGCATTGATCAACGACGTCTTCCCTATGCCCGATTTTGAGTACAGTAATGTGAGTGTATTGCTACCTATGGAGTTAATCAGTTCAAACGTCTCCTCCTCGCGGCCATAAATAACATCGCCTTCTTCGTACGACCTCGGACCTTTAAATGGGTTCTTTGAGGTGATCATGCTGGCTTGAACTTCAGATCCTTTACAAGCGACTGATATTGCATATCCCTGATCTTTGATATCGCACTCTCCGGGATTACTGGATTCGCCTTATCGAAATAGACAGCAAGCGTATCGCGTTTAATGCTTTGCTTGATTACGTCTTTATACTTCTGTAATGTATCAGGTACTATCGCGTTTTCGCTTACATCGTCAACGAAGAATGGTATCCGGAATTTATTCTGATTTATAATTAACGCCCATTCACGCAAAAAGTAGGGATCGCTGTCCGTTCTCTTTTGAAAGTTGCCAGAGACCACCTGCACGACAAGTGAGCTTCGCCCAACAGTTTTCGAAATAACATCATCCAGATTATCCCCTCTTTGAAGGTGATTCAGATCCATCCAGACACGAATATTGTTCTTATTGAGAATGTCCCGAATGAGTATCGCTGCCTCCTGGTCGAGAGTATTATAACTAATCATTACATAGTTGTTGTACACATCATCAATGATAGATGTCGATGAATGCGCCGCGGTCTGAGGTAAATCAACAGGTGCTGCCGGATCCACAACAGCAGCCTTCGACGGCTTAGCTTCCTGACTGTTCTCGCTTATGTATTGATACAATGCATTGATAAATTCAATGCTATTCGTCCCCAGCGCCTTGATTTTGAAATTACTAAGGAAGAATGCCCGATCGGGGAATTCAGATTGGTTGAGCGAGTCGATGAGAACATTGTACTGCGTGGCCAGACGCTCGTCCATCTGCGGCCCAGCCCAGAATCTCGTGAAGAAGCGAAGGAACCATTCAGAGAAGTTGCATCCAATGAACAATAGTGAAGATTGAGACAGATAGCTCTTGAAGTTCGGACAAAAGCAGTGAGTGTTGAGCAACTCAACCAGCAGGTCAACAAATTCAACATCTGTCAGGAGATATTTGGAGTTCGTATTATGGGTGCCAAACAAATTATAGACGGTAGGCTTCTCGATGCCCGCCAGCGAATAGCGATTCTGAAACATCTTATGTGCAGGATTAGGAAGGTCCTTTCCGTCTGGCTTCAATGGGCTATAAACCTCATACCCTTCCTTCTTGTCTGATGATCGGTACGCATTAATAGCGATCTCCATCACATTCGCACAAGTAGCATTAACATAAAGTCTGAAGTTCTTTATCTGTGCCAGTTTAATGAAGGGATCAAGAAAGACTGGTGCTTCTGCTCTCACTTTATTAATGGCGCGGCTAAAAGCAAAATTGAAGCGCTTCTTCTGTTTTATGTCAAACAGATGATAAGCATAATTGATCACCTCATTTGCGGGAGCGAGAGGATACTTTGCTGCAAACTCGGAGCAAACATCTTTCAGACCCTGGTCTTCAATATTTTGAATGACGCTCTTTACAAATTCCTCGCGCACGCCATTGCCGTGCTCCGTGTACATGAGGTCATACCCGATAATAGGGATGACTTCATCCTGAAGAACCAGATCACCAATAAACTTGACGTCTGCGCTGCTTACAGCGTTTTGCATCGTGTTACTCATCGTTTCATATTTAATAGCCAGCAAACATTTAGATCACGAACAGAATGAGGTAATAAAAAATGGACGGCAACAGTGCCAGCCAACGGTTCAGGAATTACAAAAGATGAATCTTCTAGTTAACTAACCTTTTCAATTAGCCATTGAAACGCATTCCAATGTCCTATTGAAACAAATAAGGTTGTGTGGAACAAGTTCCGCACAATCCGTCCATGCGGTTAGACGGACACCGAAAAACAAAACACATTGTGGCACGACCCTTTGTCATATTTGACATCAATTGCCTGGAGTGCTTCAGTCAGAACAAACGAGGATTCCAGAATTTAAAGAATGGAAGAGAATGACGGGGAATCTTATTACTAAGTTAGAACTATTTCGGAATCACACAAGGGATAAGCGACTGAAGCATAAGACCTTAATCATAGGCATACCTGTTTTCAGGGGGAATTCAAACACCGCGCGCAAAAGCCCTAACGGCAAGCGATTGAGATTCAATCATTCGATGACATAGAACGTACCTCCGTCGTTGCTTCTCTTCGTTCCCATATTAACTTTTAGATGTATTGGCCGCGCCTTTACTTACCTTGACTGTTCCACTGATCGTAAACGTAGATGTATTTGTCATCGTGTGACACGTAAATAGCTGCGTGTTTGCCCAATGTGTCCGTAGGATACTTACCGTCATTGTCAAATGTCGCTATTGCGGTTCCCGAAGGAATTTCTCCGTCAAGTGCGTCGCTAATTCTCCTACCAGCCTTCCATTCGGAGTGATGCGGAGCGCCGGTGGTTTGGCGAACAAAGGCAACGCATTCAGTGTTTCCTGAATACTTGTCTGGATACCCGATATCTAATCGGAATACAAAGTGAAATCTGTAAGGCATAGCTTTTTAAGGTCAACATATGTGTCCCTGCAATGGAAGTCAATAGCACTTTCGGGCTATATTTCTAGCCAGGTGATCATCATAATAAACACATAGAAAAACGAGCAAGCCTGCGGCGATGCCAATAGCCAAATCAAGAATGCAAAGAGGGGAAAACAGTTTTGATTTGTATAGATGCCGCGTCGTGAGTAAAGAGGTAGTTCCTTGGCATAACAGGACTTCCGATTAAGGTACTCAACAAATGAGAGTATACAGAATGCATATCCCTTCCAAACGTCCCAATAATGCTTACAATCCTACGCGCGCCGGCGTTTCGTCCGTCGGTGGGTTCTCCGGATGTACAGTAGGCCATTTAACATGCGTAACTAACGAATCCGTGTCGTCACAATGGCTCCATTGATAACCCCTCGATTTCTTTTTGTCGTCTCCAACGATATTAAAATTCTCATCAAACTTAAGTTCTACAACATCAAAGTCATCCGAGGGAACAGAGACAGTAAGACTCTTGGGGTCAGTATCCGTATGCTTACTCTCTGACTTCGGACACCTCACAACGAACTCTTCGTTACTGTTAATTTTGGGAATCAAAAAGCTAAGACGGACAGTCAACTTTTTCAGGTCCGGCGACCACAAATACAAAGCCCCAAATCTGAATGAGTTCTGAGAAAAATCATAGGGAAGATCTCCCTCATCTTCTTTCCATGAATGCGTGTCCTTATACTGACAATCATCTTTTGTGCATTCTGCCTGCCTCGAACCACCAACACGATAGTGTCCGTTAGACTCCTTGCTAAACTGCCAGCCTGACTCACCATTGACTACTTCCAGACCCAACGAATCAAAGCGCTCGACGATCGGTGTCGCATTAGGTTCAGCGCGAAACCGATGTACGTCGCCGCGTAGCCTTAGCTTTAATGTCGCTTCCGTTTTAATGCCTGCTTCATCACGAGTAACTGTCAATGGGATTGTCCAGGCACTCAGTGGTACAGTGTTGCTCCGCTGGTCATTGTACGTAACCATAACGTTCCCAAAAGAGTCACCGCCTTCGTCGTCGATCTTGCAAATGATGAAGTTCTTGCTCCACTGGATGACTGACGCTTCTTTCCCATTAATCCATACATGTCCGTTTTGCACTGGACCATCGCTGAACAGCCCATGTAGCACCATGATGCTTTCCCAATCGTACATGGTGATGTACGAGATGGAGGGCGTAAGCAATACTTCCGTCGTGCTGCGTGAATTGTAGGCAAGCCGCCCACCATGTTTGCTTACTCCGAGATGGAAGACCTCGGGATAAGTAAACATATCGTTATAAACGCTGACGAAGTCGAAAGGACGCTGGTCGGGTTTCTGTTCAGTGCCCGACACATCATTTGATGCAATCATGCGATCGAAAATATAACGTTGCGTTGGAATATAGGCTACACTGCTCGTGGGCTTTGTCCAACCCACAAAGGTTCCCTTCTTGTTCGCGCATTTGTCGAGCAACGCCTCCCCGAAACTTTTCGATTCATCGTTCATGGAATTGCAGGCATCAACATAAATGATGGCATTCTCTGCAAACGTCATGTACTTCTTGACAAATTCTTCCGTGATGCTGTAATGCCATTCGAGGCTCTCGTTTTTGTTCTGAAGGCCTAATGAATACGCGAGCACTCCGTTGTCAAGGTCTTCCTTGTTCTTCTCGTCACTTAAAGTTGTAACCAGGTCACTCGTCCATAACGCATAGACGCGATCTCCCAGTATCCTGATTTTTTTAAAACCAATACCGCCATGCGTCAGGACATAGACGATCGCCTGATCTTTCACGGCTTTGAGGTTATCGATAGATGCCGGTTGCAGCATAAGCTTGTAGTCGGCAAGCGAAACCGTAAACATGTCATACAGGTGTTGTCTCCCGTCCTCGAATGCAGTACCCATCCCATTAAATAGGATCCCTGTTTTCACCAAAGGGATGCCGGTAGTCCGATTCCCGGCTCCACCACCGTTGCCCGCCCCTAGTTCTGAATTGCCACCAGCAGACGTTTCGCCAGTAATTCTTCCAACATCAGAACCCGCAACAGCAGATTCCCCAGCAGAAGATTTTTTACTATCACATTTTCCATCAGCATATTTCCCGCTAGCGTCGTTTGTATTCGCCACCCTGCCCCCCGGTTCTTCCTTACTAAGCCACGCGGGCAGAATTGTCACGACGCGACCATCGTAGAAGTACGCCCATACGTTTCCGGATTCCATGCCGGCATCTTCAAATTCCGGCCTTGATTGCAACCATTCTACGATCGCCTGCTGTGCCTTATCTGAAGTAATGTCGCCGAGCGCATTCACAAACGTGCGACAATCTTCTAACACTGCCATCCTTTGCTCGTCAGTGAGAGGATCTCCAGGAAGCGGGAGGTTACCAGTAGGATTCTGTTGAAGCAGATCTTCAGCGCCACCACAGGTTAACAACGCCATGGCCACAGAAATAAGGAGCGCGACAGATAACGCTGTTTTCATCGAAGAGAGGTTTCGAGAAAGTGAAGTATACGATTATCCGATACATGAATTTACGGAACGCGCGGGCGGGAATCAATAGCTGTTTACACGTAGCTATCTTAGCAAATACTCAAAGCAATCGCTATATTAGAGTAACCCAGTTAGCCTCCTGCATTCTTTCCGACGGTAACCATGAGACAGCTTGTACTCTGAGCTCACCAACTCAACCTCGTACAGTCATACTCACCATTATCTTCAGATTCGCTACTACCCTCTCGGTGTTTTCTGCTCTTGATTGAAGTATCAAAACCCAACCCGATCACGCCATGAAAAATATTCTTTCTTTCGCACTCCTGCTCGCAGTCATTTCCTTCTCTTCATCATATGGACAACAGAAGAAGAAGTCCTCCAAAACTCCTGTGGCCAAGCAACAACATATTGCTATCGACAGCTTTCCATCCAATCGCATGATCAACTTTCTACCCGGCTGGGGCGACATGGCCGTCGCAGTGAACTCCCTTCCCGCAGGCACTGACCTTGGTCCACTCCTCGTAGGGCTAAAGAACAATACCTGCCAGGTCCCTCATTGGGGATATATTATCAAAGGCTCCTTGCGAATGAAATACGACACGGGTGAAGAGGTGTTGCTTAAGGCCGGAGAGCTATTCTATATGCCGCCGGGACACACAGGAAAAGTTGAAGAGGATCTGAAGCTGTTTGACTTTAGCCCGGATGAACAGTTTACTTTTTTGGTGGCCCATCTGGAGAAGAAGGCTGCCGAGATGCAGGCAGGGAAGTAAATGAAATGATCGTACTGAATAAAGTATAGACATGGTCTATTACCATTGGGACCTTGCCTTCTTAGTCCTTTCCTTTTAAGCCCCACTTTCCCTTAAGTCTAAATTCCAGTTCAACTCCAATCCTAAATGGACTTCCAGTCTCAGATTGAAAGTCTAACATCGAATAGCCCTCCATGTAGATCCAATCCGCATCGCCCGAGATTGGAGTAGTTTGATACAAAGCGCTTAGTATTATTCTTCCGCTGCCGATTTCCAAACCCAACTCCGCGACGAAGGCACCAGTAATCACGGAAGCATCCTCTACCGTTAGCTTAGTTCGCTCAACATGAGTATCACTTGAATATTGAACGGTCAACGGCAGCTGATAGCCGGGCGCATAGCCTATCCCAAAAAAGTCATTACTCGACTTATCACGTTTAAATACCCATTCCAACAAAATCGGCACTTCAAACACCTGATTACGAAACGAGTGCACTTTTATGTTGTTTGACGACAGCTCGATTGGTTCTTCCAGATTGAAACGAGAATAAGAATACCTTGGCTTAAGCGCAGCACGAAATATGCCGACATCAGGCCGAAGATAGAAACTCCATCCGGCGGTAAATCCGAAACCACCAGCCCCCCCCGTCACCGCGAGATGTCCGCTGAACGCAGGACCCATAGCTATCGCGTATATCTTGTTGTCGCTTCTTATCTTCTTGTCATCGGATGCCTTCTTTTCGCTTTCTTTCGCATTCAGCACGCATATGGTCTCCGCTGAACCACGTTTAATAAGCTTGAAGTAGTTACAATTCGTCGCTTCATACATAGTGCTAAAAATATCGGCCATATCTACTGCGATAAATGTCACATCTTCAGCCTTATTCTTGTCTTGCTCCGAGGCAACAAGACCGACAACACTTCCATCATAATCAATTAGCGGCATACCACTTTCATAATATTCACCGGTCGTAACCTTTCCTCTGTATAGTTGTTCCGATCTGCTGAAAATTTCATAAGAAGCATTGTTATTGAACCACACCCCGTCGGCCTTGCCATTGTTTATATATGAGCGCAATTTTTGATTGACTCCCCCTATGGATGAATAGCTTAGGCGTTGAATTTCTAAACTTGTTGAGGCCATGATGGAATACAAACCGACATACGCCTCGCCGACTTTAAATGTTCGTATCAACTTGGCTGAGTTTGGCTTGTCACCGTGATAAAAGAAGACTGTACTAAGATTTTCTACCGGCTCGTTGAGCGTCGCCATAAGAAAGTAATAGCGATCCTTCCGTGAGTCATCCTGGCCTACAATAAATCCAAAATTATTATCGACGCCGACAATATTGTTGTAATAACGCTGTAAGTCGCCCTGCGCCAAACACCTGTTTCCAAGCGGCAAGTATGCAAGAAAGCAGATGATAGCGTATGCTAAAAGTTCACTTCGCTTCAGCACCGAAAATCTGAACTTCATAGATAGCAATGGGTGTGGGTTTGTTATTTCCATCTTGCTTAACCTTTACAAAGATTTCGAGCTTGTCAATCATGACTACTTCCGGTAAGTTGTAGACAAGCCAACTACCTCCAACCGCCGGCTCAAAATGACTGAGGGAGCGGCTGAAGAATACTTTCCGATGTTCCGCCACCTGGAAATATCCAACCGGCAGAGACTCCGCATCAGCGTCTGGAAAATACATCCTTACACGACTTACGGCCTGACTAACACCAAAATCAAAACTCACTCCATTCCATCCCTTTTCCGAACTTTGCCAGAAGGTCGATAACTGTTTGTCCATTGCAGCTTCGGGTCTCACACAATTTCCTGCCACTACCCGTATTGCTCGTACTTTTATATGCGCATTGAGTTCAATTTCAGGTGGCTTATCCGCGACAATGCTTTCTTGCTTACGTGTTGCCAATTGTTTCCACTGCCAGTTAATGCCCCAATTCTTTAGAGCACTGTTTACGATGACGGCGGGGACGAAGGCAACTGCTGTTGTCAACAACACTCCTGCAAATGAGCCATCCGCCCAGACCGGAGAGCCAGAATCACCACCTTCTACCCCTTTCATTTTACAGATCACCGTGCCATCATCGATACTCATCACCTGGCCATTACCATCCAATGGCAATATCGCATAGTCCAATCGGGGGCTACGTATATTCACGACATCGCCGGGGCGCACATCACTCATATAGGTACCATACTCAAACTTCATTCCCGGCGCGTTCGCCTTCAATAAACTCAAGTCCAGGTCTTCATTACGTCTGAACACCATTGCCGTTACCACTTTCCTTTGACCACCGAAATTAAGAGTCACCATTACCGAGTCCGCTTTATCGACCACATGATTGGCCGTCAAGACAAAAACACTGGTTGCCGTTGATGATATTATCAGCCCTCCTCCCATTTCAGACGTAACCGGATTATTTATCGTCGCCAGAACAGCCGAGTTGAGTCCTTGAGATTGGGCTCGACTAGTGGTCAAAGTCAGACCTATGAAAATTAGCAACCCTAATTTCATGTCCGAACTCTCTTTGGCCAGAACAATCCCATAAGCAATGGCAACATCGTGAGCCCTATAAGCCAAAAGTAAGGGTACTTTTGGTAAGAGATTGCAACACGTACTGGCATTCTGTTAAACCTCGGAGAGGTTTCAATCAGCTCGGCTCCGCATAACAATCTCGTTGCAATTCCTTCAACATAGACAGCGAATCCCTTAGCCGTCTTTGAAACCTTGATGTTTGCGTTCCCTTCAAATTGAACGGAAAGCTTGTCGTGATTTCGGACGATAATGGAATCACCTGACGTTTCCAACAATCGAATAACACCCCCCTTTATTGAGGTGTCAACAAATTCCTTGGTAGGACTTCTTTCCACGAAATCCACTTTTCGAATCTTCATTGGCGGAAACTCGAGAGTCTTTACACCAGTCACATTGATCCCAAATTCTTCGTGCCCCAAACTCTTCTCAATTTTCAAGTCCCTTGACACGATCTGAAGGGAATCTATATCTACATCTGACTCTACAACTAATGTACTATTCGAAATCTTGAGTGCGCCTCTTACAAATGAACCAGGTGTTCCGGATACTGCAAGTATCAATTCGTCAGTAACTCTGCTTGCAAGTGTTATCTCAGCTTGAGATGGTATTTGAAGTACATCAAGATGTATCGATGAATTGGAGCGCTCAATAAACGACCACTGTACAGCCTTGCCGCTACTTGAGTCGGTTGTTACCCTGGTTAATCCGTTTGGCCCTTCGTAACCTTGACTATTATTTAAATCAATGTCACCCAGCATGTTCTCTTCTGCAGTCAAGAAGGAAACATCTGAAACCTGCACGCTAATAGCAACAGCGGTTGATGAAACAGGCCTGGTAATTAATACCCATGCGACAATCAACAACATGAATAGAAATGGCAGGATGCAGAATTTCAGTAGCCAATTTCTTACATGGTGTTTTGCCTCAACTATGTGTTGAAGTTTATTTAACCTCTTGGACCGCAATTCTGATTCAAGGTCGTCAAGCCCATGTGTATGCTTCATTTCAAGCTTCACAAGCAGGCAAAGAAAGAACCAAACTCTTGTCCAGTACGATGTAAACCAACGAAAGTTCAAGGTACAATCAGGTTGAAAGTGCGCGACGTTGTGTCACCATTGCTAACTCTATACTTGACCTCTAAGCATATGTTACCCTTCATGGTGCCTTGGGGAACGGAAAAAGTAATTGGAGTTTGAGGCCCGAATCCAGTGCCCTCGACAATCTTATATTCACTATATTCACCACACCCCCCGACGTCTCTGTTAGCTATCCTCCATTGAGCTTCTACGACTATAGCATTCGGCAAAAATTTAAGAAAAAATGTCTGCGCTTCTGGCACGACACCACTGTAGGACTTGGAAGCCACCTTCAAAGGGAAATAATTGGTTTCGCCTTTCTCTTCTACATATCCATATACTCCAAGTGATTTGTCGGTAATATGATAAGGTGCAATTATCGCCTTCACAGGAAGTACTTTAAAACCACTTGACAATTTAAAGTCGAGTCGATAGCTATCTCTCATTCCAAAATTCACACCTCTCCCACTCCCGCTTGCGTTTAATCGGGGATCTGCTGAGGTGAACGTAAGTATTTCTGCTTCGCTGCACTGATACCTAAACTTGCCCATTGTAAACTGAAGAAGGTCTAAAGTTTTGCCGGATATTTTCTTATTAAAAATCCCCTCGCACCGATCATCTTGCTGTCTGTGAGAATAGCCATCAGGCCCAGGCTTTGGTATAAGTCCGTATTCGCTGCAGGGCTGCGCCAATGAAACAACTTGCGCGACAGCTTGGAGAAGTAGGCATAGACAAAAGTTTCGCATTGTATGACGCACGTTTAGGGATTGACTTGCAATTTCTTAAGTAACGCTCCGGTTCTAAGAACACTCACGTCAACTGATCAGGTGTAACGTTTAAAGTGGATTGCCGAAACTCTTGATCGATGGCTGACTGAAAATTGTTGGGATTCTCCCGGCCGCAAATAGTTGCATCAATGCACCGGGCATTGCCGTTGAGGTGGCTTCGAAATCGCATAACAGAGGGGTGTAACTTAGCCTAATATACAATCTGCAAGTAATTAATCAAACCTCTGACAATTTACGATGAGCACCAATTTTCGTTAGCTCTCCAATTCGACTACGGTTATAATTCAGTCAGCAGTATTGAATTGACTATACAGATAAGGCTTAACCAAAGTAAATGTGATATACTCCACGTTGTCGTCCCCCTCAATGTAAGTTCTCCCCTCCACTCCCCCAAAGCGTCGTTCGTCGAGCACATGACGTATGGTGTACTTGGCTGATAAGATGAGTAGCTTGTTTTCCTTCGCGCCAATTCCATCCTTTTTAATCTGGGCTTCAAACTTCAAACTCCCTGAAAGATCGATTCCCGGAACGCCTTCCTGATAAATCAATATGCTGTTCTTATCTATCGATCCCGAAAACACGACATAACGTTTTGAAAAATTGAATTTCTCAAGCTTCGACCGTCCGCGCTTGTAACTTGCCGCAACGCCAAGCGTGGTATCCTTTCCAATACCTCCAGCGACTGAGAAGCCGCTTGTGATAGCATCTTCCTCTGAGCCAAGATCCACCGATGACCACTCCAGTTTTGCATTAGCCCACGCCTTGTACTCAAGGTCTTTGGAATAAATACGATAAGTGGCCTTCACGATTCTATCAGCCGGATCAGAGCACAGATTTTGCGTTGACAGAATAATGCTTACCGTTTGATATTCCGTCGACTTCTTGTCTTTGTGGTCGCTCGAATACAAATCATCCTGATTCTTTACATCCACATCCATGAAAAGTTTTCTCGAAATGGTTGGATCACTTAATAACTTCGAATCTTTAGCAAGCATCTGCTCGACATACTTACTCTGCGCTTCTTCAGCAAGATTCAGTACACTTCGATGTGATACAGGTTCATCGACTTCCTTTATGCTTAGTGACGGATAAATGGCAACACTTGGCAGCTTCGTCAGTCTTAAATCCTGCAGGTTTTGTAATTGACCCTTGTGGTAGGCATTGAAGTGTTCCTCCCAGATCGTCGTTATTTTGGGAAGCCTATCTTTGTCAAAGTCAGATAAATAGCTTCCAATTGCTGTATGAAAAGGGGAAGGAATTCCCTTGATCCACAAATTGTCAATGAATTCATAATACGATTGTTCGCCACGCACGCCCTTGTAAAAGTTTGAGCCCGTGCGCTCAGGATTCTTAAGATTGTACACTCCATGCTTATCCACTGCCAGTCGAATATCGTCAAATGTGAGATAGGGATAGGCCGATACATCCGACACATGCATCTTAGAGTAATACCAATGCGTCTTGCTCCTACATCCCAGAAGAGAACTAATCAGGAAAATTGAAAACGCAACTCTACACGGACGATACTTCATATTACACAACGTGAGGATGGAGACAGAGAATGATCCTTCTGCGCCAAGCCTTGAATTAGACCTTCCGCGTCAAAAGAATTTGCTGTACGAAGTTAGAAAATTTTTCCAGTCCGCAAAGAACTTTGCACTCAACCTACTTACTCATACTCGCCGCCGTCAGTCTTCCTTGCGCCTAGCCATCGGCCATTTAATCCTCGTCGACCACGTCGTTGCCGTGTTAACAAAGGCTCCAGTTGAAACTCCGTGACTGAGGCTTGTCCCCCTTCACAATGTTAAAATTCTCATCGAGCTCAAATTCGAGAATGTCATGGTCACTCGACGGAACGCTGATTACAAATCACCCGTTGACTTAAATTTTGATCTTTTGGATTACTCGTCGAACAGCCACGATACAGATACTAAGATCGGTCACCACGCCAGGAACTTAATCAAAAGACTTACACGTATCTGCCTAAGATCCTTCGACCAGTTGTAATATTCATTTGTGAAAGGCTTGGGGGGACTGACGAAGATCCTACGGACGACAAATGAATGTACTAGTTATTACAACGGTAACAATACCGAGCTTCAGGTCGCCGGAGTATCAGCGATCTCATGTCATCATCTCGATTGATAAGGCCCATAGCTCGCTACCACCTCCCGCTTCTCCGAAAGATCATCAAGAACATAGATCATATACCGCGCACCATTATCATAAACACGAACCACCACATGTCCGTGTTGACTGCGATAACTTTGATCAATACGATCACCTATTACAAGTCTGTTCGCCTCAAGCATATCAGTAGTAAAAAGATCACGTGCACCTGGATATAAAGCCTCCGAGGTAATTCTTCGCAGCACTTCCTCGCCCGGATGATCCGACGACCACACCTGCTGCACCCACACACGTGGTCTTAAGGCACGAACATATGCAGGACTTTGAGAATCGCGATTCCCATGATGATTAAGTGTAGCCACATCAACGGGCCCGATAACGGGAGCCACATGCGCTTCCAGACTTGTCGCATCACTCTCACCAATATTGTTCATACCGCTGATGTCTCCTCCTGTGAAGTAATCAAAAGCGCCATACGAAATCCTGATGCACGTGCTCAAGGGATTTTCTCCAGGATACTGTCCAGCGTTGAAGAGCGAAACGTAATCATTGTCTGCATAACCGGTCCATACCTGACCATTGACAGAAATATTGCGCACAACAAAGTTGGGATACTTCGTCGGTTCTTTCTTAAGAACGATCTGATCCTTAGCACCGGGTTTGAGCTTTTGATGAACCATTCCGTTCTTCTTAGATTGATAGTCGATAAACTTCCAATACTCACGAAGACTTTGAAAATCCTTACTTTTTGATGGATCTTCAGATTCTCTATGAAGGTCAATGGGAAAATCAAAACCACGATCAATCATGGTCCCGATCTTCACACGCTCTCCAACACCTGTCATCCCGAAAAGGCTGTAGCTTCCATCTGCCGACATCGGTCGTGTCTCATCCCACTCACCAAAGTGATCGTCATGAAAATGAGTGATCATCGAGTAGTCTAAGGCAGGTTGTTTGCCATCGGGCATGAATTGCCGGATGTAGTCGACGATCCATTCTGATGGCGAACGTTTGTCATTAGGTTTACGCACCGTGTTTCGCGGCGACATTGTCCGGGGATGAGTATCCGATAGGTCACCGGCATCGACCAGCATAGTGGTTCCGTCAGGAAACGTAAGAAAGGCAGCATTGCCACGGCCTGTGCTGATGTGATGAATGTCAAGGAAGCCTTTCTGCCAGGGCGGCAGCGGGCCCTTGTTTTGAGCGTTGCTTGTGAAGCCGACAACAAGACAAATGGCTAATAGTAGCGATATTCTCATCAACGTAAATCCTTAATTCAAACCTGACGCAGTATAACAACATTACAAAAGGAAGGGTACTCCGTCAGATCAATTTAAGATTAAGTGTACATCAACGCAATTGCAGGCTGTCGAGATCGATCGCTCAATTTTGGCCTAAGATTGCATGAAAGATGGTGGATATCGGTCCACTCACAAAATCTCAGCAGACCCCAATTATCGATGGCTATTGATGCTGCCGCTGCAACGTGACGGTCCCTTTAAATGACTTCTGAACGTCCTCTCCATTAATCGTACAACTCAGAACGACAGTCCAGTAATACACACCCGATGATATCTCAACGCCATGACTATTTCCATCCCAATAATCGTCCAGGTCAGAAGTTTCATATACCATCGATCCCCACCTGTTTACAATTTGCAGCGACGTGTTCGTCACTCTGTCGCCATGAGAAATCTCGAAGAAGTCATTTTTGTTGTCGCCGTTTGGCGTGAAGACATTCGGCGCCGACACGGTGCAACAGGTGTTATCAACTCCAACGTCAAATGTTTTTGAAATCACGTCACAACCATTGTCGACAGTCTGAGCGTACGTTCCTGCCTTGGTTACCTGGATCATCTCCGACTTGTCTCCTGTATTCCAATGGTACGACGCACCATCAATACGATAGCCAATTTCGCTCACCTCACCTTCACATATCGATATGACTTCATTGCCGGGTGGGCTAAGCGCAGGAATATAATTTATGGTTACGCTATCAGACAGCACGCAATGTTCCTGCTTCACCTTCACGGAGTATATTCCCTGTTGGCTAATAACCGTACTGCGGCCAGCTACACCGTTGCTCCATTCGATATCTTGTTCATCGGTTACATCTCTTAGCATCAGTGTTACCGGTTCACCGGCGCATACACTGATATCCTCACCGAGCTCAATGCTTCGCGTTTCGAGATGAATATCGTCCAGTACGATGTTTCCCATTGTCTTGCTTTCTCCCGGATAGTCTGCCTCGAACACCAGGGACGTGAGATTGGATGTAGCTGTGAATTCGAACGAGTAGTACTTCCATTCGTTGTGGTCTATCGCCTCTGATTTCGCCAGCTGATATGCCATAGAACATTGCCCATCACCGCCATAAATATTCAGGACGGCCGGCTGGTCATAATAATAGATACCTCCCCAGCCATCATTATGAACCATATCGTGGGCATTTGCAAGGGCAACTGTGAGCTTGTAGCATTGGCCCTGCTGTAATGGCTTTTGCAATGGTGTACCTATTGCTTCTGTCATTGCATCATTTGGATTGCCCAGCACTCCTCTCGTTACCAGGCCTGCGAAAGTGGTGCCATGGATCGGTGCTCTGTTGATGCCATAGATATTCGTGGCGGTGCCATGAGTATCGGGCGTGCTCCACTCTTTGCACGCATACCATCCGGGTGGAGTCTTTGACATTCCGGCAGTTCCCTCGAACGATGCGTTCTCCAGGAACTGCGCTCTTGCTAAAACAGGAATAATTGAAACAAGGAAGGGGACAACTAAACGAAAGGAAATTCTCACTGCGTAACGGTCGATTTCGGACAACACGGGGATGTTGTCCTTGATACGGCCATCACCCTAATGGTGACCTAACATCGAAATGACAATTTGGCAATGGATGAATCTCTTCATTCCATCTCCAATTCGGAAAAAGTATCATACCTGACGGTCAATCCCAATCGCTGGACAAATTCCATCCGGTTAAAATGTATTTGCTCGTAATGCCTGGCCAGCGCCTTCTGTGCCTCCTCATAGTATTCCGTATTCTCCCATGTCACAACGGACATCATATGCAGATTCCCGGAATCATCCTTCATCTCATAATAATCACCCTTAACAAAACCAGGCAACGTCTGTAAATAGCGTGGCGTTTGAGTGGACTGTTTCTTAAATTCTTCTATGGAAGCTTTGGGCACATCAATTCTTCCAATGTTCACTTTGTAATTCATTTGCTTTGCGTTTTTAGTTGTTAGACTGCCTGCACCTTTACCACTATCTGATTGGGCCTGAACAGCAAAAGCCACAAGCACCATGCATACAATGATTGCTGAGTTTAATAGATGTTTCGACTGCATAAGATTAATGTCTGATGATGCAGGCAATTTCCGCTACGCCAAGCTGAAAAGTCTTGACATAGGTCAAAAAAGAATTACTTCCTGGATTTAAGACGGCTTAAAGTCTCTTCTCTCATATCAAGAAATGAGGCTAGCACCCGGTTGGATACATTCTGAATGAGCTTGGGATTACCATTCAGAAGTTTCGAGTATCTCTGCTGCGCATTGAGCGTCATCAATGCTTCGATCTTCCTGCTTTGAGTTAAAACAGCAGCTTCAAGCAGCTTTAAATAAAATTCTCTCCATTGATTATCCGACTCTTTCAGACGATGAAGTTCCTGATAATCTATGACCAACAGTTCAGAATTTTCTAAGGCCTCAATGAACTCAAGCGACACACTTTGTGCTACAAAACTCGACCAGGCTGTAACGAAATTATTAGGGAGCGTAACAGAACTTGTCTTTTCGACTCCCTGCTCGTCTATGAAATACGTCCTTACACATCCGCTGAGCAAATAATATAGCTTATCGCACTGATCTCCCGACCGGAGCAAGACAACGTTCTTGGCAGCGGAAAGCGAATAAAACCTCTTAAGAATTTCGTGCGGGGGTCGCATCTCCAGTCCTAAGTGCTGTTTGTGTGACATGTCTTGTTTCGTCGGGTATTACATGGTATTTACGTTAATGACCCGCAAAAAGTTGAAGTGATTCGGGACAAAGAAACTGAACAATAATGGCTCGGATTAAAACCATCTTGCTTCTACGGCAGTCGAACCGAATTCACAAAACTCTTAACTATTTCAGCATACCTGTTGTATCGTTCGACTGCAGCGGATAACACGCATGTATATAAATACATATCATGTATAAATACGTATTAGGAATAGCACCAATAAGCAGCTCTCTGTGCCGATAACCTGTTCATTTGTCTACTTCTTCCTGATCCTATACAACTTCCCTCCATCCGTCACTGCGAATAGCATACCGTTGTGATACGCGATATCACGGAACCGCTCCTGCTTATCCGCCAACAACCATTCTTCACCAACGACCTTATTATTCTTAATCACCAGACGCGCAATACGGTTGCTGCCAAGTCCGCCGATGAATAAACAGTTCTCCCACTCAGGAATGGCTTTACCCTTATAAAAGACCATTCCTCCTGGCGAGTGCACAGGATCCCAGTAATAAACGGGTTGTTCCATGCCGGCCTTTTGTTGAAGAGAGTCACCTATTTTCTTACCGCTGTACTCCAGCCCAAAGGTTATGGTTGGCCAGCCGTAGTTCTTCCCGGCCTTCACAAGGTTTAGTTCATCGCCACCACGCGGACCGAATTCAGCTTCCCACAGATCGCCGGTAACAGGATGAATATCCAGACTCTGCGGATTACGATGACCATAACTGTAGATCTCAGGCATAGCATCCGTGCGGCCAATGAACGGATTACCAGGAGCCGGTTTGCCATCTTTAGTGATCTTAAAAACTTTACCCAATCCCGAGTTCAGCATCTGCGCTTGTGCTCTCCCATCGAGCCGCGCTCTTTCACCCGCACTCACAAACAGATTGCCATCCTTATCAAAGATCAGTCGTGATCCATAGTGAAGCGTGCTGTTATCATGTTCTGGTGTCGCGCGAAAAATAACGACGGGATTTTCAACGCTGCCACTAGCTTCATTCAGTTTGCCTTTGCCTACTGCAGTGACATTCCCCTTCTTATAAGGTTCGGAATATGACCAATAGATAATCCTGTTAGTTGAATAGTTCGGATCGAGTGCGACATCCAGCAACCCTCCCTGATCCCTGTCATCAACTTTAGGCAAGCCTGTAATTTTCTTCACAAGACTTCCATCCGCATTTCGAATCTGCATGAAGCCGGTCTTCTCCGTGAGCAGGAATCTCTCATCGGGCAATAGGATGATTGCCCATGGCCTGCCGAGGTCTTCAGCCAGTTGATCAACCTGGTAAGGGGTGATAGTCTTAACTCCGTTGATGCGAGTTTGTCCTGGAAAGGCAGGTCTATACTTTGTATTTGGAGGATTCTTTTCAAGCGGCGGCAATAATGTAGTATCTGCTTGTACGCTGGGTGCTGAGCGATCATAGCCTGAAGCCGATGATCCGTAATTGCATCCAATGGCGACGAATGTCAGGGCGGCAGCAAATAGGTAATCCACTCTTCTCATGCGCTTGTATTTTTACGGAATGTAGTAAAAATGGGAATTCTGCTGAATTACAATTATCTCACTGTAGCAGCAACATGACGATTGGTACAAGATCGTTGATCATTAGCGGTCTGATCAATTCCACCGGCCTGTAACCTGGCGCCAGCATTCGGCGTCTTGTGCATAGCAATGCAAATCAATGGAACCCAGCACCGGAAATTAGTATAAACCTCTGCCATCTGAACAAACCGCGCTATGATCAAAAATTACCTCGTTGTCAGCTTTCGGAATTTCAGGAAGCACAAAGCGTTCTCCTTCATAAACGTCTTCGGATTGTCGCTTGGAATGACGGTAGCTATGCTCATCATGATGATGCTGTCAGATCAGAAAAGTTACGATCAGCATCATGTAAATAAAGATCGAACATACCGGATACTTTCCGATGATGGTAACTCTCCTTTTCCGTACGCGTCATCACCCACACCGTTGGCGGACGCTTTGAAATCAGAATACCCTTCAATAGAACAAGCCACTCAACTGATTAAAGGAGTCGGCGGTGAGGCTACGTATAACAACCGGACGGTAGAGATGCGTGGATTCTTCACCGACCCGGCATTCTTTGAAATCTTCAATACTGAACTTGAATCAGGAGATCCAAAGAAGGCATTGTCATTTCCCAATTCAATCGTCGTTTCCAGTGAGGTCGCACGTAAATTGTTTGCCGATGAGGACCCGTTAAATAAAATAGTAGAGTTCTCCGACCGGGGGTTACATTATCTCGGGGGCTATCGGAACGAGCCTGCACCAACACCATGGGGAAGTTTCGTGGTCACAGGCGTTCTTTCAGAGACCGCACACAAATCACATCTGCATTTTGATGCGCTGGTTTCATCGGCTTCGTTGCCTTCCCTTATAGCAGAAAAAAAGATCCAGGACCGCCGTACGGACTGGACAAATTTCTATGAGTGTTTTACATATGTGATGCTTACGCAAGCAAACGATCATCATGAACTTAACTATGCGCTGGCTGATGTAACGCAACACCATTATAAAAATTCTGAATTCCAAAAGGATTTTTCGCTGCAAAGTCAGCGACTTACAGACATCACTCCTGGCATATTTACTGCAAATCCCACACGCTTCAGCATGCCTCTGGTAGGATATTACGTGTTAGCTGCACTCGCCTTAATCATCATCCTGTCGGCGTGCCTGAACTACGCAAGTTTGTCGATCGCGAGGTCGCTGACTCGTGCCCGCGAAATTGGAGTACGTAAGGCGACGGGAGCCAACAAGCGGGCGATTGTGTTTCAGTTTCTCAGCGAGTCGATACTCACGTCACTGTTTGCACTGGCGATGGCCCTGGCTTTCCTGGCTCTCGTGACACCCTTATTTCAAAAACTCTGGATCAATCAATACTTACAATTCGATCTGACACTTACCACTTCAACATGCGTCGGCTTCCTGGTTTTGTCACTGTTGATCGGCATTGTTGCAGGAATTTATCCAGCTTTCCATCTCTCAAGTTATCAGCCTGCGAAAGCACTCAAAGGTAGTCAGGACAACCAACGCACTGGCTGGGGGCTGAAAACAGTTCTCAACGCTGCGCAGTTTGTGATATCTCTCTTATTTATCACGACGTCTGTGCTGATCTATAATCAGTTAATACATTTCCGTGAGTTCGACTACGGCCTCAACACACAAGGCGTCGTGAACATACCGCTGCAGGGAAACAACCATACCAAAGTAATGAATGAACTGCAAAGCATCAGCGGCGTAAGCGGCATTTCAGCATGCGACATCATTCCTGCAACTGGCATATCCAATGGAACGCGATTGCTGACGGGAACCAGGCAGGATGATTATAAATACTTTAGCGCATTAGGAGTTGACGAAGCCTTCGTTGCCAACTTTGGATTAAAGCTGTTAGCCGGACGACTTCTCTCCCAAGAGGACGTGACAACCTCTGCTTCGAAATTTGCACTCATTAACCATGCGGGAGTAAAGGCGTTGGGATTCAACCATCCATCAGACGCCATTGGTCAGTTCTTTGAAGAAGGGAACAGCAATCAGGCCGTGCAGGTGATCGGCGTGGTCGAAGATTTTCGGTACAAGCTGTTGATCGAAGAGGATCACATCGGACCCTTGCTGCTGCGCCCGGCATCCAACTTCAATTTTATAAATGTTCGGTTGTCCGGTGCAAACACTCAAAATACCATAGCAGCCATTGAGGCAAAGTGGAAACTGATTGATCCCGCTCATTCGTTCAAATATGATTTTTTTGACGAACAACTATTAAGGACGCACGAAGCCATTTTCGACATCGTGTCGGTGCTGGGCTTTATTGCAGTGATGGCGATAGTCATTTCATGCCTGGGCTTACTTGGAATGGCGACATTTATGGTCGAGCGAAAGACAAGGGAAGTAAGCATTAGAAAGATATTTGGCGCAGAACCCTGGAGCCTTGCCTTTCTGCTCTCAAGAGGTTTTATGAGGATGCTGTTGATCGCCATCCTGATAGGCGGCCCGTTGAGCTATTTTGTCAATGACCTGTGGCTGCAGAAGTTTCCCAATCGTGTTGAATTCGGAGTTGGCACGATGGTTCCCGGTGTGTTGTTGCTGTTGATGTTGGGAATGATAACGATCGGCTCCCAAACGATCAAAGCCTCGAAGGGAAGTCCTGTTGACTCCATTCGAAACGGTTGAAGCGGGTGATAATTCGCACCTTTATTTAATCTTACGATCATTTCCGCCCAGCGTGTTGTAGAGATACTTCCGCAATAACACGTGCACTCCGCGAGTGTATTCATTCTTCCTGTTTCGTATCTTAGCAGTTCAACAGAGTCCCCAAATGATGAACGACAATTCGCTTGCGATAGGGTCAAGTCTTCCCGCTTTTCTCTTTCGCAACAGCGAAATGGCAGCACTCACTCGACAATATGATTGGAGCCGGCATCCGCTCGGTCCGATCGAAGGGTGGTCCGACAGTCTCATGACATCCCTCAGCATCGTGCTGAACAATAAATTCCCGATGTTCCTCTTCTGGGGACCAGAGTTATTTTGCTTTTACAACGACGCTTTCAGACCAAGCCTCGGTGAAGCAGGATCAGGAAAGCATCCCGCTGCACTTGGCAAACAAGGAAGAGAAGTGTGGCCGGAAATATGGCACATCATCGGTCCACAGATAGATCAGGTGTTGCGCGGCGGAGAATCCATCTGGTATGAGGATCAAATGGTGCCCTTCTATCGGAATGGAAAAATCGAAGAGATCTACTGGACGTACTGCTACAACGCAGTCGCCGGACGAAGCGGCTCCATTGCCGGCATAATAGTAACTTGTATCGAGACTACGGACAAAATAGCCGCACAACAAAATCTCATCGTTGAAACCCATCGCGTCCGCGAAAGTGAACACGGTTTCCGTTCGCTGGCAGAAAATCTTCCCGACATCATCTCAAGGCACGATCAGTCATTCAGGTTTACATACGCCAACTCCCGTATCGAAGAGTACAACGGAAAAAAACCGGAAGAAGTACTTGGGAAGTCATTCCGTGAACTTAACCTGTCACCAGAAATTGCATCTTTTTTTGAGCAAAACATCGCGCTCGTTTTTGAATCCGGCAGGTCGCTCGCAGCAGAATTTCAAAATGAAAATGGAAAATATCTCGAAGCCCGTTTTATGCCGGAATTCGATGACGCTCACATCGTAAAATCAGTACTCATCATCGGCACGGATATTTCAGAACGCAAGAAAACAGAGCAAGCGTTTCAGGATAATAAAGAACGTTTACAAGCCGCACTCGATGCATCGCTGACCGGAACATTCCGCTGGGACATTCTCACAAACGAGCTTTCATGGGATGCAAACCTTGACCGGCTATTTGGATTGGCCCCCGGCAAGTCAGTCCAGAGCCTGGATAATTTTATTGAGCGCGTACACATACTTGACCGTCAGGCTGTCATTAACCAATGCCAGCGCTGCGCGGTTGACGGATCTGACTTCGCAATGGTATTCCGGGTGGTGTGGCCGGATGGTACTGTGCGCTGGCTTGATGACAATGGCAAAACATACCGTAATGAAGCCGGCAAACCCATCTACATGACCGGCGCATGCGTCGATGTTACTGAAACGATGGTCGCACACGGCACAATTGAGCAAAGTGAGCTACGCTTTCGATCAACTTTTGAAAACGCAGCAGTAGGCGTAGCACACGTCTCCCTCGATGGGAAATGGCTGCTGATCAATGACACACTCAGCAACATCCTCGGATATTCAAAAAATGAACTAACCAATTTAACCTTTCAGGAAATCACTCATCCCGACGATCTGCAGGAAGATCTCGATCATGTTGCTGACCTCATCGCCGGACGGATGTCCGACTACTCCATGGAGAAGCGTTACATTCGTAAAGATAAAAGCCATATATGGGTTAACCTTACCGTTTCACTTCAGTTCGATGAAAGTGAAAATGAGCCGCTATATTTCATCGCGATCGTACAAGATATTTCCGAACGCAAACGGGCAGAAGATCTGCTCACAGAAACAAGAAATCAATTGACTCAACTGTCGAACTTCATGCCTCAGATGGTTTGGTCTACTCGCGCCGACGGTTATCATGATTTTTATAATCAGCAGTGGTACGACTTCGTTGGATTAACTTACGAAGATACAAAGGCTGAAGGATGGGCAACGGTGCTTCATCCTGATGACGAGGAACGCACGTGGAAAATTTGGAATGAGTCACTGCAGACGGGCAAGCTGTATGAGACAAAATACAGGATGAGACGTCACGACGGGCAGTATCGATGGCTACTGGCGCGCGCAATGCCTTTCCGAAATGCTCAGGGTACCATCGTGCGCTGGTTCGGCACGTGTACCGATATTCATGATCAAAAAGCTGTAGAAGAACAACTGGAAGAATTAGTAGCAGAGCGCACTTATAGATTGAAACAAAGCAACGACGATTTGCTGCAGTTTGCCCATGTCACAAGCCATGATCTGAAGGAACCCTTAAGGAAGGTTCGGTTATTCGCCGACCAACTGAACTCATCTCTGGCAACCGGCAACTATGAATTGGCGTCGTCGCGCCTCCAGAAAATTGACAAGTCGGTCGCAAGATTGTTTTCCATGGTAGAAGGCGTTTTAGAGTATTCTTCCGTCGAGGCCAGCCAGGTATTTAATGAGCCCGTCGACCTGAACGCAGTTATGAAGCTCATCGAATTTGATCTGGAGTTTCTGTTTGACCAGAAGAAAGCAAAGCTGACTTATGAATCATTACCGGTCGTCCGAGGCGAAGATATCCTCGTCCAACGCGTTTTCAGTAATCTGATCTACAACTCGCTTAAGTTCTCCCATCCAGATCGTGACCTTGAAATTGCAATCACCGCCGAAAAGGTCATCAATTATACCAAGGGCGGTAAGAGCTTTCCGGGTGACTATTACAAGATCCTTGTAAAGGACAACGGTATCGGCTTTTCAAATGAATATGCTGAAAAGATCTTCTCTCCATTCACGCGCCTTCATTCAAAAGATAAGTATGAAGGCACGGGCCTGGGACTGGCACTTTGCCGGAAGATCGTGGAGCGACTCGATGGACTCATAGAAGCCACGGGTGAAATTGGAAATGGTGCAACGTTTACCATACTGCTCGGAGCAGCCGCTCCACTGTCGCAGACTGATGTATAAAGCGACTCTGTAAGATGCGTATTTCGCCTGCCTTGCCATGGAAAACGCTGCGCGCTAACTCACGCCTTTCACCTTTTCTCTTAGTACTGCAGCCAGTTCACGAACAACAGCAGCCTTATCCTTCTTTATCTTTTGTCCCAATTCCTTCCTTGGACAATTCCTATTGTACTTCGCCCCCCAGTCCATCAGCTCAATGATCACTGGCATAAGGTCAGCCCCCTTCTGCGTAAGACGATAAATGTACTTTGACTTATTCCCGGGCGACACTTCCCGCGCCAGGATTCCCTCCTCCTCGAGCATGGCAAGTCGGGCGACTAAAATGTTTGTCGCGATTTTCTCTTCAGAATTTAAAAACTCGCTGTACGACATTTTTCCCCTTAGCATCACATCCCTGATAATCAATAGCGACCATTTGTCGCCAATCACATCAAGAGTGCAGCTAATCGGGCAATCCGATCTTATTTTATCCATTTCTAAAGTTATTGCATTTTGCAACAACTTCCTATATTGCACTTGCATTTTGCAACAACTTATCTTCAAAAAATATCATATGGAAAAACAAGCTCTCACAAAACAGCTACTTGAAACCTACTACAGCGGTTTTGCCGCCAAAAGCAACTGGGAAGACACGATTGCCGACGACTTCCGGTACGTGGGCGGTGACATGACAAATACGCAACCGGTAGTTGGAAAACAGGCATACGTGGACATCATCAAACGCTTCTCTCAGCGATTCGAATCGATGCGCGTCAGGCAAATGATCGTCGATGGAGATAAGGCCAGCGTCATCGGCAACTATGATTTCCAGTTTCCGAACGGCCGAAAAATAAACGGCAACGTTTCTGAAAATTGGACGGTGAAGAATGGAAAGCTTCAGTCATTGACACTGTACTTTGATACTCTCACGTTCATGACGAATCTGAAGCAGTAATGCGATCCGGCAAAAGTCTCTTCTTCAATTATTAAAATCGACACACTAACAACACAATTAACGCCGCAATACTTTCTGGTGATATTGTCGCTTACCCGACCTGATACTCAATACGTACATGCCGGAGGGAACCGCAGTGAAATCAAGTACCACCGATGCGTCATACTTTTCCATCGGAACCCGAATTGTGCTGCCGCGCATATCCACTACGTTAAGCTCGTCGATCGCCCCAACGTTACCCGGCAGGATCGTAAGTATTCTGTCGACAGGATTCGGATATAATGTCAGATTCATTACAGTCAATTCATGGATGTCGGTTACAGCGAAGATTTTCGCTATTACCTGCGCAGAATTTGAATACGATTTTCCGTCACTTGCGGCGTATGCCCATTGATCGGTGCCAACAAAATCTGCTGAAGGCGTATAGGTTAATGCAGTCAGTTGCGCCGGGGAAATCTCTGCATCTGCAACCACAACGTTTCCACCAACTTTCAGTGCACCGTGTGCGGGCAATGTGGTGACCTTAATCTTTGCCAGCGGAGATCCTTCGTGGTCCGAGTACTTCGTAGTAAACAGCGCCGCCGTAAAAGTGAACGTTGTACGCTGCGGCATGTCAAAAGAAATATTACCAACCACGGGCGCAGCATCCATAACAGCCCGAAGGGTGAACGACTGTGCCGTTGACTCCAGCCCCTCAGCATTTGCAACCGGCGCTATCGTAATCCGATACGCCGTATTATCGTATGGTTCAGTGATCTTGATAGTAATCGTTAACAGGTCATCTCCAAGAGTGGCAGTATAGTTTGCCGGCGTTCCGTCGAGTGTAGTGATGGTGATCAGATCTTCCAGGTCACTCTGCGACACCGGGTTTCCATCTTGTGTTTGCATAGGCTGGTCTGCACGGATCACTATGGGCTCGTCCTTAAGAAAGGTTGAGTCTGTTAACAATGAAGGAAAATAGAAGTAGGGCGGCGCAAGTTCTCCAATTGGCCGGAGCCACAAGCCGTTACCAGCAGCGCCCACCAGCACATGCTTCGAAGTGAAACTGATTGAGGTGACGACCCGGCTCGGTATGTTTCCTTTGATGTCGCTCCATGTTTTTCCAGAGTCTGACGAATGATATAGTGCTCCCGTTAGGGCCGCGGCATATATCTCATTGTTTCTGACCGCCATCGTCAACACAATGTTATTATTAATAAGCGTCCATGTTTTTCCGTCATCGATGCTCTTGTAAACACCGTCGTATTGCTCTGCCACGAGCAGTATTGATCCCAGCTTTGCGATCTTACCAACGCTTTGAGAAGGCACTCCCATGTCGATTTTGTCCCAACGCTCGCCGCTGGCATTGAGTCGGAACAGACCCTGATAGGTTCCTACGTACACATGTTTGTCATCAGCAAATATGGTTCTGATCGGACCAAGCAATCCATCGGATTTTTTCTCCCATGAGTCGCCACGGTTGGCCGAAACGTAAACATCATTGTCAATATTTGTGTACAGTTTGTTATTGAGCACCGCCAAAGTGCTCGAGGTTCCCTGGACTGAACTGTTGCTCTTGACTACCCAGTTCTCACCTTCGTCACTCGAGCGATAAATAGTGCCGGTGGCGACGAATATATCATTGCCCATTCTAACAATGGCATTTGCCGTAGCGGAAGCGAGGCCGTCCAGACGACGTGTCCATGTCTGACCTTCATCCATACTTTTCCAGATGAAAGCGTATTCCGCCCCTGCCAGGATAGTATCATCTTTGATATCAATATCATTTATGGTTTGAAAGCTTAAGCCTGCATTGCAACTTGTCCAAGGCGCAGTGTTATCCAATGGCTTCCGGTATGTACCTGCACCCCAGGTGCCTGTGAAAATGTATGATGCTCCGGCATAGAAGCTTTGAATATTCAATCCTGAGGGTGGTCCATCAAGAGTCTCCAGCCAGCTATTGCCCTGGTTCGAAGAAACGGCATACGTCCCGCGTCCAACGTAGTAGATATGCGTTGACGTTAACGCAAATCGCCACCCCACATTGTCGGTCCTCACCTGCTGCCACGTAGTACCATCATCATTCGATCTTAGCAGGCCGATCTCATTCACATTCATAAAGGCAGTGCTGCCCTGATAGGCGAGTTGCGTAACGGCGTGGCTACCGGTGTTTGTTTCCGCCCAGGTTACCCCGCCATCAACTGATTTAAAAACTATTCCAGCTCTTGACCTTGCTGCTGCGAGAATGACCGATCCCTTAACCGTAACGGACGCTATTTCAGTTTGTGTTCGTGTATCATTCGCTTTGGTCCAGCTGCTGGCAAAATTGCTTGTGACATATATACCCTGTATTCCCGCGATAACGAGTGTGGTGCCGTCAGTTGCAACGTCCTCTACAAAATCGTTGACCCCGACCATCTCGGTGAAAGACTGTCCATCGGCACTGTGAAATATTTTTCCATAAGAGAACACCAGCAACTTGTCACCAAATACAGCAAAATGAGCGAAGTTTGGTTGTGGCGGCACGGTGGTACGTGTCCAGCTCACTCCATTGTCTACCGAGCGGTAGACGCCACTGTTCAACACCGCGATGTAAAGTGCATTCTTATACTCCACAATATCGGTAACAATCGAGCCTCCTTCCAAGTTGGTGGATTGCGTCCACTGAGCACTTACGTCTGAATGAGGAACTACGAAAAAGAGGATTACGACTGCAATGTAGAAATGCTTCATAGATGCTAACTGATCGGGGTGTAGTCGCCAACGAGGACTACCGGAATGACGACTATACAATATCCTCAATAGTTCTCAAATCGTGAAATTGTATTTGTGATCTCCGGCTAAAAATTTCCCGAATATTTAAAGGTCTCTGTTATAGTCTAATTCTCTTTTCAAGACATCCAGGATAAAATTGATTCTGGCGGTTTTTACCTGGTAGATGAAAGCCCCAATTAGAGGGGAAAATGCTTACTTTCGATATTCCCATCTTATGAAAAAAGTACTGCCAGCTCTCATTTTCACGCTCACCCTATGCGCAGCGCACGCACAGCAATTTGAAAAGGGTCCCTATACCGTTTCGCAACTTGCACCAGGAGTAACCCGCATCGAAGATGCCAACTCGAAAAATCCTTCCGGCATTCACACCGGCAGTGATGGTAAGCCGGCAGGTCTTAACAATTGCTCAGATATGTATCTCATTCAGGGAAAGGATAAAGTACTGCTGATCGATCTCTCCAACTTCATTACCTGGGATACAACGGCGATTACTTCACTGCGATCTATCGTTTCACAAATCCGTGGCAATCGACAATTGTACATTGCAGCAACGCACTTCCACGGTGACCATACCGGCATGCTACCTGCTTTTCAGAAAGATCCCTCCGTACGATTCTGGATTCATCCGAAGGAATTCGAGGGAAGAAATATCTGGCCCGGCGGACGACTCGTAAACCTTCCCGAAAATCCAACGCTGGATCTGGGCGGCGGCTTCGTCGTTGAATCGTTCGAGCTACCGGGACATACCGATCATTCTATGCTCTATTTTCTAAAGGGAAAGAACCTGGTATTCACAGGCGACGGACTCGGCTCCGGCAATGGCGTCTGGATCTTTTCTTACGACGGCTTCATTCAATATCAGAGCAGCGTCGACAAACTGATCAGCTACGTGAAGAACCCGGCCAACAAAATTGATGCTTCAAAGCTGCTCATCTACCCCGGACACTATTGGCAGAAGCGCGACAAGCCCAACCTGCCATTTCAATACATACTGGATATGAAGACGTTGATCGGCAAGATCAGGGACGGCAGCGCAGACACTGAAAGTGTAACCTTTAATCAGTATCTGAACACCAACTTCCGTTATGGCACAGCAACAATAACCTGGAACAAGGATGACGCTGCACGGTTCTCGGGTTCGAAGTAAGAAAATGAAACACTGAAGCATTAATTTATTGCTTCTGACCTCGCTAGATCCTTTTTATAAACTTTGCCATTTAAAAACATTCCTATAAAACTGCCTCTGACAAAGGATTGGTAAGTAGCAAAGCATATGATCGTAGTTACAGAGAATGTAATCGCAAATTTGATAAAGATCGGCAAAGCAGATCCAGCCATTAAGCCTGGAACAAAAACTACTATTGGCATATGGATAATGTAAACCCAATAAGCCGAGTCCATGATATAGGTTAGACGTGGCGAATAGGAATTGAAATAGCTAGTAAAAAATGTGATGAACCCAAAAATAAAGAGTGAACCATGCAATGCATTTAATCCTTGTTGAACAGTCAGGGCCCATGGCTCGGTTGGCCAGGGCGTAAGACTTGCAACAAGGAAAAGCAGGGTAGCTATACTTAATTGTAGTATCGGATACTGAGTAAGGTTTTGCAGGCAATTTGTTTTATATAACATCCAACCTGTTCCGAAAAAAACAAAGTATATCACAAATGTGGCAGGATCAACGCTCCATTGATTGTTGGTTAAAATGAACGGAGACTTCATCCAATAAAGGCAGAGAAATAAAGCCACTGCCATGCTGATAATCCTCAGCCAGAATATTTGAAATATCCTGGAAAAAGCCTGATAGATGAATACAGTGAAGTTTGTCTTCTTTTTAAAGAGAATCCCAAGGGACCACCCTAACAAAGCATACATAATCAAAAAATATAAAAACCATAAATGAGCAATCCTCAAAGGAAGAAAGTTGCCTCTAATCAATGTATCGACAGCTGCCGTTAAGGCGGGAGAAGAATTGGCGAAAGAGGTCTGTGTGAAAGCGAGGGCGGCTGAAATTAATGGCGAAATCACCAAAACACCGGCAACAAAGGGAAGCACGATCCGCCTGAATCTGTTCAGCAGCATTGCCCTTGGGCCTTTCTTATAAAAAAGAAGCGATCCGAAATATCCGGCTGCCACAAAAAACACGGGCATGCGAAAGGTGTGGATAAAAACAACCACCAAATCAAATAAAGGGCTGGTACTGCTGTCCTTTAATGGCCAGGCCTCCTGATAATCAATAGCACCGTAAGTTATTGATGCATGAAGTACAATTCCGAGCAACATCATGGCTGCTCTCAATGCGTCTAAAGCATAGACTCTTTCTGATGCTTCCTTGACTTCTGTCTTAGGGGCCGGAGACGTGATCATTCTTATTCTTAAGATTAGGGAGTTGAGGAACGGCTGCGCAAAACCGAAATACATTATATAATGATGAAACTTTTTGGGAACAAAGTTGTGTATCAAATGATACACAACTCAAAAAGGCATCATATGTCTTTGTAAAGTTCTGGCTCCCGATCAATCTGCCATTGGTTGAATAAATTCCTGTACACGCTTCCAAAAATTCTTGTCAGACCAAAATCCGTGGATTCCTTCGTCATAAAAGTAACAATCAATGGTTGTCATTCCGGTACATAACCTTCTCGCAAAATCCACAGGAACAAACTTATCATTCTTGTCGTGATGGAGTTGCACGACTGGCAATTCACCCTTGAAATAAATAGGCGAAGTTGAAATGAATCTTCTCCTCGCTTCGCTTTCTGTAATCTTCCCGGACAAGAGGTCGTTAAAAAACAATAGTTTGAACTGGTCAGGGTACAATTGATAGAGCGCCTTCATGTCAGTGGGTGCTGCTACTACAATAGCTCTTTTGATTCGCTTGTCCCTTGACGAAGCCAGTAAAGCCACCGTTCCGCCGCGGCTCCCTCCATATATGGCAATCCGGCTTTCGTCTGCCTGCCTGAACGTTTCGAGTGATACATTTAAAAAGGCCAGCGCATCAGTTGTTGCTCCTCCAAATGCATCACTTACAGCTCCATCAGATTGGTATTTTCTATCCCCTATAATCAGTTGTTGCCCGCGGAACGACGGAATCACAACGATGAACTTATCGTCAAATCCCTCACCCAAAAAGCGCGGAAATTGAACTGCAGGTTGATTGAAATCCTGGCTGAGATCAAATTCCTTATGCATCCCGTCACCTCCCGTGGCAAATACAATCATCGGCAGCTTTCTGCTATTGCTGTTTGCGGGAACGACGACGGCCCCGTAATGCTTTAAGCCTTGCACCATATGGGACAGTATATACAATTTATTCGAATTGGAAAGCAAGATGGAATCGTGAATGACTACATCCCTGGGTGCCAGGTCTGGTGTTCTGAGCTCCGAAAGAACATTCGCTATTTCCTGAGCGGAGGGCTCGGCTAAAACGCTGGCTATAAGACGTTCTTCATTTGCCTTTTCTGATGTTTGTCCGGCACAGGTAAGCGCCAAAAGGCTAAAGACAATCAAAATGGAATTTTTCATGACTTTGTTTTTGGTTGATATTTTTTTGTTCAAATCAACCAGTCAAATCATGTCTCAGCGTGCCAATATGAGGGATGGGACCTATTTAAAGGGTTTTGTTTGCTTTCTGATACTCAGTCGGGGTTGCTCCAGTGACCTGTTTGAATACTCTGTTGAATGTGGTCTTGGAATTAAAACCCGAATCCAGGGCAATCCCTAACAGGCTAAGGTGCCCATAGCGGGGATCATTAAGTTTACTTTTCACTTCCTCTATCCGGTAAAGGTTTACGAAGTCATAAAAGCTACTATTCAGATGTTTATTCAGAACAAAGGAAACCAGATTTGGATCGGCCTTCAGTTGTGAAGCCAGCTCCCTAAGGCTAAGGTTTTCCTGTCGATATATTTTCTCCCCAGTCATGAGTTGAGATATCCGCCCGATCAGCGCTTGTATTTCTTCCTGGGGCAGTTTGCCAAAATTTTTGTTCTCAACTGGTCCCTCATCCGACTTCACAAATACAAGGTTCCCCCGCCCTACACCTTCTAATCCTATCCAAAGCGTCAGATAGGTTAAAATGAGCATCAGTAAATAAAGTGCAAGGACAACCCCGAGGTATAGTAGCTGAAATCTGAAAAACAATAGAAAGGCAGTTACAAAAGGAATCCAGGCTACCCACAGCCAACGATAGTAACGGATCAATCTATTCAGCCATGAAAGCGTCATTTCCTTCAAGTTTGAAAAATTCCTTAGCACCCAACCTTCGTGATTAATGATAACGCCGAGTGACAGTTTCAAGTAGTAAAAAATTGAACCCGCAGCCCACAAATACAACAACGGCATTATGTAAAAATAGAGTGGCGTATTATAGATAAGTTCATTATCTCCAATGCCCTGAACAATCATGGCTACTTGTAATCCTGCTTCAATAGCCACCGGGATAAGGTGTTTTTTGTTTATGCTCGAGAGAGAGAAATTCGTGTTAGTAAGAGCTTTTGTATAAAAAAATATCAACGGCCCGACTGCTGTTAAATATGAAAACGGTAGTCTAAGCAAGGATGGGAAGATATTATCGAGATTGGTGTCCAACACCATCAGATATGTCAGGTGCAAATTGACAACGAATATTGTTAATGATAGAAACTTGTTCGCCAAAGGGTTTTCCCCATGCCTGAAAAACAGTATTCCTG
Organism: Chryseolinea sp. T2; assembly: GCF_037203685.1. NCBI lineage: Bacteria > Pseudomonadati > Bacteroidota > Cytophagia > Cytophagales > Fulvivirgaceae > Chryseolinea > Chryseolinea sp. T2. Next base: position 1,106,543 of record NZ_JBBCAU010000003.1, read on the forward strand.
CCAGGATGAAATTCTGCACCAGTCCCGAAATGATAAAAAAATTGACTGGATTCAAGTTGAAGAAATATTCTCCGCTGTTCAATTGATCAAATCTTTAAGGAGCTAACATCAACAAGTTAATATACGACATTGATCATCTCGGCCCGTGGGAAGTTCCACAACAATAACTGCATCTTCCCGAAGCGCCACATTATGTAGTCCCTGCTAGGGATCCTCATCGAACTTCCACCACTCCATTCCGTATTCACTCTTGAGCTTTAACGTGTACTCTAACCGAGACCTGATCTCCGCAAAATCGTTGGCCTGGCATATTCCCAATGTCAGTGCATCCTTTGAAGGTGTGTCATAAAACTTAGTCCCAACGTACAATTCATTAAGTATGTCGGGCACATTATCTTCAAACTCAAAAATGCACAGATGCTTATGCCCATCTTCAATTGTTTCGATGGGATACTTTCCTTCGTAAATAGATTGAGTTAATTGAAACTTTGTGTTGATGAAAACGGAAGGATTGTCGAGTTTAAAAATGCAATCAAACTGCTTGGGCAACATGATGTCAGCATACGCATATAATGTAAAAAGACATACCTCCTTTTCCGTTCGCGACCAGTTTATGAATCTTGCGTGTGCGGACTTGTTGAGCACTTTTGCCTGATCTGTCCTTTTACATGCCTCCTTTATCTTGGTGACTACTTCATCTGACATTAACTCGTCAGTGAACAGAAATCTTTCTCTTGGCCTACAGGCCTCTTCGTTTCGCATCTGCTTAAAGCCGTTCATTCCGGGTCCTGGTGAAATCTCCTCAAAGGAACCGGATGAATAAATGTACTATTCAAAGTACGAATCTACTGTCTAAACGCTTACTTTATATTGGACTGAATATTAAACCCGTGGTTAACTTGCTTTGGGTTGCTTTGATAAAGTCATGCTCAACCTAAGCGCTTGAAATTATGATCAGGAATACAAACCCATTGATATCTCGATTTGCTGCCAAAGCCTCGTTGGCTCTAATGCTTTGCGCATTAACCTCCTTCGTTTCTGCCCAATCACCAACCATCACCGTCGACCTGAAACAACAAATCGCTCCCATGGTACCGGTATGGGCCTGGTTCGGATACGACGAGCCAAACTATACCTACATGAAGGACGGCAAAAAGTTGCTTTCGGAAATCGCCGCACTAAGTCCTGTTCCGGTGTATGTGCGCACCCATAGCCTCCTCGTTACGGGCGATGGCGTCGCCGCCCTGAAGTGGGGATCCACCAACGCTTATACCGAAGACGCCAGCGGCAATCCTGTGTATAACTGGAACATCGTCGACAGCATCTTCGATGCTTACGTCTCGCGGGGAATGAAGCCGCTCGCGCAGATTGGTTTCATGCCTCAGGCTTTATCAACGCATCCCGAGCCCTACAGACATCACTGGAAACCGGGTGATCCCTACACCGACATCATCACGGGCTGGGCTTATCCTCCCAAAGACTATAACAAGTGGCGTGACCTGGTGTACGAGTGGGTGAAACATTCTGTTGAGCGCTATGGCAAAGCTGAAGTTGAAAGCTGGTACTGGGAAGTGTGGAATGAACCGAACGGTCACTACTGGAAGGGAACTCAGGAAGAGTTTTTTAAACTGTACGACTATGCCGCCGACGGACTCAAACGCGCGCTTCCAACGGCCAGGATAGGCGGCATTAACATCGCGGGCACCCGTGGCAAAGGTGCCACCGAATGGACGAATAACTTCATTAAACACTGCATCAGTGGCACCAACTAAGCGACTGGTAAAACAGGCTCGCCGATGGATGCCATTCTCTTCCATGCTAAGGGTTCTCCGAAACTTGTGGACGGATCCGTGCGCATGAACATGGAACCTCAACTGAACGATATCAGGACAGGCTTCGCGATTACTATGTCATATCCCGAAACAAAGAACTTACCCGTCATCGTTGGTGAGTCCGACCCGGAGGGCTGCGCGGCATGCGGCATGGCTACCAATCCCGAGAACAGTTATCGCAACGGTACGGCTTACTCGAGTTATACGGCGGCAAGCTTTGCCCGCAAGTATCAGCTGGCCGACGAGTCAAAAGCTAATTTTATTGGTGCCGTTTCCTGGTCGTTCGAATTTGAAAATCAGCCGTGGTATTATGGCTTCCGCGATCTAGCCACGAACGGTGTCGATAAGCCGGTGCTCAACGTGTTTAGGATGTTTGGGATGATGTCTGGAACGCGGTTGGTTGTGCAGAGTAATCGCATGTACCCCCTTGATAAAATATTTGAATCAGGCATGCATGGCACGAACTCCGACATCGGCGGCCTGGCCACTACGGACAAGCGCTCTGCGGCACTCATGGTATGGAACTATCACGACGACGACAAGCCTGCTCCGGCCGAACAAGTAAACATCACGATAGTCAATGTGCCTGCCACGAAAGCGACGATGAATGTTTATATGATTGATAAGGAGAACAGCAATTCTTATGAGCTATGGAAGAAAATGGGATCGCCTCAAAATCCAACGCCGCAGCAGATCACTGAACTGGAGAAAGCAGGGAAGTTAAAGTGCATCACAACGACGTCAATCAAAATAAGCAAAGGGAAACTTAACCTGCCACTGCAGTTGGAGCGCCAGGCCGTTGCACTGGTGAAGATCGATTGGTAGGCTGAAAATTTGGTAAGCTGACCTTTACAAGCAAAACCTTTTGTAAGTCTGAACATCAAGTAAATCGAACATGCTAGAAGTTAGTCGCCTCAAGCCGATATTAAAGAAGACAGCCATCGTTTTACTGTCAATACTGTTCGTTGGAAAAATGTTGCTCTGGTTTCCTCAACCTGCGTTTGCACACAAGGTTGAATACAAAAACTTCACGGTATACGCAACCAACCCAATAAACGGCGATGTCGGAAAAATATTCGACTCAGTCATCGAACAAATCAAGCGATCCGAGAACTACAACGCTCAGTACTCTCATAGAATCTTCCTGTGCGAGCCGGGGACCTTCTACCATCAGTTATTGTTTACGGAAAATGGATCTTACGCCTCGAACATGACGTTTCGGCATAACATATTTATATTCCCATTTGCCGACTTCGAAAGGAATACAGTGACCCGCGCCCACAGCACAACATCTTACCGCTTGGATCAGCTGCTTGCTCATGAGATCACGCACACGTTCATGACGGACAAGTTGCCCTCCTGGAAAAAAGAAGGCTACGCAGAATACATCGCGAGCTACAGAGTGGGTTATGTGGAATCCGGCGACCTGAAAGAAAATGCGATTACCCTGTTAACATCCAAAGACTACTTCTTAACAAACGAACTGGGCATCCCACGACCTCTGCCTTATTTCAAGGCGCGCACGTTAGTTGAATACCTTATTTTCATCGATGGCTTTACGTTCGCGCAAATAAAGTCCGACTCAATAACTGATGACAAAACAATGGCGGCATTGAAAAAGTGGGCCGACCGATGAGTACTTATCTGATCGATAACCTTTAAAACACCGATCATAACCTTAAAACAACATACTCTGGCCGATCACTCAAGAAAATAAAACTTCTTAACCATCAACCTGCGCGGATCATATCCATCAAAAGTCCGCCTCACATCTGCTTCGCTCATTTGATGACAACTCCTGCACGCTATCCCCGTCTCCACCAGGATAGCATCGTCAACTCCAACACTTCCACCACGTGCAACCGGTTTACCAAATAACGCTGCATTACGCTGCGCATTAACTATCCTGCGCTCCAGCACTTCTTTATAGTCCCAGTCTGAATACTGTCTCACTTCACGACATAGCCTGTACACACTGATACCCTCCTTCCAGTTGCCGCTCTTCACCAGCATGTCTCCGTACGCCATGAAGAAACCTTCAATGTTATGTGGCGCAATCCATGAATTATGAAACACGCGGTCCTTCGACTGATCCGAGTCCAGCAGCAGCTTGATACTTGCTATCTGCGCTTGCGTGTCGGCATTATTCGGATCAAAGTCCTCTGCATGTCGTTCCGCCAGCGTCTTCATCAGCTCCAATGCCTCTTTGAACTTAGCATCCGATGCCGGCAGCCTGCTTAACGTATAGGCTAGTGAAAACGAGCTGAAGTTCTCCCATTCGCGAATCGCCTTCTGGCCATTCAGATAGCCATCTTTTAATAACTCGCGATCACCACATATTGAACCATTGGCCAGCTTAACCGACGACAGGAAAGAAAGCGTCCTCGTGTCATTTGGATTCATCAGATACGACTCACCAAAATACTTCTGTGCCATCGTCGCATGCTCGACACTCCTTGGACTGCCTGCATTGTTCCGATGCTCCGACAGCGCCCACATGTGAGTAAAGCCAAGATGAGTTATCGTGCGTATATCGTTGGGGTTACTGACGTAAGCGGTAGTGAGCTTGTTCAGGATCACAGGGATGCTGTCGTAATTTCCTTCGTGAAACTGTTTCCAGAAATAATCGTTCGCCGCCGTTGCTTGTGGCGACTGTAGCCAGGCTACTTCCTTCCTCGCAAGCGTGATGGTGTTAACAAAATTGAACATTCGTTGATACGCAACAATGCTTCCCACCACCATGGCGGCGACAGCTATACCTAACTTGATCATAGCATTTGATTTTTTTGATATCCAAAACTAAATGCTATGTCTGTTCAGGTATTGGATGAATTTTACTTAGTGAAATTCTACTGAATGAAATTTTACCCGATGAAACAGTTCCTGCCAGTTTAGTACGCATTCCTTCTTTTACCTCCCGGCCCTTAAACATACCCGTCATAGGGCAAATCGCTCATACCTCCTCAGCCATCACTTCATAAAAATGATATTCATGAGGTTTAATCTGGAGATACTCACCAGGTGTATATCCTGTGAATCCTTTAAAGTCGCGAATAAGATGACTTTGATCAGCATACCCGGCACTCATGGCAAAGGCCGACCAGTTTTGAATGGGCCTATGCGAAATACCTTTCAACGCATTGTCAAAGCGGATGATCTTTTGAATGTCCTTTGGACCAAGTCCCGATTGGTCCTTAAAGAGTTGAATCGAATGCTTATGACTGTACCCCATATGACTATCCATCAGCTCCGATACCGAAACATCAGGACTCGAAAGCATCCTTTCCATCTTCTGCCACACAATCATCTCCGACAACGAACACCCCGCCACACGTTTAACAATCCAATCGTCGAGTATAATAAACATCTCGTCACAGCTGTTCGCCTCATGAAGTCGCTCCAGAATAATGCGGATCTCTGCACCCCAGACGTCCTCAGCCGGGAAATTGTTATCAGTAAACTGATTTGCCGGAATCTTAAATAACTGATAAAAACCAAACAGCGTAAAACGCAAGCCAATCATGCGGAAGTTTATGGGCGGAAAAAAATCAAACCAGCTACGTCGTACTCCCGAAATCATGGTACGAACCATATCAGGCGCCTTATCGATTGGACCCTTGCCGCCAACCTTTCCTCCGAGGTTAAAGAACATCTCGGTCTTGTTGTTGGGAAACAGCCTTTCGCCCTGCCTTAAAGACTCCCCTTCCATGTACACATAGTGATCGACAAAGAGATTCGCCGGGTACGAAGGTATCTCTAACGTGTACTTGATCTGATTGTTGGTAAACGAGAACATATCAGTACTACTACCGTTTTAGCACTACTCCCTATCACACGCGCACCCTGCAGGAATCCCGAACATTAATAAAACCTGTTGAGCTGGAAGCAATCAATGGCGCCCATTAAGTTACGTAATAAAACGACGCTTATTGTACCGGAACCGACTGATCTTGTGAGCGAGGTAAATTTTATCCAATGGATGAGGTTCCGGCGCTTGTAGTATTGAATTCACAAGCTCCCCGAGGGCGAATGGCACCTTTGTGACCACACGATCAATTCGACCTAATGCAATCAATTTCGATCTAATCCCTGCGCTGCCCGACCTCGTATAACAAGCGCGATCCCGCAAAAGGCAAGGCATTGTAAAAGACTTATTACCCGGTTTCCATCCATGAATGGATTGACTGGATCGCGCAAAGGGTATTCGATTGTCGATGGCAAATGAACCACTATCAACCAAATGAACAACATGATCGCCAGCAACGACATAATCTGCCGCACTTTAACATTGATAAAAATGGAAAGTCCTGCTCCCATCAGCGCGACTCCGGTTAAGTAAGTCCAAAAGAGATTTCCTGGTATCCAGGCCGGAACAATGGTCTTCACGAACTCTGCATTGACCAGGTGCGCGATGCCAAACATCATCAGCATGAATGCATAAAGGTATTTGCCGAAATCCGCCACGCGATCAAAACCTTTATGCATGCTGAATGCTTTCTCACGACCTCCCGCATGATACATCACCATCGCTCCTCCGGTCAACGCTAATAGTTTGATGGCGTCGGTCCAATACGACAGCATCTCCGGATGATACTGAAGCCGGTTTGGCAGGTGCCCGATGAGCAAAAAGAGAACGAAGACAATAATGAGCATTATCGAAGCGACCTGAGACTTCTTATTTACCAAAAGCGATAGCCCAGACGTTGTTAGTACAACTGCTACAGCGTAGCCCAGCCAACCCCACACTTCATCAGGCGCCAGTGGAGCCATGATGGGTCGAACGCCTGGCAGCAGAAAATGGATGAGCCCGATACCGATAATTCCTGTCGCATAGAAACATCTTCCAACAGATTTGAGTAATTCACTGTGCATTCTTTTCAGGTGGTTAGTGTGTCGTTTCTTTCGGCGACTGACTCTTAACTTGCAGCATGCTGTTCTTTACACCATAAGAAAAATAGATGGCGATACCGATCACAAGCCAGATGATCAATCGCAGCCAGTTAGCTGGGCCAAGTGCATAGATCAGCCCGCAGCAAACTATTATCCCCAGGATAGGTATCACGGGCACCCACGGTGTTCGGAAGGGTCTGGGTAGCGCAGGATTTGTTTTTCGCAATACGATGATACTCAGGCATACAATCACGAATGCAAACAGGGTCCCGATAACAGTCATGTCTGAGATGATGGAGGCCGGCACGAATGCGGCAATGACGCTGACGAAAACAAAGAACAACACGTTTGACTTCCACGGTGTCTGGAACCGGGGATGCAACTTTGAAAAAACATAAGGAACAAGTCCGTCTTTTGCCATCGAAAAGAACACGCGCGATTGCCCCATCAGCATGACCAGAATAACCGATGAAAAGCCCGCGAGAATAGCAACGGTCACTAACGGCGACAGCCACCGGTAATCCGTCAGATAGGTATCGATCACATAGGTCACTGACGCCTCCTGACCAACAGTTTTGAATTCACTATAGTTGGCTACACCGGCAAGCACATGGGCGAAGAGAATGTACAGCACTACGCAGATCAGCAGTGATAGCAATATTCCCTTCGGCATATCACGCTGCGGATTTTTTGCTTCCTGTGCGGCGGTTGATACGGCATCGAATCCGATGAAGGCGAAGAACACTACTGATGCGCCGGCAAATATTCCGGTCCAGCCATACTCGCCGGTGACGCCCGTGTTCGTGGGAAGATAGGGTACAAAGTTGTCCGGATTAATATAAGACCATCCAAACGCGATAAACAGTAAGACGATCCCCACCTTTACAATCACAATGATCCCGTTTAACACGGATGAGCCCTTCATACCCCTGATCAACACGATAGATAACAACAGGATGATGAATACTGCGGGCAGGTTGATAATCCCCCGTTCACCTTCAGGTGAAAATTGAAATGGTGAATGCGAATACTGATAGGGGATTTGTATGTCGAAAACATTCGATAACAGTTTGCAGCAGTACTCCGACCACGACGTGGCCACCTTTGCTGACGCCACACCATACTCCAGTATAAGGTCCCAACCGATGATCCATGCAATAAGCTCCCCCAACGTGGCATATGCATAGGTGTATGCGCTGCCTGCGATGGGTATCATCGATGCGAATTCGGCGTAGCATAAACCAGCAAGTGCGCATCCAATGCCGGCAATGAGAAAACTGAAAGAGACGGCCGGACCCGTATGGTTGGCGATGGCCTCAGCTGTGCTTGTGAAAAGTCCGGCACCGATAATGGCGCCAATGCCCAGGGCCACCAGGCCGACGGCACCAATACTTCGCTTTAAACCTTTGTCGTCGCCTGCCGCCTCCGTGGTAAGCGACGCAATATTCTTCCTGAGCCAGATGTCTGCCATACGCAAATTTTTGTATGGCGTAATGTGGCAAGCCTGCGCTCCGACGCCGATCCCTGTGATAAAGAATAGCTAAAAATATCGGGCTGTACGCACCTGTAACTGGCGATACAATCAGTTACAACGCTCTCTGGGCGCCAGAAAGCGGGGTGCCGTCAGTATTAGCGGAAACAATCTGTTTGTAGTTTTGATTTTCCGGAGCATTGACAAATTCGCGCAACAAGGTCTGATCAATCTTAATGTTCTCGGGGACGATCCTCAGTCGATATCTTCCCTGCCCGACAAAAGTAAAAAGATCCTTTCGGTCCAACTTCTGATCTTCCTTCAGCACCAGGATGTCATTCATGTTTTCGATAATGCGGCTCACGTAGGTCTGATTGTTAATCTCACCCCCTGAGCCGACCAGGATTGTTTGAGACGCTTCGTCTCCATACTTTCTCCTAATGGCGAATTTGAACAGGTTGATGTATTGCGTGGTCTTCGAGCCAAACTCCAGTGTGGCACCGAATAGTTTCTTCGATGGGATGGTAATCTTTACCAGCGACCAATCTGCGAAGCTGATCGTCATTTCGTTGGGTTTTGGAGTGTTGGCTAACTCAATAACCCAGCTGGTGGCCATCACTAGCGTGACAGCAATGAATGAAGTTCTGGCGGTAATCTTGATCAGATCCTTGGTGAAGTCGTCGAAGAAGTTTTGAAAGACACCCGGCAGTATGGAAATAAATATGGAAAGGATCGCGATTACGGCGATCACAGCGACTATTTGCAATCCCCGGTTTGCAAAGGTTTTGTAAAAGGTGATGATGAGGAGAACGGTGAGAAATCCGGATAGCAACACGTCCGGCAACGCAGCTATCGTCAACAGGTCGACCTGATCGCTGCTAAGGAATAAAGCAGGTAGCCCGAGAGTTAACAACCCGCAGGCAATGATGACAACAATGATACGGCTGCTGTTCTTTTCGTTTTTGTGAATAAACGACGGGGCGTGATCAGCGTAGCACAACGCCAGGAAGAGAAAAAGGTCGTTCACAATGGAGAACAGATTATTGCCCATGTGAAAATAGTTCCGGTCCGAAAACTGCAACCGATGACCCGCATACGTCCAGCACCCGGCGATGACCCATACAAAAATGGAAAGACTTAAGTAGAGCAGACCTTTGTCCAGGCGGTTAGGCGAGCTGGCTTCCTGCAGCGTTTGTTTAAACCGATCGCTGATGTTGTACCAGATAGCAAGCAATAGCAGTGCTCCGGTAAGAGAGATCACAATGTGAGCGAGTATGTAAAACTTTACAACCTCAGTCATGCGAACCTGGATTCTGGATGGACTGCCACTGGAGCAAATTGATGAATAACAATCTTAACGCATCGGCTGATGGCAAGCAAAAATCAGGACCAATTAAATTGCATGTTGATGCTGCATTTGGATCCCGGAGCCTGTATGTTTAAAAAAGGAAAGCCTGGAGACTATATTTAAAGTGAATTACCATATCATTTTAAATAAATCTTCCAGGCTTATGAAAACAATACAAGCTAAGGATTTTTCCTTTGCCGGGGAACCTGT
>NZ_JBBCAU010000030.1:0-1751 GCF_037203685.1 Chryseolinea sp. T2
GGTGGGTCAAATGATTACCGGAATCCCTGGGTCAAACCATTACCGGAATGGTGGGTCAAACATTACCGGAATATTCATATAAACAACAAACTGAAATGGCGCATATGTGATGTTGTATGCAGTTGCTAGTAAACGCTCCAATATTTCAAGTCAACAATTTCCCACCTTTTTGTCCCCTTTATGAACTCGATTATTCCGCTATGTCCGCAGAGCCCAATCGAACCACAATGCCAGTCGTAAAAGATGAGTCCTTTGTCCTTCTTTTCGTTTAATACTATTTTTGAGAGCCTCAGTCGACCGAACGAGCAAGTCGAGTCGATTTTCCAATTTTCAATGTTATCAATCTTTGCGGTACAGAGCCCAAAGTCCGCAGGTGAATATTGCTCTTGCAAACCGTTTAAACTGTCCACGGCCCCCTGAGGGTTGTCCGTGTATTTTGTGATTAAATTCTTGAATTCAATGTCTTGTTCAAATTTAGCGCTGTCGTAGTAAAATTCCGGTTGGGCTAATGTGTCTAAGTATAGTGTGCAGAACTTTAAGGGATTATTGAATATGTCATTGTGGGCTTTGATAAATTCAATATCTATTCGTGCCGTGTCGACCTCTTCCTGGTCATAATAGTATTTCTCACGGATCTCTTCTTCCTTGCCCCCAAGGTATCTACCATCCATGCGATTCTCAACAAGCTCGGTCAAGATGTTGTTATAAATAACGAGTTCTTCATTGTCGGAGCTGAACTCGCATACTTTCTTGTCGGGATCACAAGAAATTAAAATCGGAAATACTAAGAGCGTCTGAAGACTTTTCATTTACTAACAATTGCATACAACGCTGGTATATGCCGCGTTGGCGTTTTCCTTTAAAGATTATTTACAAACGCCAATGCGGCATATACAATGTTGGCGGCTGGGCTTTTAACGCTTCCATTTCGGTAATGACTATCTCTTAATTTCTACAGGCTCATGTCCTGCCTTTTGGTTAATTTTTTTCTTTCATTTCAAGAATAACAAGAAATGACCGAGCTACAAGAAGTCCAACTAAATAGCAGAGAAGGATATGTGCAACAAAATCTCTTTTAAAAGGCAGAAGAAATATCATTAGTGTTGCAATATTGCCTCCAATGAGGTAAAACAAGAAAACTATCCCCACATAGAAACTAATTCTTTTGAACGTGAATTCCTTGATTATTTTCTTTCTATTTATAACAAACAGGTCAATTACTAATGAAATGAAAAATACGAGAAAGGAAATGTAACAAGTCTTTACGTAGGATTTTGAAAAAGCATAGCCCCATATCTTGTAATAGACTACTAAGACAATTCCTACAGTTAATAAATAACTTATTAATGTAAAAAGTTTTGACTTCATACTTCGGTGTCAAAGAATTTCAGTCTTGATTCGTTCTCAGGCGTTCGAAATTTAGCCGTCCACTTTTTGTATTTTCTTCATTCTAAGTGTCCCAAATTCCAGCCGCTTATTTTCAAACTCAAACTTTTGAGAGTCTTAATGAATGCGTGTTCCTTGGCTAATGCTAGCAGCTTGTCGATCGATGGTAATAGCAACTTCCAATTGCCCCCACTTGTACTGCCTCTTTGGCGGTATTGATAGCCCAGAGTCTGTAACGTCTATGAGTCCACCATACCTTTAGTGAATCTATCCAAAAGCCTTGCCGCCAACAAAAGTGTACGCGACGTTACTTTTGCTTCAAGCTTTAGTAAGCGTAGTCAATATATTAAAAGTAATGTTGCGCA
>NZ_JBBCAU010000031.1:0-1486 GCF_037203685.1 Chryseolinea sp. T2
CCCTTCTATGTTAAAAAACAACTTCCTTAGAGAGTATATTTTCTTTTTTGGCAGTTTAAAGGGTTGCAACTTTAAGTAACAGGCAAAGCGGAAGCAGGCTCTGCTGGAGAGCAACTTGCCAGGAATAACCTGTTCGACTGGAATGGTCAAAAGGGTTGGGTTTTCTCAACCCTTTTTTTATTTGATCATTCCAAGAGCTTATTCCTGAAAAAAACTCATTCTAAAACCTTTCCAATCAACCTTCTATCAGCGAATACGCAGTGCGCATCGCATTTCTGTATTAAAAGAAAAAGATGGGAGACTGTAGTCTCCGGGGGAGCAGACCAAAAGGCTGCAAGGGATCCGTCTACAGTTCTCCCAAAGTTCTAAATTGAAAGGGTATTCAGATCATTTTTAATTGATACGCTTGTCGAGTAATCAATACAAATCGTATTCTATTCAACAGTTTTCTAGCAATCCTTATAATGGCTTGTTGGCCTTTCATTCTTTGACACAACTGATGGTACGTTTTCAATAAGATAGGGTCTATGCTTGCTGCCTTCCACGCACACTGAAGAAGAATGGGTTGCACGTATAAATTCTTCCTGGAAGTCAAACGACCCGTAATTGAAGTATCCCCACTGGAATGAATGTTAGGGATCAGTCCAACATAGCTACAAAGATGATCTACATTCTTAAATCGAGTAATGTCGCCCAGCTCAGTCAGAAAGGTTAAACCGCCAATTAGGCCCACTCCAGGAATGGTCCTCAGAAGCTTAACGCGATCTTTGTATCTCTCTTCATTAGCTAGTATGAGTAGCCTCCTGGAAACAGACCTTTTCGAAGCCAACAAGTACTCAAGATCCTGGATCAGAAAATTTAGGACCGCATTGCCAGTACTGACAGGGAACTCAATCTCCTTCAGCCACTGAATGAATTTCAAAGACCATTGCGTTTCTGGGAAAGTGGCTGGAATGCTAATACCATAATAGTGCAAGGTGCTCTTGATTCGATTTTTTCGTCTGGTTATATCCGTTACCAATTTCTTTCTCAACCGAACCAGTTCTCGATCATGTTGCTGTTGGAGATCAGGAACGTGGATTCCTTTTAAGACACCACTTCGAAGATCTTTGCACAGTTTACGACTGTCAACGTGGTCATACTTTTGCTTTTTCTCCTTATCGCTGGTGGGTACATCTGCGGGATTGACGACAATGTTGTGTAACCCCTCCTTAGAAAGCGCTTCATGAATCCAAAACCCGCAAAACCCAGCTTCGTACACACTGTAATATTGAGCACCAGGAAAGTTTTCCCGGACATAGCGCACCAACTTTTCGGGCTCGGGCGGCTGCACAAAGGTCTTATGGTCCCGCAAGGTTGTCATGATGCTCACAGTCCATTGCTTTTTGTGAACGTCAATGCCGATATAGACAGGTTCCCCGGCAAAGGAAAAATCCTTAGCTTGTATTGTTTTCATAAGCCTGGAAGATTTATTTAAAATGATATG
>NZ_JBBCAU010000032.1:0-1430 GCF_037203685.1 Chryseolinea sp. T2
GGGTCTGTAAAATAAACTGTGTCAGTATTACTATTGAACCGATGTTGGAATGTGGGTAACTCCAACGGGTACTGTTGGGATAAAGGTGCACAATCCTTTTTGGAGTTATCCATATTTCAACATCCTTTAAATGCGTCTCGCTCCGTTTTCATATGGAGAGCTTAAGTCGGCCCTCGAACCAAATCGACAACTGGGATACGGTGATACTCCAATTTTGCAGTGGGCTGGTCCATTTTTTTCTGATGTGTGTGTAGGCCAGATAGATCAGCTTTAGCAGCGCCATATCCGAAGGAAATGCGCCTTTAGTCTTGGTCACCTTACGAAGCTGACGATGGAATCCTTCAATCGTATTGGTCGTGTAAATTAGTTTTCGGATAGGGGTCTCGTACTTGAAGTATGCGCTGAGCTTTGGCCAGTTGTTGCGCCATGAGTTGATAACGATGGCGTACTTTTTACCCCACTTCTCTTCGAGAGTATTTAGCTGTTGCTCAGCAAATTCCTTTGTAGTTGCCTGATATACCTCCTTAAGATCTGCCAGAAAGGGCCTTTGATCTTTCGTGGCTACGTACTTCAGGCTATTCCGGATCTGATGTACGATGCAGCTTTGCACTTCCGTTTTAGGAAAGGTAGTCTGAATCGCTTCGGCAAAACCTTTCAAGTTATCGATGCAGGCAATGAGGATATCTTCCAGGCCGCGGTTACGCAGGTCAGATAATACTCCAAGCCAGAAGTTAGCTCCCTCGCTTTCTGACACATACATGCCCAAAAGCTCTTTACGTCCCTCCGTATCGATACCCAGAATATGATACACTGCACGCGATACCATTTTGCCCTGATCCTTCACCTTGTAATGCATCGCGTCGAGCCATACAATGCAATATAGCGACTCCAGAGGCCTTGCCTGCCATTCCCTTATTGCCGGAATAATTCGATCTGTAATAGTGCTTAAAGTCTCATGTGATATATCTGCATCGTATACTTCCTTTAGATGCGAACTGATATCGCGAAAGCTCATCCCAAGCCCATACATTCCAAGTATCTTACTTTCCAGCGTGTCGGCCAGAACGGTCTCGCGCTTCCTTATCAATTCGGGTTCAAAGGTGCCGCTGCGATCACGGCTGGTTTCAATCTCAACGGGGCCGCTATTGGTCTGCACCGTCTTCCGAGTCTTTCCGTTCCTGCGATTACCCCCAGCTCTTTCTTCGTCATCCAGATGAGCATCCAACTCTCCGTCAAGAGCAGCCTCTAAAAAACTTTTCAACAATGGCGCAAAGGCGCCGTCTTTTCCGTATAGCGATTTGCCAGCACGAAACTGCTCAAGAGCCTTCTTCTTAATCTCCTCCAGATTAAACTGTTCTTCCTTTTTCTCTTCCATATTTGTGTCAAGTTGGTGAATTTTCAAACCTTGACACAGTTCACTTGACAGTCTC
>NZ_JBBCAU010000033.1:0-1423 GCF_037203685.1 Chryseolinea sp. T2
TGTCTTAGCCCCCTAAAATCTGCACAGAATTTTCCATTTGGTTTTGTAGTAGAGTACCGTGTTGGTCATCTGATAAGCTAAAGTATGGGTCAGCCGTGACCTTGTCAAGGCTGGTACGTAGCGGCTGTTCAGCCGGCCTTGACAAGGGCACAACTGACCCATTGTCGCGCTGCTTATCAGTTGACCACCACTGACTCTGTGCCCACATTTGATTGGGTGTTAGTTTTCCTATCTCCCGATGACGGCGGCGATCGTTGTACCATTGGAGATATTGTTCGATGTGGTGCTTCGCGTCATAGTAGCTGCTGAACTCAAAGCGCTGTATGAGCTCTCTGTCCAGGATGCTGTGGAATGCTTCGATATAGGCGTTCTCTTCAGGAGTTGCTATGTGAGTAAATTCTTGTTGCGCTTCGAGTTCAACCAACAGTGCCCGAACTTTATTGGCAAGGAACTGTGATCCATTATCATTTCGGATAATTACGCCTTTCAAGCCGAAGCGCAGATGCAGCAAGCGCAACATCTCAATTACATCGGTGTGACGAATGCTTCGTTGGAAAATATTCGCGATCACCTTTCGACTGTAGATATCCATGATGCACAGCAAATAGTACCAGCGACGTTCTCCGGCCACCCATACGTATTTGATATCCAGAGACAAATACTCCATCGTCTTAGTTGCCTGTATTCTTCTGTATGTAACCCACTTTCGTTTACCGCTTGAGCGAATGACCTTACCCATCAATAGGCTATTCTCATTCATCAGTCTATACGTCTTTTTCCGATTGATCAAAAATCCACCCTTGCTAAGTTCATCGGTCATCATATCGTAGCCGTATGCGCAATAGGTCTCAGCAAGAAAGAAGTCCCGCACAAAACTTAACACCATTTCATTGGGCACTAATGTGCCGTTGTGCATTGTGTGAGTGCTTGGACGTTTTCCTCGCGGACCAGGATGAGCTTGGTAATAGAATGTGCGCCGGGACACTTGCAACCAGTGGGCTAGATCCTTTATTGCCATAAAGGGAGCAAACCTCTTCATCATCGCCCGCTTTTCTTGAATTGAATAGGAGTTTTTTTTAGCATCTCTGTCTTCACTTCAAGCTCCATCGCCTGACGTGCGACAATTCTCTTGAGTCGCTCATTCTCCTCCTGCAATGCCTTGACTTCTGGATCAACCCGACGATATGAGGGCTTCAATCCCTCAGCGCCTTTAGACAAATACTTCTTTCGCCAAATAGACAGCAGCGTTGGTGATAAATTATGCTTTCGACAGGTCTCCGCGAACCCTTCGCGTTCTGCCTCTTTAAGCAGGCTCAGTCGGTCTTCCGGACTGAATGTTCTTCTCGTTCTTGCCATTGTTTCCTAATTTAGTTGTACAAATCTGTTTTTCAGAATTTGCGCAGCTTATTAGGGGGCTAAGACA
>NZ_JBBCAU010000034.1:0-1341 GCF_037203685.1 Chryseolinea sp. T2
GGTACCTGGCCGGGATTTTAGTACAGGTTAAAATTAGAGTTTTTAAATTTAACCAACTGAAATCCGTATGAAGAAGAGCAAATTCACCGAATCACAGATTATCGGCATTCTGAAGGAACAAGAGCAGGGTGTAAAGATCTCAGAGCTATGCCGTCAGCACGGCATTAGCGAAGCAACGTTCTACAACTGGAAGAGTAAGTACGGCGGCATGAATGTGGACGAGCTAAAGAGGCTTCGGGAACTCGAGCAAGAAAATGCCCGGTTGAAAAAGATTGTTGCAAATCAGAGTCTTGAGATCGATATCATCAAGGATGTGCTAACAAAAAAGTTCTAACGCCTTCGCAGAAGGAGCAATGCTTGCGTTACGTGATAGAACGATACGACGTAAGCCGTACGAAGGCGTGTAAGATCATAAGCTCCTCGCGCGGACGATTTTACTATGAGCGAAGAATGCCATCAAAAGACTTAAAGATCAAAGAG
Source organism: Chryseolinea sp. T2 (assembly GCF_037203685.1). NCBI lineage: Bacteria > Pseudomonadati > Bacteroidota > Cytophagia > Cytophagales > Fulvivirgaceae > Chryseolinea > Chryseolinea sp. T2. The sequence continues at coordinate 481 of NZ_JBBCAU010000034.1, forward strand.
GCGATTGAATCGGTCATGGGGATGACTCGAAAGGGCCGTAACAAGATCATCCGTATGGTGTTGAAAGTGCATCCTGAACTAACAGCCAGCAAGATTCGGCGCGTGTATGTGAAAGAACGATTCTCGCTCCCTCAGCGCTGTAGGAAACGTATGAAAGATAATCCGGCAAATCCGATCATGATACCACTGGAACGCAACGAAGAATGGGCAATTGACTTCATGAGCGATGCACTTAGCAATAGGAGACGATTCAGAACTTTTAATGTTGTTGATCACTTCAATCGCGCTGCGTTAGGCATTCTCACAGCACATAGTATTCCAGCACGAAGAACCACTGACTTTCTGGATCGCATGATTGAAAAATATGGCAAACCAAAACGCATCAGAGGTGATAACGGACCAGAGATGATGTCTAAGTGGTTTCGCTTGTGGCTGGTGAAGCGTGGAATTACCTGGAGCGCAATACAGAAGGGTTCGCCCCAGGAAAACGCTATTGTCGAGCGATTCAACAGGACCTATCGCGAAGATGTGCTTGATGCCAATGTATTTCATGTGGTACAAAATGCGCAGGATATAACCGATCGATGGCTTGTTGAATACAACACGGTAAGAGAGCACGAAGCACTTGACTATCAAACTCCGGCAGCCTATGCAGCATAAAGGTTTTCTTAGGCATATGCCCTCCAGAATATCAATAAAAAAGGACGCTGAACTAAGCCAACGTCCCTTATTGAACGACATTCTGTCGGGAGAACCTATCCCTGGCAGGTTGCTCCTCAGCAGAGCCTGCTTCCGTTTTGGTTCAACGAAACAAAATTCATCGAGCCAAACTATATTTACAAACTGTCAAAATTCCCGGCC
>NZ_JBBCAU010000035.1:0-1319 GCF_037203685.1 Chryseolinea sp. T2
CGCGGCATATACTAGCGATATCTATGATCAAATCAAGCGATCTGGGGACTATTTTTCAAAGTTTGTTGATAAGGAGTTCCTCGCTTGATTACGGCCACAATTCGATGAAGTAGTTTGTTTCTCACGGCATTGATGACTGCCATTTTATTTTTTCCTTCTTCGACTTTTCGCTTGAAGTACGCTTTGAGATCAGGGTTGTGCTGAACGCTGCTGATGGCGGCCATGTGAAGAACGCGCTTTAAGTCACTGTTTGCAAACTTAGAGACACCTGTTCGACCAACAATCGAAGTTCCACTTCGATATTCGAACGGTGCCACGCCACTGTAGCAGGCGAGTTTTCTTCCGTTGACAATTTTCGTACAACCTTGTGTGTAGATGATGATCAGCAGTGCGAGAACTTTGCCGACACCTTTGACGGTAGTAATCAGATCAAATTGTTTGTTGAGATGGTCATCGGCCTTAATAAACTCTGTGATTTTTTCTTCGACTGCCTGGAGGCTTTTTTCAAGCCCGCGAATAGCGTCACGATTGACGCGCTCTACAGTTTTACCAGAATCAGGGTCAACTTGTTTGAGTTCGTTGGTGGATACCTGTAAACTCTGAATGGCCTTCATAAGACGGTTACGATTGGCATTCAGATCTTTAAGTTTGTCCAGGGTTAAGACGCTCAGATTCAGAGGCCTTGCCTGGCTGTGATGAGCATGCGCAAAACGAGCAATACGCTGTGCATCTATGGCATCTGATTTTCCACGGACCAGGCCCATGCTGCGCTTGATGTGCAGAGAACTTTCGAGCCAGACACATACTTGTCGGCTGAGTAGATAGTGCACGAGTTGCCGGGTGTAGAGACCTGTGTGTTCCATGCAGCAAAGAGAGTCAAGATCACATTCACAGCCATGTGTTTTGCACCAGGCCTTAAAATTTCTAAAGCCTGATGGGTTGTTGTTGAACTTTCCGTTAAGGAGTTGCCGGTGCGTGTTACTGATGAGGCACACGTCGAGACTTTCTTTGGAAACATCAATACCGATGATCCACCGGTATTCTTGATTTTGGTTTTGGTTTTCCATAACTTAAATAAGGTTTTTGTTGAAGTGAGTTCTGGATCGAAACCTTATAATGGGTCTGTAGCCCTAATATCTATTTGATCCCTTGCTCACAGAAAACAGAGGCAGCCGGACTGAATCGCTAGATAAGCCACAAGCTTTGTTGGCGCGTAGTTCAACGGCTGCCTTTTTTGTGGATAGGACGTATACCCGAAATGGTTACCCACTTACCTACAAAAGTATAATTATGGTGAATACGAATTCAATCTAAAGGTT
>NZ_JBBCAU010000036.1:0-1146 GCF_037203685.1 Chryseolinea sp. T2
TGCGCAACATTACTTTTAATATATTGACTACGCTTACTAAAGCTTGAAGCAAAAGTAACGTCGCGTACACTTTTGTTAGCTGCCAGCGCTTCAGGACAGATTTGGTCTCCGAATGGAAAGGCAAATACAGATTTTAGGAACATACCAGTTGGACAACAAGACTGATTCCTTTACCGGAACAGTGACGTTTAACGAAAGGGAAAATTCAATCTACTATAGCTGGAGATTGGTTGACAAGGAGGGCAAATCAATTGCTGAAAAATCATTAAATGTAGCATTTCAAGAAATTCCGGAAGGACAAGACAGGTTCGAGTTCTCCAAAAAACATGCGATTGAAGGGATAAGGAGATACAGAATTGGAAGGGAAGAAATAATCATAGAACTAAGCGAGAGTTGAAGCGCCAGCAGCTAACACCACATATGCGCCATAGCAGTTTGTTGTTTATATTTAGGTAAACTGCAACGGCGCATATGTTAGCGTTGTGCGTAATTGGTTGTAGGACAATGAGATCATATAAAGTATTAGCTGCAGTTCTTTTTATCTTAACTGGTTGCCAGGGCAAGGAAGCGAAAAAAGCAGAGAGCCCTTTTTGGGAAAGCATTTATATGAACCTAGACGGAAATCAGGAACTAAACATCTTTAATTACGACGACTCTGTGGTTTTTAAGAAGTGGACAGACTCATTGGTTGTGCTTGCTGACAATAGAAAGGATTGGACGAGGAGAAACGAGAGAACAGTGGTGTTCAAGATAACGGCTAGTGAGAAAGACAGCCTTCTACATTGGGCTAATAATTTAATGAAGCCCGCCTCTCCGACTATGCGATGTACAGACTATGCCGGACATTTGGTTGTGAAAATTAGCTATGGAACGTATGATAGTAGGACGGTTAAAAGTTGTTAATACTCGTCCGTTTGCGATTGGAATATAGTTAGCAAGGACACAAAGTCGATCTACACCTTTTTGAAAAACAGAAATGTGGACATAGAATAAAATACGCACAACACCACATATGCGCCATTGCAGTTTGTTAGTTAAATTTGGAGTAAACAGCAACGGCGCATATGTCAGCGTTGTAGGTAATTCAAGCCAGCTGATTGTCTGAAGCCCTTTTTTGTTGCCACTTCGGCAAATGATGTCTAAGGA
>NZ_JBBCAU010000037.1:0-1088 GCF_037203685.1 Chryseolinea sp. T2
ACTTTCACCCTGACGAACAATAACAATTCATTGTTCGCTGTTCAGCCCGCTATTGATGCGACAACTGGTGACCTCACTTATACATTAGCTACGAATGCCAATGGAGCAGCGACGGTATCGATCGTACTTTCTGATAACGGAGGTACGGCGAATGGCGGCGACGACACCTACGCCACGCAGACGTTCACGATTACTGTAACTCCGGTTAACGATGAGCCTACCTTCACAGCAGGCCTGGATCAAAGCATCAATGAAGATGCTGGCGCGCAGACTGCGACCGGTTGGGCAACTGCTATTAACAAGGGTGCTGTGAATGAAAGTTCGCAAACGCTAACGTTCACTCTTACCAATGATAACAACGCCTTGTTCTCAGTTCAGCCTTCGATCAATGCCGCAACCGGCACACTGACGTACACTCCTGCCGCAAATGCTTCCGGTGTTGCAACCGTTACGGTTACTCTCTCAGACGATGGAGGTACAACCAACGGCGGCGATGACGCTTCAACGAAGACGTTCACCATCACCATCAACGGTGTTAATGATGAGCCAAGCTTTACCAAAGGTTCAGACCAAACTGTGCTGGAAGATGCAACACCGGTAACAGTGCTGGCCTGGGCGAAGTCGATCAGTAAAGGAGATGCTAACGAGAGTGCGCAGGTATTAACCTTCACGCTGACGAACAATAACAACTCGCTGTTCAGCGTTCAGCCTGCAATCAACGCTACAACAGGAGACCTCACGTATACATTGGCGCCAAATGCCAATGGAACAGCAACAGTATCCATTGTGCTTTCTGATAACGGAGGTACTGCGAACGGCGGCGACGACACCTACGCCACGCAGACATTCACGATTACTGTAACTCCGGTTAACGATGAGCCTACCTTCACAGCAGGTCTGGATCAAAGCATCAATGAGGATGCAGGCGCACAAACTGTGGTTGGCTGGGCAACAGCGTTGAACAAAGGCGCTGCCAACGAAAGCACGCAGATACTCACGTTCACGCTTACTAATGATAACAACTCCTTGTTCTCAGTTCAGCCTTCGATCAATGCTGCAACCGGAACCCTGACTTATACACCTGCAGC
>NZ_JBBCAU010000038.1:0-559 GCF_037203685.1 Chryseolinea sp. T2
AACAAAAGTGTACGCGACGTTACTTTTGCTTCAAGCTTTAGTAAGCGTAGTCAATATATTAAAAGTAATGTTGCGCACATAGTGTTGTAGGTAGTTTCCCCTTGTTGCCTTTTCTGTCTTGCTTCTATCGGATATAGGAAACGTAGTTCAAGCCAGATGTCCATTGAAATTGAAGTCCTTTTTTTTAAGACAAATGATGGCGTATAGGCTTCCTATGCGTTACCGTCATTTGTCTGGCCATGGAGGCAAAAGGTGTCTCATGAAATCATTCCGGCCGCTACGCTACCAAGGTATGACGGCCATAACATCGTTAGGTTTTCATGATTGAAACTGTTATCAATTTCGGCGAACTTTAAGTCTTTGAAACGGCTCGCCCGTTTGAAAGTGGGACACTTTCACGGTCTCGACCGCAAAGACTTAATTCCAAAAATCCTTTCAATCCTATTTTGCCGTCAGACGTGTTCGCGATATTCCGGAAGGATTCCTTAGACATCATTTGCCGAAGTGGCAACAAAAAAGGGCTTCAGACAATCAGCTGGCTTGAATTACCTACAACGCT
>NZ_JBBCAU010000004.1:0-566051 GCF_037203685.1 Chryseolinea sp. T2
TCCTTAGACATCATTTGCCGAAGTGGCAACAAAAAAGGGCTTCAGACAATCAGCTGGCTTGAATTACCTACAACGCTGACATATGCGCCGTTGCAGTTTGCCTTCAATCTAACAAAAAACTGCGATGGCGCATATGTGGTGTTGTGCGCTGGCCCGTCTGCGCCATCAATTTCTCGTTAGTCGTCCGTTATATAACTCCAAAATTATATTTGAGTACACCAATTAAAATTGGAAATAAAATTGAAAGAATCAACAGGGTAACAATCAGCCAGCCTCTTACCTTTCGTTTATCCAATTCCTCATTCCCCCATCGTTCTTCAAGTTTCTCAAAGTCTAAGTTCCGTTCATACCTCATCCAATTAATTCCTAGTAGTATAACAATAACAGGAATCACAAAATACTTTTGAGGACTTTGGAAGTTAATGAATAATCTTATAGCAGCTAGTCCACTTAGTAGAATGAAAAACTGAATCACTGATAGGACACCTGATGCATAGATTTGGGGTGTTCCGTCTCTCTTTTGATAAAACTTAAATACTCTGAAAAAAATGTAATCAAAAAGGTCCGTCATGAATTGGTAAAAGTCAGTCAGTATCTTGTCTTATGGGTATCTACTTTTTCGAGGGCTTGCGCACAACGTTTATGTATAAGCCGTGGCGCTGAGCAAATATCAAAATGTCCTCCTTATCAGCGCCATGGATTATACATTTTGTTGGCAGCTGTGCACTTTTCTACCCTCGGTTAAATTCATTCTGTATTTCTTTCTCCGTTTCGTCCTCAATCTTCACTAATAGGTTTACAGTGTCCTGGGAAATAAAAAGTAGTGTCTTACTTAATTTTGTAATCTCAATCGTCAAAGGTTCTGTCACTTTAATTAAAGCGGGTATCTCGCCCCATAGGTCTAACTTTAATTTTAAAGGTGATTGCGTTTTTAAAACAAAGCCGTCTATTGTTTTTTCAATTTTATAGTCCTCCGTTTTAATGGTCGTTTTCCTTCCAATTCTCAAGTCAATGTATTTGAAAATGTTTTTCCATGAAACTGCTAAAAATGGGAGTGATAGTCCGCCTATGATGAATAAGCTTCGTCTCAGAAATCCGTTCGCTGTCTTTCCGAAGAAATAAAATATTAAAGGAATTATTAAAACGACTACTATTAATGCGATGCTAAAGAGAAGTCCAAGTATCAAGGTTATTTTGATGTCGTCCTTAATTCTCTTCTTGTCAGTCTCCGTCAGTTCTATTTCTGTCATGTGTAACTTGTCCAAAGTGCATTGCTGCCAACAACCAAATATACGTATTACGTATATAATCCTTTTATGAGAATTGGATGTCAACCTGCAAGCTTGCCAATCCGCTCTTATCGTGGCCATTGCCCATAGTCTCCGCATGCGAGTAAACCTGCGAATTCTCCTCACCAACGACTGCCTGCACCCGACGCCCGTTCACCGCTCCAGCGGCTGCGTTGTGAAAGAGTGCTGCGGCCCGTGTGCAGCAATGCATGATTTGGAATTCCCTCATAGTTCGAGCAGGTTAAATTTCGTTGTCGGGATGGAAGTGCATCCCTATTTGCCTTGTAGCCAACAACTGCGCCTCTAAAACTCTAAAACTCATCTGTAGCCAACCCATTTCTTACATCGCAGTCCCGCAATGGTAGAGTGGTACCAAATTCAACAATGGACAGTATTTTGAAACGTGGTTATCCGGATACATCCGGATATTCCCGGGTATTTCCGGATACTTACGCTTCAAGGATAAATTCCTCCCGCGAAATACTATTCTCAATTCCGCGATCTACTGTACTCTTGGCTGCATTGAAAGCTTCTCGAATGCAGAACTGATTTATGATAGTGCTGCGACACCTATTAACCTAACTCCTTCACCGGCTCTCTAAGTATCGTCTTCAACTTCTCCGGCTTCACCTTTCGAAAATCCGAAAGATAGATCTCATGATAAAGCCCTGCCTGCCCCAGGCGCTTCTCAGCGGTAAATGCTTCGATCTTCTTAAGCGACTCCGGCTCCGTTGAAAAAGGTCCCACATGAAGCATCTGAACACAGGTTCCCTCGTGCATTTCAAAGTATTCGATCTCTTTAGCAAGCGCCACCTTCTTCTTTTCAACAACCGTTCGGATTGCCTTTTCGACGTCCTGCTTTGTTACGAACTCAGGCATCCTTATAAGAAGTCTGTATTCCCATTCCTCACGGGGCACATCAACCGAAGAATTGCTTATCGACTTTCCCCGGAACTTATTTGTATCAAACCACCAAAGGCCCTCCAGCTTCGATACGACGAAGTCCTTTCCCTGTTCCTTGAATGCAAACTTAATGGCATAGGCAGTGGGGTACAGTGCTTCAATTCTTTCAGTGAAAGGCTTCTCAGACGGATCACCTTTCCCACAAATCGAAATAAACCGCGCCTTCTCAATGGTCACCATTTCCGGGGACGTCTTCGCATGGTAGTACGTCTTGTATTTTTTCGTCAGATCGAGTTTTTCCATAACATAGATTTTTACCCTAAGCAATGACGAACAACTGACAGCAGTATGTCAGCAGCCCGGATGATTTAGAAAAACGGCGAACTTCGCGGGCGCGCATGCCGTATAATGACTGGCGTCCAGTAGTTTGCCTTCTGTGATATATCACAATTTAATTACCTTAGCAGGAACTCCCTGAGCCCAGATGAGATTTGTCCTGCCAGTATTCCTCGCTGCGTGTGTGATATCTTGCAGCCACCGATCCGACAACATGGATGCTTCCGTGGTAGCTTCGGCCTCTCCGGAGGATACAACACTTCTTATCGTAGAGCCTGATACCCGAACGTTTACTCTCCAGAGTCCGCCACCAAGGCTACGTCGTCCGTTTCAGCGGAAGAAACTATCGGTGCTTTCCATGCATTCGATCAATTCCTTCTTTCTCGTCGATGGAGAGGAGCAGGGACTCGAATACGAGTTGGTGCAACTGTATGCCAAAGATCGCGGCCTCGAAATTGAAATTAATACGGTTGAGAATTATCGCGAAATGTACGACAGCATTGCCGGCGGCAACTTCGACCTGGTAATGGGTACGCTGTTTATCAATGCCGCAATGGATTCAGTCGTTCACTTTACAAAGCCACTGTATTATGCTGACGTGGTGATGGTATCGACCGACGAGGTTAAAGACAAAAACGGTCGCGAACCCATTCGGGTCATTCATCATTCGCCGGTGCACTTCTGGATGCGCGAGCAGGACACCATCATCAGCAAATTACGCGATTCTATTGAGCACCTGGGTACCGACTTAAGTAAAGAGCTCGCGCTGGAACGCGTTGCCAGAAACAAGCTCTCCCGCCTGGTAGTCGATCGAAACGAATTCCTCATCATGCACGCCTTTTTTCCCCAGCTTCAGGAACATGCCGTTATAAAGCGTCAGCAACCAATAGGCTTTGCGTTCAATAAATATTCAATGTCGTTGCAGAGTAATTTCAACGACTGGTACGATAAAAACCACAAGTCTAAAGACTATCAATACATCGTAAAGAAGTACCAGGATCACTCGGTGTTCATGAAAGAGAAGTTGCGTTTTGAGCTGCCCTCTATCCGGCAGGGCGTGATCTCTCACTACGATTCCATGATCAAGCGCCACGCAAAGACGCATGATTTTGACTGGAAGCTGATCGCCGCGATAATCCACCAGGAGTCACGGTTCCGGCCAACTATCGTTTCTCCGGTTGGCGCTTACGGCCTGATGCAGCTCATGCCCTCCGTTGCAAAAACGTATCACATTAACTTCACGCGGTTGTCGTCACCAACACTAAACATTGCAACAGGAACGAAGTATTTCCGGTGGATCTATAATCATTTCGATAAACCCGAATACTCCAGCGACGACAAGATAAAATTCAGTCTCGCCGCATACAATGCCGGTATCGGTCATGTCATGGATGCTAAGGCGCTGGCTACAAAATATCAGCTCAATCCCTATGTGTGGGACGGCAACGTTGAGGACATGTTACTGAAAAAAGGCATCAAACAATTCTACGACGACCCGGTTGTGAAGTTTGGCCATTGCCGGGGCTTCGAAACGCAGGTGTACGTAAGAAATATAATGCAGTACTACGAACACTACAGAAACTTCCTGCCGGTCGAGGGCCTTTGAATACAGCTTCAGGAACGAATTGGTCCTTGTCCATCTCCGATCAAACTGCCTCGGGCTACACTGCTTCAGGTTACTCTACTTCTGCTCAACTTACTTCTGGTCCAACCACGCTGACCTTCGCTTAGCCACTCCGTTGTCAGCCGTTTTTCCATCGTCTTCAAAGAGAAGAGTCCGCTTCGAAGGATCACGTTCCGTAGTCAACGCGGCTGTCCTGCGCACGCCCTGTCTCATGAACTCTACGTTTGCCTTTGTGTTCGGGACCATCTGCGATACTGCTGCAAGAAGTGCTTTCGGATCGTTATACTTCTGACCATTCACGGACATGATCTGATCCCCCTGCTCAAGTCCTGCCTTGTACGCAGGACTTCCGATAGTGGTATAGTTGCTGATGACGATCAGGCTGTCCCTCAACTCCATCGAAGCGCCAAGCCATGACGTATTTCCCACGGACGCATACGACACGCCCACCGATGCGAGAAGCTTTTCGTAATCGGGCATTTGACTTTGAAAGATATGTTTGTCAAAGAAGCTGTCGGCGAATGCAGGGGAGGCGTAGTCGGCGAGAGCTGCCCTGAGATCACGAACATTATAAGGAAGTTCAGGCTTTCCGTGACGACCCCAGACAAATTTCATAAACCCGTCAAGTGAAAGGTCACCCTTCTCATTCCGCAGTTGCAGGTCGAGAGCGAGGCCCAGCACTTCACCATACACATAGTAAGAGATAAATGTGTTCGACCTGTAGTTCGGATCAATGGAAGTGGCCGCGTCAGCAAACGGTGCCTGGTAGCTCATCTCGATTGGATTAAAGTACGCACGCGCCGGACTATTCGAAACGTAGTTTATTGTGCGGGCTAATCCTTCTACATATTCTTTTCTGCTTAGCAGCCCAGACCTGCATAAGATGAGCGAAGTGTAATAATTGGTAAATCCTTCCGCAAACCAGAGCTCGCCCGACATGTTGGCCTCTTCAAAATCGAATGGCTCCAATGCCGCGGGCCTGATGCGCTCCACATTCCAGCAGTGAAAGAACTCATGCGACACGGTGCTCAATGCACCGGTCAACGGCCTGGCGTTTAACGGTCCCGTTACAAAAGTCGAATTCCGATGCTCCATTCCATCTCCGCTCGATCGTGGTGAATAGCAGGCAAGAAAAGTATACGTGCCGTAATCGTAGTTGGGCAGCTCACCAAAAACGGCCTTTTCCTGCGCAACAATTTTCTTCACGCCATCTACATATTGAGCTATCGCTTCGGGTGTTGCATCGTGATGCAGCGCTACACGAATGCTATAAGTTTTCCCGCTCGATTCCACATCGAACGCGTGCAGTTTAAAATTGCTGATCTCCGCCGGGCTGTCCATCAGGTACTGAAGATTCGGTGCAAAGAAGGTGAAGTCGTCGATTGGTTTGAGCTGAGTTGCAACCTTCCAGTTTGATCCCGCAGGTACCTGGTAGTGTACCCTTGCCGGCCGGTAATCAAGGCCACGGGCAAATACGAATGTTGCAGGCATATTGAGGTGCGCATGCGATTCGTCCACCTGCATGTAGGTGCCATCACCGCGATCACCAAAGATGGTGTAAGTAAATACCACGGTACCATCGTGACCCGACACATTCCACTGATAGGGATCCGGGCGCGTCACGACGAGTTGTTTCCCCTTGCCGTCGAAGGCTTTTACATTGAATACATTCTTGGCAAACTCATGGATCGCGTAGCGCCCTGGCGAGGAGCGGCTCATGCGGACTTCCAGCACTTCCAGCGGAAGATTCGGAAAGGTCACCTTCACCTGGGCCTGATGGTGAACCGCGTTTTCAAATGATATTTCGTAGAGGGTGGGCGCCTGCGCTGCAGCGGTCAGTGCACCGATGAGCAGGAGAGTAGTGGCAAGTAATAAACGCATAGCCCCGAAAGATATAAAGCGAATGACGAAAAACAACCGCTTTAACCTCGTTCAGCAACTCTTCCTTCGCTACAACTTCAGGTCACTCAATAAGAATATCATATTTGGCCAGAAGCCCCGGAAGCCCATCGGTGGAGAACCGTGCCTTCTTCATCTTGTTCACCTCCGGATCAATCCTATAGTTGATGGCGTCGCGGAAGTCGGCCTTTTCGAGGTTCGCCCGGTCTATCATCGCATCAGCAAAATTGCATCTGGCGAACGATGAACCGGAAAGATCGCACGCTGTGAAGTCGACGGACTTCAATCCACAGTCGCGGAAAACTGTCTTCTTAATGTTGAGCCTGTAAAATGAACTGTGATCAAGCGTGCAATTATCGAACGTGAACGACAGGTTAAAGGTCTTGCAAAGATCGAAGCGCACGCCCAGCATCTTGCATCCTTTAAAGGACGCCTGCTGAAACGAGGTGTCGTTCGTCTTGATGAGGCTCAGATTGCACGTGATGAAGCGGCAATCAATAAACCTGAAATGCATCAGGTCGCAATCGGAAAAATCACAATCGGAGAAAGTGCAGTTTTCATATTCTCCTCTGGCGAGCGGATGTTCCCTGAATGATGTTTTGCTGAAATCTTTGTCTGTAATACTTTCCATGTCACTTGCCTGAAGATGTCAGGCCCTGTACGTCAAACTTTTTTTCTCCTGAATGAGCCTTACCATACCGGTCGACGGCTTTGATCTCTATTGTATGCGCTCCAACGGACAAACCAGAGGGAAAGGTTCCGCGCCATAAATGTGTACAGTCGACGGCATTGCTCGGCCTTCTTGGGGCAAGCAGGTTATCGGCCAGGTCCCACCGGAACAACGTCGCTACGAACGCCGGGTCTGCGTCTTTCACATAAGTCATCTTCTTCCACTCACCGTTATCTATCCTGTAGGTAACCTCATCGGTTGGAGTGCCCATAAAGAAGTTTGTGTAGATCCCTGCAGAGGTATTCCTGTATGATGGGATCGCCTTAGGGGCAAAGATTTCCATCTGATAGTTGTCGGGCTTGCCCGCAACTTTATAGCGGATAGAGTACTGGTTGCCGGCAAACTCTATAAACGCATAGCCTTTGGGAGTGCCGTCACGCATCGTTGAGGCGGGAACTCCCTGCTGATTGAATTCTCCCGAATACCAGTCGCCCGATGTAGTGCCTGCGTTGTATTCGTGCAGTGGCTTAGCTCCCTGCCAGCCATCATCTTTCGTATAGAAGTCGTTTCGCTGAAGGTGAGTGTGCGCCGACAAGATCAAAGCATTTGAAAAATCCTTTAGCAAATCGAATACTTTCTGACGGTCTTCGGTGCGGTACGAGTCTTCATATTGTTGCAAAGGAATGTGAAATGAAAGGATCACAAGTTTGTTCTTGTCGACCTGCTTTAAGTCATTCTCGAGGTATTTCAGCTGCGACTTTGTAAACCCTCCCTGGTAACCTTTGCCGTCACGGGGATCGGGATAAAGTACGTCATCGAGAATAACATAATGTACCTGTCCATAGTTGAATGAATAGTTAGCAGGTCCAAAGTGGGCCTCAAAACTTTCGTCAGCCAGCGAGTCCACAAGCGCCTCGTAGTTGATGTCATGATTGCCCATCACATTGTACCACGGCACGCCTATCCGCTTCATCGCCTCAAGATAAGGCAGGTGCAGGTCGAGGTTATCACCCACAATGTCGCCAAGACTGATCCCGAGACTTATGCCTTTGATATTCTCAACCTCAGAAATAACCGCTTTCTCAAAATAGTTAAGTTCTGTCGTATCGTAAGGCTGAGGGTCCCCGAAGATGAGAGCCGTATAGTTGTCAGGTTCAGTCACAGCGTGAAGCGCGAAGTCGACTTGCCTGGGCAGTTTCCCTGTCGCCGGCACTCCTGAATACTTAAAACTCGTCGGCGACCCGGCTGGTTTATGAATGTAATAGAACGCCGGCAGCTTTCTGTCGTTCATAGCCACCTGATATCCTGAGGGTTTGCTGACGAAAATGATGTTGTCATTCCCAACAGTAAGCGAGTATGCGCCATTCCCATCCGTTGCCACCACGTCAATGCCATTGGACACTGCAACGCCGGCGAGACCTTTCTCTTTCCGGTCCTTCTTTCCGTTCCCGTTAGTGTCGTCAAAAACAAAACCAGCGATTTTCGTCTGGGCCCAGGTAACGGTTGTTGCCAGCAGCAGCACCGCACATAGAAGTCGTTTCATGTAGATTCAGTTTAATGCTTTCAATAAAGGAAAACATTGTTAACGAATCATGAAGCTAATGAAAACAACCGATAAACCCATTCATAGACATCCGCGTCCGGAAGGTTTACAGGGAAAGATTGTCGCCAGATTATCGTCCGACAGATAGTAAAAAAGTGAATGATTACCTTCCTGAGCTTGTCGCGATCAGTAGAATAATAACAAAAAGCAACGTTGACATAACGATGACTTGTCGAAGCAAGAAACGTTTTTTTTGGGTCATATAATGGGAGGTTTCCTTAGGGGATATGTAAAATGAGTTACTTTCTCAGCCATGCCACCAATGGCCCTGTAAAACTCCAGGGCATGCGTGTCTATGTCATCTGCCTGAACAAAAACCTCTTCAGCCCCGAGCTCCCGGCCGTGTTGAATCACTGCCTGCACCAGGCGCCGGCCGAATCCAAGTCTCTGAAAACGTGGAAGGACCGCCAGGTCGAAAATATACACGTAAGGTGAGGCGGAGTAGTAAGGGGATAGAACGTAGCAGGTAACGCCACCGATTAAAACGTCCGAAACAGTGGCAGCATAGGAGAAGAATGATTCCTTTTGAAGAACAGTAATAAGATGTTCCTCCGGAGGCGGTTGAAATCCGGTCATGCCGAATACTTCAGCGAAGACCGTCAGCAATCGACTGAACGACTGTGTATCGGTCGGATCAATTTTAAAAATTTCGACTTTCATTCGGCGCTGCATGCTTAGACACACAAAGCCGTCATTTAGTTGGAGTGGCAATCAGAATGAATGCCACTAAACAACAGATGGCCGGATCTTCCGCCCGAGACTAATTTTCGTCGCGCATCACCGACTTAATTTTCTGTACGATCTCAGGGGTAATGTCCTTGACCCCATGCACAGTTTTAGCATGCTCTGCCGCCATGGCAAGCGCTTCAGTTTCTGTAGCCGCCTTGATCACGCCGTTACAGTCAAATCCGACATCCCGGCAACGTATTACTTTTGACATAGTGTTGAAATTTTGATTATGAATATCTAGTACACAAACATCCGATCACTTTCTATTGCCAGTTTTAGCAAATAGGAGGGAGGAGCAAACTCGGCGGGCTTGCCCGTGAGCTCGGTTTCCTGAATCCCGCGCGCTTTGCTTGACATACCGGATAGATAAAACTTACCTCCACCCTTAACGATAGCGTCGTAGTGATCACGGATCTTTCCAGTGCCCACGCCGGTAACGTTATCCATATTGGCATCGCGTATCAATGGCACTGCATCCCCCGCAAGGAAAATGCTCACCTGGTGGCCTTCCTCTATAGCAGTGCGTGCAACCAGCAATGCGAGAGCTGCTACCGTAGGGTTCTCAGCACCTTGCGTCAGATGGATTAGTATCTTCATTTTGTTGGGGTTTGGCGATTGAGCATGTGCAGACAACACGCAGATTAATAGTCCGCACGTGAATAAAAGTCGTGCCTTCATAATGGTGTTTGATGTCACACAATTATAAAAACAATGCAACCCAACAATGTGTATCAAAAGTTACATAAGGATGTTTTTTTCTGTCGGATAGACGCGACACAAATCATAGTCATTACTCCTTAAGTAGAGCCAGCTAACGCAAGGTGATGGATCCCCGGCTCAGCTTTACTATGTTTGTTTTCTCCATGTCCTTCAGGATCCTCGAGACAACAACGCGGGTTGTTCCAAGCTCATTGGCAAGCGTTTGATGCGACAATGGAATGGTGCGCGTTTGTTGAGACGTCGAGTAGTTTTTCAGATATTCCTGAAGGCGAGCGTTGATGGGCTTGAATACGACGTTGCCAAATGATTTCAACAGTTCGTCATACCTCAGCTTGTACGTCGAGAGGATGAAACGATTCCACGATGGATATTTTAACTGCCATTCCGATATGAGTCGCGAAGGTAAGATCAATAACTGAGTCGGCTCGACCGCGATTCCGTTTGCTGCGCTGTGGTAGTCAAAATAAGCCGACGACAAAGACATCATGCAGGTCTGACCAGGCTGAACATAATAGAGTAATACCTCGCGATCATCATCGTTGTTGCGGTAGACCCGGATCAATCCGTTGATGACCAACGGTAGAAAGTCCAGGTATTGGCCCTCTCGAATGAGCATGTCACCAGCGCCGGCAGATATTAATGTTCCGGCATTCAGCAGCTCATCCCGTAAGGATGGCTCCGTAAACTCCTGAAGAGTCGTAAAGATTTCAGAGGTGGGTTTTTGCATAACGGTAATATTTGTGCTATTGACCAGGTTTACAAAGAAGGAGCACGGTGCCGGCAGGGTCCATCACCCAATGCATTTCCTTGGGAATTTTCTCAAGTTCGTCTACAGTAGCCACCCCGTGTGTGCGCAGATAGTCGGCCGCCAACGGTACATCTGCTGTTCTCAGCTCCAGCCACGTTTCCGCGTGGGTATAATTGTCTACACAATCGAGCCAAACAACGTTGGTTCCGAACTTAACACGATGTGTCCTTGACACCGTTGCACTATCGATAGGCTGCTCTTCAACGTCGAGCTTTAATACATCGCGATAGAATTTTACGGTATCGGCGTACTTACTGCGAGGGATCTTAATGGCAATGTTCGGGCCTCCGGTAAATGAAATATTCGTCGGCATAATTCTGAATGATTGATACTGGGATCCGACTAATATAGCGAAACTTCCGGAGCAGCCGAACCGACACTTTGCCAGCGGCCCTGCATTTCATTCGGAAGCCTGTACATTCACCGCTACACACATCACATGAATTTAAAATTGTCGGTCATGTGTAGGGCCGCCGAGGAAAGAAAATGCGGGATCGGGAGGTCTGGGAGTTTTAGAGTTTTCGGGAGGTGCGTTGATTTGAAGGCTTTGCGCGTTTGCTATGGCTTGTTTTGGATGGCTTGCACTTCGTAGTCTGTTTAATTCCGAGACAGCGCGGAGCGCCGCAGGCAGGGGAGACTGCGGCTTTGCTTTCCCACATTATAAGTTCGGTTGATGTTGTCGTAGTCAAATGTGTGGGGCGCCACGCGAAAAAATGCAGGGTCGGGAGGTCTGGGAGTTTTAGAGTTTTCGGGAGGCACTTTGATTTGAACGTTCGGTACGTTTGCTATGGGTTAGTTTGGATTCGTTGGTGCTTCGTAGTCTGTTTAATTCCGAGGCAGCGCGGAGCGCCGCAGGCAGGGGAGACTGCGGCTTTGCTTTCCCACATTTTAAGTTCGGTTGATGTTGGAGTAGTCAAATGTGTGGGGCGCCACGCGAATAAAATGCAGGTTCAGGAGGTATGGGAGTTTTAGAGTTTTTGGGAGGCACTTTGATTTGAACGTTAGGCACACACATCAAACGGATTTAAAATGTGGGAAAGCAAAGCCGCAGTCTCCCCTGCCTGCGGCGCTCCGCGCTGCCTCGGAATTAAACTGACTACGAAGCACCAACGAATCCAAACTAACCATATTAACCGTACCGAATGTTCAAATCAAAGTGCCTCCCGAAAACTCTAAAACTCCCCAAACTCCCGACCCTGCATTTTATTCGCGTGGCGACCCTACCCATTCGACTACTACTACCCCGCTGCACTTTCAATTCACCCACAGACCTTCTATGAAATCATCCAATTCACTAACTTTCATTCCGAATGGGCACAACATTCAACGAAGCACATGGAACGAGTAAAGTGGTTTGAAAGGAAGTTTGATTTTTCAGCGGACCAGAACACCCTGCCAACATTAATCGAAAGGTTGGAGGGAACACCCATACGCCTCGCAGAGAAAATAAGAAAAATCGATCCGTCCCGTTACAAAGTAAAGCCCGACGGCAAATGGTCTATCCTCGAACACGTTGGACATTTATCAGACCTCGAGCCGTTGTGGCAGGGACGCCTGGAAGATATCCTTGCCGGAGCACCCGAGATGCGTCCAACAGACCTGACAAACCAGCAAACCAACGAAGCTAATCACAACGAAGAATCTCCACGTGATCTTCTCGATAACTTTGGAATGCTGAGAGAGTTAACCATCAATCAACTGAAGTCACTGAAGGGTGATGATGTCTTCCGTTCTTCGCTCCATCCCCGTCTCAAAACGCCCATGCGCGTGATTGATTTGTTTCTGTTTGTAGCCGAACACGACGATCATCACCTGGCAAGCATCACCGAATTGTCCGTCGGCTGATGACGTTTTCAATTCTTAACTTCGTCAGCTGAAAATGTATAAGTGATCTTCCAGTTTATCTCCTTGCCAGGATCGGCAACGACACGGGTATACGGCTCCGGACAAAGCGTGCGTGCCGATGACCAGTACACAAACTTTACGATCGGCTGATCGCCCACGATCCTCACAGACATCTTCGTCTTTTCATTCGATACGACAAGGTCGTAGTCATTTGCGCCAGATCCAAAACCGGTAAGAGGTGCAACGGCAAATTGTTCACCCTTGTTTATCACTTCGCGATAGCGAATGACCTTTCCGTCCAGTATGCCGGCCGTTGGCTTGCCTTTTGGTTCTCCTGATGGAGTAAAAGGAAACGTAACGGTGAAATCTGGTCCTATCGGTTGTTCGTCAAACACAAAGAAGTTATGATTGAATACACTTGTTTCAATCCTGTTTGTACCCGTGTTTCGCAAGCGATATTCAATCACCATCTCTGGCTTTCCCTCTGAAAGTGTTATGGTTTTGACATATCGATAGCTGCACAGTGGATCTTTCAGCACATGCTCATACTGAATTGAGCTCTTGCCCTTCTTTTTCGTTTGCCATTTCCCACCGTTCAACAGCTTGTACGGCTTCACAAATGCATACGGCTCATCAGCGATTTTCTCAACAGTGCCTACGCCAATCTTCACAAAGGCCTCACCCGGCTTTGCAAGGTCATATCCAATCGGGTCGTAGGCGTCCACAGGTCCCATGATCGCATCGTGCAACGTGGGCTCATAGCGGTCAAACCATTTCCCAAAGTAATGATGTCCTTTATAAGTAAGATCACTGATCACACCGGACCAGTCGAAACGCACGCCGCGATAATAGCCGTCTTTTGCATCGGGAAGTTTTAAGTCAGCCGTAATGATTCCGTTGCTTATTTGTGATTCAGGTGCGTCGACTGTTGCCGCTCCGGTCATGACAAACACCAGCATTAATGATATTGATGTAATAACAGATTGATGCTTATTGATCACCTGTCTGATAACAGACCTAATGTTTTGATGAGCCTTGTGATACGTTGCATCAATTGTATTCTTTCTGATCATTCTGCCTGATGGGTAATGGTGTAAACTCAGGATAATATAAAATTTTCCTGCAGAATCCTCGCGACTTACTACACGACCGGTTCCGCTGCTGTGATGTTTTGGTTGGTTTACTCTGTATTCGTTTGATTGGGAAGATATAACGCGGGTAGTCTATGTAAAAAAAAGTGAAGGCATTACAGGAAAAAAAGGCCGGCACGATCATCATAACATTGCTGCATAATCTTGCTGCATTCTCAAACTATGAAGACACTGTCAATGCTTTTGGTCGCGTGCTCATTACACGCCTATGGTCAATCCGATCCCTGCCAGAAAATAGGATTTGCCAACATGCAAATGATTGCCCAACAATTGCCCGAAACCAGGCAAATGGAAAAAGAGCTCAGTTCATTCGGCGGACAATTACAAAGTCAATTGAATGAGAAGTATTCATCTTATCAGAAACGTGCCGTTGATTTTGAAAGCCTGCCGCACAACACCGATGACGCCGAACTAAAGGCCAGACGTGACGAGTTATTGCGCCTGCAGCAGGAGATAGAAAAGTTCTCGTCAGATGCCGAGAATAAATTTCTGCAAAAGCAGGAAGAATTAATGCGCCCCATACTGTTAAAGATTGACCTGTCCATCAATGAGGTTGCGGCCGAAAATGACTACAGCATCATCATCAATACCGAACTGCCGGCGGGACAACGGCTCCTGCTGTTTGGTAACAAAACTTATGATATCTCCGATCTGGTATTAAAAAAGTTGGGCGTAACCGTCAATTTGCAGCAGCGATAAATTACGAAAACTTCGATATTTCCCGACCCCTGCATTTCATTCGCGGCGGCCCTACACGCTTTACTACAACAACATCAAATGAAATTAAAATGTGGGAAAGCAAAGCCGCAGTCTCCCATGCCTGCGGCGCCCCGCGCCGCCTCGGAATTAAACAGCCTACGAAGTACTAACCAATCCAAACTAACTATATTAAACGCCCCTGTACGTTCAAATCAACGTGCCTCCCGAAACCTCTAAAACTCCCAAACCTCCCGACCCTGCATTTTATTCGAAGCGACCCTACACCTTTACTACAACAACATCAAACGAATTTAAAATGTGGGAAAGCAAAGCCGCAGTCTCCCCTGTCTCGGAATTAAACAGACTACGAAGAACCAACTAATCCAAACTTACCATATTAAACGCACCGAACCTTCAAATCAACGTGCCTCCCGAAACCTCTAAAACTCCCAAACCTCCCGACCCTGCATTTTATTCGAAGCGACCCTACACCTTTACTACAACACACATCAACCGAACTTAAGATGTGGGAAAGCAAAGCCGCAGTCTCCCGTTCCTCGGAATTAAACAGACTACGAAGCACTAACCATTCAAATCAAACCATACCAAAAGCACAGAGCTTTCAAATCAACGCACCTCCCGAAACCTCTAAAACTCCCAAACCTCCCGACCCTGCATTTTATTCGCGGCAGCCCTACACCTTCGGATCAAAGCATCCACAGCCCTACACCTTCGGATCAAAACGTCCACAGCTACACCTTCAACTTAACCATACATCGCCAAAAAACTCCTTCCCAACATTGCTTATTTCCCATTCGCTTCCGTCCTTCCCACCCGCATGCAGACTTTTCTCCAGGAAATTGCCACCGACATCGTACGCCAATACAAACAGCTCGACAAGCTCACTATCGTCTTCCCCAACCGTCGCGCGGTGATTTACTTCCGAAAGCACCTCGCCGCGCATTTCAGCAAGCCGACTTTCGCGCCAAAGATGATCACGATCGAGGATTTCTTCTCCGAGTACTCTCCATGGAAAGTGCCCGACAAGTTATTACTCATCCAACGCCTCTACGACGCCTACCACGAGGCCGTTGATCATTCCGGTCGTGAACGCGAGGCATTTGACAAGTTTTATTTCTGGGGCGATATGCTGCTGCGCGACTTCGAAGAGATCGATAAGTATCTCATTCCGGCGGAGCAACTGTTCACGAATCTCAGTGTGCAGAAGGAGCTCGATGCTACTTTCGATTTCCTCACTGACGAGCAGCGCGAATTCCTTCAAAGTTTCTGGAAGGGATTTGAGAATAATGTTAGCGCGAATAAGCAGAAGTTCCTTTCAGTATGGAATGGCCTTCTTGATCTGTACACGTTATTCCACGAGCGTTTGTCTGCTGAAGGACTTGCTTACGAGGGGATGCTTCAAAGGTCGGTGGTTGAAAACCTGGCTGCACTTACGTCGTCTGAAGATCGCCAGATCGTATTTGCCGGTTTCAACGCGCTGACTAAAGCGGAAGAAGCACTGATGACCACCTTTGTGGAGCAATATAATGCGGTCGTGTATTGGGACATGGATGCTTACTATGTCAACAACAATGTGCAGGAAGCAGGAAGATTTTTCAGAGAGTATCAGAAGCACGACATCCTTGGAAAGACCTTCACTCAGCATGTTCCTTCTAATCTGCTTTCAAAGAAGCTTAAGCAGGTCGCCGACAATAATACCACCGATGAGCTGCATCCCGATTCATCCATAAAGATTTTCGGTGCACCGGACCCTGTTAGCCAGGCAAAGCTCATGTCGCAAATACTCCGCGATCAACTCACGCTGGGTCTTAATCCGGAAGAGACGCTTATCGTACTCCCTGATGAAAAACTTTTGCTGCCCGTATTACATGGACTGTCATCTGCTGTAGAGAAGCTCAACGTGACTATGGGTTTTCCGCTGTCGGCCACACCCATGTTTGCCCTTGCAGAACTGCTGATAGAGTTACAGATCTCACGTCGCCATGATCATTTCAATCACCGCCAGGTGCTGGCTTTGCTTGGACATCCATATGTTGTTGCTGCAGACTTCGCCAGCGCTAATGAGAAACGAAAGGAGATTCTTAAGCACAACTGGGTTCATATTCCGAAGTCTTTCCTGGCCACGGCTGTCGACATTCATCGTGAAATTTTTATTCCCATTGAGCCGGCCGACGTAGTCGGCTATTTGCGTAACATAACAACCGCCGTCGGAGCAATTGCTTCGATCAATGACCTTGACAAGGAATATGCATTTCATTTCCTGATGTTGCTCAATCGCATGGAGGAGATCGTTGGGGATGCACTTCCGAAAGCGACCGCACCGGACTCAAGAGGAGGCACAACGCGACGGCAATCCGCATTCAAGTCCTTTCTTCGGTTGCTCAGGCAACTGATACAGGCGCAGAAGATTCCTTTCTCCGGCGAGCCGTTGCGTGGCCTTCAGGTCATGGGTATGCTCGAGACCAGGAATCTCGATTTTAAGAACGTGTTTATGTTGTCGCTCAATGAAGGTTCATTGCCGGCTTCAGCGCAAAAGGGTTCATACATTCCCTTTAATATAAGAAAGGCTTACGGTCTTCCGACAGTCGAACATCAGGATGCGATCTACTCTTATTTGTTTTATCGTGTCTTGCAGCGTGCAGACAATATCTATTTGTTCTATAATTCCGAGACGGATGTACTGGGACAGGGCGAGATGAGCCGTTACCTGCAGCAGATCATATATGAAAGCGGCATCCCCATGTCACGCGCAGTTTTACATAACTCGATAAGGCCGTCACCGATCAATCCCATTACCATTCAAAAATCGCCGGCAATACGTGAAACGTTGTTGAAGATGAACGAAGGCAACGAGTATAGTCAGGGGATATCGCCTTCTGCATTGAATACCTACATTGAATGCCGGCTTCGGTTTTATCTCCGTTATGTCGCACGCGTACGCGAGGCCGATGAAGTGGAAGAAGACCTTGATGCGCGAATACTGGGTAACTTCCTTCATGAGGTCATGGAGCACCTGTACAATGAAATCGTTGAACAAAAAGGGAATCGTATAGTTCAACGCGAAGATATTGAGAAGGCGCATGGCAGGATTGACAAGCTGATCGATGCCGTATTCATTCGCGCTTACCGGCTGGATCCAGAGCAACGGGTCGACTATGCGGGCCAGCGCATCGTTGTACGGGAAGTAGTGCGCAGCTTTGTCGGGCGTATACTGCTAAACGATAAAGCTTATAGTCCTTTTATACTGGAGGCCACCGAACAGGGCGGGTTTCTTTACCGGGTGGAACTGAGTGGAACAAACACTACGGTCAAAGTAAGTGGAAAGATCGACCGCATCGACCGGAAGGACAATGTCGTTCGTATTATCGACTACAAGACGGGAAAAGACCAGCTCGATTTCGACAGCGTGGAATCTCTGTTCAGCCGCGACGCCAGACGAAATAAGGCGGCTTTTCAAACGTTACTGTATGCACTGTTATATCACACCAACAAACCTGGCACGGAGCGGCTACTGGCCGGCCTGATCAACCGGATAAATCTGTTCGACAGGAATTTTCAATTCGGATTCAGGATGGGCAAAGACTACGTCGAAGATGCCCGCGATCTTTTTCCCGAATTCAAGGCGCGGCTTGCAGAGACACTTCACGAGCTTTACGTATCCGACACGCCGTTCGATCAGACAACCAACACCGACACATGCAAGTTCTGTGAATTCAACGAGCTGTGTTACCGGTAAACACTGCTGGCTGATGATGAACGGTCCCGGACGGAGATGAGAGCAGTTCTCCATATCAGGTATTGACCACTGTGTGACCAGCGGCCTAAAGATCATATATGCGCAACGGTCTGGCACAGCGCACGTCCACTAGTCACATTTAATACAACTGAAGTTCATCGAGTGGGCATTTTTGCAGGACCGAACCCGGCCTTTTTTTAGTGCAGTGCGACAGCCGCAACCCTATGGCTATTGCACACGATTGTTTCTGCTGAATTCCGACAACTGTGAAAATCATTCTTCCCGGCGGATGCCTCGTCATCCTGCTGGTCCTGTCCGTCATGCCTTTATCCTGCAGCAAAGAAACGCTGCCGGTTGGTAGCCGCCACCGCCAGATGGTAAAGATCCTCCGTGATATTGACCGGCGTTATTCATCCACCTATAACATCTTCGAGCCCCGCACTAAACTGCGTCGCCTCGATTCACTGCTGGCCGATCCGAAAGCAGACCCTTATACAACAAGAATAAATCGTTACCGCAAGGCAATGACATTGCTTGAGATGGGTGAAGAAGAGAAAGCCGTCCGTCTCCTTGAACCCCTCGTCAGAGATCGCCCCGACGATCTTCGTGTGGCGAAAGGCCTCGCCTTAAGCTATCTCCGCCTTGGTGAAAGATCAAACTGCGTTATGGATCACGCTTCAGCCTCGTGTATCATGCCCATCTCCGGAGCAGGAATCCACATGGACGAACGTGGATCGAGAAAAGCTATCGCGTTGTTCGAAGATATTCTGAGCAGAGAAAGACAGGACCTGGAGTCACGCTGGCTTCTAAATCTCGCTTACATGACTGTCGGCGATTATCCCGACAAAGTACCCGCCGTTTACCTTATTCCTGAATTGAAAAATGAATCGGAAGTTAAAGTAAACCCTTTCGAGGACATCGCGGGTGACCTGGGACTTGAAGTTAACAACATGTCTGGTGGCACCATCGCCGAAGACTTCGATAACGATGGACTGATTGACCTTGTAACCTCAGGATGGGGTACGCGTGAGCGGATGCACTACTTTAAAAACCGGGGTGATGGTACCTTCGAAGATCGTTCGTCTAAAGCAGGACTCGAGGGAATTACTGGCGGCCTGAATATCATGCAAACTGATTACAACAACGATGGATGGAAAGATGTTTTTGTCCTGCGCGGTGCCTGGCGCCGCGAACAGGGATGTATACCAAACTCTTTGCTGAAGAATAATGGTGATGGCACATTCACTGACGTTACTATAGAAAGCGGATTGCTTTCGTTTCATCCTACCCAGACAGCTACATGGAACGATTTCAACAACGACGGTTGGCTGGATGTGTTCATTGGAAATGAAACTGCGGATGAAGCAGGCCCGAAACACCCGTGTGAACTGTTCCTCAGCAATCGCGATGGTACATTTCGCGACGTGGCATCTTCAGCTTCATGCGATGTAATCCAATTTGTCAAAGGCGTTTCCTCCGGCGATTTTGATAACGATGGATGGCAGGACATTTTTATTTCATCTCTTGATGGCAATAGAAAAACTTCTGAAGAACAAGGGCATTAACGGACAGGTACCCACCTTCGAAGATGTAACTCATATCTCAGGAATTGACCGCGACGAGGCCAGGACGTTTCCTGGTTGGTTCTGGGACTACGACAACGATGGGTGGCTCGACATATTCGCCTGCGACTATAGTTTCGATGAGTCGCTCGCGGCAGACGTCGCGGCCGAAAAGCTGGGCATCGACAATCCGGAGAAAAACAAAATGCTGCTTTACCATAACAATGGCGATGGCACGTTCAAGAATGTAGCACGCAAAGCTGGACTGAATACCTTTGCATTTGCAATGGGATCAAATTTCGGAGACATCAACAATGATGGTTTTCTGGATATCTACCTCGGCACTGGTAATCCTTTATACGAGTCACTGATTCCCAACAGGATGTTTCTCAATATAAAAGGTAAGTCATTTGCTGATGTTACTTCGTCCGCCCGTGTCGGGCATCTTCAAAAGGGACATGGCGTCTCGTTCGCCGATATGGACAATGATGGAGACCAGGACATCTATACGGATATGGGCGGAGCATACCCGGGTGATGCCTATCAGAATTCTTTTTTCCTCAATCCGGGGCAGGGCAACAATCATTGGATAGTGTTAACACTCGAAGGAACGGAAGCCAACCGTGCCGCTATAGGCACACGCGTAAAACTTACGTTCCGCGAAAATGGCAGTCAGCGATCTGTATATCGCGACGTAAACAGCGGAGGAAGCTTTGGGTCTTCACCCCACAGGCGGGAGATCGGCGTCGGAAAGGCAACCGTTGTAGACGAGATTGAAATCAAATGGCACGGCAGTGGTCATACACAGGTTTTAAAGAATGTGAGGACTAACCAGTTCCTTCGTCTTGTTGAAGGCAATACCGACGCAGAAACACTGACTCCAAAGCGTATTCAATGGACTTTGCCAAACAGGCTTTGCATTGAGTAAGGCGTTTAAACTCTTATTCATACGACACACTCTTCTATTTACACATCACACAACGGTATAGACACACGCCACTGTACCGGTATACGCAACACACGAAACACGGAATACAAAAACTTAATTATTCGTTAACGGCAACAGTAACATCACAAACGATGGCGTTGATTTTCATGTGAATGAAACAATCACAACAGAAATCGTATCCCGTTTCAATGTGTTCATTACGCAAACGTCGGCTATTTAAAAACATCTGAAAAGGTAAGTGCTTCGATAGCGTGACTACGGATTTATCGCGTAGTTAAAATCCTTAAACTAAACCTAATCTATGAGTAAACAGCTACACGGACTTATTGTCCTTGTTCTACTGTGTCTATTCCGCCCGGGCGATGCTGTGGGTCAGGAAAGGCGAGTAACGGGAAAAGTGTTAAACGAAGACGGATCACCTTTACCAGGTGTAAACGTAATTATCAAGAGTAATCCCTCGAATGGAACCATCACAGACGCCGACGGAAACTTCGGTGTATCCATTGCCGGTGAGGATGCCACTCTTGTTTTTTCATTTATAGGCCTTGCCACTCAGGAAGTCGCCGTGGGCACACAATCTTCTCTCAATGTAACGATGAAGGAAAACCTTCAGACGCTTAGCGAGGTCGTTGTGACGTCCTTTGGTATCGAGAAGGAAAAGAAAGCGTTGGGTTACTCAGTTACGCAGGTCGATGGTGACAAGTTCACCGAATCCAGGGCCATCAACGTTGGAACTGCACTCACCGGAAAGATCGCAGGTGTTAATGTCAGCCCTCCGGCAACCGGCGCTGCAGGATCATCGCGCGTCGTCATCCGCGGTGGCTCGTCACTGAAGGGTAACGATCAGCCCCTGTATGTGGTCAACGGTATGCCTATTGAAACAGGCAACATGGGACAGGCCGGAATGTGGGGAGGTAGCGACTCCGGCGATGGACTCGCCTCTATCAACCCTGATGACATCGAAAGCATCTCTGTGTTGAAAGGCAACGCCGCCGCCGCATTATACGGCGCCCGTGCCGCGAACGGTGTCATCCTCATCAATACGAAGACCGGAACTTCACGAAAGGGAATTGGCATCACACTTAATTCAAACATGACCATCGACAACGTGGTCGATTATACCGAATTCCAGAAGACCTATGGTCCCGGTTTCGACGGGAAGGCACCAACGAATGCGCTGGAGGCCAACGATGTCGGCGGCAGCCACTGGGGAAAAGAATACGATAACTCCTCAGTCGTTCAGTTCGATGGTGTGTCCCGTCCTTATTCTCATCTTAACGAAGGCATCAAGGACTTCTACCGGACTGGCGCCACATTAAACAATTCTGTTGCCCTCAGCGGTGGAAACGAAACTGGGTCTTATCGCTTTGCTTTCTCCGATCTGAAAAACGATGACGTGATGCCAAACGCAGGCTTCAATCGCCGCGTTGCCAACGTCAGCGTGAACAGCAAGCTGAAGAAATTTACGTTCGATCTTACGGGTCAGTACTCGTGGCAAAAAGCAAAGAACCGCCCACGCTTGTCCGACTCGCCGGGCAACGCGAACTACGCGGTGATTACAAAGCCAGCTACACTTCCCTTCGATGTAATGAAGGGCTCGACGTCAAAATACGGCGCACTTGAAGACGGCAACGAGTTGCAATACCAGGAAAGTCCTTATTTGACAAATCCGTATTGGGCAGCTTACCAGTTCAACAGGGAAGACGTAACCAACCGCATCTTTGGAAAGGCCGGCATTCGCTACGACATCACGGATTGGCTATACGTAATGGGCCGGATAGGCATCGACTATCAGAACCGCATCGACGACGGCTATGAACCTTACGGTACAGCATACAAGCCCAGAGGCAGCTACAACGAAACCAACAAGACACTCCAGGAGCTGAACACCGACGTCATGCTCGGATTTCAGAAAGACGTTGGCGAGTTCTCATTTGATGCCCTCGTCGGCGGAAACCGCATGCGGAAATACTACAAGATGCTTGGTGGGGGAGGGGATAACCTCGTCGTTCCCTTCTTCCACAGCATCACCAACGTGGCAGCTGCAGCGGTATCCTTTGAATACACCGAGCAGGGAATCAATTCTATATTCGGTTCTGCTAACATTGGCTTCCGCGACTATGCGTTCCTCAACCTGACAGCACGCCAGGATCAGTTCTCAACGTTGTCGCCTGAAAACAGTAAGCTGTTTTATCCCTCGGTGGGTACCAGCATCGTGCTGAGCGACATCGTGCAACTCCCCAGCGTGTTTACCTTCGCCAAGGTGAGGGCTTCGTGGGGTATGACGGGCGGTGGTGCCCCCAATCCTTATGCATTGGCTCTCACCTATAATCTGGTCGGCTCGGGTCACATGGGCGGAAGCCTTGGAACCATCACAAATAGCTCGATCCCATACGCCGGCCTCAAGCCTTATGAATCAAATGAATTCGAGATCGGCGCAGACGTGAGATTCTTCAACAACCGCCTGGGCGTTGACGTAGCCTACTATAATCGCAAGACTACCGACGATATTCTCGATCGCAGCATCTCAGCCTTGTCCGGATTTAACACCACCACCATCAACATTGGTGAGATGAGCAACAAAGGAGTAGAGCTGCTCATCAACGGTACGCCTATATCAAAGGCAAACTTCACCTGGGATGTTACACTGAACTTCTCACGTAACATCAGTAAGGTTCTGGACCTTGGAATTGATGCTGCCGGAGATCCAATCAAGTTCATCAACCTCGACGGCTCACGTTTACAAAGAGAGGTGATCCGTCACATCGTAGGCGAACAACTGGGCATGATTGCCGGTTACAAGCAACAGACGATCGATGGCAAGCCTGTGTATGATGAAAACGGATACCCTGTGCGCTCAAATGCTTTCGAGACGATCGCCACAGGCCGTCACCCGATATCTGCAGGTCTGACCAACACCCTTACCTATAAAGGTTTCAGACTGAACTTCCTCCTCGACATGCGTTATGGCGGCCACGTGATGTCTGCAACAAACGCTGTTGCCTACGGCAGTGGATTACATCAGGAGACAGCAGATGCCCGGACCAATGGCCTCACCGTTAGCGGCGTGGACACTGAAGGAAACGAAAAGACGTGGACCATTCCGGCTACTGCTACCGACGACAATGGCTCCTATCTCATCGACAATTACTATTCCCGCTACTCACAGATAACGGAGAACGTGGTTTACGATGCGTCATTCATAAAACTGCGTGAGCTTTCACTTGGCTACGTCTTCCCGTCCTCGTTGTTATCGAAGACCCCGTTCCAATCGGCGTCTATCTCACTGGTTGGAAGGAACCTCTGGTTACTGTGGAGCAAAGTCGACAACATCGATCCTGAGTCAGCATACACAACGGGCAACACATCGACCGGTCTGGAGTACTTCGCCATGCCGGCTACACGAAGCGCAGGTATAAACATCTCGCTGGGCTTTTAAGGATTATGACTTACGCGAATTGATCTAAAAACGATTATCATGAAAAAAACATATAAGATGCTTACGGCCGTCTTCGCCCTGCTGTTCACATTCAGCGCGTGCGACGAAGACAAGCTGCTTGAGCTTAACGTAAACAAGAACGCTGTCACCGACATGGACATGAACTACCTGTTCTCCTATGCAACGTTACGGGTAGGCGCCGAGTACGAAAACACCAGGGCATTGATGCTGTATGCGGCCACCATGATCCAGCATACTTCCTCTCTTGCCTCGTATTTCAGCGGCGACAAGTATTACTACAGCGCCCAGTACAGCGGCGCCTACATGGAAACGCAGTACACCAACGTGATCAAGCTGCTGCAACACGTCATCAACAACACAGCAGATGTTCCTGAACAGGCCAACCTGAACGCAGCAAGCGTCGTGCTTAAAGCATATGTGCTCCAGCGCATGACGGACCTTTATGGCGATGTTCCCTATTCGCAGGCGGGTAACGGACTTGAAAGCGAAGAGTATTGGTTCCCTGCATACGATGCACAGCAATCCGTTTACTACGCCATGATGGATGACGTGAAGGCAGCGCGCGATAAATTTTCAGCATCAGCCAAACCGCTCGGTGTTCAGGATTTCATCTATTCCGGCGATACTGACCTTTGGAAAAAGTTTGCCAATGCGCTCCTGATGAGGATGGCGTTGCGCATCAGCAACGTCGACGCTGCAAAAGCCAAAGATATATTTACCGAGGCCTACGCAGGTGCCTTCGATAATGTTTCTGACAATGCTATGATCCACTACGCCGAAGGCCCGCAGGGCGTGAACCGGAATGGTCTGAACGATGGCTACTGGAACACCTACAAGTACTCCAAAGATTGCAAAGTCAGCAAGACGTTTGTCGACTGGATGGTTGCCAACAACGATCCAAGGCTCATGATTATCACCGGAGGTGTAGGCGATCCGGAAAGCTCAGCATCATGGGAAACAGCTCCGGCAGAACAGCGCGGGATGCCCAACGGATACACAGCATCAACAATCAAGAATGTCCTCGACGCCGACGATGACATTACTTTCGACGCGCAGGGAAATGAAATGTTCTCCATGCTTAACATCAAGTACATGGATTGGTCTGATCCTTACCTTCTCATCACCTATGGTGAAACCGAACTCATGAAGGCGGAAGCAGTGGTTAAGGGCTGGATCTCCGGCGACGCATCCGCCTATTTTGCAAGTGGCGTTAAGGGTGCCATAGATTCATGGGCCGACTTCGATGCAGGTTTCGTAAGAACCACCGGTGAAATCGCAGGTTATATAGCAGGCCGCGGCTTTGCAGCGGCTTCAAACGATGATAAACTTCGGCTCATCGGTGAAGAGTATTGGGCGGCAACGTATCTGAACGACATCGAGTCATACGCCAACTGGAGAAGAACAGGATATCCGGTGCTTACACCAACACAGGATCCCAATCGTTATGAGTCAAACGAAATACCGCGCCGACTGAAGTACTGGGAATCAGAAATTGCCAACAACCCAACAAATTACGCTGCGGCAATAGCACGCATGGGTGGAGATAATTTCATGACCAGAGTTTGGTGGGATGGAGGCAAATGATTCTAATCGAATAAAATTCTCGATTTAGAAAGAAGACAAGTTTTGGGTAGTTGTTTATTGAGATGGGAGAGAGTTGTTTGGGACCTCTCCCTCTCTTTTTTTAGGGGCCTTCAGTCGCCATATCTGCTCACCAACGATATCACTACACGTCAGGGTTGCCGTAACGTCGTTCCTCGCCAGATCAAAAGCCATCGCTGTAATCACTGTTCCCTGCGGCTCCTGGTTTTTTACTGTAGTAAAAAAACGCCACAGCCCTTTCTTACCCCGCGGCTGAGCTTCGCCGGTTTCAATCTTCCGTCCGTCCGCCGCTGTAATCGTCACCTTCACCGACGCTACCTTAAAGTCATCTGTGGCACGTACCCGGATAATTTCACCCGGCTCGCCTGTATATCGTTCGATGTGTATTTCATGAATCTCCGGTGGATTCATATGGTCACCAATCGCCAGATTGTGCCAGTTTCTTATGGTGCCTTTCGCACGCTGCTGGTACATGGCCTTGATTTCCGGATGCTTTACCAGCCAGATATTGGCAAACCACTTCGCATCCTTGAAACGGTCGAGATGTTCTACCTGCTTTGCAGAATGTTTTTTCCTCTTAGCGGGCGTGTTGGCAAGGACCTGACTTCCGTCAACAAGCGTTTTTACAACCAAAGTCTTCCCGATGCGCCCTGAGGCACCTTTCATAAGCGGATTGTTTTGCAAGCGAGCCATATAATTTTCATTTTTCCCAGGGTGGTCAGCGGCCAGGGTTTACTATGGAGGCGTTTGATATAGTTCTCCTATAAGAGCTGGCAAAATTTTCTAGCCGAGCTCTAGCCGATCTCTATCGGCTGTCTAGCGCCGGAGGGTGATTTTTGTGAATTTGAAGCGGAAAACGGGTCGATGCCCCGGAATAATGCGAAATTGAGCTGAAAAATGGCTTTTCGCCTTTAAAAGGGCACCAAAGTCGGCCACCACTCAATCTCCAAACGCCCCTCCTAACTGCTAACTTCTAATGAGCTAGTTGCTATTTAGCAAAAATTATACCAAAAAGCAAGCGCTTGTTGATATTTTTTTCTATTCAACAAAAGAGCTCTAAAATAAAAAGCCCCAACCACTGCAAGATCAGACCCGCCAACCCCTCAAGAACGCGGAAGCCACTTCCCAAACCATAAGAGAACTACTGAGCCCCAATTCTTAATTCTTAACTCTTAATTCTTAATTCTTCTCCATCAGTTTCTGAATCGCCATCAACTCGTCTCTCAGCTTCGCCGCCTCCATAAACTCCAGCTCTTTGGCCGCCTTCTCCATCGCCTTCCGTGTCCGGTCAGCCATCTTCGTAAGTTCCTCTTTGCTCAGATACGCCATTACCGGGTCAGCAGCAAGCGATGCCTCCTCGTCCTCAACATAGTACTTCTTCAACTCGCCGCGCTTAGAATCAGCTACCTTCGTCTGGCCAAGTATTGACTCCTTCGATTTCAACACAGTCCTCGGAATAATGCCGTGCTCCTTGTTGTAGTCCATCTGGATCTTTCTCCGCCTGTTCGTTTCATCGATGGCAAGTTGCATCGACTCAGTAATGGAGTCGGCGTACATGATCACGCGGCCATTCGCATTTCGCGCTGCACGTCCTATAGTTTGAACAAGTGATCTTTGATTTCTGAGGAACCCCTCTTTATCGGCATCAAGAATGGCAACCAGTGAAACTTCAGGGAGATCCAGTCCTTCGCGCAGAAGGTTCACGCCCACAAGTACATCGTATATTCCCAGTCGCAGTTCACGGAGGATCTCCACACGGTCAAGTGTTGCTACTTCTGAGTGGATATAGCGACACTTCACACCAACGCGGTCCATATACTTCGTCAACTCTTCAGCCATACGCTTGGTGAGCGTTGTTACCAGCACGCGTTCTTTCTTCTTCACGCGCTCATCAATTTCTTCAAGCAGGTCATCGATCTGGTTCTTGCTTGGACGCACGTCGATTTCAGGATCAAGAAGACCCGTTGGTCTGATCACCTGCTCAACAACAATCCCTTCTGATTTTCTCAACTCATATTCCGAAGGCGTAGCACTTACATAGATAACCTGGTTGATCAGTGCTTCAAATTCGTTGAATGTCAATGGACGATTGTCTAACGCAGACGGCAGACGAAATCCATAGTCTACGAGATTTACTTTGCGCGAGCGATCGCCGCCCCACATGGCACGCACCTGGGGAACGGTAACGTGACTCTCATCTACCACCAACAGGTAATCATCAGGGAAGTAGTCGAGCAGACAGAAAGGACGTGCGCCTGCCGCACGCCGGTCAAAGTATCGCGAATAGTTTTCTATACCCGAGCAATAGCCGAGTTCTCTCATCATTTCAATGTCGAACTCTGTGCGCTCTTTCAGTCGCTTCGCTTCAAGATGACGTCGTTCACCTTCAAACATGCCGAGCTGTGCTACAAGATCATCCTGGATTTCGCGGATCGCCTGGTGAAGAACAGATTTGCCCGTAACGAAGAGGTTGGCGGGAAATATCGTAACGACCGATTCATCAGAGATTTTCTTCCCGCTTACGGGATCGATACGCTGAATGGATTCAATCTCATCGCCAAAGAAATAAATACGAATGGCATAGTCGGCATAGGCGAGGAACACATCGACAGTATCTCCCTTCACCCTGAACGTCCCACGCTTAAATTCAACCTCTGTACGATTGTAAAGGATATCAACTAAAGCAAACAACAGTTTATTGCGCGCAACAAACTCGCCTGTCTTTAGCTTGATAACGTTCTTTCCAAACTCTTCAGGGTTACCAATACCATAGATGCATGACACCGATGCCACAACTATGATGTCACGCCGTCCGGTGAGCAGGGAAGAGGTTGCACTTAGTCGCAGCTTCTCTATCTCTTCGTTGATCGATAGATCTTTTTCTATGTAAAGCCCCGACGAAGGAATGAACGCTTCAGGCTGATAGTAGTCGTAGTAAGAAATGAAGTATTCAACAGCATTATTCGGAAAGAACTGTTTGAATTCGCCGTATAGCTGTGCCGCTAGTGTTTTATTGTGACTGAGCACAAGTGTAGGCCGTCCGGTACGGGCAATCACGTTTGCCATTGTATACGTCTTCCCGGAACCCGTAACACCCAGTAACGTCTGGTGTGCCTCGCCTTCAGAAACACCTTTGGTCAGTTGTTCGATCGCCTTGGGCTGATCGCCTGTAGGCTGATATTCGCTTGTAATCTTGAAGTCCATCGTTGTGTGCTAATAACGTCCCGCCGCGGACATAAGTTTGAGCAAGAATGGAAAGTAGAACAAAAACGCCGAAATAGAAAAAGCCCCCGTCAGGGGGCTCCCAAAATTATCAATTGTCAATTATCAATTATCAATTGTTCCAGATTGTCCACGACTTCTCCGCCTGAATATGCAGCATCTCAAGACCATTCTTGATCGTTGCATTTCTCATCTCAGCCTTTTGAAGAAACAGCGTGCGCGCAGGATTGTAAATCAGATCATAGACATAGTGCTCGGGACCGATGAGTTCATAATCGATAGGAGGCATCGCTTCAGTTTTTGGACTCATGCCCAGAGGCGTTGTGTTGATAATCAGCAATGACTCTGTTATCAGCTTGGGATTCTTTTCAAGCTCCCCATAGGTATAATCGCTCTTGCCTGCCTCGCGCGATACAACGCTGTACTTGATCTTCAGTTTCTTCAATGCTTCCTGAACCGCTTTCGACGATCCGCCGGTACCCAGGATAAGAGCTTTTAAGGTCTTGTCTTTTGGCAACCACTTCTCAATAGTCTCGAAGAATGCATCCGAGTCGGTATTGTATCCCTTCAGTTTGCCATCCTTGATCTTGATGACATTCACTGCTCCGATTTTCTTTGCAAAACCATCCACTTCGTCGAGGTACTTGATCACCTGTTCTTTGTAGGGGATAGTAACATTAAGACCAGAGAGACCCTTGGTCTGCAGCAACGCTTCGATGTCAGTGATGTTCGAGAGCGGAAACAATTCGTAGTGATAATCTCTTAAACCTTCGCGAAAGAACTTTTCGTCAAAATATGATTTCGAGAATGAGTGGCTCACCGTAGCTCCAATGAGGCCGAATACTTTTTCCATGTTTAGGTTGTCGTTTTAAATCTAACAGCGATTTTTTCAATCACGAATACAATGAATACTCCCAGAGCCATCATCAGTATTGCCTGGAAAACATGTGGGTCTCTTCCAGTGACAGCGAGGTAATCCCAGGGCAATATACTCTTATCATGCGCAGGTACCTGTTCTCCGCGGCTGTTTGTTGTAAATTCAAATACCTGGCGCCAGGGCCAAACCTTGTTGAGGGCCCCAAGCATAAGTCCTGCCAGCATCGCCGTCGTAGTCTCCCGGTGCTTCTCAAGTGCCCATACGAGGATGCGCGAGAATCCGAATAGCCCCACCAGGCAGCCGGACACAAATATAGCAATGGCAGTGAGGTTCACATTAGCGAACGCGGTTATGAGGTATTGATACATCCCCAGCAGGAGCAGCATCAACGATCCGGAAATTCCCGGAATAAATGTGGCACAAACTACCAGGATACCCACTATAAACAGGAACCACCAGGTGATTGGCGCATTCATGGGAGCAAGTAAGGTGAGAACATACGCCAGGACAATTCCGGTTACAAGGCCTGCAATGACTGGCAGATTCCATTGTTTCTCCCTGAGCACCAGCGGTGCCGATAGCAGAATGAAACCAAAAAGAAACGACAGTACAATAATGGGATTTGTCCGTAGGAAGTAAGCCATGAGCCTGGCCAGACTAAAATAGCTCGTAACGATACCGGCGAAAACTGCAGTGAGAAAATTGCCGTTTATCTTTTGCCAGACTGCTTTGCCATCACCTCTGAGCAAGAGCTTAACAGCGTCGCGATCAATTTCATTCAGCGACCTGACGAGCTCATCATATATGCCGCTCAGGAATGCCGCTGTCCCACCTGCCACACCAGGAACGACATCGGCCGCTCCCATACTTAATCCCTTCAAAAAAAGCAGTATGTAATCTCTCTTTTTTCTCAATGCCTGCCGGGATTAGTCAACTTCAAATGGCGGGGCAGTATTGGTATTGCGTCGCTCAATTCCAAGAAAATGGAGAAAGGTGTCGCCCCGAAGACCGAGACGAATGGTTTCCAACGGTATAACTTCTTCCGGAGAAATGTTGCCGAGATTTACGTTGGCGCCCAGCAGCTTGATGAACCAAACCTGCTGTGCCTTCTGTGGAGCTTCCCAGATAATCTTCTCGAAGGGGATCTTGGTGAGAATTTCCTGTACAAGACCGGAACGAACTTCTCCGGTTGAACGGAACAATCCAACATTACCGCCTTCGCGCGCTTCACCGATAACCTTCCAGGCACCGGCGTCAAGCTCCTTCTGCATGAGCTCGATCCACATATATGGAGGAATGATCTTGTCGGCATCTTTCGAGCCCACTTCTGAAAGAACAGTTACCTGCTCTGCAAGCTTCGTAATATAATCACACTTCTTATCGTGGTCAATATCCATCGATCCGTCCGACACCTCTGCAAAGCTCATCTCGTATTTGTCAAGCAAACGGCGATAGTCGTCGAACTGATCGCGGATTACGAAGGCTTCAAACAAGGTGCCTCCGAAGTAAACCGGAAGGCCGGCATCTTTGTATACTTTGAGTTTGTCCTTCAGATTGGGAGTTACAAATGAAGTGCCCCAGCCCAGCTTGACGATATCAACGTGTTGTGCAGACAGACTCACAAAATCTTCAGCTTCACGTATGCTCAGGCCCTTATCCATGGCCATAGTAAAGCCGTATTGCCTGGGCTTGCTCGTTCGCTCAGGCAGATTTTTTAGCTCATAATTCATCAGCGATTCTCTTTTCTAAACTGCTCGATGATCTTGTACAAGGCTTTTTGAGTCTCAACTTTTGGAAAGAAATCAAACAGTGCAGTGTGACCATCAAAGTCCAAAATTAACGCTTTTTCCAAATAAGTAAAGGCTTCCTTAAAGCGTCCGGCTTCGATCAGATAGACTGCCATACGATAAAAAACCTCAGCATCATCATGAATATCGTCGAAACCCATCCTCAGCGTTTCAATCGCCTGCTCATGATTGCCTTGTTCGTAGTATATAAATGACCAGTTTAACCAAATCTCCTTGTCCTCAGGATCAAGCTTGCTCGCTTCTTCATACGCGTCGATGCTCGATACCGTATTGCCTACCTTGAATTCGGCGTGGGCCACCGATTTCCAATACTCCGCGTTCTCGGTGTTGATCTTTAACGCCTTGTTATAGAAATGCAATGCCTGATACCACTTCTCCTGTTTTTCGAGACAAGCACCTGCGCCAAACCATGCTTCGTCATAAAGAGTATCCAGTTTGGCTGCCTTCTGGAAATATTTTAAGCCGAGCTCATACTGC
Organism: Chryseolinea sp. T2; assembly: GCF_037203685.1. NCBI lineage: Bacteria > Pseudomonadati > Bacteroidota > Cytophagia > Cytophagales > Fulvivirgaceae > Chryseolinea > Chryseolinea sp. T2. Next base: position 31,991 of record NZ_JBBCAU010000004.1, read on the forward strand.
TCAAGGCTTTCGTATGCTGCGCCAAGGCAGCAGTATACTTCCGGACTTGGGCCCTCGATCTCCAGCGTTTTTCTGAACGTGTCCAGCGCCTTTGTGTACTGGCCCATGTTCATGTATGTATTGCCTGTATTGAAATAGGCCGAAGCAAAAGACTCGTCTATGGTAATCGCATAGTCGTATGCCTGCAATGCCTCTTCGTATTTCTCAAGCTTGTTGTAAACAATTCCAAGGTTATACCAGGCAGCAGTCGAATACGGATCTTCATCAATAAACTTCTGATAGTACTCAATACTGCTTTCAAGCTGGCCTGTCACATCGAGGCAAAATGCCAACTCGTACAAAGACCCTTCGTGATTGAGATTGATCTCAATCGACTTCTTATATGCTTCAATCGCCTGCTGATATTCCTCCATACTCTGGTAGGAGAGGCCTATGCTGTAGTAAACTTCGTCCTTGTCATCAGCGAGCAACAATGCCTGCTCATAGTTCTCTATTGCAGCAGCGTGCTTGCCTTGCAGTGAAAGTATCGAACCTTTGGTCAGGAAGATCTCAGGATCGTTTGGCTGTAACGTATGTGCATGGTCCAGTATATCCAAAGCCTGATCATACTCCTCAAGGTTTGAAAGGATCTGCGCCTTGATAGTGATTAATTCAATTGAAAATGGATATTGACTGATGGCCTGATTGACGGCCTGCAGGGCCTTGTTATGTTTGCCACGAAGCATGTAATGATCGATGATCTGCTCGTAAGCGTCTAAGTCAAAAAATTCTGCTTTCTTTTTCCTAAGGTGGTCTTCAAATCGTTTAATCAGCTCGTTTCCCTCTTCTCTTTTACGATACTCTTTCGCCATGGAATAAAAGGTTTTCCTAAAATAGGTAAATCTGGGGTAAAGCTAAGAACGTTTGTGCGTATTTTTTAATGCACCGAACGTTTCATGTAATATTGGCAACACCTTTCTAACGTTTCATCAATCGGTTGAAACTTAAAATTTAAGTGTTTTGTTATACGATCGTTCGCAAACAGGAATTTGGTACTGGCCAGTTTCGCTGTTTCGCGAGTTATTTTTGGCTCTGAACTTGTAATTGCGGAGCGAATCCCTTCAACAAAAGCAAATGGTCCCAGAATGGCATTGGGTACTCTTATATAAGGTGCTTTCTTCCTGAATTCCTTAGAGATCTTTTTCAGCAATTCGAGATAGCTGATATTGCCCGCAGACACAATGAATCTTCTTCCTTCAACATCATCGTTTAACAATCTGTAAACGATCTCCGACACATCGCACACATCTACATAATTCATCACTCCGCTGATATAAAACGGATGCTCCTGCCAGGCATACTTAAAAAACTGTGCACTGCTGATGTTCCAGTTCGCCTCTGCAAGAATGAACGAAGGATTTACTATCACAGTGCTAAGACCTTCTTCCTGTCCTCTGAATACTTCGAGCTCTGAATAGTACTTGGACTCCGCGTAAACACTGTTGAATGCTGTATCAACCCACTTATTGTCTTCGTCTATTCGCGTCTGACCCTTCTGACTTCCCAATGCTGCTACAGAGCTGATATGAACCAGTCTCCTGGTGTTATGCTCGAGGCACGCATTCACAACATTGCGGGTACCCTCTACGTTGATCTTCATGATCTCCTCAGCCCGACGCGGATTGATGGAGACAGAGGCCGCTGTATGAATAACCTCATCAACACCATTCAATGCTTCATACAATGCAACGGGATCCATAATGTCGGCGTGACGCCAGGTGATTTGCGCTGCAACATCCTGCAGCAACGACACATCGCTGTCGGTGCGACAAATGCCAATGACCTGCTCGCGTTTCTCAAGCAGCTTTCGAATCACAAAGCTTCCCAGTAAACCATTGGCACCTGTAACAGCTATCATAGTTTGGTACGCAACGAAGGCCTGATCATGAATTTAAAGCGTGTTATTGAGCAGCGGCAGCGCCAACGCTTTTTGAAAGTATTTCATCTGCTGCGCCTCGCCTACAAGCCGTGCGTGTTGCAGATGGTGACAATCACTTCCAAGCAAATGTACCCATCCGCGGTCAATAAGCTTTTGCGCAGTGGTCTGAACAATCTTTGAATAGAATCCTGTTATCGAACTGATGTTCATCTGAAACAATACCCCCCGCTCCAGGAAATCCTGGGCCTTGTCGATATTGTTCTGCAGATATAAATATCTCTCGGGATGGGCCAGCACCGGTTTATATCCCTTTGTCGTGGCCAGAAAAATGAACTCTTTCATGTTGAAAGGTTCATTCAGAAAGTTGGTTTCGAAAAGGAGATAGTTGTTGCCAAACGTGAGCATCTTCTGATTTTCATCAACCATCCTGAATACCTGTTCATCGAGATAGTATTCCGCCGCTGCCTGAATCTCCATATCGATTTCACGATCAACAAGAAAGGCTTTCAGTTTCGTCAGGCGCGCCAGAATACGTTCAGACGTATTCTTGTAAGTGTCGCTCATCACGTGTGGCGATGTGATAAGCTTCCGGTAGCCCAATTGTTGAAAATGAAGAATCACATCCTCAGATTCCTCGTACGATTGAACGCCATCGTCAAGTCCCGGAAGGAGATGTGAATGAATGTCCACCTGTAACGCGCTGACATTCTTGCTTGCGTCTTTTTTTCTTACCCAGTCGAACACTATCCCTTAAAGATTTGCAAAGACTTCTTTAACCAATTACTCTTACGCGGCGGCTCTTCATAGTAACCGTAACCATAGTTCTGATCACCCTGATTCGGCAAGGCATTTAGCAGCGTGGTAATATTAGAAAATTTATTTATGTTGATGATGCGTTGCAGATTGAAAAGAAAATCTTTTTTCGAGTAGTTGGCCCTGAAAATATAAATAGAAATATCCGAGTGTTTCATGGCCATAATACCATCTGTCACAAGTCCAACGGGCGGTGTGTCGAGAATCACATAGTCGTAATGCTCTTTCAGTTCTCCCAGCAGTTTGCTAAACTCATTGTTCATCAACAGTTCAGACGGATTTGGTGGATGAGGTCCTGACGGAAGATAGTCAAAGTTCTCGATTGTTGTTTTCGCTACACAATCTTGCCATTTTGACCTGTTAATCAGAACGGTGCTTACACCCGCGCTCCGGTCTACAGGCTGTCCTGCAAGGCTGTCTTTTGGCTTGCGCATGTCAAGATCCACAAGCAACACGCGCTTATTCGACATAGCAATTACACCGCCGAGATTTACTGCAATAAACGACTTGCCTTCACCAGATACTGTAGACGAAACCGTAATCACCTTCCTTCGCGAATGAATGTTAAAGAAGTCCAGGTTGGTTCGAAGAGTTCTTATGGATTCTGATACCATAGAGCGAGGGTGATCCAGGATATGGAACTTTGCCTTCTCCAGACTCCACGAAGTAGCGGGCACAACTCCCAGGATGGGGGTACTCACGTGCCGTTCGATCTCACTCAACGTCATGATGCGATCATTGAGCATGTACATCGTACCCAGCACAAACAACGCAAGTACGATGCTCGCAACGAACCCGATACCGGCAATCATCAGCTTGTTTGGCGACAACGGCTTCGATGGCATCATCGCAGGAGAAAGTATCTTGAAGTCCGGAATGGTTCCCGCCTGCGTGATTTCAAATTCAGATTTCGACTGCATGAGTGAGAGATAGAACTGCTCATACAGCTTATAGTATCTCAGGTTCTTCGAAAACTGTGTGGACTTGTCAGGAAGATTGGAGAACTCATACTCAAGCCTCGCTTTGTTTTGATTTAGCTGCAGGTATCGTTTTTGAAACCCCTCCTTGATCATGGCCAGCTGGCCCGTCACCTTCTCCTTGAGAATATCTATTTCGCGTTCTTTTTCACGATACGCGAAAGTGATTTCATTATAGGACAGCTTCAGCTTCTCCTGGTCCGTATACAATTTGTCAAGACGCTCAAGACTGGTTGTTAGTGATTCTGGCAGCGCAATGCGTTGAGAGATCGAAACATAGAAGTTGCCCTTCGCGATGTTTTCAATCAGGTTGTCGAGTTCGATCATGCGTTGATTCATGTCGTATCGCTGCGAATCAATTACGTTGATGGCCAGCACAGTCTTCTGAAGATCGGCGTCGAGGTTGTTGCTTTTATTCTGCAGGGTGAAGTTCTCGAAATAGTTTTCGTACCCCGTCATCTTGCCCTCAATGGTAGCAAGCTCGTTAGTGATCCATTCTATCTTCCTGCGTGTAGCCAGATTCTTTTGTTCGTTGCTGAACTGAAGATAGTTCGAGTCTACCTTGTTGAGGATCGCCCGTGCCTTAAATGGATTATGGTCTTTAAACGAAATCTGAATGGTGTTGGCATTGTAGTTCAGAGGCTCAGCCGTCAGATTGTTCAGCAGGTAAGCTACCAGGGCATCTTTTGAATTAATTACGAAGTAATACCCGATTTCATCACCCCCTACGAACAGATCGTTTTTTTCGAGTTTAAGGTCAATGCCATCCAGTGTAAACCACTTACCATAGGTTCCACGCACATCGCCTGTTCCATCGGTGAAACTCAGCAAAAACTGATCGTCGTCCTGCAGTTTGATGTTAATGCGTGTATTGACGAAATTCTCATTGTGCGCTTTGAACTCCACACGGAAGGGCGTGGTCTGATAAAGTTCGTCATCTAATACCCGTCCTACGCTGAAGTAGCTGACTTCAAGGCCAGCTGAGTCCAGTACACGGTTCAGGAACAGTCGCGACTGGATGATCTCAATTTCACCGGCAATAAGGTTCAGGCTCGGGTCCTCAACCACTGATGATTTGATACCAAATTCGGTAGCCTGTTTATTGACATCGAGTTTAAGGACGGAAGTCGACTGATAAAAATTCTTGGTGTAGCGAATCACCAGATAGGCACAGACGTTCACGGTAGCCACTATGACGATCAGCAGCAGCCAACTCGACAGGAATACGATCTTCAGTTTGTTGAAGTCGATGCTGTCAGACGTTGATGGCTGGATCTTTATGGAGCGTGGGTTATCTACCATAACGTCACTATTGTATAATTACCAATACAAGTGTAGATATGCTGGTTGCAAGGCTGACCAATATGCCATAGTCGCGAACTCCTTCGAAAAACGGACGCCGCACAGGCTCAACATATACGATGTCGCCTGGCTCAATGGCGATGTTGTTTTTCAGGTAGCCGTCGAATGTGCTCAGGTCGACCAGAAAAACTTTCTCGTTTCTAAGTACGCGAATATTCTGCGCCTTACCATCATTGTTTATCCCTTTTGCCAGGGCAAGCACTTCAACAAGGTGCATATTTTCATTCAGCAGTGGAATCACCTGGCCACCCGGAGAGCCCAGCACGATCACTCTTTTGTTTACGTATTTGAGGATGACAAAGGCACCCTGATAGTATTTGCTGTATTCCTTCTGTAAGATCTCTTCGGCTTCGCGGATTCTTAACCCCTCAATCTTGATTTGACCAACCATGGGGAATTTCGCCACGCCTGCAACGTCTACCAGGTAATCGGGAACGACACGGCTGTTGAGATTGGTTGTTCCCAGCTCTTTGGTTAACTGAAGATCAGGGTCGATGATCCGCTCCCCGTTGTTCGTATAGACTTCGAGTTGTAAGAGATCGTTCTTTTGAATTACGTAGTTCTTTTCAGCGACTGCTACCTGTTGCTGTACAACGCCTGGATCTTCGATCTTAAACATTATGTTCTGCTTGTACGTCGCGCAGGAAACTGCGCAGAAGGCAACAAGAATGAGCAACGGAATGATTGCAGTGGGTCTAGTCAATGCTTAAAAAAATTGAATCGCGCAAAATTACGGATTTATTAATAAAGTCGGTCGCCGTACCTCCCAGGCACTGCCGAACTACAAAAAATCGATAACCAACCAATCTAAAAAAATACCGCCCCGTGGTCCTACCGTTAGTTTAGGGTGAATTTCCCTAATCAGGAAGCGCGCTTAAACTCCTCAAGGGCGGCCAGATATTTCTTGATCACCAGTGCTTCATCATAATGGGCCTCTACCCGGGCCCTGCCATTAGTGCCGAACTCCTGAAGGCGCTCGTCGGTAAAGTTCGACATTGTGCGCATCTTTTCAGCCAGATCTCCCGAGTCCTTAATGCGGCACAATAGTCCGTTAACCTGGTCCACTACCACATTGTTACAGCCGGGAACATTCGTGGCAATAATTGGCTTGGCAGAGCTTGCCGCCTCCAGCAATGTCCTTGGTGTTCCTTCGCGATAGGAGGGGAGAACAATGCAGTCCGCCTTTGATATAAAGGTCCTCACATCGTCCGTTGTTCCAAGATATTCTACCGTATCACTGTCAATCCACTCCTGAATAACGTCTTCCTTTATACCTCTCTTATGCTCGGGATCTTTGGCTCCAAGGATCTGAAACTTGGCTTCAATACCATCAGCCTTCAGTTTCTTCACCGCTTCAATGTATTCCATTATTCCCTTATCGGTAATGAGGCGGGAAATAAGCAGAAACGTGAACCTCTTGTTCCTTTTAAACTTCATTGGCTGAAACCGGCCAAGGTCAATTCCTGAACCTGGCAATATGTCTACAGCGTTTTCAGCTACGAGTTTCTTCCCAAGGAACAGTTTCATATCCTCCGGGTTCTGAAAGAACACCTTATCGGCAAAACGAAAACTTACCTTGTAGAGAATGATAGCAACCAAAGAGACGAGATTCTGTTTGAGGAATGCCGTACCCAAACCACACACATTATTCACCACAGGGATGCGCAGCAATGCCGCAGCAAGGGTGCCATAAACGTTTGGCTTGATTGTGTAGTGAAGGATGATGTCTGGCCGAACACGCCTGTAAATCATGAACAACTCAACGATGAGCGCCGAATCTTTAATCGGATTCGCGCCGCGGCTGTCCATTTTTATAGGGTGATAAATGCATCCTGCTTCAACGAGATAGTGCGAGTACTCGTCGTGAGGCGCAATGGCATGTACTTCGTGGCCTTGTTTCAAAAGGGCCGTAACGAAATTCATCCTGAAATTATAGATATTCCAGGACGTGTTTAGGACGATGGCAATTCTCATCTAATCTGGGCTCTGATGTGAGAACCGGTAAATCGACCGGAGGGCGTCGAAAAATCAGGTATCTATTAAAAAAATATTCTGTTTTAGATACCCAAATATACAAGAAAGGTAACCTGTTCAAACATGCATGTATGAATTTTCGACGAATTGAATAAGTTGCAAAAAGTTATGACTCAGGGAAATAAACAACTGGCAATACTCGTCGCGATCGGCCAGCCACAACAAGCCGACGAAACCAAAGAACATCTCGATGAATTAGCGTTTTTGGCAGAAACGGCAGGGATAACAACAATCAAACGTTTTGTTCAACATCTGGCGCAACCGGATTCGCGAACATTTGTTGGTAAAGGAAAACTCGAGGAAATAAAAACCTTTGTTATTGTAGAGAAGGTTCGCAACCTGATATTCGACGATGACCTTACACCGTCGCAGCTAAGAAACCTCGAGAGGGAATTCAACACAAAGGGCGATGAATCCAATGTAAGAATTTACGATAGAAGCCTCCTCATCCTCGACATCTTCCTTTGGCGCGCTCAAACTGCACAGGCACGCACACAGGTTGAGTTGGCCCGTAATCAGTACCTCCTGCCTCGTCTTACGCGGATGTGGACTCACCTCGAACGTCAGCGCGGAGGCACGGGAACACGCGGTGGTGCTGGTGAGCGGGAGATCGAGACTGACCGACGGAACATCAGGAATCAGATCACCATCTTAAAGGAACGACTCAAGAAGATTGAGAAGCAACAACTAACCCAGCGGAAGTCGCGGGGCACCATTGTACGCGTCGCCCTGGTGGGTTACACGAACGTTGGAAAGTCAACACTGATGAACCTGTTATCAGGATCAGGAGTGCTGGCAGAAAATAAACTGTTTGCTACAGTAGATGCCACGGTTCGAAAGGTGACCTTCGGCAACATTCCGTTTCTGTTGTCTGACACAGTTGGCTTCATTCGAAAGTTGCCCCATCACCTGATCGAATCATTCAAGTCTACTCTCGATGAAGTGCGTGAAGCCGATCTCCTGCTTCATGTTGTCGACGTAGCCCATCCATTTCACGACAACCAGCTTGCTGTTGTGTCGGATACACTGCAGGAACTCGGCGCGGCCAACATCGTTACCGTTCTCGTGCTGAACAAAGTCGATCTCTATCTGAAAGCGAATCCGGACGCCAACCTCGATGAGATGAAGGGTTACTACAGGCAGGCCGGATATGAGCATGTGATCTTCGTATCCGCAGCAACGGGCTACAACATTCTTGAATTAAAGAAGTTGATATTCGAAGAGGTCAAAAAGAAACACCTGCAGATCTTTCCGAATTTTCTCAAAGACGGTTACGTGTTTTCTCCATGGCCTGAAGGCCAGTAACCTACTCCGAAAGTCCTATCATCATGAATGCTCCCCAATAGATGGGTTGCGGATAGTCAACGCGAAGTTCTTTCTTGGCATCAATAAAGCTCTGCCTCAGTTGTCCTGAATTGAGCCACTTTTGATAGAACTTCAGCATCAGCTGCTGCGTTGCTTCGTCGTCAACCTTGAACATACTCATGACAAGCACCTTTGCTCCCGCTACAAGGAATGCGCGCTGTAGTCCGTATACACCTTCGCCTGCCTCGAGATCGCCAAGTCCGGTCTCGCATGCACTCAACACCACCAGATCGGTTTTGTCGAGGTTAAGATTCATCGCCTCATATGCCGTGAGAATTCCATTCTCCATGTTGTAATTGTACGACGTCTTGTTCATCAGGTCTCCGGCGCCACGAAGCAACAGTCCCGTGCGCATCAATGGATTTTGATTTAGCGTCGCCTCACTGCTGCCCAATTCAGACTCAAGTGTTACTTGCTGGCTTGGACGATAAAACCCATGTGTAGCGATGTGAAATATCTTGGGACTGTTCACTGTCTTCACCTGCTCCTCAGTAGCGGCCTGTTCCAGGTATTCAGAAGTGATCCATCCTTTCTGCTTCAGCATGAACTGCAGTTGCTCCACTTCCTTTTCCGTTCCCGGCAGCGGTGCGATCAACTCTTTTGATGATGCAGTAAGATAAAACTGCGGATTACCAAACATCGACGCCGTGTTGTCCGGTGCCTCAGACTTCGACTTCAGTTTCTGAACATAAAGGTCCTTCGTGTTACTGACAAGAACAATGTTCGCATTGTCGATTACGTAACGTCCATCCGGACTTGGGATCGCCTCAAGATTGATTTGATTGTAAATGCCATCGGCCGACAGGTAGATGGTGGACGATTGTCCGATGCCATCAACAATAGGCTTCCAAAAGATATTGTACGATACTTCGTCGGCAACCTTTCCAATTATAGAGTTGCGATAAAATTTGAAGTATCGCGTTTCCATTTTCTTGCCATCCTGAAGCATGATTACTTTAGGCTTATTGAAGTCTTTCTTCAGGAACAAAGCAGCATAGACGACCGAATCGGTGAAGTCATGATTGAAATACCGGTAGCGCACCAGCTCGATGGCCGTTTCATTTGGCTTTAACGCTTTGCGTACATCGTCGAAAGTGATCCGCTTGTTTTCAAAACTTTGACCAAACAATTCTGATTGTTTGCTGAGTTCTTTCTCAAGTCTTTCAACTTCATTTTGCAGGGCACCCGGATCGATTTCACTCTCCTTAAGTTGTTCAGGACTCATCGAAATCGCCAGAGTCATGAGTTCCTTTTTCTGGGTCCACATGTTGAACTGCGACTTGAGATTTTCATCCGTGCTGTTCATGATTCGCTCACGGATCTTGATCGACGAGCTCAGCAACAATGCCTTGGTAAGAAGCTGATAGTTGTAAACCTTGCCTGACAGATCTTTAAAATCGTCGAGATTGCTGAAAGCAAGCGTGTTGTAGAACTCAAAATCAGAACGGATGGTGTTCCAGTACTTGGCCTTTTCACGTTCGCTCAGAGCAGGGAAAAATAGCTTTATAAAGTTCTCGTAGTTCGTCAGCGACTCCTCGATCATACGCTTTGATCGTTTGTAGTCTTTCTCCATGTAATAGACTTTGCTGAGACGCGATAACACTTTCACATATTCAGGATGTGTTGTGCTGAAGAATTTTTCATAGAGATTCTTGGCCTGGTTGTAGAATTGTTCGGCCTTCGCATATGTTTTCTGCTGATAGTAAACATCACCAGTGAGCATAAAGATGCTCGCGGCGTTGATGTTGTTCTTTGTGCCGGTCTTGGCCTTCCAGATGTTTTCAGCAACTGTCAATGAATTGAATGCTGCGTCGAAACGGCGCTCTGATATATAGAGCACCGCCATGTTTTTCATCAGATCAGCATATTGAGGATTGTCTTTGCCAAGTTTGCTTTCAATGATGCCGCGGGCCTCGAGGAAGAGGGCTTCAACAGATTTAGCTTCGTCGCCTTTGTAAAATTTGATCAGTGCAAGCTGAGACAACGATCGGGCTACCTCAATGTGATTTCTTCCGAATTGTTTCTCCTGGCTGGCAAGTGCCTTGTTCACCATCTGCCCGGCCTTGTCATAATCGCCAAGAGTGTAGTAAATGTCACTGAGAAGTTTTTGGGTCGGCGCTGTTTTCGTCGACACTTCACCATAAGTCTTCACGGCAATCTGATTAGCTCCAAGAGCAATTCTTTCGGCCTCGGTATAGTCGCCTTTGGCCAATGAGATCCGTGCCTGGTTCACCAATGGCTCAATGAGTCGTATGGAGTTTGCGCCGTATAGTTTTTCGTACTCAGGGATCTGTGTTCTTAAAAGGCGGTCAGCTTCCGAGAAGCGACCCAGTTGAATAAACAACGCCGTGAGTTCTTCCGCGGTTGAGATATCGCTGCCGATAGTTACGTTCGCGCGGGAGATGAGCTTTCTCGAGCGCTCGAGGTTCGACTCTGCTTCGTCGAACAAGCCCTTGATACCATAAAGTTTTGCCTGTGTTTCGATCGCATGAACCAGGTCACCGGTGCGGCGTTCGTCTTTACGATGCTCTTCAAGAATAGTGAGTGCCTTCGAGATATTGGCTTCTGCCCGTTCATATTGACCAAGCTTTATCTGCAATTGTGCGATCCGGTCCAGTTCAACTCCATAGTCAGGGTCCTTGTTACTGAATTTTGACCTTGCCACATCAGAGGCCCGATCCAAAGTTGCACTTGCGTCGTTATAATTGTCCGTGAACTCATAGAGCATAGCAAGATGGTTCAGGATCTCAAGATGGTCCTGATGCCATGGGCCAATCTCCTTAGCCACAATCTGTGTGTAGCTTTCGCTGAAGATCTTGGAGGCCTCGTCTACTTTATTGGTGAAATCAAGATAGAAACACGCCAGCCGGATCTTTGAGAGATGATAGGCCGGTGATTTGTCTCCATATAACTCTTTCCTGATGTCGGTTATTTGTGTGAGATAATTCTCAGCGTTTGAGTACCTGCGCTCATGCAAAGCAACTTCCAGGAGGAAGTCGAGTATTTGTTCCGTAGTGCGATAATTCTTTGGCAGGTTTTTAGACTTCAGTAATGCTGAAGCATCCTGCTCAAGGTCCTTGGTTTTATCGCGTGCCAGCTTCGAATCGAACTCAACGGCCTTGAGATTGATTTGAACGAGACTCGACTTTTCGAAAGCCTTGTCCAGCATCTTCTGATACTCAAGCTTGGTATTCATGTATCGCGCACGATTCTCTTCCACCAGAAGCTGATTTAGGTAGGCCAGATAGAGATCATTTGCCAGCGGGTTGGTAGGCTTCGCGCGTTTCTTCAGATCGGCAAGAATGTTTTCGAACTCAAGCTCCTTTTCTCTTTCTTCATTACCGTTGTCGATAAGCATCTTTGCATACAGGTAATTGTTCTCCACAAGAGAGAGGTTCGATTCGCCCATGTACTTCTGATTGCGTTTGATCCAGGTCTGGGCAGCTTTGAAAGCTGAGTCTGCTGAAATGAGAGAGCCGCGTTTGCCATAAGCATTTGCCGTCTGTGTGAGTACCTTTGCATACTCGCTGTAACGACGTGGTAACTCGCTTACAGGTACCCGTACCGTTACGATCTTGTCTCCCTCAGCCTTCGATTCCTTATCAGTCGCTCGTTTGGCAAAATAGTCAGCCACAGAATTGAATCGCTCTATCGCCTCATTGCAGAACCCCTGACCTGTCATTGCCTCGGCTTCAACCATTGCAGTCAGCGCCTGAAGATATTCGGTACCCGTTTCATTGCGGGTAAGAATCTGCTTGGATTGTTCGAGGTATTCGCGGCTCCGGCGGTAATAACCATACTGATTGTAGATGGAAGCAACGTCTACGAGAGTAGCCGCATAGTTCACACCGTTTTCACCATATATTGAACGACTGCTGGTCAGCGCGCTTTCAACGATCGACTCGAAACCCTCCAGCATCCCCGATTCTAAGTTGATTCGGGCTTCACGGATATAGAGGCCAGGCAGATATGGACTCTGCTGTCCCATCGACGATATCACCGAACTCCGGAGTTTCTTCAACCCGGACTTCGCTTTGCTATAACTGCCGGCAGCATAGCTCGCGTCTATCTTGCGAAGACTTTTGTCGATCTTTTTGTTTTGGGCGTGGGCATTAAATAAGAACAGCCACGCAAAGGCAAAAAACAGGGATACCCTGAGCGTTTTCATATTGCGAGAGGTCAATCGAAATCACTAATCTAAACAAAAGGTACTCGCTCCGCATTCCCCGGTTTCAGGTTATACGACAGCAGGTCGATTGTTAGGGTTGAAGAAGCTTCAAGAGGATATCTTTGGCTGCTGTAGTAAGCACAGTACCGGGCCCGAATACGAAAGCAGCACCCTTTTCATGCAGGAATTCGTGATCCTGTTCGGGTATTACTCCGCCAGCAACTACCAGTATATCCTGTCGACCAATTTTCTTTAGCTCCTCAATCACCTGAGGGATCAGCGTCTTGTGACCACCAGCGAGACTCGAGATTCCAATAACGTGCACATCGTTTTCCGCCGCCTGCATGGCAACTTCCTCCGGCGTTTGAAACAGTGGACCGATATCCACATCAAAACCCATATCAGCAAAACCAGTCGCGATAACTTTTGCTCCGCGATCGTGCCCGTCCTGACCGATTTTTGCAACAAGAATGCGCGGCCTTCTTCCCTCTATTTTTGCAAAGTCCGCTGTGAGCTGACGCATTTCCGTGAAGGTATTCTCTTGTTTCATCTCTGCTGAATATACGCCGGAAATAATTTTTGTCTGCGCCTGATACCGGCCAAAGACAGTTTCGAGAGAGAGAGAAATTTCTCCAAGCGTGGCACGGGCCCGCGCCGCCTCCAGCGCACATTCCAGAAGATTATCATCCGATCGTGCCGCATCGCTAAGGGCAGTGAGCGCTTTCGTTACTCTCGACTCGTCGCGGGCAGCCTTAACTTTTTTCAACCTTTCGATCTGTTCGGAGCGAACCTGATCATTATCTATTTCAAGAATCTGAAACGATGTATGCTCAACGGAGCGGAACATGTTAACACCGACAATAATATCACGGCCAGATTCAATACGCGCCTGCTTCGATGCGGCAGCCTGCTCGATTTGCATTTTGGGTAGACCGGATTCAATGGCCTTCGTCATTCCGCCGTTCGCTTCAATCTCTTCAATAATTGCCCAGGCCTTTTCTATCAGCGACTCTGTTAAATGTTCAACATGAAGACTGCCTCCCAGTGGATCAATTAGTTTTGTAATACCAGTTTCCTCTTCCAGGAACAATTGTGTGTTTCGTGCAATGCGCGCCGAGAAATCCGTTGGCAATGCTATCGCCTCATCGAGAGCATTGGTATGAAGCGATTGCGTTCCACCCAATACAGCAGCGAGCGCTTCGATACAGGTTCGTGTCACGTTGTTATAGGGATCCTGCGCAGTGAGACTCCAACCCGACGTTTGACAGTGCGTGCGCAATGCCATCGACTTCGGATTAATTGGATGAAACGATTGAACGAGCTTTGCCCACAACACACGCGCCGCCCGCATTTTGGCAACCTCCATAAACAGATTCATGCCTATGCCCCAGAAGAAGGAGAGACGTGGCGCAAAATCATCTACCGCGATCCCTGATTCTATCCCTTGCCTTAGATATTGCAAACCATCACAAAGTGTATACGCCAGCTCAAGATGTGCCGGTGCTCCGGCTTCATGCATGTGATATCCGCTAATACTAATGGAATTGAAGCGCGGCATGTTTGCCGCCGTGTATTGAATGATATCGGTTACTATCCGCATCGATGGTGCCGGTGGATAGATATAAGTGTTCCGCACCATGAATTCTTTCAAAATATCATTCTGGATGGTACCGCTTAGTTGTGCTGGTTTAACTCCCTGCTCTTCCGCAGCGACTATATAAAATGCCATGACCGGAATAACAGCCCCATTCATCGTCATCGAAACAGACATCTTATCCAGCGGAATGCTATCAAACAACACCTTCATGTCATCTACAGTATCAATAGCAACACCCGCTTTGCCAACATCTCCTGCTACGCGAACATGATCAGAATCATAACCGCGATGTGTTGGAAGATCGAAAGCAACTGATAAGCCACGCTGACCGCTTGCAAGGTTCCGTCTGTAAAATGCGTTTGATTCTTTCGCTGTTGAGAAACCTGCGTATTGGCGAATCGTCCACGGCTTCGTGATATACATCGTCGCATATGGTCCTCGCAGAAATGGGGGCACACCGGCAACGTATTGTCTTACTGTTGATGCAAGGTTATCGTGCGTGTAGTTTTTGGGTACGATTATTCCTTCGGCTGTTTGCCATGTTGCAGATACGTTGCTTTTGTCAAAGGCAGCAGCACTCGTACTCGAAAACATCTCACGTGCCACAACATCAAAGTCAATGGTTGCAAGTCCACATTTTTTCCATGCTTCATCACAATATCGTTGAATAATGGCGGATAGCGCATACGCTCCTTCGGTTGGATCATTTACTTTACCAATGTGCGACTCATCACGCAAAACATTGCCAACGTTCCGCGCAGTGCGTACCAAAAGTTCTGATTGCTCATCTTCAGGAATAACACTAATGACATCACAACCACCAAGCACAGAGCCAAGCGCGGCGATAGTATTCGACAACAGCGAGCGATGCGGTTGCAGGTTGCTGATAGTTTCGCGTGGAGTACTCGCTTGAATATACAGGTCAGCGTGTGGAGTGGCTTTTGAATGACAAAACGCTCGCCATAGCAAACGCAATGCTTTAAGACTTGCAATTTCTTCGAATATCTGCGTGCCCGAAATAACGGATACAGCCAGCTGGTTTTCAATTGCAATGCTTGCGGCGTTCAATTGATGCCATGCCTGTTGCAACATATTGAGTGCTGAAACAAGGCGGGAAAACGGTGAGCCTGATGGAGTATTAACACCCAACCATCGCAGACAGCTAAATTCTGCGAACAGATTATTTATGACAGCGACGTCGTCCGGAAGTTGCGTCCAGAATATAGAGCCATTTAATACAGACGGATCGTATGATTTTTGTTTCGCATACGCGGGCAGCGACGTAATCGCATCAGCAGATGACACAAAAAAAGTTACAGTGCAAATTGACCAGTCGATTTCGCGCAAAAGGAGATTAAAATCAATTTCTGTTTTTGCCCGGACGTCGAAAGCAACACCATCAGCACCATTCTGAAGATGATTGAGTGCTTGTATACAGGCTGTTGCCTCATCATATACAGATATTATCGGAACATTCGACCAGGTGTGCGCTGTTTTGATGCTGGTGTTCAGATAGGGAAATTTTCCGACATCTTCCCAATCGTAATAAGAAAAAAAATTATTGCCATCGCTATCACTCCATCCTGGCAAATCATCAGTATTTTTTTTTTGTGTTTCGACACTGACTGCTTGCAGCCAATCTCTGCGTGAAACGTTCGGAAACGAAACTTTAATTAGGTCGTAGATGCTGTGTTGCGACATTCGAAAAAAATACAGTCAATTTTAGCCAGATTTTCATAGGGTATTTGACTTTTCTCGCTAATTTTTTGGTAGCATTTTTTTTTCGACAAAATCAATAAAACCCCCTCTTGATTTCTTGAACTGTTTTTTTACATCTTTGTCTCCCTTTCCCAAATGGAAGTTTTAAAAGCCGATAGAATAGGACGAACAATGGAAAACAACTGCTCAACAGTGTGGAACGATTGCCTTGACGTCATTCGTGAACATGTTGAGGAGGATAAATTCAATACATGGTTCCGTCCAATCAAACCTCTGAGGGTCGATGGTGATATCCTCACCATTCAGGTGCCTTCACAGTTCTTCTATGAATGGCTTGAAGATAATTATGTTCCCGTCTTGAAACGGGCGATTCATACTGTACTGGGTCCAACAGGGCGTTTGGAGTATTCCGTTGTCGTTGATAGCGGAAACCAACAGACTCCCGCTGTTTCAGTAAACTACCCCGGGAACGGTGTCGGCACACGCCGCAGCGCGATGAATGGCACCATACCACCCGATGACTATTCGCCGTTCTCTTATAAAGCATTGAATCCGCAAACAATCAACTCACGATTGAATGCGGCATATACATTTGACAATTTTGTAGAAGGCGATTGTAACAGACTGGCGCGCTCCGCAGGAGTCGCCGTTTCGAAAAAACCTGGTGTCACATCATTCAATCCACTGATGCTCTATGGAGGCGTCGGTGTGGGAAAGACACACCTGGTTCAGGCAATCGGCAACGAGATCAAAAACAACATGCCGAGTAAAGTCGTGTTGTACGTCGATCAGAGCGATTTCACAAATCAATTCCTGAACGCGTTGCAGAATCACAAACTGCAGGAGTTTCAGAATTTCTATCAGCAGGTTGATCTCCTTATCCTCGATGATGTGCAGTTCCTTGCTGGTCGTGAGAAGACTCAGGAAATGTTCTTCCACATATTTAATCAGCTGCATCAGTCAGGCAAGCAAATCATTATGACCAGTGATTGCCCGCCGCGCGACATGAAAGGCTTCCAGGAACGACTGCTGTCACGTTTCAAATGGGGTTTGACGGCTGACTTGCAGGAACCTGATTTTGAAACTAAACTGGCCATCATCAATCGCAAGATGCTCGCAGACGGAATTAAGATTCCTACTGAGGTTTCTGAGTACTTGGCATATAGTGTCGATACGAATCTTCGTGACATGGAAGGAGTGCTCAACTCACTCATTTTCCACGCTACATTGCTGAAAAAGGAAATTGATTTGGAGCTGGCTAAGGAAGTGTTGAAGAATATCATTAAGGAAATTCAGTCCGACGTAAGTGTCGACTTTATACAGAAGACCGTTGCAGAATCTTTCAAGATCGATCCCGAAGTAATGAAGGGAAAGGTCAAAAAGCGCGAAATAGTTATTCCCCGTCAGGTAGCCATGTATTTCTGCAAGCGCTACACGCAACTCACTCTTGCTCTGATTGGTGAGAATTTCGGCGGTCGCGATCACAGTACTGTTATTCACGCACTTGAGTCTGTTGAAGACATGATGAAGACAGATCCCAACTTCAAGGCTACTGTCGATGAACTCGGCAAGAAACTAAAGCTGAGAGTATCCTGATTCGATTAAACATCAAATAGTGAGCGGACCGGAATACGGTCCGTTTCTTTTTTTGTGCTTTCCAGAAGTGGATACATTGACGTGATGCATTAAGTTATTTTAGTCAACCGCTGGCAGACAACGTTCAGCAATTAAGCGGGATCAAAGGTAGGACTAGCATTGGAAGGGACTTGGAAGCATCAGAGATGAGACCTTCTCTGCAAATGCTTCGCATAGTATTGGCAAATTCTTCGCAAAGAACTTCTGAAAACCCCGAAACTGACCTGGAAACTGAGTTGCACAATCCATAAACCTCAAAATCAGCCTGAAAACTGCCGCTCCAAAGTGGCAAAACGGAAGGTTTGAGATTTAAAGATATGCCGTTTATCTCATCACAAATGGAATTTCGACCTGCTGCCTTGAGCTATTGAAACCGTACAGTGCGCCACGTCCTTTAAACTTCCCAAAGAACTCAACGATTTCTTCAGGCTCTTTCACACGCACGCGATTAATAGCGATGATGGTGAAATTCTCAGGCACACCTATTTGCTTCAGAGGACTGTTGTCCTTGATATGAAAAACTTTAACGCCGTATTGAGTTGATTCGAGCTGAGCTCCCAATGCGTCATTTGTATAAATGTTCCGCTTGATAAGATCGTTGGTTCCGTTCAGATTAACCAGGGTAATGGACGTGTTGTTTGTCTTTCCATCTCTTACATAAACAACGGGCAGCTTGTCACCGGGATAATGGTAACTCATCTCCTCCTCAAAAGCGCTCTGCGAGTTTGTTTCGACGTTATTCAATCGGATAATGATGTCACCTGGTTTCAACCCTGCATTGGCAGCTGGTCCGCCTTTTTCAATGCTTTCCAGCAGTACGCCACTGTACAATTTTACATCAGTGTTCAGATTGTACTTCTTGGCATTCTCGTAGTTGTATTCTATGATGCCGCCTCCGATAAAGCCTTGTTGCACGATGCCGTATTTCACGAGGTCATCAAACACTTTCCGGGCGATATCAACGGGGATGGCAAATGCATAACCGGTATAACTTCCAGTTCGACTAAGGATCGCAGAGTTTATACCAACAAGCTCACCACTCTTGTTAACCAACGCTCCGCCTGAGTTTCCAGGGTTGATGGCCGCATCCGTCTGAATGAACGATTCAATAGGGAACTTGTCTTCAAGTATTCCGATCCTGCGGCCTTTGGCGCTCACGATACCAGCCGTTACCGTCGATGCGAGTGAAAAAGGATTTCCCACGGCCAAAACCCATTCTCCTACCTGAACATTCTTCGAACTTCCAAGGGCAATAGCTGGCAGGCCAGACTCAGAAATCTTGATTACGGCGAGATCAGTAGACGGATTGGTTCCAATCAATTCCGCAGGATAAACGCGCTTGTTGTATTGTACCTCGATGCGCTCCGCCGACTCGATGACGTGATTATTGGTAATAATGTATCCATCTGAAGTGAAGATCACACCGGATCCGCTGCTGACCTGAGTACGTCCACCGCTCGTGCCCTGACCAAAAAACCAGTCCCAGGTAGAATACGTTGCTCCCCTTGAAATGCTATTGATGTAAACGACGCTCGGCGTAGCCTTCGATGCGGCTTCGCTGAAATCGACAGGAGCTACGGCGGCGTCTGCACCGGAAGTTGTCTGCGACGAATAACCCTGCGCAATTTCCGATGAATGATTAACCGGCTGATCGAAGTTTACCCTTGTAAAATCAGTTGTTTCTGATGTCTGAGCCTCCATGGCGGGCTTCACCATAAGGACAAAAAGCAGATAAGCGCCCGAAACTCCGGCTGCAAAACCAATTAGAATTGTTCGAATCGTCGATTTCATAATCAAATGTAGTACTCAACGGAACTAACGCCTGAGTACTTCGCAATGTTGGCAGGTAGGGCCAAAAAATCAACCCCCTGAGGGTTTTACTGACGACTTTTAACCGGATTGCAACGTTGCGAATAAGAATATCCACTGCGGAATTGCACATGCCGCGATCGGATCTATTTGTTAGTTTTGCAGGATATGGGATTGCGTTCTAGCCTCGCCAGGCCTTTTGCTGCCTTGATTGCCTCTAAAACGAAAAAGTGGTCACTAGACCCGTACCGTTTTCAGCAGAAAATCATGAGCGATATCGTTTCGTCTGCATCATCCACAGCATTTGGTAAAGACCATGACTTCGGAGCCATCAAAAGTTACGACGACTTCAAAAAGAATATTCCGGTTCGCGATTACGAAGATCTGAGGCCTTATTTCGATCGTATTGTAAAAGGGGAGAGCGATGTGCTGTGGAGGGGTAAGCCTAAGTATCTCGCGAAAACTTCGGGAACGACTTCAGGCACAAAATACATTCCCATCACACACGAGTCTGTATCGAATCATTTCAACAGTGCACGTGATGCTTCCATGAGCTACATAAATGAGACAGGCCGTTCAGAGTTTCTGGATGGCAATCTTATTTTCCTTTCAGGAAGTCCAGAACTGACTGAAAAGGCGGGCATCAAAACGGGAAGGCTATCCGGCATTGTCAATCATGAAATCCCATCGATCATTCGCAGCAATCAAAGACCAAGCTATAAGGTCAATTGCATTGAAGACTGGGAGGAAAAACTGGAAAGGATCGTAGATGAGACGCTTTCCTCAGACATGAGAATGATTTCAGGGATTCCGCCGTGGGCACAAATGTATTTCGATCGCATTCAGGCGCGTACCGGAAAGAAGATCAAAGACGTATTTCCAAATTTTTCATTGTTCATTTACGGTGGTGTCAATTTCGAACCCTACAGGGCCAAGCTATTTGAATCCATAGGTAAGCAGCTCGACTCGATCGAGACCTACCCGGCATCGGAGGGATTCATTGCCTATCAGGACTCTCAGCGCGAGCCTGGACTGTTATTGCTGGCAAACACTGGTATCTTCTTTGAATTCGTGCCTGTTGAAGACTACTTCAATGAGAACCCGCGACGACTGACACTGGAAGAAGTTGAACTGGGAAAGAACTATGCGCTGATCATCAACAGCAATGCAGGGCTGTGGGGCTACTCAATTGGAGATACTGTAAAATTTGTTTCAAAGCTTCCTTACAGGCTTGTCGTCACAGGCCGTATCAAACATTTTATCTCTGCCTTTGGTGAACACGTGATCGGCGAAGAGGTCGAGAAGGCGATGAAGAGAACGATGGAAAAATTTAGCGAGGTAGAGCTGGTTGAGTTCACGGTAGCACCCATGGTTGCCCCCGCTGAAGGACTGCCACATCATGAGTGGTTCATCGAATTTGCGCGCGCCCCACGCGATCTGGAGGCGTTTGCGCTGGAATTGGATGACCAATTGCGAAAACTGAATGTATATTACGACGACTTAATTCGTGGAAGTATCCTGCGCACGCTGCGCATTCACGCCGTAAGGAAACTTGGTTTTATTGACTACATGCGCTCACAGGGCAAGCTTGGCGGTCAAAACAAGGTGCCCCGCCTTTCGAACGATCGGAAGATTGCAGACATGCTGGCAAAAATGTGAAAGTGAATTTAGTCGTAGCCGCGACATTGGTGAGAGCATCTAAGAAACAAAACAATCCGGATTAGACGGAATGGCGAAGAGAATAGCGATCCTTGGTTCAACGGGGTCAATTGGAACACAGGCACTGGAAGTAATTGCAGCGCATCCGGATGCATTTGAGGTGGAAGTGCTGATTGCGCACAGCAACGCCGACTTACTCGTTGCGCAAGCCAAGAAATTCAAACCTAATGCGGTCGTTATCGCCAATGAGCAACACTACCAAACGGTAGCCGAAGCGTTGCGTGGCGAACTGGTAAAAGTTTATACAGGGGAAAGCGCGGTTTGCGCTGCGGTGGCAATGTCGACCGTGGATGTTGTGTTGACGGCAACCGTCGGATATTCTGGTTTAAAGCCCACGATAAAAGCAATTGAAGCAGGAAAAACAATTGCACTTGCCAACAAGGAAACTCTTGTAGTGGCAGGAGAGATGATCACACGTCTCGCGCATGATCACGGAGTAAACATCTATCCGGTTGACTCCGAGCACTCGGCCATATTTCAGTGCCTGGCAGGTGAATTCCACAACAAAATTGAAAAGATTATCCTCACAGCATCAGGCGGCCCGTTCAGGGGAAAGAGCCGTGCAGATCTGAAGGCGATAACTAAGGCGGAAGCCCTTAAGCACCCTAATTGGAGCATGGGCGCTAAAGTTACTATCGACTCCGCCACGTTGATGAATAAAGGACTCGAGGTGATCGAGGCCAAGTGGCTGTTCGGCGTTCAGGCCAATCAGGTCGAGGTGGTGGTGCACCCGCAATCGATCATTCATTCGCTTGTGCAGTTTGAAGATGGGTCGATCAAAGCGCAACTCGGTTTGCCCGACATGCGTTTACCAATACAATACGCCTTATCGTATCCCGACCGATTGCAGTCAGATTTTCCCCGTTTTGATTTTAGGAATTACCCTTCCCTCACCTTCGAAAAGCCCGATACGGAAACTTTTCGTAATCTTGCACTGGCCTTCGATGCGTTAAACCAGGCAGGAAACATGCCCTGCATATTAAATGCCGCGAACGAGGTAGCAGTGGCCGAGTTTTTGAAGGACAACATTGGATTTCTGGATATGTCGGAAATCGTAGAGAAATGCCTGAGGAGTGTATCTTTTGTCAGGGCTCCAAGCTACGAGGATTACGTAAACACTGACAAAGAGGCACGAATCAGGGCGAACGAACTTGTGAAGAAGTTGCAGGTCTACTCCCGCTAAAAAAAAGAACAAACTAAGATGGATTGGATGATCATGTTGGCCCAACTGCTGTTGAGCCTGTCGTTTCTGGTGGCCGTTCACGAAATGGGCCACTTGCTTGCGGCGAAATACTTTGGAATGCGTGTGGAGCAATTCTCAATTGGCTTTCCACCAAAACTCTGGTCGTTCAGAAAAGGCGACACAGAATATGCTATTAGTGCAATCCCTTTAGGCGGATATGTTAAGATATCCGGGATGATCGACGAGTCGTTGGATACTGAAGCGATGAATCAACCTCCACAGCCCTGGGAATTTCGCTCCAAGCCGGCATGGCAGCGCTTGATTGTGATGCTCGGCGGTATTGTTGTCAATGTTATCGTGGGCATACTCATATTCATCGGGCTCACGTTCTTCCTTGGCGATACTTACATTCTAAAAGATGAAATCAACAAGTCCGGTGGATTTCTTGTCGGACCGATCGGAGAGCAGATTGGTTTGAAAACCGGAGACCAGATTGTAAAGATCAATGGCAAGGAATTCAAATACCTCCAGGACATATTCAACATGGAAACGTTGCTTAGCACCAACGGATCCTATACTGTTGAACGCGACGGAAAGGAACTCGATATTCCAATCCCCGCCGATTTCATCGAGAACTTCAGCAGTAGCAAGAGTAATCCTGGACAGTTTCTCAGCCTCCGGATGGCTCCGGTTATAGCTCAGGTACAACCAGGAAGCGTTGCCGAGAAAATGGGTCTTCGCGCAGGAGACAGGATTGTTGAAGCCAACGGAGCGCCTATACAATACAAAGATCAGATCGACAAGCAGGTGCAGGCAATGGTTAAAGACTCGTTGTCTGGAAACTCTGACACTGTCGCAATAAAAGTAAACAGGGCTGGTGCAGAGGTTGCCATGAAGGCCGATTTCAAAAACTTCAGGAGGCAAAAGATGCTTGGCATCCTGGTTGATTCAACGCCTTCTGAAGATTTTATTAAACGCGCCGAAGAGCGTGTTACTTATGGATTGATCGAGTCTATTCCTCTCGGAACAAAGCGGGCTTTTTCGATGCTCACAGCAAACGTCAAAGCGTTTGGTCGCGTGATAACGGGAAAGCTATCCGCTCAGAAATCAATATCTGGTCCGTTGGGCATAATGAAGGCTTTTGGTAATCAGTGGGATTGGGCCCGCTTCTGGACCTTGACGGGCGTGCTTTCACTCGTGTTGGCGTTCATGAACCTCCTCCCGATTCCAGCCCTCGATGGAGGTCACGTGATGTTCCTCAGCTATGAAATTATCTCAAGACGTAAGCCTTCTGATAAGTTCCTTGAAACCGCACAGAAAGTGGGTATGTTGTTCCTGCTCGCGTTGATGGTTTTTATCTTCGCGAATGACATCATCAAGATGGTAACGCCTGATTAAATTCGCAGAGGCTTCACCTGAATCGCCTGCTCACTAAATAAAAAAACAATAGCCCCTTCAATGGGGCTATTGTTTTAGTACAGATTGTTAGTGATTAATAGATTGTTAGCGTTAGTAACTGTTCGCGATTTATAGTTTGTTAGCTATCAAGAATATCACGTACACACCTTTCAAGTTCTTCGGGTAATCCCTTAATAGTAGTAAGATCCAATCCCCAGATCGCTTCGTTCGCCAGCAAACGGCGAACATCAGGTCTGCTTTGATCCTGCCAGCATACTTTGAACGCCTCCAAAGTCTCTGCGCTGTCACTCACCGGAAGACTTTCGCCCTTCCATTGCCCGCGATAGAAAACGATCAGGGCCGCAAAGACGTGCACTAATCGCTTCGGCAACTGTTGAGTAACCTTGTATCTATCCAATAACGTTGGAAGAAGGCGTGCGCGAAATTTTGAGACAGAATTCAAAGCAATGCTTTTCAGTTCGTGCTTGATTTCCGGATTGTGAAACCGCTCAAAAACCGCAGTGGCATATTCTTTAACCTCCGACTGCGGCAGAGGTATTGTCGGCAAGATTTCATCGGCGACAAGCTTATCAAGAAACTCCGACATCCATCTATCTTCAACAGCTTCCCGAACCGTGCGCAAGCCCCGCAGGTATCCCACCAGCGTCATTGCCGTATGCGCCCCATTCAATACTCTGACCTTACTGGTACGATAGGGGGTGAGGTCTGAAACAAATTTTACATTGAGCCCCACGCCATCCACGGGAAAAACATTATTCATTGAGGCATTGGCCTGGATTACCCAAAGGTGATATGGTTCTGCCGCGACTATCCGTTCATCCTTATAGCCTGTGCGTTCCATGATCTGCTGCGCATAGTCACCGGGATATCCTGTAACTATTCGATCAACAAGAGTATTTGAAAATGTACAGGCCTTGTTGACCCATTCTGCAAAACCTGAAGGCAAGCCCCAGTGTTTCGCGTATTGCAATACTATACTTCTCAGAACGTCTCCATTGTTTTCAATCAATTCGCAGGGTAGGAAAGTCAGTCCTTTCGAAACGTCTCCCTTGTACGTATTGAATCTCCGATAAAGCAGTTGCGTTACTTTTGCCGGGAATGAATCAGGTGGAGAGTCTTTATCAATATCACCCGGATGAAAGGTTATGCCAGCCTCCGTCGTGTTTGAAATAATCAACTGTAACGAAGGCACGTCGGTAATCGATATCAGTTTTTCATATTCACTGTATGGGTCAACGTATTGATCAAGACATGTAATAAGTCTTACATCATCAACACGTTTTCCGTTACTCAGCCCGCGCAGGACAACATGGTATCGCCCTTCCTGATCATCAGTTACAGCAGGACGGCCACGTCTGAGCGGCGCAACAGTAACAACACTTCCATGGAATGAGGCTTTCTCATTCAGGATATCGATCATCCAGTCTGCGAACCCTCTTAAGAAATTGCCATCGCCAAACTGCAAAACCTTTATTGGATAAGCGTCGGCTGGCGATGACTTCTTGTTAAGTTCTTTCACGGGTTACACATTAATGGTTGGATACAACGGAAACATCGGCGCTCTATGAATGCCAGGCTTTCCAGGAAATGAAAGATAGATGGTTTACAGAGAAACGCCTCGTTTCCAGGGGATGAAGTCATACTGCTCAAGCTCAACAGCCTTCGCTTTGACCTTTCCGCTGGCTACATCAATGATGAACTCAAGGATCTCCTCGCCAACCTGCTCAATTGATTTCTCCCCAGAGATAATTGCGCCGGTATTGAAATCAATAATATCAGGCATGCGTTGTGCGAGACGAGTGTTAGTTGACAATTTGATTACCTGCGAAACAGGATTGCCTGTCGGCGTGCCAAGTCCCGTTGTAAACAAAATGATTTGTGCTCCCGAGCCCGTTGTGCCTGTCGTGCTTTCAACATCATTGCCAGGTGTGCAAAGCAGATTAAGTCCAGGCTTTCGTATATACGTTGCATAGGGCAGCACGTCTGCAACGGGAGCGGTACCGCCTTTCTTTGCCGCGCCGGCAGATTTTATAGCATCTGTTATAAGCCCGTCTTTGATATTGCCAGGTGATGGGTTCATATCAAATCCTGATCCTACAGCAACTGCTGCATCGCTATAGGAGCGCATCAGTGTTATGAACCTTTCACCCGCTTCGTCATCGACGCAGCGATTGATAAGTTCCTGTTCTACTCCGCACAGCTCAGGAAACTCAGATAGAATAGTGCTGCCGCCGAGCGTCACCAAAAGATCAGACGTATGACCTATCGCGGGATTTGCAGAGATGCCTGAAAATCCATCGGAACCACCGCACTTCAATCCAACAACCAGCTTACTCAATGGCGCAGGCTGACGGCTGTTCTTATTAGCGTCGATCAGACCGAGAAAAGTCTGACGCAGTGCGTCAGATAATAGTTGTTGTTCTGTTCCGGAGTTTTGCTGATCAAGAATATGAACTGGCTTCAGTCCTTGCGGATCCAGCACCTTCAGTCTTTCCTGCAACGTTTTTATCTCGGCATTTTGGCATCCAAGACTCAGCACCGTCGCTCCGGCAACATTGGGATTGTGAATGTAGCCCGCAATAAGTGCGCACAACGTCTGAGCATCCTGACGTGTGCCGCCGCAGCCACCCTGATGCGTAAGGATGCGGATACCATCAACGTTTTTAAAGAGCTGTGCTGCCTTCGAATCTTTAGCAGGGCGCAACACTACTTCCGTGAATGCATCAGTTTTACCAGAGCGATAGTGATCAACAAGGTCATGGACGAAATCCTTGTAAGGATCAGGCTTCGAATAGCCGAGCTGATCAACGAGTGCATCGCTGATTGCTTCTACGTTTCGGTTCTCGCAAAATACGAGCGGCACTACGAGCCAGTAGTTTGCTGTACCCACCTGTCCGTCAGGTCTATGATAGCCATCGAAAGTGCGTCCCTTAAATTTGGAAACATCAGGAGGCGTCCAACTATAGTTTTTGGTGCGTCCACTATAAGGCGCAGACTTATGTTTGAGGTTATGAGTACCGATCACACCTCCTCTTGGAACGGGCAGCACGGCCCGGCCAACAAGTACACCATACATGATCACTTCATCGTCGACCTTGAGGTCGCGATCTGCAAACTTGTGTTTTGCGGCAATATCATCAACAAGCTGTACTGAAGTGTTATCCGGAAGTTGCAGTGTTTCACCTTTGCGCAAATCGGCCAGGGCAACATACACATTGTCATCAGGATGAATTTTGAGATATCTGGTAGTCATGGGGTAAATATCAATTATCTAGTAAATCGATTGCGCAGTTTGGATCAATTTTTATACCTTAAAAAACATTTTGCCTAAAAGCCCATAAATATCCACGGAAGAATGTCAGTAAGCAAGAAGGAAGTGCTCGTAAGGTTCAGGGATTCGGGCATAATTCCGGTGTTTTATCATCCAGATATAGATGTGCTTTTGCGGGTCATTTCCATTTGTCACAGCAGCGGTTTGCGTGTGTTTGAGTTTATGCATCAAAGAGACAATCGCGGCCTTAGATTCTTTTCCCACATCGCGGATCAATTGGAGCAATTTCCGGATATTTTATTGGGGGTCGGCACTGTACTGGATGCAACAATGACAGCGCGTTACATCGACGCAGGAGCGCAATTTATTGCATCGCCATTTCTTCGTCCCGACATGGGCCGGGTCTGCAATGAAAGAGATATCCTTTGGATGCCCGGATGTGCTGCCACTGAAGAGGTGGATCTTGCCGTTGATTTAAATGCGGCTGCGATCTGTGTGCTGCCCGGTAATATATTGGGGCATGAGTTCATTGCGCCAATAGCGAGACGTTATCCGGAGCTCGCGTTGCTGCCTTCGGGAATAAGTGATTTGCGGGAAAGCAGTCTTTCAAAATGGTTTGAGTCAGGTGCTCTGGCATTGAAAATTGGCCCGCAGATCTTTACGAAGGAGAATCTCGCAGCGAATAACTGGACGACCATAAAGAGCGATTTGACGGAATTGCTTCGACGGGTAAAACACATTCAGACGACGGTAAATCCAAACTAGTATAGGTGATGACACCCATTAGCACAGCATTATTATCCTATGGAATGTCCGGCGACATATTTCATGCACCATTGATTGCCGCACATGGAGGATTCAGATTATCAAAAATAGTTCAGCGCAAAGCCGCAACAGCGCAACGTCGCTATCCTTCAGTTGAAGTTGTGAACAACATTGATGATGTGCTTCGCGATAACAGCATCGAACTGGTAGTGGTTAATACTCCGAATGAAACGCACTATGATTTCACGGTACGGGTACTGGAAGCCGGAAAACATGCGGTAGTCGAGAAGCCGTTCGCAGTAACAACAAAGGAGGCTGACACACTCATCTCGCTGGCCCGAAAACACAATCGGATATTGACGGTTTTTCAAAACCGTCGGTGGGACGGTGACTTCTTAACATTGAAGCGTGTTGTCGAACAGCAACTTGTCGGCAGGATTGCAGAGTTTGAGCTTCATTATGACCGGTTTAGAAACTACATTGAGGCGAATACCTGGAAAGAGGAGACAGCTCCCGGCACCGGAATATTATATAACCTGGGCTCGCACATGCTGGATCAGGTACTGGTGCTGTTCGGGATGCCGCTGGAAGTGGATGCTCGCCTGGGCGCGCAAAGGCCAGGTGGTAAAGTGGATGACTTTTATGATATCCGGATGCAATACAGCACCTTCCATGTAATCGTTAAGTCAAGTTACCTTGTGCGGGAATCGATGCCGCGATATATTCTTCATGGTACGGAAGGTTCATATGTGAAGTTTGGTATTGATCCGCAGGAACAGGCATTGAAGGACGCGCGGACACCAGGATCACCAGGCTGGGGATCGGAACCACAATCGGCATGGGGTACAATTAATACAACTGTATCTGGCTTGCATGTTACCGGAACCATAGAGACAATACAGGGTAATTACCTCGCTTATTATAACAACGTTTTCGAGGCGATCCGAAACCAGGTACCTCTTGCTGTAAAGCCTGAGGAATCCAGGGATGTGATCAGATTGATTGAAGCATGCATGGAAAGTAACACGAAGCGTGCTGCGGTAAAACTTTAACAGATTCAATATTGAAGGATAGATGAGCAAGAAGGTAGTAACGATCGGCGAGATAATGATGAGGCTTTCGACCCCGGGATACGCGCGCTTTGTTCAGGCGGATAGCATGGACGTTGTGTACGCCGGATCAGAAGCTAACGTCGCCGTGTCGCTGAGTTTGTTTGGGATGCAGGCGGCGCATGTAACCCGTTTCCCGGAACATGATCTCGGCAGGGCAGCGACGCAGGCGCTCGAACGATATGGTGTTGATGTCAGGCATATTGCATATGGACCTGAAAGGATTGGAGTTTATTTCCTGGAGAACGGTGCAATGCAGCGCCCTTCAAGAATAATATATGACCGCTTTGATTCTGCATTCGCCAACATTAAGCTGGAACATGTAGACTGGGATGCCATACTGGATGGTGCTTCGTGGTTTCATTATACCGGGATAACCCCCGCTATCTCTCAGGGAGCCGCAGATGTATGTCTCGCCGGCGCGAAGAAAGCCCGTGCCAGGGGTATTAAGGTATCCGGCGACATCAATTACAGGCGCAATCTCTGGCAATACGGTAAAACCGCGCGGGATATAATGCCTGCATTAATAGAACAGACTGATGTTGTTGTCGCAGGAACAACAGATTTTGAAAATTGCGCCGGAATATCTGGAACCGATTTCACAGATACATGCAGGCGTGCCATTGAAGCTTTTCCTAACATAAGCAAGATCACGTCGACGCATAGAGAATCCGTTAGCTCATCGCATAACCGGATGCGCGCACAGCTGTGGGATGGTCGCACGTTGTATACTTCGAGGGAATACGACTTAACTCACATAGTGGATCGTGTAGGCACAGGCGATGCGTACATGGCAGGACTCATTTACGGCTGGCTGAATGAGAAGAGTGATCAGCAGACACTCGAATTTGCAATAGCCGCATGTGCACTGAAACACTCTGTACCAGGCGACGTCAACCTGGTTACGGTTGCTGAAGTGGAGGCGCTTCAATCTGGTGAAAACGTAGGGAAATTATTGAGATAGGAATATCATGAGTTTTACAAACGAACAAATCGTGCAGACAATGAAATCAACGGGAGTGGTACCGTTGTTTACGCACGACGATGCCGAAGAGGCAAAGCAGGTATTAAAGGCCGCCTATGACGGGGGCGTTCGCGTGTTCGAGTTTACGAACAGGCGAAAGAACTCCTTTGAAGTATTCGTACAACTGTTGCACTATGCAAAACAGTTTCCTGACCTGATGCTGGGCATAGGCACGGTGATGGATGCGACAACTGCCAAACGCTTCATCGAAGCTGGTGCGCATTTTATTATTGCACCGATCCTGAAAGTTGACATGGGAGAAGTTTGTCGCGCCTACGACCGGCCATGGCTTCCCGGATGCGCAACACTCACGGAGATTGTTACTGCCCGCGATCACGGTGCGCAGATTATTAAAGTGTTTCCGGGGTCCGTGTTGGGCCCAGGGTTTGTCTCAGCAATCATGCCCGTAGTTCCTGATATTCAACTCATGATCACTGGTGGTGTCGAGCCCAACGAAAAGAGCCTGGCCTCATGGTTCAATGCCGGGGCTGCCTGCGTTGGCCTTGGATCATTGCTGTTTACCAAAGAGATTATGCAAAACAAGGACTGGCCAGCGCTTACAGCAAAAGTGAAAGAAGTACTTGCATTGGCTCAGAAGGTGAGAGGCAAATAGTCATCCGTCTTTCATCACCGTACAGAAACTTTCATAGCAGTGGAATTATCAAAGCAGTCGCCGGGACATTATCGATGGGTTGTATGCGCGTTGATCTTTTTTGCAACGACTATCAATTACATAGATCGCCAGGTGATTGGTCTTTTGAAACCCACGCTTGAGCAGGAATACAACTGGACAGAATCTGATTACGGTAACATTGTAATGGCATTCAGTGCGGCCTATGCCCTGGGCTTGCTGTTGTTTGGACGTATCGTTGACAAGATTGGAACGAAGATGGGTTACACCGTCTCGGTACTGTTCTGGAGCATTGCCGCGATGCTGCATGCAGCCGTTCGATCTACTGTTGGCTTTGGCGCTGTGCGTGCGTTCCTCGGAATCAGCGAGGCCGGAAATTTTCCAACTGCAATCAAAGCCACTGCCGAGTGGTTCCCTAAACGTGAAAGAGCCTTCGCGACAGGTATATTTAATTCAGGTACAAACATTGGTGCAGTCATCGCTCCCATAGTAGTACCATGGATGCTCGGTGCATTTGGATGGCGCTCGGCGTTTCTATGGACTGGCGCCATCGGATTTATCTGGCTGATCTTTTGGTGGATTTACTATGAAGTTCCTGAGCGACAAAAGCGCCTCTCGAAAGCAGAGTACGATCTCATACACAGCGACAATGAATTGCAGGAACCAGGTGTGAAGAAAGAAAGTGTGCCGTGGAGAAAGCTGTTAGGCATTCGTCAGACTTACGCCTTCGTATTTGGCAAGCTGCTTACCGATCCTATATGGTGGTTCTTTTTGTTCTGGTTGCCTTCATATTTTGCTGAAGCATATAACATCGATCTGAAAAAGCCCAATCTGCATCTGGTGATCGTATACACCGCGACCACTATAGGTAGCGTTGGTGGAGGCTTTCTCTCTTCGTATCTCATTAGGAAAGGGTGGCCGGTATTCAGAGCAAGAAAGCTATCGATGCTTTTCTTTGCCATTGCCGTCACACCTATCATGCTCGCACCGAATGCCACTAACGTCTGGGTTGCTGTGGGTCTTATCAGTCTCGCGGCCGGAGCTCATCAGGCATGGAGTGCGAATATTTTTACCACGGTGTCAGACATGTTCCCAAAGCATGCCGTCAGTTCAGTTGTGGGCATCGGTGGAATGGCTGGTTCAATCGGAGGGATGCTGTTCCCATTGTTAGTCGGCAGACTGCTGGATCACTATGAAGCGCTTGGTAACATTGTAACTGGCTACAATATACTTTTCGTGATCTGTGGATTTGGCTACCTCATCGCATGGACAATCATGCATTTTCTGGCGCCACGTATGGAGCAGGTAAAGCTTTGATCGACGAGATTGACTGGAGGCGATTCATATTCGATACGCCACACTTGAGCCGTTCATAAGCGGAACGCCTTAGATGGCATCGGGACCTTTCTCTCCCGTCCTGACGCGAATCACTTGTTCCAGCGGCATAATGAATATTTTTCCGCTTCCTACGAGACCCCCTTCATTTGCCCGTGTGGCACTTAGTATTGCGTTGCACGTGGGGTCGACGAAGTTGTCATTCACAGCGATCTCAAGTCTGATGTTTGGAACGAGATTGGGTATCACCACCTGACCCCGGTAGATCTCTTCCGTTTCTTCGCGCTTGGCGCGACCATGGCCTGACACGTGACTTACGGTGATCCTCGTAATGCCTGCATC
This sequence comes from Chryseolinea sp. T2, assembly GCF_037203685.1. NCBI lineage: Bacteria > Pseudomonadati > Bacteroidota > Cytophagia > Cytophagales > Fulvivirgaceae > Chryseolinea > Chryseolinea sp. T2. The sequence continues at coordinate 64,186 of NZ_JBBCAU010000004.1, forward strand.
TATAAGAGCTTCTCTTACCTGGTCGAGTTGATTTTCGCGGATGATAGCTATGATGAGTTTCATCGTGTCTGAACTAGTTAGGATTTGTCATACCGTAGCCACGCTCACCGTGGTAGTGATTGTCGAGACCCTGCATTTCAGCTTCAGCTGATGACCGCAGCGGTACAATCTTGTTCAATATGAAAAGGATCAGCAAGGTACCCAGGCCCGCATAGGCAATGGCGATGCCAACAGCAAGCGCCTGCACTCCGAGTTGTTGAATAACGGACCAGCTACCGGCCGCTGCTGCCGCCTCGTTCATCCACGAATCACGAATGAAGAACGTCAGGAAAATGGCCCCGACAATTCCTCCCACACCATGTATACCAAACGCATCGAGGGTGTCATCATAATGCAATTTCTCTTTTAGCTGGATTGCCAGGTAGCAAATGATTGTCGCCAGTATTCCTAATGCCATCGCACCGCCCGGCTGCACAACGCCGGCAGCGGGTGTAATGGCTACCAGACCGGATAGCACACCACTGGCGAATCCGAGTGCTGTTGCCTTTCCGCGATGGAAACCTTCGATAATGATCCATGCCAACGCACCGGCTGCAGCAGCAACCTGAGTTGCCGTTAACGCCTGTGCCGTGCTCAACCCACTGGCGATGCTGCTTCCGGCATTAAAACCAAACCAACCCACCCACAAGAGACCGGCGCCTATCATCGTCATCACGAGATTGTTAGGGCGCATCGGCAAGTGAGGAAACGACTTCCTTGCACCCAGATAAATCGCAGCAACTAAACCGCTAACGCCTGCCGAAATATGCACGACAGTTCCGCCGGCAAAATCAATAGCGCCCTTCGCTCCGAGATTGAAAAGAAATCCGTCGCTGGCCCAAACCCAATGACAGAGTGGATTATAAATCAGCAAACCCCAGAGGGCTATAAAGATGCAGTAGCTCTTAAACGAGACTCGCTCAGCAAAAGCTCCGGCAATCAGGGCCGGAGTGATAATCGCAAACTTTGCCTGGAACATCGAGAACACATATTCAGGAATGCCGGCGGGCATTATCGTCTCGTCAATTCCGGACAAGAGAAAGTAATCGGAATTCCAGCCGAACCAGCCACCCAGAATGTTGGGGCCAAATGCCATTGCGTAGCCGCAAACAACCCAGAGTACAGTCATGATGCCCATCGCGGCAAAGCTGTGCATCATGGTGCCCAGCACATTCTTAGTGCGCACCAATCCGCCGTAAAACATCGCCAGGCCCGGAATCATTAGCAATACCAGTGCTGCAGAAGTTAACATCCACGCAGTTGCCCCTGAATCAATTGCCGGTGGTGCATCCTGTGCCAGCAAATCAGAGGGAGCAATCAACATAATGAGCAAGATCAGACCAGGCAGTACGCGTCGCGTAAGTTTCATGGGGAAGTTCTGTCGGTTTGTTAGAGTAAGTTGAAGGTAAATTAAAGTAGTTTGCCACGCATTAGCAATTGTTAAAAACGCCGGACTGTGGTTAATTGACAGCAGAGCATTTACATTGCACGGTTCCCTGGAGGTGAAATCGTTTGAAGTGCTGTACGGGGAGCAATACGCGGCGATTGGGCCTGAAAATAAAATTAGGAATGATGATGGATTCAACTTCGTTTGTGAGAGTTCCCTACGATACAATGGTAGACCGTTTTCGCAGCATACTGGTTAGCGTCGGCTTTGAAGCCGGTAAAGCCGATGAGTGCGCTTCAATCTTTGCCACGAACAGTTTGGAAGGTATATATACCCATGGAGTCAACAGGTTCCCGAGGTTCATAGAGTATGCAAAGGCCGGGCACATTAAAGTTGACGCAGTTGCCTCGCGGGCAGGAGGTACAGGCGCACTGGAACAATGGGATGGGCATCGCGGCCCTGGTCCGATTAACGCATTGATTGCCACCGACCGTGCGGTCGAACTTGCCCGCCAGCAGGGCATGGGTTGTGTTGCATTGGCCAATACAAATCACTGGATGAGAGGAGGTACTTACGGATGGAGGGCGGCTCGAAACGGATGTATCTTCATTGGCTGGTCCAATACAACTGCGAACATGCCCACGTGGGGTGCCATAGATCCAAAACTTGGAAATAACCCGATGGTGATCGCCGTACCCTATAATAATGAAGCGATCGTTCTCGACATGGCAATGTCTCAGTATTCCTTTGGCGCTCTCGACTATTACATAAAGAAAAATCAACAACTTCCCGTTCCGGGAGGATATACAAGCGCGGGCGTGCTCACAACCGATCCTGAAGAGATCAGAGATTCGCAGCGGATCTTACCGATTGGCTACTGGAAGGGCGCAGGCCTGTCATTGCTGCTCGATATAGTAGTGACGCTGTTGTCGGGTGGCCAGTCCGTTGCAGGCATTTCCAAACAGCCGGCAGAGACATCACTGTCACAGTTGTTCCTGGCGATTGATGTTACCAGAGTGGCTGATTTTCCGGCAATAAACACGGCCATCACTGCAATACTCGACGACTATCATGCATCAGTGCCTGAAGGCACTTCGAAGATTCTTTATCCAGGCGAACGCGTATTGGCCACGAGAGAAGAAAATCTTTCACAAGGCATACCCGTCATGAGAACTCTGTGGGAAAGCATTGAGAGGCTTTAGCCGTCATTTGTCCTGTCACTCGAGTTCCCCGCCTGTCATATTGGACCTGCTACTCATATCTGAGCGTCGTGGCGGGATTCGTCTTTGCTGCCCGGATCGTTTGTGTACTTACGGTGATCAACGCCACGGCTATTGCCGCCAGCGCAGAAACGATGTACACAACTACGTTCATCGTGATATGGTAGGCAAAACTGCTTAGCCATTCATTCATGAAATACCATGCAATCGGCCACGCAATAACATTCGCGATTACAATAAGCACGACTATCTCCCTGGAGAGTAATCCGAGTATGCTGCCAACAGAAGCTCCCAGTACTTTTCTTACTCCGATTTCTTTAACGCGCTGAGCTGCATTGAAGGTTGCCAGTCCGAAAAGCCCAAGGCAGGCAATAAGAATAGCAAGACCCGCAAAGATTATGAAAAGCTGACTTTGCTTTTGCTCCGCCTCGTAAAGGTTCTTGTATTGCATGCTCAGGAATTCATACTCAAAGGGCCGGTTAGGCATAAACTCCTGCCACACGCGGGCAATTGATTCGATGCCATTCTGCGGGTTGTTCCCGGTGAGCTTCACTGACAAACGACTGAAGAAAGGACCATTCTGAAACACTAGCGGGACAATGGGTTCGTGCAGTGATTCAAAGTGAAAGTCTTTCACCACACCAATCACCTTGCCTTTTACATCGCCATAATGAAATTCTTTATCAATGATATTCTCATTGGTCAGGCCGAGCATTGATACAGCGGATTCATTCAGTATGAAGGACGCTGAATCATCGTTCACCCTCTCTTTCGAAAAGTCTCGCCCTGAAGCAAAATCGATTTGATACGTACTGAAAAAGTCGTGGTCGATCCGGATATTCTTCAGCACTACGCCACTTTCAGAAAGGCTGTTACCTTTTTGAACGCGCGCAGAACCTTGTGAATCAAGCAGGCGACCAGTCGGAATTCGTGATGACCTCGCAGCGTTAGCGATCGAAGCATCTTTGGTAAGCTCGTTGAAAAAGGCCTCATAGTTTGCTGCCACCTCCGGATAGTAACGAAGTGTTATGATCTGGTCCTTTTGATAGCCAAGTTCGCGATTGTTCAAATAGCTCAATTGACTCAATGTGATGGCTGTTGCAATGATCAGCACAATCGACACGGCAAACTGAGCAACCACCAATGCCTTGCGAAGAAATCCTTTTCCTCCGCCGGAGGTTTGCTGACCTTTTAATACCAGAGCCGGCTTAAAGCCCGACAGAACAAATGCCGGATAAATTCCAGCCAATATCCCAACCGTTATTGTAAAGCCTACAAGTCCTCCAAAAAGGATGAAGTCATTCACCGGATTCAGAACCATGGATTTGCCTGTAAACTCATTCAGCCAGCCAATCGACAAAAAGCTGAAAGCCATGGCGAACACAAATGCCAATCCGGCAATAAGAATGGATTCGCTCAGATACTGACCAATGAGCTGAGCTTTAAATGCGCCGACCGCCTTTCTCAGCCCGACTTCTTTCGCCCGTTTCGAAGCACGCGCCGTTGACAGATTAACAAAGTTAAAACAGGCAATAAGAATGATGAACACGGCAATGACAGCCATCATATAAACGTTATTGATGTTGCCATTTGCTTCAAGTTCTGAATCCAGATGCGATGTCAAATGAATATCTGTAACCTTTTGTAGAAATAGCGTCGTCCATGTTGAAGTCTTCGGCTCCGAAGGATCGTCTGATTTCATATGGCGATCAAGAAATGCCGGGAATTGCTTCTCGATGGCTTTAATGTCCAATGGTTTGGAAGCGAGGATATAGGTAGCAAATGAGTTGTTGCCCCAATTGGTTTCAAGGCGCCGCCTTCCGTAGATCGTTGTGTCATTCAATGTGGAGAACGATGCAAAGATCTCTGGGTGAAAGTGAGATTGTTTTGGGAACTCCTTGAAAATCCCACCCACAACCATATCAAATGTACCGTTTACCCGTAGCGTCTTGCCGAGGGGATTTTCATTCCCGAAGTACTTCTTAGCTGACTTTTCAGACATCATCAGGCTCATTGGTTCCGACAACACCTTGGCCGGATCTCCTTCTGCAACTGAAATGGTGAATATTTTGAACAGCTCCGGCTCGGCAAAAAAGAAATTGTCTTCATTGAATGATTTCTTTACCTCTGCGTTGTCCTGGTACGACATCGTTACCCTGTTATTCAGCGTCCGGGCTACCTCTTCAAAGTCACCAAAATCATTTTTCAACAACGGGCCGAATGGAGGGGCGACGTGGCCAAGATGCAGATTCACTGACCCATCTTTCGAAAGGAAGTTCCGCGTAACCCGGTACATGCGATCAGCATGTGCATTGTATTTGTCATATTCTAGTTCGTCGCGGATAAAGAGTGTAATAAGCAAGGCGCAAGTCATGGCAAGAGCGAGGCCAAATATGTTTATGAATGCGCTGAGTTTATTTCGGACAATAGCGCGGAAAGCGACGGTGAGGTAGGTCCTGATCATATGTGGTAATGTCGGTGAAGCTTTCGGTTGCGATTCAAAGATCGTGCAAGCCGGGAATACAGTGATTTTCGCTGTTTACGTCGGAAAATTCTTACGCACCTGTTCGATTTTGTTCAGCATGCGGTCGGAATAGGGCGTTTTTTCGGAAGCCCCCGGATTGCAACCTGCGTCCTTTTTCAGGTTTTTCACCAGCGCTATGCGGAGGTTGAGAATGACAAAATGTTTTACATTGCAGGCTGCGGGATTAATTGATCTTCTCCTTACATGGCTATCCAGGTCGACGACAAGAAAGTATTTTCTCTGCTTGAGGTGACGAACAGCGTCCGAAAGACTATCGCTGAGCGCTACCAAAGCACGTTCTGGGTGAAGGCGGAAATGAATAAGCTGAATCATTACACCTATTCAGGACACTGCTACCCTGAACTCGTTGAAAAGAACAATGGCCGGGTGGTCGCTCAGCTCAGAGCTAGTTTATGGAAGGACGACTACATCCGTGCAAATGCGAAATTCCTTCAAGCCCTCGGCGAGCCATTGAAGGATGGGATTTCAATCCTGTTCGAGGCAAGTCTTGGCTTTGATCCGGTCCACGGATTTAGTCTTCGCATTATCGATATCGATCCGATCTTTTCTCTTGGCGCACTGGAGCGCGAAAGGCTGGAGTCCATCGCGCGACTTAAGGCGATGGGCATATTTGACAAGAACAAACACTTGAAGTTCCCAACATTGCCGAAACGTATCGCCGTGATCTCCGTGGAGACAAGCAAGGGCTATTCCGACTTTATGAAAGTAATTGAGGGGAATCCATGGGGCTATCGTTTTTCATGCTTCCTTTTCCCTGCACTTTTACAAGGCGATCGTTCAGTTGATTCGATATTGACGCAGTTGCAGCGCATTCGAAAAGTGTTACATCATTTCGATGTAGTAGCGCTAATCAGGGGAGGAGGAGGCGACGTTGGACTGTCTTCATATAACAGTTTCCGCCTGGCATCGGAAGTGGCGCGCTTTCCAATACCCCTGATGACAGGTATAGGACACTCCACGAATGAGACAGTCGTTGAAATGGTTGCTCACCGGAATGCAATTACACCGACTGAGTTGGGAGACTTCCTCATTCAAAGACTTCATGAGTTTGCCGCGCCTGTTGCCCGCGCAACAGAAATAATAGCAGATCGTTCACGCCGGTTGCTGCTCGATGAGTCACGTCATTTCGATCAAACGGTACGCTCATTCCGCAGGGCAACCATCAATGTGTTGAATGGCCAGCATCGCGAATTGCAAAATATTGCAAAAGGAATTTCTCAAAGTTCTCTGTTTTCGCTTAGAAGAACTGGCGACAGGAATGATAGATTGGCAGAAGCACTTAGACGTTCTGTAATGTCATTTATTCAGCATCAGCGAATCGAACTGACGGGCTGGGAAAAGACAATAGGAGTAATGGATCCCGTACATGTTTTAAAACGAGGATTCACAATCACAACCGTGAAAGGCAAGGTCGTCAAGAGTGTGGGCGAATTGAACATTGGTGATACACTGATTACAACTGCGGCCGATGGATCGGTCACCAGTCAGATAGTTTCAAAAGATGAGCATGCATGAGTGAGCAGCAAAAATATACCGAAGCGTTCGAAGAACTTCAGCAGATCGTTTCAGAGATTGAACACGGTCAGATCTCTGTCGATGAACTTTCACAGAAGGTCAAGCGGGCTACCGTGTTGATTAAGATATGCCGGGAAAAGCTTACGACCACAGAAGCGGACGTAAGTCAGATATTGAAGGAACTTGAAGAGTGATGAAACCTTCGCTCACTTTCGGTCTTACACACGTTGCAATCGCGGTTAGGGATCTGCAAAGAACGAAAGCGTTCTATCAGCGCATTTTTGACATGGAGCTGATGTACGACGAGGCGACGTTTATCCAACTAACAACTCCCGGTGCGAACGACGTCATTGTATTTGAGCAAAATGAATCAGTGAACCCGAACACTGGCGGTATTGCCCACTTTGGATTTAGACTCAGAAGTCCTGATAGTATAGGAGAGATAGAGATCAGGATCATGGAAGCGGGCGGTACAATAATTCAAAGCGGTGAATTCGTACCAGGCTCTCCCTATGTTTTCTTCAAAGATCCCGACGGATATACTGTGGAGGTCTGGTATGAACTTCCAGTAGGCTGATCCGACAAAACTTAACAGGTAATCCTTCACAGCTGATGTGAACCCAAGCATCGCACTTCACTATCTAAACGGGAAGCCAACATTAACATAACCATATACGCTATTTGATTCTGCGCTGTACATCGCAGAAACGGAGATCGGCCCTATACCAGAATCATATCCAATCGACAGTGCACCTCCATTCAGGAATGAGGCTGATTTGAACTGATTATTGATATTCAAAAAGTCGTACACTGCGGTATTGATACGCGCGGTGGCGTAAAGACTTCGGGAGATCTGATACTGCAGGCCTAGCATCAGAACGCTCACACTATGGGTATTCACCATATATTCCTTAAGTCCTGAGAAGGGTATCTGATTGCGGACAAAGTCATTGATGCCGCCAATATTCCAGAAGTTAATGTATGCACTTGAAGAGTTAAAATTGATTGCCGTGTTGAATTGTGTAAGCAGTGTGAACCTTTGTGATAAAGGCAGGAAATTTTCCGCTTTAAAATGCAGACGAGGGTAGGCGTTTAATGATGTGTCGGTTTCAACTAGTTCTCCGTTCTCGGCTACTTTAATTGGAGAAGGGCGCTGGTTGTATACGAGTCCGAACCGTCCATCGATCCTCCATCCTCGTGTTGAAAAGTTCCGTTTGTTTAATGTATTGTGTTTGTAGAATAGGTAACTCTCCAGGTAGGTATTCTCCGCCTGTACGGCGATGTCGGCTGCGATCTTTGGCTTCAGGCGAAAGTTCTCAATGGTTGTGCCAACGCCGATGGCTGAGCTGAAACCAAAAGTTCGCTGTATTCTCAAATCGAAGTTCGTAGTGCGGCTGCGATAAAGATATTGTTGATTAAAGTTTTCGTAAAACGGGAAGTTGAAAGTCTCGTGATAGAACGAAGCGATGAGATTTGCGTTGTCCTTCTTGCCAATCAATTGATTTTGTTCAAGCAGTAACCTGAAATTTTCGCTCACATTCATCTTAACTGTTGCTTTGGAACGATCGAAAATAAAGTTCTTGATTTCACCTCCCAGTATCAGTGCAACATCACTAAAGGTGTGATAATGGATACCTGCCTTAACATATACCTGGGGGCGCTCGAGAACATTGAAAGCAAGAGTGGCATGTCCCTTCGTGGGATTGGGATGCCATTCATAGGCTATACGATTGTAGTTTCGGGATCCGTAAACCCGGCGAATAGCGTGACCTACTTCAATGCCGTCGTATGATTTGCCAGGTTCAAGTGCAAGTCTGTTTTTGAATGACCTGTTCGTTGTATGCTGCAAACCCAATATCCTGATACTATCAACGGCGACTTGCTTTACGACAGGTAACCGGTTTTCAATGGGCTTATAATTGGGATAGACAGAACGCAAAGAGTCTGCAAGTTTTTTAAATACCGGGTAATACTTCTTTCCCGTTTCCTTCCCAATGTCAATAATTGTTTGTGCGCTGGCGAAGCTGGCGGCGCTGTAGTCACTGAGGGGAGGTTCGATCAATACATTGCATAGCTGTTTTTCATGTTCGAAGTCATCAGCATCTTTATAAAAACCAATCTGATACAGTATATCCAGTACAGAATTAAGTTTATCAGCTGTTGCAAGTCCCTGAGATAAGTTGACGCCAATCACATATTCGGCGCCCATGTCTTTTACGTCGCGTACAGGGAAGTTGCGTACTATGCCTCCGTCAACCAGCTTAGTATCCTTGTAGTCGATAGGAGTGAACACTGAAGGGATTGCCATGCTGGCACGGATGGCCGTAACGAGCTCTCCCTGGTCGAGCACTACCGCTTTGCCGGTCGCTATGTCTGTTGCAACACATCGAAAGGGAATGCTGAATCGTGAGAAATCTTTGATGTCGTAGATCGGGAGAAACAACTCCTGGAATTTCAGCCATATTTCCTGTCCTTCGATTATGCCACCCCGTATTTTGAATTTTCCTTTTTGAACAGGGACTTCAAGTGCATAATTATCGAATTCAGTCTTTTCATCAATGTTAACGGTACGCATAGACGGCTTTCCGCTGAACAGAACATTCCAGTCCAGTTCACGTGCGATTTTTTCAATGTCTTTGCCAGAGTATCCGGCAGCGTACAGAGAGCCAACGATGCTACCCATACTCGTACCGGTGATGCAATCGATACGAAGTCCCGCGCTGTCAAGTGCTTCCAGTATGCCAATGTGGGCCAGCCCTTTGGCACCTCCGCCACTTAAGGTCAAGCCGATTTTCGGTTGCGCTGCAAGTGAAAACTCTGCCAAAAGCAATATCACTACGAAAATACTTCTCATGAGGGCGGCAGTTGTATTCCTGCAGGCATGAAAATACAAAAAAGGAATCGCCTAAGTTTAAAAGAAGGCAGCGGCAGCTATTCTGGCATTTCGCGTGCTATTCTGACATATCGCGCTGCATAGGGAGACTATAGATGGGTTTGCCTGTTGCATTGAGCATGGCATTTCGAATTGCAGGCGCAATGCCGATGATGGGAGTTTCCCCGGCACCGGCAGGTGTACGGTCCTTTCTGTCAACCATAATAACGCTGATTTTGGGAATGTCAGAAAACCTTGGTACCCGGTATGTCGAAAACGACGGATTGAGAATTTTCCCTTCGCGAAATGAAATTGATTCAAACATGGCACCACCCAAGCCCTGGATCACGGAGCCAACAATTTGATTTTCCAGATGTGAAGGGTTGATAATAGCTCCGCATTCAAACGCTACGGATACACGCACTACACGGGCAAGGCCGCTATCTGCGTCTGTTCGTACTTCGGCACATGTTGCCACGACACTCCCTTTTTCTTCCCCGCACCCGATACCAATGCCGGAATTTGGTGCTGGTTTCCATCCGCTCCAGTTGAAATCCTTAGCCGCAGCATTGAGAACGGCAATGATGCGTTCGTTCGTGAGATTTTGAAGCCGAAACTTCAGCGGATCCAGTTTCAACTGTCTCGAAAGATCATCTATAATACACTCGCGCGCGAAGGTGTTTGCTGTTGATGCAAGGCCGCGATAGGAACCCTGCCGAAGCGGTGACTCGCAGGCATGATATTGTGTGTGACGTTCGGCAACTTCATAAGGTGCTTCAATGCCTGAAGGCCCGGAGTTATAATTGTGAAACTCCCAGCTCAGGAGTTTGCCATCGTTAGATGCCGACGCCTTCACATCGATTACCCCGGCTGGTCGGAAGTAAGCCCATGTAAATTCCTCTTCCCTGGTCCAAACAACTTTTACCGCCTTTCCCGAAGCCTTCGCTAGTATTGCGGCTTCGATGCCAGCCTCGCCTGAATGTTTACCGCCATAGCCGGAACCTGTGTCGGGCATGATGACGCGGATCTTTTCCTTGGGTACTTGAAAAACTTCGGCAAGATCTTCCTGTACACCAAAAGGGCGCTGCGTTCCTGTCCAAACCGTTAATAAATCATTAGACCATTGGGCCAGCCCCGCTCTTGGCTCAAGCGGAGCATGTGCTATATAGTCAACAGTAAAAGACTTATCAATTGAAACAGGTGCTTTAGCAAAGGCCGCATTTAGTGAAGAGGGGACCGCTTTTCCCGCTGCTTCCTGTTTTGACTTCAGATAGTTAAATATGTTTTCGTGTGAAGGCTGCGCTGACACCGTACTCCACTGCGCTTTAATAAGCCTGGCAGCACGGTCCGCAACCCGATGGCTAGGGGCGCAGACTCCGACAAAGTCACCGTCGCGGAACACCTTCACGCCAGGAATCGCTTCGGCCGCGCTGTAGTCGATGCTTACTAAACGACTTCCGTATGATGCAGGCCGCAACACTTTGCCGTATAGCATATCGGGAAGGCGCATATCCGATACATAGCGATGCTTTCCGGTAATGAACGTTTCTCCTCTGACTTTGGAGATTGACTTGCCGGCAATCGACCATTTTGAAACCGGTTTAACAGCAATATCTTCACGGATGCGCTCGAGCATTTTCTTCCCTTCGGTGAGCGACCCAAAAGTTGCAGATTGTTTTGACGAAGCATGTATCACCTTGCCGTCCTCAGTGGTCAATGATTCGGTATTGACCTTCCACTTTCTTGCGGCGAGCTCCAGCAAATGCTGACGCGCTGTTGCTGCTGCCTTCCGAAGCTGAGGACCCATGTAAGGTATTGATCGGCTACCGAAGGTGCCTCTGTCGAAAGGAGTAAGAGCAGTATCACCCATAATCATTTCAATACTCTCCATTGGAACATCGAGTTCTTCCGCTACTATTTGAGCGAGCGATGTACGTATGTTCTGTCCAACTTCTGCCTTGCCCGTAAGCACGGTGATTTGTCCGTTCGCTCCGATATGTATCCATGATTCAAGTTCGGAATCTTCAGCCAGCGTGACCCCACCTTCGCCGTGCACATTCACTGCCGTGAAAAGTACTGCGAGACCGCCTCCCATTATTTTCAGGAAGCTTCGACGCCTGATCGCAGCGCATTGCCTGATACCAGTGCTTTTTACGACTGAGAATTCGTTTGGCTCCTGTAACACCACTGACTTTTCTAGTTCCGTTGTTATCTGCATAGATTCCGTCAGCGATTGGGTGATGTTATGTTCTTTCATAAAACATCAGCGTTGGTTGGTCGATGCTTCCTTAATAGCGCGCATAATTCGGGGATGCGTCCCACAACGGCAAATGTTCCCTTGCATACCCACTCTTATTTCGTCTTCGGTGGGTTGAGGATGTTTCTTCAACAGAGAAGTTGCCGCTACGATCATACCACTCGCGCAGTAACCACATTGGAAAACATCGACCGATAAGCATGCCCGTTGTACCGGGCTGAGCTCGTTCATACCGATCCCTTCAATGGTGGTGATCTGCTTTCCTACCACAGATCCAACCTTCGTGATGCAGGACGGAGTGGCAACGTCATTGATCAGAACTTTGCAAGCGCCGCAGGCACCTTCACCACAGCCGTACTTGCTGCCTGTCAGGTCGAGATCTTCGCGTAACACAGAAAGCAAACTGTCGTCAGGCTGAGCATCAACCTGGTAAGGTTTTTTATTGATGTACAATTCCATAGCAGAAGCGATTAGAATTAGTGACTCACCAGAAGGTAGTGAAGCTAATACTTATCGCGCTCAGAAGCTATCACTATTGTTTAACAGGCCCCGCTTTGATGTGGGGCGAAAAAGTCACACCTTAGTCCGGGATCCGCAGTCAAGCAGCGGATCATTAACAATATGAATTCGAGACGCCTCGTCAGGATAACATTTCCGATCATATTACTAATCGGAATATACTTCATTGGCTCGTCACCAGACAGACCGACATATAACCCCAACCTGCCAACGGTACCCGCAGACGCCGACGGATTAGAGCGGTATGTTGCTAACGAAGAAGCAAACCATAAGCTGAAGCCAGACAATAATGCGGTGATCATTTGGAATGATAGCGCACGTGTGAAAACGAAGTATTCGGTTGTGTATCTCCACGGGTTCAGCGCAAGCAGAATGGAAGGAGATCCGGTTCACCGCGACTTTGCCAAAAAGTTTGGAATGAACTTGTACCTGGCACGTCTCTCAGATCACGGCGTTGATACGACAGAAGCATTATTGCAGTTTACACCCGATCGGCTTTGGGAATCTGGTAAGAACGCACTTCAGATTGGTAAGCAGCTTGGGGAAAAGGTAATACTTATGGGGACATCAACGGGAGCATCGCTGGCATTGATGCTGGCTGCTCAATATCCCGACGATGTTTATGCACTAATCAACCTGTCTCCCAACATCGAAATCAACAATGGCGCTGCGTTTGTTGCGAACAATCCCTGGGGTCTTAAGATTTCGCGACTGGTGATGGGGGGTAACTACAACAACACAGGCGGAAGTGAGGACGAGGCCAAATATTGGAATACACGTTATCGCCTGGAAGCAGTAGGGCAGCTTCAGGAATTGCTGGAAACATCGATGAATGACAAACTATTTCGACGTGTCAAACAACCCTCACTTACACTGTACTACTACAAAGACGAAGAGAATCAGGATCGGACCGTACGGGTAGACGCGATCCTAAGGATGGAAAAGGAATTGGGAACACCGGATGATTTGAAGGAGGCAATAGCCATACCCACAGCAGGTGGGCACGTTCTGGGATCATCGGTGGTTTCGAAAGATATTCCTGCAGTGGAAGCTGCAATTGAAAAGTTCGCCATTGAGAAGCTGAAGCTCGAGCCCCGCTAGTGATGATCGATCATCTGTGCGGCCTTGTCAAGGTCGGCCGGAGTATCAATCGCGAAAGTCTCTGTTTGAGTTTCAACTACTGTTACACGGAAACCGTTCTCCAGCCATCGAAGCTGCTCTAATGATTCCGCTTTTTCGAGCAGAGAGACTGCCAGTCCTGAAACCTCCTTCAGGATATCGCAACGGTAAGCATACATGCCGACGTGCTTGAAAAAAGTGTGCCTCTCAAGCCATTGTTCCTGAGGAGCTTTGTTAATGAAAGGGATCATTGATCTGCTGAAATACATGGCCTCTCCTCTGGTATTGACTACAACCTTTGCTTCGCTTGGATTGACAAGTTCATCCAGGGAATCGATCGTTTTGACAAGTGTGGCAATTTCCGTCTTACCATCAAGGGCAGCAGCGAGCAGATCGATTTGTTCCGGTTGAATAAACGGTTCATCACCCTGAACGTTGATCACATAGTCATAGGGTTCAGCTTGCAGCGTGAGTGCCTCATAGCAACGGTCCGTCCCACTGGCATGATCTGCGCGCGTCATGCAGACTTCGCCACCGAAGGACTTTACGTGATCAAATATTTCCTGATGATCTGTCGCCACCACGACTTTGGACAACAATTTGGATTTGCTGGTTTGCTCATAGACCCGCTGAACCATTGATTTCCCTTTTATCATAACCAACGGTTTGGCTGGCAGACGAGTAGATGCATATCGCGAAGGTATGATGCCCAGTATTTTCATAGCCAAACTTAATCATTCTGAAGTGGTCTCACCAGCAGTCCGGAACCCGATTTTGACAGAACTTCGATAGAACTGCCAGCCTCTACATATTCGCCCCGTGTAAAAGCGTCGTAAATCTGATCGCCTATTTTGACTTTTCCTGCCGGACGAAGGACTGTAAAAGCTATTCCTCGTTCTCCTGCCAGTGTTTCCGGAAGGACATTCGACGTGTATCCTGCCGACGACTGCTGAGTAGTAGTCAACGCCACACGTTTAAAGAATCTCGTGTTCACCAGTTGCGCGCTACCAACAAAAAACAGCACAACCCCTCCCAGAAGTCCGCCAACAGCAGCGGCCATAGCATACAGGACGTCATTCATCCGGACGAATTCAAAATCAAATGCCTCGTTATTGACCATAATGAGAACTAATGCCATGATCGTTACGACAATACCTGCAAATCCGGCCACGCCAAATCCCGGGATCACAAAAATCTCGAGGGCAAGCAATCCAAGTCCAACAAAAAAGGCGATGATTTCCCAGTTCTCAGCAAGACCATTCAAATAGTATGGCACGAGGTAAAGTAATAATGCCACCAATGATGCCAGTCCGGCGAAGCCTAGTCCCGGCGCCTGCATTTCAAAGTATATCCCTCCGAGAATAATCAGAATGAGAACACCACTGATAAAGGGATTCAGAAAGAATGCGATAATCCGATCTGCCCTACTCAGTTCAAATTGATCGAGGGTAAAATCGGCGACGTTATTCTTTTCGAGGATGTCTTTTATGCTGTTCACCTTTCCCTCGCAGTAGCCGTATTGAATAGCTTCTGTGGTTGAGAAAGTTATGACCTGCCCAGGCTTCTTCAGGCTATCCAATTCAACAGCCTCATCAACCATTGCCTCTGCGATAGTTGGATTTCTATGGTTCTCTTCTGCAGTAGCACGCATGATTGCCCGCATATAAGATTGATACTTGTCCGGCGCCCGCTCTCCGCTGCCGTCTACAACGGTAGCGGCACCTATTGAAGCCCCCGGTGACATATAAATGCTGTCGCAGGCAATCGCTATGAGTGCGCCGGCCGAAGCGGCATCCGAGTTGATGAAAATCCAAATTGGTTTCTTTTGATCCATCAGCTGATCAACAATATCCTTGGCATCAGTCAGGACACCTCCATAGGTGTCCATGTCGATGATAATAATATCAGCATCTGTTTCATCGGCGTGCTTCAGCGCAAGTTGCACATACCGTGTCATGCGAGGGTCGATCTCGTTTTTGATTTCCATGGTCATGACTTTCTTCTGCTGCGCCTGGAGAGTGAAAGTATCCAGGAGGCAAACCATGAACGAAATGAACAGGAAAGGAATGGAGGAACGCATACCGAATGTAAATGAAAAACCCTGATTACCTTGCATAAAATTAAGTCTATTCCTCCTTGAAGCGTCGCATCGAACTGAACTTTTCACACCAATTTAATGGCACAATTTGGAAAAGCGCGCTTTCCCATTCAGAAGGGATTCTCCTGCTGGAGGTTAGAAACGGAAGCGAAAAGAAGACAACGTTTTCCGCTGTGAACCTGAACGATGGCAATTTGCTATGGAAGGATATGACATTTGAGGAGGATTGGTGGGTTGGACTTGAGGTGGTGCAGGGCGACGTAGCATTATTTTCCATCTTCACCGACGCAGCCAACCCCGAACGAAAGGCGCTGATTGCATACAACATCCGGCAGAAAAAGATAATGTGGTGGAATAATGACCTTTCTCTTTCAACGTTGGGGTTGAACTGTATTCTCGGAGTAACCACCCAATACGGTCAAAAGCAAATCGCATTAGATCTGCTGTCTGGGGAAGAGTCGGCATTCGTGCCTGCTCCGCCGGATGAGCTTTTGATCAGACGGCCTTCCCAGTATGTTGAAGATCACCCATACTTTATAACCGTTAGAACTTTTTTATCATCCAGGTTCAATTTCCAGCCTGTAGTGTCGTTGGAGTATTTGGAAGACTCTTCGTTAATTTTCGTCTCAGCCTATCAGCGTGACGAACATGGACTGAGCAACGATTTATTTGTGATTTCATCGGATGGTAAAATAGTACTTCAGGAAAATTTAGGCAGGCAATTGAAAGGAATTGGGCAGGATACTTTTTTCATCTACGCAGGTTCTGTAATTTTCGTCAGGAATAGAGGAGAGTTGTTTAGCTACAAAATCGTATGATCAACGAGCTGATAATTGCGGGTGCTACATTTTTTCATCCGCCGGTAATGCTGGACTCGATAGGGACGGAGACCATCAATGGAAAAATCTTTGTACTTCACCAGGTAGATGAGAAAGAAACGCTTTATGCCATCTCAAGAAGGTATGGCGTTCCTGTTGAAACTATTGTACAATATAATCCTACGGCGAGCAACGGACTCGACATAGGCCAGGTGTTAAAAGTACCTTACACACCACATCGCGCAAGTAAAAATGCTGACGTTGCCGGAACACATACTGTAGCGGCCAAGGAGACGATGTTCTCGATATCACAGGCATACGGTGTTTCCGTTGATGAGCTGAAGCAATGGAACAATCTTACTTCGAATGCATTATCAGTTGGACAAACGCTGATTGTAAAGAAGCCTTCAGGTGCGCAGCCTGTTAATGCTGCATCGAATCCATCCACAACGATAAAAGCGCCTGCAGGTGGTGTTCACATCGTGGCAGCCAAGGAGACCATTTATTCTATCTCCAGACAATACGGCATATCTGCGCAAGACTTAAAGGATTGGAATAAGATAGATGGTAATGAAATCAGTATCGGTCAGCAGTTGCTGGTAGTTGCGCCGAAGTCAAATAGCAATACGTCCAGCGCTCCAACGGTAGCGACTACTACGGTTTCTCCAACGGGTACCTCTGCAACGACTGGTAAGCCAGCGGCTGCGGTAACAACGGCAGCAGCAGGGGGTGCTTCTGCCAGAAAAACTGATGAAGTTGCCACTGGTAGTGAATCCAAATCAGTTACGTCTGACACGCGCGCTCAGGCTTCTACTGCCTCTGCCAGCAAGCCCGAGCCAAAAGAACAAACGATTAGAATTTCAGAGACTGTAAAAAGCTCGGATGAAGTTCTGGAGACTGGATTGGCCGAATTGATTGAGGGCACTGATGGCAATCGGAAATATCTCGCACTGCATAGAACAGCACCAGTGGGGACGATTCTCAAAGTCAGAAATGAGATGAATAACCGCGAAGTGTTCGTTCGGGTTATGGGCAAACTGCCCGACACAGCACTTACCAATAAGCTGGTTATAAAAATTTCGAAATCGGCTTACGACAGGTTGGGAGCAATTGATCCTCGCTTTCGCGTAGAGGTGACGTATTACAAATAAGGCATTGAAAGAATGAGCAGCTCACTCCAGGCCTCTCATCAACTGCACCCTTGATGATTCAGACATCCTTTTGTGAAGAGTACTTTGCCTTCTGGTATTTACTCTTACATCGTTCATTACCCTAGTTGATGGAGACAAGCTGAAAGCCTGGCTTTTTCTGAATGGAATCGCGACTCAACTGTAATTCAGTGCGATGCTGGTCCAGAAAAGAATTGTAATGACCGACGAGGTCATCGTAGTCGGCACGATAGTTCTCAACTCTTTCTTCAGCCATTCGTATTTGATCTACCAACAGTTGCAGGCGGGGATTTTCCGGAAACTCAGTACTTAGTTCTGCGGCTGACAAGATCTCTCGAACAAGTGCTGTCGAAGCAAAATCGTATTCTTCAATGACATCCATGTTTGCCATTGATTTTTGCGTATATCGGATACGGCGCAGTTGACCAAGTCGCTCTTCAAACTTTTCAAGCTCAGGTTGCTCCTCCGCTTGCTCAGCTTTCTGAAGCTCCTGAACCAATGAATGAAGGCTGGCTAACTTTTCATTGTCATCGCTGATCATCATGTTCCATGATTGAATCATGCTGTCCTGATATGCCAGGTAACTTTCGGTTACAAAATCTTCTTTTGAAAAGGCTGCGCCTTCACGTTGCCTTGTTGTACAACTGAAGGCAATGATGATTGTAAATAGTAAACAGGGTATAGGCCACTTACTCATGGGGTAGGACTATGACTTTACGAATTAACGCAATTCGCTTCCCTCGTGAGACGGCCTTTAGTGACGTAACTAAGGCGTGTAAGGTTTTAACCGCTTTGCCGTGATGTCAGGCTGTACGCCGTTGGTATTCAACTAATTGAGTATTTGCCGCAAGTGGTGTTCTGTATGGTTTAGATAGTCTTTTGCGAGGAAGCTAAGTGGATTTAACGCTTGCGAATCCTTCCCTGTATTGCACAGTTTTTTGTTGCTCTCAGTTGTGAGGTTCTCCAGCACTACAGCAATTCTATCGTTCAATAGTTTCCAAAGCAGTATCAGCTCCTGCGCTGATGTATGGCCATACTGGTTGGCTTCCACCCAAAAGTCCTGGTTGTAGACAATGTGAGGCGGTTCTGCCTCGTACTGCGAAGTAATGAAGCGTCGGAGATTATTTTGAGCGGAATCAATCAAATGGCCGAGGATCTCCTTCTTGCTCCATTTTTGTGGATTGGGCTTTGCGCTAAATGCCTCGTCGTCAATTTGCTGAAGTTGAACAAGATGGTCTGCGATTAGTCGTCGGAGCGTCGCGGATACTTTCACTGATTCCGGGATTTCTGTGCGGGTTGACATAGGCACCTGAATTGATATGGATAGAGTGACGTTTAACGCTTCGTTGAGGGCCAAAGTTTGGTGATTTTGACCTTTTGTGTAACGGTTCAAACAATCCACCAATTGAACTCGTATATCGCGGTGATGAGATATCTTGACTTCTTATGGGTTATGGATGTGCTTTATCGGTATTATCCGAAGTACCATTCAAGCGACCTGATGATACTTGCCGACGATATCCTGAAGTGGTTCAATAATGAATTGCCAGAGGACAGCAGTTCTTTGCGCTACCTGAAAAGCTGTTTCGATTCTCCATATGACGCTGTGAAGTCAATATGGAAGGAGTTGTTGATTCTTTCTTCTCCCTGGATGCGACTCAATTGAATTCACCAAAGCAGGTATTCGCACAATCACTTGTTTCAGCCGGTCTCAACAATACCAGTGTGCCGATTAGGAAGCAAACCAGGGAATGCTTAGATGGTTCGCCGGACTATTGCTTTTTCAACCCGTTAACGAGCATGTCGGCGAGCTGGAAGCCAAGCGCCTGGGGATCAATGGCAGATCCCGGATCGTACCACATTGGCATCCAGTTCAGGGAAGAGAACAATGTCATTACTGCGAGTTTCTTGTCTATGGAGTTCTTGAATTCGCCGGTGTGAACTCCTTCTTCAATTATCGTTTTGAAGCGGTTTATGTAGTTGATGCGCAGCAAAAGGAAGTCACGCAAATACGGTTCACTCAAATGGCGGTGCTCGTTCATAAAAACGGCGGAAGCCGTAAGGTCCTTCGCCATCACCTGTATGTGACCAATAATACCATTTCGAAGTTTTTCACTAGCTGAGCCGGGTTGTTTTTCAACCTCTTCAAGAGACTTTCTGAATTCGGCAGCCATATCAAAACAGAGGCTTCGAAGGATCTCCTCCTTGGATTTGATGTGGGAGTATAAACTGGCAGCTTCTATTCCAAGCAATTGGGCGAGATCGCGCATCGATGCCGCGGCGTACCCTTTTTCTTTAAACAGCTCTGCTGCCTTGCGTATTACTTGTTCCTTCCGCGATAAGTTTCCAATGGTTTCCGACATACCTCTTAAATACTTAAAGTTACGGAATTTAATGATTCAAGGTGCGGTGCTGGAATCGGTTTCACACGTTTACATTCGCAAACAACTGTTAGGACAAATAAAAAAATAGCCTGTCAGTGCTTGCTGGACAGGCTATTGCAGTGCGGGTATTCAGCTGATGGTGATTTGAAAAATGTCAGAATATCACGCCGAAGCTAAAGGCGTTCAGCTGAGGTCCTTTGTTTTCGACAAACAAATCATTCAAATCATAGTTGAAGAAGAAGTCAGCGCCGCGATATCCTAATTGAAGGCGAAGACCATATCGCACATTGTTCAGGTAAAAGCTATTGTGGTCTTTCTCTTTTTGCTTTCCGTTGTCGTCTTTGTACACGAGCTTACTGTGACTTTCTATGCGATAACCGAGGTAGGGGCCAAGGCCAAATCTGAATGAATTTCCGTAGCCTTCCCAGAAGCGCGTTTTCCGGCTGTTGTCACTGAAGTCAATGACTGGTATCAAAGTAGCCGTGACGTAAGAGGCAGTTAGCTTACTCTTGACGTAGTCCGTGTAGCGCGTGTCTGCAATGAAGTATGTTCCATCGTCATCCTTTTGAATGAGCACGTTGTCTTCTTCAAACTTGAAGTTATACCAGTTCACTCCAAGACCCCACTCGAGAAAGAACTTCTTGCTCAGCCGAGTGCGTTGAATAGAGGCAAGGCCGATATACCATGAACCCCAGGGGCGCACTGAATAGAGCTCGTTGCTATTATTGGGAAAACTTCCGTTGCTCAGGTAATTGTTTGTACCAAAGTCGAAGTTGAAAGACTGCCAGGTTCGTCCAAAACCGCGATGATGATTATGCACGTTCCAGTTTTCATTGTCATCGTCATCGTCATCGCTGCTGCTGGTCGACTCCGTTGAAGGGCTTGCGCTGATGTTCCAGTCTTCTGTATCGGAAGACGGTTTTGTGGCGGAAGGTTCGGAAGCCGGAGGCACTCCCGGCAAGGCCGTTGTGTCACGGTTTTCAAGCTTGGTGATGATGTCTTCAAACAATGCCTGGAAGTTGTAGTGCTTCAATGTTTCCAGATCAGCAGGGTTACCAACAGTAAATGTCACTTTACTGGATGGTGTGAGTGAGACAACGACAGTGTCCTGTCGCGCGGCTGTTGGGCTTTGTGCATGTCCCAACGTTATGGCTAGTGTAAATATGGCACATATTTGCAATCTGAGTTTCATAAATCAATTTCTTGTTTTTTGTCCACGTTTTTCATTCATAAAATTCAGCGCCAGAATTTCATTTTTCCGTTGTCGCAGTTCTGAAAATGGGTCCTGATTGGTCTTCAGGTCATTTGCTTTTTGCAACAACTTCTTCAACGTAGATTGCTTTTTCTCTTCGTCAGTTGCGTCTGTATTAATATTTTTTTCGAGATAGGCGGAAACGTCATCAACATTATAAGTGAGCTTGACTCCATTTGCTACGACTTCATTTCTTGCGACCACCGCTTCATTTTCATCATTTACACTATTGTTGTTCAATCTCGTGCCTGGCTCATCTAAAGGTTGCACATCGGCTATTACTTCCGGGGCATCAGATGTTATGCGTGTAGATACACCGTTATAATTATTGGTCGCGGCAGCTACTTTCGTAAGGTCGTGAGAGCGCCTTGTTTCTTTTCCATGGTCAACTGCGTTAGTGGTCGCTTTTTTCGCGAAACCAGTTGTTGCTCCATTCTCTGTTGGCGTTGCTGCAGTCTGTTCCGCAACGGATGGCATACCAGATGCCTGTGAGTCTTCCTCTTGAATACTTTTTTTCTGCGCTTCCTGCGAAGTTCCTGCCGCAGGTGCTGCAGATTCTTCGTTCGCCAGGTGCTCATTTGATGAATCGGATAGGGTAAGCTCCAGAGTTGTCCAGAATCCCACGATCAGCAGAAGGGAAGCTGCAACCTTCAGCCACGTGTTATGGCGTTTTTTTTCCTCCTTCGACACAGCAATTTTATCCCACGCCGACGCAGGAGCCGCCTTCTGATAGTGCTGCAGTTTGTCGCGGAAAAGTTTATCAGGTTGTTGATTCATCGCTTCCCATTTTACTATTTGAAATCCAGTCGCGTTCGATGAGCATCTTTTGCAGATAAGTTCTTGCTCTGCTGAGTTGAGATTTAGAAGTGTTTTCACTTATTCCCAATTGCTCGGCAATTTCTTTGTGTGTATACCCGTCTATCGCGTAGAGGTTGAAAACTATACCGTAGCCAGTCGGAAGCTCCTGAATCATTGCCAGCAGCTCTTCAGCTTCAAGGTGATCACTGAGGGAGGCATAGTCAGGCTCGCGATCTGCGAGGTCAAGATCGGCCTCCAGGTACAAGGCCCGATTTCGGCGGAGGAACGTGAGGGATTCGTTCACTACGATTCGCCGGATCCAGCCTTCAAAACTTCCATCATGTTTGAACTGCTGGATTTTATCGAAAATCTTCATGAAGGCGGTGACTAAAATGTCTTCTGCCTCCATGGCATTTTTAACGTAGCGGTAGCACAGTCCGTACATCTTACTCGAATACCGGTCATACAACTCACGCTGTGCGGTCGGATCTTTCCGAACACAGGCGTGAATAAGCGCTTCTTCTTTTGCCCGGTAAATTTTTAAATGCATTAAATGTTTCTCAAAGACAAGATGCCTGGAATCCGGGTGGGGTTGCGTGATGTTGAAAATAAAAAAGCCGTTTGGAGGTTTAATGCTCCAAACGGCCACAAGTACAGGTCTTTATGCGAAAATCAGGCTCACCAGAACGGCAAGTATCAACAGCAGAAAGAAAATCATATCGGTTTGGGGTTAGTCTCTCTTGGTAACGTTTGGATGGCCGCGATAATCAACATCACTGGCCAGCCCTTCCTCAATCTCCAGGTTTTGACTTACGTTCACCTTGGCGGTCGAGGCGCCGTTGACTTCTATTAACGCATCCTGAACCTCAAGGTTGTAGGCTTTTAGTTTAGAGGCAAATTGCAGCTCGGCATCGAGATTTTGGGCGTGGCCCGACAATTCAACTTCCGATTTCCCGGTAAGGTGAAGAACGAGGTCCTGAGTTTGAATTTCGCCCCTAAGCTTAACTGGCCCGCGCAATTCTATGGCAAGGTCGTCCGAGTCGAATCTCTCAAACTGAAGACTTCCCACTCCTTCGGCTTCGATTTTCTTAAGATTGGGCATCGTGATATTAATGCGCATCTCATCCATGTCAATTATGTTTGCCGAGCTCCAGTCAAACTTTTTGCTCGTTCCTGTGTAATCAATGATCAACGTCTTGCCCAGTCTAACTATTTTGTACTTAGCCTTTTCGGACTCAGAACCAATCATCTCTATTTTGTAGTCACCGCCTTGTGTAATACGTACGTCAAAAATTCCGCGTATGTCTACTTCATCAAAGTCAGTTAGGCCTTCGTCAGCGACTGTATTTTTATCCTCTTCTTTTATGGGACACGTGATACAGGTCAGACCCTTTTCTGTCATTTCCCAGGTGTTGTCATCGCGCTGATCCCAGTCGATCCAGTGGGAGACTAATCTGCTTGCGGATTCATCCAGGACGAAAGGATAATTGCGTGGAACTCGCAACACAACGTCCACGCGTTGGGCGCGGAAAACGGCATCATCATCGAAGCGGATATTTGAATCGAAAACGAGAACCGAATCGTTGACGGTTATACCGTAGTTAATCATTTTCGCGTTCTCAATCCCTTTCTGTCGGGTTGATCCCTTTGCAGAGAAGGTCTTTACGATCTTGAATTCACGTTCATCTGTTCCTTCAATGGTGAGGTGCACTCCATCATAGTCGTCCATTCCGACCTCGTTCACACGCAGATACAATTTCTTACCCGTTGGCTTGATCTCCTGAACTTCTTCATAGTCGCCTTCTTCTTTGAAGGCATAGATAACCTTAGGTATTGTAACGCTCAGCATTGCCACGCTCACGAAAAACAACACAAACATGGTCCATCCAACGGTTGGGCTGAATAGATATTTTTTAGCCGCTATAGATGCACCTAGCATTGTCACCAATACTGCGGGAATCATCACCGCAAGGAATGCAGCAAAGACCATCCATCCTGAAACTACGTTAAGAAACGCCTGCATAGGCACGGCTAACTCTGCGTCTGAGACGGCTGGCCATGAAAATGCGCTTGCGCTGAACAATCCGAGAAATACACCTCCGGCAATAATAGCTGTCAGGATAAAGCCGACACCCATTAACAGAATGACTATCCCGATCGCAACCCGTATAACTTCAAGGAGGGGAACCAGGATCTTGCCGAGGGCACTTAACACCATTCCTATAAGACGAAACGGAAAAAGAAGAATCTTTGTCAGCGTTGATTCTTCGGCATTCTGATCAACGTTGAGATTGCGTTTGATGTTTGATTCAATATTGGACAGCGTAACAGGTTCTCCCTGCATTTCCATTCGGTCGGTAATGGTTCTGGCTTCTGGTAATGCAATCCAAAGCACTATATAGATCGCAAACCCAACGCCAAAGAAGAATGTGAATACTATAAAGAGCACGCGCACCAGAATAATATCCAGACCAAAGTAGGCGGCAACTCCCCCTGAAACTCCCCCAATCACCTTTTTCTCTCCATCGCGAAACATTCTCTTTACACTCTCGGGCTCGTCAAGATCGAATGAGCCGGGAACCACTGCCCACATAATGAGATAAACTATAATCGTCAACCCATAAGCAAATGCGAGAATGCCAAAAATCAGACGAATCCACACTGCATCTATTCCCAGGTAGTTGGCAATTCCGGAACAAACACCGCCTACGATTTTTCGCTTTTGATCGCGAAACAATTGCTGCGGGGGCTTGGGCGCCCTGGGTTCGCTTGTGTCGGCCTTTTGCTGTTGTCCGCCATTTGTACCTGAACCATTATAGGCCCGGGTTGATTCTTCTCTAAGTTCCTGCTCTTCAGCAGCCTTGAAGTCGCTTACACTTCCCATTGTCGTTATAAGGGAATTCACGTCATCAGATGTGATCACTTGCTTGCCTTCATTCAGCTTCGACAGGAAGATTTCTGCAACGCGGCTTTCAATGTCGGCCAGGATCTCGCTACTGTCTTCGAACGACGCAAAGTACTTGTTAATGGAATCAAGATACTTGCGCAGGTTTTCGTAACCGTCTTCCTCAATATGGAAAATGATTCCGCTGATATTAATGCTTATGTTTTTTTTCATAACCCGTTGCGTCGGTAAGTTAAGCGATGTTTGATTTCGAAGTGATTAGTTGTGTGGAATGCACAAGCTCATCCCACGTATCTGTCAGGACTCCCAGGAATTTGCTCCCTTTGTCGGTAAGCTTATAGTATTTACGTGGGGGCCCGGCCTTGGACTCCACCCATTTGTACTCCAGATAGCCTGCATTTTTTAGCCGGGTCAAAAGTGGATAGAGCGTGCCCTCCACAACAATGATTTTAGCCGCGGTTAGCTCGTCAAGCATGTCTGAAGCATACACCTCTCCACGGGAGATAATGTGGAGTATGCAATACTCCAGAATGCCCTTTCTCATCTGCACTTGTGTGTTTTCCAGGTTCATATGGCCAAAATTTTAGCAATTCTAGTCTTTTATACGGGAAAGTACTATGCATGGCCAAGTACTTGGTAACTTTTTTTTGCCTTTTTGCTGCGAAATGTCACATCACCCCTTTTCTGGGCCTCTTTCAGTGGCGGGTTTTGACTAACTTTGGGGTGATTATGGACTCCGCCGGATGCGTGTTGTAGGCCCCCAAGTGAAAGCTCGAATTCTCGGGTTCTTTTTTCTGTTTATCACTGCTAACCAGCTACTTGCCCAGGTTGGAAACGAGTGGATCGATTATTCCCAAACGTATTATAAGATCTCTGTTGCCCGGGATGGCATTTATAGGGTTACCGGAAGCGACCTCCTTAGCGCCGGCGTACCCGCAGGCGTGGATCCTGCTCTTGTCAAGCTTTTCCACAGAGGTATAGAACAAGCCATTACCGTAGATGCCGGCGCCGACGGCAAACTGGACGGCTCAGACTACATTGAGTTTTACGGCCAAAAAAATGACGGGACTCTGGATGCAAAGCTTTACCAACCCGAAAGCGTCCAGCCTCATAAGTATTACAACCTCTACAGCGATACGACCGCATACTTTCTGGCTATTGAGGGCATGCCAGGCAAAAGAATGGCACAAACGAACGAGGCACCCGGTTCGCTTGTTCCCTCAGCTTTTCACACCGCTGAGGTGCTCCTGGTGAATACGATGCAGTACTACACAGGACGCGACGAGAATGAAGTACAGCTAACGCGTTTCGATATTGGCGAAGGCTGGACGGGGTATCAGATGCTTCAAACTCAATCACGCGATTATTCCGTTTCAACGATAAGCAATGGATATGCTGCTGCCGGCAAACCAAAGATTGACATTCTGGTGCAGGGGTGGGGGCCGATGGTCCACGTTGGTGAAGTACTTCTTGGAACAGGACTGCGGTCAACGGGAACCTTCACTTTTACAGGGTTTGAATCATTCGTAGTGCAGGTAGAAGCCGAATGGTCAGATGTTGCAGCTGATGGAACACTGGCCGTGCGCGTTCAATGCATTGGCGCGGCGGGTAGTCCTGATCGATTCAGTGTCTCATATATTAAAGTAAGGTTTCCACAGTCACTCGATATGCAGAATGCCAGTCAAAAGGTATTTGAACTCTCGGGCAACGGTTCAAAGTCTCTTGTTAACATAAACAACGCGCCCGGAGGTGTACGTCTGTTTGATGTGACAGATCCTAACAATATTTCGGCAATCGCATCGACAGTTTCAACAACTCTGAATGCTGCGCTGGACACAAAAAGCAATACCAGGATATTGGCTGCGAAAGATTTCATTACGCCATCTGTTCGTGCTGTTACTTTCAGGGAAATCATTCCTTCGCAGTACAACTACATTATTGTTAGTCACCCGCAGCTCCGTACCCCTGCACTTGGCTATTCCGATCCTGTAAGTGCATATGCTGATTATCGAAATTCACCGGAAGGCGGTGGTTATAAAGCTATAGCCGTCAACGTTCAGGAGTTGTATGATGGCTTTAACTATGGAGAGTACTCGCCATTGGCCATCTATCAGTTCATGCGCCACATGACAGCGGGCGGAAAACCTCAATATCTGTTGCTTGCCGGAAAAGGGCTTGAAGTTTTTTATTCGTGGAACCGTGTCCAGGCAACCAAACCTTACGGCATCTATCAGGACTTCATTCCTTCTGCAGGCTATCCAAGTTCGGACATGGCTTATTCGGTTGGTTTATCCGGAACCACTTACGAGCCCGCAGTGGCAACGGGACGAATACCTGCGCTTAAGTCTGCAGACATTGCTTCCTATCTCAATAAGGTTAAGGAGATGGAAGCGCAGTCATACAATGCGCTGTGGCGAAAGAATGTGATGCACCTTAGCGGTGGCATTTACGATGGAGAACCACAATTGTTCAAGTCATACATGCTGGATTTTCAAACTGTCGCCGAAGGTGCTCAGTTAGGAGGAAAGGTGTCGGCACTGGCAAAGCATTCAAAGGAAGTTCAGTCGATCAACATTGCTGGCCAGGTTAACGAGGGGTTAAACCTTGTTACTTTCTTTGGACATGCGTCACCTACACTGCTTGACTTTCAGCTGGGTAATGCCACAGATCCGGTTGAAGGCTATAACAACAAAGGAAAATATCCAACACTGCTCATGAACGGATGTCAGGTTGGTGACTTCAATTTGGTAGCCACGCTTTTTGGCGAGGATTGGATCACAGCAAAAGATAAAGGTGCTATTGGCTTTATAGGCCATAGTGGTTATGGTTTTGTTTCCAATCTCCGAAAGTATACTCAACTGTTCTACGAAGTTGGATACGGAGATGCTCATTTTGTAAACAGAGGTCTTGGCGACATTCAGCGTGAAGTGGCCCGACGCTTTATGGAGAACGATGGAGCGTGGATGGCAAGCATATCCCAGGTTCAGCAGATGATGCTCCTCGGCGATCCCGCGGTAAAGCTTTTTGGGGCCGACAAATCAGATCTCGAAATAACCGACAGTGGTGTGAGCGTTGCATCGTTTGACGGCAAACCTATCACCATGCAGTCGGATTCTTTTGCTGTCAGGATGGTTGTAAAAAATTATGGACTTGCTCCGAATACCACCGTACGCATCGAAGTTCTCAGGACACTTAGTGATAACACAACGATTTCATACGACTCGCTTTATCCTGTGACCCGCTATAGCGACACGCTCCTGATGGTGATCCGGAAGAAGCCCTGGGATACAAAAGGTTTTGGCGACAACACTTTTCGTGTTACCATCGACCCCGACAACATAATTGAAGAGTATTCGAAAACGAATAACGTAGCCGGGAAGACGCTTGCTATAGTTTCGAATGGCACGCGCAATTTGTTTCCAACTGATTTCTCTATCGTTAACTCCGCAGATATCTCATTGTCGTTTCAAACCTACGATGTTTTGTCTGGCGAAAGGGAGTTTGTTGTCCAGATAGACACCACTTATGATTTCAGCAGCACATATGTGAAAGAATTTACTGTGAAGGGCGCTGCTCTTGCGCGAAAAGCTGTTCAACTTTTGGAAGGAGACACAATTACTTACTACTGGCGGACGCGACTTGCAACTCCTGGGCCAGGCGAAAGTACAGGCTGGGAATCGTCAAGCTTCACCTATATCAATAAGGGTAAATCAGGTTGGGCGCAGGTGAGGTTCCCTCAGTTTTTTGAGGACAGCAAAGTTGGATTGGTCCAGGATTCAGCTCTCCAGCAAATTCGCTTCCTCGAAAGAGTACAGCCCGTTTCACTGAGGGCGGCCAGCAGTCAGGTGTCTGGTTACTATGACACTACCAGTATCCGTATCGGAGGAGTGGAGTACTTTCATTCCTTTCCAGACTTTGCCTGCCGTGGCAATACAATTAACCTGGTGGCGTTCGATCGGAAATCGGCTTTCCCATATTTGGGTGTCAAGTTAGAGTGGTTCAACAGCGGAGGGAGGGCATGCGGTCGCGAATCGGTGATCATCAACAGCTATGCATACAACGAGCTGGTAACTGATCGCTTAACGGACCTGATTGGCTATGTGAACAATATCCCTGTTGGTGACTCTGTCGTTCTGTTTAATATTGGCAACGCACTCTACAGTTACTGGCCCGCGGAGGCCATAATCAAACTTGGCGAGTTGGGGATTTCAGAAGCGCAAATCACCAGCCTTGAGGACGATGAGCCCGTGATCATATTTGGACGCAAAGGCGATGCGCCTGGCACAGCCGTTGTCCATCGTTCTACTGAAACGCAGCACAACCGTCAAACGGTAGAAGTTTCCCGAACAATCACTGGCGGATACTCAACAGGAAGTATAAGTTCAGACCGGATTGGCCCAGCTCTTTCGTGGGACGGGTTACATGCACAGGCATTGAAGACCGACGATGGTGACGTGGTATCGTTTAACGTGACAGGTGTCAAACCAAACGGTGAAGAGGAACTTGTCATTAGTGACATTGCGAGCGATCGCGATCTTAGTGAAATTGACGCGGCTGCTTACCCATATCTGAGACTTTCTTTCAATACTTCTGACGACACGTATATTACTACTGCTCAGCTAAAACAATGGCTGGTGACTTACATACCGGGGCCGGAAGGTATGTTGTACTACAATGGCACAAGGGACCTCGAAAAGATTGAAGAAGGGATAGCGTGGAGGGGAGAATTTGGGTTCGTTAATATTGGAGATCAATCATTTTCGGATTCATTATCAGTTGCGTACGAAGTATTTAATCAACGCAAACTATTGACGATTAAATCAACCTTGAAGGTTAAGGCACCGGCACCAGGTGATACGACGTTCATTCCGATCGATGTAAATACGCTCGGTCTCGCAGGTACTAATGATTTTCAGATATTCATCAATCCAAGGGTTATTCCTGAACAGTATTACTCCAACAACCTCCTTCTGCTTACTGACAAGTTCGAAGTAACAGAAGATGGCCTGAACCCTTTGATAGATGTTACGATCGACGGGCGACGGGTAACAAACGGCGACTACGTAAGCTCTGATCCGGCAATTCTGGTTCGTCTTTGGGATGAGAACAAGAACGTTTTGAAAACTGACACTACTGGCGTGAGAATGTTTCTCACTTACCCGTGCGACCAGCCGGCTTGCGCACCAACACAAATTCTGCTTTCGGATAGCAGAGTAAAATGGTATCCGGCAACCACTTCTTCTGTTTTCCGGGTAGAATTTCATCCGGATGGTCTGGCTGATGGCGTTTACAGTCTGCGCGTCGAAGGAGCTGACGCAAAAGGAAATGGGTCTACGTTAACGCCGTACGAAGTTTCCTTCGTTGTTTTGAATGAAACAACTTTGACTGTTTCCGACCTTTATCCCAATCCAACAAAAAGTGACGTCTATTTTAAAGTTGTTGTTAGCGGAAACCAGGCTCCAGACCATCTTCAGCTTAGAGTGACCGCTGCCAACGGCCAGGTGCAGGAGATTTTTACCGAGGCGGACTTCGAGGCGCTGCACATCGGTAGCAACGAGTTGATTTGGAGCGCCAAAACAAGAAATGGGAATCCCCTTCCAAACGGAATCTATATATACCAGCTAACGGTAGGCGTAAACGACACGTACGTTAGGAGAGTAGGTAAAATAGCAGTGATGAAATAAGCCTTGATCGGCAAAAAGGATACTCGTCGCGCGTCGCGCGGTTTAGTAAATAACAAACATCGTTTCGCTCTCGCCCGGAAAAACAGAACTTTTACTCGAGATTCGAATAAAGCGTAGTACTGTTCAGGTCCATTTTAGCGATATGCTTCAGCTTGCTAAAGCTATCGAGGGGCGACCAGTACTTCACATAGTAGATCTCGACGTTCTTACCGGGCAATTTGGCTTTTAGCGACGCCAGGTTGAGCCCATCCGTTGACTCCGTGTCAACGTAAAACAAATGATCATCTCCCTTCAGTTTGAAGATGAGATCCTGTTCACCAGCTTCAAACACCTGGTCAACAGTACCGATAGTCTTAAGGGTGTTTTCTACCGATGCAACAGGAACCGGACGAAACACGATTGCCAGCGAGGTAAGCAAACCAAAAAATAGGCTGGCGATAACAATCTTTTTATTGAACATTTACATAACATGTTATAAAGCAAAGTTATGAAATCAATCCATCTGGTGCGCATGGAGGGTCGTTTTTCCGGACATTCCGTCAGTTTTTACCGACTAACTTTCGTTAGCGGAGATGAAAAAATGAAATAGTTTTAACAAACGTTGTCATTTACAAAACTTTATCGTTTAATTTTGCATTTACGTTATTAAACTAAATAAACACATAATGCCTTTTATCTGACTTTTCAACTCTAAACGCCAGTAAGAAATTGAAAACTTTGTTCACCGATATCTGCGCAGCAAGTGCTGCATCCCACTCCAGAAGAACTGTTCTGTTCTTGACACCAGCCTGTATGGTGACCAGGCGACCACGGCCCACACGCTTCGTGCGTATCTGATACCTGCATCTATCAACATTGGAACGAGTATTGCTATCCGGGGGATGGCAGCTCAAAATGCGATTTTCGCATTAGGGTCATTAGTCGTAATTATTAATACAGAGAAAGAAATTGAATAGTCATAATATCATTGTAAGGCGCGCCACCGCCAACGATAAGCATTACGCCGAGACAATCACCAAAGAGATGGAAGAGTCGGCCAAAGCGCGTGGTACAGGTATCGCCAAGAGGTCACCTGAATACATCGAAAAGAAGATGGAGGAAGGGAAGGCCGTAATTGCCCTCACTCAGGATGGTACATGGGTCGGCTTTTGCTATGTCGAAGCCTGGGAGCACGGTAAGTACGTCGCCAACTCCGGCCTGATCGTAGCGCCTGCGTTTAGAAAAACCGGGGTTGCAACTGAAATCAAGCACAGGATTTTCGAGCTGTCGCGTGAACTGTTTCCGGATTCTAAAATCTTCGGACTCACGACTGGCCTTGCCGTGATGAAGATCAACTCAGATCTCGGTTACGAGCCAGTAACCTATAGTGAACTTACCAACGATGAGGAGTTTTGGAAAGGATGCAAAAGCTGCGTCAACTACGACATCCTCACGAGCAAGCAGCGTAAGAACTGTTTGTGTACAGCCATGCTGTTTGATCCCGCGGAAGCAGAAGCAAAGATCAAAGAAGCGGAACGACTCCGCGCGGCCAAAGCGCTTGCGGAAGAGCCGAAGCCATCAACTGTGGTGACGCCCGAAGGCGACCTTGTGCAGCACAGGCATAGGCATTTTAAGGGCAACTTCAAGCTATTCGAGCGCTG
Organism: Chryseolinea sp. T2; assembly: GCF_037203685.1. Classification (NCBI taxonomy): domain Bacteria; kingdom Pseudomonadati; phylum Bacteroidota; class Cytophagia; order Cytophagales; family Fulvivirgaceae; genus Chryseolinea; species Chryseolinea sp. T2. Next base: position 96,407 of record NZ_JBBCAU010000004.1, read on the forward strand.
GGTGCGCTTCAAACAATTTGTGCTCCTCAAAGCACGACGACGAGATGAGGGCAATGGCGATTCGTCCAGAAAACGTTCGCTGTTAAGCTTCTTTTTCTTCTGGTAAAAAACGTCGTTTTATCCAGCAAATCTTTTGAGTCGGACACCTGATTCCCTTAATTTGAACGGGAATTGGATGATTCCATGATAACAGGCGGAGTGTCATCACTCCGCCCTAACTTCAATTATGAAATGAAAAAAAAGGTAGTATTGGCCTTCAGTGGTGGATTAGACACCTCGTACTGTGTTAAGTACCTAGGCGAAGAAAAAGGGTATGAAGTGCACACCATCACAGTAAACACTGGTGGCTTTGATGCAGCTGAGATCAGGCATATCGAAGAACGTGCAAAGAGCCTTGGCGTTGCCTCACACAAAACAGTTGACGAGACTAAGAATTATTACGACAAGGTTATCCGTTTCCTGGTATATGGAAATGTGCTAAAGAACAATACTTATCCGCTAAGTGTGAGTGCTGAGCGCATGTCGCAGGCGTTGGCAGTGGCACTTTATGCAAAGGAAATCAAAGCTGATGCAGTTGCACACGGCAGCACAGGTGCGGGCAATGATCAGGTTCGCTTCGACATGATTTTGAATGTTCTTGTTCCTGGTATCGAGATCATTACGCCTATTCGTGAGCTGAGGCTTTCAAGAGAGGAAGAGATTAGCTTCCTAAAGTCAAAGGGCGTCAACATGAACTTTGATAAAGCGATGTACTCCGTCAACAAAGGAATCTGGGGAACATCGGTAGGCGGCAAGGAGACACTTAAATCTCTTGGAATGCTTCCTGAGTCGGCGTGGCCCACTCAGGTAACGAAGCATGACAATGAAACCGTAAAGCTCTCTTTTGAAAAGGGTGAGTTGAAGAAGATAAATGATGAGGCTTTCGCACATCCGACTGAAGCCATTCAAAAACTGCAGTCGATAGCCGGGCCCTACGGAATAGGACGCGACGTTCACGTTGGCGATACCATCATTGGTATCAAAGGGCGTGTAGGTTTTGAAGCCGCAGCGCCGATGCTGGTCATCAAAGGTCATCATGCTTTGGAGAAGCACGTTTTAACAAAGTGGCAGCTGACCTGGAAAGATCAACTTGCACAGTTTTACGGTAACTGGTTACATGAAGGCCAGTACCTGGATCCCGTGATGCGCGACATCGAAGCATTCCTTTCGAAGTCTCAGGACAACGTAACAGGTGATGTTCACATTCAACTGTTCCCCTACAGGTTCCAGGTTCTTGGAATAGAATCTCCATACGATCTGATGTCGTCGAAGTTTGGTAAGTATGGCGAGATGAACTTAGGTTGGACGGGTGAAGACGTCATCGGCTTTACGAAGATCTTTGGAAATCAGACAGGTATATATCACCAGGTAAAAGAGAGTGTAGATGGAGCCCATTAAGGCAGGCATTGTTGGCGGAGCTGGTTATACAGGAGGTGAAACAATACGATTGTTGCTTAATCATCCTTTTGTAGAATTGGCGTTTGTGCAGAGCCGCAGCCAGGCTGGAAAGCCGCTCTACGAAACTCATGATGACCTGAAGGGAGATACAGACCTGCTGTTCACGGATTCCATTCTGCAGGACGTTGACGTTATCTTTCTTTGTCTGGGCCATGGCGAAAGCCGTAAGTTCGTTGATGAAACGCCTTTGAATGAGCGGATCAAAATCATTGATCTAAGTCAGGATTTCAGACTTGGCGAAAGTTCTTCAGGACGACCTTTTGTCTACGGTCTTCCGGAAGTGAATCGTGATCTGGTTAAGAAGGCTTCCAACGTGGCGAACCCAGGATGTTTCGCGACTGCAATTCAATTGGGACTGTTACCCTTAGCCAAGGCAGGCAAGCTATCTGAGGTGTTTAGTACTGGCATAACGGGTTCAACGGGCGCTGGCCAAAAGCTTCAGGACACTACGCATTTCACATGGCGTGCGAATAACATTTCTGCTTACAAAACGCTTTCGCATCAGCATATGAAGGAAGTAGGGAGGACGTTGAAATCTCTGCAGGCGGATGCCGGAGCCATCCATTTTGTTCCCTGGCGCGGCGACTTCACTCGCGGTATATACGTTAGTTCGACAGTAAAGACGTCGTTGCCTGCCAGCGAAGTGTTGGCACTTTACAAAGACTTCTACAAAGGCCATCCGTTTACGATTGTTACTTCAGGTACGATCGATATGAAACAGATCGTCAATACGAATAAATGTCTCATTGGCGTTGAACAGGAAGGAGATGTGGTAGTAATTCATTCGGCAATCGACAACTTATTGAAAGGCGCGTCGGGCCAGGCCGTGCAGAACATGAATTTACTATTTGGTTTTGACGAGACGGCAGGACTCAAACTAAAGTCGATCGCGTTCTGATGATAAATAAACAGACCTGCTCGCCAAAGGTTCGGTCAACATCTCCGTAACAAGTGGTAAGGCAGGTTAAACACAATTAGGTGAATTGATTTATTTAGAGTGGCACAAAGGCCAACTCAACATACAATATCAAATACGATTATAGCATTACCAAACATGTCAGCAAACCCTCAAATGAAACTATTCGACGTGTATCCTTTATTCAGCATTACTCCGGTAAAGGCCGAGGGTTCCTGGGTCTGGGATGAACAGGGAAAGAAGTACCTGGATTTGTACGGCGGTCACGCTGTTATTTCTATTGGACACACGCATCCTCACTATGTGAAAATGCTCTCCGATCAGCTTTCACGTATAGCATTCTATTCCAACAGTGTGCAAAACCCGTTGCAACAAAAGCTCGCGGACAGGCTCGGCCAACTCTCGGGCTATGGTGATTATCAATTGTTTCTTTGCAATTCGGGCGCAGAGGCGAATGAGAATGCATTAAAGGTGGCTTCATTTGTAACTGGCCGAAAGCGGGTGATTGCATTCGATAAAGCATTTCATGGACGTACTTCAGGTGCTGTCGCTACCACTGACAATCCCAAAATTGTCTCCCCTTTCAATGCTGGTCACGAAGTGACCTTCCTTCCTCTTAACGATGAGAAGGCGCTTGCCGCTTCGCTCGACGAAACTGTAGCCGCTGTTATTATTGAAGGTATTCAGGGAGTAGGGGGAATAAGAATGCCTGACGATCATTTTCTGGAAGTCCTGGAACAAAAATGTCGGGCCGTAGGAGCTCTTTTGATTCTTGATGAGATACAATCGGGGTACGGACGTACAGGGAAGTTTTTTGCACATCAGTACACTTCGATTCGTCCAGACCTGATCACCATGGCGAAAGGCATGGGAAATGGATTTCCAGTTGGAGGAGTATTGATACGTCCCGATATTCAGGCATGGAGCGGTATGCTTGGCACCACCTTTGGCGGTAACTACCTTTCCGCTGCAGCATGTCTTGCTGTTCTTGATGTAATGGAGAATGAAAATCTGATCGAGAATGCAAAGAATGTCGGTGATCACATCATGTCTGAATTGAACAAAATATCAGGTGTTCTAAATGTTCGTGGCCGTGGACTTATGATTGGGTTTGATTTGCCACCAGAGAAAAGCAAGACAAGGAATACGTTACTGTTTGAGCATCGTATTTTCACGGGCGAGGCTAAACCAAATACAATAAGGCTTCTTCCTTCACTTACGCTCACTGAGAAAGAGTCCGATATTTTCCTATTGTCACTGCAAGAAACCCTGGCATGAAAAACTTCATCTCCGTCAACGACGCTCATGATATCAACGAACTGGCGCAAATAGCGCTTGACTACAAATCTGATCCGCATGTGGATCGTAATTTGGGTGCAGGCAAGCGACTCGGTCTGCTGTTTCTGAATCCAAGCATGCGTACACGACTGAGCACTCAGATTGCAGCGCAGAATCTTGGGATGGATTGCATTGTATTCAACGTTGGGCAAGACGGATGGACGTTGGAATTCGAAGAAGAGGCAATTATGAGCGGCACAAGTGTTGAGCACGTTAAAGATGCTGCGCCAATTCTGGGCAAGTATTTCGATATCCTTGGCGTGAGAACATTTCCCAGTCTTCAGAATAAACATGAGGACTATAGTGAACTCTATATCCATCAGTTCATGAAATACTCGGGGATACCTGTAGTGAGTCTCGAGAGCGCTACTTTACACCCTCTTCAAAGCCTCACTGATATAATAACGATCAAAGAGACTTTCAAAGAGAAGAGACGACCGAAGATTGTTCTAACGTGGGCACCTCACGTAAAGGCATTGCCACAATGCGTTGCCAATAGTTTCAGCCAATGGGTGAATGCGTGGGGAGAAGCCGACTTCGTGATTACTCATCCGGAAGACTATGAGCTTGATCCCAAGTTTACGCGTGGCGCATCCGTTACGCTTGATCAGGCAGAGGCGTTGAAGTGGGCCGACTATGTTTACATAAAAAATTGGAGCACATACACTGACTACGGCCGTGTGTACACCAACGACCCCAAGTGGATGATGACTAACGAGAAGTTGTTGCTCACACATTCCGCAAAGGTAATGCACTGCCTTCCTGTGCGAAGGAATGTAGAGGTGAGTGATGAAATTCTGGATGGTGCCAACAGTATAATTACGCGGCAGGCATCAAACAGGGTATGGGCTGCACAGGCGGTTTTGAGTGAAATCCTGAAGAAGTTACGGTAGGGCCACACGCAAATGAATAAATTATTCATTGTTAAGATCGGTGGAAATGTACTCGACAATCCGTCGGCGCTCGATAGATTTTTGACTGACTTTGCCGCGATCCAGGAACCTAAGATTCTTGTGCACGGCGGTGGCAAGATCGCCACCAGCATCGGGCAAAAACTTGGCATCGAGTCCAGGTACGTTAACGGAAGACGCATAACTGACGCTGAAACATTGGATGTCGTAACGATGGTGTATGGTGGCCTGGTTAACAAGCAACTGGTCGCACGACTTCAATCAAAAGGATGCAACGCCATCGGTGTAACAGGAGCTGATGGAAATATGATTCACGCTGTTAAGCGCCCTGTAAAAGATATCGATTACGGTTTTGTTGGAGACATCAAACCGGAAAAAGTAAACACGGCGTTGCTGACCTTCCTGTTAAGGGAGAATGCCGTTCCAGTGTTTGCACCTTTAACACACGACAATGGTCAAATATTGAACACGAATGCTGACACCATCGCATCTGTATTAGCCATTGCTCTCGGGAAGCACTTCGAAGTCCGCCTGATCTTCTGTTTTGAAAAGAAGGGAGTGTTGCACGATGTTACCCGCGACGATTCGGTGATTCATCATTTGCCCAAGAGCATGTACGATGAACTGCTTGGTCGAAAAGTCTTTGCAGATGGCATCCTTCCAAAACTTGAAAATGCATACGCAGCTATTCAGGCAGGCGTTAAGGAGGTTTTGATCGGTGAGGCAGGAGACTTACTTCGCAATACGGGCAGAGAAACTGAAGGTACTCTCATTACATTATAGATCGGGTTCAACAGAACAGAAGTTATTCACGTAAGCGATCGCATGAAAGACAACATCAAATCAACTTTGCTGAGCGACGCTATCGACCTTTTGAAAAGTTTGATCGCCACTCCCTCTTATAGTAAAGAGGAGGCTGGAACGGCGTCGCTCATTTCTACATTCCTGGAGCAACGAGGCGTTGTTCCGGAAAGGAAAGGGAATAACATTTGGGCATTAAATCGCCATTTCGATTCAGGCAAACCGACTGTACTTCTGAATTCCCATCACGACACAGTTAAGCCTAATCCCGGATATACGCGCGATCCCTTCGCACCAGATGTAGTTGACGGAAAGTTGTTCGGTCTCGGAAGTAATGATGCTGGCGGACCGCTTGTGTCGTTAATAGCAACGTTTCTGCATTATTACGACAGAGCGGATCTGAAATATAATGTAATCCTCGCGGCAAGTGCGGAAGAAGAGATTTCAGGCCGGGATGGTATAGAGCGTATATGGGATGCGTTACCTAAGATCGACTTCGCGATTGTAGGTGAGCCAACCCTTTGTGACATGGCTACTGCAGAGAAAGGACTAATGGTCCTGGACTGCACAGTAAAAGGAGTTTCCGGACACGCGGCCCGTGAAGAGGGCGTGAACGCGATTTACCTTGCGCTGCCAGACATTGATTGGTTCAGGACGTATTCTTTCGAACGTGTTTCTTCTACGCTGGGAGCGATGAAGATGACCGTATCTATTATTCAAGCAGGAGCTCAACATAATGTGGTGCCCGCTGAATGTAAGTTTACCGTGGACGTGAGGGTAACAGACGCTTATACTTTGGAAGAAGCACTGAGCATTATAAAACAGCATGTGAAATGTGAGGTAGTACCGAGGTCGCTTCGAATGCGATCGTCGGGTATTGATCCGGAGCACCCACTTGTACGCGCCGCTGTCAATAATGGATTAAAGCTATACGGTTCACCAACAACATCGGATCAGGCATTGATACCAGTACCCTCTGTAAAAATAGGACCTGGTGATTCTGCCCGTTCGCACAGTGCAGATGAATTCATCTATGTGGACGAAATCGCCAAAGGTATAAATACCTATATTAAATTGTTGGACGAGGTTGTCGAACAATAAGCCCAATTTAAGATACATCATGAAACTCTGGCAAAAGGACAAAGCATCGCTTCAGGAAGTAGATCGGTTCACGGTCGGAAAGGATCGCGAAATGGATATGTTTCTGGCGCGCTTTGATATCCTGGGATCACTTGCTCACATAACAATGCTCGAGTCAATTGGTTTGCTGACGAAACCGGAGTTAGAAGTGCTTTCAGGTACCCTAAAGGAACTGCATGCGCAGGTTCTTTCCGGTAATTTCGAAGTCGAATCTGGCGTGGAGGATATTCATTCCCAGGTTGAATTGATGCTGACTCGAAAGCTGGGTGATGTTGGTAAGAAAATTCATGCGGGCAGATCGAGGAACGATCAGGTTCTCGTGGATATCAAACTCTTTTTACGTTCGGCACTTCATGACACTGTCAATGAAGTAAAGCTTCTCTTTGATTTGTTGCAATCACTCGCAGAAAAGCATCAGCACGAACTGGTGCCTGGCTATACGCACCTGCAACTTGCAATGCCTTCGTCATTCGGACTTTGGTTTGGTGCTTATGCAGAAAGCCTTGTGGATGATCTGGCTACTCTATTGGGTGCCTACAAAGTTGTGAACAGAAACCCTCTTGGGTCAGCAGCAGGATATGGATCCTCATTTCCATTAAACAGGACAATGACAACCAGGTTGCTCGGGTTTTCATCACTTAATTACAACGTTGTGTATGCGCAGATGGGTAGGGGAAAAACGGAGCGCATTGTGGCGTCAGCTCTTTCCAACGTTGCGGCTACTGTAGGGAAGCTAGCGATGGACGCATGTTTGTTTCTCAATCAGAACTTCGGATTCATTAGCTTCCCAACAGAGCTAACGACGGGCTCCAGTATCATGCCCCATAAGAAGAACCCTGACGTATTCGAACTCGTTCGAGGTCGATGCAGTCAGCTTCAGGCATTGCCTAATGATATCGCTCTGGGGATCGCAAACCTGCCGTCCGGTTATCATCGCGAAATGCAGCTGCTAAAGGAATTGTTGTTTCCAGCTTTCGAACATCTTCGTGATTGCTTACAGATGACCAGGCTGATGCTGGCAAACATTGAAATAAAGAAGAACATTCTCGATGACGATAAATACAAGTTTCTGTTCAGCGTAGAAGAGGTGAACAAACTTGTGCTCGACGGCGTGCCGTTTCGTGATGCATATAGAAAAGTTGGGATGGACATCGAGGAAGGTAATTATCAACCCTCCCGGAGCGTAAATCATACGCATGAGGGCAGTATCGGTAACCTGTGTTTGCCTGAGGTAAATGCGTTGATGGATCGCAGCCTGGCCGACTTCCATTTCGAGGAGGCAGAGACTGCTCTGGCTTTGCTGGTTAAATAGTTCTACTTGTATTTCTGAGAATTTGAAGTGAGGCCACCTGCAAGCCGCAAAGCGGTCTTGCTGCCTCGATTAAGCACCCGATGTGTTCCTGGATAATTCCTGACGAAAGGATTTGAATCCTTGACGAAACGTGTCGTATCTGCACGGCCGACAATTACAAATGCCGTAAATTCGGGTATGAACCCGTTCCTTCGATACCGGATCGACCATGTGCTTTTCTGGAGCGCTACCGTGCTCTTTCACATGTACACCCGGTGGTCATTGATTGAACATTCTGGTGCAGCACAATTTCTTCTCGAGGTACTTGTTCGTAACGGCCTTCTCGCTGCACTGATTTACTTTAATCTCAATGTTCTTGTTCCGCGATTTGCGCGCATCGGTCGTTGGGTTGCTTATTCGGTTTCATTACTTGCAGCTATTATTTGTTATGCACTTTTGAAAGATGCGCATGATCTGTTTCAACAAATGCATGCACCCATGGTCCCGACTAACGAGCACCGGGGTTTCGTTCATAAGACTTTTTATAACATCTCAATCTCGGTTTTTTATGTCACCTTTAGTGTCGCACTGCAGCTTAGCAGGGAGTGGTGGCAGCAGCGGGAAATATTACGGCAGATAGCCTTCGATCAGGTGAATACCGAACTGGCTTATCTAAAAGCTCAGATCAATCCCCACTTTCTTTTCAATTCAATAAACACCATATATTTTCAGATTGATAAGGAAAATAGTACTGCACGAGACATGCTATCGACTTTCGCTGACATGCTCAGATACCAACTTTATGAGTGCAATGGTAGCAGTATACCAATCGAAAAAGAAGCTGCGTACCTTCGGAATTATGTTGACCTTCAAAGAATGCGCCGGGATGGACATTACAGTATTGAATTTTCTGCTGATGATAATGTTCGGGGATTTAGTATCGCGCCATTACTCTTGCTGCCATTCGTTGAAAACGCATTCAAGCATGGTTCGCATGGCCCAGGTGGCAACGAGATTGAGATAACATTGTCATATTCGGCATCCTGGTTCCGAATGATTGTTTACAATACGAGCGAGTTTCAGAACGGTAAGAGTGGGGGAATTGGACTGCAAAATGTGAGGCGACGACTGGAATTGTTGTACAAGGACAGATACGAATTGACAACGGAGGCAGGTCAGTCAGATTATCGCGTCCAGCTTGATCTGCTGATTGAATCAGATAACTCCGACGACGGACTGACGGAAACTGAGTTAATGAAAAAACAAACGGTTAAATGAAACTCACCTGCGTTATAGTTGAAGACGAGCCCGTGGCCCGACGAGGGATGGAAGAATACGTAGATCAAACAAGTTACCTCGAGATTCTGGCTTCATGCGAAAACGCAGCGATAGCATCAGACATTCTGCAAGGGAAAAGTGTTGACCTGCTGCTATTGGACATTCACATGCCTCGGGTTACAGGAATTGAGTTGCTAAGATCCTTAAGAAATCCGCCGCTCACTATATTGACAACGGCATACTCAGAATATGCGCTCGAGGGATATTCGCTGGATGTTGTGGATTATCTGGTGAAACCGATCACGTATGAACGTTTTCTTCGTGCTACCGGAAAGGCGTTTGAGATCCATCAGTTACGGCAAGTGGCAAAGCAAAGAAGTAGCGACCTGGTATCAGCCGAAAGCGGTGCGCCATACTTTTTCATTAAATGCGACAACCGATACGAGAAGGTGCTTTTTTCAGACGTGCGCTACATTGAAGCACTCCAAAACTATGTTGTCATCCATACGTCTGAAAAGAAACTGATCACTTATCTAACGCTTACCGGAATTGAATCCCAGCTGCCAAAGGACCGCTTCCTAAAGGTTCATAAATCATTTCTTGTTTCGATTGGGGCTATCCAGGCAATTGATGGAAGTGACCTTGTTGTCGGGAATGCACGCATTCCCATAAGCCGGAGTCTGAAAGATGAGGTTGTGTCGCGCATTCTCGGCAACACATTGTTTCGGCGATGAAGGCAAAACGCACAGGATAAGTCAAAACCGATCAAACTAACAGATCAAAGGTGGCCTGTTTAGTTGAATAGGCTGTTTAATTGAACTTTCTCCATACTGGCTGCACGCTTCTTCCTTCAAGATACTTATCGACACCTTCATCCAGTGCCTTTCGATAAATTACCAGGGCTTCATGGATACGCTCAACTGTTTCGTCAATTTCCTGATCATTGTGAGAGTAAGAGATGATTGACGATGGCATTATGAGCCCGCGCTTCATAGTCTCCTGGATGAATAGAGTTCTGAAAGGCTGCGACGGCTGATTGTCGTTATCGCGAGTCGTATAAACCGAACAGCAAGGAGGTCCAAGTATGCTGAACTTGTCTTCCAGTTTCAGATCGCGGGAAGCCTGCATTGCCGCACGTTCGAACTTCAAGCCTTGTTCATAAAGGCGTTCTATTACGTTATTAGATTTATAGAATCTGATATTGGCTATAGCGGCGGCCATTGAGTGAGTTTCGGCTCCATGAGTAGTGGATAATAAGAAGACACGTGTCTTATCGTGACGAAGTCCACCCAACTCCATAATCTCACGCTTGCCGGCAAGAGCGGAGATAGCAAACCCATTTCCTAATGCCTTTCCCCACGTAGACAGGTCTGGTACTATATTAAATTTCTTCTGCGCTCCACCAATATGCCAACGAAATCCAGTAATCATTTCGTCTAAAATAAAGATCGCTCCGTTGGCGTGACACAGTTCTTTCAACTTGTGAAGAAATCCGTCTAATGGTTCATCGAGCTTTTGTGCTTCAAGTATAACGCAGGCGATTTTGCCAGGATTATCAGCAAACATTTTCCGTGCGCTATCAAGGTCATTGTAATAAAACTTTGCTGTCATTTTTTTGGTAGCCTCGGGAATACCACCATCCATAGGGGTAGCTCCGATGAACCAATCGTGAACGGAAAAGAACGGGTGACTGGCGCACATGGCTACCATGTCGCGCCCGGTATATGCGCGGGCAAGCTTTATAGCGCCATCTACAGCATCGGATCCATTCTTGCAGAACTTTACCATGTCTGCACCATCGACTATGGAGAGAAACTCTTCAGCACATTCCAACTCAATGGTCGCAGGCCGGCCGAAATTGGCACCAAATGCCACCTGCGAAATAACAGCCTGATTGATTGGGTCAAATGCATGACCAAGAGAAACGGCCCGAAGTCCATTTCCCCATTCTATAAACTCGTTGCCGTCGGCATCCCACACTCTAGCCCCTTTGCCATGCGTGATATAAATGGGCATGTGTTCCGGAAACTGGTCGTCACCCTTTGCGTAGGTATGCGCACCACCAGGTATTAAGTCATGAAACTTCTTTTGTAGCGACAGCGATTTGTTGAAATTCACAAGCGTGCCTTTTCGGTTTTCACTTTGACGGGTCATAACAAAAAACTTTTTGAATGGAGGTAGCCTGTGGGTGGCGTGGAGACGCGATCTTTGAAATTTGGCTATGTCTTTTCAAAAGTGTCAAATCTCGTCATGAAGGTAGGCAGAATTCTAAATTTGTATGTAGAACATTCCTCATCAAAAGCCAAGACATACGTCATGGGTGTTATTTTTGGACTGAATTTGAACGTATGGACCCATTTCAACTACTAATTATCATTGTTCTCATAGCGACAGGCTCATATTTCTTTAACCAGATTTTGGACCTTGTAAACCTGCGGGCGCATCGCCCGGGGATTCCCAGCGATGTCGCGCAATTTTACGATGTCGAGAAATATGAAAGATCAAGAGCATACCATCGTGATCGTACCCGATTCTCTTTCGTCACGTCCGCTTTTTCATTCCTGTTGTCGATAACAATGCTGCTTGCCGGCGGATTTGGATGGCTTGATAATTCGCTGCACACGGCTATAAATAATGATATCATCCGTGCCCTGATCTTTTTCGCCATAGTTGGTATTGCGGGAGATCTGCTTTCAACACCTTTTCAATGGTACGGAACATTCGTGCTGGAGGAGCGTTACGGATTCAATAAGACCACGACTGCTACTTTCGTTACTGACAAAGTAAAGGGCTACGTGATCGCTGCTATTGTTGGTGGTGGGGTGCTTGCAATATTCATGTACATGGCGCAGTTCTTCGGACGTGATTTTTGGATTTGGTTTTCGGTAGTTGCCATTGCCCTGATCTTTATGATCAATGTGTTCTATACGTCTTTGTTTCTACCCTTGTTCAACAAACTAACACCTCTGCCTGACGGCGAATTGAAATCGGCCATTACGTCTTATGCCGCCCGCGTCGGGTTTCCTTTAGACAGCATCTATGTAATTGATGGCTCAAAACGCTCGAGTAAAGCGAATGCATTTTTTTCTGGTCTAGGGAAGAGGAAAAAGATTGTTCTATATGACACCTTAATCGAACGGCACCCAACGCAGGAACTTATAGCTGTACTGGCTCATGAAGTTGGACATTTCAAGAAGCGACACGTGGTTTGGATGTTCCTGCTTTCTTCCGTCCAGATCGTGTTCACGCTCTTCATACTTTCCCGCATGCTATATGCGGAAGAAGTTTCCATAGCTCTGGGCGGTAATGGATTGTCGCTGCCGCTTAATCTCCTTGCCTTTGGTATTTTGTTCTCACCGATTTCGGGCGTGACCGGACTGCTCATGAATATTTTTAGCCGGAGCAACGAATTTGAGGCAGACAGATACGCAAGAGATACCTTTGATGGGGCAGCGCTTTCAACTGCGTTGAAACGGCTGTCTGTTGACACTCTCAGTGATCTATATCCCCATCCGGCATATGTATTTTTTCACTATTCTCATCCGCCCCTGTTAACGCGGCTAAGGGCTCTGATGAATTCCTGAGACATGAAGAATCCCTATGTTACCTATGCTTTGCTGATCGCCAACATATTGGTGTTTGCACTGCTCGCCATAAAGTTGGAGAGTCTTAATATGGACACCGGGGAAGACGCCATGACGATTCTTCATTGGGGATCGAACATTAACCCGCTGACTCTTGACGGACAGCCCTGGCGAATATTTACATCAATGTTTCTTCACTTTGGCGTATGGCATTTACTTGTGAACATGTACGCATTGTATTCGATGGGTATTGGTTTGGAAGTGCGAATTGGGTCTGTACGATTCGCGATGATTTATTTCATCTGTGGAGTGGTGGCCAACCTGTTCAGTCTTGTTCTTAATGTGTATGCAAACAGTGCTGGTGCTTCCGGCGCTCTTTTTGGTCTTTATGGCTATTCGCTCGGTGCTATTTTGAATAGCACGATAGGTGATCCAGCCGCCCGAAAAAGAGTGATGACGGGTTTTGTAGTCTTTGTTCTGATAAATGGCTTCATCGCAGTAACAACGAACGTGGATGTGTGGGGACATGTCGGTGGTTTTGTAGCAGGCATCGTACTTGCTGTCATACACTTTAAATTCCATCGTCTCATTTCAAATACTTATCTCGGTGTTGTACTGGGTCTTTGCTGCGCCGTTATATTTTTATTGCCCAGGGACCAGGTCCGTTATTATCGGCTCTATCAAAATGTTCTGCGACAGGAGAGGATTACCAATGACCACTATCGCCATGAGCTGGGTGATGCCGAGTTGCTTGACAGTCTTAAAGTGGCCGTCAGGGCCTGGGATTCAATTGACCATGCTTTTGAAGGTCTCGGTGCCGTGCAGACAGCTCTTCAACATGATACTGCAATTCTCAGGCAGTATGCACGACTTCACCGACGCGTCACCGATTATCGCGTGTCACTTTTAGCACGGCAATCCTATATCTATCTCGATAGTATTGAGATTACGAACGCTGCGTTTGATTCAGTGCCTGCTTTGCATTACAATCTCGACTACTATCCACGGCCTGCCTATGGGCAGAAATCGGCGCGCGATACAACGCAATCTTCGGACCTGGCAACGCGGCGGGTATTTTATGATGAAGAATGGCGCGAAATAAATGATCCTTCATCCGCGCAGTTTTATCGGCTTGGTCAGGTGGATACATTGGGCAGATGGCAGGGGGCGGTACGAGACTACTACCGCGACGGCACGATTCAAATGAAGGGTAGTTATGTCGATAACCTAAAGGATGGTGTATTTCTCTATTACTCTGATCATAACACGTATACATCATCAGGTCGTTATCAGCGCGAAGAATCTATCGGCAAATGGGAGAACTTCCACTGGAACGGAAGACTTCAGACGGAAACCTATTATAATAGTAAAACATTCGTGGCGAACATCTTTGATTCGCTAGGGAACAAACAGGTCGATAATGGCAACGGTACGGTTACGAGCTGGTATTCCGACGGTCAGATAGAAGAGTCGGGTCAATATCACAACGGTGTGCGTACTGGTGACTGGTTTGGATATAACGAAGACGGCACCCCGTATTATCGCGAGCTCTATCGTGATAACAGGCTCGTCCAGGGAGCATCTGTTGATAAGCTTGGTAAACGTTATGTTTATGATGAGCTCAGTCTTTATGCCTATCCGGTGAAAGGCATGCCTGACTTTGAACGGTATGTAGAAAAGAACATCAGAAGGCCGTATCCAAAAGCATCAGGTGCGCGCATACGCGTGATATTTCAGGTGGGACGGAATGGTGACATGTGGGATTTCGTAATCCTGGAGGGTTATTCTCCCGAGTACGAGCAGGAGGCAATCCGACTTATCAAAGAAGGTCCGCCATGGAGACCCGGTTTACTGCACGGTCATGTTCCAGTTCCGTCTCAAGGTTATGCTGTTATCCTTTTTTGATCAGGAGCATTGTTGAATGCCACTTGTCACATTAGGCAATGATTGTGAGCCGAAATGCATAAATTTCAATTCTACATTCTTAAGAACTTAAACATCCTAATCCCTTATGCAGAGACGCGAATTCATAAAGACGTCAGCGGCAGCCAGTGTGGCTTTTGCCGCGGGCCCGATCATTCATGTAGCCGGACAGCAGAAAACTTACAGAACGGCATTGATTGGCGCTGGATGGTGGGGAAACAATATTCTCCGTTGTGCCATGCAGGCAAAGCAAAGTAAGATCGTTGCCCTGTGTGATGTTGATCAGAACTTTCTGAATTCAACGGCGGAAACGGTAAAGAAGATGACCGGTGATAATCCGAAGTTATATCGCGACTATCGCGAACTGTTGAGCAAGGAAAAGCCTGAGATTGTAATTGTGGCGACACCAGATCACTGGCATCCGCTAATTGCCATTGCCGCGATGGAGGCTGGTGCGCACGTCTATGTTGAAAAACCCATATGCCATACGATCAATGAAGGTAAGGCAATGGTGAAGGCGGCACGCAATACTAAGCGCATTGTTCAGGTCGGGACACACAGGCGGGTGTCTCCGCATAATATGTCAGGCATGGAGTTCTTAAAATCCGGCAAGGCGGGAAAGATCGGATCAGTCCGCGCTTTTGTTCACTATCCGGGAGGACCTGGAACTTTGACACCCGACACGGAAGCACCGTCAACATTAGACTGGAATATGTGGTGTGGACCCGCACCTTTGCGACCATTTAACACAACCATCCATCCAAAGGGATTCCGAAGCTATCTCGACTATGCGAATGGTACCCTTGGTGATTGGGGAATACACTGGATGGACCAGATTCTATGGTGGACCGAGGAGAAGCATCCGCGCAAAGTATATTCAGTCGCCAACCGCTTTATTCGAAAAGACAACACCGATGCACCGGATACACAGAATGTGATCTTTGAATTTGAATCGTTCACGGCGACGTGGGAGCATCGGCAGTACGCTGGTAATACGGCCGAGCGGACCAACATTGGTTGTTATTTTTATGGTACGGAGGGCACGTTCCATATGGGCTGGCTCGACGGCTGGACGTTCTATCCCGCGGATGATAAGAAGGCGCCCATTCATCAGGATCCAAAGCTCGATGAACCGGATCAGCAAAACATTGCCGCGCTATGGGCAAACTTTCTGAATTCAATCGAGACCAATAAATTACCAATCTGTGACATCGAGATCGGACAGCGTTCAACGAACATGAGTCTTCTGGGAATGCTGAGTGCAAAGTTGGGCAGAAGTGTAGAATGGGATGGAAGTAAGGGAATGATTGTCAAAGACGATGAAGCAAATAAGCTTTTGAGTCGGGCCTATCGCGGAGAATGGAAATATCCTGTGTAAGGAAATTCGGTATTACGGGTATTGTATAAAACAAATAAGGCTGCACCAGGCAGCCTTATTTGTTATAGTGAGTTGTTCTTTATTATTCCATCGTGAATACCCAAGCTTCTTTGAAGAGATTCTTCAGCTTGTACTCATTGCGCTTCTTACGTGCGTCGTCAAGATTCGTTGATGAATGTATGAAGACATAGTAGAAGTTGTTTTTCGGATTCAGAGCGATGTTTGCAGCGTATCCGCGGCCCTTCGCTTCTTTCACATATTGCATTGCGCCGGAAAGACCTTTGAAAACTCCTACCACAACGTAGTGATGTCCGCTTGACATAGAGAAATTCTCGCGGGTCCTTGGAGTTGCAGGTTTGGTTGCCTTTGCAGTAGTCGTGCTCGCGGGCTTGGTTTTTTCAGCTTCAGGAGCAGTTTTGGCTACAGCAGGTGCAGTGGTCTCAGTTTTTGCTGTCTCAGACTTTTCAGTGTCAGCAGGTGTTGTCTTCAGCATAGGATCAACTTCTGCAAGACGTTGCTGATGGACTTCCTGATCTTCTGATGGCTCTTCAAGTACAGAACGCTTCTCAACAGCCGACACGTCGTTCTTAGGAGTCGTAGGCCGCTCGTTGGCAAGTACACGTCCACCCTGAGTGATAGTCTTCTTATTCGATACTTTCTTAGATGCGAGGCGTATACCGATGTGTAACTCGTGTGCTCCGCCGCTGGCCATATTAGAACCGAGTGTATTAAAGTCGTAGCTATAGCCGAATCTGAACTTATCCTTCACGTTCATTCCGAAGAGGAGGGCCAGACCTTTGTTTTGGTTATAGCTAACACCTGTCCACAACTTATCCTGATAGTATGCTACAGTAGCTACTTCTACATAGTCTTGTTTGCCATCCGTGGTTTGGCGATAAAGAGCATAAGGTTCAATAGCGAACATCTCGGTGCGGCCTACATTAAAGCGGTAGCTCGCCGAAAAAAGTCTGTTCCTGAGATTCGACATCTTGAACTGATTAAAGGTCTCAGGGTTGAACGGATCAGACTTAAAGAAGTCCGTCAACGCAAAGCCAAGGCGCAAGCCGTCATATGTATATACGACGCCAAAGTTGCCATCTACATAGTAGTTAGTGCCTGCTGATCGTGCAATGACGGGATCATTGGAGTTCATCTCGCTGGCTTCGAGGTCCAGTTTGTTTAGTCCTACGCCTCCGGATAAACCAAATCGAATGGTTTGATTTCGTGATATCGGGAGAACGTAACCGAAAGTAGCCATGAAGTTGGAGTGCTGTAATAACACCTGGCGATCGGTCATGATATTAAAGCCGAGAGCAACGCGATCGCTTTCAGGTAACTGAAGGCTGGCGCCAGCAGTCACAGGAGCATCCTTAAAGTTTGCCCATTGTTGGCGATAAGCGACACTCGCTTCAATCTGTTTGTTAATACCAACATAAGCTGGGTTGAACAGATATGGATTGAAATTAAACTGTCTATAAAAGGGGCCGGGGTTTTGCGCCTGTGTGCCAGTGGCTAATATCATCATTAACATCACAGCAACCAGTGCTTTTGAAACTTGTAGACCCAGTGTCTTGAAGGTAGCGCACTCTGCACGCTGTGTAACTCCGTTTGTAATCAATTTCCTCATGCTCGTTCACATTTAACATTCTACCCTTTCACCGTCCAAAGGCAAATACAAGTCACCCGGAGCGATATTCGCTTCGTTTCGCGATGGTGATCTTGGATGTGCTGATTGAGCAGTGAATCTTTTCTAATTCCTCCCGCCTTGATAACATCGAGCTGCCTAGTGATCGATGAGCTGTGGGGATCTGAAGCTCTTGCTAAGAATCAACGTACAAATATGAAATGAACTAGGGTTCAGAAAAAATCAAAATAGATAAAGAGTCCTATTTACCAGATGAATTGAAAATATCTGGGTAGAGCGAATGATATCGACGACGAACGTAAATGTAAAAAATGTGATGAAAAATTCAACAATGTGTGATTGCAACGGTATGGATATACGCATGACTTTGCGTGCTGTATTTATCTCATTCCTCCTCTGAGATTTTTGTAGCGCAACGATGAATGTATGAATGAAGCAGATGAATGACCTTCAATCGATGTAGGCTGGCAGTTACTTTAAAATTCGTGGAATAATGGGTCAATTTTCCTCATGTAACTTCAATTGCCGTTTTGAATATTTTCTCACTTGTGCATCAGAGAGAATGAAACCCATTTTGAGAGAGGAATAACCACGCAAAATAGATTCGTATCACTAATGATCAAATTTTTTTGTTGTAAATCTTCGCACCCGTTTGTTATTAATTCAGTTGCGCAATTGGCTATATTCGACGAGCCGCATCAAGGGCTACATTTCATCTAACGATACTACCATGCGTCGACGAAGTTTCCTCCAGAATATGGCATTGAGCGCCGGCGGAGTGCTTATTCTTCCTGCCCTGAGTGCACATGCTTCTCCTGCATTGCTGAGCACCTCAAGTAATGCTTTAAGTATTCCCAAATTGAAGATCACCCGTATCCGATACTATCACGCGCCTGGTTATACAAAACCATTATTCAATCAGGCGAGAGGCATTGTCGAAATTGAAACTGATGGAGGCATTACCGGAATAGGTGAGGGCGGAGCTAAAGACACCATTGAGCAATGTGCTCAAATGCTCATTGGTGAAGATCCGTTTAGAATTGAGCACATGTGGCAATATTTATATCGGGGGATGTTTTATCCTCCGGGCCGGGAGAAGCTTCACGCATTAGGAGCTCTCGAGATGGCGCTATGGGATATTAAAGGCAAGGCCCTCAATGTACCAGTATACGACTTGCTAGGCGGAGCCACTCGTGATTATGTTGAATGCTATGCAACAGGATTCAGTGCATCTAAAGCAACATCAGAATATGATCGCGCGAAAGATTGTATCTCGGCGGGATTCCGTTGCTATCGAACCAATCCAACAGGTGGTGATGGTGAAGAGAAATTTGATTTCTATGAGAACGTAAGCAAGACGATTGATCACTGCAGAAAGATGGATGATGCAGTGGGAGGGATGGGAAGATGGGCAATAGATCTTCATACAAGATTCGATACGCCTGAAGCCATAAAGATATGCGATGCACTCGAAGAGCTGGAACCATATTTTGTAGAAGACCTGATCCGTTCTGAAAATCCGGGAGTATACAAAACGATACGCTCGCTTACTAAAGTACCCATTGCTGTCGGCGAGCAGTTTGGTGATCGTTGGGATACGAATGAGTTGATCGAGAACCGGCTTATTGATTACTGCAGGATTACGTTGCCGAATTGCGGAGGGCTATCAGAGCTGAAGAAGATTGCATCGATGTGTGAGACACATTATGTGGGCATGATACCGCACTTCACTGGCCCACTTGCAACGGCTGCTCTGGTGCACGTACTCGGGTCGAGCAGCCCTACGCGTTGTCTTATCGAATTCGCAGGTGGCACTTTTGAAAAGCCACCATACTTCAATGAGGACTACATGCTTTTTCGCGATGGCAAAGTGTATCTTAACCCTGCGCCTGGCCTGGGTGTAAAGTTCGATCCGAAGAAAGCCGAATTTCTTTTGGAGGTGAATGCAAAAACTAAATACCCGCATCCGATCCTGAAGAGTAAGGACGGTTCATGGCACGGATGGTAACAGACATGACAGGAAGAAACGGAAAATACCGATGGATTATTGTAGTACTTCTGCTAGTAGCAACTACGATAAACTATCTTGATCGCCAGATCATCGGTCTTCTCAAGCCAATACTGGAAAAGGAATTTTCATGGACCGAAACAGACTTTGCACGCATAGTGATGGCGTTTACGGCGGCGTATGCAGTAGGATTGCTGATATCGGGAAGGATTATTGATAAGATAGGTACGCGCCTCGGCTACTCGATTACTGTTATTGTTTGGAGTATATTCGGTATGCTTCATGCGCTGGCCCGGGGCGTTGCAGGATTTGCCGCGGTACGTATAGGCTTAGGGTTGGGTGAAGCTGGAAATTTTCCGGCAGCAGTGAAAGTTGTAGCGGAGTGGTTTCCCAGAAAAGAACGCGCTCTGGCAACTGGTATCTTCAACGCCGGAACCAGTGTTGGTGTTGTAACTGCGTTGCTTATTGTTCCCCTTATCCTCAATTACTTCGGATGGCATGAAGTATTCTGGATTACGGGCGCGCTCGGATTAATCTGGGTTATTGTGTGGTGGCTGTTCTATGAAATCCCTTCGCGTCACAAATGGATAACAGCAAGTGAGCGCAGCTACATCGAGGAGGATGAAACGCCGGATCAACATTCAATTGCCAGGATGTCTTCGCGGCCTGTATCAATTCGCTGGCAACGGCTTTTTTCATTTCCTCAGACGTGGGCGTTTGTTGCAGGCAAAGCATTCATCGATCCTATTTATTGGTTTTTCCTGTTCTGGCTGCCTTCCTACTTCGCGGCGAACTTCAGCCTCGACCTCAAGAAGCCGAATCTTCAACTGATGACCATCTACGCCGCCACGACGATTGGGAGCATTGGAGGCGGCTACCTCTCCTCGCTTCTGGTCAGGCGCGGTTGGGACGTTGTCAAGGCAAGGAAGGCGTCGTTACTGCTTTTCGCCTTCCTGGAGGTTTCAATTATACTTGCTCAGTTTGCAGGGGGTCCATGGATTGCCGTCGGGCTCATTAGCCTCGCTGTGGCGGTACATCAGGCGTGGGCGACGAATATATTCACCCTGGCGTCAGATCTCTTTCCTAAAGAGGCTGTAAGCTCCGTAGTGGGCATCGGCGGTATGGCAGGTGCAGTGGGGGGTATCCTTTTCCCGATGTTTGTTGGCTATCTCCTGGACAGCTACAAAGCCGGCGGTAACCTGGTGGCTGGATACAACGTGCTTTTTACGCTTTGTGGTTTCACCTATCTGATTACGTGGCTGATCATTCATCTCCTTACGCGCAACAGGAGCAAAGTGCCTTTGGATTTGATTTCCTAAGCGGTAATTCGGTCACCTGTAATAACCAAGTCCGGACCAGCGTATAGCCCAGTCCGGATTCAAAAAGACTGTACAGGGATCGAACAGAGTATAGAGAAGTATAGAGGAGTATAGAGAAGGTATAGAAAAGTATAGAGCGGGTATAGAGAAAGTATAGAGCAGCTATAGAAGCACTATAGGAGATCTATAGAGAAACACGCGCACGATTAAGCACGTGTTAAATTTACAGTTATACCTGAAACGATCTCGCTGGGATGATGATTTTGCATCATCAGGCCATGGTGCTCTGCTTTCGCAGAGACCAGCCAATGCTACCCAGCAGCGCGATGATTACCAGCCACGAGAAGATCGTCGTAATTGGATTTCCGGCTGTATAAGAAGGCGGATCGAAACGGAACACGATAGCATGCTTTCCTGCCGGAACATTCAGCGCCCGCAGAACATAATTGGCCTGAAGGATCTTTGCCTCCTGGCCATCGATAGTGGCTTTCCATCCAATCGGGTAATAGATCTCAGAAAACACAGCGAGACCTTCTGCTGCTGAATTGCTTTCATATCGAAGTTCACGCGGACTGTGCGTTAACAATCGGATGGTTGCAGCGCTGTCATAACCCGCGATAGCCGGCGCGCTACCTTCGAGTACCGCTTCTGTTCTTGTGTCAGCCGCACATGTCTTTGCAATTGCTTCGTTTGCATTTGCTGCGGGAATAGTTGTTTTGACAAACCAGGCGCTCCCATTCGCTGCGGGGTTAGGTATGAAATTGTTAGCGTCCGGGCCGAACACGATATATTTCACATTCAGCATATTGAAGATACCATAACCATTCATATCCATTTTGCCGCTCTGGATGTTGCCGACCATTTCCTGCGCCTCTCTGACAAGGCAGGTGTCGATCAACTCAGCATAACGGCGGATCTTGGCGCCGTGATAACCTCCTACAGAATGATGAAAGTATGATGTTCGCGCTTCCGTAAATGCACCCTGAAGGTTAAACACACGGAAGTATGAAGTATCCTGCAGAATGGCCTGGTCGGATGCCGTTGGCACGAACGTAGTCGCTTCACGGGTGCGCTTATAATTGTCTTTAGTGAGTCCTCGTTTATCCACAAGCGAAGCGTCCATCGTGATCATAAAAATCAGAAGAGCATAAAAGGCGAATGGTGAAATCTTTTTCCATGATTGAAAGTAGATCGCAGCAAATGCAACTAGTATGAACGCCAGCGATCTAAAAGCATCACTTCGCAGCAGTCCTTTACGGTCATCGATCAGAGCCGACAGAAACCACTGAGGAAGTGAAGCGCTTTGCTCCACATCGCTCACGAATCCCATCATTCCACCAAACAACAGGAATACCACGCATAGGCCTGCCGTTATACCGCCGGAGATCATCAGTTTCTTTTTCGTCTCTTTATCGAAGGTCGTCTTCATCAACTGTTCAAGTCCCAGCATTCCCAGCAGGGGCATTGCGAACAAAGGAATGATAATGGCAAAGGTGACCGAGCGAAACTTGTTGTACCCGGGAAAGTAATCGAATATGAAATAGTTGAACGTTTCAAAATTGCTGCCCCAGCAAAGCATGATGGCGAAAATTGAAACTGGCAACAGCCACCATCTATAAAACTTGTCGGCGAAGAACAGACCGCACACGAAAAGAAACACAATGATTGCACCGGCATAGTAAGGCATTGAAGTATCGGGCCCCCAATACGGAGCGCTGTAGTAGGCGAGCTGGTTTGCCTCTTGCTGATTTGAAGACCGGGCGAGCGCTTTGTACGTTTCGCTGTTCTGATCGGAAACAAGATAGTTATTGTTGAACCCGCCAAGGAAGTTTGGAATAAGCAACGTCATCGGTTCAGACAAAGCGTAGTTGTAGGAAAAGGCTCGTTCCTTTCCTATTCCCGCTAATGGCTTTTCTCCTGGCTTAATGAGATCTGAACCTCCCCGTGAATATTTTGTGTACTCATTTACTGCCCACATAGGACCAAAGTAAGATCCGGCGGCTAAGGCCACGCCGACCACAAGTACACCAATGTTTACTCCAAGCGCTTTCAGTTGATTTTGACGGATGTGCCACACCAGCTGTACAATTCCATAGGCAACGACAATGAGAAGGAGATAATAAGTGATCTGAAGGTGATTCTCTCTTAAATGCAGGGCCATTCCAGCAGTTGTCGTTCCAAATCCTATAATTCTTCGATTCGTAAATACCAGATGTATTCCGGCAACGACGAGAGGCATGAATGCGATGGCACCAATGCGCGCACTATGGCCGGCAATGAGACCGATAATCAGATGAGATGAAAGGCCGAATGCTATTGCGCCGGCAATTGCCAGATAAGGTCGCACGCCGAATGCCAGCAACATAATGTAAAATGAAAGCATGGCCAGATAGATGTTGCATATGGGGTGCGGAAGATTGAATGATAAAATCTTTTTCAGATAGCCAATGGATATGTTTCCCCATTGTACGTTGATGAGGTATCCGGGCATTCCGCTAAACATATTTTCTGACCACAGCGCTTCCTCTCCTGTCTTGGTACGGTAGTCGCGCATTGATTTCGATGAACCTTCCCATTGCGTAATGTCGCTTTGATTCAAGGACTTGTTTTCAAAGAAAACAGGGCTGAAAAAAATAATGGTTACGATGAGAAATACTACAATGGCTAGCAGGTGAGGAAGAGCCTGTCGGAAGTCAATTTTTTTCATTCTGCGGAATTAACGGCCGCAAAATAGGAAGGATTTTATTTGTATCTAAAGATTCATGACGTATGTGCATCACCCGCCAATGGTGGACATTGACTCCGATACCGGATTCGACTGCCTGGATGCCTCCGCTTCAAAGCCATCTTTCGGGCGGGAAAGAAACGCCTGCAGCAGACGGTCGGATACTAAAGCATCATCTGCTGACTGTCGCAGCAAGGCTCGTACGTCCAGCACCCCGGCATCATACAGACAGGTTTTCAACGTCCCCTGTGCTGTGACCCGGATCCGGTTGCAGGTGCCACAAAACGTACGGCTAAAGGCTGCGATCACTCCCAGTGTCCCTGCAAAGCCCGGGACGCGATAGCCACTTGCTGTCGCAAATTCGGGGTCATGAATCTTCGCCAGGCCAGGATAGTGAGCCCGGATATGATCGAGAATGCGAACATGCGTCCACTCCAACCGGTTGTAATGACTGCCTTCGCCATTGAAAGGCATTTCCTCTATGAAGCGTATATCCACCGGGTTGTTTCTGCCCAGCTCAACGAGCGAAATGATTTCATCAGTGTTTTTGCCATCCATCACAACGGCATTGATCTTGACGGGTATCGACGACTCTAACAGAGCATGAAGCGTGCGCATAACGTTCTGAAATTCGTCCCGATGAGTGATGGCGCGAAAACGATCTCTGTCTAAAGTGTCCAGACTTAAGTTGACTCCGGCAATATTTAGCTTGCTCAGTTCAGCAATATGCGGCGCGGTGAGCACGCCATTTGTGGTCAGATGAACGTCGCGAATACCGGGAATTTCAACAAGACTTCGGATGAGTGGCATGATGTCGGGGCGAACAAACGGCTCGCCACCGGTAAGTCTGACTTTGCTAATTCCAAATCCCGAAAGAATGCCCACCAGGCGAAGTATTTCCTGGTTTGTGAGGAGGTCCTTCTTTGGAAGATAACGGATACCCTCTTCGGGCATGCAGTAAAAGCAGCGCAAATTACACCGATCGGTCACAGCCATCCTTAAATAGCTGAGCTTGCGTCCATGATTATCGAAGAGTGTCGCCACGTTAAATTCTAAAGGCCTAAAGATACTGATATTATGTCCACACACGCCAGCCGTTTGAGGGTCGCAGTTGGTCTTCTGGCACGCATATATCTAATAATGCTTAATTCTGAAGCAAGGTTCGCACGAAGGTTAGCTTTTGAACGTTAAATTTGTGATCGCGTAAGTCCTGAACTGTGAATCAGGGATGTGCGAGCCATAAAAGTGACCTTTATGAACACGTATAAAGTACTGGCGTTTGGTATCACCCGACAACTTCTTGGTGGAAAAGAGGCTGAAATTGACGTCGATGGGAACACCGTCCGCGACCTTCGTCAGGCGTTGTCCAGCAAATTTCCGGAATTGAACGACCTTAGATCATTGTACATTGCCGTTAACAGTGGGTACTCTGAAGAGGACCAGATACTGACACCCGGCGATGAGATCGCATTGATACCACCCGTTAGTGGTGGATAGGATTTTCTTTCGCTTATTCAATTTTTATTGTCTACCTTCATTGCTGGTCACATTTTGTTTCACGCAACCCTCTAAGCCATGATTAAAATAACAGAGAAGCACATTGATGTTCAGAAGGTGATTGATACAGCTTCGAGCCTAAACGCCGGAGCTGTAAATGTTTTTATCGGGACCGTTCGCAATAATGCGCATGGTAAGAATGTCGTCTGGCTCGAATATGAAGCATACGAGACGATGGCAGTATCAGAGATAAGAAAGATAATTGATGAGGCTGCATCGCGGTTTCCTTTATTAGGCTGGGCTGTGAGTCACCGTATAGGAACGTTGAGACCAGGCGAGACTGCAGTGGTTGTCGCTGTTTCCACACCTCATCGAAAAGACTCTTTCGAGGCTTGCCAATTCATCATCGACAGTTTGAAAGAACGTGTGCCTATCTGGAAGAAAGAAGTATTCGAAGGCGGAGAAGAATGGGTGTCAGCAAGACCAGCGATGGCAATGAAAGTATGATTCTTTACAGCAGCCATTTCTTGAAATGGCTTTTTTTATTTTCAGTCAACTATTAATCAGCCCTCCCGGAGATAATGAAGTTTGAGCGGCGATTGAATCCAGACGCGCAAAACAAAAAAGGCTGTCTCTTTTGAGACAGCCTTTTTTATGTCGTCGTTCGGAATTATGCGATCACGGTGACTACAGCAAGAATCACTATAACGGCCATAGCGAAACCAGTCAGTGTTGCGATGATCAAATCCCGATGGATTGGATTAATCTGAGTTCTATTGATTGTTTTCATAGTCAACTATAGTTTTTAAAAGCCGTACGCAAGATGCAAAGAAAAGTTTTGAGTTTTAACGTCTGATAAAGCAAAATTTCGAAAAAATCTTTGAGGTTGTATGTATCTTTTTGGGATTTCCGCATTTAGGAATCAATCAAACGATTAGAAAAAAAAGCGCTTCGTGTTCAAAGAAGACATACAACGTATTCATGACTTGACGGAAGAAAATTCCATTATTGAGAAGTCTCAACTTGATCCGGCGTATTTCAAACCGCTTTACGAAAAATATTTTAAGAGAATATTCCTGTTTGTTTATCGGCGGATCGGTGAGAAGGAGATAACTGCAGATATAACATCACAGATTTTCCTGAAGGCATTAACAAATTTGAAAAAGTATGAGCCAAGGGGGTTACCTTTTTCTGCTTGGCTTTTTAGAATAGCGATCAATGAATGCAGCAGTTTTTTCAGAAAGACAAAAAGGGAACGGTTGGTTTCGATAGATAGCGCATCCGTTGATACACTCTTTGAAGACTTAACAACAGATCACGGAATCGAGGATTTACACAGAAGACTTCCACATCTGTTACGGAAGCTTTCGGCTGATGAACTTCAAATTATTGAACTGCGATACTTTGAGCAACGTCCCTTCAAAGAAGTGGGCGACATTTTGGGTATCAGCGAAACCTATGCAAAGGTTCGTGTATACAGGGCGCTTGATAAAATGAAAAGGCTTTTTATGACACACTGATTAGAGAGTCCGTCGTTATCAAACAGCGCGGGCATGGAAATCAGGACTTCCAAAGCAATAAGCCAAAGTGTTTAAGACTACGTCATGAAGATTAAGATCAACTCAATGAATAATGAATCGAATCCTTCCGACGACGAGATTCGCAGCTATATGAATTTCGACCAGGTTGTTGAGGCGGCACGAAAGCAATCGCGTAAACAAAAGCTTCACAGGATTTGGATAGCGCTGCCCGTCATTGTTGTGCTTATTTTGGCCTGGTATTTAACTACTAACCGAAATGATATCTCGCCGCAGACGATCGCCAATGGTGATGCAGAACGTATTAACGCGCAAACTATAGAGACCACGCCGGGTACTGTTAAGGATCAACCCGATCAACCCGAAGAATTGAAAAGCAATTCAGATGAGGCATCTCCAGACAAGCAAGCGCATATTCCTGGCGCGCACAGTTCGGATAAAGGAAATGCAAAACGCGGGAACCCACAATTGCCTGATTCCGGAAAAATGGCGACAACCAATGATCGCAAAGTTCAAAGCGGCGAACCATCCGCTGTGAACGATAAAGAACAATCTCAACCTGATATCTATGTTCAGGCAGAGCCACAAAACGGATATGCCCACCTTTATAAATATTTTGGGGAAAATCTGAAATATCCGAAGGAGGCGATTAAGGATTCAATTGAAGGTGTTGAGACGGTGTCGTTTACAATTGACGAACAAGGGCATCCCGCGAACGTAGCAATTACTCACTCATTGGGAAAATCATTTGAT
Organism: Chryseolinea sp. T2; assembly: GCF_037203685.1. Classification (NCBI taxonomy): domain Bacteria; kingdom Pseudomonadati; phylum Bacteroidota; class Cytophagia; order Cytophagales; family Fulvivirgaceae; genus Chryseolinea; species Chryseolinea sp. T2. Next base: position 123,949 of record NZ_JBBCAU010000004.1, read on the forward strand.
AATGAGGCAATCCGCCTTATAGGTGCAATGCCGTTGTGGACCCCTGCTATGCTCAACGGACGACCAGTAGCCAGTCAGTTGTCACTTCCTCTTACGTTTGAAATCAAACGCACTCAGAAAAATTAGTTATGGTGTTACGTATTCTAAGTATATTTTTCCTGCTGACAGCACAACTAGCCCTGGCGCAGCAGTTTCGTCATACGTATACCATTCATTTGCCGGACTCAATCACTGAAGCGAAGCCAATTCGAGCTGATCTTAATAATGACGGCCTTTTGGACGTTTTGCTGATTACAAAATCCTCTGCCGGGAAAAACTATCTGCAGGTAGTAAAAGGTGATACTACCATTACTCCTTTTTTACACTGGCAGGCTACTCAAACAATCGGCCCGCGTAAGGGGCATCTTCTTGTTGATTACAATCGTGACAACCGCATGGACCTGGTTCTGTCGAGTACTGACGGAAGAGTGGCTGTCTATCTTAACCAGGGAAATTTTGTATTCGCAGAAACTCAACTATTCTTGCCGGCGTTCGCAGAACTATTACCTGTTGATCTTGATAATGATGCCAGATCTGAATGGATTTTAAGCGATGGGCAAACCGGCACGGGAAAGCTGATGGTGTACCGGCAGGCAACTGCATTTGCCTGGACATTGGCCCACGACTCGACAAAGATCACTCCGCTTTCTATCGCTTTGACAGATCAGAATTCTGATGGAAGAACAGATGTATTTGTTTCCGGAACTGTTGGCAATGATTCACTTGTATCTTCCATTTTGCTGAGCGACGAAAAATTGCATCTTAACCCTTCGTCAAAGTTTGAGTTTTCCGGCAAGGCCTCGGGGGGAGATTTTAATGCAGATGGCGTATTCGACTTTTTGTTGATGGGCCGTGATAAGCAACAAATTGACGGAACGCGGATCTTTCAAAGTTCGATGGGTTCGCATATCCCTGTATCTATTGCTATTGCATTAAACCAGGCCACTCCATTTGTCGCCGATCTTAACTCAGACGGGATCGTTGACTTCAATTATCAGGGATTGCAGGGCAGTGAGAGTATGAATGTAGTACAGTACGCGATGAACAATTATGACACGATACCTTCCCTGGGATATCGCTCGCACGTATTTGGAGATGAGGATCGCGATGGAGATCTGGATGTACTTGTCCTTGCTGCGGGAGATCATCTGCGGCTGCTGGCGTACGAAAATATGACGTCGGTAAATAAGCCGCCATCTGCTCCAAAGAATGCAATCGTGACCCGCGTATTCAATCGCTTCTTTTACTATTGGGATCCCGCAGGCGATGACCGGACGCCCCTTCAATCCATTACCTACGATCTCTACATTGATGGCACCACTGGCTACGCCGGGGAGTTTGATCTCCTTAATGAAAAACGACTTAGTGTAACTCATGGTAATAATGGAACTCAGAATTTCAAGCTGTTGCGTGTCAGCAATGCACGGCAGTTTGCAGTTCAGGCAATTGACAACGCTTTTAATTCAAGTCGCCTCTGTATTGGTTCGTCCTCAGCATGTTCATCAGCGTCTGTGACGAAACTTACGTTGTGTGAAAATGAAAAGCATACCGTGACCGCTCCGCATGAATCACTGTGGTTTTCGTTTGCAAAAGGCTTTTTGGGTAAACGTGCCGCGATTGAACTCACGGCTTCCAACGATACAGTGTTTTATTACGATCCGGCGGCGAAAGGGTGCGACGCGTTGAAGGTGATGCAAGTACAAATTGGAAACAACGCATTGCGCTCTGTTGTTGAGAAATACGCATGTGCCGGTCAATCATTAAAGCTCAGCGTTGAATCAGGATGGAGCAGTGTCTCGTGGAAGAGTTACAAACATGGAGATCTTGGGACCGGTAGTACAATCAATGTAGTTGTATCTGAAGCAGACACGATAACAGCGACAATGGTAAGTGCAACAGGTTGTACGAAGAAGGATAAAACAGTTGTAAGACTCAGCACGCCGCTGATCACTGTTTCTCCTGATCAGGTTAGAATTCCTGTTGGCTCAGATGTAAGGCTTGTTGCTTCGGGAGGAAGTCGTTATGAATGGACACCGGCATCCGGATTGTCATCAGTCAGCGTTGCTGATCCCGTAGCAGCACCTGCAGTGACAACCAGTTATTTGGTTACCGGATACGATTCTTTGGGCTGTGCCGGCACGGCCGGGGCAACAGTTCATATTGAAAACGGTGGTTATGTTCCCAATCTTTTTACACCGAACGACGATGGGAAGAACGATGAGATTAAGATATACGGTCTTACGGAAGTGAAAGATTTCCAATTCACGATACACAATCGTGAAGGTGCTGAGATATACCGCACCAACAGTTTAAGCGATGCCATGCAAAAAGGGTGGGACGGTACGAAGAAGGGCACGAAACAACCGGCAGGTGTATACTTCTGGAAGGTTAAAGGCAAGCTTGGCTCCGGCGATAGGTTACTGTTAAATGGCAAAGACACTGGGTCTATTGTACTCGTTCGATAGGCGTACCGTTGTACACCTTTTGTTGATAATTGTGCTTGAAGTCACTTCGACTCAGGCAAGGGCACAGTACTTTCAATTCAGTCAGTTCAACTTCACTCCACAACGAATCAATCCGGCATTGGTGGCAACTTCCAATTATGCGCAGGTTGCCTTTGTTTATCGAAATCAGGGAACGGACGGTGGGTTCAGATTGGCCAGCAACTCGCTTAATGCTATGTATCCGATTCAGTCCCGTACGGGCAACCGATGGTCCGGTGTAGGTGTTTCTTTTCTGGACGATCGCTCGGGGCAAGCCGGAATTTTCAGTACGCAGGAGGCCGGACTTTCCTATGCAATTAATATAGCAGTGGCCTCGCGCCAATCGCTTTCATTGGGAGCAAAGGTGCTATATCAGGGTCGCAGAATTAACCTCGACGGACTTTACACCGGCTCGCAATATATTCCGGACCGGGGTTTCGATGAGTCTGTTTCGCCGGGCGAGAACTTCGGCGAACTGAAGAGCGATTACGTCACTTTCAGCATGGGCCTTCACTGGCAGATAGAAGATAAGGACGAAACCGTTGCTGGCTACTGGGACATTTCATTTTTTGACCTGAATCGTCCGGAGGAAGCATTTATCACCGCATGGCCATTGAATCCGACTATGGTTGCCGGAGGCGGGCTACGCGTCTATCAGCGGAGGCAATTGAGCATCTTTCCCCAGGTTTTATATACGCGCTGCGCGTCGAACAACGTGGTCAATGCGGGGGCGGTATTTCGTTACGATCTGATCAAATCGAATAAAGGTTCTCCTTATCTGGACTTGAGATCAGGTTTTGTTTTTGGCCGCTCTGCGGTATTGGGGTTGCAATATCAAAACGATCGTATTGCATTGGGAGTTAGTTATGACTTTCCCTTCTTTTATAACAATGTTGCAAACACCGGCGCGATAGAAGTAGGTATTGTGCTAAAGAAGGAAATTGCCAGAAAGAAAAAGCAAAAGGCGAACAGCAAACAGGCTTCCGTCGCTCAAAAACCTAAGAAGCTCTCAGCGCCGGTAGGCGTGAAGAAGCCTCCAGTGGTAGTTCGTGATTCATCAGCAGTACGTAAGGACTCGCTGCATACGGCAACGATGAGTGAACGCCTCCGGCTGAAGCAGGATTCGCTGGCCGCTATGGGAATGGCCGGCCAATTGAAGCATGAGCCGTTGATTCTTGAGAAAGCTACGCTTCGATTTGGTTTCGAATTCAACAGTGCTGAACCAAGTGCAGAGGCGAGAGAGTACCTTGATCAACTGGCTACAGCATTAAAAGACAATCACGACCTTCACTTACAACTCGTTGGACACACAGACAACATTGGATCTGATAAGTTCAATATCAGACTTTCGCTGGCAAGAGCACAGGCATTCAGAGACTATCTCGTTAATGCAGGGGTTGAATCGGCCAGGATTGTGGTTGATGGCAAAGGCATGAGCGAACCATTGAACGACAATGCGACACCCGATAAACAAGCACTGAACAGGAGAGTGGAGATGACAATCGTCTACAATAAATAAGCTGTTCGACTGTTGCTCCTGTTTACTTTAAATGAGCTGGCGAATAGCCGTTAATAGAACTTATTGTCAGATGAAAAGAGCAAAGTTGCTCTGTTCATTCTGCGTCATGGAATTCTTTTCCGCAATGCGGACAGTGGTGAGTTTTTTGCTTTCGGTCATTGTAGAGCAGCTCAAAGAAACCTGAAGAAAGTACGCCGGCAGGCAATGCCAGCAACGCGACTCCGGCTATCGCGAAAATACCGCCGAGGAATTTTCCGAGAGATGTAATTGGAACGAGGTCACCATATCCAACTGTTGTTAGAGTGGCAATTCCCCACCACATGGCAGCCGGGATGCTACTGAACTTATCAGGTTGAGCATCGTGCTCGACGTAATACATGGCAAAGGAAATAATCACGAGGATAAAAAGGATGAACAGGAAGCTTAGAACGAGCTGTTCCTTGCGTTCGACGATCACTCGCTTAAAGATCTCCAGTGCCTGCAGATAACGTGCAATCTTGAACATCCTGAAAAGTGACATCAGCCGGAATATTCGAAGAACCCGCAGATCAAGGGGAAGAAAGGCGAGATAAAATGGCAGAAATGTTAAGAGATCTATTATGGCCAAAGGCGTTGCAGCAAACTTCAGCCTTCCTTTTATGGGATGGTTGTACTTTGGTTTTTCAACAATCGAATAAATTCTGGCTATATATTCGAGCGTAAAGAAAATGAGGGAGAAATTTTCGAATCGCCGAAAGTGTGTTCCATACTCTCTGTCAATATCCCCAACGGAGTCGATAGTGATCGTAATGATATTGAGAATGATAATAATAACCAGAAAGAACTCAAAGATCTGTTCCGATAGTCCACCGCGTTCAGAAGGGTCGAGCGTGATGTAAAGTCTTCTGCGGAAGGTCATTCGTCGTCGCGTTTGAAATCAGATTTGCCTCCTGTCTTCTCCATAAGTTTAATCTCCTGAATCCGAATGTCGTGCGAGATGGCTTTACACATGTCATAGACCGTTAGTGCTGCGACCGTTGCTGCGGTCAATGCTTCCATCTCTACTCCGGTTTTAGCTTCTATTACTGCTTCAGAATCTATTATAATGCGTTCACCGGCAACGTGAATTCTTATCTGGCAATTGTCGAGGCCAATGGGATGACAAAAGGGGATGAGTGCTGATGTTTGCTTTGCACCCATCACACCAGCGATTATGGCCGTCTGGAATACGGGCCCCTTTCGGGTGATTAGTTCATTGTTCTGAATCTGATCAATGATTTCTTTTCCGGGCAGAATGATTGCCTGCGCTTTTGCAGTACGCCGGGATATTTGTTTTGCAGATACGTCGACCATTGTGGGATTGCCACTCTTATCGACATGTGAAAATGTCTTTTTACTCATGTACCTTGTAAGCCGAACAAATGTAAGATATAAGATAATATCAGATGGTCACAGTAACGGAGGCGTCAGCAATTGTGTTGGCTAATGTTCCCCCTTTTTCCATTAGTGCAATATCTGTAGACCTGGCGGTTGGCCGATCCCTGGCCGGGGCCGTGTCTGCTGATCGCGACCTCCCTCCAATAAACCGGGCAACCATGGACGGAATTGCAATATCCCACAATACCTGGTCGAGAGGTTTCAGAAGTTTCGTCGTCGAGGGTATTCAGGCAGCGGGGCAGGCGCCCCAAACTCTTAGTAATCCTGAGCATTGCATTGAGATAATGACCGGGGCAGCATTGCCTGCGGGAACTGATACTGTTATACCATACGAGCAGATCACTTTAGAAAACAAAAATGCAACCGTTACTTCCGATAGGGTAAATCATCGTCAAAATGTTCATAGCCGCGGAAGCGATGCATTGGCCGGAACCTCGCTTTTACAGCCCGGTACATTGATCTCTCCAGCCGAAGTGGCGCTGCTTTCGTCCGTGGGTAAAAAGCTTGTAGAGGTCTTCGATTTTCCATCAACAGCAATTGTATCGACCGGCGATGAGCTCGTGCCGATCGATTCAACGCCTTTGCCTCACCAGGTACGGCGATCGAACAGTTATGCCATTCAGGCGGCAATGATGGAGATAGGATGGCCTTCCAAAACCTTTCATTTGCCCGACGACAAAGAAGTGGTAACGGCGCAGTTGGATAATATATTGAAGTCACACGAGACGGTGATCATTTCCGGTGGCGTTTCGAAAGGGAAATTTGATTTTGTCCCGGATGCATTGGAAGCAAATGGTATCGTAAAGCGATTTCATCGTGTCAATCAACGACCAGGGAAACCGTTCTGGTTTGGCACTTCCGGCGATGGAAGAAAAACGGTTTTTGCCTTGCCAGGAAATCCCGTTTCAACTTACCTGTGTTTCTATCGCTACGTTCGTCCGTGGATATTCAAGGGTCATCATATTGCACGGGAACCTGAGTATGCTGTGCTGGCCCGCGACTTTGAAGGCCCGCCTGACATGACATACTTTTTACAGGTTGCCGTGAAGAACGAGAAGGGTACTCTCACTGCTTATCCCAACGCGGGGGGTGGCTCGGGTGATTTCGCCAATCTCAAAGAAGTTACCGGCTTCCTGGAACTTCCTGGGTCGGGATCGCCAGCGAAAAAGGGCGATGCTTATCCATATTATTCGTTTCGTTAGTCGTCGATGAGAATACTTATAGCTCCGGACAAATTCAAAGGTTCGATGTCGGCAAATGACGTTGGTCAGGCAATTCGCGACGGTCTCTTGTCAGGGGACCCGTCAACCGAATGCATCGTCGTACCCCTGGCGGATGGAGGAGAAGGGACGACGGAGGTGCTAACAACTGCATCTGCGGGAACCTACAGGACTATCATCGCGCGCGATCCTCTCGGAGAACGCGTGTCAGCACAGTATGGACTTACGCCGGAAAGGGAGACAGCCTTCATCGAAATGGCAGCGGCATCAGGTCTGAACCTTGTGCCCAAAGACCGCAGAAATCCACTTTTGACAAGCAGTTTTGGAACGGGCGAAATGATACGGCACGCGCTGGATAGCGGGGTGAAAAACATATGTATTGGGATTGGAGGCACAGCGACAAACGACGCTGGCATCGGGGCGATGATTGCGCTGGGCATCCGTTTTTTTGATACAAAGGGAAAGATTCTTGAAGGCATTGGTGATTCACTGGACAAGATTGACCGATTAGACGCCTCCGATCTTCACCCTAAAATGGGTGAGGCCACATTCACTATTTTTTGCGACGTTGACAATCCGCTTTACGGTGAACGGGGAGCGGCAGTTGTTTTCGCCCCCCAAAAGGGAGCCACTCCCGAAGACGTTCAGGTTCTCGATCGCGGGTTGCGGCATTACGAGTCCGTATTGCAACGGTATGGCTATTCAAATACGAACTTTCCAGGCGCCGGTGCCGGGGGAGGCTTTCCTGTATCACTTAGTGTTTTTGGAAAAGCCGTGATCCAGCCAGGGATAAACTTTATCATGGAATATGTTAAGCTGGAGGATCTTATAAAGTCGAGCGACGTCATCATTACAGGCGAAGGCAAACTTGACGATCAGACCCTGTCTGGTAAAGTTGTCAAAGGAGTTTCGACATTGGCCGCCTTGCATCGGAAGCCGCTGGCTGTTGTCGCGGGTATATCCACGCTTAACAATTCCGATTTAACGCGCCTGGGCATAGCCAGGCTGATTACGCTGGCAGATGATCACACATCAGTCGAAACCGCCATCGCCAACGGGCCGGAACTCCTCCGAAAGCGTGTTCGGGACAATTATTTGGCCATTACGGGCAGGCAGCAGGCCTCCGGTTTGCCGGACAGCCAATAGTGCTTAAATTTGCCCCTCCAAAATCAATATTCCCGGCTGACTGGCAAGGGATTAAACTTCGGAAAAGATCATGTTTGATAATTTAAGTTATAAGCTGGATAAAGCCTTTCAGAGTCTGAAGGGCCAGGGTCGGATCACTGAAATCAACGTTGCTTCTACAATCAAGGAAATCAGAAAAGCGCTGATTGACGCCGACGTTAACTACAAGGTGGCGAAAGAGGTTACCGATGAGATCAGACAAAAGGCCCTCGGTCAGGATGTTCTCACCGCGATTTCTCCCGGGCAGCTGCTTGTAAAAATCACCAACGATGAGCTTACCGATCTTATGGGTGGGCGCAGTGAGGATATTAAGATTGAAGGAAATCCATCTATCATCCTGATTGCTGGTTTGCAGGGTTCGGGTAAAACAACGTTTTCCGGAAAGCTGGCCAACTATCTGAAGAAGCAAGGTCGCCAGGTTCTGCTCACGGCCTGCGACATCTACCGACCCGCCGCTATCGATCAGCTGAAGGTACTTGGTGAACAGGTAGGAGTTGAAGTTTACGCTGAGCCTGAAAATAAGGACGCCGTTAAAATTGCCAACAACGCATTGGATTACGCGCGAAAAAACAATCATCGCGTAGTCATTGTCGATACCGCCGGTCGACTTGCTGTCGACGAGGAGATGATGAATGAAATCGCAAGGCTGAAGAAAGCACTTAATCCTTCCGAGACGCTGTTCGTTGTGGATTCAATGACGGGTCAGGATGCTGTTAATACTGCGAAGGCCTTCAACGATCGCCTTAATTTTGACGGCGTTGTTCTCACCAAGCTTGATGGTGACACCCGTGGCGGTGCTGCTTTGTCTATACGCCGTGTAGTGGATAAGCCTATCAAGTTCATGAGTCTTGGCGAGAAGATGGATGCGCTTGACCGCTTCTATCCTGATCGTATGGCAAGCCGGATCCTTGGAATGGGTGATGTGGTTTCGCTTGTAGAAAAAGCTCAGGAAGTGTTTGATGCCGAAGAGGCAGCACGACTCAATAAGAAGATCCGCAAAAACCAGTTCGACTTCAACGACTTTTTATCTCAGCTTGAGCAGGTGAAGAAGATGGGTAACATGAAAGATCTGCTCAGTATGATTCCCGGCGTCGGTAAAGCAATGAAAGGCGTCGACATTGATGATAACAGCTTTAAACCGATTGAAGCCATCATTCGTTCAATGACGAATTATGAACGCGAAAATCCTGAGGTGATCAATGGCAGTCGTAAGAACCGTATTGCAGCAGGAAGTGGAACCACTGTATCACAGGTCAATCAGTTATTGAAGCAGTTTGGCGACATGCGCAAGCTGATGAAGACGATGAACAAAATGGGTGGAGGCAAACGCGCGATGTCTGCACTGAACCCATTCGGAAAGTAATCTCTTTATCTGCAGGTTTTCTCTTTTTGTGGCACGCGAATCATTGAAATGAAAAGTTGCTGCCGCTCTTTGTAATGGGACCCAGGTACAGGAGCTTTCCGATTGACGCAGAACTGACCCGACCTGATGCACTTTTCTTTACCTGATCGGAGTTGAATTGTAACGTCAGCGTCGCCGGGTCGTCGCCGGAGATGTAATCGATGATTACATAGTACTTTTGATCTGGCAGGTTGTTGTCGATAACAACTGATTCAAAACCCGTTTCGTTGGCACTCGTCTTGCCGTCCACAGCCTGAAACTCCGTTACTGATCCGCTGGCGTCGACTGTTACGCCTGTTGCCAGATAAAGGTTAAAATTTGATGCATTGATCCGAACACCATCTCCGAGATTCCACGCGAGATCTATCTGAAGATCCGAACCCTTTGGTTCATCGTTATCCAGAATTTGAAAAACGAAACTGCCCTGCCTGAAATTTCCTGCGATGCTCGCATCGGATATCGCCGTTATCTCGAAGTAAATCACCTCATCTTCCTGCTCTATCTGCTGATCATCAATGATGTCGAAAGTTATTGTTGCTGTTGATTCACCGGGAGGAACCGTTACAGTTGGTGCGTCGGAATAGTAGCTCGTAGCTGTGGTGAGGTGATAGTCTCCATCCATTGCGGCATTTCCGCCTACCCTATACGTTATTAATGTAGATGTTGTGGCGGTGGCACCGAGGTCTATTGTTATCGTCTGACTACCACTGCCTTCCAGAGCACTTGAACTGGTAGTTGTGAATCCACCGTAAGTCGTCTCTTCCTGACACGCGGCCACAGCCAGTAAGAGGGAACATATCGCGAGAACACCGGATTGATTGCGTTGCATGGGGATCTTTGGCTGTCTGATCCAAAACTGGCGATATGGGAATTGCCATGACGGAAATAGATACGATCGCCCCGTAACCGTAGATGAAGACAGGAATTCGGGTTATCAGAAATTGTAGTCGAATTAACTGCGCCTCAGGGAATTAGTTCGGCAGTCGCCCGTCATTCGTTACGATCTGGATACTTTTTTAAAAAAATAACCCCTGTGTCCCAAACCAAATCGGTCATGTGGTCGTTGATATATATAGTTTACAGGTTGTTATATATAGGTTAAGAATGCCCCGACTACTCGGGGCATTTTTACATTTCTGAGGGATTTACCTAACTTTTGAACGAACTAACATCAAACAACTATCTATGAAAAGAATCACATTTTTGCTGTTTGCCGTCGCGATGGCCGTAACAAGTTTTGGACAGGAGAACAAACCATTAAGTCCCAAGGCAACAGTTGAAGGAAAAATAGGAGCCTCAAAAATTACGATCGTGTATTCTCAACCCTCCGCAAGAGGCAGAAAAATGCTTGGTGGAAAGGATCCTTATGGTAAAGTATGGCGCACCGGAGCGAATGAAGCAACAACGATAGAGTTCGACAAGCCAGTTAAAATCGAGGGAAAAGATGTTCCAGCAGGTAAGTATGCATTGTTCACCATTCCAAATGAAAAAGAATGGACGATTATAATAAACAAGGAAGCAAACCAAATGGGGGCATTTAATTACCAGGAGTCAAAGGACTTGTTGCGCGTGAACGTTCCGGCGTCAAAAGCTCCTGCCTTTGTGGAAACATTTAATATTTCCATTGGAAAGGACAATATTCAATTGAAGTGGGAAGACACTGCTGTGTCGTTCAAGGTTAAGGGTTAACTGGTCACAAAAAAATAATTGAGCCACGCTTGCAGCGTGGCTTTTTATTTTGACCAAATTGCTATCGCTGCGACCGCAGCAATAAGGATCAAACCTGGCAGTGTATGCGTATTCTGGGTCGTTCAGACAGAGTAGATCTACCGCAGTTGGGCGTACTTGATATCCATGCGAAAGTAGATACGGGTGCTTACACTTCGAGCCTGCATTGTCAATCGGCTGAAGTTGTTGAAGGCGTTCTTGAATTCGTTCTCCTGGATGAAGAGCATCCTGAATTTACTGGTGTCCGTTTTCGGTTTACTGAATACGAGGTCCGCGATATTAGAAACTCCTTTGGCGAAGTAGAACGCAGATTCGTCATTGTTACCACTATGAAAATCTTTGATGAGGAGATCGACACCGAATTCTCATTATGCAATCGCGGATCATTAAAATTTCCTGTCCTTATTGGCAGAAAGATTCTGAGAAATCGCTTCCTGATAGATGTCGATCAAAAGAATCTTTCTTTTAAGCAAAAGAGGAAGCGTAGCCTGGCGCAAAAAAAGTAGTCTCACTGGCTTCGATCCCACAATTCCTTTTATCAACATTAGTTTAAATTCAATCAGACTTTTATGAACATCGCTATTCTCTCCCGAAACGCTAAGCTGTACTCCACACAACGCCTGAAACAGGCCGGTGAGGCCCGGGGTCACAAGGTTGAGATCATTGATCACATGAAGTGTGTTCTTTTTATAGAGAAGAAGAATCCTGTTGTCCTTTATCAGGGAAGGCGTTTGGATTATTTCGATGCAATCATTCCACGGATTGGAGCATCCGTTACTTTCTATGGTGCTGCGGTGGTCCGTCAGTTTGAGATGATGAAGGTTTTTACCGCGGTCGAATCGCAGGCACTCATACGTTCAAGGGATAAGTTGAGAAGTCTACAAATACTTTCAAGAGCTGGTCTTGGATTGCCCAAGACAATATTCATGGATTATTCCAGAGAAACAGAAGGAATAGTTGAGGCGGTTGGTGGTGCACCGGTTGTTATCAAGCTTCTCGAAGGTACCCAGGGTCTTGGTGTGGTGCTTGCCGAGAATAAAAAAGCTGCTAAATCAGTAATCGAGGCATTCCATGGATTGCATGCACGAATCATCGTTCAGGAATTCATCAAGGAGGCCAAAGGTGCCGACATTCGTGCCTTCGTTGTAAATGGAGAAGTAGTTGGAGCTATGAGAAGGCAGGCCCGTGAAGGTGAATTCCGATCCAATCTGCACCGCGGTGGTACCGCTACCGTTGTAAAGCTGACTAAGACCGAGAAGCACGCCGCCATAACTGCGGCCAAGAAGGTGGGCCTTGATGTGGCCGGTGTCGATATGATTCCATCAAATCGCGGGCCGCTCATACTGGAGGTGAACTCTTCACCAGGCCTGGAGGGGATCGAGGGTGCCACCCAGGTTGATATCGCGGGAAAGATTTTTAAGTATCTTGAGGTCAAAGCGGGAAAGAAAAAGATCCAAAAGGATAAGGTCAACGCTTAATCAAAAGCAACTGATTTGCAAAAGTTTGTTATTGCCGGGCAGGAAATTATGCCTGGTGACTTCCGTGAAATAGACATCAACATTGCGCGGTTGCCGTCACATACGGTAATCGACACGCCAATCTATGTATCACGTGGGCTGGAAGAGGGACCTGTGCTGGCACTTACAGCGGGAATGCATGGAGATGAGATCAACGGAATGGAAATCGTTCGCCGCATGCTCGACACTGGTCTCAGCAAACCAAAGCGGGGCATTACAATCTGTATGCCTATTGTTAACGTCTATGGATTCCTGAACTTCTCCCGTGATGTTCCTGACGGGAAAGATATTAACCGCTCTTTCCCGGGCAATAAGAACGGGTCGCTGGCCAGCCGCGTCGCCTATCATTTAATGAGAGAAGTGATTCCTTACATAGACTATGGAATCGACTTCCATACCGGTGGGGCTATGCGCACCAATTATCCGCAGGTACGGGCCGTGCTAAAGGATGGCGTCAACAATGAGTTGGCAAATGCGTTCAACGCTCCCTTTACCATTGATTCGCCGTACCGACCCAATTCTCTTCGCAAGGAGTCTGCCCGAAAAGGAAAGAACATAATTGTATACGAGGGCGGCGAATCGCTGCGCTTTGATCAGCATGCTATTGAAGAGGGAATTTCAGGTACCCTTCGCCTGATGAAATACCTTAAGATGATTGATTGGGCGCCTGAGCCAAACGAGGAGAACCGGGTGGTTTGGAGCACTTCATGGATACGTGCACGCAACGCCGGGTTGTTTCAGTCCAGTGTTCGGTGCGGACAGTTGGTAAATGCCGGAGAATGGGTAGGCACCATTACAGATCCCTTCGGAGAGTTTAAGGAACAGATTGTAGCCCCCGAAAAAGGTTATGTGATTGGACTGAACAACATTCCGGTGATCAATGCCGGCGACGCGTTGATGCACATCGGCATGGACAATCTCTGCCGGCTCGACGTACCTATTGCAACTTGATCAGATAGCTTCGAGGCCAGTTCTTTCCAGTGATCAGCAGCGCATTCGAGTTCTTGTCGTATGCGATACCATTAAGCTCATTTGTATTGGGGAACATCCTCTTGATCTCATCCACCTGAACCGAAAGGTCGAGATGCCCGACAACCTTGCCTGTGCCGGGATCAATTTTTACAATGGTGGAAGTTTCATACACATTTGCAAAGATGTAGCCGTTAACATATTCCAGCTCGTTCAGGTTCTTCACGGCGATGTTGCCGTTTTTTACCGACAGCGTACGGGCAACCTTAAGTGTTGCCGTGTCGAGGAAATACAGCTTGTCTGTACCGGCACTCATGATCAGATTTTTGCCGTCATGAGTCAGTCCCCATCCTTCGTTATCATAGTTGAACTCACCAATTTGTTTATAGGTGCGAATATCGTACACAAAACCAATCTTCGTTTGCCAGGTTAAGTAGTACAACTTGTTGTTCAGCACCGTCATACCCTCTCCAAAATATCGGCTGTCGAGTATGATTTTCTTATCGTGATTACCGGTTGCCGGATCCACTTCAGCGACCCATGATTTACCGTTTTGACCAGTGCTCTCAAGCACCCGGTTATTATGAATCGTCAGACCTTCGGTGAACGCATCGGGTTCATGAGGCAACGTACTAATGACTGAAAAAGATATGTTAAGAGGATCGACGGCTGTCGTTTCGGCTGTCTTTTTTTCACCGCAGCCCAGCACAATCAACGCGAGCAAAACTGCAGGTAGTAGACGGTTGTTCATCAATACAAATATTTCGAAGTGGCAAAGTAGCTATAATCCAGCAATATGCGCCAACCATTACAAATAACCGGCCAGAGATGAAATCTCTATGAGCGACCTTAAAGCTGGGCCTTTAACTTTCTGGGGGAATTGTCTATCAGATTCTGGATCTCCTTGTCGCCTCGCAGATTATCCATTTGGCGCACCACCCACGGAAATCTTTTTATGATATACGATGATGGGGGATTGACTTTATACTTTTTGGGGTTCGGAAGACAGGCGGCAATTTTCGCCGCTTCGGCTGCGGTCAGCTTCTTTGACGGTTTATGAAAATAGTAATTGGATGCCGCCTCAATACCATAAACGCCCTTGCCCATTTCGGCGACATTTAAGTAAACCTCGAGTATTCGCTTCTTTCCCCAGATTGCCTCGATCATGAATGTGAAATAAGCTTCAAGGCCCTTCCGAAGCCACGATCTGCCTTGCCAAAGGAAAACATTCTTTGCGACCTGCTGGCTGATCGTCGATGCACCTCTGAGCTTCTTCTTGTTTTTCTCGTTGGCGTTCATGGCCTTTTGGATGCTTTTCACATCAAAGCCATTGTGATCCGGAAAGAGCTGGTCTTCTGCGGCCATCACTGCAAGGGGGGCCTGTTCCGAAATTTCTTCCATCGACACATAGTCCCGGCGTAAGCCATCGCCCGAAACCCAGCTAACCAGTTGAGTAATTGTTATCGGAGGGTCAACCCATTTGAGAACAATGATGTAAATAAAATGAGCAGCGAACAGGAAGAGCAGGACCTTCTTTGATGTTTGCCACAGCCGTAAAAAATATTGGGGGACTGCCATAGGCGCTTAGCGGGCAAAGTTAATTAAAAGCATCGCTTTTGCGATGAAGAACGGCCTAAACAAAATAATTGTACTTGTTACACTTATTGTCAGTATATTGACCTCCTCAATCGTTTGCTCAGATCGGATTGCGGGGTGCGCTCTGCAGATTTCAGATCTAAAGCACAATCGTGACTGACCAAAGGCAGACGATTCACACCTGATTCCCCATGAACAAAGACGCATTTGTAATAGGTATAGACTACGGGACGGATTCCGTGCGGGCAATTGTAGTGAACGCAATTTCCGGAGAAGAGGTATCATCATCAGTCTTTCACTACCCGCGATGGAGAGACAAACTGTACTGTCATGCCGAGATCAATCAATTTCGTCAGCACCCGCAGGACTATATCGACGGTCTGGAAGCTGTTTTAAAAGGAGCTCTTGCATCAGCTGGGAGCGGCGTTAGGGACTCGGTCAAAGGGATATCAGTAGATACAACTGGTTCCACTCCTGTTGCTGTAGATAAACAGGGAACTCCTTTAGCGCTGCATCCTGCATTTTCAGAGAATCCCAACGCGATGTTTGTCCTATGGAAAGATCATACTTCTGTTAAGGAAGCTGCTGAGATCAACGCTCACGCCGGGAAATTCCAAACCGATTATTTGCAATATGTTGGAGGTATCTATTCATCCGAATGGTTTTGGGCAAAGTTGCTTCATACTCTTCGGAGTGATAAAAATGTGAAGGAAGCGTGCTACTCCTGGGTAGAACATTGTGACTGGATTCCATTTCTTCTCACTGGAGGCACGGACATCTCGCAAATGAAACGCGGGGTTTGCTCCGCCGGACACAAGGCGCTTTGGGCAGAACCTTTTGGAGGACTTCCCCCTGAAGAATTCTTTGCCACACTTGATCCTGTTCTCACGGGTTTTCGGGCAAGGTTGTTTACTGATACGTACACGGCCTCTGCGTCTGCTGGCAGATTAAGCACTTACTGGGCTGAGCGATTGGGCCTGTCCAAAGATGTGATAGTGGGCGTAGGAGCATTTGACGCGCATATGGGAGCCGTTGGTGGACAGATCGAAAAAGGATATCTCAGTAAGGTAATGGGAACTTCCACCTGTGATATGATGATTGCTTCCTATGAGGATATTGGATCGAAGCTTGTTCACGGCATCTGCGGGCAGGTTGATGGTTCAGTCATCCCTGGCATGATCGGCCTTGAAGCGGGTCAGTCTGCATTTGGCGATACGTACGCGTGGTTCCGCGACCTGCTTGCCTGGCCAATCGACAACCTGCTATCAAATTCACGGTGGTTGCCGGAGGAGGCTGCAGAGAAGATCCGCTCAGAAATGCGCGGAGGAATGATTCGCGCTTTATCCGATGCAGCAATAGCCCTTCCGTTAAGTGATGATGATCCCGTATCCGTTGATTGGCTCAATGGACGCCGTACTCCCGACGCCAACCAGGAATTGTCGGCGGCAATTACCGGACTTACACTTGGAACCAGTGCTCCACATTTGTTTAAGTCATGGGTGGAGGCCACCTGTTATGGAGCCAGGGCGATCGTCGATCGTTTTAACGCAGAAGGAGTAAGGGTGCGTGGGCTGATAGGCATGGGCGGAGTGGCGCGTAAATCTCCTTACATAATGCAGACAATGGCAAATGTGATGAATATGCCAATCAAGATTCACAGGTCAGAACAGACGTGTGCGTTTGGTGCGGCAATGTTCGCAGCAACAGCCGCAGGATTATATCCACGCGTAGAGGAGGCGATGTCGGCGATGGGTCAGGGCTTTGACATGACCTTCCTTCCCCAGCTTAATGCGGCGGACGTATATGGCAAGCGTTATGAGAAATACCGGCGACTGGCAGCGCTCGTCGAAAATATGCCTAAGGCGGATGTCAATGAAAAAGTATTAAGCGTATGAGTCGCTTTCAAGCCATTCGCGAGTCCGCTTATCAGGCGAACATGCAGTTACCCGAACTCGGTTTAGTGATCTTCACGTTCGGTAACGTAAGTACTGTCGATAGAAAAGAAGGTGTATTTGCCATCAAGCCCAGCGGCGTTCCATATCGTGATCTTAGCGCAGAGAAGATGGTTATTGTTGATTTCGATGGAACAGTTGTTGATGGCAAGCTTAGACCATCCTCTGACACCCTTACGCATGCTGTGCTTTATAAGAACTGGACAGACATCGGGGCTATAGTACACACGCATTCCAAATTCGCAACGGCTTGGGCACAGGCCCAACGCGACATTCCAATTTATGGAACGACGCACGCTGATCACAATACTGTTGACATTCCCTGCGCACCGCCGATGCACGACGACATGATAGCCGGTAACTATGAGCATGAGACGGGATTCCAGATACTCAATTGTTTTCAGGAACGTAATCTTGATTATCGCGAGGTAGAGATGATTCTGGTCGGCAACCATGCACCGTTTACCTGGGGAAAGACTGCGGATAAGGCAGTCTATAACAGCGCCGTGCTGGAGGCTGTTGCTGAGATGGCTTATGTCACCGAACAAATTAATCCGAAAGCCGCTCGCCTTAAAGATGCCCTTATCAAAAAACATTTTGAACGTAAGCATGGACCTCACTCTTACTATGGACAATAAGTCGATCAACCTAATTCATTGTTGATATGTCGCTTCAGTCTAATCAATCACTGAAATGTAAAATTTCAGTTAAGTCACCTGCAACTTTAATCACTGTTGTGTTGCTGGTAATGATAGCTTCACTGGTCAAAGCGCAACAGGTTGATTACTCAATACAGGCTGTTCCGTTCACTCAGGTAAAATTCAATGACAAATTCTGGTTGCCGCGCATCCGGACTAATCATACGGTTACAATTCCTGCATCTTTTGAACGGTGCGAGGCAACGGGACGTGTGAAAAACTTTGAGATGGCGGCAGCTCATAGTGGTGCTTTCTGCACCGTGTATCCATTTGATGATACAGATATCTATAAGACAATTGAAGGCGCATCGTTTTCACTAAGTCTTTATCCCGACAAGGCGCTCGAACTTTACATTGACACGCTGATACAAAAGGTGGCTGCGGCACAGGAACCGGATGGCTATCTGTATACGGCACGAACAATTGATCCCCTGAAGACGCACAAGTGGGCCGGTAAGGAGCGGTGGGAAAAGGAACGCGAACTTAGTCATGAGCTTTATAATTCAGGCCACCTTTACGAAGCGGCGGTCGCGCACTACATGGCAACAGGAAAGCGAAATCTCCTCAATGTCGCTATCAAAAATGCCGATCTCGTCTGTTCAGTCTTTGGGCCGGGTAGGCGGCACGTTGCGCCAGGGCACGAGGTTGTAGAAATGGGGCTTGTTAAAATGTACCGGCTCACAGGCAACAAAAAATATCTCGAGACTGCGAAGGACTTCCTCGAAGAACGCGGTCGGTTTGCCGGCTACGATTCAGCAAGCAAGGACCCATGGAAAAATGGCGCTTACTGGCAGGACCATATTCCCGTTACCAAACAAAGGGAAGCGGTGGGCCATGCCGTTCGTGCGGGCTACCTGTATTCTGCAATGGCCGATGTTGCCGCTCTTACAAATGATGCACAAATGGTCCAGGCTGTAGACAGCATTTGGCAAAACGTTGTGCAGAAGAAGATATATGTGCAGGGTGGTATCGGAGCTGTGGGCGACGGAGAAAGATTCGGGCAGAATTATGAGTTGCCAAATCGAACGGCTTACAATGAAACATGTGCTGCCATTGCAAACATCTATTGGAATCAGCGTATGTTTTTGCTTCATGGCGATGCGAAGTACATTGATGTGCTGGAGAAAACTCTTTACAATGGTATGATCTCCGGAGTTGGCATGGATGGTAATTCATTCTTCTATACCAATGCCATGGAAATCACTTCCGCGTTCAGACACAGCGACATGGAGGGTGGTCGTTCAGGATGGTTCACTTGTTCCTGCTGCCCGACCAATGTCACCAGGCTTATCCCATCCATACCGGGTTATGTGTACGCCACAAGCAAGTCTGACATATTCATCAACCTCTTTGTGTCCGGAACGTCAAACATAAAGATTGACAATCGTTCGGTTGAGATAGTACAGCAAAATGACTATCCGTGGAGCGGAGCATTGAAATTCACCATCAACCCTTCACGGCCGGAGAAATTTGCTTTGAAGCTGAGGATTCCAGGCTGGGCAAGGGGAGAGGCAATTCCTTCGGACTTGTATTCATTTACAACCAGCAGCACTCAAAAAGTTACTATCCTGGTTAACGGCAACGTGATCCCCTTTGAAATGTCTAACGGTTACGCTGTTCTTAATCGCTCCTGGCGCAAAGGTGACAGGATTGAAGTAGTGCTGCCCATGGATATTCAAAGAGTGGTGGCGAACAATAAACTTATTGATGACCGGCAGAAAGTTGCGCTTCAACGAGGCCCGATAATCTACTGCGCAGAATGGAAAGACAACGATGCTAAGGTGAGTGACATGATCGTTCCTCAAGACGTAGTGTTTTCAACTGAGTTTGTCCCCGGCCTTTTAAACGGGGTTCAGGTGATCAGGGGACAGGTGCCTGCCATCGAAGTGAAGACGCCAACTCAAGTAACAACAATTTCGAAATCATTCACGGCAATTCCATACTATGCCTGGGCCCATCGCGGCACGGGAGAAATGATGGTGTGGTTTCCGGTTGGGATCAAAGATCTTACGATTATTCCAGCTGAATAGGTTACAGTTTAATACTATCAATGAATATAAATTAAGGATTCATAGCGCATGAGTAACATAGTAAAGGATTTGCGAAAACTGGAAGTATGGTTTGTCACTGGTAGCCAGCACCTGTATGGAGAGGAAACGTTGAAACAGGTTGCCGCTCATGCCCAGGAGATTGCACAGCACTTTGATCAGGACAAGTCGATTCCTGTTTCAGTGGTGTATAAGCCTATAGTGAAAACACCAGAGGAGATTCTGCGTGTTTGCCGTGAAGCAAATCAAGCTGCCAACTGTATAGGGATCATTGCCTGGATGCATACCTTTTCTCCAGGAAAAATGTGGATCGGCGGACTGAAAATACTGACAAGACCATTACTTCAGCTGCACACCCAGTTCAATCGTGATATCCCATGGGCTACCATTGACATGGACTTCATGAATCTCAACCAGAGCGCGCATGGCGATCGGGAATTCGGGCACATTCTGACGAGAATGCGTATCCCCAGAAAAGTCGTCGTGGGCTTTTGGCAGAGTGCAGACGTGAAATTGCGTATAGCCACATGGTTGAGAGCAGCAGCAGGCTGGCATGACTGGCAGGGCGCTCGTTATGCAAGGTTCGGCGATAACATGCGACAGGTGTCCGTCACTGATGGTGATAAAGTAAGCGCCGAAGCGGACCTTGGATATTCTGTAAATGGCTACGGTATTGGCGATCTTGTGGCAGTCATCAATCAAATCGGGGAGAGCAGTGTAGAAACCCTGGTTCAGGAATATGAGGACCTTTATACTCTTTCGGCAGCGATCCGAAAGGGAGGCGACCGGCATTCCTCTCTCAGGGAGGCCGCAAAAATTGAATTGGGAATGACGCAGTTTTTAGTTGAAGGAGGATTTAATGGCT
Organism: Chryseolinea sp. T2; assembly: GCF_037203685.1. Classification (NCBI taxonomy): domain Bacteria; kingdom Pseudomonadati; phylum Bacteroidota; class Cytophagia; order Cytophagales; family Fulvivirgaceae; genus Chryseolinea; species Chryseolinea sp. T2. The sequence continues at coordinate 144,586 of NZ_JBBCAU010000004.1, forward strand.
TCACGGATACATTCGAAGACCTGCATGGACTGTCTCAACTTCCCGGCTTGCCCTCTCAAAGGATGATGGCCCGGGGCCTCGGATTTGGGGCAGAAGGCGACTGGAAAACTGCAGCACTAGTGCGCGCTATGAAAGTAATGGCTTCCGGTTTGCCGGGTGGCAATTCGTTTATGGAGGATTATACTTATCATTTTGATCCGGCCAATCCCCTGGTCCTGGGTGCACACATGCTCGAAATATGTCCATCCATCGCCAACGGTAAGCCTAGCTGCGAAATTCACCCTCTGGGAATAGGGGGCAAATCAGATCCGGTAAGGCTGGTGTTTAACGCCGGAGCAGGATCGGCCCTAAATGCATCTTTAGTAGACCTCGGAAATCGCTTTAGGCTGATTGTGAATGAAGTTAACGCAGTTGAGCCGCCTCATCCATTACCAAAGCTTCCGGTCGCCAGAGCATTGTGGAAGCCATTGCCGGATATGCTCACAGGCTGTGCAGCCTGGATTTACGCGGGCGGTGCACATCACACATGTTATAGCCAAAATCTATCAACTGAGTGTCTCCAGGATTTTGCAGAAATGGCGAGACTGGAATGCGTAATGATTGATGCGCGAACGGACCTGAACACATTCAGGAACACGCTTCGCCTTGGTGAAGTGGTTTATGGTTAGAGCTTTCCGATCGTAATGCATGTAACGTTCTGTTTTTGTTTTAACTTGTAATATTATACGATTGCCAAGTAATCGACCTCCCTCATGCATATTTCGAGCTACCATCACGACGACAGTATTCTGATCGCAGTTGATTGCATCATTTTTGGTTTTGACGGTCGACAACTTCAGGCATTGTTCATCCGCAGAGGGTTTGAACCGGAAATGGGAAAATGGTCGTTGATGGGTGGGTTTGTAAACGCGAACGAAGGCGTTGATCATGCAGCTTCAAGAGTATTGCATGACTTAACCGGTCTGTCTGATATTTACATGGAACAGCTGCATTGCTTTGGCGATGTGAATCGCGACGCAGCCGGCCGAGTAGTTTCTATAGCATACTTCGCCCTTATTAAGATTGGTGACTACAGCGAGCAGATGCAGCGCGAGCACGAAGCAAGATGGTTTCCACTGCACGCTATTCCGCCGCTGATATTTGACCATACCGAGATGGTTAAAAAAGCGAAAGAACGTTTACAGGAGAAAGTTGCCAGCCATCCAATAGGCTTTGAATTGCTTGCTGAAAGGTTTACTCTACCGCAGCTACAGAACCTGTACGAAGCGATTTATGAAGGACCGATAGACAAACGTAATTTCACCCGCAAAATACTTGCACTTGGCATTCTCAATAAGCTGAGTGAGAAAGAGAAGGAGTCGTCACGCAAGGGAGCGTTTTACTATGTGTTTGATCGCGATAAGTATAGCAAATTGGCCCACGAGGGAATGAAGTTCATCTAGCCGTTTCTTACGCGGACACCATGTACCCGCTGATTTTTTTTGGTAAGATCGTTGCCCTAAGATCGAACAATTGCCTGAGGTGCGTATTTTCACAGCTCGAATCGACTTAAAAACAGAACATGAAACGATATTGTTTTGCGCTGGACCTGCAGGATGATCCGGCATTGATCGAGGAATACGAGCGATTACACACGAACATCTCGCCCGACATCCATGACAGCATCACCCGAACAGGGATAACCAGAATGGACATCTTTCGCGCAGGGAACCGAATGTTCATGATCATGGATACGGTGGATTTGTTCTCGCTCGACGATAAAGCGCGAAGCGATGCAGAAGACCCTAACGTGCAGAAATGGGAGGAGCAAACATGGAAATACCAGAAACCCTTACCCTTTGCCAAGCCGGGCGAAAAATGGGTACTTATGAAAAAGATATTTGAACTTTGACAAGGGCCAATGCCTCGTATTGACGCACATCAGCATTTCTGGAAGTTCGATCCTGTTCGCGATGCATGGATTGACGATTCGATGAAGAGAATTCAGCGCGATTTTTATCCGCAGGACCTCAAACCATTACTTGATGCCAATGGATTCGATGGGTGCGTACTTGTGCAGACAGACCAATCTGAGGCCGAAACTGAGTTCCTGCTTTCGCTGGCCTGGCAATATCATTTCATCAAAGGAATTGTTGGTTGGATTAATCTCGAAGCTGACGACATTTCCGAACGCCTGGCTGGTTTTGCACATAACAAAGTCCTAAAGGGTTTTCGCCATGTCCTGCAGGGAGAGAAGCAGCGTGATTATATGCTGAGACCCGCCTTCATGCGCGGAATAGGTGAATTGCAACGCTTTGGCTATACGTATGATATTCTTGTTTATCCGGATCAGCTTCAGTATGTAAAGAAATTTGTGGCGGCCTTTCCCGACCAGCCATTCGTGATTGATCATTTGGCTAAACCTTATATCAGGAACCGTGATATTGAATCGTGGCGAAACGATATGCAGGCTATCGCAGCCTTTCCAAACGTCTCCTGTAAAGTATCAGGTATGGTGACAGAAGCGGATTGGGAAATGTGGAAGGAGCAGGAATTTGCGCCGTATATCGATGCCGTAGTGGAGGCCTTCGGTGTTCAGCGACTCATGTTTGGCAGTGACTGGCCGGTGTGCCTCATCGCTGCAGAATATCAACAGGTTGTTGACATTGTGAGAAATCATTTTGCTTCATATACGAAATCAGAACAAGATCTTATTTTTGGTACTGTAGCTACCAGATTTTATAAACTCTAGAATCTGGCAAATTCCGCGGTACACAATATTCATTCTCAACCTTTAAAACCTTAATTATGGATCTGGGTCTTCAAAAGAAAATCATTATCGTTACCGGCGGGGCAAAAGGAATCGGCGAGGGTATAGTAAAGGTATTGTGTAGTGAAGGGGCGATTCCGGTAATCGTTGGTCGTAGCCGGGAGGACAATGAGCGACTCGTGTCAGCCCTTAAGAAGGACGGACATGAATCGTTTCAGGTGGAGGCAGAACTCACACAGCCAACAGAGTGCGAAAAGGCAGTTAAGGCTGCACTTGCTAAGTACGGACGCATCGATGGACTTGTAAATAACGCCGGTGTGAACGACGGTGTCGGCCTAGAACATGGTACTTATGATGCATTCATGGCCTCGCTCCATAAGAACGTTGTGCACTATTACCTTATGGCGCACTATGCCCTTCCGGCACTTAAAGAATCGAAGGGTGCCATTGTTAACATAGGTTCCAAGACAGCAGAAACAGGACAGGGTAATACTTCCGCCTACGCGGCGGCAAACGGCGGCCGTAATGCGCTCACCCGTGAGTGGGCTGTAGAACTGCTTAAGTACAACATTCGGGTGAATGCAATAATCGTAGCAGAATGCTGGACACCCCTGTACGAGAAATGGATTGCCACACTACCGGATCCGAAAGGAAAACTTGCGGAAATCGAATCGAAAATTCCCCTTGGGAACCGAATGACCACTGCTGAAGAAATTGCAAACATGACCGCATTCCTGCTCTCACAACGGTCGAGCCATACTACGGGTCAGCTTATTCACGTAGATGGAGGTTATGTACACCTGGACCGAAGCCTTGCAAACGCATAACAGCGCTTGTACTGAAGAAATCGCCTGCAGGGACAGTTCGGTTACTTAACCTGTCCCTGGCCTTTTTGACCTGGTCCGTTTCCACCGAGCCAAAGCAGTGTATTGATCATCAGCGCATCCTGCGAAGCGTTTCCAAATGTTGATGATAGCTGCTTGTTGGTTCCCCCTTCGTAGTCGATGTCGTTGTGCCCCATGTTCATATAAAGCATGCGGAATTTCTTATTCGTCCAAACAACGGGATAGTCGCCGCTGTGCCATATCTCATGAGGCTTGGGACCAGTCCCCAGTGGAAAGCTTGATCCGTCGATAGAGACGAGAACATCAATGTCGGGATTCTTCCTCAGATCACCTCCCCAACGATACCATTCGTTGGGTTGGGATTTGAATGTCTTTGGCAGGCCTTTCATCGCGGGATGAGAAGGCTTCTCTACACGCAGGACTGCAGACGTTGGGCGCCATGTGTTGCTGCCATATTCTCCGGAACCAAGAAATGTATTGTGGTACCAATCCCAATTTTGTTCGTAGTCAGAATCATTCAGCGCGAAGGCAGAGAAGTGACAGCCAATCCAACCCCCTCCATGTTCCATGTATTTTTGAAACGCCTGTCGCTGTTCAGCTTTTTCAGGTCGCGTGTCCAGAAAAATGACCACTTTATATTGCGTAAGGAGATCCTCATTTAAGTTGTCCCAGTTGTTTGTAGAATCATAAACAAAATGATGACGCTTTGCCTGAGCAGATAACCATTTGTTGGCCTCGTGAACATAAGTAATGTGAGCACGGTCGTGTAAGGCTGTATAGAACCCGATCACTTTAAACTTTTCCTGCGCCACACATTGGAATGTGATGCAAACCACTAACAGAGCAATGGCAACGCCTGAAATATTGTAGTAGTTTTTTGACTTACGCTTAACAAATCTGATCATGAGATGGATGCACGTGCATGTTTAGTACCGTTCTTAATTATTGTTCTGTTGTCAAAATATAATACTCCCACGGACGAAGCGTCGTTTTCCCGGAGGAAAGTGACTTGCCGGTGAAAACATCCTTCATGGCCTGCACGAAAGCAGGAACTACAACTTCCTGCGGTTTTGCCGTCATATTAATAAAGCCAATCAACTCGTGTCCATCGCGACGTCGTCGGAAACTGAAAACATGGACGTTGCCATCTTCCAGTTTTTCGGGCAAGCTTCCAAATTCGCTGCTCCATATCGCCGGCTCGTTGGCTTTCAGTCCACATAACTTTTGATAGAAGGCATAATAGTTTTCAGGATCATTCATTGGAATGGTGTCCTTATCGAAGAATTTGAGTCGCTTTGCGAGTCCAACTTCCTGTCCACTGTAAAGCAACGGTGTTCCGTAGGCAGTGAAGGAAAAAACAGCGAAGGCACGGTCTCCATCTCCGTAGCGTTCTTTGACAGTGCCCTTCCACGAGTTCTCGTCGTGATTGTTGATCATATTCAGGCGGAATGCCCGTGAGCCGTAGTTCGCAACATCACGACGAATATGTTCATGGATATCTTCTGCGGTAGCCTTCCCTTTGGCGACGTGCGATGTTAAATCAAGTAATTTCCAGTCGTAGGTAGCATCGAACTCCATGTGCATTCTCGGTTCATCCCATTCGGCCAGCCAGAAAAGATCTTTCAACGGATTCAATTCATTCATTACCTCATTCCAAAAGAACATAGGAATCTCATGACCGGCATGATCCGCACGGAACCCATCGATGTCAGTGTCCGTGATCCAGAATTTCATGGCATCGATCATTGCCCTGCGCGTCCCCTCATTATAATGATTGAGCAGCGCGATATCATCCCAGTCGGCTTCATAAACCAGATTGCCGACACCCTTCTTCTTATAATAGTCCTTTGCAACACCCAGCGTCCTGCCCACTTCAACGGCCGCGCTATCGGTCATGTAGAACTCACGATGTTCTGTCTGCCAGGTATGGTCCCAGGCGGTGTGGTTGGGGACCCAATCGAGAATGACTTTAAATCCCTGTTCATGTGCTGCTGTCACAAGGGCTTTGAAATCTTCAAGTGTACCAAATTCAGGATTGACCGATGTATAGTCTTTAATTGAATAGTAACTTCCCCGCGTGCCCTTTCGATTTTTTTCACCTATCGGTTGAACAGGCATGATCCAGAGCATACCGATACCAAGTTTTTTCAGACGCGGCAGATCGCTTTGAAAAGCTTTAAACGTGCCTTCCTCTGTATGCTGCCGGATGTTGACCTCGTAAATCGTCATGTTCTTTGCAAGTTCCGGAAATGATGTCCCCGCGCTGTCGGATGCCGACGCAGCTCCATCAGCCAGCAGATCTGAATTTTCGTCTGATTGACGGCTGGGTTGACACGCGCATAGTGCCATCAATGACGCAGCAAGGGTTAGGCTAATGCATCTCATATTTCTCTGGTTGAGGTCGAATATCGTTTAAAACCGAATAAGCGCTGCGCCGCCTCGAAAAAATTACATAGATTGATTCCTTCGCTTTATAACTGTCTGACCTGATGGCAGAACCACAAACAAAATTATGGATCCACGCCATCCTGGCCACCCGGGCTGGCCGACAGCTTATTACCAATACTTTGGAAAGCCGCTTGCAGAACTTTTTCCACGATGTACTCATGGAATGCGGCTGCACCTTGAGAATAGTTAATGGTATGGCCGACCATGTGCATCTGCTGTTTTTGTTGAATCCGAGACGGTCACCAGTTGATGTGATGCGCAAGCTTAAAGGACAATCCTCGCGCTGGATTAATCAAAATCAATTGAGTATTCAGAAATTCGCCTGGCACCCTGGCTTTACAGCATTCTCAGTAAGCGAATCTCAGGTACAGAAAGTATTCGATTACATCACGAATCAGAAGGAACATCACTTGAGAGAATCATTCGAAGAAGAGCACAGGCATATTACTTCTCTTCATAACCTGGGTGCTTTGCCAGGTAGCGGTGATGAGGTCACGCTACGAACGGAAGATCATTTATAAGGCATCACACTCAGCAAGTGCTCATTGCCGGCATAACCTGCTTTCCCGCATACAAGCCACGCCGCCCCTAATGCACTTGCACGCGGATGGTCTGAAATCAAAAGGCTTCTGGTTGCCATCGATCTTTTCAGTGTTTCCAGGAAAACGGCATTGCGTGTGAAGCCACCAACCACGATCAGATCTTTAACCCGCCGTTCAGGGTCTACAAGATCAACAGACAGCAATTGCCATTTTACGAGATAACGGATTAACTGATGATAGGCTTCATCCATGTCGGTGAATGCCTCCAGTCGTGTGTGTTGAAGGGACTTTTCTGGTAAAGGGCCTGTCCCTTCCATACCTATGGGATAGAATGGACGCGACGCATCGTTTGATAGCAACTCGTAAGTTTGTGGATTAAACTTGATTGACTTGTAATAATCCGGGCCGACGTTAAAATGCCTGTTGAGTTCATTCACCTGCACTTCGTGTTCGTGTCCAAGGAAAATACGTGATGCCTTAACGGGACGGCCCTGATAAGTCAAATAGCAAAGGCAATCGGAGGCCAGCTCTTTGGCACTAAGTGGCGTATCATTAAATGGATTGAAACAAATGTTCCAGGTTCCCGTCGACAGCAAAAGGAAAGGGTTGTGCTGAGTCGCCAGATATGGCATCAGCGCCGCTGAGCTGTCATGAACTCCTGCGCCCAGTTGAACAACATTAGTACCTGCCTGCTTTGAAATAGAGTGGGTTGTTTCGATCATTGGGGGAAATAACCGATCGAGGTTCTCTTTCTTTACCCAGGCATGATAATCGTTGGTCTGATAGTCCCACAACATCGTGTGACATCCCACACTTGTTGTTTCAGTAGCCAGAGTACCCGTTAATAATGAAGCAAAATACTGTGGCAGGTGCAACGTGGTGGCCACACGTTTGAAGAACTCTGGCCTGTCATGCTTCAGCCAAAACAGTTGCAGCCCGGAATTTAACAAGCCGAGCCAGGGGGAAGCCGTGTCGATGCATACCTGATTATTCAGGTTGTATTGTTCGAATAGCGTGCGGCAAGATGCCGGAAATGCCTTGAGATAATTGTAAAAGGGCATCAATGCCTGGCCATGAGCATCCAGATTAACGAGACTGGCTCCATACCCTGATACATTGCAGTGTGTAATGGAATATGATTGATGACTCCTGTAGTATGAAAACCGGTCTCTCAACCAGGCAGCCACCCTGGGAAGATCATCGGCCGGAAATCCGTCGTCGTCACTGATTTCCTGGAAAATTTCTGCCTGTTCCTCCAGTACATTGAACTGGGGATCGAAGATCAGAACCTTCTTAGCAGTTTTTCCAATATCGAAAATGAGGATTGCTGGCTGTCGGGTCAAGGTCGTTGAATAGTAAATAATAACAAATACTTGTCAAAGAAAGGGGGTACGGAGATACGGAAGAGTTCGCGGTCATCCGTACCCATCCAATAAATAACCCAAATGTCACGGAAGTTGCGTGTGTACAATTGCATAACCATCCTGCTATATCATGCTCACCGAACCGGTCAAAGGATCATTTATCTCATTAAATCGGTAAATTAATGCCGCAAAAATCACTGTACCATGATCAGCGAAGTTAACGAAGTGTCGCCTGTTGAACATAAGAAACATGTGGCCGGCTTAGAATTCTTAAAGAATGCACTGGAGTTGTCTGATCAGAATTTTTCCAATCTGGTGTCTGCAGTACAGGCGCTGCAGGTTGCTATACCTAGTTGGGCATTGGGCACAGGAGGCACGCGCTTTGGCCGATTTCCGGAGGGCGGAGAACCGCGCTCGCTCGAAGAAAAGATAGAAGACGTAGGTATCATCCGAAACCTGACGCGTGCAACCAACTCTGTGTCACTTCACATTCCGTGGGACATTCCGAAGGATGTGGCGGCAATACAACAAATGCTCCATGCACGCGGACTCGTTATCGATTCGGTCAATTCAAATACTTTTCAGGACCAGGCAGGGCAGCCGTTGTCCTATAAGTTTGGATCCCTTTGTCACACCAGCGACCCCGTGAGGAACCAGGCCATTCAGCACAACATCGAAGTTATTGAACATGGTAAGAGCCTTGGCAGTAAAGTTCTAACGGTATGGCTGGCTGATGGATCGAATTTTCCAGGACAGCATAACTTTCGCCGGGCATTTGCACGCACACAGAAATCTCTTGAACAAATTTATAAGGCAATGCCGGCAGATTGGACGATGTTAGTTGAATACAAGCCTTATGAGCCGAGCTTCTATTCGATGGTGATACCAGACTGGGGAACATCACATGAACTTTGCAAAGGATGTGGCGATCGCGCCCACGTACTGGTTGACCTCGGACATCATCTTCCGAACACCAATATTGAACAAATCGTAGCAAGGCTATTGCATATTGGCAGACTGGGAGGATTTCATTTTAATGGATCTCAGTACGGAGACGATGATCTGACAACGGGTGCTATCAAGCCCTTTCAGCTGTTCCTGATTTTTCACGAGCTGGCTACTGGCGCCAGTGACACTTTGGTAAAGAATCCGCCCGTTGCCTATATGATCGACGCAAGTCACAATCTCAAAGATCCCATCGAAGATCTTATGATATCTCTGGAGAACATAAGGACGGCATATGCAAAGGCACTGCTGGTAGACATTCGCGCACTGGAACAGGCACAGCACGATAACGATGTAGTGGCATGTGAGCAGATACTTCAGCGTGCATTTCAAACAGACGTGCGACCTATTGTCGCGGAGGCGCGCATACGTGAGGGCGGTGCATTAAATCCGCTGGAGTCGTTTCGTTCGAAGCGTATACGTACGGAGCTGATCGCTAAGCGCGGAAGAAAAACAATAGCAACAGGATTGTAATTCGGTATTGCTACATTACTTAATTGTCCAGTTGAAAAGCCTCACGGTCCAGCATCACGTAGGCTCCTGGCATGAGATGTACTACACTGGCAGGCAAATGTTCTGCAGGGGCAGACGTTAGTACTCTCTTCATGATACTTTGTTTAGTTTGACCGGCGGCAATTAATATGGGAAGTTTGGCTTCCCTGAAGTGCCCCAATCCAAGCGTAAGGCCCTGGCTCAACGCAGTATTCTTTTCAAAGTATTTTTGACCCACGCGTTGAGTTTCTTCCGTTAGCGTACTAATGTGCGCCCTGATGTCGAAGGGAGTACCGGGTTCATTCATTGCAATGTGACCATTTGTGCCGACGCCAACCAGCATAATATCAAGGCCACCCGCACGGTCAATCACTTCGTTAATGACATCGACCTCCCGCTGTGGATCGGCTGCCATTCCATTAAAAAAAACAATTCGCGATGGGGGTATTCCCAGTGGTTTAAAAAGGTCCTTGTCCATCATGTCGCGACAGGATCCCGCCTGTGATGCCGGAATGCCCAGCCATTCATCCAGACTGACAAACGTACACTCATCAAGAGTTAGCCGTTTGGATACAACATCACTCACAAGATATTCAAACACTCCCCTCGGCGAATGTCCGGATGCCAGACAGATAATTGATTTTGGTTTTGCCTTGAGATAGGTAGCAATGAGATCTGCTGTGGTTCTCGAAAGCGTTGAATAGTCGCTTAATATTCTTAAGTTCATACCAGTGCTGCATTAATGTGCTAAAAGCACCGCACCGCACACTTCTTCTCGTGCCGGATTGGGCAGGATAGCACATGAAATTGTCACAGTAATATTAGGGCCATTTTTATATGAAAATCACCATTCTGTGAAAAAAAATACATTCAGCATGTTGTTAGGTACAGTGCTCCTGTACACATCGGCAATAGCAGGTATCGTTCCCGTTCATTTATCGTGCGAATACTCAAGCAATCCTCTGGGTATTGATGTTGCTGTACCACGGTTGGGCTGGCAGGCCCAATCAGAAGAACGGCAGCAGTTACAGACAGCATATGAAATAATTGTCAGCCAGTCGGAGGAAGACGCTAAATCTGGAAAGGGAACGGTATGGTCCAGTGGCAAGGTGAAAACATCGGCATCGGTTCAAATAGTATATTCCGGACCTGCGCTGAAATCTTTCACCCGCTACTATTGGGCAGTCAGGATATTCGATAAGAACGATGTGGCATCTGAGTTCAGCGAAACAGCCTGGTTTGAAACGGCCATGCTCAACCAAAACGAATGGAAAGGCAAGTGGATAGGTGATGGATCAAAACAATTTACCCGTGACGAGGAGTTTTACAACGATGACAGAATGCCGCTTTTTCGAAAGGCGTTCTCCCTGAATAAGAGAATTGAAGCGGCAAGGCTTTATATCTCCGGAGTCGGTTATGAAGAGACGTTCGTAAACGGCAAGCGGGTGTCGGATCACATGCTGGATCCGGGTTGGACGACATATAAAAAAGAAGTGCTGTATGTGGTTCACGACGTGACTTCTCTTGTTAAGCAAGGTAGCAACGTAGTGGCTGTACGTTTGGGGAACGGATGGTGGAACGCCTTGCCGCTCCGGCTGTTTGGCAGATTTAATCTTCGGGATGTACAACAGACAGGCAGGCCATGCCTGAAAGCAGATTTACGTATTCGATATACGGACGGCACGGAGGCCATCATTGCCACCGACGAATCCTGGATGACTGCTCCAGGACCCATTGTGAAGAATAACGTCTATCTGGGTGAATGTTATGATGCGCGTCTGGCAGTGTCAGGTTGGAACAGGAATGCGTCGGGAAAAGGTTGGACAACTACCAGGCTATGCGATGGACCCTCCGGTGAAATGCACGCCCAGATGCAACCACCAATACGCGTAACTACCGTAGTGAAGCCCGAAAAGATTACGATGATTCAACCCGGCGTCTTTATCGTCGACATGGGACAGAACTTTGCCGGCGTCGCCCGCATACGGGTGAAAGGAAAGTCCGGTACCTTAGTCAAACTGCGTTACGGCGAGGCGTTGCACCCCGATGGATCACTGAATTATCTAACCACCGTCGTCGGACACATCAAAGAGATGTGGAAACTCAGCGGAGGGCCTGGAGCACCTCCAACCGCGTGGCAGCAGGACGAATACACACTTTCCGGACATGGTGTCGAAACGTGGAATCCGTCTTTTACATTTCACGGATTTCGATTCATCGAAATCACGGGCTGGCCAGGCACGCCAACGCTGAAAGACATTGAGGGACTGCGCATGAATTCGGACCTGGAGAGGGTCGGAGAATTTGCCTGTTCAAATCCTATGTTCAACAAATTGCATCAGGCCATCCGATGGACATTCTTAAGCAACGTCTTCAGTGTACAATCTGATTGCCCCGGACGCGAAAAGATGGGTTACGGCGCCGACATGGTGGTGACCGCTAACGCATTTCTGTACAATTATGACATGACAACGTTTTACAGGAAGGCAGTTCGGGACTTCGCCAACGAGCAACAGCCTGATGGAGGTATCACCGAGATTGCCCCATACACCGGAATTCATGACCGGGGCGTTGGTGGTGAATCCGGGCCGCTTGGCTGGCAACTGGGATTCATTTATCTGCAAAAGCAACTCTACGATTTCTACGGAGATCGGAGTATCATCGAAGCGAACTACCCTGGCATTTCAAAGCAAATGGAATTTCTCACCAGCCATACCGTTGAAGGTCTCTACCATTGGGATATCGGAGATCACGAAACACTGGATCCCAAGGCCGAAGCGTTCAGTGCCTGCGCTTTCTACTACCATCATGCCTTGCTGGCTGCGGAGTTTGCCGGCATCCTCGACAAAGCCGACGACTCGGTAAAATACGCGAAGCTTGCTCATGATATCAGGGAGCGCATCATAACAAAGTATCATGTACCTGGCACGGGCAGATTTGACAATGCTACACAGTCTGCTCAGGTGTTTGCATTGTGGTATGGATTAACACCTGAAAAGGAGAAGACGATCGATGTACTGAAACAGGAGTTTGAACGCCACAACTGGCATGTGGCTTCCGGCATCTTCGGTGTGAAAATGATGTTCGACGTACTTCGCGAACTTGACAAAAACGATTGGGCTTACGCAGTTGCCAATCATCGCGATTATCCCAGCTGGGGTTACATGCTTGAGAATGGTGCCACAACATTGTGGGAATCATATCAGTATCCCGACAATGCCGGATCACAGAACCATCCAATGTTTGGCTCTATAGATGAATGGTTTTATCGGTCAATTCTCGGGATAAATGCGGCAGCGCCTGGATTCAGGAAGATCGTGATCAAACCTCAACCCGTGGCTGACCTTCAGTGGGCTCAGGGATCATATCGTTCGGTCTATGGGCCAATTGCTACTGAGTGGAAGAAGGACAACGGAAAATTTGAAATGAAGGTGACCATCCCTGTTAATACAGAGGCTGAAGTATGGGTGCCATCAAACGGAGGACTGCGCGAAAGCAACGGTGTCCCTATTGGCGAGTCTCATAAACAGGGTACATATGAGGTGGTGCGCCTGGGATCTGGAAGCTATTCGCTGGAGTCAACTTATCAATAGTTACTATGAGACCAACACGAAGGTCGTTCCTGCAAAAGAGTGCTGCGCTAATGGCGACAGCCATGCTCGCTCCCCGCGTTGTGAGGGGCCAATCCATCAGAAGTGTCGCCGATCGCATCAACGTTGCGTTGATAGGATGCAACGGAATGGGCTTTTATAACCTGCAGGATCATTTAAAGATTCCAAACGTTGAGTGCGTTGCGCTGTGTGATGTGGATGAGTCTGTTTTGAACAGACGCGCTGCCGATGTCGCAAAAATTACAGGCAGGCAACCTAAGCTGATCAAAGACTTCAGACGCATTATCGACGATAAAGATATCGATGTTGTTATTGTCGGCACTCCCGATCACTGGCATTGCCTTCCAACAGTCTACGCATGTGAGGCGGGTAAGGACGTATATGTAGAGAAGCCACTGGCAAACTCGATTTATGAATGCGACGTGATGCTGAATGCTGCGCGCAAGTTCAAACGAATTGTTCAGGTTGGACAACAACAACGCAGTGGAAGCCACTGGCAGCAGATCATTGAACTTGTTAAAGCAGGTCGCGTGGGCCAACTTAGAAAGATCAAGGCCTGGGGTTTCTTTGAATATGGCAGAACGTCGCCGCGTGTTCCCGATAGCGCCGCGCCAACCGGTGTCGACTATGACCTCTGGCTCGGGCCGGCACCTCAACGTCCTTTCAATACAGGGAGGTTTCATGGGAACTGGCGCTTCAGCTGGGACTATGGTGGAGGCTTGCTTACAGACTGGGGTGTTCATTTGCTTGACATCGCGCTCTGGGCTGTGAATGAAAAGATGCCTGATACAATTCAGTCTGTTGGGGGGATCTATGCTTACAAAGGTAATCAGATCGAAACAGCCGATACACAGACTGTATTGTATGGCTATGAAGATCTGCATATCGAATGGGAACACCTGGGTGGACTTCATTCGGGATACTATGGTCGCGGATACGGGGTGGCATTCATTGGAAACGACGGTACAATTGTTGTGAACCGGGAAGGCTGGGAGCTTATACCGGAAATTGAAAATGGGAAGCCGAAAACAGAGAGCATTGCTCTGCAGCCGGCTGATCGCTCTGATCACATCAAGCACGTAACCAACTTTATCGAATCTGTTCGTACCCGGGCATTGCCGATCTGTGATGTTGAAACCGGCAGGAATGCCGCAACACTGGCGCATATGGGAAACATTGCCTATCGGACCGGCGACAAACTTCAATGGGATCGCGCATCAAGACAATTTATATCGAATCAGAAAGCCACTGATTTGATAACGCCGTCTTACCGTAAGCCCTGGAAACTTCCGGTTCGCTGACCTTGGTTGCATCAGCCTGCCATCGGAATGACAGGTACTTTCAGATAGAAGGAAACGAGTTATATCTTCAACGGGGAAAGAATAACATAGACCGATAGTAACATTAGATTTGTCATAACTGTTAGCTTGCACGGATGTTCATTCCAAGCATAAGTTAAGATGACAGAGGAGAAGAAAAGACTATTCGAGGACCGGGACAAAAAAAAGGACTGGAGAAAATTCGGTCCCTATCTGGCCGAACGGCAATGGGGCACAGTACGCGAGGATTACAGTGAATACGGTAACGCCTGGGAGTATGTGACTCACGAGGCCTCAAGGAGCCGCGCTTACCGGTGGGGCGAGGACGGAATGGCTGGATTCAGCGACGACAAGCAATTGCTCTGTCTGGGGTTAGCATTGTGGAATGGTAAAGATCCTATTCTGAAGGAAAGACTATTTGGACTGACAGGCCCTGAAGGCAACCATGGCGAAGATTGCAAAGAGCAATACTACTATCTCGATGGCACGCCAACCCACTCGTACATGCAGATGCTCTACAAGTATCCTCAAAGTGAGTTTCCATATAAGAAGCTTGTAGAGGAGAACAAGAAGAGGGGAAAGAAAGAACCAGAATATGAATTAATGGATGCAGGGGTCTTTGATGAGGACCGTTACTTCGATGTTTTCATTACTTACGCAAAGGTTGATACAACCGACTTGCTCGTAAAAGTGAGTGTTGTGAATCGAGGGCCACTGGCAGCCAACCTTCATGTTATTCCTCAAATTTGGTTTCGCAATACGTGGTCCTGGGGATATGATAATTATAAGCCTGAACTCTTCCTGGACAATAAAGGATGTATCCGGGCACAGCATCGCGACGTCGGTAAATACTATTACTATGCAGAAGGAGAACCCCAGGCTTTGTTCTGTGAGAACGAGACAAATGGTCCGAAGCTCTTTAATTTCGGAGGCACGGGGTTCTTCAAAGACGGGATCAATGATTTTATCGTCGACGGAAAAATTTCGGCCGTTAATGCAATAAGCCACGGCACAAAGGCTGCATATCAATATAAGACATCTGTCCGTCCCGGCGAGACTCGTGAATTCAAACTAAGATTGTCATCATCATATCTGCATCAGCCGTTTGCAGACTTCGACGCGATCATCGCTAAACGCAGTAACGAATGCGATGAGTTTTACACCGACATGCAGGAGTCGATTTCTGATGCTGATGAGCGGGATATTCAGCGTCAGGCAATAGCAGGAATGCTATGGAGCAAACAGTTCTACAATTTTGATGTTAGCAAATGGGTGAAGGGCGATCCGGGACAACCTGCTCCAAACCGGAAGTGGGGACGTAATCACGAGTGGCTACATTTGAACAATGCCGATGTGATTTCAATGCCGGACAAATGGGAGTACCCATGGTATGCGGCGTGGGACCTCGCGTTTCATACCATACCACTCGCAATGGTTGATCCGGAGTTTGCCAAACGCCAGCTTATCATGCTGACGAAAGAGTGGTACATGCACCCGAATGGACAACTTCCGGCGTATGAATGGGCATTCAGCGACGTGAATCCTCCTGTTCACGCCTGGGCTACATGGCGTGTGTATAAGATCGATGAACAACTTCAGGACGGTAAGCCAGACAGGGCATTTCTGGAGGGAGTATTCCATAAACTGTTGCTCAATTTTACCTGGTGGGTCAACCGGAAGGACATGAACGGAAACAACATCTTTCAGGGTGGGTTCCTGGGGATGGATAACATTGGGGTGTTCGACCGCAGCGCCCAGTTACCTACCGGTGGATACATTGAGCAGGCTGACGGAACAAGCTGGATGGCCATGTTCACGTTGAACATGCTGCGCATATCCCTTGAGTTGGCAGGTGAGAATCCAATCTATCAGAGCCTGGCGACAAAGTTCTTCGAACATTTCCTCTATATCGCCGGAGCAATGTCAAACGAGGCCCTCGATCTTTGGGATGAACACGACGAATTTTTTTACGACGTCTTACATACACCCGACAATGAGCGGACGGTTATGCGCATTCGCTCAATGGTCGGCCTTGTACCTTTGTTTGCAGTCGAAGTTCTGGACGAAGAGTTGTTCAGATCAATGCCTCAATTTACGGAAAGACTGCGCTGGTTCCTGGATAATCGTCCCGACCTCGCTAATCTTATCTCACGCTGGCAGGAGCGGGGACGAGGTGAACGGCATTTGCTGTCGCTGCTGCGCGGACACCGCATGAAGATGTTGCTGCGTCGTATGCTTGATGAAAACGAGTTCCTGTCACCATATGGAATAAGGGCTCTTTCAAGATATCATTTGGAACATCCTTATAAGATGGTCGTCAACGGCTTTGAGTTTACGGTGCAATATACGCCCGCTGAAAGTGATACCACTTTGTTTGGCGGTAACTCCAACTGGCGCGGTCCAATATGGTTTCCTGTTAACTACCTGCTGATCGAATCCCTTCAACGCTTTCATCATTACTATGGTGATGATTTCAAAATCGAACATCCAACAGGCTCGGGTCGCATGCTTACACTTCGGCAGGTAGCGGATGATCTTTCCCGTCGAATGATCAGTTTGTTCAAGAAAGATTCCAAGGGAAGACGACCCATATTCGGCGAGAATGAAAAACTTCAGGTGGATCCCCAGTTCCAAAACTATATTCTATTCAATGAATATTTTCATGGAGACAACGGCAGGGGTGTGGGAGCAACGCATCAAACCGGTTGGACGGGAATAGTGGCCAAGCTGATTCAACCTCGACGCAGGTTAGTCAAAGGTGCTTCATCCGAACCCATGTAAAAGTTTATCATAATGGACAGAAGCATAACAGATGATTTCGACAAATCGAGCAGGCTGGAGTGGCTCGAAGTCAATGGTCTTGGCGGTTATGCCTCTGGCACTGTAAGTGGTCCCCTCACGCGACGATATCACGGGCTGCTGATAGCTGCTTTAGAGCCGCCAGTAAAGAGGACCGTAGTACTATCGAAGCTGGACGAGACGATCGTAATAAATGATAACTCCACCCAGCCTGCTCAGCGTTTCGAATTGGGGACTAACCAATTTCCAAATGCAGTACATCCCGCGGGGTATCACTATATGTGTCAATTCGAACGGGATGTGTTCCCTGTGTTTTATTACGAGGCAGGCAACGTTCGTTTAAAGAAGACCATTGCTGCACTCCTTGATGAGAACACAACGCTCGTCCTATACGAGGTACTGGACGCTTCGGCTGAATTCACTATGGAGCTTTTACCCCTAGCATCCTGCCGCGACCATCATTCGATTTCCAGCGAGAATAACGCCATTGGCCGTCAGTATCTTTTTGAAGACGGTTTATTTCGTACTGTCAATTACCACGGAGGCCCCGAGGTTTTTATCTATGTCCCGGGCAGCACGTTTGTCGAAGCCCAGGGATGGTACAGGAACTTTGAATATCTCCGTGAGCTTGAACGCGGACTTGAATTTCGTGAGGACCTTTACACACATGGTCATTTTAAAGTTAATCTCAGGAAAGGATCGACGCTTGGAGTCATTATATCAACAGGGGATACGTCTCAAAAAAATGCCTTCGACCTGTTTGCTGTTGAACAACAGCGCCGAGAGGGACTTCGGCAAAGTTCAAATAGCAGCAATCCATGGTGGTCACGTCTGATGCTGGCAGCGGATCAATTCATTGCCAGGCGTGGAAAGAGTTTTACAATTATTGCCGGCTACCACTGGTTTACCGATTGGGGCAGAGATACCATGATTTCACTGCCGGGCCTGTGCCTGGCGACAGGGCGACTTTCCATCGCCCGTGACATACTCCTGCAATATGCCCGATTCGTAAGCGAGGGAATGTTACCCAACCGCTTTCCAGACCACGGCGAGCAGCCGGAGTACAATACGATGGATGCCACATTGTGGTTCTTCCATGCGGCTTATCAATACTTTCTGGCGACGGATGATATCGTCCTGATAGAGAAACTTCTTCCCGTATTCACGAGCATTGTAGCAAGTCACCTGCGAGGCACGCGTTACGGAATCGGCGTGGACCCGGTCGATGAGCTTCTTCGTGGTGGGCAGCCAGGTACCCAACTCACCTGGATGGATGCAAAGGTTGGCGATTGGGTAGTAACACCGCGTGTAGGGAAACCGGTAGAGATCAACGCTCTTTGGTATAATGCCCTTCGGGTAATGGAGACCATTCATCAACGGTTGGGAAATCAGGAAGAGGCTGGAGCTTTTGGTCATCGTGCCGATAAGGTCCGTAGTAACTTTCAAATGTTATTCTGGAACACAGCCGAAAATTGTCTTTTTGATTACCTGGACAGCTCGCCGCACGGAGAGATTCGTCCTAATCAGATTTATGCTGTTAGCCTGCCCTTCCCTTTGTTTGAGGGTAATAAAGCACGTGCTATCGTCGATGTTGTCAAAACTAAACTACTCACTCCGGTCGGATTGCGCAGCCTGGCACAAAACTCACCCGGGTACATTGGCCGTTGTGTAGGTCCTCCGTTAGAACGTGATGCCGCCTATCACCAAGGCACCGTCTGGACGTTTCTTATAGGAGCATTTATTGATGCACTATACGCGGTTGAAGGCAACGCCGCACAGAAGGAGGCATCAGCAATTGTGAATAACTGTTGTGCTCATCTCGATGACGCTTGCGTCGGATCAATCTCTGAAGTATTCGACGGCGACTGGCCTCACATCGCCAGAGGATGCGTTGCTCAGGCGTGGAGTGTTGCAGAACTTGTCCGCGTCATAAGAAAGTACAGCCTATAGCACCCTCAGCCTAACGGGAGGTAGGATGACGGGAATACAACATCACCTAAATGTCGTTAGTCCGGACAGAGTTACGTCACAATGGGCCAGGAGCTGTGCCGTTCGTGATATTCTAATACCGTAAGCGGCATTCAATGAAACTGTATTGTTCTTTTTGCGTAAGTTCCTATGATAGCCTATCAGGTGCTACCCAAATTGGGTGACATCGGCCGTTTTCTCCTGAACCTATGCTCAAAAACTTCTTCAAGACAGCTTATCGTAACATTGTTAAGAACAAGGTCTATGCAGCCATCAATTTTGTTGGCTTGACAACCGGACTTGCCCTCTGCCTTCTGATTACCGTATATCTCCGGAGTGAGACGGGATACGATAAGTTTCACACCAAAATAGACAGGCTTTACAGAATCAAATATGTGGCACCTAACGGATTGTTACTCGCCTCATCGCCACCACCATTAGCTTCTGCCCTCAAGAGTCACTTTCCTGAGATCGAAGAAACTGCCCGGATGTACTATCGCAATGTGAGCATTAATCGTGCAGGAAAAACTGAACGCTTCGAGGAGTCGGATGTTTTCTTTGTCGACTCCACATTGTTTAATCTATTCAGCATTAACGTGGTTCGCGGCGACACCCGCCGGCTGCTTCACGATCGCTTCACCGTAGTCATCAACGAGGAGATGGCCCGCAAGTACTTTGGTAATGACGATCCCATTGGAGAGTCGCTGACATTCTCCGGGAATGTCCAGTTTAAAGTCATTGCCGTAGTTAAGAACTTCCCTGAGCAATCGCATATAAGGTTCAATATGCTTGTTCCTTATGAGAACATGTTTGATATGGAGACACCTCAGACAGCAGAAATACTTAAGAACAATCTCTCGATAAATTTCATTATCAGCCATGGCTTCACTTACGTTTTGCTGAGGCCGGGTGCCAATCCCGGGAGTGTTGACGCGGGTATGGATGCAATGCTGAAGAAATATGCAAAGCCAGAAGTTCTCCTCGGTCAGAAGTTTTCATTGACGCCGGTCTCAGATATACATCTTCGAAGTGAAATGCTGGCCGAGCCTCGACCAACCAATTCGTGGAGCACCCTCTATTTGTTCGCCGGTGTTGGAATTGTAACGCTGCTTATCGCTTGCATCAACTACATCAATTTGAGTACGGCGCAATCCTTCTCCCGCATCAAGGAAATTGGTGTTCGGAAAATTCTGGGTTCGATGCGCTATCAGCTGATACTCCAATTCCTCGCCGAGAGTTTTCTGTTTAGCGCCGTTTCTATGATGATCGCCTATGCGGCTTTCTATTATGCATTACCGTTACTGAACGCGGTCACCGACAAGAACCTCATATTTAATGAAGTGATCGATTCAAAGCTATTGCTGGGAACAGGGATACTGGTCATATTAATGACCCTGATGGCCGGCGGATACCCCTCGTATTTCGTTACCCGATTTGAGTCTGTGCATTCGTTAAAAACATATGCATACGCCTCGTCGGGGGATCAATATCTTCGTAAGTCATTGGTCGTGTTCCAGCTTTGCATTGCCTGCATGTTGTTATCCGGATCTTTGTTGATCGTTCGCCAGATGTCATTCCTGGAAACGCGTTCACTTGGTTTTGAAAAAGAGAAAGTAATTACGATTCCGCTGTACAGTCAGAACCTGAATAGCATTTTTGCTTCAACGGATTCCACCTATCGATCGAGACTTCAAACATTCAGAGATATCGTAGAGAGACAATCAGGTGTAATAAACACTGCGCTGTCGTCTGCTGCACCTGGTCTGGGGGCTACTTACCGAAACACTGTACCGGAGGGTTTTACTGCAGAAGACAATATTTTTGCGGCAGCCATGTCGGTCGACTACGATTTTGTGAAATCTTATGGAATGGAAATTATCGCCGGTCGCGCTTTTAGCCGGGACTTCCCAAGTGATGAAAACAACGCTTACGTCGTCAACGAATCCGCGCTAAAGGAATTCAAATGGGGTACGCCTCAGCAGGCAATAGGAAAAACGATCGATAAGGAAGGAAAGAAGGGAGCAGTTGTTGGTGTCATAAAGGATTTCAATTTTGCCTCGCTGCAGTCACCAATGAGCGCGCTGATTATAGATCTGAATCCTGATCAGTTTGCCACGCTGTCAATCCGATATTCCGGCAACAATGCGACCGCGATTCTGGATCAGTTGCGTCGCGATTGGAATACTGTCTTCCCCGAGAAGGCCTTCGAATCTACTTACCTTGAAGAACAGTTACGGGGTCAATATTCCAACTTTGAAAACTTTTCACGAATCATTCAGGCATTCACCGGCATCGCCGTTCTCATCGCTTGTCTTGGTGTTTACGGTCTGGTACTGTTTACCGTTCAGAATAAATTCAAGGAGATTGGCGTGCGCAAAGTACTGGGTGCGAATGTCCGCAGTATTTTGCTGTTGATCTATCGCGACTTTGCGCTTCTGCTGGTAATTGGTTTTGTTCTGGCTATTCCGGTCAGCTGGTTTCTTATGAACAAGTGGCTTAGCAACTTCATCTATCATACTGACATAAGCCCGCTTACTTATGTTTTCAGCCTGGTGCTTGTAGTATTGATCGTATCATTAACGATCAGCTATCAGGCGATCAAGGCCGCATTGGGAAATCCGGTGAATGCATTGCGCACAGAATGATCCTTACTAAGATGGAATGATCTCCCAATGACCGAATGATCCCTTATGATAGTCCGTAAACCTTTATTACTGTCTCGCGCCAGGAAGCGGCACGTTTATCAGCAATAAGGTGCAACGTATCGGCTATTTCTTCCGCCTTCACCCAATGAGAGAAGTCCGCTTTAGGCATTGCAGTTCTGTTCTGAGGCGTGTCTATTGTACTGGGAACAACTACCGACGCTGTTACTTTCGATCCATGTGCATTCGCATGAGCTGTCGCATTGAGAATATCCGCAAAATAGAATATCAATGATTTGGAAAGGCCATAAGCCAGCGACGTTGACGCTGCCTTTGGATCAAGCCCCGCACGCGCCCCAATAAAGACAAGTCGGCCACCTTCTTTTTGCGTGATCATCTGTTGAAAGATCCTCTGAGCGGCGAAGAACGCCGTTTGAAAATTCAAAGCAATCATCCTGTCGAGTCGGGCGAAATCTGTGTCAGCGATGCCTCCATGTGCATAGCCGCCAGCGAGGAACAGTGCAGCATCAAGCGTTTTATGTTTTGTTAGCACCTGTTGTATAGTTTCTTCAACAGCATCTTCATCCGACAGATCCACCTGATGAACTTCGACCTCTTTGGGCATGCTTCCTGATGTCTTATCAGTTGTGGTAGCAATAACTTTATATCCTTCTGATAGGAACTTGTCGACGGTAGCTTGTCCAAGATTTCCAGCGGCACCTGTAATGAAAACAGTTTTCATAATGTGACTTGTTTAATACCTTATCCTCCAACACTGATAGTGAGAAGGCAATATATCACTACTTTAGGAGTCACAAGTCCACAACGATTCAATTCCTTTAAATTATGGCCGTGTATTTCACTTCTTCACTTCGACTGGTATTTGGCGCTCTCCTGGTGGCTGTCCCCATAATGTTGCAGGCTCAGGTCACTTCATCAAGAGCTGTTATAAAACTCAACTCAGCGCAGATAGATTCTGCATCTTCATCAAAGCTTACGCCGGATAAGCCTGGCAGATTGCTTGCTACGGGACCTTCGGGTGAAAGATATCTGGTGGTGGTCAGAACAGGCGAAGGAGCTGTGGAGATTCATGAACAATACGATGATGTTGCCGTGATCCGGGCCGGCCATGGTGTCTTAAGAACGGGGCCATCAGCAACCGGAGCAAAACTTTCAGGTACTGCTCCGAATCGCGAATGGCTGGGAGGTGAAATCAGGGGCGCCAAAGAGTATAAAGTTGCTCAGGGCGATTTCCTGGTGATCCCTGCCGGACTGGCCCATCAATATGTGCCCGATTCAGGCGATTCGCTTGTGTATTTCACGGTGAAGGTGCGTCAGGCAGATCTGAAAGGCTCGAAAAAATAATTTTGTAAATTTACTAAACACTGTTAAGTTTACACCGTTAAGTTACTTACGCATTCAGAAATGGCAATCGCAAACCGAAAAGAACGTCAGAAAGAGGAGCTCAAAGCCAGTATTCTGGAGGCTGCCCGCACGCTTTTCATAGAGCGCGGGTACGAGGAGACGTCTATTCGCAACATTGCCGAGCGGATTGAATATTCGCCTACAACAATCTATCTCTATTTTAAGGATAAGGACGACATCTTCTATGCTTTGCATCGTGAGGGGTTCGTTTTGCTCAATCAATACTTCCGCTCACTGCAGGAAGTGGAAGATCCCTTTGAACGACTCAAGGCCATCACAAAGGCATATATCCGATTTGCCCTCGAAAACAGGGAATATTATGACCTTATGTTTATTAGCAGGTCGCCGATGAGCGCATTGGAGGACAGCGACAATGAAAAGTGGGAGGAGGGCGACCGGGCGTTCGCCGCTCTTACAACTACTATTCACCAGTGCCTCGAGCGCGGATATTTTAAGGGGATGGATCCCCAGGTTCTTTCATTCACCTGCTGGTCTATGGTGCACGGCATTTGTGCCCTCGAAATACGTGGCAGGTGTAAGGTCGTTCCAGACGAATTACTGGATGGCTTGAGCAATCGGGTGGGAATGATGATCGTGGACATGCTGGAGCGAATGCACGGCAAAAAGCCGGTTTAAGAAAAAAATTTGCCTCAATACTTAACACTGTAAAGTTAATTTTCAATGAAAAGTACCAAGACCCCTCTTTCCGCCAAATCAGCAATTCTATTGCTTTTGGTTACAGTTTGTTCAGTTGCCGTTGTAGCACAGCCTCGCCTGGAAGCCTATGTAAAAGAAGGTTTGCAGAACAATATCGTAGCACAGCAGAAAGCCATTGCTTACGAGCAGGCCCAGCGTTCATTACAGATCGCGACAGGCTTTTTTCTGCCCTCCGTGTCACTGCTGGCCGATTACACATCGGGAGAAGGCGGGCGCAGCATAGCCATTCCGGTTGGCGACATGCTCAATCCAGTCTATGCATCACTGAATCAGCTCACGCAAAGTGATGCGTTTCGGCAGATCGATAACGTTCAGCAAAACTTCTTTCCAAAGAACTTTTACGATGGACGGATCCGGACTTCAATGCCTCTGATCAATACCGATTTGTATGCAAATCGAGCTATTCAGAGAGAGCAGGTTGCTATTCGCAACAACGAGCTCATGGCCTATAAGCGACAGCTTGTAATGGAGATCAAGA
This sequence comes from Chryseolinea sp. T2, assembly GCF_037203685.1. Taxonomy (NCBI): domain Bacteria; kingdom Pseudomonadati; phylum Bacteroidota; class Cytophagia; order Cytophagales; family Fulvivirgaceae; genus Chryseolinea; species Chryseolinea sp. T2. Next base: position 168,990 of record NZ_JBBCAU010000004.1, read on the forward strand.
CGGCTTACTATCAGTATCTGGGAGCGACCGCGGCAGTGAAGATCCTTGAGAGCGGTCTGGGCTTGGTTGAAAGAAATGTTGAGGTTAACGCGTCGCTGCTTCGAAACGGGAAGGCTCTCCCTGCAAATTATCAACGGTCGAAAAGTGAATTGGAGCGGGTTCGCGCTGAACTGAACAGCGCACAGAACCGCTCGGCAAATGCAAAAAAGTATTTCAACTTTTTGCTCAATCGTGATCTTGACACTGATGTGGAAATCGAATCTGCAGATTCCGAAGTGACCGGAGAACTACCAACTGCTGGGGTACGCGAGGAATTGCAGGCACTGCGATCCTTACAGACGGTGAACGAGGCCTCCCTGAGAATGAGCAAGCAGGTCTTCATTCCTAAAGTGAATGGCTTTATCGATCTCGGATCTCAGGCTGCCGACTGGCAATGGAATACAAAATCAATGTATTACCTCGTAGGCGTTCAGCTCTCAATGCCAATCTTCCAGGGCAATCGCAACGTGATGACCATACGCAACAATGCGTCAGAGCTGAAGAGGACAGAACTGGAGCTCGCGAATACCTCAAATCGCCTCGAGTTGTCTGCGCAGGTTGCAGAAGGTGATCTGCTCACAGCGCGCGCCAACCATGCGGCTGCCCTGGAGCAATCCAAATCAGCTCAAAGTTATTTTAACCTGATTGAGAAAGGGTACGTGCAGGGTGTTAATACTCTTATTGAGTTCCTGGATGCACGAAATCAGCTGACGGCTTCAGCACTGCAGCAGAACCTCAAACGTTACGAAGTGTTGGCCGCAGTGGCCCGTGTTGAGCGCGAGACCGCAACGTACCCCCTCGCTCCTTAAGCAGTTGCTCTTTTAGGAGTACCTGGTCCAAATCGTCTTATGAAATCATCGATAACCCTCTAACAATAGCTGTTATGAAAACTTTGTTTCAAAAATTCGCCTTCATCACGCTCATCGTACCTGCGATGATGGTCATTGAATCATGCACTGACGGTAAAGGCGCAAGTCATTCAATTCCGAAAGCATCAGAATCCGTTCCTGTACGCACGATCGAATTGGTTTCTTCCTCCAGCCAAAGTATTATCAAAGCATCCGGGCAATTCGCAACCGATGAAGAAGTAGTACTTGGGTTTAAGACTTCAGGCATTGTGAGTCGGGTCCATGTTCGGGAAGGCGATGCTGTAAAACGAGGTCAACTGCTTGCAACACTGGATATGACGGAAATAAATGCAGTAGTGGCACAGGCAAGAATGAATAGTGAGAAGGCAGGACGCGATTTCAAGCGGGCGCGTAATCTATATGCCGACAGCGTTGCTACACTCGAGCAATTTCAAAATGCAGAGACAGCCGTTGCTGTTGCTGAGCGCCAACTCGAGGCTGCTGAATTTAACCGAAGCCATTCAGAGATTCATGCTCCGGCCGATGGTTATGTCCTCAAGAAATTTGTCAGTGCCGGACAGGTAGTCAGTACCGGAGATCCTGTATTGCTGACTAACGCCCTCCACAACAGGGGATGGTTATTGAAGGTTGCCGTAAGTGATCGCCAATGGTCGCAGCTTAAAATAGGAGATAATGCAATAATTCATGTTGATGCCTTTCCCGATAAGGTCCTCAAGGGAACGCTGGTGCGTAAAGCAGAAACGGCTGATCCCGCTTCAGGTGCTTTTGTTGTTGAGCTTTCAGTTCAATCTCAGGAGGTAAAACTCGCCACCGGAATGTTTGGTGCTGCAGAATTTGCTGCCAAAGGTAACAGCTCCACCTGGTCTGTTCCCTATGAATCAGTACTGGATGCGCACGATCATGACGGCTTCGTGTTCGTTACAACTGATGGGCTAACGGCTCACAAACAGTCTGTGTCGATTGAGTCGTTCAATGGCAACAATCTGATCGTTACTTCCGGTTTCGAAAAGGGGCAGCAGCTAATCGTATCGGGCAGCGCTTATCTCACTGATGGTTCATCTATACGTATCGTTAAATAGTCAGCATATGAAAATTGCAGAATTCGCTGTAAAGAATTATCAGTTCACGCTCATCATGTTTCTCATGGCAGCTGCCGTGGGAGTAACGACGCTGTTGACGATGCCCCGAAGTGAAGATCCCGAGATCGAAGCGCCGCAGTTCTCTGTCGTTGTTGTTTATCCTGGCACGAGTCCAAAGGATATGGAGGAGCTCGTGGTAGATCCCCTCGAGGAAAAGCTGAACGGGCTCGAAGACATGAAACGTATCAAGACCACTATTGGTGATGGCCTCGCTGTAATACGGGCTGAATATAAATATGAATCGGAACCTGATGAGAAGTACCAGGAGATGGTTCGTGAAGTTAATGCATTACGCGCCGATCTGCCCCCCGAAATATTAAGTATGGAGGTGAAGAAGTTTCAGCCCTCGGACGTGAATGTAATGCAGGTTGCCCTGATCTCAGAAAATGCTCCCCGCGCAACACTCAAAAAGCATGCAGAGGAACTTCAGGACGTTCTGGAGCAGATTACTGAACTGAAGAATGTTGAGATTCATGGTCTGCCAGAGCAAATCGTGCGTGTATCGCTCAGGTTAGAAAAGATTGCCCAGATGCATATCCCCCTGGAATCAATCATGGGCAGTATGAAGAGCGAAATGGCCAACATCCCGGGAGGCAGCGTAGATGCCGGAGGAAAGGCTTTCAGCGTAAAAACAAGTGGAAACTATACGTCGGCTGAAGAGATTGCCAATACGATAGTTTATGCGGCAAATGGTCACAATGTTTTGTTGAAGGATGTCGCCGACGTGTCTTTAACATTCGAAGAAAGCAAACACATCACTCGCCTCAACGGTCATCGTTGCGTTTTTGTAGTAGCTGCGCAAAAGCCCGGCCTTAACATATCTCACACCCAAAAGATCTACAAACCCGTTCTCGAAGCGTTTCAAAAAACACTGCCCGCCAACATCGATATGGTCCACCACTTCGATCAGGCCGATAACGTCAATGGTCGCCTTGCCGGATTAGGGAAGGACTTTTTGATCGCTATTCTGCTGGTGGCTATAACACTGTTACCGCTGGGTGGACGCGCAGCTCTCATAGTGATGATTTCAATACCGCTCTCGCTTTCCATTGGTCTGGTGCTGCTGAACCTTATGGGCATCAACCTGAACCAGTTAAGTATTGTTGGACTTGTTGTGGCCCTCGGCCTGCTGGTTGATGATAGCATTGTTGTCGTTGAAAACATCGAACGCTGGATGCGGGAAGGCCATTCAAGGATCGATGCTACAATCAAAGCTACACGCCAGATCGGCCTCGCCGTGGTTGGCTGTACTGCAACATTGATAATCGCATTCATGCCGCTGGTCTTCCTTCCGGAAGGCGCTGGCGATTTCATTCGCGGTCTGCCACTCGCCGTGATTATGTCAGTATTGGCTTCAATGGTAGTTTCCCTTACGGTCATTCCCTTTTTGTCCAGTCGTTTGTTAAAGGGTCATGACGACGGTAAAGGAAACATCTTCATGCGCGGACTTCAATCTTTGATTCACGGCAGCTATTCAAAGTTGCTCGATTCAGCATTGCGCTATCCCAAGTCAACTCTGATTGCAGCGGCAGCGATCTTCTTTCTTTCGACTCAACTATTGGGCGTCGTTGGTTTCGGTTTGTTTCCGGCATCAGAGAAGCCTCAATTCGTTATAAATACGATCACACCTTTGCAGACGAATATTGCCCGTACAGATTCCGTTGCCTCATTGGTGGACAAGACGGTAAGTGAGATTCCTGAAGTCACATACTTCGCGACAAATGTTGGCAAAGGCAATCCGCGAATCTATTACAATGTTATTCAGGAAAACGAACGAACCGACTTCGCACAAACATTTGTGCAGCTTGACGAGTCGACATCGCCGGACCGTAAGCTTGAAATAATCAATGAACTTCGTGAACGCTTCAGCAACGTGGCAGGTGCGCGCATCGAAGTAAAAAACTTCGAGCAGGGACCTCCATTAGTTGCTCCTGTTGAAGTCCGGATTTTCGGAGATAACCTTGACACATTACGTGCAGTCTCGGCCGAAGTGGAGAAGCTATTGAAGCAAACAGAAGGTACCATGTATGTCAATAATCCGGTTTCCAACCTGAAGAGCGATATCCGTGTGGTGATCAATCAGGAAAAGGCTCGCATGGGCGGTATCAGCACAGTCGATATTGATCGCACCATCAGACTCGCTATTTCAGGAATAGATATGGGTAAATTCTCGGACGCCAACGGCGACGATTATGGAATTCAGCTCACCACACCTAAGACAGGCAGACCAACCCTCGATGCGTTCGATAACCTTTTTATTAATAATCACCTCGGTGTGGCAGTTCCGATGGCACAGATCGCTGGACTGAAGTTGGAGACATCGCCCCTGAGCATTGATCACTATAACAAAAAACGCATGGTCTCTGTGTCGTCGTTTGTTCAGAAAGGATATCTGAACGATCGCGTCATAAACGATGTCGTTAACAAACTTAAGACAGCCCGATTCCCGGATGGATACAGCTACACGATGGGTGGCGAAGTGGAGGCCAGTCAGGAATCATTCGGCGGTCTGGGTACGATCATTATTGTCACAGTGTTCATGTTTGTCGCTGTGCTCATTCTCATGTTTAAGACATTTAAAAGCATGCTGATTGTGCTAAGCGTAATTCCTTTGGGTATAGTTGGTGCCGTCCTTGGCTTGTTGTTTACAGGCAACCCATTGTCTTTCGTTGCGATAATCGGACTCATTGCATTGGCGGGCGTAGAAGTGAAGAATTCCATTCTGCTCGTGGATTTTACAAACCAATTAAGACAGCAGGGAATGTCAGTGGACGAGGCGATTCGTCATGCGGGTGAGGTCCGCTTTCTTCCAATTGTATTAACGTCGCTTACCGCGATAGGAGGATTGTTGCCTATTGCCCTTTCTGTGAACCCGTTGATTTCTCCTCTTGCAGTTGTATTAATTGGAGGACTGATCAGCTCGACGTTATTGTCAAGAATAGTGACGCCGGTTGTGTACAAACTAATACCACCAGCAATTTGATGGCCGCGGGTCGTTGAAAGGTTTGGGGAGTGAGGCTTGATCGGAAATGGTCAGGCCTCGTTCTTATCTCATGGACTGACTCTCAACGGCCCTATTCGGGCAACGTGCCAGTCTTGTCCCACCGGAGTTCCCTGGGTCTTGGTATTGAGGCTGTTCCCCTACTGCTTGGTGAAATCCACGTTATACGTGATCTGGAGCAGGACTCCGACGTTGTTTTCCTGCTGAATCCCGTTCTTTTTAACCAGGAGCTGGTAGATGCCGCCCATGTGCATCGAAAAATTCTTTTCAAATTGATAACCAACACCCAGGAACAAGCGATTCTGATCAGGATCCGAGTAAGTCACATTTTCTCCCCAGCTCTTGAATACTTCGTCATAGGCAATAGCGTAATAGGTCTTGGGATCGATGCTCTTGCCATTTAAGGGCACACGAGCCTGAAGACGATATCTCAGGCGTTGCTGGAAAACGCTGTAACCGTCATCTATTACTTCGCCGTCGCTCGCAACTGAATGATGTTGAATGAAGCGTTGCTCAAGACGTAGTCTATGCTCGAAATGAACAATACCGGCATGGTGCTTATACATGACCTGTTGCCAGGTGCGATGCTCATTGTTTACAAACGTCGCAGGTTGCTTTCCATACTGGTAATTCCAGGTATAAACGTAACCTACAGGTACAAAAGAGAAGTGATCATTGATCTTGATATCCAAACCGGTCCTTGCCTGGTATTGCATGGGATCCATGGATCCCGCCTGGCGAAACTGCCCGTCAAGTAAAATGTTAACCCTCTTGGAGACCTTTAAATGAGAGGAAAAGGCCACCCACTGTATTGATTGGGTGACGGTTTCTTTTTCCTTACCCTGGCCGTTTGCGATTTGAAATGCCCCAAAAACGAATGCGAGGCATAAAGAGAACTTTACCACAGCGCGATGTTTGTGTTATCTGTGGCAAAAGTAGATCGCCTAATATTACCCCATGTTTAAGCTTTTAACATACGGGTAACATTAACTTAACATTGGACGGAAAACCGCTTAAATTGGGTCAATTCAGGCTTATTGCCTGTCCATTTCTCAGTTCTTCTGAAGCAGACTTTACGATTTGTTCACCCTCCTTTACCGGGCCGAAAACTTCCACGAGAGAGTCAAGAGAATTGCCTTTTTGAACCGCGACCCATTCGGCCGTCTGATTATTCACCCTTACAAGGAACACGCCCTCTGTTGAGTGGATGATCGAAGTGCGGGGAACAAAAAGCGTCGGTTTGTTACGGGTGATCGGAAGACGGACTTCTGCGTACATTCCGGCCTTCAGATTATCATCAGTATTTTCAAAGTCAAACTCGGCAAGCATTGAGCGGTTCTTCTCATCTACCGAATTTGAACTGCGCGCAAAATGAGCCTCATAGCTCTTAGAAGGATCTGCCTGAACGGTAAAGGAAACACTGCTGTTTTCCGACAATGCATTAGCAAGATTTTCGGGTATGGCTACCGTTAGGCGCAGTCGCGATTTGTCTTCTAGGATAAACAGTGGCTTGTTTCCATCAGCCCCGACGAGGTCTCCAGGGCTGATGTTACGTTCTGTAATGGTACCGTCGAAAGGAGCTCTAACCGACAGATAGGCCACGAGTTGCTGCTGTGACGCCATCTGTGCTCTTGCGGCCTCCAGATTCTGGGCGGACGCCTCTGCGAGCGCGCTGTCGGACATCATTCGCGCGTAGGCCATGTCCAGTTCATTGGCTGATACTGCACCTTCCGTTCTGTTGGTCTCAACGATGCGTCTATACGTTGCTGCGCTTACCTTTTGCTTGGCTCTGTGTTCGATGAGTGATGCCTGTGCCGAAGAAACCTGTGCCCGGGCCTGGTTCAGCGCCGCGAGTACCTCCGGCGCTTCAAGTTCCGCCAACGGCTGTCCCTTTTTCACGCGACTACCCCGATCAACATATAGTTTCCCCACATATCCTTTCACTTTCCCAACGATCAATGTCCGGTTCCATGCCTTCAGTTCGCCAGGCAACACTATCGGAAGCGACGGCTGCAGACTTTGAACTTTGGCAACTGAAACAACGGTGTGACTACTTGCTGTCGTGTCTGCCGTCGGCTTCTTCTCACATCCGGCAATCGCTGCAGTGAGTATTGTCAGGTAGGCCAATCTTATTGAACGCATATAGATATTATTTGCTGTTTTGATTATTGTAGAATTTGCTTTGCTCGTCTTCGGGGTCCAGCGACACAGACACAAGCGAAGCTTGTTTTTGTACCATGATGAATACGCCGGGAAGGATGAGCAACGACACCAGTGTCGATGCGATCAGCCCGCCAATTACGGCCTGACCCAATGGAGCAACCTGGTCACCACCTTCGCCCATTCCTGAAGCCATCGGTATCATCCCCGCGATCATGGCAATACTGGTCATCAGAATGGGACGTATCCTGCTGCCCGCAGCAAGGATTCCCGCCTGCTTTGCATCCTTAAGCTCCAGCCTGAGATTCTCAGCATTCGTGATCATCAGAATGGCGTTCGCTACCGAAACCCCAACAGACATGATCATACCCATGTAGGACTGAAGATTCAATGTAGCCCCGCAAGCAAGGAGCATAAGGAGGCTCCCCGCCAGCACAGCAGGAACAGATGAAAGAATGGCGAGCGACAGTTTAAAGGATTGAAAGTTCGCTGCGAGCAAAAGGAATATGATTACGATTGCTATACCCAATCCACCCTGCAAGCTGCTCAGCGTGTCATCCAATAATTTCACCTGCCCCTTGAATTCAACCAGCAGACCTCGCGGTGGCTGACCGGCATTAGCAATGGCTTCAGATACTGCCTTACTGGCTGTGCCAAGGTCGGTTCGATGAAGGTTCGCAGTAATCGTAACGAGGCGGTTTGGACCCGACCGGTCATATTGACCAGGACCAGATTCTTCAGAGAACCGGGCAACATCATTAAGTGTAGGACGTTGCTGCCCCGATTGCAAAGGGATATTCTTGATATCATCCACCGACGACATTTCAAATTCAGGGATCTGGATTTGTACCTGGTAGGCGAGACCTTTCGAGTTATCAAGCCAGAGATTCTTATCAGTAAAACGACTCGACGAAGTAGCCGCTACCAGCGAACGGGAGACCTGGGTCGCTGTAACACCCATTTGTCCCGCGCGCTCACGGTCCATATCGATCTTGAGAATCGGGTAGGCCATGGGTTGCGCGATCTGAACATCACGAAGAAATTCAATCTTCTGCATCTCATGCATGATCTTCGATGCAAACTGTGCCGCCATCTTGATGTCCTTGGCAGCAACGTTCACTTCAATTGGTGTTGCAGCACCCTGACTCATGATCTTATCAACAAGTTCAATCGGTTCGAAGGAAAGCCGGACGCTGGGCAAAGCTTTGCCAATCCTGGAGCGGAGGTGTTCCTTAAGCTCATCAATGGGGACGTCAAAACCTTCATGAAGCGAAACCTGAATAACTGCTTCATGCGGACCGCTATTGAAGACAAATATTTGAGACGTACCGTAGCTCGTAGGTACATTCCCGACATATGCAGAAGATATGTCAATCTGACCAGCACCTACTTCATCACGTATCAGATCCAGAACCTTAAGGGTTGTTTCTTCCGTGCGCTCCACACGCGTGCCGTCTACAGCACGAATACGCAGCTGAAATTGACGACTGTTGGCCCGGGGAAGTATGTCCGTTCCGATAAAGAAGAATGATAATCCGATAAGACAAACCGCTCCGACCAAATAGAGAGCTGTGTATGTGCGCGCTTTGTCGATCACTTTATGCAACGTCAATAAATAACGATGCTTGAATTTATCAAAGCCTTTCAGTGACTTGTATTGATTGCCTTCCTCAATGATGTTTTGACTTTCTTCATGATCCAGTGCAAGGGTAGAATCATGGTGATGATCAACTTTCAGCAGCCAGCTCGACAGAACAGGCACGAATGTCTGCGACAATAGGAAGGATGAGATCATGGCAAAGCCGACAGACAGCGACAACGGAAGAAACATCGATTTGGGAATCCCCTGCATCACCAGAGCAGGAGCAAACACGGCCAGTATAGAAAGAAGAATAAGAAACTCCGGAAACGCAATCTCCTTGCAGGCGTCCCAGATGGCTTGCGCCTTGGTCTTCTTCATTTCAAGGTGCTGATGGATATTCTCTATACTTACCGTTGCCTGATCGACGAGGATACCCACGGCAAGTGCAAGTCCGCTCAGCGTCATGATATTGATCGTTTGTCCGAACAGATGCAACAGAATAATTGCACTCAAAACAGAGATGGGTATTGTGATCACAACGATGATCACGCTTCGCCAGTCGCGGAGGAACAGCAGAACCATTAATCCTGTCAGAAGCGCTCCTAATGTGCCTTCGGTGATAAGACTCTTCAGCGCGTTCGTCACATATGTCGACTGATCGAACTCATACGTAATCTTTACGTCTTCTGGTACAGCATTCTGTAACAGAGGGAGCGATTCGCGAATGTTATTTACAACCGATAATGTCGATGCATCCGACTTTTTAACTACCGGGATGTATACCGCGCGTCGTCCCTGAACCAGCGCATAGCCCACCGTTATATCGGCAGCGTCTTCTACCGTTGCTATATCCCGGATAAATACAGTCGGTCCGGCACCCATTCGTATAGGTACATCAAGGAAATCCGCCGGCTTGTCTATCAACGAGTTCACGGGAGTCATTAACGTTCTGTTGCCAATGCGAATATTACCTGCGGGTGAGGGTTGATTCGTGCTGCCAACCGCACGTATTACTTCTTCCGGCGTAAGATTGTAGCTCCGTAGTCGCTGAGGATCGAGACGGATAACAATTGTTCTCTGATTGCCTCCAAGGGGCGGCGGACTCGACACGCCTTCGATCTTAGAGAACATCGGACGCACTCTGGAGGATGCGTAGTCCTGGATTTCGTTTAGCGACCGCGTTGTGCTTGAGAAAACAAGCTGTCCGACAGGAACTGAACTGGCGTCGAAGCGAATAACTTGTGGCGGTACGGTGCCTTCCGGCATGTAAGCTTTGGCTCTTGAAATGTTGTTTGCTACCTCTGCTGCAGCCTGCGCCATATCTGTACCTGGATAGAACTGCAACTTGATGAGCGACATTCCCTGGATAGTCTTAACTTCTACATCGCGGATACCCGAGACATACAGGAAGTGGTCCTGATATCTGGTGGTAATGAAGCCATCCATTTGGTCAGGCGCCATACCACCGTAGGGCTGGACAACGTAGATCGTTGGCAGATCAAGATCAGGGAAGATATCGACTGGAATGCTACGAATAGCCAGGATCGCGAAAAATACGATGGCGATGATTCCCACCATCACGGAGATCGGTTTTCGTAGAGCGCTGCGAATGAGTTGATACATAGCGTTCGATTTGTTACCGCCATTAGCGGTGTGATGATTATTGAATTGCGTTTAAGAATATGTTGAGGTCGCCTTTTGCGGCCGCTATAGCCAGCAGGCCGCGCCACGTATTGCTGTAGGCGATCGCCATGTCAGCCTCTGCACGGCTCAGTGTCACCATGCTTTGCAACATGGTTGGAAGGTCGGTGAGACCGCTGCTGTACCGGGCGGAAGCCTGTCGGTAGGCCCTTTGTGCTGCTGCGAGCTGAATGGGAGCGCGTGATGCCTGCTCCGTCATTAAACTGTAATGGATCTGCGACTCTTTGCGCTGTCTCTGAAGTTTCAATACCTGTTCGTTGTATTGCTCACGGTCGCGCACTGAATGATATCGCTCACTTCTGTAACGATGACTGATTGGTATGATGTCCGTCAGGTTCCAGCGCGTCGACGCACCAAACAGATAGTTGTACACTTTGTATTCAGTGCCATCATGGAAACTGGTTTGAAATGTGTCATCAGCTGGCGACACTCCGGAGCCCCGGGCCCACGCAGCACCCACGAGAGAAATTGAAGGGAGATAAGAGCGGCGTATCGCAGTGCTTCGCGCGACTGACTGACGCATACGGGCATCATACAATTCAAGGATCGGATTCACACTTGCTGAAGAAGTGTCCGGGAGTAATGGCAATGCACTAAAGAACCGCATGCTGTCGGGCTGTTCCAGCGTAGTGCCTATGGTTCCCGAAAGTTCCATCAGCTGTAGTAGCTGCGACTGCGCATTGCGCTTTGTTTCCAGCAGCAGCATTTCGGCCTTCGTATATTCAGCATTTGCCAATGAACTATCCACTCCAGCGCGCAGCCCCGATCGCACAGATGCCGCAACAACTTCTTTAAATCGTCGGGCGCGTTGTAAATTACTCTCCTGGATTCTGGTGAGTCGTTCGGTGATGAGCGTGAGTAGGTAGGCATCAGTTACACGTACCTGGTGCTGAAATAATTCGTTCTCGTATGCTGCCTGTGTGGATGCAAGTCCCGCCTTCGCCGCTGAGACATTTGCCGATACCTTACCGAAGTTGAAGATGTTCCATTCCATGAGTGTACTGGTGAAACTTCCCCAGGTAGCGACGTATGTGTTTTCAGCACGGATACCGCCGGACGGTGAAATGACTGCAGGATTCGGATAAAATGATCCGGCAACGCTGTTACTGGTTCCGTACGAGTATTGGTGCTGAACGGCAAGTCTTGGGATGTAATCCGACTTCGAGGTCAGCACATCCTGTTCTGCACTCTCTACGTCCAGCTGACGCGCCTTCAGAAGTGGATAATTTGACCTGCTCTGCTCCAGCAATGTGGGTAGATCGAAACGTTGCGCATGCAGCACTACAGCCGGCACAAACACAACAAGCAATGATATTAATAGTATTCTTTTCATGACCTTCGATTCACAAACTGCAATTCTAAGGTTCGATTCTGGAAAAATTTGGGAAGGCCACAGAGTCAGCCGTATTCGGAATGTTTTCAGAATTCGCTACTATTTTTACGCTATTAATACCTATCGAATTGAAAATTCTGGTCATTGAAGATGAGCGCGTTTTAGCCGAAAGCATTGCTTCGCACCTGAGTAAGGAGGGCTTTATTGTCGAAACTGTATTTTCGTACGACGCGGCCGTCGAAAAGGTGAACCTGTACGCCTATGATTGCGTCGTGGTAGATATCAATCTGCCCGATGGAACCGGCTTCGATATCGTTGAGATATTGAAAAAGATTAAGGCTACTTCTGGTATCATCATTATTTCGGCAAGAGATGCTCTTGAGGATCGTATCAGGAGTCTGGAGATTGGCTCAGATGACTACCTTACAAAACCATTTCATCTCTCTGAATTAAACGCCCGCGTTAAGGCAATTTTGCGTCGCCGGAACTTTGGTGGCAGCAATGAGATCTCCTACCAGGAGCTGCGGGTAAACTACAATACAAGGCGTGTCTTTGTCGGAGAAAATGAAATATCCCTGTCAAAGAAGGAATACGACCTGCTGCTTTATTTTATGTCCAACGTCGATATTGCGCTGACAAAAGCGTCTATGGCCGAGCACCTCTGGGGGGACAACATCGACTCGGCAGATTCGTTCGATATTCTTTACTCGCAAATTAAGAATCTGAGGAAGAAACTCACGGACGGGGGATGTTCCGAATACATCCATTCGATATACGGCATCGGCTATAAATTTGGAAGAAATTGAAACTACTTGGACGAACCAGTTTATTCTACGCCGCATTTTCGCTGGTCACCTATGTGGTAATCGCGGGAAGTTTTTACGTGCTGGTAGAGCGCATGATCTATCGCGAAGTGGAGGATCGTCTCAAAGTAGAGCGGCGCGATTTCGAGCACTTCGTCAGAACGCACGGCATCTGGGAAGAGAGCTGCTATTTTGTTGAGGACAAGATTTCACTCGTGTCCGTATCCGATACCCTGAAGCCGCTTGCAGAATTCAAAGACACGCTTATGGATAACCGCTACAACAGGCAGTTAATCCCATTTCGTGAGCACACTTTTTACAGTGCAGTAGGGCAGGGGCTGTACAAAGTGAGCATCAGAAAGTCGCTGATTGAATCGAAGTCTCTTTTGAAGTCCATCACAGTAACGTTACTGATCACCCTCAGCATTGGCTTACTAGTCCTTTATCTTTTCCAGCGAAGGTTCTCGAAGGTTCTGTGGAGGCCCTTTTACAACACACTTGCCAAAGCGAAGGCGTTTGATGTAAGCACCGGCTCAGCCCTCGATCTGACGGCAGAACCGATCTATGAATTCAATGAATTGAATTCTGAATTGGAGAAAATGACCGAGAAGATATCTCAGGACTATCGTAACCTCAAGGAGTTTACCGAAAACGCGTCCCACGAGATTCAAACACCGCTTGCCCTAATCAACAGCCGCGTTGAAGAATTAATACAGGAAACAAATGTGGCTCCCAAACAGATGTCATGGATTCAGGATATTCATGAGTCAACGCTCAGGCTTTCGCGCCTGAATCATGCCCTGCTTCTGCTTTCGAAGATCGACAATGGACAGTTTTATGAACGCGAACCGATAAACGTCAACGCACTAATCAGGAGTAAGCTTTCCGCACTGGAGGAAATATTCAATCTTAAAGGTCTCACAGTTAGTTATAAAGAGGAGGGAACCCTCGTACTTCCGATGAATGGAATTCTGGCAGATGCCTTGTTCACAAATCTTCTCAATAACTCTGTAAAGCACAATGTGAGGCCTGGTACGATCGACATCTTCATCGACGACCGTAAATTTGTGATCAGAAATTCTGGTGATACCCTTAATGAAAACCCGGAGGTACTATTCGAACGGTTTCGTAAGCATAATCAGTCCTCGAATTCACTGGGCCTTGGCCTGGCAATCGTAAAAAAGATCAGCGATGTGCACAGGCTTAAGATCAGCTACACTTACAGTGATCGTTTTCATACGTTCAAACTTACCCCTCTGTAGGATGTAACCATAGGTCTATTGGTCGATCGACTCTGGGCGTGAATGGCAATTGAATTTTCTTTCCTGACCCTGCCGAAGCATATGCAGCGTAAATCACCTCAAGCACCGCGCGACCAAGCTCTCCTGTCACCAATGGCTGCTTATTTTCCCTTACGCATTCTATGAAGTGCTTTAATTCATGTGGATAGCCCTGGTTGAAGACTTCTTCGAATACGGTAAAGCTCCAGCCTGCTGTGGTGTCGGCCTTTTCCATCGCATAACCGTAACCATTCCTGCTATAGGTGAGAGCGGAATTTCCAATAAACAGATCGGCATATACTACTCCACCCGTTCCATAAACTTCGCTTCTGTCGTCCATGCCACCATGCTTCGCCCAGCTGTTTTCGGCGACGCCTGTAACACCATTTTCGAACTCCACTATTACAACTGAGTTGTCTTCGCCTTTTGTGCGGTTCTTATGCAGGACAGTATTCATACTCGCCTGCACACTTTTAACTTTTGCATTGTTAAGCATCCAGAAGAACCATCCAAAAGCATGACATCCCATATCCATCAATACACCTCCACCTGAATACTTGATGTCATAAAACCAGTCAGTGTGCGGACCTGAATGCTTTTCGGATTGCTTAAGCATGAAGATATCGCCAACGGCGCCTTCCTTCACAAGATGCCTCACCCTCTCATACTTTGGAGCGAAACAAAGCTCTTCAGCATACATTAGCTTTACATTGGCCTTTTTACAGGCAGCAATCATGGAATCGGCTTCTTCCAACGTAACGGCTAGTGGCTTTTCAATGATAATGTGTTTGCCAGCAGCAGCAGCCTTAAGTGTTGCATTGGCGTGCAGGTAATTTGGAAGACAGATGTCTACGACTTCGCAGCCGGAGTCTGCCAGCAACGCATCTATACTGTCATACCATTGTGGAATATTGTGCTTCGCTGCCATTGCCTTTGCTTTATCTGCCTGCCGCGTATAGATGCCGACAACTTCAGCTTCAGGAATGAACCGATGATAACTTTCCAAATGAATGTCGGCAATGAATCCGCCACCGAGGATGGCCACTTTGGTTCGCTGCATAGCTTAAATTCTGGTTGGGTATTTTACTGACCCGAATATTACGAAATACTGAGGAAAAACTGATCAAACGGAAATGGCCTTGATGTCTTCCAGTCGATGGACAGAACAATTTCAATTGTCTTCTTCAGCATAGCATACGTACCTGGCTTGGTAATATACAGATCGGCACCATTGGCGTAGGCAGTTTCTATTGATCCTGATTGCGATGAGGTTGATAATATGATGACTGGTATATTCTTCAACTTATCGATGGTCTTGATCTCCTGAAGACATTCGATGCCGTTCTTACGTGGCATATTCAGATCAATAAAGATCGCTCTTGGTTCAGGAGGAACCCTTGCGTCAAGGGTTTCTAATAGCTCCTGACCATCGTAGGCAATAACAAGCTCATGGTCCCTGGCGACTTCGTTCATAGCGTCCTGGAACAATACGCAATCATCGTCGTCGTCGTCGGCGAGAAAAATGGAGGGTTTCATTTTTGGAATCGTCAGTTTAACATGCTTGGCAGGCGTGAAGAAAACAATTGGTTTCGGTTAACTCCTGCGTCGCTCTTCTCTACTATTCTGGGGCTCTGGTGTAACTACAATCCGTTTAAAGGACCATAATATTTCTTTTCATCCTCATTTAAAAATTTAATTATCCGGCATTTGTTTAGACGGGACAAATTCCATTTGAATGAACATTTCAACCTTTAAATGGGACCTTCTGTTGCACAATATTCTGCGGACCAAGTTGTAAAGCGGGTTCTCACCGCCAACGTGTTCAGCAACGGTTTATGGAATGCGATCTCCAATACGAGATTAACTGTGGAATTTAATACATGCAATACCCTGAATACAGGGGTTTGGTGCATGGTATGATTTTGGAACCTTCCTAATCGGCTCTGTATAAGCGTGTTCTTGAGAAAATCTCAACAATTCGCGTCTGCAGGTACCGAAATTAAATAACAATTGTAACCTTAACTTTACTGACAATGAAAGGGATATCATTAGTAGCAACACTGGCAGCCTCAGCGCTGTTCCTGTCCGTAGTGTCGTGCAATAACAAAAAGCAGGAAGTTGCATCGAACAACGAAAGCATTGATATGGCGAAGGATGCGAACGATTCAACGTTCGAGGACCGGACCGAAGAAAAGGATGCGGACTTTGTCGTTAATGCAGTGACCAGTAACCTTGCCGAAATCAAGATTGCGCAACTCGCGAAAAACAAGTCCAGTAATGAAGATGTGAAGGCCATGGCCACGAAACTGGAAGAACAGCATATGAAGATCCTTAATGAGCTGAAGGCCTATGCCGACAAGAAGGGCATTGCAATCCCTCTTCAGGAAAGTGACAGGGACGCGAAAGAAATGAGCCGTCTCTCTGAAGAACCCACAGATAAGTTTGATGAAGAATGGTGTGACTCTATGGAAGACAGACATGAAAAGTCTATCAATAAATTTGAGGCTCGCCTTGATAAAACGGACGATCCTGAATTAAAGCAATGGATTACTGCGACGCTTCCTGGACTTAAAGAGCATTTAAACATGATTGAGAAACATGAGAAGCAACACGACGGCGAATAATACTTAAGACGTTGTTATTTCCATGCATAAAAACAGGCTGCCCGGTTTGGGCAGCCTGTTTGTTTTGAGTTTGATTCCAGTGTTTTATCAGTGATAGAGTTGCATCTTCGTCGGGTGCCCTATCAAATTGTTCAGGCGCCCTCCAGCGGTAGCCTCAAATGAAGTGAGCGAAATCAATTCTGGATGTCATCAGCCGGATTCACATCGGCAATCTTTCGCTTCTGTTCACGATCTTCTTCATCCTCAACGCTTCTATCGCTTGGAAGAGTTACATCATTAACTCTTTTTTCTGTCCACTCTTCTTCTCTGAAAGCATTTGTTGTACTGTCATCCACGTTCAGATCGCGATTCTCAATACTCTTGCGCGCACCTTTTTTGGGAATCCTTGACCTCCGCTGGGTGCTCTTTTCTTTTGTGCTAGTCTTGGTTCTCATGGTAATCTGTATTTATGATTATAATTTAATCAATAAGCCGTATTGATTTGCCTGGCATACGGTACGTTAGTTTTGTAGTCGGCCGGAATATGACAAAACCCTTAAATGCTCCACTTCGTCGCAAGCTGACGTCAGACCGTTGTCTTCTTGTCGAGCTTTTTGTCAAGGCGGGCAATCAGCACTACAAGCAACACAGCACTCAATGCAAGTAAGTGTACCACCGCCGTCAGTGAATAAATGATGACCGCTATCAGCCACATGGTGAGTAGTAAAACGGCCAATGTGTAGAGAATTCTTTTTGTTGCTTGCATAAGTTTAATTGTTATCGCCTCAATTCCGATTTGATTCCGACGGACATAACTGAAAATATGTGCCACCTTTTAGGAGTTGTTTAAATCGATTGTGGTTTAATCAATGCTTAACCGGCGGTAGCCTTTATACTCACTGGGTGCGTCGTATTTCTACAAAATTGTGTAGATAACTGGCTTATATCAGACGTATGATGCAATGGAATAATAGTTGTTTTGGAGGCTGGAGGTGATTGATATATGAGACCAACAATCAGAGTTCTGCTGGTAGAGGATGACGAAGATGACTTCATCCTTGCGAAGGAGTACCTTTCTGGTATTGATACCTTCGAATTTGAAGTCGATTGGGAGCAGAACCTGGACAAGGCCAGTAAGAGAGCCTTGAACAAATCATATGACATCTATCTCGTTGATTACCATTTGGGCGGTGGGAATGGATTGGATCTCGTTCGTTTTCTCCACGATCACCATATACTGGCGCCAGCCATTATCTTAACAGGTCAAGACAATCTGAAGGTTGATATCGATGCCAGCAGGTCTGGTGCCGCCGATTACCTCGTCAAAAACGAATTGAATTCATCTCTTCTAGAGCGGAGCATTCGTTATGCGTTAAGCCAGGCAAGAATAATACGTGAACTTAATGAGAAGGAGCGAAAGTACCGGTCGTTGTTTGAACGAAGCATCGACCCAATATTGCTTGCGACAAAATCTTTGGAGCTGACAGACGTTAACGATTCATTCGTTAATGTGTTTGGATACTCTGCTGCCGAAATCAAGGGAATGAGTTTACAGTCTCTGTTTGGGGACCCGTTAGAATTCGATCGATACAAGGAGACACTATCGGAAACCGAACAAATCAAAGACTTCGAGGTAAAACTGGTGTCTCGTCGCGGTGAGAAGAAAGATGTTCTGTTGAATTGCGTTTACATTCCTCATCCGACTGATGAGCTCTGCTGCATTCAGTGCATCGTACACGACCTAACATTAAGAAAACAGGCAGAGAAGGACTTGATCATTGCTGAACGTCTGTCGCTGACCGGTCGGCTGGCCAGAACAATTGCTCACGAAGTGCGGAATCCACTTACAAACCTGAGTCTGGCATTGGACCAGCTCAGACGCGAAATTCCCGATGAAGGCGAGTCCGGTAATTTGTATGCGGACATCATTCAGAGAAATGCGAATCGTATTGAACAACTTGTAGGTGAAATGCTTCGATCAAGTAAACCGCGCGAGTTAAACCTTCAATTGGCATCCGTTAGCGAATTACTTGACGATACCATTAAACTGGCAATTGATCGTATTAACTTAAATCAGATCAAACTGGAGCTGAACGTTGAGAGCGACTTGCCCAAGATATTGGTAGATCCGGATAAAATGCACGTCGCGCTATTGAACGTCATTGTCAATGCGACCGAAGCAATGGCAGACGCGGGTGTGTTGCGTATTCTGGCGGTTAAAAGAGGACGAATTATTACAATAACTATTTCTGACAACGGTAGGGGTATTGAAGGCGAAGATCTGGGTCGTGTTTTTGATCCTTTTTTCACAAGTAAGCAAAGCGGAATGGGACTTGGATTAACTTCAACAAGAAACATTTTGAACAGCCATTGCGCATCAATTGACATCGAAAGTCAATCTGGAAAAGGGACCGACGTTAACGTGCGGTTTACCGTGGCCGAATAGAATTTCGGCGACTGAATCTAATTCTGTATGTTGGTCGACTCCCGTTATCGCCGCTTGATAAGACCTGGTCCCAACAGAAGGCATAACAGGACTAATAGTACGAAGCAATAGAAAAGAATCTGGGCCAGGGCCAGCGCACCCATCGCAAGGCTCCCGCCCAGGCCGAACAACAACAGCATCAGCAAGGCCAGAATGGATAATCCGAATATTCTTACCATAGGATCAAGTTGTCCAACCGATGCCAGAATATTAGTGCCAGTTCTGTAATAGTTAATTTGCATTGCTATTCATCCCAACTCTGTGGAATTGATATGTGGTGCTGTGGAATATATTCCCCAGTTTTTCCCGCCAGGTGTGAAGAAGTTTCCCGGTGTTGACAGTAATTTGACGATTGCAGCACGTTGTCTCTACTGGCACGGAGTTAGGATTTGGAGATAAAATTCTACAGCTCCCATTTTCGTGAAGGCGAACTATTTCTTCCATTATCCGATTCATCTAAAATCGTGTTGATGACGCGCATACTTCACTAATTTTACTTCTTAATAAACTACCTCCTATGAAGACGAAAGCAGACGTACAGGATAATCGAGCGAAAGCTTCCAAGGCGACGAAGTCCTCGGTGGCCGCGCGGAAGGTATCGGGGAAGAACAATGGAGCGAACAAGGCCGGCCATACTAACGGCCGCGATACTGCTCCGAAGGCAATAAAATCCAGGAGGAGTAACGGCCATAGCCCAGTGTTGGCAGATAAGGCAATGGCCAATGGCAACGGAAACGGACACCAACCCCACTATGCCGTAAGTCTTGATGTTGCGGGTTCGCAACAGTTGCTTCGAATTCTGACAGAAGTTCGGAATGGAAATTTTGCCGTTCGTCTTCCCATTGATGAAGTTGGGGTAAACGGAAAAATATTCGATACACTTAATGAGATTATTTCCCTGAACGAGCGAATGATGCTCGAGTTCACACGTGCCGGCAATACCATTGGCAAGCAGGGGAAATTAACAGAACGCATCGAGCTTCCCAGCAACAAAGGTTCCTGGGGAGAAGGCGTGAGATCGCTGAATGTATTGATTTCAGATCTTGTACATCCGACTATTGAAATCGCTCACGTTATCAGTTCTGTTGCTAAGGGAAATCTTTCACAGGAGATGCCCGAGGAGATCTCCGATCATAAGCTTCAGGGAGAATTTCTTCGCATCGCGAAGGAGGTAAACTACATGGTGAAGCAGCTGAACCTTTTCTCGATGGAAGTAACGCGTGTGGCGCGTGAAGTAGGATCGGAAGGTAAGCTTGGAGGTCAGGCTAAAGTTAAGGGCGTTGGCGGTGTTTGGAAGGACCTTACAGACTCCGTAAACAACATGGCAGGTAACCTTACCAGCCAGGTGCGAAATATTGCGGAAGTGACTACGGCAATCGCGCGTGGTAACCTGTCGAAGAAGATCACGGTGGATGTTCGTGGAGAAATGCTTGAGCTGAAGAATACGATCAACACGCTCGTTGATCAGCTCAATTCATTTGGTTCTGAAGTAACACGCGTGGCTCTTGAAGTGGGAACTGAAGGAAAGCTGGGAGGCCAGGCGACAGTGAAGGGTGTGGGTGGTATTTGGAAAGACCTCACCGATTCTGTGAACCAGATGGCTTCAAACCTCACGGGTCAGGTTCGTAACATCGCAGGTGTTACCACGGCCGTGGCCAATGGTGACTTGTCGAAGAAGATAACTGTGGACGTTCGGGGTGAAATGCTCGAGCTCAAGAATACGATTAATACAATGGGTGACCAGCTTAACTCCTTCGCCTCGGAGGTAACGCGTGTGGCACTTGAAGTAGGTACAGAAGGAAGGTTGGGAGGCCAGGCAACAGTCAAGGGAGTCGGTGGTGTATGGAAAGATCTGACGGACTCCGTGAACCAGATGGCGGGTAACCTTACCGCTCAGGTTCGTAACGTTGCTGGTGTGACGACGGCGGTGGCGAAAGGCGACTTATCGAAGAAGATCACCGTGGATGCTAAAGGAGAACTTCTTGAACTCAAGAACACCATTAATACGATGGTGGATCAGCTAAACTCATTCTCTTCTGAAGTAACGCGTGTAGCCCGGGAGGTGGGATCCGAAGGACAGCTTGGCGGTCAGGCCAACGTACCCGGTGTAGGCGGAACGTGGAAGGACTTAACGGACTCTGTAAACCAGATGGCTTCCAACCTGACAAACCAGGTGCGTAACATCGCGGAAGTAACAACCGCTGTGGCAAAGGGCGACCTTTCGAAGAAGATCGCCGTTGACGTACGGGGCGAAATGCTTGAGCTCAAGAATACCATCAACACAATGGTGGATCAGCTCAATTCATTCGGTTCTGAAGTAACGCGTGTAGCCCGTGAGGTAGGTTCTGAAGGCCAGCTCGGAGGTCAGGCCGACGTGCCTGGTGTGGGCGGTACCTGGAAAGACTTAACTGACTCAGTGAATAAAATGGCCGATAACCTGACAAACCAGGTGCGTAACATCGCAGATGTTACCACGGCCGTTGCCAAAGGTGACTTGTCGAAGAAGATCACGGTTGACGTGAAGGGTGAAATGCTCGAGTTAAAGGACACCATCAATACGATGGTGGATCAGCTGAACTCTTTTGCATCTGAAGTAACCCGCGTTGCCAGTGAAGTAGGTTCTGAAGGAAAGCTTGGGGGGCAGGCAACCGTAAAGGGTGTTGCTGGTGTTTGGAAGGGTCTGACCGACTCAGTAAACCAAATGGCGGGTAACCTCACCGCCCAAATCCGGAATATTGCCAACGTCGCCATCGCCGTGGCAAACGGAGACTTGTCAAAGAAGATTACGGTGGACGTTCGGGGAGAAATTCTCCAGTTGAAAGATACGCTGAACACGATGGTGGATCAGCTTCGTGGTTTTGCCTCGGAAGTAACGCGTGTAGCCCGCGAGGTAGGTACCGAAGGAAAACTGGGAGGCCAGGCGTTCGTGCCAGGCGTTGCTGGTACGTGGAAGGACCTTACCGACTCTGTTAACCAGATGGCTGGTAACCTGACTGACCAGGTGCGTAACATCGCCGGTGTTACGACAGCCGTGGCGAACGGTGACTTGTCGAAGAAGATCACCGTGGACGTTCGCGGGGAAATGCTCGAACTCAAGAACACCATCAATACGATGGTGGAACAGCTCAACTCATTTGCATTCGAAGTGACCCGTGTGGCGCGTGAAGTGGGTACCGAAGGAAAGCTTGGTGGTCAGGCCGAAGTACGGGGTGTAGCCGGTACGTGGAAAGATCTTACTGACTCAGTGAACCAGATGGCATCTAACCTCACCGGTCAGGTGCGTGGTATCGCGAAAGTTGTGACCTCGGTGGCAAAGGGTAACCTGAAACAAAAACTGAGTATCAATGCCCTCGGCGAATTAGCACAGCTCACAGATACCATTAATGAAATGATTGACACGCTCGCGGTGTTCGCAGAGCAGGTAACAACGGTTGCGCGTGAAGTGGGTGTGGAAGGACGACTCGGTGGTCAGGCGAGTGTTCCTGGCGCATCAGGAACATGGAAAGATCTTACAGAAAACGTGAACCAGCTGGCTGCAAACCTGACGACGCAGGTGCGTTCAATTTCTGAAGTTGCCTCGGCGGTAACGAAGGGTGACTTGACTCGAACGATTCGCGTGGATGCCAAAGGAGAACTCGAGGCACTTAAGGACACGATCAACCAGATGATCACCAACCTGCGCGAAACAACATTGCGTAACCAGGATCAGGACTGGCTGAAATCAAACCTTGCCAAGTTCACACAGATGTTGCAGGGTCAAAAGGATCTTCGAACTGTAACAAGGCGCATCTTGTCTGAGCTCGCTCAGGTTGTTCAGACTCACTATGGTGCCTTCTACATTCTTCGTCAGGATGAAGAGACTGATAGAGTTAAGCTGGAACTATTCGCGTCATATGCATATAAGGAAGAAAAGAACATACCGCGCGAATTTTCAATTGGCGAGGGGCTCGTCGGCCAGTGCGCCGCGGAGAAAGAACGTATACTGCTGACTAACGTCCCGGGAAGTTACGTGAAGATCAGCTCTGCACTCGGAAAATCTAAGCCGGCCAACGTCATCATTCTTCCGGTGATCTTTGAAACCAACGTGAAGGCTGTTATCGAACTTGCGTCATTGGATACATTCAGCGATACTCACCTTGACTTCCTCGGCCAGTTGACGGAGAGTCTTGGTATCGTATTGAATACCATTGAAACGAATACTCGTACCGAAGAACTTCTTTCTCAGTCACAGTCTCTCGCAGGCGAGCTCAAGACTCAACAGGAAGAACTTCGCCGAACTAACGACGAGCTTCAGGATAAGGCACTTCTGCTGGTTAAACAGAAGGACGAGGTGGAAGCGAAAAACAAGGAAGTTGAAGAAGCACGACGCTCGCTTGAAGAGAAGGCAGAGCAGTTGACGCTGACATCAAAATACAAGTCGGAATTCCTTGCGAACATGTCGCATGAACTTCGTACACCGCTTAACAGCTTGCTTATCCTGGCGCAGCAGCTGTATGAAAATGCCGAAGGCAACCTCAACGACAAACAGATTCGCTATGCGAAAACCATTCACTCCTGCGGAGACGATTTGATCCAGCTCATTAATGACATTCTTGACCTTTCAAAGATCGAATCCGGTTTCATTACAGCAAACATATCAACGGTTCGGATCAGCGAGATCTCGAACTTCGTAGAAACTACATTCAAACCAATTTCGGAGGCGCGCAACCTGAAGTTCCGTATCGAAACAGATTATGCATTGCCTGTCTCGATGGAAACAGATATTCAGCGTTTGAACCAAATCCTCAAGAACCTTCTCTCCAATGCGTTTAAATTCACCGAGAAGGGTGAGGTTTCCCTTAAGATCTTCCAGTCGAAACGTACCTGGCGCCCTGGACTCCCTTCACTTGATGGAGCGGAGACTGTTGTCGCGTTCTCGATCAGTGATACGGGTATAGGCATACCGTTGGAAAAACAGTCTATCATCTTCGAAGCGTTCCAGCAGGCAGAAGGTTCTACCAGCCGTAAATACGGAGGAACCGGGCTTGGCCTGTCAATCAGCCGCGGTCTTGCCGAATTGTTGGGCGGAACGATTGACCTCGACAGTCAGGCGGGAAGAGGAAGTACATTCACATTGTATTTGCCTATGAAAAGCCTTCCTAATACCGCTCCCCGGGAGGTTTCGGAGAGCATCAAGGTCATTCAGCAATTGCAGCTCGATGTTGAAGGCAAGCAAATGGACACTCTTCTGGACAAGCTGCGCATCACCAAGGAGGGCGTTGAGTCGAGAGGAATGGATATCGTCAGTGAGATGATCAATGATACAGGCGATGACAGGAGCAGCATTCAACAGGACGATATGGTGGTTCTCATTGTCGAAGATGATCTCCGGTTTGGGAAAATTCTAATCGAACGCGCACACGAGAGCAACCTGAAGGCTGTGGTCGCGACCAACTACCTTGAGGTATTTGATTTCATTAATAGGTTTACGCCGATTGCTATAACACTGGATGTGAAATTGCCGGATACCAGTGGATGGAAGGTGATCGATCTTCTGAGAAATGATTTGAACTATCGACATATTCCGATCCACGTTATCTCAGGAGAGGAAAATCAGGCCCTCGCCCTGAAAAGGGGAGCGCGCAGCTTCTGGTTTAAGCCTCTGGGAAGCGATGTACTGGATAGTTTGTTTGAAGATATCGTAAACTATCATCAACGCTCAATCAAACAGGTTTTGATTGTCGAGGACAATGAAATCGACTCTTCACAAATTGCCAAGATGCTGCAGGACGAAAGGATCGAGATAACTATCGTTGATCAGGGTAAAAAGGCGCTGGAGATGGTCAGTGCGCATTCTTACGACTGCATCATTCTGGATTACACGCTGCCGGATGTTTCAGGAACAGAATTGCTTAGAGAAGTGCATAAATCAAAGCACGGCCTCACTCCGGTGATTGTTTATTCGGGCAAAGATTTTGATAAGACAGAGTTGGCGGCCATAAACACACACGCCAGTTCCCACATTGTTAAGGGAGTGAATTCTATTGAATACCTGCTGGAGGAGACGGTGTCACATCTCCACATCAGCCATAAGAATCTGGCTCCGGAAAAGAGACGGATCATTGAGAATATTCGTAACAAGGAAGATATTCTCACGGGTAAAAACATACTTATAGTTGACGACGATGTGCGGAACCTGTTTGCTCTGACAACGGTGTTCGAACGGTTCAATATCAACGCCATTACTGCGGAAAGCGGTAAGGAGGCAATCAAGATCCTGACCGAAAATTCAAAGGTGGAGATGGTGTTGATGGACATCATGATGCCTGAGATGGACGGTTATGAAACGATGCAGAAGATCAGACGTGAACACAAGAATAACACGCTGCCCATTATTGCCGTTACAGCGAAAGCGATGAAGGGTGATCGTCAGAAGTGTATTGAGGCGGGAGCTTCGGATTATATCACGAAGCCTGTGAAGATTGATCAACTGCTGTCGCTGATGCGCTTGTGGTTTTGTAAATAAGGGAGTATTAATTTGCTGACATCCTAAGAACGAACTGTCAATGCAGCCAAAGATTCTGTTGGTCGATGATCGGGAAGACAACTTGTTGTCAATTGAGACAATCCTGGAACCAGGTGGATACCGGTTTGTCAAAGCGAATTCGGGCCGGCAGGCGTTGAAGGTGCTTCTGAATGAGTTTGATTTTGCCATGATCCTGATGGATGTTAAGATGCCAAACCTCAATGGCTTCGAGACGGCAGCGCTGATATACGAACGCGAAAAGCTCAAGCATATCCCGATTATCTTCATTACGGCCAACAATTATGGCGATGAGAGCATGTTCAAAGGCTACCAGTCTGGTGCCATTGACTTCATTCTGAAACCATTTAATCCGGATGTTCTGCGGGCCAAAGTGGGCGTCCTGATCGATCTGTACAAGAAGAACCGGCTTCTGTTCGAACAGGAACAAAAGCTGATAGCGATCAACCGGAACCTCGAGCGGGAGATCCATGAACGCAAGACCTCCGAGGAGAAGGTGAGACAACTTAATCATAAGCTGCTCGAGAACATTGCCAACCTGGAGTCTGCAAACAAAGAGCTGGAGCGATTTGCCTTCATGGCATCGCACGACTTACAGGAACCGCTCCGGAAGATCCGCATGTTTAGTGATCGTCTGTTTACCAAATACAGAGACGTGTTTGCGGAAGATGCCAAAATGGTCACCCGCATTCAGCAGGCGGCGGAGCGCATGCAGGCCCTGATCATCGACATTTTGGCCTTCTCAAAGATTTCGAATGATAAGTCCGCGTTCGTTGTCACCGACCTGAACGTAGTGATGAGGGAAATACTCTCTGAAATGGAGGACGAAGTTACAGAAGCAGGCGCAACGATAACAATAGAGCAAATGCCAACGCTTGCCGTCGGGCCTAGTTTGATTCGACCGTTATTTCAGAACTTGCTGAGTAATGCGTTAAAGTATCGAAGGAAGGATATCCAGACCGTTATTCGCGTGCATTGTGAAGCCAGTGGATCAAATGAGAACGGAAAAGATAATGTCAACCGGTACTACCGCATTTACATTGAAGACAACGGAATCGGGTTTGATCAAAAGTATGCTGAAGAAATCTTCGGAATGTTCCGCAGGTTACATCATAACGGGGGAGAGTATGCCGGTACAGGCGTAGGGCTTGCCTTATGCAAAAAGATCACAGAACTGCACAATGGCTACATCTCTGCGCGGAGTACGCCAGGAGAAGGGTCGACATTTATCGTGTCTCTACCTGTCCAGGCCCCGGAAAAGCACCTTGTTCCGTCGTATAGCCTACCAGTGAGTTGATAGAATTGTTTTGAGGGAAGTGCAGAGTTCATCAAAACGGGTCGCTTTTACCATATGATGAGCTGCTCCCATGGCCTTGATCTCCTGAAGGTCCTTCGGTCCGAAAAACGTCGAATACATGACGACAGGAACATCACGTAACGTTCCGGAATACTTCAAAGCCTGTAAAACCTGCTTACCGTTAAGTCTGGGCATATTCATATCGATGAATATCAGATCCGGTTTCAAAAGCGAGTCATTGTGCAGAAGGGCTAATGCGGCTTCGCCGTCGTCAGCGACCGAGCAATGAAGAAGGGGATCGACGTCCTTTAAAGCGTCGCGGAATATTTCCTGGTCTTCTTCATCGTCGTCGATGAGAAGAATGGCATTATAAAGCAACATTGCAGCACGAGTTCATGGGCGGCCCCACTGTGCTAAAGTAACAAAATGCAAGCTGCTCGCCAGCGGCGTTTTATAGATTATCTTACGTCAGTAACTAGCTTTTCACTTTTTCAGGCCGACTGGTTAGCTGCGATTTTTGTTGCTGCTTTACGCGCTCCGGATAGTTCGGGATGTCAATTATAAAGTTCGTCCCTTTACGCAGCGCAGATTTAATCTGAACTGATCCTTTCAGCTTATCTACAGCCTCCTGAACAATATAAAGGCCCAAACCAGCACCTTCGTTGTTCGGAGTTGCCCGGAAGAACATGTCAAATACCTTATTGAGATACTCGGGATCAATACCGATACCGTTGTCCTCAAATTCCATGTGTACTTTGTCCTCGCTGATATTAATGCTGATTCTGAGAAATGGATCTGTTTTGTGCTCGTCGTAATACTTAATGGCGTTGGAAATAATGTTATTGAAAATTACCGACAGCCTGTATTTATCTGAGAACAGCGGCACCGCGTCATCGACCCTGATGTCTTTTACAATAAGCGAAGACCCAGGCATATATTGCATTCTCTCGAGATTGTCGCTTACGAGCTGATTAATATCTATTTGTTCAATAGTCAGATCCTGACGGGCATTACGCGAGTAGTCAAGGATTTCTTTTAAAGTATCATCAAGCTTATGGATGCTCTGCTCCATCATGCCGAAGTAATCATTGAAATTATTACCTCGCTTTTCATCCTCCATACGGGCCAGGTTAATGAGCCCCAACACTGATCGCAGCGGTGCGCGAAGGTTATGTGATACGCTGTACACAAAACTATCAAGCTCTTTGTTGATCTTCATGAGCTCTTCGTACTGCTTGCGCATTGCATCGTTTGCAAGGATTTTGGCCACCTCGGCCTCACGTTGCTTGACTGCGTTTAGAATGGCGGTCGGTAATCGGGTAAGATTCGATTTGAGTACATAATCATCTGCACCTTGCTTCAGAGAATTCACGGCGAATTCCTCGGAGACTGCTCCGGTAACAAGAATAAAAGGAATCTTTAAGCCGGAGGTCCGGAATATTTCAAGAGCTTCCTGTGAGTTGAACGTCGGAAGGGAATGATCGGAAAGAATAACATCGATCTGTCCTCTCTTCAATGCCTTCACGAATTCTTCACGTGTATCAACCCTCATTGTAGAGAAGTCAAGGTGGGCGTCGGAAAGCACATATTCGATCAGTTCCAGATCATCCTCCATGTCTTCAAGTACAAGTATCCTTAGATTCTTTTTCATTCGATTTCGTTTAGGTCTTCACTCGGAACGCTGTCTGCCACAGCGCTCCTTAATCACTCCGAAGCTTATAGGATAATGCACAAAAGTCGCAAATATTGTTCCGTGTACCGTCGACGGCCGGTCATTTTGTGTATTGTTTGGCGAAACTCCAAAATTTGCCGTTAAGCCGCGACACCATTGTGTCAGACGGGCTACTGGCATTGTCCAAGGGCTACCCAAATGATGATAAATACCAACACCGATCCCAGGCAGCCGCCGCCCAGCTTTTTTGCACCATAGCCGGCAATAAGCCCGCGTAACAAATTATTCATATGTTAAGTTAAAGTTGTTCAATAGGGGATGTGTTCGATAGTTCTTTCGTTTGCACAGATCCTGAACCATAAGGACCCTGATCATTAATAAGAAAGTTAGTGATTAGTATCAACATCGAAAAGAGGGCCTCGTACTGCCTCGATTCTAACCGCTCTTGATAAGACTTTGCCATCACGCTTAAAGTTCCTGGCTCATTACTCTTTCCTGACCAAGGGTAACCTGCGGCGTATTCACAGGGGTCTTAACAAGTTGTTTTGCAAGCTCTTTTTCATCTGTCAAATCCAGTCGAAGTGGAGTCATTGAAATGTATCCTTCTTCAACGGCCCATCTGTCGGTACCCTCTTCGGCGGCCTCCAGAGGAACCACTGTGATCCAGTAATGCTTCCTTCCTCTTGGGTCGGTACCAGGCATCACTTTTCCATCGTACTGTCTGACAGATTGCCTGGTCCACTTGATCCCCTTGGCATTTTCGGGAATGTTTACATTGATTAAGTTAACATCCAGATTCGAAAGCAATGCTTTGAGCGCATCATTTACGTGAGTTTCCAGGGCATTAAAGTCAGGATCTTTTTCACCAACGGGAGTGCTGAGCGCAATTCCCTTTACTCCCAGAAGGAAAGCTTGTTTGGCACCCGCAAGTGTTCCTGAATGCCACATTGAGTTCCCCAAATTAGAGCCAATGTTAATTCCGCTCAGAACGACGTCCACCTTGGAAATATGCATGCCGAGCGACACGCAGTCTGCAGGGGTACCGTTGACCTTATAGGCGTCTATCTTTTCTCCAAAGTTTATTGGTGCCTTTCTGTAAAAAAGAGGTCTGGAACCGGTTATCGCATGTCCCATTGAAGATTGCTCCACATCGGGCGCTACTACGCGTACCTGCCCGTAGCGGCTTGCAATTTTTGCCAGCGATAGTAGGCCTGGGCTATAAATGCCATCGTCGTTTGTGATGAGAATATTCATACTCACTTTCACTAAAAAAATCATTCCAGCAGTAAGTGGTACAGATTTTCATAGGGCCTTCTTTAGAAAAAAATCTGTAAAATGACATTAATCAAGGTTTTTCATAATCCAACAGCCGGTGACGCAGAGCACACCAAGGAAAAATTGGTAAAGAAGATAAAGAGCGCGGGTTTTGACTGTAGCTATTCTTCCACAAAAAAAGGGATCAACGAGAAAAGGATACCCGACTCAACAGACATAATTGCTGTTGCGGGTGGAGATGGTACTGTCAGAAAAATAGCAGAATACTATTGCGGCGGTACAATAATTAACCGCCGCCATCCGCTCGCGCTACTACCATGGGGTACTGCAAACAACATCGCCAAGACGCTTGGCATCAATGGCGACGTCGATGAAATTATCGGTCGATGGAAACTCGATAACAGACAGAATTTTGATATCGGGAAAGTGCACGGTTTAAAGGACAATCATTTCTTTCTGGAGTCAGTCGGATTTGGAGTATTTCCAAAGCTGATCAAAACCATGCGTGATCGAACAAGCAAGTCGGAATCTCCTGATGAAGAGATTATGGTTGCACTAAAAACTTTACGAGACCTGGTTGAAGATTATAAGCCTAAAAGTTGCGAGATAACTATCGATGGAGAAACCTACAACGGAAAGTTCCTGATGGTTGAGGTAACCAACATTAAGTCGATCGGACCAAATCTCAACATTGCGCCCATGAGCCACTTTGATGACGGAGAGTTTGATGTGATCATGATCGGCGAATCACAGCGTGAAGCGCTGTTGAGTTATATAGACGAAAGAATAGCAAACGGCAAGGAGACTCCATTTTTTTACACGGCCTTAAAGGCCCGTAAAATAGAACTCAACTGGGGTGGGCGCCTCATGCATATAGACGATGAGTTGTTAGAACTCGACGTCTATCAAAAGCTTGAGGTTGAAATACTGAGAGACGTTCTTACTTTTCTTGTCTGATGTAGCCGCAGCCTATATAGACCACTCGTGACTTATCTTACACTTCCTGGTGTACCCCCCGAAGTAGCATTCGGATCAGGGAGAGCGAATTCTTTGTCTTCACGGATTTGAAAGTTGATGCCTTCCCGCTGAAATGCTTCAAGAATCTGAAGGTTAATGGCCTCCTGGGCATTCATGTAGGTGAGGTAATCCGGAACGGTGATAAAGTAAACTACTGTAACGGTGAGCCCATACTCAGAAAAGCGGGCGACGTGCGCACGGTCGAATCTGGTGTTAGGCGTCTTCTCAATGATTTCCTTTATAATTCCCGGTATCTTTTTTAGTTTATCAACAGGAGTCCTGTATAGTATGCTGAAGCTATACTCGATACGACGGTTCTCCTGCCTTTTGAAATTGTGTACCCGCGATTTCGTGAGATCGCTGTTTGCAATAACAATCTGCTCGCCTGATAAGCTGCGAAGTCGTGTAGTTTTTAGTCCGATGTGTTCGATGGTTCCATTCTTGTCGTCTACGTTGATAGCATCACCGACTTCGAACGGCTTGTCGAAGAAGATAACAAAGTAATTGAACAAGTCTCCAATGATATTCTGCGCGGCCAACGCTACGGCTATACCTCCAATGCCGACACCTGTAAGAACGGTAGATACGTCGTAGCCCAGATTGTCGAAAAGGAAGATAGTCCCGAGTATCCAGATGACGATGTTGATGATGATCATTACACCGCCAATCTGCTTGATCTTCGTCGACCCGTTGTCCTGCCGGCTTACGTAAGAAGTGAGTGCGATTCGTATCGCTGACGAAATCAATCGAATGAAAAAGAAGGCAATGATTACGCTGGTCGTTACTGTAACGAGTTTCTCGACCTTCGTCGAAAGGGCAAGGGTATTAACACTCCAGTAAATAATTGCCGTCCCCGCAATTGGAGTAATAAATCGCCTTACTTCAGAGAATACAATATCATCAACGGTAGACTCGCTTTTTGCTACAAGACGTGCTATGCTCCTTAGAATTATCCTCTTAAAGATGAGCAGAAGCAACAGTCCTACGAGAAACGTAGTTGCAGCAATGAAATATTCCTGCACGGTGTTGTTGAAGTATTCTCTATCCAGCAAGTCTTTCAATGAATACATGAAATCTATTCCTGTTTTAGCCGGCAATTTAACCACTATTCCGTGACTGCAACAATCATTGGTAATAAGTTCCCCAACGCGGTGTGACGTGTGGGTACTGACTGCTACGCCGCACAGCCTTGGCTATTTGAAATCGCCGGTTTAAGAAAAGCAGACTATTTGCTTCTGTACTCGGGTAAATACTTACCTGAATGATGGATAAGCCGATCAGATCGTTAATAGAGACAGTTCAATTAAGAAAGGATATTTGTGTGGTGTTCGAAATGAGCCATCGCCCACGATTGCGGTCGCTCTCACAGGAGGAGGCTACTGCCGATGTTTTTGACGATGCAGCAACTGTACAGGAGCTGATTAATCTGGCACATGACGTTTACATTCCGGTAACCAGCATGCTGAAGAAGTTGGTGATGAGAAATACGGGTGTAAAGATTGGTTTTGCAGCTAGCGGCTCTTGCCTTTCTGATCTGAAAGCATCCGCTCCAGCTGTTATTGATGCTTGGCGTGGACTGACAGAGATGGATGTCATAGAATGGCTGGCAATTCCTTACAATAATTCGTTGTCTCTCCTGTTTTCAGATGAGGCTTTTAGGGAAGAAGTTACGAGAGGTGATGATCTTGTATACGAGTACTTCGGTGTTCAACCGAATACACTGCTCGGATCTCCGGTTTCTGATAGTTCCATTTCCCGTCTGGCAACAGCAATGGGTTTTAAGGCATTGGTGCAAAAGGTCAAAGTACCGATCGACTCAAAGGTCCCCGTGGAATCAATTGTCCTGGATGAAAATGATCTAATCAATGTTTCTATCGATCACGTGATCCGTGATACAATCGTTCATCGTTTCGGAGCAGGTGATGCAGCGATCAGCATTGAAGAATTTATTGCTATGATCAATCGCGTATCAGGTGATACTGTGGTTGTGGGTCTGCCAATCGAAGTCTTTAAATGGCATCGCGATGCTGGGATTTTGCAGTTCTTCGAGAGCTTCTTATCCATCGCGGCTGGTCAAAACCGACTTGTTAGCATAAGTCAGCAAATTGCCGATGTAACAGAAGAATATCGACACCATAATTCTCCGCTATCCAATAGCATTGCTTCCGATCATTCGCCGTGGTTAGGCAACGATATACAACGTCAGGCATTCATGGCAGCAAAGGATCTTGACGAACCAACTGCACACCTCGCAGATCCCGCTGCCCGACGTGCGTTAATGAAACTTCTGAACGTGCATCATTTTATAAATATGTCTCACTCACTGGCCGGCCTGGACAACCAATATTTGTCACCTCAGGAAGCGTTTGCCTGCTACATGGGCGCACTGGAAAGTTTGAAAAGGTTCTTGAATAACTCAGTTGTCCGGGAAGATGATAAGGGGGCAAAATCTATGGAAGCTGAACGTCAACATCCAACAACTCCGGCATGGGCGTTAAATGAACAATCCCGATATAAAGAAAATACCCATTCCCACATATGAAATTATTGCCAGGGCATCCTTATCCGCTGGGTGCCACCTACGACGGAGACGGTATCAACTTTGCCATATTCGCCGAGAATGCGACA
Organism: Chryseolinea sp. T2; assembly: GCF_037203685.1. Classification (NCBI taxonomy): domain Bacteria; kingdom Pseudomonadati; phylum Bacteroidota; class Cytophagia; order Cytophagales; family Fulvivirgaceae; genus Chryseolinea; species Chryseolinea sp. T2. The sequence goes on from NZ_JBBCAU010000004.1 coordinate 202,397, forward strand.
GCAGTCGAACTATGCTTGTTCCGTAAGCCGGGTGCTAGAAAGGAATATAAGAAGATTTCACTTTGGGAGCGGTCGCATCAGGTCTGGCACGTCTACGTTCCCGGATTGAAACCGGGACAACTGTATGGCTACCGGGTGCATGGACCTTATGAACCGCAAAATGGACATCGGTACAATCCCAATAAATTGCTGATCGATCCTTATGCAAAGGCCATAGGTGGAAAGATTGAGTGGGACGATTCTCTTTTTGGTTACGGTGTGCACAGCGATCAAAAGGATCTTAGCTTCAGCGAAACAGACAGCGCACAGTTTACTCCCAAGTCAGTCGTTATCGACCAGTCTTTTGACTGGGAAGGCGTCGAGGCACCCGATATTTCTTATGAAAACACGATTATCTACGAATTGCACGTCAAGGGTTTCAGTGCGCTTAACTCCCGTATTCCGGAGGAACTTCGCGGAACTTATGCAGGACTGGCTCACCCGGAATCGATCAAATACCTGAAGTCACTTGGCATTACTTCCGTTGAGCTGATGCCCGTTCACCACTTCCTGGCAGATCGCCATTTGGTTGAAAAAGGGTTGACAAACTACTGGGGTTATAATACGATTGGATTCTTTGCTCCGGAAACAAGGTACTCGAGTTCAGGAGTGCTCGGTGAGCAGGTGACGGAATTCAAGCAGATGGTAAAATCATTTCATGCAGCTGGAATAGAAGTCATTCTTGATGTGGTGTACAATCATACAGCGGAAGGAAACGAGTTGGGCCCGACGCTTTCGTTCAAAGGAGTTGACAATGAACGTTACTATCGACTGGCAGAGGACAAGCGATATTACATGGACTACACGGGCACGGGAAACACGCTGAATGCTAACCTGCCGAGTGCTTTGCGGCTTATCATGGATAGTTTGCGTTACTGGATCACCGAGATGCACGTCGACGGGCTCCGATTTGATCTAGCCGCCACGTTGGCCCGGGAGCTTCATGCCGTAAATCAGCTCAGTGCATTTTTCGACATCATACATCAGGATCCTGTAATCTCACAGGTAAAACTTATTGCAGAACCATGGGACGTTGGTGAAGGTGGATATCAGGTTGGCAATTTCCCTCCTGGATGGCTGGAATGGAACGGTAAATACAGAGACTGTGTTCGCGATTATTGGCGTGGAGCTGACAGTATGCTCGGTGAATTCGCCATGCGTTTTACCGGAAGTCCCGACCTGTATGAAGACAACAACAGGAAGCCCTCCGCCAGCATCAATTTTGTTACAGCCCATGATGGTTTCACTCTTCATGATTTAGTGTCGTACAACGAGAAGCACAATGACGCAAATGGAGAAGACAACCGCGACGGTGAAAGTCATAATCGAAGCTGGAACTGCGGAGTTGAGGGAAAGACTACTAACAGAACTATCCTGCAGTTGAGGCAACAGCAAAAGCGCAATTTCCTTACAACACTTTTTATTTCTCAGGGAATACCAATGCTGGTCGCAGGAGACGAACTAGGGCGCACACAGGAGGGCAACAATAATGCTTATTGTCAGGATAATAAAATTTCCTGGATCGACTGGAAGAATATGGATGAGGAACTCCTCTCATTCGTCCAGAAGCTAATCGCCTTCCGGCGAACGCATCCGATTTTCAGTCGCCGTCGTTGGTTTCAGGGAAGGGCAGTGAAGGGGCGCGGCCTGAACGACATCAGCTGGTTTCTCCCGGAAGGAACCGAGATGACGGACGAGAACTGGCAGCACTCATTTGCGAAATCAATGGGTGTATGGCTTAACGGTCGGGGTATACACACAAGAGATGCCAAGGGAAAAAAGGTACTTGACGATTCGTTTTATATCATCTTTAATGCCCACTATGAACCCATTGGTTTTAAGCTTCCGCCGGAGAGCTATGGCAAGACGTGGAGCAAAGTGCTCGACACAGCTCATAAGTATTTTAAGAAGGAGCAACCAATATCTCCCGAAAGCGTCGTAACTGCCGAGGGAAGATCTATCCTCATATTTAAATCTCCAATTGAGTTATGAGTGTGATCGTGCCCAACAGACGGTCCATAGGCGTTAACTTTTCGTCACGCGGAGAGTCTGAAGTTCTGGTATGGGCGCCTCACGCTAAGTCTGTGGCGATTGTTATCGATGGTACGGACGAACGCGTCACCTTGCATCCGGAACCCAGGGGCTATTTCAGTTCCATAACTTCACTCTTAAAACCGGACGATGCATACTGGGTTGAACTTGATCAGCGCGAACGCCTTCCCGATCCTGCTTCGCTTCTGCAACCGAGGGGGATATTTGGCCCGTCACTGGTTTTTAACCCCAACACTTTTAAATGGACTGACCAGAAGTGGAAGAATATTCCATTAAGTGAATACATCATTTACGAATTGCACGTCGGCACTTTTACCCAGGCGGGTGATTTTGATGCGATCGTGGCGAAGCTCCCTTATTTGAAGGAGCTCGGAATTACTTCGATCGAGATTATGCCGGCAGTTGAGTTTCCTGGAAACCGGAACTGGGGATACGATGGAGTATTTCCATACGCAATCCATCACTCGTATGGAGGGCCTTCTGCATTACAACGTTTGGTAGATGCGAGTCACAGTCATGGAATTGCTGTAATTCTCGATGTCGTCTACAATCACTTTGGTCCCGAGGGAAATAACCTTGAAAAATTTGGTCCCTACTTCACTGATAAATATCGCACACCCTGGGGAAAGGCAATTAATTACGATGATGCAGGATGCGATGAAGTAAGGAAATTCTTTGTCGAAAACGCCTTAATGTGGTTCAGAGATTTTCATATCGACGCATTACGTTTGGATGCCGTACACGCTATTTATGATTTTAGCAGTAAGCACATTCTGCAGGAGCTTCGTGAGTATGTAGATACGCTACGCGAAGAAGTTAATCGCAATTGCTACCTCATCGCTGAGTGCGACCTTAATGATCCCAAATACCTTGAAGATGCATCACAGATGAGCTATGGAATGAATGCTCAATGGATTGATGAATTCCATCATTCCCTTAGGGTGGCGGCTGGAAAGAAGCCGGTGGGATACTATAGCGATTTCAAGGAATTCGTAACCCTGGGCAAGGCTTTTGCCGATGCGTATGTTTACGACGGCCAGTACTCGGAGCATCGTAAGAAAACCTTCGGCCGAAAGGCAACGGCCTTCCGGGGAGACCAGTTCGTTGTCTTCTCACAAAACCATGATCAGGTTGGGAACACGATGCTCGGCGAAAGAACCAGCGTTATTGAAAGCTACGAAATGCTAAAAGTGATGGCCGCCATGGTGATCTGCAGTCCCTACATACCCATGTTATTTATGGGTGAGGAGTATGGAGAAAGACAACCATTTCAGTATTTTATAAGCCATCATGACGAAACACTGATAAGCGCAGTAAGGCAGGGCAGAAAGAGTGAATTTGCTGCGTTCTATCAACATGATGTTAACGTGCCCGATCCCCAGTCCATTCAGACTTTTTTGAACAGCAAGCTTAATTGGGATTACGTTAATGTTAAAAGTCATCAGACACTTCTTGAATACTATAAGGAACTTATTCGGACGCGCAAAGTATCAGAAGTTCTTTCGTCTGGAAGCCGAGAGGGGCTTTCTGCAGTTGCACTGGAGGATGAGAAATGTCTGATCGTACATCGGAAGATCGGTGGCAATGAATTGGTTTCTGTAGCCAACTTTTCAAGCGTCATTCAGAATATTCAAATGCCGTCTGTGGAAGGCATGAAATGTATCATGAACTCTGCATCTGCACGATGGTCGGGGCAGATGACGAATGACCCCCTATACGCACATGTCGTGTCGGTATCGCCTGCTACATTCTTTTTATTCAGCAACGAAAATGTATAACCCGGTCTCTACATATCGGCTACAGTTCAATAAGGACTTTACTCTTCAGCAGGCCGAACTGATAATTGATTACCTGGCTGATCTTGGTATAAGCACTTTATACGCATCACCAATTTTTGCTGCCGTCGCAGGAAGCACGCATGGTTATGATGTCGTGAATCCCTATGTCATCAATCCTGAGATTGGCACGGACGAACAGTTGAGAAGACTGATCAGCAAACTGAAGGACAGAGGGATTGGTTGGATTCAGGACATCGTTCCGAATCATATGGCCTATCACACCACGAATCTTTGGGTGATGGATGTGATGGAAAAAGGACCACTTTCACCCTATTCGGAAGTATTCGACACGACCTGGTCGGGTGATTTTCATTCGGGAAGAATTATGGCGCCCTTCTTGGGTAGTACTCTGGAGGAAGCCATTGGCAATGGCGAGCTGAAGCTGGTGCATCGTCAGTATAAGCTTTGCTTTAACTATGGCGACCTGTACTTCCCGCTGAATTCCCGGACCTATGGTGAATTACTGAGAGCAGCAGATCTGCCTGAAAGCATCTCGGAATTTGTTTTGCAGCTGGACGACTTGCATCGTATTGAAGACTCCGTCCAGTATGCTTTCCGTTGGCATGAGTTGCTTCTTCAGTTTGCTGCCCTGATGCGACAGGCGGCTATTGGCGTTGCTGTTGATAACATTCTTACAGAGGTCTCCAATAACGCTCAAACTTTACATCAGGTGTCAAATCTGCAATTTTATCGGCTGTGTCACTGGAAAGAAACCGATGATCGGATCAACTATCGCAGGTTCTTCCTCGTGAACGGGCTTATATGCCTGAATATGCATTCGGAAAAGGTGTTTGCACTTTATCACGACAGGATTGCAGCATTTGTTAAAGAAGGCCTCTTTCAGGGCTTGCGCGTCGACCACATTGATGGATTGTTCGATCCGTCAACCTATTTGATTCGCCTGCGGGAATTGTGCGGTCCTTCCTGCTATATCATAGTTGAAAAGATTCTGGAGCATGGTGAAACACTGGAAGACGCGTGGCCAATTCAGGGAACAACGGGCTATGAGTTTCTGTCAGCGGTAAATAATCTGTTCACGCGCTCAAGCGCCGAAAACAGGTTTTCAAAATTCTATCGGTCCTTAAATACCGAAGGCTCGCTCTCAACTCATAGCATTCACGATAAGAAGCGTTATATCCTTGAGCACCATATGAACGGGGAGCTTAATAACTTAACGTCGTTCTTCCTCGAACGCCTGCAATCTGAATCTGATGCTGCGGGAGAAGCAAACTCGCACTCGCTTGAAGGCAGGGCTTTCGATGCCGATAGAGTCCGCGAGGCATTGTCACTTTTCATGGTTCAAATGCCTGTATACAGATACTATGGAAATGATCTTCCCTTCGAATATGCGGAGAAGGGACGCATCATTGATTTGTTTCACGCTTGCCGGTCTGCACGAAAGGATCTGGCCGACGTTTTCGAATACATTGCAAGTCACCTTGCAGGCGATAACTCGTCCCCGAATTGGCTTCGATTTTATCAGCATGTGATGCAATACACCGGCCCTCTTATGGCAAAGGGGGTAGAGGATACGTTGATGTACACCTTCAATCGATTTATTGCGCACAACGAAGTCGGAGACTCGCCAGAGTTTTTTGGTCTCTCAACTGACGAGTTTCACAAGTTGATGACCTATCGCCAGGACCATTGGCCGCTTGCCCTCAATGCTACGTCGACCCACGATACCAAGAGGGGAGAAGACGTTCGGATGCGGTTAAATGTGCTGCCCGACATTGCTGAAGATTGGATCAGCCATGTGAAAAGCTGGATGGACCTGAATCAATCTTTTAAGGTCGACGGATCTCCCGACGCAAACGACGAGTATTTCATTTATCAGAACCTTATTGGTATTTATTCTTTCAATGACCAAACGGACCTGACTGGAAGAATGAACGAGTTCATGAAGAAGGCAGTACGCGAGGCGAAACGTCATTCAAACTGGAGTCAACCAAATGGGGCTTATGAGAATAGCATCGTAAGTTTTCTCGATGCTATTCTTTCATCGGACGAATTCATGTCTTCATTCAGGGCCTTTTGCCGCACGGTATCTGATTTCGGCATGATCAATTCATTTTGCCAGCTTGCGTTAAAGGTAATGTGTCCTGGTGTGCCCGATATTTATCAGGGAACTGCTGCCTGGGATTTGAGTCTGGTTGATCCTGACAATCGCCGTTCAGTTGACTTCGATTTTCAGCGGCGGCAACTTGATAGCGGAATAAGTTTTCGCAATGCCTGGAGTGTGCGCGATGATGGAGCAATTAAAGGGGGCATCCTTCAAAAGCTGCTTTCGATCCGAAGTAAATTCGAAAAGCTTTTTGCTGAAGGGCAGTACATTCCGTTAAAAGTTGAAGGGCGTCGTTCGGAACATTGTCTTGCCTTTGCACGCCAGCTTGGCAAACAGTGGATCATAGTTGCTATACCGTTGAACGGAGCGCGATTTATGCACTCGGCCGAAGAGTGGAATCAGCACTGGGGAGACACTGAAGTGGTTCTTCCTGATCACGCCCCTGTCAACGGACGCAATCTGATTTCTGAAACAACTGTCGATACTCCTCGGGTGATAAAACTTGCCGATGCTTTTGCTGAGTTTCCCTTTTCCGTGTTGCTATTGGAGGAAGAGAGTACTCAGCGGAGAGCCGGAATAGTTCTTCACATCAGTTCGTTACCGGGACGTTTCAGCATTGGTGATCTTGGTCCTGAGGCACGGAAGTTTGCAGACTTCCTTCATGCTTCACGCCAGCGCATTTGGCAGATGCTGCCTATCAATCCACCACAACGATCGGCTGCTTACTCACCTTATTCTTCGTACTCCGCTATGGCCGGTAGCATTCTTTTTATTAGTCCTGACGATTTGATCAATGACGGCCTGCTCGACGAATCCTTCATTAACAAAATCAAGAATTCGTTAAGCGCAGATTATGATGCGTCTATAGCAATGAAGGCATCTATGTTGAAACAGGCGTACGATAACTTCCGGAAGAATGCTCATCCGGGCATGACGCACGAATACGAAGAATTCCTGGAGGGCGAGTCCTACTGGTTAAATGATTTTGCATTGTTTGAAATCATCAGAGAACAGCACGACGGACTCGCCTGGTACGAATGGCCTATGCCCTTGCGTGATCGGGATCCTGCAGCGCTGATGGCGGTGAGGGATGCAGCTGCAGCTGAGATCGATCGGGTGATGTGGTCTCAATACATATTCTGGCGTCAATGGAGGCGTTTACGGAAGTATTGCCACGACCGCGACATTCAACTAATGGGTGATCTCCCTTTTTATCTTGATCGCGACTCCGCCGACGTATGGGCACACCGTGATTTGTTTTCCGTGAGTCGCGACGGGGCCCAGTTGGCGATTGCCGGAGTGCCGCCTGATTACTTTTCCGCCGATGGCCAGCTTTGGGGAATGCCCGTTTACAACTGGGAGGCCATGCGCAAAGATAATTACTCGTGGTTCGTGAAGCGTATCAAACGAAATTTCAAGTTCTTCGACGTGCTTCGACTGGATCACTTCAGAGCTTTTGCATCCTATTGGGAAGTTCCGGCGGGCCAGCCGACGGCGAAGGGCGGCGCCTGGAAGAAGGGCCCGGGTCATGAACTGTTTGACGCGCTTGAGAAGTTGTGCGGAAAAACCGAACTCATTGCAGAGGACCTCGGAGAGATAACGCCGGATGTATACGCACTCCGTGATTCGTTGAACATGCCCGGTATGTTTGTTCTGCAGTTTGCGTTTGGAAGCAACATTGCGACCACGCTGCATATTCCTCATCGTCATACTTCTAATGGTGTTGTTTATACTGGAACGCATGATAACAACACTGCGAGAGGATGGTTTAGGAAAGAGTTGGATAAGGAATCTCACGCAAGACTTTCAAGGTATAGTGGCAAGCGTGTGACTGCAGGGAATGTCGCAGAAGTATTAATTGAACTTGCCTACCGTTCGGTGGCAAACACAGCCATGGTGCCTATGCAGGATATACTCAGCCTGAACGAGCGCGCTCGTCTCAATACACCTGCGACCGTAAATAAGCAAAACTGGGTGTGGCGAATGCCCGCCATGCCGGGGCCGGAGATTATTGATCAGCTGAGCGAACTGAGTCGTACATTTGGTCGTTAAACCTGCAGTACCTGCCGCCGTTAGCCTTGCCTTCGCAGCCAGGGCAAAACCTAAAGATTGCTTTATTCGTAATCAGGGCGCATCCCCGGGAATTACCAACCACCTACTTTATCGCCTACCTTATAGTGACCCTATAGTGACGTTATAGTGACCTTATAGTGACTTTCCGCCCTTCAAGGATCCTTCATGGATCCTTAGAAGTCCTATAAGCAGGCCGCTGGCTGGCCCCTGGGTGGCTGCTACCTGGCCGCGGACTGGCCTCTGACTGCCTGCTCCCCGTAAATTTTCGAATCCTTTACTTCGGCCTTGAACTGCCTGGCACCTCCGCAACGGCCGTTGCCTCGGCCATCAACGCTTTAATTCCATTAAGCGGAATGATAACCCAATCAGGTCTATTGTTCAGCTCGTAGTTCAATTCATAGATGGCCTTTTCGAGAAGGAACGTTGTCATGAGGATGTCTAGTTCTGCACGGGTCTTCGGAATGTACGCCGTGTCTTTTACTCCCTCAATGTAAGTCTGGAGAAACACAGCACTTACATAGTGATACCATTCTTCCATAAGAGGCATGAGTTTCGAATAGTCTTCGGCGCGGATCTGATTATCGAGCAGCAGACTTGCGTACGCTGCGTAATGGAATGATCTGATCATACCAGCAACGTCGCGCAGAGGTGACCGTCGAAGGCGGCGCTCGGAGTAGCTGCGCGCTGGCTCTCCCTCGAAGTCTGTGATTACAAAATCTTTTCCCGTAAACAATACCTGCCCGAGGTGGTAGTCTCCATGGATCCTGATTTTTACAACATCAATCTTTTGCTTATAGATATTTTTGAACACTTCCAGGATCTTCGATTGCATGTCGATAATTTCCTGAGCCTGGCTACGTATGTCGGGTGCAAGCTTAGGAAGGTTCCCCGCCTGGTTCTGGAACGTATTTCGAACCAGCGTTTTCAAACCAGAATACAGCGAACGCTGATAATGCAGGGAATATCTTTCCGGGGCAAATGCCTCCATGTCGCTGTGCGATCCTAGTGCGAGATGCATTTCTGCAGTGCGCATGGCCAATAGTCTGATCTGTTCGACAAGCGGTCCGGAAAACAGTTCCTTCAATAAAGGATGAAGCTCGTGCGTGTGGGTATATCGTTGCGAACCCAATGAACCAGATAATGTCATGACTTCAGGATTGGCAAGCATTTTTTCAGTCAGTTCGTCCAGCCGACCCAAAACATAAGCCCACCCATCGCCGCTGTTTTCGACAAGACGTTGCATCATGCCCAGAACGAGCGTCTCCTGGCCGGCCTTCCAGCTAATGGTACCCGCGAAAGCAGGCATGTGCGTGAAGGAAGTATCCTCACTGAGAAACCGCGACAACTCTACATCGGCATTCATGACGAAGTCAACCTTGCGATACATCTTGAAGAATAGATGCGACCCATAGATAACGGATGTATTGCTCTGTTCTACGGACAGCACCCGCGGTTTAACGGCATCGGGATGACTCGTAAGATCTTTCAGAAACGACTTCCCCTCAAATGTGATAAGGTCGCCATTGTCCTGTGGTATTTTTTTATTGTCAGCTATATTGTTGAGAATGGCATTCTGATAAACACTGCCAAAGACTGCGTCGTATAGTATACCTTCCGTTGCACCAACCTTTAGCTTGGCAATGATGCTTTGAGGGCAATGCTCCATGAATTTTATCGATTCGTTGTCATCGGCAAAGGCAACAGGAAGTTGATAGTATTCCGGTAACCCTTCCTGATAGCTTACTTCCAGGAACAGGATGGCAATACTTCTGAAGTCAGTGGGAACGTTCGCCTTGCGCACAATCCGAATGGCTTCCATTACACGGCTCTTTCCACCGAACCATCGTCTTGCCATCAGGTACCCTGGTAGGATGATGTTCTCAAGTATTTCCGCATTATCCCGGGTACCCAGCGATGCCCAATCACTCACTGTAATTTCAACAAGCTGTTCTTTCTTTTCCGTCATTTCGGTCTTCTTTTTCATAAGGAACCACATGCATTCATAGGCGCTCAGGGACAGAAAGTAAGAGTTCTCGGCATGTACCGAAGGAAACTTGTTCTTGCTGAAAACCTCAATCGGTGTTTGTCCTGCATAAGTCTGTAGCTCCAGCAGCGCGGGCTGAGCATAGCGCGATAAGTTAGCGACAATGAGCATTGTTTCATCCTGATAAGTCCTTGTGAAGGCAAAGATTTTTGCATTGTCACATCCTATGAACTTAATATCACCCCAGCCAAATGCTTTGTACTGTTTCCGTTTGGCTATCACCCGCTTTATCCACCATAACAGTGATGACGGATTCCGGTTTTGTATCTCGACGTTTATTGATTCATAATGATAGTCGATGTCCTGAATGACCGGCAGGTACAGTCGGTGCGGATTAGAATCGGAAAATCCCGCGTTGCGTCCCGGTGTCCATTGCATCGGCGTACGCACACCGTCGCGATCGCCCAGGTAAAAGTTGTCGCCCATTCCAATCTCATCCCCGTAATAGATCACAGGAGTTCCAGGCAATGAAAACAGCAGGTAGTTAAGAAGCTCGATCTTCTTTCTGTTGTTGTTCATGAGCGGAGCCAGCCGGTGACGGATCCCCAGATTAATACGTGCCTTCGGATCTTTGACATAAACGCGATACATATAATCGCGCTCTTCGTCTGTTACCATTTCCAGCGTTAGCTCATCGTGATTACGAAGGAAAATTGCCCATTGACAATTCTCTGGAATGTCCGGTGTTTGGTCAAAGATGTCGATAACAGGATATCGATCTTCCATCTGCAATGCCATATAGATTCGTGGCATTAACGGGAAGTGATAGTTCATATGACACTCGTCGCCATTGCCAAAGTAAGAGGCAGAGTCTTCTGGCCACATATTAGCTTCAGCAAGCAGTACTGTATTAGGAAAGAACATATCCACATGACGTCGAACATCCTTGAGAAAGGCGTGCGTTTCCGGCAGGTTTTCGCCATTGGTATGATCGCGCTCAAACAGGTACGGAATAGCATCAAGCCTGAAACCATCAACCCCCATGCTGCACCAATAGTCAATGATCTTAAGGACCTCGGCCTGGACATTCGGATTGTCATAGTTCAGATCGGGTTGATGCGAAAAGAAACGGTGCCAGTAATATTGGCCTGCTTCAGGGTCCCACGTCCAGTTGGAGGTCTCGAAATCCTGAAAGATGATTCGTACATCGGGATACTTCGCAGGATCATCAGACCACACATAGTAATTGCGATAATCTGAACCCTTTGGGGACTTGCGCGCACGTTGGAACCAGGGATGCTTATCTGAAGTATGGTTGAGAACAAGCTCAGTGATCACTTTCAGTCCCCGGAGATGTGCCTGGGCCAAAAACTCTTTGAAGTCATCAATGTTACCATATGCACTATTGATGGAATAGTAGTCGGCAATATCATAGCCATCGTCTCTTAGAGGTGATGGATAAAATGGGAGAAGCCATATGGTCGTTACTCCAAGTTCCTGCAGGTAGTCAAGTTTAGTCAGGAGGCCTCTGAAGTCGCCTATGCCGTCCTGATTGCTGTCGGCGAAAGCTTTTATATGCAATTCATAAATGATTGCGTCTTTGTACCACTGAGCGTCTTTGCTGTTACCCTGCATGTGATTGGCTATTAGTTTATGTCTCCTTTGCTAACGCGACATAAAGAATTGTACCATACTGTGCCTGCTTGATGTCGTCAATTAGGAGACATAATGCTAGCGATTTAACGAAACTATTTCACACTAATTGGGGAAGAAATACACAGTTCCTGCGTTATCAATGAGCCGCAGACGCATTTCTGATGTGGGACGAGTCTGGTGCACTTTTCGCTTTTTTCGGAAAGTAAATTTAAATTGTAGTGGCGTTGCAGGATATCCCACAATATCCTCCGTTCCTTGTAGCCGACTGCAATCAATATAAAATTAACTATAATGACTGACGGGGTTGTACGGATTGAACATACAGTTAGAGCCACCACTGACACTCAGGCTCAGAACATTTTTCGTCTCGCAGCAAACCGATTGCTCCAGGTGCGTAACTGGAATCGCCTCGCTAATTCACTCTTGTTTGCGAGCGAGCACAGGGACGTGCACGGCGCTCCTATGTCACGGCCTGCGAAGGCTGATGATTACATAAATCTCACGAGTGATGAACAACGCCCTTTTGGTTGGATGCAGATTGTCTTTGTGGCTGAATCTGTCTCCAAAGACGGTGCCGAAGCTATACTGATCAGTCGTCCGGTTGGCCTTCCCTTTGACGCCGATAATGCTTCATCGCAGGCAAAGCCGGCTGTGCTAAGAGTCGTGAGAAAGGGGTTGGAGATTACATCAGGAATCATCCTCGAGGCTAATCCATTGGTAACAGTTTTCGAACGCCTGGGCGTGTATGTCGTGCAATGGAGAAGCCTGGTCATAGGATTATTAAGTGACCTCGGCCAGGCCGGCGACTACGTTGTTCCAGAAATTGCTGGAACTGAATCTCACTATGCATAGTTCGCTATCGAACATGCTGGCCCGCCATCGAACATAAGGAATTAAACAGAAGCGGTTTTTGACCCCAGCAAGGCGGTTTTTACTTTGGTCTGAATTTTAGAATGCATACCAGTAAAAATCAGGGAACCATCATGCTCATTCACTTCCTCACCACAGCGTGGCGTAACATAAGCAGGCAGCGCGCATTTGCAACGATCAATGTGATTGGCCTGTCGGTAGGTATTACATGCTGTCTCGTGCTGGTGATCTATTCAAGATATGAAACGAGTTTTGATCGCTTCCACCCTTTTGGCGCTAATACATTCCGAATTGTAGAAGACTTTAAGTCGTCCGAAGCAACAGTGCATTGGAACACCACCGCTTATCCACTTGCGGAAGCACTCCGAAACGACTTTAACCAAATACCTGTCGTTACTCAGGCCAGCGGGCCAGAACTCCGTTCATTCAGCGTTACAAATGATAAGGGGGCGGTAGATCGGTTCGAGGACCAGGTGCTGTTCGCAGATCCCTTTTATGTTAAGGTTTTTTACTTGAGCTGGCTGGCTGGCGATTCTCGTACTGCATTGTCTCAGCCAAATTCCATTGTACTTACAGAGAGGATTGCTCATCGTTGCTTCGGCCAACGTAGTGACTATGCGGGAATACTTGGCAAGACTGTGGTTCTCAATAAAGATCCAATGATCGTCACCGGAGTAATAAAGGATGCCCCCGGAAATACATCGTTGCAATACAGTATGCTGGTGCCATACGAATTTTATAGGACAAACAATCCATATCCAACTTCCAACTGGTCCGGCAATTATCAGGGAACCACGTTTGTGGTATTGGACGAAAACACAAACACCAGCGATCTGGAGAAGCAAATTGCCGTTTGGCAGAAGAAGTACCTCAAACCTGAAGATGATGCACGCATTACCTACAAGTTTCAGCCCCTGTATGAGATGCACAACGACGCGACTTACGGTAATAGCCCGGGCAGTTATACCATGCCGTGGCGTAACATTCAGGCAGCTTATGCGGTAGCCTTGTTCATTCTGATAATCGCTGCGGTCAACTTCGTGAATCTGACAACTGCGCAGGCTGCAACACGGGCGAAGGAAGTAGGCGTGAGGAAGATGATGGGCAGTACGCGATTGGTCGTTGTACGACAGTTTGTTCTCGAGAATACAATGCTTATCCTCTGCACCCTGATCGTTTCACTTGCGTTGACAACGTTTATATTGGACGCGCTCAACAGTTCGCTTACCATTATTAACCTTACTCTCAAGTTTCAGTGGACAGATCTGCTGATTGCTGCAGCTATAGGAATATCAGTTATTGCGCTTGCAGCGATATATCCGGCAATTGTGATTGCCAAGTTTAATCCTGTGCAAATCCTCAAAGGAAAGTCTGCAATGTCTTATTCACGTGGAGGTTCGCTTCGACGGTCGCTCATCATCGTTCAATTCGCCATTGTTCAGGTATTTATTATAGCAACGATCGTGGTGTGGAAGCAAATGCAGTACGTACAAACAAAAGATCTGGGATTTGAAACTGAGGCCATAGTCAATTTTCATGTTCCAAACACCTCAAACGCTCAGGTGCTGGCGCAAAGACTTTCACAACAACCCGGGGTTGAGCGGGTAACATTTGGCTCAGGTGCACCGTTGGCTGAATATGACGCGAGCTATGGAACATCGTTTCGTCTACCGCGTCAACCCGAAACCGATGGCCAGGGAGCTGAAATGAAGGGTATCGATACAACTTTTCTTTCATTTTTCGACCTGAAGTTGTTGGCGGGCAAAAACATTACAATGACGAAGCATCCGTTTGATGAATTCGTTATTAATGAAAGTGCGGCCCGGTCAATGGGATGGACGCCCGAAGATGCGATTGGCCGAAGACTTGTTATTAATGAAGGTGAAGCTACGGTCGTTGGAGTGGTGCAGGACTTTCACAACAACACTTTGCGGGAGGAGATCACGCCATGTATTCTCATCAACTGGGCGGCATTTCAAAATGAGGGCTTTGTTAAACTTAATACAACTGCTATTCAAACCTCGGGTGTGCTGGCGGGAATTGAGAAGGTCTGGCATGAACTGTATCCTGATGCAGTCTATAAGTATGCATTTCTGACTGATGCCATGCAGCGCAAGTATACGATGGAGAATATCATACTCAACGGATTTTCTCTGTTTTCAATCCTGTCGGTATTGATTGGAGCCATGGGACTTCTCGGCATGATATCGTTCATGACGGCGCGTAAGACGAAAGAAGTTGGAATTCGTAAAGTGCTTGGCGCCAGCGTTGAACAGATTGTAGTTCTTTTCTCTAAAGAATTCGTAGTGCTTGTTGGTGTTGCATTTCTCATCGCTTCTCCTCTCGTGTATACAGGAATGTCGCGGTGGTTGCAGGACTTTGCATATGCTATAGACCTCTCGTGGTGGATGTTTGCAGTGGGCGGCTTTTCAGCACTCATCATTGCCATTGTTACAGTGCTGTTTCAATCAGCAAGGGCGGCAGTCGCTAATCCCGTCGACTCATTGCGCAGCGAATAGTGGCAATTTAAAACAGCTTTAATTGACCATTTCTGGGCGGCTTCGATTTTCCGAAGACCGTCCTTCCTCCGTATAGATGAGAATCGCGGCGTTCCTTCTCAATCACCTTATCGAACGATGAAGGATCAGGTTCGAAATTATGTTCCAGCTGTTGGGCAAGGACGGTTAGGTTCTTGATCGCAGTTGCTTTATCACTGTCACCGATACGCGCGTGTTCTACAGATGATTTAAGGATGTTAATCGTTTCATCGTATACTTTTGTGGGTACCGGAAACGGATGCCCATCTTTGCCACCATGGGCGAACGAAAACCGTGCAGGGTCAGTAAACCGCGCAGGAGTTCCATGAATCACTTCGCTCACAAGGGTCAGTGATTGTATAGTTCGTGGCCCAACACCCTCCATAAGAAGCAGATCATCAAAGCGACGCACTTCATTCTCTTGTGCCAATGCAAGTATGCTGCCCAGTCGCTTAAGATTCACATCTGCTGCCGTTACATTATGATGAGTAGGCATCACGATCTTTCTTATCTCAGGCAACATATATTGAAGATCCTGATGTGCGACATCAAGGATCGCATTCTTGGTGCTAATCGCATTCTTATCGGTCAGGTTAAGAATCTCGCCCTGATTGTGACCGTAGATGAATGAATGAGGAGTCTCCACAAAAGAAGTAAACATCCCCGAGCGCCAGTGATAGCGACGAGCCATACCGGTAAGCTCATTCATCCCTTGTTGTATCACTGCCCACTCACCACTCCTGGTGATTACAAATGTGTGCAGGTAGACCTGAAAGCCATCCTGGACAGCAGTATTGTCAACCTTTGCAGAAAGCTTACTTGATCGAACCAACTCGGTGCCGTTCAGCCCGGTTCTGTCGGAAAGGCGAACGATTTCATTAGGAGTTTCACGACTATGTTTGCCCTTGCCCCCGCACACATATATGCCGAGATCATCGAATCGATTGTTTAATGCCCGCTTCAAAGCCCCCATTACACTTGTGGTAATCCCCGACGAATGCCAGTCCATTCCAAGAACTGCTCCGAACGCCTGAAACCAAAGAGGATCACTAAGGCGCGTTAGTACAGCGGCATGGCCATATTCAAGGATGATCGATTCGATAACAGGCCCGGCAAGGGCACTCATTCTTTGTGCGAGCCACGCCGGCACATGTCCATAATGCAACGGGAGGTCTGCGGTGCGCTTTCCGTTAAAGTACAGTTTGGGCATAACACATCAACATTGAACACTATGATTTGGTTGCCATCTTTCCAAAATATCCAGCAATTTACGGGGTTGCCACGAGCGCAAGGCTACCTTAATTTGGTAAGAGTAGACCGAACCTTTGAAATACCACTTTACGATCCTGATTTGCACTATTCTGATTTGCGCATGTCATTTTTCAATGAAGGCTCAGAACAGGCTGGATAGTATTGCTATTCGCGTTGACAAAGAACAGTCTCTCGCCGCCGTTCTCACCGATATAGAGTCCCGCACTTCCATAAAGGCTTTCTTCAAGGTGCAGTGGCTCGAAGCTTTCGCTGTAGATACCGCATTGAACGGTCGTTCACTTGCGTACGTCCTCGACTATCTTTTGGGAAGCACGGATATCACTTATGCACTTCATTACGATTATGCGTTAATCTTCATCAAAGACCCAAAGGTAGATATGGCCCGGGCAAACATCGTTCGAAATGCTTCTCTTCGAAGGAAGGAAATTCATTCGGTAACTCTTGGAGACCAAAGAAAATTCAAACCTGGTGTTATGCTTCGGGTTGAAGGTGTGGTTATCGAAGAACGTTCAGGACGAACGCTGCAGGACGTAGTTGTGCGTCTGGACGGTGAAAGTCGCACGCTTACAGATTCATTGGGTAGGTATGTTATATCCGTACAGCCTGGCGAACACATTCTTTCGTTTTCACTGGGAACATATGACGATAGTTTCGTATCACTGGGTGCCTATGCGCCCGGTCAGCTGAATGCTACTTTGGAAGCGCTTCCTGTACTGCTTGATGAGGTTGTAGTCTCCGATCAGCAGGCAGTAAACCGTCGCGTAGGGCAGACCAGTCTTTCGGTGTCAGCACTCAAGCGTATGCCGTCGATGCTGGGTGAAGCTGATATCATCAGACAGGTGCAGAATCAACCCGGCGTAACGACTGTTGGTGAAGTTGCTTCGGGCTTTAATGTGAGAGGAGGAAGCGTCGATCAAAACCTGGTACTGTACGACGGAGTTCCTATCCTCAATACATCGCATGCTTTCGGTTTCTTTCCAGCGTTCAATGCAGATGCCGTAGGTAATGTGTCATTTTTTCGGGGAGGCATTCCTGCTGAATACGGCGGGCGCGTTTCGTCTGTACTTGACATCTCAGGAAAAGAAGCAACGGATGACTGGCATGGGTCCGGAGGCATAGGGATGATATCCGCCTATCTTGCAGGCGGAGGTACGTTTAATGAGGAGCAAACCTCTGTGATGGCATCTGGCCGGATTTCGTATTCAGACTGGATGTTGAATTCAATAAGATCAGCATACAGTGACCTCTCAGAAAGCTCTGTAAACTTTTTTGATGCCTCGTTAAAAGTGAGTCATCGTTTTAGTGATCGCTCGAAACTCACATTTTCCGGATATACCAGCGCCGACCGTTTCA
The DNA here is from genome assembly GCF_037203685.1 of Chryseolinea sp. T2. Lineage (NCBI taxonomy): Bacteria > Pseudomonadati > Bacteroidota > Cytophagia > Cytophagales > Fulvivirgaceae > Chryseolinea > Chryseolinea sp. T2. Next base: position 220,136 of record NZ_JBBCAU010000004.1, read on the forward strand.
GTCTGATAAATGATTCTGTTTATCACGCTTCCAATTTTGCTGGCAGCCTTCGCTATACATTTAAGTTTAACGATAAGGTGGATTTTTCTGCAGTGGTCGATGTGGGGAAATATCAATATAAACTTACGGACAACTATCTGACTACTGCCTTCGCACTCGGCTACGGCATAACGTATCCCTCATTAAAGTTGGATCTCCATTTTGAAGGGCGACGTCGTGTCTCTGTTGGGCTACATAATACCTACTGCATGTTCGAGCCCGGCTATTTGAAACCAACTACATCCGAATCAAATGCAGCTACCATTCAAATCCCTGAGGAGCATGGACTCGAATCGGCGTTGTACGTAAGTGATGGTTTTAACTTCAGTGAAAAGTTGTTTGTAGACGTCGGCATAAGGCTTACGATGTATAATACTTTCGGACCAGGAACAAGATATGTGTATGATGAGGGCAAACCGATAGCCATTCAGAATGTGAGCGACTCAGTTGTTTATGAAGATAATGAAATCATGAGCACTTATAAGGGACTTGAGCCGCGACTGTCTCTCCGATACATACTGAGCGACAACGCATCGATCAAGTTTGGATACAATCGCATATTCCAATACATCCATTTGGTGACTAACACAGCGGCCGTAGCACCCGTTGATGTATGGCAATCAAGCAACAGCTACTTCAAGCCTCAGAAGGGTGATCAGTTCTCGCTCGGTTACTTCATGAGCTCGCGTAACGGCAGGTACGAAGCATTCGTCGAAGGTTTTTACAAACAAGTCGATCGCGTACTGGACTACAAGGACGGAGCCAGTCTCATTCTTAATACGCATCCGGAAACAGCGTTGATTCCTGCAACAGCATACTCTTACGGTGTTGAATTTTCAGTATCAAGGATTACGGGAAGGCTAACAGGCGCAGTCAGCTATACATGGTCACGTTCGTTCAGACAAACGTTAAGCAGCTTCCAGGACGAAATGATAAACGGAGGAGACCCTTATTCCTCGAACTACGACCAACCACACGTGGTCCAGCTTAACTGGCGTTACAGTATTTCCAGACGATGGTTCTTCACAGGTGTATTTGTCTATCACACAGGCAGACCTATGTCGGTACCGATTGCCGCATACACTGTAGATCATGTGCCCGTAATGGAGTTTACGGAACGCAATTCTCATCGTTTACCAGATTACCATCGCCTCGATCTTGCATTGGTATTGGAAGGAAATCACAAACGTCGGAAGTTCTGGGACGGAACATGGACGTTATCTCTGTACAACGTTTATGCACGGAAGAACGCCTACGCAGTGTTCTATCAGGACAATGGAAAGGGTGTTCTTCAACCTTACAAGCTTTCAGTGGTCGGAACGATAATACCTTCTTTAAGCTATAGTTTCAAGATATGAGGCGGCATGTTATCACTATATGGCTACTGGCAATATTGTTATTTGACGGGTGCGTTGAGCCCTTCAACGCCCCTGTAGTTGAACAACAACCAGGAATAGTCGTTGACGCATTGCTTACGGATCAACCTGGACCGCAGTCGGTACGGCTGTTTTATTCATCTGGCTTGAATGCGGATCTTGACAATCCTGAATTGATTGCTGGCGCCACTATCAGCATCACAGACGAGAACGGTCGCATTGAGGAGTTCGACGAAGTTTCCAGGGGCGTCTACCAAAGTGACGAGAGCTTTGCGGGAACCATCGGTCAGAGTTACAAACTTACTGTACTAACTGAGAGGGGGGAACATTTCGAATCGGATTTTATTCAAATGAAACCCGCAGGAGAGATCACATCATTGTACTATGAATATGAATCCGCTGTATTGAATCAGGGACATCCCGAGCTTCCGCAGGATGCGGTCAATGTTTATCTAAATGGAAAAGGAGCAGCAGATGATGTAAGCCTGTTACGCTGGCGCTGGCATGCCACTTACCAGGTACATACCTTTCCGCAATATCGCATAAAACATAGTCCCGACGGAACCATTCTCCCCGACCCATATCCATGCAGCGGATACATTGTAGATAATGAAAATAAGCTTAAGTCAATATTTCCTTGCGAATGTTGTGAGTGCTGGCCAACAGAGTTCAGCGAACATGCCAGCGTTTCAAATAATCAAACAACAAGCAACGTATTCAACCGAATACTTGTTGGAAAAATTCCGGTCGATCAATGGCGATTCCTGTATAAATATCATTTGGAAGTCGAACAGCTTTCAGTGCAGGATGATGTGTATGCTTTTTGGAAGCTGGTGCAGGCACAACAGCAGGGCGGAGCCAACATCTTTCAGCCAAACGTTGTGAAAGTCAAAGGCAATTTAAAAAGGATTTCGGGTGACGTCGCGGTGTTCGGAATCTTTTCTGTCTCTGCTGTCACGAGTGCTATTGTTGAGATTGACAGAGACGACATTCCCATTCCACCGTATGTGCCCGATGTAATAATTCAGGACTGTCGTAACTACAAGGAAAACTCAACGAATGTCAAGCCGCCCTTTTGGTGAACATGAAACCCGGTTGATATGAAGGTATCCGTCATCCTCATAGATTACAATAACGACATCTCTGTTGTCGAAGGAGATGGGTATGTCGGTAATCAGCGCATAGTGTTATGTAGAATAAAGTGCCTCGCATGGCAACTTTCAGCATGGATCGGTTTGTTCGCTGTATTGACATGCGTTAGTGCTTCTGGTCAGTCCACGTCGTTCGTAAGTGATCTCCGCTCAAAGCTCGACCGGTACTATAACCAGCATGTTCCATTGAATCTTGATGTGCAGTTCAATCAGCCATCATACGTTCCGGGTGACACTGCATGGCTTAGTTTGTGGCTGACCACGGAACGCGAGGGACTACCAGTTGCAGACCAGCAGATCGTTCGCGTTGATTTGTCCACCAGAGAAGGTAGTGTAATTCAGCAAATTTGTGTGATGGTGAAGAACGGAAGGGGGCAGGGGCAGATCAATGTGCCTGCATCCATTGAGCCGGGTATTTATACCGCCATATTCTCGACGGGGTGGTTGGGAAGTGGCGAACGGGGAATTTGCGGCTACAAAGAATTCATTGTAAGCGGTGAAAACGTGTTTGCTACTGGTAACATGCCATTGAAGTTTCATATAGAGGGTGGGAACTTGATAGAAGATGTCGACAATCAAATATTGGTCACCGGCAAGCCAGATGCAACGGTGTCGCTGACGGCAAATGAACAGGTGCTGAAACGGATAACACTCGATGATCTGGGTTACGGCCACGTTATGGTTAGGCCTGTCGCTGAATTGCATTATTCATTGAACGACGGAAATGAAACGTCGAGGCTGCCGGCGGCTCAGCCAGGTGTTACCATGAGCTTATCGTTTTATGACAGCGCCGCTGCACTATTGTTTAATGTGGCGTCTACGCGACCGCGCAATGGATGTAATCTGGCAATTGTTTCGCGGGGTAAACTCGTCTATTCAGCCTTAATCGGACTGCAGGATAGATCGGCAACGATAACCGTTCCGAGGCGTGTTCTGCCTGAAGGTGTCATGGTTGCTACCGTTTTTGATGAGAACAATAATCCTCTCGCAGAGCGGATATTTCTGGCGAACCAGGCGTCTGCTCCAGTGAAAGTGGTTGCAGAACATTTGCCTGTACAACCTCGTAGCAGCATTCCCATCTCAATAGAAGATGGTGAACCTGGAATGATGCTCACGGTAAGTATATACGCAGAGGACATGTTTGCTCCATGGCAAAGCTTCCACAACGCAGTTGAGTCAATCGCGCGGCTACCTCTTGGTGCACTTGATTTTCGGGTCGATCCTTCCTGGACACTCCGTCAATGGAATGCCTTTCTGATCACGCAAAAATGGAATCGATTTTCATGGCGCGATGTATGGAACGGTACTCCTCGTTACCATGCTCCGGAAAAGTATCTCCGGTTCAAAGGAAGAATACTCCAAAGCGGAAGTTCCAGCTTTGATTCCGTGAGAGTCACATTCTTTCTGCGTAATGATGCTCGGGTTTACGAGGAATTTGTAGATCGTAATGGTGCATTTGATGTCGAATTGTACTTTGACTTTTTCAACACCGAAGAAGTAATCTATACAATTGACAGGAAAGGAAAGGTGATCCCCGGAGCTTCCTTGTCGCTTGATAAGGATATTATTCCGCCTATTAAGTTGAGCCCATCCATGAAAACTAGAGGGCGAAGCGATCCTTATTTTGCATTTGCAGCATTTAGAAAGTCAGTGTCAGATGCCTATTCCGACCACCTATCTGGTGCGGTTGGCGTCACCGTTGCAGACGCCAACGCCAGCGTTGAAGATGAACTCTTTGCTGCCGACGTCACAGTCAGATTAGATGACTATGTGTTATTCCCGGATATGGAGGAGACATTGCGCGAAATTGTTCCGAAGTTACAGCATCGCTGGAGAGGCAGGCATCATTCAGTGACTGTGGCTTTGTCAGAGCCCGACGGCCTGGCGACCGATGATCCACTGTATTTTATTGATGGCATTTTGACCGATGATACAGATTACTTCATGGGATTGAAACCCGTTGATGTTGCCACGATAAAAGTCATTTCTTCTCATCGGAAACTCAGTTCAATGGGCATGCTGGGACGCAATGGAATTGTTCTGGTGACAACGAAAATTCCGAACAACGCACAACGCGTTCCGCATGTGAGAAATTCTTTCCTGGCCACTGGGTTAACGCCGTTAGCGACATTTGATAATGTGCCTCATACCTCAACACGTACTCCGATATTGAGATCGTCAGTTTACTTTAATCCGGAACTCAAACTTAATTCAGAAGGACGGGGAACATGGGAAGTATTTCTTCCCGATAACACGGGAAAATTCCGCATCGAAGTAACCGGCCTTACGCGGTCGGGAACAGTATTTAAATCTATTACCCATTTGCATTCGCTCGCTCCCACATCAGCTCCCTAGTCTTTACCAGCAATGGAGCTTGTGATGGATTAATACGTACAAGAGCGTCATCGAATGACCACCAGGATGCGCGGTCAACTTCGGGAATAGTTATGTACTTGCCTGATTTATAGGGGAACTCCAACTGGATATTGTTTGAAACAATGCCTTGAGCCTCGTTCCAGTTGCCGAAAAAGGCCCACGCGTGAAGAATCTTTCCTCCTCGCGTTTTTAACCATCCCAAGGGTTCGTATGGACCTTGTGAATGCAGTCCAGTCTCCTCGTGGAACTCACGGACAGCCGCGTCAATAGCGGCCTCGTTGATCTCGATCATTCCTTTCGGAATACTCCATGCACCTGTTTCCTTTTTTGCCCAGTATGGGCCACCAGGATGAACCAGAAAATACTCCAGCCCGGTCGTTGTTTTACGGCACATGAATAGACCCGCGGTTTGTGAAGCCATAGCTAAAGTTAGCTTCCTTTTTTCTGTCGTTCGAGTTCGCGGCTCGATTCTTTTGATTCGCGAACGCGCTGAGGGGTTGATGTCTCGGAGTTTGAAGTGTCGTATGAAGTAAATGCCTCGGCAGACCTGGCGTTTTTTGTGCGTGGCGTTCGTGTCTTGTGATCATTTGGATTCTCAGGTAGAGAATCTCTGGTTTCAGGACGTTTTTTCATGGCAATTCTGTTTAACTAACCTGCAAGATTTACAGCCAGATTGACGCCAAAAAATATCAGTCTTTTAAGTAGTTCGTTGGCCGATTCAAAACTTGAGCGATGCGAATTGCATGGGAAGTATTTACTGCATTTGTGGCAAACCTACACATCTGGTTATAGGCACCGACCTGGCGTTTAGTAAAAACAAATGCGGGCATCAAAGTATTTTGTACGCACGATTGACTGCGCAGCTCGTACGCTCCAGACGGATTGCCATGAAGTTCAAATTACCTGTCTGGCACGAAAGTGACGGTGTAATATGTGTTATCTAAAGCTTTCTACCAGGGCAAAGTTTCACCCACGGATAAGTCGGAGTCAATCTTTCGCTCATTAATGTAACTTTTATGAAGCCAAAAAAAGACGAACAGAAAAAAGATGTTGATCAGCGAGACAACACAAACATTGTAACACCAGCTCCACCGCAGGTTATTGACCCATCAAGGCCTCCGGGAAGCGGACGTCATGAAACTTACCGAAAAGATGATCAGAAGGAGAACAAGGAGAAGCCGAGAGGAAGCTCTCCAGGTACGGATCGTCAAAAACGAGATTAATAGATCCTGATTAAAGTGAATATAGAGTTTGCCGGTGCGCTGTCAGCGGTAGCGCTGGGAACAAACTATGCGGCGACAACTGTGGTGGCTGTGGCCGTCGGAAATGAGAACTCGAATGATGTTCGGGTCTTACGCTGTATCTCACTAATGATGCGCGCCAGATCCAAACGGCTCATTGAAAGTGCCAGAGTGAAGAGATAGTCCAGCGATGTGAGCTCCTGGGCGTAGAACTCAATAAGACTTGATCTTATCATTTTATCCTTTCCTTCAGTTCTGCTACTCAACAAGGCCAGGGCGTTTCCACAACTCGTATCGGTCTGATTGCAGTGCCTTCCTTCGGGATTTTCATCCAGGAGTTCGAATAGGTGTTCGATGCTGTAGGCATGTGATCTGTTGACTTCGAAATAGTCGCGGATCGTGCGTTTAAGCTGACCGTTGAGTGCTGTATTCTCAAGCTTCAGTAGGGTGCGCATCAGATGGTTCTTTGACCAGTAGAGTTCGCGCAAGGTCTCGCTGAACACATGATGTGCGGGTGACTTTTCGGCAGGTGATTCTGTTGCAGGGCAATCTTCGGCTATTTGGAAAATCATAAAAGTACAGGTTTCATTTGCCAGGATGTCCAACCGCGTGCCAGTCCGATGAGACCGAAATCGCGCATCGGAAAGGCCCTTTTTAGGGGAATTGTGAGGCGTAATTTCTACTCCCGATTTCCACATTCCACATTGATGGGCTACACGCCGTTTAACTCCACGGCTATCTGGTTAGATCAGGGCTGCTTGTTTCGGGGCTGACCATTTTTATCAAAGAAATGGAAGCTTGAAATTTCCCCTTCCTTAACTTCGACTGCATATTCGTCCTTCTTCGAATGCTTATAATAGGTTTTAGCGCCACGGAAGTCCGGACTATTAACTGCCGTTTTGACTTTTTCGGGAAGTTCATTGGCCGTAATCTTAACCATGTCCTTTAGCATCGCCTGTTGAAGTTGTTCAGGAGACTGACGAACCTCCGGGTCGCCTTGTTTCACCGGGACCGACGTTGTATCCTGCGCGCACGCAATTGTAACAGTCAACGTAATGGCTGCTGCTACTATCAATAACTTTTTCATGTTAATGTTTTTATGTGAGTAATGAATGATCATGTCCTCATGGAACTGTTCAGCTGTCGAACAACTGACTGCTCACTTTCCCATGTATTTCATGTCGATGGTAATCGAACTGTCGCCCGACGGCACGTGGAATCTTGCCTTCCTGAAAGAGGGTGGACCCATTACAGCTTTCGCGTTGTTAGAGAATCCAAAGCCTTCTTTTGGTATTCCCAATGTCCCCTGGTCCATGTCCTTGTTTTGATTTTCATCATGAAGCACGCTTACAGCATAGTCCCCGGGTCTTAGATCCTCAAACGTGACCTCCATTTCTTTGTCAGTCACCTTTACTACTTTTCCGGTAGACACCTTCCTGGGAAAATTGGTCGGAGTATCATACAGCCCGATCAGAATGTCACCATTGCTGTTCTTAAGGTTCTGAATTTTAACAATCAGATTACTCTGTGCCTTGCAGGCTATAACGGCGATCAATGCAACGCCCATCACCACGATTCTCCCCGCATTCATGGCTGTGTCATTTTTTGAATAATGTTCCGCCCAGTACGAGCACGAGCACGAGGCCGATCAGGAATATAAAGAACAGAACTTTTGCTATGTCGGCAGCGCCCTCAGCGATTCCACCGAAACCGAAGATTGCAGCTATTATAGCGATCACAAGAAAAATGGCAGCCCAGCGTAACATATGATTTTAAGTTTTGGTTGATAATTTATTTCGGTAGATAAAATTTCATACCAAATCGTTTAAGCCGGTTATCTTCTATCATCGGAACGCTGAAGAGACCATCCATCTGTCAAAACGGACCGCTAATTCACTTCAGACCAGAATGTAGTAAAGACTGTGCTGGCGTTAGTAGGCTGAAAGGAAATTGGTAATAGTGCAAGCGGGGAATCAGAGCAACACGATATTGGGGATAAAAGTCACGATCGCAGACTGGATGCAACAATCAAACGTCGCTGGTGCTTTTGCTCTCCTTGAAAAGCGCCGAATGCTCCATCACTACTGTGGCGCCAAGCGACATTAATCCGCCTAGTACTGATTCTATGAACCTCATGGTAGCTGTAATCCAGATATCATTAAAAGTGTTACCGTGAGTTGATATGCTGACAATAAGAACACTTGTACAGGCAATCTTTAATGCGCCATCAAGCTTGAGCAAACTTATGATGATTGATACCAGGACAAGTGAAATGCACACCGACCAAACTACGTCTTCGATAAAATACATCCACACCACGCCAATTGCCGAACCAATGAATGTTCCAAGCAAGCGGTTTTTGAGAAGTTGTTTTACGTTTTCCCGAAGATCGTCAAATACCACAATGGCAGAAACAGCGCACCACATTCCGCTGATGTTCTCATTAGGCATATGAATCAGCATGCTTAACTGGCGTCCGAGAAAATAGCTCAGCATGACCAGAGTAGTGAGAACAACAGCCTTAATAATGATCTTACGCGAAGGAACGTATTTCATGATACCCTGGATGCTCTAAGTGAAGATTGACTTTATGGCACGGAATAATGGTGCCATGTCGCCGTAGCATCGGGACAAATCTAAAAAAATATATCACGCCAGCCGAGTCACTTATACATGCAAAGGTTTGCAGCTTCTTTCACCTTCATTGTATGTCCGGCAATTGATATCTTGTCGCGCATTTTATGGAACAAGAAAAGACACAAACCAGGATCTTCCTTTGGGGAATGATCTTGAGCATGACCTGTTGGGGCTTTAGCTGGACGGCGGGCAAGGTAATGACAAGCTACGGTACCCCGATGACTATATCCTTTATTCGGTTTGGATGTACTTTCATCTCGCTTGTGCCGCTCCTGCCATTGCTGAAAGCCAGGTTCTATATTCAGCGAAAGGGAATACTCGACCTGTGCGTCGCGGCGTCGATGATCTCATTATATACTTTTCTTTTTTTCAAAGGACTTGTAACAGGAAAGGCTGGTGCAGGAGGAGTTCTGGTGACTGTTTTGAACCCGATTGTTTCCTATGGCATCATGTTAGTACTTGCCCGCCGCAGACCTACCCGAACCGAAGCAATGGGCCTGTTGCTTGGTGCTGTCGCAGGAATAATTTTAACCAGAATTTTTACTGAGCCCTCCAGCATGTTGCAGGCCGGGAATATCTACTTTTTATGCGCTTCGTTCTGCTGGGCAATACTTAGCCTGTTTACATCTCGCTCTTCGCGATACGGTGAGCCAATATCATTCAGTTTCCTGATGTATTTTATCAGCACCATAATTATGTTGTTCGTCGCGGGTATAACACCGGTGATGGAGACCTTTCAACGAAGTGACACGAAGTTTTGGCTGAACATGTTCTTCAGCTCAACAATAACTACTTCCCTCGCCACAACTTTCTACTTTTTTGCAACGGCACGTATCGGCGCCAGCCGCGCCAGTAGTTTTATCTTCCTTGTACCGTTTTCAGCAGCAATAGGGTCATGGATATTCCTCAATGAACAGCCCGAATGGCACACAGTAGTCGGCGGTATGCTCGGAGTCGCAGCAGTGCTTGTGCTGAATCGGAAGCCAAGGGTCGAGTAAGAATATTCTTAATAAGAGAAGACTAGGGCTTGAAGGCGGATACAATGCGGCGTTCGCAATGAACACCGCATTGGCAATTGTTATTGTTTCAGATTGTAACGCCAGAAATTCTTACCTGATCGCTGGAGGAACTATTTAGTTTGATAGCTGATCATCCAGTTGATTCCGAACTTGTCGGTGAAACTTCCAAAGTATGCTCCCCAGAACATGTCCTGCAAAGGCATTGATACCTTACCGCCTGACGACAGCGCACTGAACAAACGGTCAGCCTCTTTCCGCGACGCTGGTTCAACATTAATGAACATGTTATTGCCCTGGGTTAAAGTAAAGCCCATTTCCTTTGGTGCATCGCTTGCCATCAGAATGTGTCCCGGCAACAACGGTAGCTCTGTATGCAATACCATCTTCTTTACCTTATCAGATAAAGGTGGCTGGCCCGGTTCCGCCGGAAGTTCAGAGAATCGTTTTATTCCATTTACAAAATCAGTTCTGAAAATGGATTTGTAAAAGTTCATAGCCTCTTCGGCATTTCCCGGGAAGTTAATGTAGTAGCAAATGCGAGCTTTGTTATCGGGCTTGTTTTGCTTTCGAAGATAAAATTGCGCGCTGATGTACTGATCAAGATTTTCAAGACCCATGGTGAATCCTTCCTTGAAGCCCATTTTAATAATGGTTTCAAGATCCTCCAGCTTTTCAAAACTGATTTCGGCATTCACAACTGTCTCTTCATCCCTGGATTCGAATCTATTATCCCACTGCATACGGGGATGAGACATATTAATGGATTCATTTTCGTCGCAGAAGGCGTCTGTGCCTGAATAACTTTTCATCGGTACAATTTTCTTGTAGTCAAAAAGGCACCAGTGGCGTTCTCCCTCTGGGCCAACCATGCAGTAATGCCATCGTCCACCTTCTTTGAAATTCATCGATTTGGTCTCTGCCCTCCACGGTTTTGGAGCCCACCATTGATCAAGTATTTCAGCCTCCGTCCAGGCTGCCCAAACAAGTTCTATAGGCGCGTCGAATGAGCGTTCCACTTTGATCTTCTTGTTGGTTTTGTCTACCTGAAAGTTGAAAAGCATTGTAGCATTCATTTCTTTTTGGTTTTAAGTTGAGCTAATACGTCATCTAACTGTTCGAATCGTTTGGCGAGGAGTTTCCTGAATTCCTCGATCCATTTTTCAATCTCTCTCATTTTGTCTGCATTCAAATGATAGTAGATTTCTCTGCCTTGATGTTCCTGACTTACGAGCGCACATTCAGACAATACCTGAATGTGTTTCGAAATCGCTTGTCTGCTGCTGTTGAAATGTTCGGCAATGGCGTTTGGTGTCATTGCCTGGACTGCCAACAGCATAATGATAGCACGCCTGGTCGGATCGGCGATCGCCTGAAAAATGTCCCTTCTCATACCTGGAAATAGTGTGATAGCCCGAATAAGCAACTAACTGGTTGCAAATATATACGCAACTGAACGGTTGCACAAGTGCTTGTGGTAAATTTTTTTATTGCTCGCTTAGCCCGAAGCTATTTTCAGAAGAGCCTGAATCTACTTCAGGCTGGAACGCCAGCGTACGAGTTCTCTTGGATGGTCCGTTTGCATGCCCTGCACTCCCAGTGAAAGGACCTTTGTCCATAAAGCCTCATTTTCATCTGGTTCTTGAACATCGACCCATATGGATTGCCCATTCTTATTAATACCGCGAACGAGATCGGCAGTGTAATCACTATGGTCGCCGTCAACGATCTGGACATTTACCAACTTTTGAAAGTTTAAATATGAATTGATATTCTTAACGGTGTCGGGCAAACTGGCCATCAACGGTACTGCTGGAGCATGTGACCGCCAGCCCTGAAGCTGCTCCTCTTTATTCAGGTAGACAACGACCCGGTTCTCCATGTCAAACTCCTGAATCAATCGCCAGGCCTTTTCAATGTCTCCGTCTTTAAAATCCAGGTAGATACCGATCTTGCCCTTACAGATCTTTAACACTTCAGCAAATAAAGGCACTTTGTGATTCCCAAATTCCGGATGCTTCTTGTCGCTGACCATCAGTTGTTTTATGTCGGACCATTTGAGATCGCTTAGTTTTCCATGTGATGTTGTCATCCTGTCGATGGTCGCGTCGTGCATAACAACAAGTTCACCATCACTGCTGGCACGTACGTCGACCTCTACATAGTCAACGCCAGTAGCGATAGCATCACTAAATGCCTTCAGTGTGTTTTCAGGTGCCGTCGTGTGATCACCACGATGCGCGATGACGATTAATTTTTTTGATTGACCTGAGGTGCGTTGTGGCATCGCAGCGCATAGGGTTAGTGCTGTAACCAAAATCACAGCATGATATCGGAGTGTTTTCATATTTCAATACGATCGAAAATTTAACAGAACACTGGCTGAATGCGAAATCGCGCTGATGATTTCACTGCCTCATTCCATCGTTTTATCTTTATGGCCACGTAATACAATGACGAATCAGAAAAATTTGTTGGTCAGCTTGTGTAAGGAATCGATCAGGCAAAAGATCGAGCGTATGCGCGTGTTGATTCAGGAGGCTCAGCAATCTGCCAACGAAGAAACAAAGAGCACCGCTGGCGATAAGTACGAAACGGCGCGGGCTATGGCCCAACTGGAGATCGAGAAGTATGCCTCTCAACTATCCGAGCTTCAGAAGCAGTCTCTTGAGTTGGAGAAGATAAATACTTCGGTATTGCGTGATCGTATCGGCCCTGGCAGCCTGGTGGAAACAAGTAACGGAAACTTCTTAATCACTGTTAATGCCGGCGAGTTTGAAGTTGGCGGAAGAAAGTTCTATGCAGTTTCCCAGCAGTCGCCAATAGCCCAGAAAATGTCGGGTTTGACAACCAATGATTCGTTCGCCATAAACGGACGGACTTACACGATCGTATCGTTGGAATAGGACAAAAAAATACCCCTTCCTTGTGAAAAGAAGGGGTAACTCTAAGTGATTGACACTCAGTAAGTACCTAAGGCCGGAATCGAACCGGCACTCCCGAAGGAACACGATTTTGAGTCGTGCGCGTCTACCAGTTCCGCCACTCAGGCTTTTCTGCAACTAATTGCAGCTGGTATGAACCCGCCAGTTGAATAGCGGGGTGCAAATATGTGTTAAAGTTTGATGGAGAGCAACCGCTTATGCTAATTTTCGGCAAGTCTGTTGAGGGAGAAAACGGACCAAACCATGCGGGTTCATGTACTAAAGCGGCGTCATAGAATGGGCTCGTGGCTTTTGATCGAACATAGGTTTGACCCGACCCCAGACGGTTCGAAAGAGAGAGGAAGTCCGATAGTTTTCAAGATCTTCAAGCTTTTCCCAATGACTGATGGTTGAAAAGTGGCAGTCATCGTCAATGTCATGTAAAAGTTCGAGCCTCACGCAACCCTGCATGCTGCGGATCGAGCTTTCACTCTCTCTGAAAATCTCAAGGAACTTTTCGACCTGATCTTTCGTAAAGTGCATATGTACAATCCTTACCAGCATATCGCCATGATTGTTCCTGCTATTCGTCAAATGTGATGTTCACTGCGCTGTCATAGGCCAGGCCCAGCAATTCACAGGCGTTACCTTTGAATATTCCAATCTCAAGGAGGTTGAGACTATTGAAGACCAGAAAACATTCTCCCTGCTCTGCCTGTTGATAGCTGGTGTGAATGCGTCTGAATTTTTCGCCACCAAATTGCACTGTGTAGTTCTTACCTTTGCTCAGTAGCTCGAAAGTGTCGCGCTGAATGTTGGTGATAAGATTCCCCATTCCGTCGACTCGGATCACTGTACCAACGATCTGTTTACGAGTGGCCTTTACCTGGCGATCTATCAGCTTTTTGATGTTGTCGACGGGCGTTCCCAGTTCGATAAGCGGCATTCCACCAGCAATTCTGGCGGCCGCTGCTGCAAAGACGTCGCGTTCGGGGAACGTACTGGAAGTATTTGCTGACAGACTAAGCTTGACAACCTGCTGTACCTGTTGATCACTGATCAGACTGAAAATGCCATTATCACAGCCGACAAAGAAGTGGTCCTCGAGTTGCAGCGCGATGAATTGGTCATCACGGCCGCCTGTAGCATTTACTCCGACCAGATGAACAGTGCCGGTTGGAAATTCGCGAAATACACTGCGGAGAACATACGCCCCATGGGCTATGTCAAGTGCACGGATGTTATGGCTGATGTCCTCGATACGAATAGCTGGATTGATCCGGATAATTCGGGCTTTCACAGCAGCTACATAATGGTCACTTTCGCCGGAGTCTGTTAGAAGAGTAACAATGGCCATGGTTGATGCTGCCGGGGATATTCGCTAATTTTACCAATGGCAAATTAAAGAAATTTTTAGAGGGATTTTATTCACACAAATTAGTATCGCTTTGATCGAAAAAGTAGTTACACTGGACAACATATCCTTAATTGACTTTCTGGGCGTTGAAAACAAGACAATTGATACGCTCTCAGCCGCATTTCCAAAGACCCGAATTGTTTCGCGAGGTAATCAGATCCTTTTGAAGGGTTCAACCGAAGAAATCCTTCAGGTCGACGATATTTTGAATTCTCTTAAGGATCACTATCACAAGTATGGTCGCGTCACCGAGGAAAATGTGCAGGCCATAATCGACCAGGAACATGAACTTCAGCTTCCTGAGGGACAGCAACTGAATGCTGACGATGTGATTGTTTACGGCACGAAAGGAACACCTGTAAAGGCAAAATCCGTAAATCAGCAGAAGCTTGTACAACAGGTTCGCGACAACGATCTGGTCTTTGCACTCGGCCCCGCGGGTACAGGTAAGACGTATATATCCGTGGCATTGGCCGTAAGAGCACTGAAGAACAAACAAGTGCGAAAAATTATCATAACCCGACCTGCTGTTGAAGCAGGGGAGAACCTCGGATTTCTTCCTGGCGACCTCAAGGAAAAAATTGATCCTTATCTGCGGCCGATCTACGATTCGCTTAATGATATGATTCCCTATGAAAAGCTGGGCTATTACATGGAGCGCGAAATAATCGAAATTGCACCGCTGGCATACATGCGCGGACGTACGTTAAACAATGCGTTCATCCTTCTCGATGAAGCACAAAACACGACGCCCATGCAAATGAAAATGTTCCTGACAAGAATGGGCCCGGAATCCAAGATGATCGTTACCGGCGACCTTACTCAGATTGACCTTCCGTCTCGCCAGAGTTCCGGCTTGCGTGAGGCTGCGCGAATATTGAAAGATGTGAAGGGTATTGGCTTTGTTGAGCTCAACGAAAAAGATGTTGTCAGACACCGGCTCGTTCGCGACATCGTGGAAGCGTACGGCAAAGAGGGGTCGTAATAAATGCGGTACCTTCCATCATGTATAGATGGATACCCTACGCATTTGTCCGCATTTCAATTCTGTACGGCAGTGGCGTTGTGATCGGTATTTCATTTGCCGATCGCATCGACACACGTATTAACATTATCATTACCTCCGGATTCACGATAGCCTTCCTTCTTTGTGTGTTCATTAATTGCGGGAGAACACTAACGGCAGGATTATTCGCGGCGACCTCACTATTTTCAGCGGGGTGCCTCAATGTTTTGCTCTCAGACGAATCACGAGAGCGGTATCATCTCACCAATGTTAATGGGAATGTAACTGCGTTTCAAGCCATCATTGATGCGGCAGCGCAGGAACGACCAAAGACCTGGAAGTATGAGATCGCAGTACAGCAAGTGTTGATCGGTGAGAACTGGACGGTGGCGAGTTCGCGCGCGATCTTATACGTCCGAAAAGATTCGCTCATAAGACCATATCGTTATGGCGACGTAGTTCTTGTGAGCGCGCCCCTCATCCGTATTCCGCCGCCACAGAATCCGGGAGAATTTGATCTGCAGGCGTATCAGAAAAACCGACAAGTGTATTTTCAATCCACCGTTGCCCCCTCTAAGATACAACGATTGTCATTTCACCCGCCAAACCAAATGATCGGAATGGCCATCACGGCACGGCTATGGGCAGAAGGAGTTATCGAAAAGTTTGTGCAGGGCGATCGCGAATCGGCAATCGCTTCGGCTTTCGTATTGGGAGTCACAGATGGCCTTGATAATGACCTGATCAGTGCCTATGCCGCGACAGGAGCGATGCATGTCCTGTCTGTTTCAGGGTTGCATGTAGGCATTGTATATTGGCTGTTACTCCTCTTGTTCAAACCATTCTCCAGTCAACATGTACGTTGGCAGCTGCTCGTTTTGAGCCTTATCGTACTGTGGTCATACGCATTTATAACAGGCATCTCAGCGTCGGTCTTGCGTGCAGTAGTCATGTTCTCTTTCGCATCCATTGCGCGTGCCTCGAATTACCGGATCATAATATATAATATACTGGCAGCCACAGTTTTTATACTGCTCGTCATAGACCCATTTATGATTATGTCTGTCGGGTTTCAGTTATCATTCATTGCCGTTGTTGGAATCGTCGCGATACAACCAGGTCTTTACCAGCTATGGGAACCCCATCGATGGTTATGGGATGAAGTATGGAAGGTAGTTACCGTTTCCGTAGCGGCGCAGGTGGCAACATTACCCCTCTGTCTGTTATACTTTCACCAGTTTCCGAACTACTTTCTTCTCTCAAATCTTTTCATAGTTCCCGGATCATTTGCTGTATTGCTGTTGGGAATCGGATTGTTGCTGGTGAGTCCATTGGATTCGGTCGCAAAACTGACCGGCCGCATTCTTGAATTGCTTATTGATTTCCTTAATCAACTAATTTTCCTTGTGGAGAAGTTGCCGGGCAGTGTAATAGAAAATATCTTCATTACATCTTTGCAGTGTCTTGTCCTGTCTGCCGTTGTGATTACAATCGTAGTCTGGATTGGACGCCGGTCAGGATCTTTGCTTGTTGTCGTATTATCACTAATCGCTACTTTTGGCATGACTTCGTGGGTATACACAGTCAATTTAAATACTCCGACGGTGACCGTATATTCAACAAGAGGAACAACGGCTGTCGATCTGATCTCAGAATACGTAACTTACTATATCGGTTCGCCTGATTTGAAGTACGACAGACGCCAGGTCGTTCCAAACAGGGTCTCTCATAGAGCGGCTGATAACGTAATGAATTTGACTGGCCAAACTGTATTCCCGGGATGCGATCTTTTTGTTTGGCATGGCTATAATATTGTCCGTGTTTACGGCGAGATTCCGGAGCTGGAAGGTCCGTTGCAGGCAGACCTGGTGATCTTTAGTGAGAACGCAGTAAGGGATCTGCGACGCGCCTCGGATTTGATAGTAGCGAAACGATATGTTGTGGATGGAAGTAATGATTTGAAAGTAGGCCAACAGTTAATTGAACAGGCTGCCGGCCTTCACTTTCTGCTTCATAGCGTCCTGCATCAGGGCGCCATGCAACTTAACTTTGAATATGGAACTCATTAGCACATACCAAAAAGGTAGCAAAGCTGTTATTGTTCTCAACCAACCGGAAAAGAGAAATGCGCTTTCTCCTCTAATGATCAGGGAATTGAAAACAGCATTTGACGACTTTAGCAATGACCCGAATGTTAGGGCGATTGTGCTGCGTGCGGAAGGAACTTCTTTCTGCTCCGGAGCTGATCTTGCATCCTTGCGCGACATGCAGCAGTATGGCTATGCTGAAAATGTTGCGGACTCGGCAGCGTTAAAGGATTTGTATTATAGCATGTACACCAGTCCTAAACCAATCATTGCCGAAGTACAGGGACATGCATTAGCTGGAGGATGTGGCCTTGTAACGGTATGCGACTTTGTCCTTGCTGTTCCCCAGGCAAAGTTCGGCTATACTGAAGTACGGATCGGCTTCGTGCCTGCCATAGTCATGGGCTTCCTCATTAGAAGAATAGGCGGCGGGCATGCACGAAACATGTTGTTGAGTGGCGGCTTGATCAGTGCGGAAAAGGCCTGCGAATGGGGACTAATAACACGTGTAGTATCGCCGGATGAACTATCTGCAGAGGTAGAAAAATTTGTTGATCAGTTAGTGACAGGTAATTCCGGGGAGGCAATGGCCATGACCAAACAGATGCTTGCTGATATTCAGTCAATGGGTCTCGTTGAGGCGCTTAGCCATGGCGTTGAAACAAATGTGAGGGCAAGAGTAACAGCCGACTGCCGTCGGGGTGTCGAGGCTTTTTTACGAAAAGAAAAACTTGACTGGTAAGTGGAGACACCCCATAGCATTCTCAGGAAATACTGGAAGCATGATCGTTTCCGTCCGCTGCAGGAGGACATAATACAGGCAGTTCTTACTGGTAAAGATGTGCTTGCCTTACTCCCAACGGGTGGTGGAAAGTCAGTGTGTTTTCAGGTGCCCGCGCTGTTGCTTGATGGAATATGTGTAGTGGTCACACCACTCATTGCCCTGATGAAGGATCAGGTGGAGCAATTAAAAAACCGGGGCATTGAAGCGGTGGCTGTATACTCAGCAATGCCGCGATCACAAATAGACATCCTTTTGGACAACTGTGTTTATGGGCAGGTGAAATTTCTGTACGTCTCGCCGGAACGTTTGCATAATGATTTGTTCATGGCTCGATTCCAGAGAATGAAAGTCGCCCTCCTCGCTGTTGACGAAGCCCATTGTATATCCCAGTGGGGATATGATTTCCGTCCACAGTATCTTCAGATCGCCGCTATCCGCGAATTCCATCCTGAAGTTCCTGTAATAGCGCTTACCGCTACCGCTACACGCCAGGTAGCATTCGACATCATGGATAAACTTGCCTTTCGTGCTGGAGGCGTTAAGTTTCAAAAGTCATTTGCCAGGGACAACCTGGCATTCGTCGTTCGGAAAAGTGAGAATAAGGAGAAGAAATTGCTGGAGGTTCTGCGAAAGGTGAAAGGCAGCGCTATAATCTATGTTCGCTCGAGAAAGGCAACGCAGGATATTGGTTCGTGGCTCTCCCAGAGAGGAATTACCGCATCCCACTATCACGCCGGCCTGTCATTTGAAGAACGTACTTCGAGGCAAGACTCATGGATAAAAAACCAGGTAAGGGTAATGGTAGCAACCAACGCCTTCGGCATGGGTATCGACAAACCTGATGTCAGGATAGTTATTCACCTCCATCTGCCTGAGAACATGGAGGCTTATTATCAGGAAGCGGGCAGGGGAGGCAGAGACGAAAAGCGGGCCTACGCGGTTGTTATATTTCACGACGCCGACATTCAGAATCTGGAGGTCAAGGCTGAACAATCCCAACCTACAGGCTCTTATCTGGCACGTGTATACCAGGCGTTGTGTAATTACTTCCAGTTGGCAATTGGCAGCGGCGATGGTGAAAGCTTCGACTTTGAGCTTCAGGATTTCAGCGAACGCTTTCATCTGCATCCCGCAGAAGTCTTTCATGCCTTAAAGAGACTTGAATCCGAAGGGCTGATCCAATTTTCTGAGAGCTTCTACAGCCCATCGGCAGTTCATATGGTGGCGGACAGAACGAAACTCTACGAGTTCCAGATTGCAAATGCCAAATTCGACCCGATAGTCAAGTTATTGCTGCGCCTCTATGGGGGGGAGCTGCTTTCCGGTTTTTCGAAGATCTCCGAGAGCCAGATAGCGCGGGCGTTGAAGGTTGGTCAGAATGAGGTTGTGGATATCCTCAAGCACCTGCATGAGCTTCGGTTGATCATTTATCTGCCGGTGAAAGACAAGCCACAAGTAACCTTCACGCTACCAAGGCAGGACGCCGAACGTCTACCCATCGATAACAAGCGTCTGGAGGAACGACGCGTACTGATATTGTCCAAAATGAAAGCGATGTCCGGGTTCGTCACAAAAGATCGCTGCCGGATGCAATTGATTCAGGAGTATTTTGACGAAGAAACAGACAGAACTTGTGGAATATGTGACGTTTGCGTGAAAAATAAGAAGGATGCGGACGATGATGCCTTCGCTAATATGCGGGCAGAGGTATTGAGAGTTCTGCAAGGGCGGCTTCTCACGATTGAACAAATTGAAACTCATATCTCACCGTCAGATCGTGAGCTCTTCGTTGATGTAATCCGGGACATGGTAGACGAAGGAATTCTGGAATACGATTCAGCCTGGAAACTAGGGATAGCCAAACAAAAGCGGTAATTTGTTATTTTAGGGATATGACACGTGGGTTGAAAAAGTTCTTTAAGATTTTCCTGTACTTCCATGTTTTCCTTGCCTTGGCGATGCTGCTGACACATTGCAGCTTTTCTCATTATGCGAAGAAGTCTTATGAACGTGCAAAAAAGGAAAAACCTTTTGATGTAATAATTGTACCCGGTGTTCCCTACGAAAAGGAAAACACCACATCTATCATGACGATGCGCATTCTTTGGGCGAAGCAACTTTATGATAGCGGATTTACTAAGAACATCATATTCTCAGGTTCGGCAGTGTATAGTCCATACGTGGAAGGGATTACCATGAAGATCATTGCGGACTCGCTGGGCATTCCCCCGGAGCACACATTCTCTGAAACCAAGGCCGAGCACAGCACGGAAAATGTGTACTACAGCTGGAAGATGGCCAAACAAATGGGCTTTGAGAAAATTGCTCTTTCGACCGATCCCTTCCAGGCCGGCTTGCTTCGAAGCTTTATGAAGAAGTACACGCCTGGGGTAAAAGCTATTCCGATAGTGTTCGATAGGATTGACCTTGATGGAAAAAAACTGCCAGTAATAGACTACTCCTCTGCATACGTTTCGGATTTTGTCAGTATCACAAAGCGTGAAGGTTTCTGGGAGCGACTCAGAGGAACAATGGGACGGCGAGTAAAAAAGGAAGTGAAAGCTGAGCGTAAAGCACAGAAGAAACTTTCAAGGAAGAAAGAAGTTGCCTGATGGCCGTTAAAAGTCAGCTGAAACCTTAACGAGGCTTTGTTCGGATGAACACTAACGAAGTTATTGGTTAGATAGGAGATTGACGAAGCTATTATTTCGCGTTCAATAACTCCTGTGCATTTTCCAAAGCTACGCGCGACGGTTTTTCTCCTCCTATCATTTTGGCGATCTCAGAAACGCGCTCCTGCTCTGATAACGGGCGGATTGAACTGGTCGTTTTTGCCGCAGAATGATCCTTGAAGACAAAGTAATGAGCATCTGCTTTTGCTGCAATTTGTGGAAGGTGGCTGATAGAAATGATTTGATGACGCTTCGAAATCACTTTCATCATGTTACCCAGCTTAATGGCAACTTCACCTGAAATGCCGCTGTCTATCTCGTCAAGAACCAAAGTAGGCATGGCACTTTTCTCTGCCATTACATATTTGATACTGAACATAAGTCTTGAGAATTCTCCGCCCGAGGCAACTTGTGACAATGGTCTTGGCGCTATGCCTTTATTGGCGCTGAACAGGATATCTATCCGATCAGTACCATTTGCCGACAACGGTATCTTTTGTGCGTCTACCTGCAGCGTTGCGTTTGGCATTCCCAGATTGCCCAGGAGCGAGGAGATTTGTTTTCCCAGCGGCGCCAGCACTTTCTTTCGCGCTGCACTGAGTTTGGAACTGGTTTCAGTAACTGTTGTCAGGGCCTGTTCCGCATCTTTTTCTGCAGCGGCCAACGCTTCGTCCAAATTTGAAGTGAGCTCGTTCTTGCGACCAAGCTCAGCCTGGATCACCAACAATGCTTTGAGATCACCCGCCTTATGTTTCTTGAGCAACCGATAGAGCTGATTCAAACGTTCTCTAACGACCTCGGCACGTTCGGGATCGAACTCAACTCTTTCACCTTCCCGTTCAACCTCACCCATCAAATCGTCAAGTTCAATGATCACGCTTTCCAGCCGATCCTGAAGCTGCTGAAAAGCCGGTACGATTGAGGCCACTTGCTGAAGATGTCCACGAGCCTCTGACAGTCCGTTACGGGCCGCATATTCAGATTCAGTTACGAGGTCAAGTACCTGCTTGAAGCGTCCTTTAATGTCGCTCGCATGATCCATAATCCGAACCTCCGACTCAAGCGTATCCTGCTCGGTCTCTTCAAATCCCATCTTTTCCAACTCCTCAAGTTGAAAACCGATATAGTCTGCTTCCTGCCGAAGAGTATCTGCTTCGGCGGTCAGCTCTTCAAATCGTTTGCGCGCCTTTTGATATTCAGTCCATTCAGTTGCATACGTTTCGAGCAAAGTGTGATTCCCGGCAAACGCATCGACAAGGCGTAATTGAAATGCTTGTTGCCCCAGCAGAAGTGTCTCGTGCTGGGAATGAATATCCATCAACATGCCACCAATGCGCTTCATAACATCAACGGTAACAGGTGTGTCATTAATGAAGGCGCGCGACTTCCCACCAGGACTAAGTTCCCGCCGGATCACCGTCTGATCATCATAGTCGAGATCTTCTTCTTTAAAAACGCGTCTGAGCTTGTATTCTCCAATATCAAACGTGCCTTCAATAATGCATTTCTGATCTTCGTCGAGCAGTACTTTGCTGTCGGCGCGATTACCCATGAGCAGCCCCATGGCGCCCAGTAAAATTGATTTTCCCGCTCCGGTTTCTCCGGTTATTACGTTCAGACTTGCCGAAGGCTCAAGCGAGAGTTGACGGATCAACGCGTAGTTCTTAATGGTAAGTTGCTTCAGCATCAGGCCAGCGAATCAATGTATATCTCAGTAATTTTCGATAGAGGATAACTCTGTTTCCTCATTGCCATGTTTTGCAACACGATTTCATGATCGTTAGACGCTTTCAATATTCCAAGCATAGCCGTTCCGTCGTGAAGTACAATATTGATTTTTTTGCCCACAAGCTGCCCTACTTGCTGCCTGATTTGCTGAACATCCGATATCCTGAGTTGTCGTGTTGCCATGTTAGATGCAATCAATCCAGCGCAAAGTCGTAAAAGAGAGGGGCGTGTGCAATGCCTGAGGGACAGATCAGGAAAACTGTGTCAGTAACTGACACTAAAAACACCAGGCAGGGTCAGTTCTTGATCATTTTCTCGTACGCCGTCCTGTTGGAAGGATCGATGGCAGTGATGATATCGTATGCCTCCCGACGCACCTGTACGTTTCCGGTCGAGAAGAGGTTGGCCAGCTCTTTACTCTTGGCATCGAAGAAACTGACCACGAGTATTGAAGTTGGATTTACATCGCGGACTTTTTTTACTTCGCGAAGGCCTTTCACGATGACTTCACGACTCTTGTCAGGGTCTTTTTCAAATGTGTCGAGACCCAAACGATGATAGGAATAGAATGATTTTCGCATTTCGGTCATCTGCCCATTATTATAATTCTCCACAATCCAGTAGCGGCTCCGGTTACTGTTCATGGGCTCCCAGCCAGCACGGTTTGATTGCTGCGCATTGTTCACTACGGCAAGTGCTTTTTGGAAATAGGGGGTACCTCCAAGTTCAGCAAAGGAATCAGAATCCACACCGATCATGAGGTAGGCGTAAACCGCCAGCATCGAGGTGAGGTTCGTCGTAAAGGTGTTGTCGTTGTACTCCATTGGCAACGACTCGATGTACTCAAACTCAAAATCCCGGTCGGCAAAATTGAATGTGAGGCTCGAGTAATTTGTATTGAACACCGGACGTGCTGACTGTATCTGGAGTGATGCCGAGAAGTTTCCGACTGAAGGCATCTTGGTGATTGTCATCAAAAGGTTGCATTTGATCTTCTCATGGCTCTTGTAAGCATCGCCCGACCACTTACGGGAATTCATGAACTGTTCGATCGCTGATTTCATGTCACGGAAAATACCACGGTCAGAGGTAGTGATCTGGGTCGAGTTAATGGTGCAGGTGCAGTTCAATTCCTGCCCAAGAAGCGGCGTTCCGACACAGACTATCAATAGCAGTGCAAAAAGTTTACGCATCGTTACAAGGTGTTCTAACTAAAAAAATAATGATCGGGTCTGACCTTTATAAACTCGTGACCGACCGTTTCGTCTGTAAGATTTCCACAATGGCATTTACAATGTCATTGGCCACCTCGCGCTTGCCTTTAAGCTCAAAAGTGGTTGCCTTTTCATTCCGATCAATGATCGTCACCTTGTTGGTGTCAAGTCCGAACCCAGCTCCTTTGTCCTGCAGTGAGTTCAGTACGATCAAATCAAAATTCTTGGCCTTCAGTTTTTTCAATGCATTCGAAACTTCATCATTGGTTTCTAGAGCAAATCCTACAAGGACCTGATCAACGCGTTTCCCTTTTCCAAGCTCCGCTGCAATGTCCCGCGTCTTAGTCAGTTCAAGGTTAATATTGGAGTCCTTCTTCTTAATCTTTTCACTCGCTGCCGTCACGGGGAGGTAGTCTGCAACTGCTGCTGCTAGTACTGCGATGTGAACAGTTTCAAAGCTTTTCCTGCACGCCTCGTACATTTGCTCCGCGGAGATTACAGGCGTAACGCTGATGAGTGGATGGTTAGTATGTTGTTGGGTTGGGCCACAGACTAAATGTACCTCGGCCCCAAAGTTCGCAAGTGCTTCAGCGATTGCGAATCCCATTTTGCCACTGGAGTGATTGCTGATAAATCGAACAGGATCAATGGCCTCGAGTGTAGGTCCTGCAGTCACCAGGGCCTTCACACCACGTAGTGGCTGCACGCTGGTGAAAAACATCTGTACTTTTTGAAGAATGTCCTCAGGCTCCGCCATTCGTCCCTGACCAGACAAACCACTGGCAAGTTCTCCGATGCCCGGATCAATGATGTGATTACCGTATGAAAGTAACTTCTCGAGGTTCTCCCTGACCGAAAGATGCTGAAACATATCCAGGTCCATAGCAGGGGCCACGAACACAGGACATCTGGCCGATAGATAAGTCGCCAACAATAAATTGTCAGCCTGGGCGTGAGCCATTTTCGCGATCGTGTTGGCTGTTGCAGGTGCGATCACCATTACATCAGCCCACAAACCCAGATCTACGTGGCTGTTCCATTCGCCCGTATCGCCTTTTGAAAAGGCCGTCAATACCGGATTCTTTGATAATGTAGAAAGGGTAAGCGGAGTAATGAACTCGTGCGCCGATGGTGTCATGATAACTTTCACGACGGCACCCTCTTTCACCAGCAGACGCGTTAGCACGGCCGTTTTATAAGCAGCGATGCCGCCACAAACGCCCAGCAGAATACGCTTACCCTTCAACATGAGATGGCTAAGATCAGAGATCCTGCTTCGAATTCAATTCATTTCTCATCCGGAAGTTCAACTTTCCTTCCAGGAATTCTTCTGTTGCCGTGGTTGTAGGCTTCGGCATACGTTCATAAAACTTTGAGATCTCAATCTGTTCGCGGTTCTCGAACACTTCCTCAAGGTTGTCCACGGTGGTAGCAAATTCAGCAAGCTTGTTGTTAAGCTCTTCTTTAATGTTTACCGCGATTTGACGAGCACGCTTGGAAATAACCACTACTGATTCATAGATGTTTCCAGTTTGCGCTGCAATCTTTTCTACATCGCGAGTAATGACTGATGATTGAACTGCCATTTGTTTAAGTATTACGGATTTTCGACTTGTTTACTTTTTCCAAACTTGATGCATAAAGTTTCTCTGCATCATTGAGGTAGGTACTATTGGGATACTTGTCCACAAAAGTTTTATAGTGTTCAACTACCTCCTTATAACGATCAAGCTGTTTGCTATAAATGCTTTGCTCTGCCAGTCTGTACTCTGATACGATCACCAGATAATACGACCGTTCGAGATATTTTGAGTCAGGGAAATTATCAATGAAGTTACGCAACGCAACAATCGCTGCCTTGTAGCTGCGCATCTTATAATACTGATATGCATTGTCAAATCCTTTCTTCTCAAGCTTCTGCTGAGTGTCAAGTATGACCTCTACAGCCTGGTCCTTAAATGAGCTGGCGGGATACCGGTTCAGGAATGACTGCATGGCAGACATTGCATCGACACTGCTCGACTGGTCAAGATTGGAATTAGGCGATGATCTGTAAAGCGAGTATGCGTACATGTAACGAGCTTCTTCTGCCAGTGCGCTGCGACCATAAGTCTCGTAAAACGTTTTGAACTGCTCCGAAGCCAGAAGATAAAGCTTGTCGTAATACTGGCAGTATGCCAGGTTAAACTGAACCTTTTCACCCTCGGGTAATCCACGCACGATGGGAATGATTTGTTCGAAAAGCACCGATGCTTTGTAGTAGTCCTTCTTGCTATTGTAGTATTTCAGTGCCGCATCGTATTTCACACGCCAGTCCTGGCTCTTCTCAATTTTCCGGAAGTTACTACATGATACACCGGTCAATAGCACGGTAACAAGTACAAGGATCGTTGAATGGCGTCGCATAAGCCCGCAAATATAGTACAATAATGGGATGAAGTGAAAAACAGGAAGGTTTCCCGCTAGGGCGCTAAATCCGCGATTTATTTTCGTACGATCAGCTTGCGGGTCATCACGCTCTCATCGTCCACGTACAGGGTGTAAAAATAGATTCCAGCGGCCAGGTCGTCAGTTTTTACGCGAACAAGGTTTTCGAAGCTGGGAAGCGAGTATTCTCCAACCACATTGCCCAGCAAATTGTGGACGACGAGCTTTGCCTTAATGCGTTCGTTGAGGATTTTATAGTCTACAACGGCCTGATCTACAACTGGATTGGGGTAGACATCGTGAAGGGTCACAAAGCGGGATGAGTATATATTTTCTTTTTCCGGTCGCTCCTCTACGTTGAAATTCAGGTCGAATTCTACAGGCTGGCCAGGGTTGATGCGGTTGTAAATCTGGTACTTAACTACACTTTCTCCAGATACAAGCCCGGCGTCCAGCACAATCTGAAAGGTGTTCAGACTTTGGCCGGCATCCAGCTTCACAATGTAGTCTTCTACCCGTTGATCGAGGCAGTTGCCATCAATACACAGATAGTTCTTTTGTGTGGATCCGATTTGACTGGAAATCTTGCGAATAACGACCGTAATGGCCTTGTCAGAGGTGTTCTTGATCCTGACGGGAGCCTTGATGGTTTCTCCGATTGTGCCGTTGTAGTTGTCCTGGAGGCCTGTTATTTCGAATCCCTGTGGGAATGCCACAGTATTCAAAACAACCACCATCACCACTAACAACACAATCTTCATGGCTCCGAACGAATTTCACAAAAGTTAAACTTTTTGCGGTTTTGTCATAATAGAACCATGACATTTTCGTTACCAACAGGTTAACTTTTTAGAGCAAACGATTGCGGCGATTGTAAATGGCTGTCTCCTAGGGACGAGATCCGACAACGTCGCTCCTTTCAGGCTTCTTGTCTTCCTTCCAGGTGAACCCTCTAAGAGTCATTTCCTCCTTTTTTAGCTCGTGGGGTGGGATAAAGCGTGCATCGGGCTGCCTGTAGAAACTTAGGGTCTTCACTTGTCCATCAGAAAACCTGATGGTAATGTCGCTGCAGATAATCCTGTTCATACCCATGGCACCCCCCTCTTTTTCGCTCAGCAGGAAGTATATACTTTCTCCGTTACCATTGACGTAAACCCGGTTTATCTTCTGGTTCTTAAACTCCGCCGTCATATGCCGGCCTTTGATCTGATTAAAGTTCAGCAAAGTATCTCTTGAAATCACAAAGGCGTTAGCATTCAGATAAACCTTATCAATGGTCTGGTTGCGCAGGATCATTTGTATTGAATCAGCCGACATTTGATTACCCTGAGTCCAAAGAACGGGCTGCTTATAAAAATACAAAGCTGAATCCAGCGTACGGTACTCTAGCGAGTCGGCAATTCCCTGCATGTCGCTTTTGTATATACGAACATTGTTGTAAGCCAGCAACCGCTTCTTGGATTCGTCTTCATTCTCGATTGATACCAATGTATCGGCCGCGATGAAAAGCGTATCATTGTTGTCGGTGATCTTTGCCGCATAGGCGCGATTATAAACCTTTGAGTAACCCTTCGCCCGGTAATAGTCGGCAGCCTGCCCGAATATGAGAAGGTTATCTTTCTTAGAAGTCATTACAACATCGCCTCGCAGTTTATAAATCTTGCGCATATCATCAAGCTGATAGTCTTTGCTTACCACCTTGTATTCTGAAGTCTCTCCTGTGCCTTGCTCTGCAACAGAGTGGCGTGCGCGCGTGTCGTACTCACCGGATTGATATACGAACGTGCTGCTGTCTTTCCGATGCACCACGTTTGTCGGGGTACGGAAGTATATGACTTTGCTTTTCGAATTGTATTGCAGACTGTCAGCCTTCATGATGTAGTCGGGATGGGTAACAACAACATCCTTCTTGAACGATGCCATGTTGTTATTTACATTATAATATCCCTTACTGCTGGTCAGCACATTTATACTGTCGACTAACTTTCCTCCGTTATAGTAAAAGGCCAGATTATCGGGACGACTGAAGTCGAGAAACTCTGTGTATAGCGTAGACGTTGCAAGTTTCGTGAACACGACGTTCTTCCGCAGCTTTGCATGCTTGGTATTTCCATCATATTCCAACCGGTTACCGGTGATCGTAACGGAGTCTCCCTCCGTTATACGAATGTGACCAAATGCTTCAATAGAGTTTTTCTGCTTGTAGAAATAGGCAGAATCGCAGTATATCGTCGTTGTGTTCTGATTAAAAATAACATTACCGATAACCCTGTCGAACTTGTTTCCGGCAGCATCCTTCCCGCTGCGCAGCTGATCGCCGTGTTTGAGCTTGAGGCGTTTCTGGGCCGAAACCTCTGTCGCCGAAGTCACCACCAGAACCACACACACTAATATGCTGAGGATCAAGCCGGAACAAAGTCCGGAAAAATAACAGCTCGTGGAGTGCGTTATGGAGGATGGTCCGTTTTTCATCGCGTCTGCAAGCTACAACCATTGGGCCAAAAAATGCAGTCCTGTCCATCCATTGGGAGTCGAAATCGTACATTTGCAGAATGCTTGACCAGTTTTTGCAGTTCGTTAGCCGGAATCAGTTGTGCTCTCAGAGCGATTCAACTTTGCTCACCGTTAGCGGTGGTATCGACTCTATTGTCATGCTGTACCTTTTCCGTGAGGCTGGTTTCAATATCTCCGTTGCCCACGCAAATTTTCAACTGCGGGGAGATGAGTCAGACGGCGATCAGCAATTTGTCACGGAAGTCTGCAAGGCGTTTAATATACCCTTCTTTACCCGTCGCTTTAACACTGAAGAGTATGCGTGGGAAAATTCTTTATCCATTCAATTAGCGGCGCGTGAAATGAGATATGCCTGGTTTAAAGAACTGGCCGACGCAAAGAAATTTGATCACATAGCTACTGCACATCACTTCGATGATACTATGGAAACCATACTTCTTAATCTTATAAGAGGAAGTGGCGTAGATGGTTTTTCAGGAGTGCCCATAAAGAATGGTCGCATTATCAGACCATTGATGTTTGCTTCCCGAAAACAGGTTGAGAAGTATGCCGATGTGCATGGAATTGTCTGGCGCGAAGATGAGAGTAATCATTCGGATAACTATCAGAGAAATTATATTCGACATCATGTGATGCCTCATCTGCGTGAAATGAATCCCTCACTTGAATCAACCTGGAGAAATGGATATGACAAGGTGAATCAGGAGATCAGCATCATTCTCCGCGCATCCGAAAAATGGAAGACTGAATACGTCAGGGAGTTTCAGGGCAGAACCTTAGTGAGCAAGACGGCACTTGATGAATATCCCGGCAATCCGGCGATGCTTTGGAGATTCATCAGAAACTTTGGTTTTAACTTCGACCAGGCTTGTGACATACTGCGCGCCGTACATGGTCAGCCTGGGAAGCGTTTCACTTCACCGACTCACCTTCTTGTATTGGATCGTACAGATATCATCATCATAGAAAAAAAGAATGAGTGGAATGAGGTAATAGTTAATGGTGCAACCGGAGCATACTATATGGGACCCTGGTCACTTGCATTTCATAGTGTTTCTGAAACCGAGCCTTCCGACAGTCATTTAAACAATTCACAAGACACGGCAATTCTCGATGCATCAAATGTATCTCTGCCGTTGACCTGGAGAAAATGGAAGGCGGGTGACTTCTTTTTTCCATTGGGTCTGGGACACCGGAAAAAGCTGAGTGACTTTCTGGTTGACGAGAAACTCTCGGTTGCCGACAAGGAACTGGTAACTGTAGTGGAGTCAAACGGCAATATTGTCTGGGTTTCCGGTCTGAGAATAGACGATCGATTCAAGATAACTACGGCCACCACGAAACGTATCAGGTTAGAGATCAGTCGTTTATAGAAATGTTTTCCTGGTCCCGGACCATTTTGGTGCGTTCGTCTTTTGCGAAAAATAATTTTCAAATCGGTATCGAATTAATAACTTGCCGCGCCTCAAAAGGAGGTCTTTATCCAATCATTTAAACCCAATTAAAAATGAAAGTGACCGTAGTTGGCGCTGGTAACGTAGGTGCCACTTGCGCTGATGTACTGGCCTACCGTGAAGTAGCCAATGAGATAGTACTGGTAGACATCAAAGAAGGTCTCGCTGAAGGCAAAGCCCTTGATGTTTGGCAAAAAGCGCCCATCGACCTTTACGATAGCAGAACAGTTGGCGTTACGAACGACTACGCTAAGACAGCAGGTTCCAGCGTCGTGGTGATCACTTCAGGTCTTCCCAGAAAGCCTGGCATGAGTCGTGATGACTTAATCGGAACAAACGCCGGTATCGTAAAGTCTGTTACAGAGAATATTGTAAAGTATTCACCTGAGGCGATTATCATCGTCGTTTCTAATCCGCTCGATGTGATGACCTATCAGGCGCATATTACAAGTAAGTTTCCTAGAACTCGCTTGATGGGTATGGCAGGTATTTTGGATACAGCCCGCTATCGTGCATTCCTCGCAGAAGCACTGAATATTTCTCCTAAAGATATTCAGGCCATGCTGCTCGGTGGTCACGGTGATACAATGGTGCCACTCCCTCGTTACACTACTGTCGCGGGCATCCCTGTTACAGAGTTGATCGACAAAGATAAATTGACTGCTATCCTTGAGCGAACCAAAGTTGGTGGTGGTGAACTCGTGAAGCTGATGGGCACATCTGCCTGGTACGCTCCTGGTTCTGCCGCAGCACAAATGGTTGAAGCGATCGTTAAAGATCAACGTCGTGTGTTCCCGGTTTGTATGAAGCTTGAAGGCGAGTACGGAATTAAGAACTGCTACCTTGGTATCCCTGTAGTTCTTGGTAAGAACGGTATCGAAAAGGTTATCGAACTCGATTTGAATGCCGGTGAAAAAGCTCTGCTCGAATCAAGCCGTGCAGCTGTGCGAGAAGTAATGGATGTGCTTGAGAAATTAGGTTAATCAAATTGTTAAAAGAGTTGCAGACGGAATTGTTCGTCGGCAAACTTTAAAATAATAGTGTCACCGACACTCAAAAAAGTAAAAGGCCACCCAGGTGGCCTTTTCTTTTTGTATGAAACTGTGCTGCCAAACCTTCGCTTACGAAGGCGGGGCATATTCGCCTTTGAATCCTCCGTAAAGAATCTCACCCTTAACAAGACCGTATTTCTTTTGATCGGCTTCACTCAGGTGATCAACGTAATCACTTTCGATCGGAGTGAACCCCCCTCGTTTTAAGCGCA
This sequence comes from Chryseolinea sp. T2, assembly GCF_037203685.1. NCBI lineage: Bacteria > Pseudomonadati > Bacteroidota > Cytophagia > Cytophagales > Fulvivirgaceae > Chryseolinea > Chryseolinea sp. T2. The sequence goes on from NZ_JBBCAU010000004.1 coordinate 251,463, forward strand.
ACGGATAATCGTGGCCATACTTACGGACGTGATCAGCCTGTCCAAAGATGCGTTCCCTGTCGCGAGGGCTCGTAATGGCAGGGTCTTCATATGTGGTATCGTCGATCGGTCGGAAGAACGGTACCTGGAGGATGGCAAATGCTTCACGTTTAAGAACCCGTGTCATTTCCCGCATGGCGGCGATGTCATCCTGAACATGCTCCAGTACGTGGTTGCATAATACCACATCAAATGTGTTACTCTCGAAAGGTAAGTGATGAATGTCTGCTTTGATTTTGGCCAAAGGCGATTCAATGTCAGCGGTGATGTACTGGTCACCATGAATCTCCTCCAGCCGTTTCATGAAGCACGCCTCCGGCGCAATATGCAGCACTCTTTGTTTTCTGGTGAGCGCATCGCTGTTGTCTTTCAGGTAAAGCCATATCAACCGATGTCGCTCAAGCGACAGGCAGCTGGGACACAGTGCATTCTGCCGGGGATTGATGCGTCCATAAGGCAGAAATTTCTTGAATTCCCGTTCACAGATTGGGCACTGGACTCCTTTGCCACTGTACAAAATGGCCAGTATTTTCATTCCCACGCCACTTACCCTCTGCAGGTACTTCCGCGGTACATAACGTATCAAAAAGGCAATGATATTCTTCATGGCCCGCAAATCTAATAAAATGACCTCTCAGGCCACCGATCACAGGCCATAGTAAAACCTGACAAAATTACTTTTGATCGGGTTCCATAGGATTGTCATTACGGGACCACTCGCTCCAGGAGCCCACATACAACTTTGGAATTTCCATACCAGCCTGGTCGAGTGCCAGGAGCGTATGGCATGCCGTTACTCCGGACCCGCAGTGGACGATCACATGGCTGGCACTTATCTCACCAAATGCCTGTTGATATTTTGCACGCAACTCCTCAGGCGACAGGAACTTGCCATCAGCATTCAGGTTTGAAGCAAACGGAATATTCACGGCTCCGGGAATATGTCCTGCAATAAGATCGATTGGTTCCTTAATGCCATTATAACGATCCGGATCGCGAACATCAACGACAACAGATCCGGAATCTTGCCTGGCCTCGTCTACATCAGACATGCCAGCAAGCGGCAGCCGGAATTCACTGGCAGGGTAGGGGGCTACTTTTTGGGGAACTGTCGATTCCTTCGAAACAGGAAACCCGGCTGCTACTGCCGACTGATACCCGCCATCGAGGACCTGGACACGCTTATGCCCGACTGCTTTCAACATCCACCAGAGCCGCGCAGCAGCGTTTGCTCCGTTCTTGTCGTCGTAGGCAACGACCCGGCTATCAGGCGTAATTCCAAGCGAGGTCAGCGATGCAGCAAACTTCTTTGCTGACGGCAATGGATGGCGACCACCTTTGGAAGCATCGGGGCCGATCTCGGCAAGTTGCCTGTTCATGTCAACAAAGACTGCACCTTCCAGGTGATGATCGTCGTAGGTTGTGCGGGCATCTGGTGCCCCGTTTGCATCGACCAATACGACATCACTTTTGCTCAGGAGCGACATCAGCTCGGAAGCATCGATTAAGGGAGAAATGCGTTCAGCCATAGCGTTGTTGTTTACTCTCAAGGTTATTGTTTTCTCTCAGGAAAGGTACAAAGTTAACAGTTGAGAGCTTTGGGCCCGGCGAATTAATTGAGTCAGTCTGCTGAAACAAGCATTCACGAGTACCTAGAACCATCTGCGCTAGGCTTCCCGCACGATCGGGAATAGTCGTCTCAGCGCAGGTAGCCGCAGCCACAGACCTCCCCACATCAGAATTCCAATGTATACTGGAAATAACTGATGACTGAACAACGGATTGTCCACACGCACATGAATGGCAATTGCGCCTCCCATTTGAGCTGTTATCAGAACTGCTCCAAGCACCGCCGTCCGGGGGATTGCGTACAGAATAACTGCGACTAATCCAATCACTCCGAGGAGGCCAATATGATGCGGCTTGAAGCCTAATTCATTAACCGTTGTTTCTACAACCTGTGGTGGCATGGCGAACTTGATTACAGAGTCGAACAGCAGAAACATGATCACGAATCCACTCATCACCCAGCCAGTGATGCGTTGTGATTTACTGGGAATAGTTTCAGTAAGCGAAAGGGTAGTCATAATGTTGAAGTTTATTTCTTTGATGTATTTGCCTCAGCCGCGTTCATTGCTGCTGATGATACAAATCTCAGCAATCATAGCGATTTGTCTGCTTGTCGGATGCGACAAACCAAAGGGTACATTGCGACAAATCAATTGCCCGCATCGAGGGCATCAACCCACGCTTTGACAACACGGGTTAAAGCAGCCTTGCGTTTGATCACTTCCGCTTCCGACCGGAAACTGGCAATGGCTCTGTCATTTCCTCTCCAATTGAGCATGCCGGAATTATCTTCTATCAGAGGCGCTGGAGGCTGTTCAAGCACTGCTGCCCCTCGGTGAAATATGAGTTGTATCTGAGTTGGCGGATGGATTTTCATCGTTATGCGATCTTCACCTTCGTGAAAAAAATTGGGCCCGTTCCATTTGATATTCTCCTCAAGGTCCGGAGATGCGCTCGTGATAATTCCTCTCAGGTCATCAATTACTTTTCTTAAAGGATGATTCAACTCGTCCAGAAATCCCTTTACATCTGTTGGCGAACTTTTTTTACCGATAGCCTTTTTGGTCATATAGTTTTCTCAAAACAGTTGTTGTCGTTGCCTTCTTCTGTTCTCCGGAATGACAATCAATTGCCAGTTCCTTCGATATGCTTCTTTTGAACCCTCAGGAATTGCCGATAACGAACTCGAATAATGTTGTCAACGCTTGTGAAAGCCTCATTGATTCCATTTCGCGATTCCTGTAACATATAGATCAACTCGAAGCGACTGCCCGCGTTGAGTCTATACCCAACGCCCGTTCTGATTCGGAACCTGTTGGCAAATCGCTCTTTCACATCGTTAGTGGTATAAAGCAATTCTACGTCAACAATTCCATACCACAACCTGTCTTCATAATAGCTCTTACGGTTAATGGGAATGATTGATTCAAGTCTTACACGTGGCCGGTAAGACGTCTCCCATTCCTTGGTATCTAAATTTTTCAGGTTCCGCTGTTCAACTCTGAGATATGTCCTGAGCAATACTCGTTGATTGGGAGTAATATGAATGCGCGTGCCAATTGCGGGACGAAGTTCAAACGTATTGTAGTCTTCGGTTTGCGCAGTAAATGTCATGGTAGCTGCGGCCGTAAGTGTCAACCAGTTTAATACTGAGTAATCAAGTGTTGGGCTATACTCGAACGATCGCCATTTGGGCGTGGTAAACGCGGTGCTGTAGGATATTGTGTTTTCAAGATTAAAGGAATTGGCAAACGCATAGTTGAGCATATACTCTGCCCACAATTGCCCGTTGCGCGATTGCGACATTGCTGACGGGCAAATCACCACGAACCAAATGAGCAGTAATCTACACTTCATGTACGACGATGGATTCAAAGCTGAAAGTGATTAGTCAGTTGTGTACGGACCGATCATCATAAACCTACGAATTGTATGTCAATTGTAAACGAATCGCAGATGGTGACCTTCAGTTAACGGTTAATGGAAGGTAAAACATCATTCCTTTTGACTGGCCTTTCTGGCCTTCTTGCTGATGCCAATTGGTATTCCGACATAGGCATAGAACGAACGATTGAAAACATCTGGTCCGCTGTCATCAATTTCAATATCAGTAAAACCAAAGTAGTATCTGACGCCGAGATTTAAACCATGTCCTTTCATTAGTCGGTAGCAAACCCCGCCAATCAAACCGAAGTCCAGAGGATGATATTGTTTCTTAATTTTCACCGTGTGAATAAGATCGTCGTCATCTGCAACAGAGTTGATAAACTCATCCACACCCTTGTTCATGAGACTTATCATGGGGCCTGCTTCGACAGAGAACCTGCGCGTAAACTTGTACTTCATCATGACGGGCACATTGAAATAACCAAGCTTGCGTGTAACTGAGCCGTTAGTGAATACCGCGTCGAGTTCTGGATCGCCTAGAGGATATACCGGCAGTTTGCGCGCACCAAACGAAGACTTCACCATTACACCGGTGTGCACCATCCAAGAGGTGTCGCGCAGCTTGATGTCAAAGTAAAATCCCAGGTTAAAGGCTGTTCGCGGTTTGCTGATAGGAAGTCCCTCCAGATTGGACATACTTATTCCGCCGTCCAGGCCGAACTCTATTTTGTTGGAATTGAGTTTGTCGCCAAAGACCAGGCTGATGAGTACCTGGGCATTCGAGGTCTGAGAAGTGAGGATTGACATGAGAACGACAATGACAGACCACTTTGGAAATGACAAACCTTGCGCTGGTCGTATTGAAATCTCTTTTACCTCTTTTTGACGATCCATGAGTCAGGGTGACGCGACTCGTCAATATACAAGATGCAATCGATATGCAATAAAAGTGGCTTCAAATTCATAGCAGGATGGTCGTTCCTGGTATTTGGTTGCCTAATCATGGCGTCAGAGCCGACGCCATGATTACAAGCATAATGTTACTTTGACACTTTCTGCATTTTCCCATTCGAATCGTAAGTTACCTTCCGGCCGTCTTTCAAAGACAGTACATAGTATTCAGTTTTTTTTCCGTGATCAATAACTTTAACATGCTTGTCTTTGGCCAGAGCGACATCCTTGTATTCTCCGCTTGCCCAGGCAGTGCGAACCGCAGGCGGCAAGGCAACGTCTTTCTGTTCTTCCCTGGACATAATCAACTTGCCCGTTGCATCGTAAAGGGCTTCAAAGTTTGAGTTCTTCCCCTTCATGTCAACTTTGTAATAGTCTATTTTTTGGCCAGGCTTCATGTCCACGGATTCGGACACACGCCAGTCACGGTTCACCGTCGTTTCGCCCACATTATAATATTTGAATGGAGATGCATCTGGGAAATCCTTCTCTGCTTTCGCTACAACCGGTCCGGGTACCGCATCCTTGTTAACAAGTTTGGCGTCCATTTCTTTAACTTTTTCATCCTGGGCATAGCTGCTAAGAGCGATGCACAGTGCCGCGCATGTTGTTAAGAGAGTTTTCATTGTATTAGGGTTAATGTTTTGTTGTTTGTTGAAATCCTTAAAATTTTGCGATGAGAAGTTCAACGCCTGACTCCTGACCGATATCAAAAATCGCGCTGCCTCAGCACATATTACTTTGACTCAAATGTCAACTCCTCTTGATAGCGGCGTATCATATTATGTGTTACATATAAACGTTCGCGATGCTATCCGCAGCTCATTTCACCTTAACCAGGAACTTCCGAATACGATGTAATACGCCCATTGTTCCGGTCCGCGTGCGAGATCAACTCCCATTCGCACTTTGAACTTCCGAGCTATCAAATAGCGAAATCCTCCACCTCCACTTCCTACCCAGCTTGCATTTTTAAATTCTCCCCAGCTATCATAAGCTTTACCAGCGCCTCCGAACCCAACAACACTCCAACGGGAAACAATGTCCCACCGTACCTCTACTTCTCCAACTGAAAATATGTTTCCCTGGTATCGTGCGGTGGGAACACCACGTAAATCAACATAAGGCTCAAGATAGAAAGGTACATCGCCAAATACCTGTTGCATCTCATAGCGCAAACCCGTCACAACGTTGTGAAACATTTGGAAGTAGCCGTAGATGAAAGCATTCAGATTTTGGTAATTGTAATCACTCCCAAATCCATCATCAGAGAAGCTTACATTCACCTGAGACCGGATGCCTTTGTTCGGCGTGAAGATGTTATCCCGACTATCAAATTCCAATGTCAGTCCTGGCATACTCACTCTGCTATTGATTTCTTTGCTCTTAACGAAATCAGGTAATGAACCGCCATCTACGGATACTTTAGTATTTAGAAAAGTATAATCAACTCCTGCGCTCCAGGGTGTACTCCCAAAACGTTTTAATAAAGATCCGGTAAACGGTGTCGTTCGAAGATTAAATTCTGTTGAAAACTCTTTACCGGCTGCAGTGTTTCGATAGAACTTCATGTTAATGTTGGCGTAACCCCCACCTGCGCGATATTTACTCCCCGCCTTTAGCCATGTGCCCTGACGAAATGCCAGTGCAGCCCAAGTATTGTTTACTGTATACATGCCAACACCCCCTGTGACATCCGGCGGAATTCTCACAGCTTTTCCAGACTTATCGACTGTCGGTTTGCGCCGGGTGATGAAGATGGGAGCGACTCCAAGTCCAAATCCTCCAAGTGCTGGTTCTGTGACTATTACCGGCACTGGTATGAATCCGTTCGCTTCTATCAGAAAGTCACTCATGTCCAACTTGTGGTCGAGGGAATCGAACATCGATGGCTTACTTTTTTTCTGAGCACATACCGACAAGGTGACGAGCAATGCAAGTGTCGCCGTAAGTACGACTTTCAATAAGGTCTTCATGTTAAGCCGCACTTATTTAATAATTAAGCTGAGGCAATGATTGCGGAATCACGACCTCGCGATGACCGAACTATCGGCCAAGCGATGTAACTAATCCAAGATTCAGTCCAAGAAATGATTGTGAGTCCAGATCGCGGGAACTGAAGCTCATATTGTATCGCACCGAAACAAGCGCTGATGTTCCCTCTGCAATTTTGTAAGCTAAACCTGCTTCGGGTGCAACCGAAAACTGCCACGGGTCGGCCCTCCATGTGTACATACCCATCTCGAGATCAACACGGTTATACGTCGTGCCAAGGCCAACCCCCACGAACGGTTTCAAATCTGCCTCTGAAAAATAATAGTCTGCCATAACCAGCAAGGGTACACTGTTCATGTAGCGGAATTGTTGTCCGCTCGCTGTGATCGACTCGTCCTTTGAAGTATATGAATCGTAGCCAGCTTCATTGTAGAATGTATACCAGCCTGCGCTCACACCAACCAGGATCCTGGGTGTCACTTCATACCGATAATCAAATGTAAGTCCTCTAAAACTTGGCTTCGATATAAAATCTGCTGTGTTCCCCATGGGAAAATTGATGGAATATTGTGCAGACGCATAGCTTTGGGCAAGAGCAGAGTGACCGATGCTACACAACAATATTGCGTATAAATATTTCATGGCATCTACGGTTTATTTGTCAATATCCAGATAAGGTGATTGCTTGAATGCCTGATCAATGCCTCGCTCAATTCGCGAGTCGACATTATTTGTACCGCCCTCCAGCAAGCCGTTGAGGATTGCAGCCCATGGTACCGGAAGATTGCCCACTGCGGTCTGACCTTCGCGGTGCGTCATCTGTAGAAACACAGTGCCCGACGTGTAAGAGCCTCCATAGATGTCGTATGGATAGTACCATCCAAAATAATCCCACGGGTACCACCAATCCCACCACCACCAGTCATAGTACCAGACAAAAGTTGTTGAAGACATTGCAGTTGGAAAGATCACCACATCAGCCGTCGAAACATCAGCCTGCTCCCAGCCATACGACTCCAGATTGTCTTTAACGGCTTTGAGTATGACCTGCGCATATTCATCGTCGACAAACACTATCTCATCACCCTTAGACGCGTTACCTGTGATCTTCACTACGTCATCTGGAATTGCATAAGTGCGAACGTTCTTAAAATTGAATGTCTTGTCAAACCTCGTGACAACGAGGTCCAGGTCATTAACATAATCAGGTCCATTGGGGTAGCATCCGCAAACGATGCCCATGATCATCCCCATTCCCCATACACGTAACAATACCTTCATAATTTCTTCTTTTTTAGATTATGACATCGATCGGTTCTGCCAAATACATATTTAGAGATATTGAATACGCAGCGACAGTTAAACGGGGACTTAACAGTTAACCCTTGCAGCTTCCGTGCGTTTGCCGTGCATTATGTGCAGGCGTACACATCGCTGCTGGCAATTCCGGACGATCCGGAAGAAAGTATCCGATTGTGGCTCCCACGGATCACGTCCTTCTCGACTTTCCGAGATATTTTAGTAATTCGGTTTCCAGATCAAGCAAGAGCTTTCGATACTCAAGTTCGTGATTCTGATTAGAAAATAGTTTCCTCTCATGGCGTTCAAGCGTTTGCGTCATAGTAAATATGTCTTCGCAAAGACCTTTAAACTCGTCATTGTCGGTATACGCCTCAATAATTTCCTCCTTAAAAGAGGGAAAACGGTTTAGAATGAACTTGATGTCCTCGCTCATATTGACGACTCCGGATTAACACGCAAACGCGTCGGATTTTTCTCGCATGAATGGATAACAGCCTTGGAATGGCCGGATTTTGCTTAACTTACCTACGGTATTTTGAAGTTCGCCCAGGAATCACTGAGACACAGATGTATCTCTTAGGGTGAATTTATCGAGTGTTAAATTTTCTTAGAAGTTGTACACCGTGTTTTACGGTGAAAGTCAGATGTTGGGTTTAACGCTATAGAAACATGAACTCCATTACCAATCACGAAGTTGTAAGGCAACTGGATCGTGTACTTGCCTCGGCAAATTTTTTGCATTCATCGGTTCTCGCCAGGTTTCTTAAGCACATTGTGCAGGAAACTATTGAAGGTAGGGCACACGAGCTAAAGGAATACACTATCGGAGTTGCTGCTCTGAAGAAGGATCCTGACTTCAATCCGCAGATCGATTCTATTGTAAGAATCCATGCAGGAAGATTGAGGCGCGCCTTGCGCGAATATTATCAGACCGACGGTGCCACCGATCCAATTGCAATCGTGGTTCCGAAGGGAAGTTATGTGCCTACGTTTGAAATCAATACCCTGGCAAATTTTGTGGCCGCCTCAGAGGTGTCCCATGAAATAACGTATGACGTAGCAAAGTCCAGGGCAGACAGCCTTAGTCCATCGCCTCTGGAGCGCCTGGAAGGAAAGCCATCTATCTTTGTTGCGCCCTTCAAGATTGTCACCAGCGACCAGGTGGAAATTCATTCGTCCCTGCCTGAGTATCTGAGTTCTGAGCTCACCAAATTTGAAGACATCGTCGTGATATCTGTTGAGGCTGACCCGGCCACGTCACAAAGAGCCGACTACATTATAAGGGGGACCATCCATATGGTCAATCAACGCATGCGCGTATTCGTGTATTTACTCGGCAGAGACAGTCGTCAGCACTGGTCAAATACTTTCACGATGACATTTGACGAGCTGTGGCAAATGGAAGAAGAAGTAGTCGCGCGGACGGTTGCAGCTATAGCCGGTATTAACGGTGTGATTTCACGTGTCGAAGCTCAGCATATGGCATTGCATTCTTCAGGCGACACCCATCGTCCCTTATCGTACTGGTATAAGCAGAACATAACTCATTTCGATCCACTCAAGACCCGTGCGGCAAGAATGTATTACGAGGACGTACGCGCGCGTATGCCTGACAACGCTCTCGCTGCCGCCTATCTTTCCGAGATAACTTGCAGGCAAGCTTTCTTCGAAGGCGATAAGGAAAGGGGAGAACTTTTATTGAAAGCCATGGACCTTGCACGTGAGGCATTGCTCATCGATCCTACTTGTCAGCAAGCCTATCATGCGATGGCTATGATCACTATGGTTTTTGGCCGCGGCGAAGAATCTGTCAGATACATTGAGAAGGGTCTTGCGATAAACAGCAACTCAGTAGACTTTCAGGCAGCAGTTGGATCATTGTTCATCTATCTGGGAAGGTATGAGCGTGGCATGGAGCTGTTGGAACGCGCTCTTGAATTACTTCCCGATCCAAGCTGGGGGCATTTGGTGAGTCTGTCTATCAATGCATTTCATCACAAAGAATACAGAGAGGCGCTTGCGTGGCTGGATCAGTCGAAGGTGGATACCTATTGGGCGCTTCTGGTTAAAGCCGCGTCGGCCATAAACATTGATGAGCCCGACATAGCAAACGAAGCACTCGCTAAGTTTCGCAGAAACTATCCCAATCTTAATCCCAGTGAGAAATCTGTGATCAACGACCTGTTCGTGCAACCGGATATTGGTAACGCAATTCATGAAGCATTGCAAAAGTTAAGCGGTGCACCGTTGTATGTAATCGAGAGGGAAAGCACCCGCTTTGCCAAGAAAAACAGAATGTCACTTTAACTGTTAAACACGGTAATTAACTTTTACATGGATTAAGTCGTGTGTAACTAGGTAGCGGAAAAGAAGACAATTATTCTATAACGCTACCGATAATGAAACATGCGGCATTTGTATTTGTCCTTGTCGTCACTGCCTGCGCAAGTGTTTCGACCAGCTACGACTTCGATAAGTCTGCAGACTTCAAAAAGGGAATGACTTATAACTGGGATAAGCATGTGCAGGATCTTGCTATCGACCAGCTCAACAAAACACGCATTATCAATGCGGTTGAAAAGGAAATGGCCGCGCGCGGCTATACAAAATCAGAAAGTCCCGACTTCCTTGTCGATCTTCATTTGAAACTTCAACAGGAGGAATCTGCGACAGCCACAACAACCGGGCCTGGTGGATATGGCCGCTGGGGCTATGGATGGGGCGGTGGCTTTTCGACGACCACGATCGATGTGAACAAATATGTCGATGGCACTTTGTTCATCAATGTGATTGATAAAGCAACAGAGAAGATCATCTGGCAGGGCAGGGGCGAAAAGACCCTTGATGATAAGCTCACTCCCGAAAAACGCGACGCACAAATCAACGCCGCTGTTGCGTCAATTTTTAAGCAGTATCCGATACAGGCGCCGTCGGCCAAAAAATAAGGGCTCCGCTATTTTTTTTAGTTAGCAGGGTGTACAAAGGGATGACCGGTAAGGGTGACCGGTCTCCCTTTTTTTATTGCAAATCCGCTGGATCTTAGTCAAATGCAACCGATGACAGCTGGATGTAACGGCTTGATTGACAGGACTCAGTTCAAATTTTCACAATTGCTTTAGAATGTGCTAAAAAACTTTCAGAAAGGGCTAAAACTATTTTTTGAAACCCGTCATCTTTAAGTAGAAAAACGCGGAAAACTGCGAATTAGACCGAAACCCGTGACCGAAACGCTTCCTCAAACTGCAATGATGCATTCTGACAATCTCATTGCCCAGGCAAAAGCCGGCGACCAGAATGCGCAAGGAAGGGTTGTGCAGCTTTGGTATAAGCGGATTTACAACTTTGGTTACAAGTTCTTTCAGGACCATGACATGGCCATGGAGGTATCGCAGAAGACCTTTATTTCCATGTGTCGGAATCTTCCCTCTCTGCAGGAAAATGCACGATTCAAGTCGTGGCTGTATAAGATCGCTGTAAACTACTGTCGCGAGGAAGCGCGCAAGCGTAAGAACAACCGCTCTCTTTCATTTGATGTGGTTTGGAATCGCGAGGCTGAAGAGTCGCCGCGGTGGGAATCGTCCTCCAGCCGGTTCGATAGCCCTGAGCGTCAATTTCAGCAGCAGGAGCTTGCCGATGTACTTCAGAATGCCCTGATGGAAGTGAATGAAGAGCAACGCGAAGTAGTGATCATGAAAGAGTACGAGGGGCTTAAGTTCAGAGAGATTGCAGAGATCCTGAACATCTCAGAAAATACAGCCAAGTCGCGCATGTATTATGGACTCGAAGCATTGAGAAAAGTTTTAGAAAGTAAAAACATAAACAAGGAAACGATCGGTTATGGCTTATAAAGCAACGGAACAGGACTTGATGGCATACCTGTACGGCGAGCTTGAGGGCTCCGAAAAGGAAGCCGTTGAAAAGTATTTGGCAGAGAATGAAGAGGCGAGAGCGTCACTTGAAAAGCTTAAGTCCCTGCGTATGCTCATGTCGAACGTTAAAGACAAGGAGGTAATCGCACCTCCGTTGTTCCTGGGAGATGCTCCCAGGGCTCGTCTGCTGGATACACCTTATATTCGAACGATACTGAGCATAGCCGCATCGTTGCTACTTGTGATGCTTGCAGGCAGGCTGCTTGACATACGTGCGTCATGGTCAGGAAACGAATTGTCGCTCAGCTTTGGCGCACCTTCAAAGCCGGTTGAAGTTACTCCTGTAAATGCCACGCCTTCGATTACTGAAAACAACGTTCAGCAAATGATCAACGCTGCCCTCGCTCAGAACAATGCAGCGATGCAGGTTAACTGGGAGGCTACACAAAAGAAACTGGATGCTTCTATTAACAGGAATCTCGACCAGAACTCAGCCAAGATCGATCAGCTATTAAAGGAATCTTCTGCTGCTTCGCAGGACCAGATCCGTGAATTTGTCGCAGGCATGCAGACCGAAAACCTAAAGGTTGTGAAGAGTTACTTTCAAATGAATTCTACAGAACAAAAGAAATATGTTGAAGGGTTGCTCGTAGATTTTTCCAAGTATCTGCAACAACAGAGAAACGACGACCTGCAGGTTGTCCAGACGCAAATGAAGAGTCTGGAACAAAACACAGATCTGTTCAAACAGGAAACGGAACAGATATTAACAAGCATTATCTCTACGGTGGGCACAGGCAAACCGGCGGGAACAAGAAATTAAATCACTGCCTGAGCAAGGTTCACAGTTAAGTCATCTCAAAATTGAAAGCTACCATGAAACCACGGATTTGGATGCTGTTCACACTGACGGCATCGATAATATTGAACAGCGCTGCAGTCAACGCACAGAGATTTGACAAGGAGCGAATGGATCGCGACATCGCAGTGGCAGAGAATGTTTTGTATACACTCATTAAACAACAGTTTGCCAATCAGCGTACATTCTTTCAGCTTCAGGTAAGAGGAAGTTATCAGGCAGGATATGGAGTTACCTTTGTTCTCCCTGCCGATTACACGACACCTATTGTTCTTCAGCAAAATGACATGATCTGGACACCGGCGGGCGGTGGTACCAACGTAAGCATATACGATGGCAGCACACCGAGGTCGCAGGACGTAATAGTCAACAGGCAAAATCGACAGAATAATTCAAACGTGGAAAGCCTGGGTGATCAATCGCGTGAACGTGCGAAGATTGATATGGACAGCATTCGCGATGCATCTAATAAGAAAGTTATTGACGCAGCAGCTACCTTCCTTCTCGATTATGGAGATCTCATCGCTCAGCTTGCACCAAACGAAAAGGTCATTGTAACCAATCAGGGAAATCAGCCACGTGCATGGGTGAATCAATATTTTTCAGCACCAAAACGTACGCACCTTTCTGTCGAAGCACTCAAGTCGGATCTCACACTTCTTAGAACGGGTAAGCTCACCCGCGAGCAGGCACAGTCACGACTCAAGGTGATCAACACAGAAACGGTAGAGGAAGTTGAGGCGGATCTTGAGTTGCTCTCCAGCATCTTTACGCGTCTGTACAGCGAGGATATTTCAAAGACCTACTTTGTCGGTGATAACGTCTACTTCGAACACCTCAAAGACTTTGGCGCCATCTACTATATGACGATGTTCAGCGCTATCGAAATGGGCGACTATTCACGTCGGTATATCCTTCCAACGATTGGCCTGGCAGATGTGGATCAGGCTACCCGCGACAAGAAAGTCAAAGAGATGTATCCGAAATTCGAGAGTGACCTCAAGGAAAATATCCTTGAGTACGGACGAACCTTGAAGAGCCTGAAGGACGATGAGGTGCTGGTGTTTCAGATAACCAATACACGGTGTGAAGGTTGTTCAATACCCGTAACATTGGAAATTACGCTGAAGGGCTCTGCTCTGAAAGAGTATAGCCTGGGTAAAGCCGATAAGGCAGCCACGCTTGCAAAGATGACGGTAAAGAAAGGCGCCGCTCAATAGGCGCTCACCTTCACCATTTGCATAGCGGCTTTCTCACGGTTCTTTAAAGGATAACAAATCCCGTTGATCATTTGAACGAAGTGTATGCCGAAAGCCAGGACCAATGGCTTGGTACTCCCAGCAATCTCGGTGTCAAACGATGTGGCGTCCTGACGTGGCCTGTCAATTGGAATAGGTTCGCTGTTTAAACTCCTGGAATTAAATTTATGGCTGATGAAGTCAAGTTCAGCAGCGATCGTTGTCAAAATGAAATGGGTGGCACCAGGAGGTGAAGTTATTATTGCTGCCGGGGAAAACATGTTCACGTCAACGGACAGCCTACCTGATGAACGATCGATGCTCGGTGATACCAACATCCTGAGCTCTGGCGACAGCGATGTTTGCTTATTGAATTCGAGTCCTTCGAACGCGGCCAGGGCATTGGACTGAAGCTTGCGGGAGCCCCTTAAATTTATATTATCCTGCTGCACAAGTTTAATGAACAACGACGATAAGCGTTTCGTGATGCCACCGTCTGCTACTTTTGTAACCACGTCAGAGAATGCAGCACGGAAAAGTTTAACACACTTCATTGCCTCTGCGAACTCCGAATTGGACTCCCGGGTTCGCACAAAACAAGGGTCGTTTTTTATCCTGTTCCTATCGTTGCCTCCTGATCTTCTCACAGCATATCCGTAATCGGTCTGGTAGAAAATCAGGTCTCCGATTCTTCCTGTGAGCTGAATTAATCCCTGTTGAATAGCCATAAAATTTGATTCAATAATTAGTTTATCTGTCGTGTAACCAGGCACACGACAGTCAAGCCTCACAACGAGAAAGAATCTGATGCCAAACCCTGGTTTTAGAAGCTTAAGGTTATTCACCGGTTTCCTGATCGCTGTTAAAGCAATATACAGTGGCCCAAAATTTCACTGTCCGGATTTTTTCCGTTCCTTTTCGTTTGTTGCTAATATTTCCATTATTTCTCAAAGAATGTTTTGCAGTCAGCAGCCGGCGCGGTCGCCTGAGCATTTACCGGCATCCCCTCATCTGCATAAGTGTTAGCCTGACACGAAATTCCATGTGACCTTAATCTTCCCTTGTAGCATGCGGGCGTGGTACAGGTGTTATAGTGGTGCCATCGTGGTGGTATACTGGTATCAAACCCGTGTCAGACCCGTGTCAGACCCGTGTCAGACCCGTATCAAACCCGTGTCACATCCGTATCAGACCCGTGTCTAATTGCTTCGGTAGTGCTGTGGAAAGGTATCTTGAGCCGTCTGATTACGCACGACTGGCGCAATATTGCGAATGAGCTTTCACGGGCGACCGACGCAACTACTGGCGGGCTGAGAAGGTAACTTTCAGCAACTTTGATAGTAGGGGTGGCGGTGGATGCGAATCTATTTTCGGCCTAAACAGACTTCAGCAATTCAGAACGGTACCTGGTGAGTACGCTGGATTTGGACACAAAGCCCACATACTTTCCATTGTCAACCACGGGCAGGTTCCATTGGCTGGTATCGTCAAATTTCTTTAGTACCGTGTCGAGATTCTCGTGCAGGGCAATGGTCGCCGCGGGTTTAGTGGTAAGATCCTTAACGGTCAGCTTTTCATATTTCTCCGGACTGAAAATGATGCTCCGTATGTTGTCCATATGAATGATGCCCATCAGTTCCCGGTTTGGATTAACCACAGGAAATGTGTTCCGGTTCGACGACGAAATTACTTTGATCAGCGACTGTACCGGTTCATCTATCCCCAGCACGGAAAAGTTGGTTTCTATCAGTGCCGAGAGATCCAGTTTACTGAGCAGGAACTTGTCGCGGTTCTCTACCGTAAGGTTGAGCATGGATGAGAGCTTCTTGGCTTCCATGGAAAGTGGCTCAAAGTAATGTGCAACGGTATTGCTAAGCGCCGAAACAATCATCAGAGGAATCATCAGTTCATAGCCGCTGGTGATTTCCGCGATGAGGAATATAGCAGTGAGAGGTGCATAGAACACGCCACTCAGGATACCTGCCATTCCAACCAGGGTGAAGTTCGTCACAGGGATATGGGCTATTCCGGTCATGTTAACGAGACTGGAAAAGATGTATCCCAGATAGGCACCGACGAACAGCGATGGACCGAAACTGCCCCCATTTCCTCCACTTCCGAGTGTTACGGCAGCGGCTACAGTTTTCAAAAACATAAGTGCACCCAGGAACAGCAACAATACGCCTTCTGAATTGATGAAACCGCGCAGGATGCTGGCGTCAATCAGTGAATCAGATTGGAGCTTAGCAAGGACCTCTATAGAGGTGTAGCCCTCTCCGAACAGTGGAGGAAACAGGATGAGCAAAACAAATAACGATAGTCCTCCCACCAGAATCCGCAGCCATACGTTCTGAACGGACTTTATTCTTTTTTCAATCCAGCCGAATACCTCTGCGAAATAGAGCGACATGAGACCGGCAAGCACACCCAAGATGATGTAGTACGGCACATTACTGCTGCTAAATGGTTGCTGCAACGTAAAGGCTAGTATCACTCCTTGCTTGACAACCACTTTCGACAGCAGTGCTCCACAAGCTGCGGCGATGATGAGAGGAACGAATGCGGTCACGCTTACATCAGTAAGTATGACTTCAACAGCGAACAGCACACCTGCTATTGGCGCATTAAATGCCGCGGCGATACCGGCCGCCGCCCCGCATCCCAGGAGGATTGTCCGGTCCTTGTACGACAAATTGTACGTACGCGCGAAGTTTGATCCGAACGCTGCCCCCGTCGTCACCATCGGAGACTCCAGTCCCGTGCTACCTCCGAATCCAACGGTAAGCGCGCTGGTGATCATGTTCGAGTACATCTGTTGAGTAGGAAGTATGCTTGACTTCTTTACAATTGCATAAACAATCTCGGCCGTGCCCTTCTTGAAATTGTTACGAAGTGCATATTTCACAAACAGCACAGCAAGCAGGATGCCCACAAGCGGAAGAGCAGCAAACACCACGAAGCCTTCGTAGTTAACAGCATAACTTCTGACAAACGCTGCAATCGAATGAACAAAATACTTCAGTGTAATAGCGGCCGCTCCGGATGAGAGACCAACAAAAATGCTTGAAAGTATAAAGAACTGGCGCGCTGAAAGTTTATCACGAAGATAAGCAACTGGCTTACTGACGATATGATGAATGGCACCCAGCATGAATCGGTAAATATACTATCGCATTGGCTAACGGCACAATGCGACGTGTTATCATTCATTCTTCAGTAGTTCATACTTTCCCTGAACAGGAAAATGATCAGTGTAGGGCAGGTCATATCGTGTCTTCAGCTCGATCGACCGCAGGGGGCCACGGTAGAATTGATTGTCGATTCGAAGAACCCGAAGTGTTCCGCCATTGTATGTAAAACCGAATCCCCGCCCGGATTCTTCAAAAGCGTTCTTCATATACTTACGTAGATAACGATAGGTATAAGCGTAAGGCATGTCGTTATAGTCACCGGCACAAACAACGGGATAAGGAGAATTTTCAACAAACCTGGATAACTGTTGTGCCTGATTGCTTCGTTCGAATACGCCTTCTTTAAGTTTTCTAAGGATTATGCCCGTAGCGCGCCCCATGTCTTTCAGACGCGACCGCTCGCGGGGATCAAAGCGACCCAGCCCCATAGAGTGTAAGTGCACGTTGACTATCCTTACAGTATCGGACTGAACAACTATGTCCACATACGACACCCTGTTGAATCCTGCTGTGCCTTCCAGTACATCGCCTCTGGCAATGATTGGAAACTTTGAGACGATAAGAGTGCCCGCTCGGGCCCAGTCAGCGTATCGTGCGTCCGGATCCATGGAGAAATAGAAATTCCGGTTTAACTCAGTAAGCCGTTGAATTATGTTTCCGGTCTTGCTCCACGGGTAGTTCATGAACTCCTGGTAACATTGCACATCCGTTTCAGGATTTAGTACCATGTCGTATAACTCTGTGGCGCTGTCCAGTTTCTGCTGGCTGAATTCCCCCTTCATATGAAAGTTCGACAAGTTGTAATCGAGCAGCGTAAATGATGTCGCGGAAGGATCTGCTTGCTGAAAGTAGGACTTAACTCCTATAGTGCTCACCATGTAAGGAAAGCCGATTACCATAGGTACCAGATAAAACAATCCGGACCGAATTCGTCGAATAGCCGTGATGACCAACAAAATTGTATTGGTCACCATGGCAAAGGGAATAAGAAAAATTGTTATCCAGATATTATAGCGTTCCGTAGGAGGGATGCTGCCGGTCAGATACAGCAGCGACAACAGAACGGCGACTATAATATGAAAATACTTCAAGGGACTGAAGCGTTGTTATTGCTGGTGAAAGCTTACGCTCGCGAACTTTAATACTTCCGGCAGGGCCGACCGCCAGTAAGACCAGCTGTGCACTCCTTCACGAACACGGAATTCGTGAGGAATTTTCTTATCGATCATTGCAGCATGCAGCGCCATATTTCCTTTGATGAGAAAGTCCTTGTCGCCGCAATCGAGATAGTACCTAACCTTGCTTAATGCCTCTGCATTCCCGTTGTTCACAATGCTGATAATTGAATTCTCCTGGTAGTGAGGAGTGAGGCGGTTCTTTCCTGTAAGCTCTTTCTTTCCATAAAGGCTGCTCAGCATAGACCACACGTTATCGCTGGCTGAAGCTATTTCGTCATCTGTGAATACTCCCGAGCTAAGCGCAGAACAGGACGAGAACATATCGGGATGCTTTGTTGCCTGTAGCAGCGATCCGTAACCCCCCATTGACAAGCCGGCGATCGCACGGTATTGTTTGCTGGCACGGGTCCGGTAGGTCTTATCAATATGAGGTATGAACTCCTTGATGAAGAAATCCTCATACTTCACCTTGCCGTCAAAAGTATTCAGGTACCAGGTAACGCCACCATCAGGCATCGCGATGATCATGGGCGTGGCAGTGCCATCGGCAATCGCTTTATCAGCGATGTGTTCCACCTCTCCGAATTGAGTCCATCCTGTTTCATCGTCACCGTATCCGTGAAGCAAATAGAGTACAGGATAAATGCGATTGGTACGATCGTATCCGTCAGGAAGGTAGATACTGTACTGCACTTCCTTTCCAAGTATTGTACTCTGAATAGGCAGAGTTTCTTTAATAACGCTCTGACCAAATCCGGCCGAAGAAAGTAAGAAACTGAACAGGAGGAGGAATAGAAATGATTTCATTGGATTTGATTCCATTTAAGCTTACAAGGTAATTAAAAACTATGCAGTATGGTTTGAGGTTGTCAGGAAAGAGACGGCGTGAACTCTGGCTTTTGTCGCTTGTGAGAAACCTGTTCATAAGCATATGCCAGTGTGATAAGCGATGCTTCCTGGTACGCACCTCCAACAAAGGAGAGCCCGATGGGTAGTCCCGATACCAGCCCCATGGGAACGGTAATGTGGGGATAGCCAGCCTGTGCTGCAGGACTGTAAGTTCCGTACCCTGTGAAAAAGTCGCCGTTAACGTGATCGGTACACCACGACGGTCCGTTGGTAGGGCCAATAATGGCATCGAGTTTTTCGGCTTTGAGCACACTATCGATGCCCTCACGCGTGGTCTTCTGAACAGTCTGCAGAGCGCTAAGATATTCTTTGTCGTTGAGATCGCCTTTGGCCGCTGCATCTACGAGGATGCTTTGTTTAAAGTAGGGCATGGCCCGTTCGGCGTTCTGATTGTTGAACGAGATAACGTCGTCGAGTGACTTCATTTTTGAATGAGCTGTTGAAAGGTATTTGTTCACACCATCTTTGAATTGGAACAGCAGCACAGTGAATGGGGCTGAGCCCATGTCCCTGAACTTTGAACGGATGTCGATGTCCACTATGGTGGCGCCTTTGGAGCGCAATGCGTCCAGAGCAGCCGTTATTAACTCATCTACTCCCTCATGTTTCCCCAGGACAGACTTGTCGAATCCCAGTCGCTTGCCGTTCAGTCCGTTTTCGTCGAGGGCAGATGTGTAGTCAGCGAGCCGATGCCCTTCGCTTTTAAGAGTGACAGGATCTGCCGGATCAGGCCCAACCAGAGCGGAAAGTAGAATGGCTGCGTCAGTTACCGTGCGGGCCATGGGCCCTGCCGTATCCTGTGTGTGAGATATCGGAATAATTCCATTCCGGCTCAATAGACCAACCGTTGGCTTGATGCCCACGATCCCATTGATAGACGACGGGCATGCAATCGATCCGTTGGTTTCAGTTCCTATGGCTGCGGCGCACAGGTTTGCAGCCACCGCTGTACCCGATCCGGAGCTTGAGCCGCAAGGATTTCGGTTCAGCACGTAAGGATTTTTGGTCTGGCCACCACGACTGCTCCAGCCGCTGCTTGAGCGCTCGTCGCGAAAGTTTGCCCATTCACTAAGGTTAGTCTTACCCAGCACAACGGCGCCTGATTTTCGCAGCTGCTCAATGATGAAGGCGTCCTTTGAGGCAATGTTTCCTTCAAGAGCGAGTGCACCCGCGGTAGTCATCATCTTGTCGCCGGTATCAATATTATCTTTTATGAGGATGGGTATGCCGTGCAACGGTCCCCGTAGGCGTCCTTCGGCCCGTTCACGATCGCGTTCGTCGGCAATAGACAGTGCATCCGGATTAATCTCGATCACAGAATTTAGCGCCGGGCCATTGCGATCTTTCTGCTCGATCCGCTCCAGGTAAAGCTCACAGATTTTCCGGGAGGTAAGTTTGCCGTCTTTCATTTGTTGCAGCATGGACGTAATGTCTGATTCCTCCAGAGGGAACTCCACAGGTGTTGTCGTTGCTTGTTCTGTTGTCTTTACGGTTTCCCGGCACGCATAGAGTATCGTCATGGTGCTGCCCAGCCCCAGAAGGCCGGTGGAGAGAAAGTTTCGGCGTTTCATGTTTGAGTTGTGTGGTCTTTATTATGACTTCCTGCGATCATCTCACATGGAAATGATTTCGCCGGCGCCATAGTGGTGTGTTTGGTCTCGTCAATTTATATATTTGGATGAGCTTTCCCAGAAGTTTATGCCCGGATCCCGCAGGCTTTCCTTGTTGATCGCCTTTATTCCCTTCTTTATGCAAGTGTTGTTACAAGGTTGTCAGTCTGACGCTGACCTTCGGCGGCAAATTGAAAAGGAACTGTCTTCCGTAGACGGAGAATTTGCTGTGGCCTTCGAAGACCTCACTTCGGGTGAACAACTCCTGATCAATGAGCGGAAACATTTTCACGCCGCCAGCACGATGAAGACACCGGTCATGATAGAAGTGTTTAAGCAGGCGGCAGCTGGTAAGTTTTCGTTGAAGGATTCTATCGAGATCCGCAATTCATTCAGCAGTATTGTTGATAAAAGTTCTTATAGCCTGAAAGTTGAAGATGATAGTGATACGCTTATTTACAGGCAGATCGGGCAGCGTCGAACCATCTATGACCTTGTCTATGACATGATCATTCAAAGCAGCAACCTGGCCACGAATCTGGTGATCGAACTGGTAGGACCAGACAATGTAACGGCAACCATGCGAGACTATGGAGCGAACGACATACAGGTTCTCCGCGGTGTAGAAGACCAGAAGGCTTTCGATAAAGGATTGAATAATTCCATCACAGCCTTTGATCAGTTACTGATCATGAAGAAGATTGCTTTGGGCGAGGCGGTAAGTAAGGAATCTTCGGAAGCGATGATGAACATACTATTCAATCAACGGTTTCGGGAAATAATTCCTGCCAGGCTGCCATCTGATGTTAAAGTGGCTGACAAGCGCGGATGGATTAAAGGTCTTGAACACGATTGTGCGATAGTTTTGCTGCCCAACGGTAAGAAGTATGTACTTATCTTGTTGTCAGACAAACTAGCCGATCGGAACAAGGCAGTCGGGGCAATGGCAAATGTATCGCGGTTGATCTATGATCATGTTGCGCGGGAATAGGAATTTGCAGTCAATATGGGCCTTGTGTGGGTTGAATCAGGCTGCGTTGCCGTCTGAATTCTTTATCAGTGACCCACTGACTACTGGTTTTCGTTTTGGATACCATCATTCTGTAGCTGCCTGGTTTTATCCAACAGTTGATTAAACAATGCCAGGAATGTCTCTCCGGCGCCTGCGTTATTCTCATTGCGAAGGCGTTTGATATTCAGGCGGAAGGTCTCGTCATTCATCAGGTTGCTGAGCTGTGTTTGTATGCGATCTGTATCTGCATCAATGTCACCGAGGATGCCCATGCCATGAAACTGAACGCGGGCGGCATTGCCTGGAGGATCGAACTGTTGGTGCACCACAATCATCAGCATGGGAACAATGGCCTCAATGGCTTCCTTAATAGAACTCAGTCCGCCGTGAGTGATGAAAGCATCGCTGTCACGCAGAAGTTCCTGTTGTGGTACCGAGGGAAACACCCATACATTTTTTCTTATCAGCCCAGCAGGAGCAGTTCTTCTCGTACCTATTGAAACCACGAGCTGATTATTGTCACGGGTAACGGCGTCGGCAAGGCGCAGAAGGAACGCATCGGTCTGCTCTTCGCGACCGGACGCTATGGTGCCGAACGAGCAATAGACCAACCGTGATCCGGAAGCACGTCGCCGTTGTATTACAGACTTCACCTTCGACCACTCTTCAAACGCCGGCAGGTTCACTTCAGCCTGCATGAAACCGACATAATGATAGTTAACGGGATTTTGAAATGAGGGGTAGTCGAATTGTCGCGGTGCAAGAACGAAGGATGGTACGTTGTTGGTCTGAAAATCAAACAGCGAGGGGAGATCGAGACGCACGTTCGCTGGTATCCGGTTCTTTTTCAGCCTGCGGCTAATGAGAAAGCGATCACTAATGCCAAGGTACAGAAGGCGCTGCTTGAAGTCCGTCCGGTTTAGTTTAGCATTCATTCGTTTGAGTGCTTGCGTTTCTTCGTTGTCATCACCCGGTACCAGGGTGCTGTCAACAGGAGGACGTCCGGGAACAACATGCGTGGGAAACATGGCATGTAACATCGCATGCCCTATATGCCGCTCTTTCATGGTGTTGTACAGTACAATGAAGTCGGTTGCCTGGGTGGCGTCGAAGAATATTATATCCGGGTTTAGCGCGTCCAGCGCGGTTGTCAGCTCACGCTCGCGCTCGTGATAGAGGCGATCAAAGTATCGGTCAGTCAGGTCTGCCCAATACTTGAATCGTGCTTTTCGCTGTGCATTGACCCACGACTCAAAACCTAATCCAAAGGGAACTGATTTTAGCGGATAGTGATGAAATCCAGAGCGTGTAACGTGACCGTTGAAGTGCGCAACGGTTGCCAGTGTTACAGTGTGTCCTTCATTTTCGAGAATGCGGGCGAGTGGAAAACAGGGATTGATGTGACCAACTCCATGATAGCAGAGAAAGAGGATGCGCGCGGGCATAATCTACATCATGATTCAGTCATTTACGTCGTTATCGGACAACCACCTTTCTTATAATCTTCGAAAACAGAGAAGGGAAGAATCGCTTGATATAAATCATCAATACTTCTTTGCCTCCAATGTAAACTTCGTCACGTTCGTTCTCCATTGCATTAACGATCGCATCGGCACATTTTTCTACTGGCATTCCTTTCGACTGAAGGTCATCCATCTTATTGTTTTTCGAGCCATCGCCTTTCAGTGCGGAGTAAGAGATCGCCGTCTTAACCACACCAGGGCAAACCATGGTCACCCGCACATTATCCTTCCAGTATTCAGCTCTCACGGCATCATAAAATCCATGTAATGCATGCTTTGACGCCGCGTATCCGGATCTGAAGGGTGTGCCATACTTTCCTGTCACGCTGCTGATCACAACAAACTGACCTTGCTTACGTGAAACAAAGTGAGACACAAGATTGCGCGTCAGGGCAATTCCACCGAAGAAGTTTACTTCCATGATCCGTCGATATACATCCATGCCGGTCTCGTGAACGAAACTTCTTTGGCTGATGCCACCGTTGTTGATAAGCACGTCGATATGTCCGTAAAGAGATAATGCCTTTCGTGTGACATCATCAAGTGTGTCTGCCGCAGTGAGATCCAGAGGAAGGAGTTGTGCCTCACCTACGCAATTTTGTTTCACGCGGTCAAGCTCTTCGGTACGTCGCGCTGACAGGATTAAGCGTGCACCTTTCCTGCTCAACGCTATCGCCAGGGCTTCGCCGATTCCTGACGATGCGCCGGTAACCCAAATTACTTTATTGCTGAGGCTTGCCATGAGTTGTTAGGTTTGAGGAGATCACTTTATTTGTTCCGTTCGTACACGACGAAGTCAAAGGGGTAAGCGTGTTTTTCGTCGGCATCATGATGCCTGCGGGTTGCTACGTGCCAGTCCTCATTCTTAAAAGCGGGAAAGTATGTGTCGCCCTGTATTTCTGCATCTATTTCCGTGAGATAAAGGCGATCTGCTTTAGCCAAAGCGAGGGCATAGATCTCCGCTCCGCCGATTACAAACGCCTCGGTCTCACCGTTCTTGCGTGCAACTTCGAGTGCATGTTCCATGTCGTGAACAACAATGCATCCCGGTGCATGAAAGGCACGCTGACGTGTAACGACTACGTTGGTACGGTTAGGTAATGGTTTGTAATTGTCCGGTAATGAATCATAGTTTTTCCTTCCCATGATCGCCACATGACCACGCGTAGTTGTCATAAAATACTTCATGTCGTCAGGAAGCTTCCATGGCAGATCGTTGTTTCTGCCGATCACGCCATTCCGGCTGCGTGCAGCAATAAGGGAAATAATCATAGGCTAAAGGAACTGCGCCACCTTGAAGGCGGCAGTGCTAAATGCCGCACAAAATAGTCACAACTTGTTTCCCCTGAAAAAATCGGAGACACTCATTTTTCGCTTTCCTTCTGGCTGGAGCTCTTCGATAGCCACCCAACCATCGGCCGCACGGACCTTCAGATAGGTCTTTTCATCCGTCTCGATAGTTCCCGGGCTGCCAGTGCCGCCGCCTTCCACGGAGGCCCGCTGGATTTTAAAAATCTTTCCCTGCAGCGTTGTCCAGGCAATTGGAAATGGATTAAGGCCCCGAATGAAATTCCTGATGTCATCAGCAGGTTGATCCCATTTGATCTCACACGTCTCACGAAAGATTTTGGGTGCGTGTTTAAGTGTGCCGCCATCGTGTTGAGGCTGAGCAGGTGCATTACCTTGTTCTATAGCCTGTACCGTCTTCAGTACGAGAGCCGCTCCTTTGATCATCAGGCGTTCGTAAACTGATCCCACAGTGTCGTCGTATGTTATTTGCTCACGGTCCTGGTAGATGACACTACCGGTATCAATCTCGTGCTTCAGGAAGAACGTTGTTACCCCTGTTTCCTTTTCACCATTGATGACCGCCCAGTGAATAGGTGCCGCACCGCGGTATTGTGGCAACAGGGACCCGTGAAGATTGAACGTTCCGAGTTTTGGCATAGACCATACTATTTCAGGAAGCATTCGGAATGCAACGACAATTTGAAGATTGGCATTGAGCGATCGCAAGGCTTCAACGAATTCTGTTGCCTTCAGATTGGTAGGCTGGAGGATGTTCAGGTTATGCTTTACTGCCGCAGCTTTGACAGGGGATACTTCAATCTTCTGTCCACGGCCCTGGGGCTTGTCAGGTGCGGTCACCACAGCGACCACGTTGTAACCCCGTTCAAGAAGAATTTCCAGGCTGGGGACGGCAAATTCAGGCGTGCCCATGAAGACTATTCGCAACTCATTCATACGAGTGCGAAATAAGCGATCACTGCGATATTTCAGTCACAAATGCCGGGTATTTTGTATATATGCTTTCAGGAGGAAGCTTCCATATGGAAGATCCACCGCGTTACCTATGAGTACAAGTACGAAAGTTTCTCAACCAGAATATATCTCCGTTCGTTTTGGTAGCTTATTGCCCTGGCCATTTCATTTCGGCGCCGGAGTTGGGATTTTTATTGCTATTGGCGTCGGTGCCGAACATCCATGGACGGCCCTGACTTTTGCCGTTTGCTCATTGTTTGTGTTCACCAGTTCAGAAGGAACCGACATTGACCTGGTTAACCGTCGCTTTCGTGAGTACACATCGATTTTCTTTTTTAAGACAGGCAAGTGGGTAGCCTTCGATGCCATCGAGAAGATATACGTGAACAGGAACAAGATGCGACAGAATGTTACTCCGACCAGGACTGGATTTACGTCGTCATTTACGTTTGATGAATTCAGTGCTTTTCTAAAGTTCAATGAATACGAGGTCGTTCAGCTGATCAAGGACAAAAACAAGGATGTTGTGATGAAGCGCTCCAGAATATGGTCGGAGCAAATGAACATACCTCTTTACGACAACGCTGGAGATGAGTAACGATGATTCGTGGCCCGGTAGAAACCTGTTTTGCTGTGTCCTTGGCATTCAAAAACATGAATCGAATCTTCATGGCAGTCGCCGTGGATTTGTAACCGGTGAGGCCTAGTCCCGGAGATCCTTCCGCATATACTTTGAGCAGATTGGACAGTTCGTCCATACATGACCTCGTGCCGGGCAATACTTCCTTCCGAAATAGATGATTTGCAAATGGACCTTATTCCAACGAGCTTCCGGAACCAGTCGCTTCAGGTCGTGCTCTGTTTGCTCAACGCTTTTACCATTGCTGAGCCCCCATCGGTAGGCCAGCCGGTGAATGTGCGTGTCGACGGGAAAGGCAGGCACGCCAAACCATTGCGTCATCACAACTGATGCTGTCTTATGACCGACCGCGGGCAGAGACTCGAGGGCTTCGAATGAGTTGGGCACCTCGCCATTGTATTTGTCAATGAGAATCTTCGATAAGCCATATATGCCTTTCGATTTCATCGGCGACAGACCACAGGGTTTTATGATCTCCCTGATTTCATCGGCGCTCATCTTCACCATGTCGTAGGGATTGTCGGCTTGTTTGAATAATGAAGGTGTGGTTTTATTGACTCGTTCATCAGTGCATTGAGCAGAGAGCAAAACAGAGATCAGTAACGTATAAGCATCTTTGTGATGCAGTGGCACTTCTGGATCGGGGATGTATTGGTCGAGTAACTGAAGAATGTCTGCGACCTTCTCGGCTTTCTTTGTCATCGTTACATGATCATTCGTACAACAGATATTTCCTGCGCATCACTTTATACTTTTGAAGATCGTTTTGCCAGGTGGCGCGAATTTGTTCTTCAGTCATGCCGCTTTTAATCTGTTGAGCCAGGTCATTGCTGCCCGCCCATCGTCCGAAGTGTTCCACGAAGAATTTGTCCTTAACCGGAAACGCGTTGTACATACTGATCAGGTAGGAGAGATTAATCTGTTTTTCCACCTTTACCTTCCTAAGGTCGAGGCCGTGACAAAGTTTCCCTTCCAACGGAGGGTCTACTGCCATTCCGGGAATGTCGACAGGAGTAAAAGAGAACGGCTGATTTTTTAAGTCAGGATGACCAATTACCTGAAATGGCATTTGCGTACCACGGCCAAGGCTTAGTGCAGTGCCTTCAAAGAAACAGACCGAAGGATATAGCTTTATTGATTGTTGATTCGGAAGATTAGGAGAGGGCTTAATGGGTAATATGTATTCATCGCTGTGCTTCCAGTTCTTCATTGTTACCACTTCGAGTGCACATTGCCTGCCGCCTGCAAGCCAGCCCTCGCCATTGATCATACCAGCGTATTCGCCAACGGTAAGACCATGCACAACAGGTACCGCGTGCATGCCGATGAATGTTTCAAACTCCTTATGCATTATCGGACCGTCTATGTAACCGGCATTTGGATTAGGACGGTCCAGAACAATTACTTTCCTGTTGTTCTCAGCGCAGGCCTCCATGACATAATGTAGCGTACCTACATAAGTGAAGAAGCGAACACCCACATCCTGAATGTCGAACACCACAATATCAACATCGGCAAGTTGTTCGGGCGTAGGTTTGCGTCCTTTGCCATATAGCGATACAACAGGCAGGCCGGTCTTTGTATCCAACCCATCACTAACATGTTCACCAGCCGTCGCGTTGCCTCTGAAACCGTGCTCCGGCGACATGATCTTTATAATGTTCACCCCGAGCGCCCTCAGCGTATCGGCCAGGTGTGTCTTGCCGACCATCGCCGTATAATTCACGACTAATGCCACATTTTTGCCTCTGAGTTTATCCAGTACCGGCAGGATCTGTTCCGCGCCTGTTACTGGTAGTGCAGTTTTAACCGCTTTAGTGCCGGAGGCTTCGTTTGTGTCAGCCGATGGAGTGCTACTGCCGGAAGCCGTGGTGGCTGCCGGTGTGGTATCAGAATTAGCGTTGTTTTTTGAGGCGCTCTTACAGCCATGTGTGATGGCTCCTGCAACAATGAACGCCATGATTATTAATCCTCTCATGATGTCTTCAAATGGCACTTGTCGATTCTTCGCGTATTGTCTTATCTTAGCATTTTGGCGCTTAAGTTAGCAATTAGCATTGAACCTGTCTTACTTCATATCCCGCAGAATAACCCGTGAACAAACCCGGGGTTTCTCTGCCGCTATACACAGAATAGCTGTTGTCAGCATCGGCATCGGCCTCGCTGCCTGCATCGTTTCGTTCCTCGTAATGCTGGGATTCCAGGAAACAGTTAAAAATAAGATTTATGGTTTCAGTGGCCATCTGCTCATTACAAAATTCACGATGAGCAATGCGATGGAAGAGCCTGCAATGAATTACCATGTCAAGGTATACGATGACCCAAAGCAGTTTCCTTATGTGACTCACGTGCAGGAGTACGCGCATAAAGGCGGACTCATCAAAACATCAACCGATGAAGTACTGGGAGTGTTTGTGAAAGGGGTTGGTCCCCGTTTCGATACTAAGGCCTTTGGAGTGAACATGGTGGAGGGCACCTTCATCAGTTTCCCGGATTCTGCTTACGCGCCCGAGGTTGTGGTTAGTCGTACCATTGCCGACAAGCTGGATGCAAAAGTGGGCGATCAGCTAGTCATTCACTTTTTTCAAGATCCGCCACGCTTCAGACGATTAAAGATCACCGGCATTTACGAGACCAATTTGTCCGAGTACTTCGATGGCCGCTTCATAATCAGCGACATTCGCATGATACAACGATTGAATGACTGGTCAGACAGCATTGCCGGAGGTCTTGAAGTTTTTGTTAGTCAGGAAGAGCAGGCCGAAGTTGCGCAGCAGGAAATCGGCGAATCAATGGATTTCGACTTGTCTATTGAGCTGGTGAAAGACAAATTCATGCAAGTCTTCGAATGGTTGAATCTCGTAAGCAGGCAGGTGAACATTCTTCTTGCGATCATTCTTATTGTGGTATGCGTAAATATGATTTCCATCGTTTTGATTCTGGTGATGGAGCGAACGCAGATGATTGGCATGCTGAAGGCTATGGGTGCTCACAACGGATTTATTCGGTCGATATTTGTATTTAACGGCGTGAATCTCATCCTTAAAGGCTTGCTGTTGGGAAACCTTCTTGGCCTTGCCGTATGTTTTCTGCAATGGAAGTTTCAACTCGTTAAACTTAACCCTCACGACTATTACATGAGCTACGTTCCGATCGGATGGCACTGGGATGTAGTGATTGTTTTGAACCTGCTAACGTTTGTCGTTGTGACAATGGTGCTGCTGGTGCCTACGATGGTAATCGCACGTATCAGTCCAATCAAATCAATCCGTTTTGACTGAAGCATTTAGATGACAAACTCGAATAATTTCCTATTTTTGCTTTAATCAGGGAGCCCACCCGATCCGAAAAGTTAAAGTTATGCAGCTAAAATTTAAGAATCCGGTTCGACCGGACTTGACCAGTACTATTCAGAAGAGAAACCGTCGATTGCAGGCGTTCTTTAATGCAAAGAATCTGGATGTTCGTTTACACGGTGACGCACAGAATCCTCTTATGGTGTTGTGCGGTTGCGTCGGCTTATCGTCGTACGTTCACAACTTCGATCTGAGAATGTTGGACAAACCCAACCAGGGAGAAGTTTTAAAGATCTACAAGCTGACTGAAATTATTCAGGGAACACGCGAAGAGATTGTTGAATGGTTGCAGCAGTATCCTCAGATGCCTCTGTACAGGATTCAACATAAGGACAGCAGACTGTATTTGTGTGGTTTCAATTTCGTTGACCGTGAGCAAAAGCTTGGACGCTATCCGGTGTTTGCCCGCGAAGATTATCACATTTACAAGCAACGGGAAGCAGCAGACGATATTCTGAACATGCTCAAAGAAGATGGCTACGAAGTTGAAATATCGGAGCCGGATCTGGAGCTTGTGAAATCGCACGTTGGTCCCGTGTCGTTTGTCGGTTACCAGGAGTAATAGAGAAATTGAATTGAGAGTCAAAGAAATTATTAAGGCCCCACGTGGGGCCTTGACCAGGTTTCTTTGAGTCAAAAATATTTGCACGTATTTACATATATTATACCCGTTGTCATTAACTTCTGTTTCTAGTTAATAATTTGCCGCACTCACTAAATACCTCCCCGTTTTATGAAATTACTTAAAGTCGCAGTGCTGCTACTCGCAGTATCCAGCGTGTCGCTGGCGCAGTCTTTTGAGGGCAAGATCATTTACCAGAATTCATACAAGAGCAAAACGCCGAATGTTACGGATGCGCAATTCAATGAAATGATGGGAACCAGGCAGGAGTATTACATTAAGGGAGCTGAATACATGACTGCTACGAACGGTACTTTTTTTCAATGGCAAATTTATTCAAGCAAGTCGAACCTTCTCTACAGCAAAATGTCGAATTCGACGTCAATATTTTCGAATGATGGTGCTGCTAGTACAGACGAAATAGTTAAGGCCGAGGTGAACAAAGGTGTGACCACAATTCTGGGGCACAAGTGCGATGAGCTGGTTTTGACGTGCAAGAACAGTGTGCAGAAATATTATTTCAGTTCGGAGCCTAAGATGGATGCCAGTTTATACGCGAAGCACAAGTTTGGCAATTGGAGTGAAGTGCTTGCTAAAACCAATGCAATGCCGTTGAAGATTATCATGGACAACCAACAGTTTTCACTCGAAAGTGTAGCTACAGACGTCACAACTTTTAAGGTGTCAGACAAAATTTTTGAGCTTCCAGCCGGAAGTAAGGTCGAGAAAAGTCCTTATTAATTCTTGCTAAGGGTGCCCGCGCATCCAAGGACAAGTTAAAACAAAAAAGAGCCGAAAGGCCCTTCATAATATCATTCTCAGGTTGTCAATTCTACGAATAGCTTTTCTTCAGCCTCGTCTGTGTTGTTGTAGACTGCCCAAACGGAATAAACTTCTTGAACCAGCTTTGTATTGTCATTTGCAGAACGCCAAAGAAGGCTTCTTTGAAAATCCCTGCCGACATTTTTGATTCGCCACGGGTACGTTCCGTAAAGATGATTGGAACCTCTGTAAGATTGAACCCCAACTTCCATGCGAGGAACTTCATTTCTATTTGAAAGGCATATCCAACAAAGCGCACCTTATCAAGAGGGATTGTTTCCAGTACATGACGACGATAGCAGAGAAATCCCGCAGTAGTGTCACGTATAGGCATGCTGGTTATTAGTCTGACGTAGCTGCTGGCGAAATAGGATAGAAGCACGCGACCAATTGGCCAGTTGACAACGTTTACTCCCGTCGCATAACGCGAGCCAATGGCAACATCGCTTCCACGCTCAGCGCAGGTGAGATAAAGGTTCACAAGATCTTTCGGGTCGTGTGAAAAGTCAGCGTCCATCTCCAGAATGTAATCGTATCCTTTCTCGATGGCGTATCTGAACCCGGCAATGTAAGCAGTTCCAAGGCCCAGCTTTCCTTTCCTCCGTACCATATGCAGCCGTACCTCATCGGTATTATATTCTTGCTGCATCTGTTCAACAATCTCTGGCGTACCGTCCGGAGAATTGTCGTCGACGATGAGAATGTGGAAATCTTTAGGAAGTCCAAACACAGTGTCGATCATTGCGCGGATATTCTCGCGCTCCTTATAAGTGGGAATGATGACGATTGCGTTCTTCACAGAAGGGATGGCTTTTGACAAAACTATAAAAACTCATCATTTTAACAATCGTTTACGAAAGTTGGTTTGTTTTTTTTCCGATCGCGGTGGGTATAATTTATTTTCGGCGATTTTGGCCCGTTTTGAACGTGTTTAGCAGGGAGATTCGGCAGATAATTCAAAGCACAAAGGGCAGAAACGTTGTGGATTTCTGCCCTTTGCGATTGATAAAAGCCCAAGTCGAAGATATGAGTCTAAACAGCTTCTGCCATCTGCACAGACTTTGATAGCTTTTGCTGAACATCAGCCGGGACTGAAGCGTAGTCGGAAAAATGCTGTGTAAATCGCGCACGACCCTGCGACAGCGAACGCAGTGCAGTTGAGTATCGGTCGAGCGTCGCCAAAGGAGTGCGTGCCTTGATCACCTGGTAGTTGTCGCGACTATCCATTCCCATGATCAGTGCGCGCCGGGTCTGAAGATCGCCCATCACTTCGCCCATGATATCTTCCGGTACCAATACTTCGAGATCGTAGATCGGTTCCAGCAATTGTGGTTCTGATTTCAGAAACGCTTCACGGAATGCCATCATACCGGCTATTTTGAATGATATATCATTAGAATCGACGGGGTGCATTTTCCCATCATAGACCATCACGCGCACGTCCCGAACGCGCGACCCGGTTATCGGGCCCTCTTCCATTTTTTCCATCACACCTTTAAGGATTGATGGAATGAATCGCGCATCAATCACCCCACCTACAATGCAGTTGTAAAAGACAAGTTTGCCTCCCCAGGGAAGATCGATCACTTCCTTGCCGCGGACGCTATAGTCTTTTGGCTCCGGCATGCCTTCCGAATATGCTTCAACTTTCATATGAACTTCGGCAAACTGTCCGGCACCACCTGATTGCTTTTTGTGGCGATAGGTGGCGTTGGCACCTTTTCTGATAGTTTCCCGATACGCAATGCGCGGCGTTTCAAACTCTACCGGAAGCTTATAAACATTTTCCAGTATCCATTTGCAAACAGCAAGATGTAGCTCGCCCTGCCCGCTAATCAGCAGTTGCTTTACTTCCGGTGAAAACTCTACTTCCAGAGTGGGATCCTCCTGATGGATCTTCTGCAATACTTCGCCTATGCGTTCATCATCCTTTTTACTCCTGGCCGTTACCGCCGTGCGTATACGCGGCTCCGGATACTCCATTGGTTTAATGGTTACATCGTATCCTCGCGCATGCAAAGTCTGATTGGTGTACGTGTCGCGTAGCTTGAGCGTTGCGCCAATGTCGCCGGCAACAAGGCGTTCAACCGGATTGCGCGTCTTACCGTCCATGATGAACAACTGATGAAATCGTTCTGCTGCTCCAGTTTGGCTGTTGATTAACTCTGAGCTTGTAGTTATTTCTCCGCTGATCACTTTAAAGAAGGTGAGCTTTCCCAGGTTTGGTTCCAGGTGAGTCTTGAAAACGAAGGCTGCAGCCGGCTGCTCCTGATCAAAGGTAACTTCCTTTCCGTCCATGGTTTGTTCAGGCTTTGCTTCCAGTGGTGACGGTGCAACATTGTCTATGAATCCCATTAGTCGTCCGCTGCCCATGTTCTTCTTGGCCGACACCACGAACACCGGGAATACATCATGATGAATCATTCCCAGCATAAGCCCCTCACGCATTTCATCTTCGTCGAGGGTTCCCTTCTCGAAATATTTTTCCATCAGACCTTCATGATTCTCTGCAGCGCGTTCAACAAGTTCGTTGTGAAGCGCCATAGCTTTTTCTTTTTCACTCTCGGGAATTGGTAGTTTCTCCGGACGCCCTCCCTCAGCAGGGAAGCGATACATCACCATCTTCAAAAGGTCAATGATTGCATTGAACGACTCGCCCTGATTGAGCGGATACTGCATTTGGACAACGGCCTTACCAAAACGATCCCTGACCTGACTGAGCGCTGTTTCAAAATCTGCTTTTGGATGATCGACCTGGTTGATAGCAAAGATTGCCGGCTTTTGCATGCGGTCGATGTAGTCCCAGATGAGTTCGGTGCCAACCTCTACACCGTACTGTGCATTCACTACGATTACACAGGTATCTGCAACGCGTGCGGCAGAAACCATTTCTCCAATGAAGTCATCGAAACCTGGTGTGTCGATGATGTTGATCTTATAATCTCGCCATTCCGTGTGCATCGAAGAGGCGAAAACCGAATTCCCCCGCTCTTGTTCAATCTCATGGAAGTCCGACACCGTGTTTTTACCTTCGATTGTACCCCGTCGGTGTGTGATGCCGGCTTCAAATACCATGTCTTCGGCCAGCAGGGTCTTGCCGGCCTTGGGCGCACCCAACAGAACAATGTTCTTCAGGTGCTTTTCGTCGTAGATTTTCATGTGCGTTTGGTTTAGTCGTCACACGAAACGCTCTTAGGAAGGAAAACGTAAGGCCACTGAGTGCGTCGAATGAGCATTTCATGGGCGAACGGTTAGAAGTGGAAGATGGGAATAACACAATGAATATAATAAATTCAATGCTCGAAAAAGCGAATGGCCTAACTTATTATGCCTTTCCTCGTTATTTAGCTACATTCGGGTAATTCGGGAATGAAGGTTATCTGCAGCCACTCAAATTTTACTTACAGGTTCATCATCTTATTCAGACATATCTAAATTTATGAAGCATCTTTTAACATTAGCATTTCTTTTTTTGGTCACCGTCCTCACCGCTCAGGATTTTGAAGGCATCATGAAGTGGAAGATCACTTCTGAAATAACAGATCCTAAAATGAAAGCCCAGATGGAGGAAGCGCAAAAGAAGGCAAATGATCCAGCCACGCAGGCGCAAATGAAGGAGTTGCAGGCTAAGATGGAAGATCCGCAATTCAAACAAATGATGGAAAACAATCCACAGATGAAAGCTCAGATGGAAGCGGCTCTGAAGATGGCGCAGGGCGGAGACATCAACTCGATCATGCCAAAAGGTTACACAGCCAAGTTCAAAAACAAGAACATGGTCAGTGTAATGGAGGGCGGCATGATGTCGGATATGGAAGTATTATACCTCGCAGGTGAAGACAAAGTTTACATGATCAACCGGTCAGCAAAGACTTATTCACCCATGGCCAGCAACGCAACTCAGGAAAAGAAAGACGTCGACGTTAAGGTGACAAAGACAAGTGAAACCACGCGCATTCTGAATTACACTTGCACGAAGTACATCGCTGAAGTTAAATCAGAAAAGGGCCAAACTATGCAGCAGATCTTCTGGACTACTAAGGATATCCCTGGCATCGACTTTAAGAGCATGGCGAAACAACGCCTTGGCAATTCGAATCAGCGCATGTGGTATGCGGAAATTGACGGAGTGCCACTCAAACTCGAAATGAAAATGCCTCAGGCTAATATGGTGATGGAGGCAACTGAAATCAAGAAGCAATCCATGCCCGCATCGGACTTTGCAATCCCTGAAGGATTCAAAGAGAAAAGCCTCGGATTCTAATCTCCTTATTTAGGAGCAGCTACTCCAGCATATGTTTGGCGAACGATCTTGCCATCGTGAATGATGAAGGTATCAGTCGCGTAGGTAAGATTGAATGTTGGTGTATTCGCTTCCCATAGAATGTACCCAACGTCCTTATTAACCACGCTCTTGTTGAGTTTAAGCGTAGCCTTGTCTTTCGGGAATGCCTGGAATGCTTTGATGAAATTCTGGCGTATCTCCGAAAGCCCGCGATATGTTTGGTCGGGCGTTATCAGAACAGATTCCTCTGTGTAGTCGGCCATCGTTCCTTCCAGGTCGTTCGCCTGAAATGCTGTCCAGTGATGTTCCAATACTTTCTTTGTTGAGGCTTCGTCGATTTTTCCTTCGTTTGTCTCGTGTCTGGGTGGCGAGTATGAAAGGATGGAAAGCAAAAGTAGAGATAGGTAAATTTTCATTTTAAATGTGGGTTATCAGTGCAGACGGACTCTTAATACAATGCTTGTGAAGCTAACCCTTTTTTTGGAATTGGTTAACAGAAGCAATATTTCCTCCGCATATGGTTGTACCCAAATTTGACGAACGAACAACTATCGCATGTATTACCTCGACGCACCCAGTTGTTTCAGCATACGCCCGTGGGCGAGTATAGCTCCTCCAAAAGTTTTATAACTCTTGTACGGAAGCCCAAACTCTTGTGCTGTAGTTTGCACGATGCCAGCAATCTTCCTGTAGTGAACGTGACAAATATTGGGAAACAGGTGATGCTCAATCTGAAAGTTTAATCCGCCCACATACCAGGACAGTAAACGGTTCCCGTTGCCAAAGTTGGTTGTGGTTAGTAATTGATGAACCGCCCAATTGTGTTCAAAGCTCTTTTGCTCATCGGGTTCAGGATACTCCGTTCCTTCAACGACGTGTGCAGGTTGGAAAATTATAGCAAGTATGAATCCGGCAACGTAATGCATGAAGAGCAACCCGAGAAGTACCTGCCACCACAGCAAGTCCGTAAACATTACAGGAATCACAAATGCGTAAGTTATGTAGCTGATCTTGGTGATCGCCAGGACTGCCCACTGCGCAGCAACCGTTGTCTTCTGTGCCTGAAGCATTCCATTGCTTTGATATTTAATGAGACGCGTAAAATCTTTGAAGATCACCCACACAATTGTCATCAAACCATAAAGGAACCATGCGTAGACATGTTGGTACCGGTGTACTGGCTTCCACTCTGAAAGTGGTGCCATTCTCAATGCACCCCGCGGACTAATATCTTCATCCTCCTCGAAAATATTTGTGTACGAATGATGAAGTACATTATGTTGCACCTTCCAGTTGAAGGAAGTTGCACCTAGCATATTCAGAGAATATCCGATAAGATCGTTAACCCATCGCTTCTTCGAATAAGCACCGTGATTGGCATCGTGCATCACGGACAATCCAATACCTGCAAGGCCAATGCCCATCACAAAGACAAGACCAATCAGTCCAGCGGTATTCACAACGGTACTGGTCACGATCAGTATATAAGGCACAAAATAAATCGAGAACATGATGACGGTCTTTACAACCATTTCGGGGTTGCAATGCCGTTCGATCTTATTTGTCTTAAAGTATTCGTTTACCCGCTTGTTGAGCTCGACAACAAAATCGCGGCGCGAACTTCCAAACGTGATAGAAGCTGTGGGAACGGTTGCCTTTGTCATAGTTCCGTTTGTTTGGGCCGATTTTCAAACACGAAAGCACGCCCTCCAGACGACACGTAAGTATTTGAATTGGACATGTTGAGTAAGTGTTCTTTCTGCCTGGTAACTGAGGAGACTTAAGAAACTGTTGGCAGGGGGCCTGATGCAGTGAATTAGATTTCCGCAATTGATTTGGTAAAAGTAATGTTTACGCGACGGAGTTCCAATTGCAGCACTGCTCCCCTCGACATGGTGCAAACATGCACGATGAAATACCATCTGGTATTTGGCAAACGGATACGCTGGTCATAAATTATGTTAGTTACCGGATAATTGTTAGCCTTGTATAAACCGCCATTTGTGAATAACTATCTCACTCCCTTCTTCAGAACAATCGTTTTCTTCTGGGCTTTTTTCGGTTCCGAATGCTCGTTTGGACAGTCGGAAGTCTTGTCGCTGGATCGGATATTCAGCCGATGGAATAATGCCACACCTGGCGTTGCCGTGGCTGTTAAACTTGGCGATAGTGTCGTTTATAGAAAGGGCTACGGTCTTGCAGACCTCGAGCACAATGTGCCAATCACTCCGCAATCGGTACTGGAGTCAGGCTCGGTAGCGAAGCAATTCACAGCAATGAGCATTTTATTGCTCGCCGATGAAGGCAAGCTATCGCTTACCGATGATGTGCGAAAATATATTCCTGAGTTGCCAGCTTACGCGACGACAATAACCATTCAGATGCTTCTGAATCATACAAGTGGATTGAAGGATTGGGGTTCAATCGGAGCTCTCTCTGGATGGGAGAGAACAACCCGGGTATATACTCAGGAACTGGCACTACAAATCATAGCCAATCAGAAGGCAACGAACTTTATTCCAGGAAGTGAATACTCTTACAGCAATTCGAACTATTCTTTGTTGGTGACCATTGTCGAGCGGGTATCCGGGATGTCTTTGTCTTCATTTACATCGAGCCGATTGTTCATCCCACTCCAAATGAACAACACCAGATGGCGCAATAATTTCCGTGAGGTAGTTGAGAATCGTGCAATTGGGTATCGGAAAAATGAAGGAAGATATGAGCAACTCATGCCTTTCGAAAATGTCCATGGGCATGGGGGATTGCTGACGACTGTCGATGATCTGTTGAAGTGGAATGCTCTACTGGAAACGCATAGCATTGGTGGAGATAAAGTCTTTCAGGAGCGGATACGCCGAGGTAGTCTGAACAATGGAAAGCAAATTTCTTACGCTGCAGGTTTGCAGGTGTCAGATTATTATGGATTCAGGGAGATTGCCCATAGCGGAGCGACCGCGGGCTACAGGGCATGGCTGGCATACTATCCGCAAAACCGACTATCAATTGTGCTGCTTAGTAACGATGCATCGTTTCAGCCATCGAACGTTGGCCGGCAGGTAGCGAATGTATTCCTGGGAACAGGAACTGAAAAAAAGAATGTAAAGAAGTCGGTGCAGCCGGCTGCCGATGATTTAAAGAAGTTTGAGGGCTATTTCAGAAGTGTACGTCATTTGGATTTTCATCAGCTGAAAATAAAGGGTGGGTCCCTGTTCCTGGATGGTGAAGGTGTGAGCTTTGCTTCCCCTGACACGGTTTTATCCGGCGCAGACAAATGGGTGTATCAGCGTCCCGGACGAATTCAACTGATTCAGTCGGGCGATACACTGGCGTTTCGAAAAGTCGATCCTCCGGGAATGAATTCAGATATCGCTGGATCATATCACAGTGAAGAAGTAGGAGCGGACTACGCCTTTCTTATCGACAAGAATGAACTGTATCTGAAGATTGGTCACTGGCCTCCCCGGTTTCTATGGTCTGTGTTCCGTGATGGATTCACCGACGACAATGGAGTACTCTATGAATTCATTCGTAACAAGAAAGGACAGTTGCTACGACTCGAAGTGAGTGTGTCGCGGGCAGAGAAAATGTTGTTTCAAAAAGTTAAGGAGCAATCGGCCATTCGTTGATTGAATGTTAGCCAGCATGGGCATAACACCAGCCGGATATACAGCATATGCTACGCCGCTTGTGCAGTGCCTGGAAAAAGATTTGATTACTTCGCGAGTCAGTATAAGCTAACTCAGGATTTGTATCCGAGTACACTTAACATGCTTTCGCTCGTTTGCTCTTCAGCGAATAGCCTGGTCGTTATCACACCGTCTTCATCGCGATCCACAAGCACGTGCTTTGGAGCTGGGATCAGGCAGTGTTGAATGCCACCATAGCCCCCCAACGCTTCCTGGTACGCGCCAGTGTGGAAGAATCCAATAAACAGCTGCTCTTCATCCGTGATCATAGGTAAGAACACCTCACCAGTATGGGCTTCCGAGTTGTAGTAATCCATGCTGTCGCAGGTAAGTCCTCCGATGTTGACCTTGTGATAAGGATCGTCCCACTTATTGAGGGCCAGCAGAATGTACTTCTGATTTAGTCCCCAGGCGTCCGGAAGGTGTGTGATAAATGATCCATCGATCATGTACCAGAGCTCCTTATCGTTCTGGAGTTTTTGATCTACCAGCGAGTACAATACCGCGCCACTCTCGCCAACGGTATAGCTACCGAACTCGGTAAAGATGTTGGGAACAGGTACGTTGTTCTTATCACATATCCACTTGATGTTTTCCACGATCTGCTCGATCATGTATTTGTAGTCATAGTGGAAAGTAAGGGAAGTCTTGATGGGGAATCCACCTCCAATATCGATGGAGTCGAGCGTAGGGCAGATCTTTTTAAGCTCGCAGTATTTGAAAATGAAACGGCTTAACTCGCTCCAGTAGTAAGCGGTGTCCTTGATGCCGGTGTTGATGAAGAAATGCAGCATCTTCAGCGAAGCCTTTGTGCTGTTCTCAATCTTGCCTTTGTAGAAGCTGTTGATATCGCTGTATCGGATACCGAGACGCGATGTATAGAACTCAAATTTTGGTTCCTCGTCGGCAGCCACGCGAATCCCTACCTGATAGGGGGCCTTTACGCTTTCTTCGTAATAATCGATCTCGCCGAGATTGTCGAGGATCGGAATGCAGTTTGTGAACCCGTCGTTCAGGAGCTCGCTGATATACTTGCGGTATTGCGGCATCTTGAAGCCATTGCACAACACGTAAGTGTTCTTCGTGATCTTCCCTTTGCTGTACAAAGACCGAACGATGGGAATATCGAACGCTGATGAGGTTTCGATGTGCACATCGTCGTTTTTGAGCGCTTCCTCCATGACGAAGGAAAAGTGCGACGATTTCGTACAATAGCAATAGGTGTACTTTCCGTTATATCTGAATCGTTCGATGGCGCTTTTGAACGTCGCCTGAACGAAGCGGATATTCTCGCTAATGCGAGGAAGGTAGGTTAGTTTTAGCGGCGTGCCGTATTGTTTGATGATTTCCATCAGTGGCACATCGTTGAACAGTAATTCGTGGTCGCGGACCTTGAATTCTTTTTGGGGAAACTCGAAAGTTTGCTCAACAAGTTCTCGGTAACTCTTCATCTAATCCTGGCGCGGTTTTTCTTGGGGTTCACCCTGATAATTATGCAGTTGGATACTTTCTTTTTCTTTGCGTTTCCCCTGCAGGCATCACTTTATTGCTCAACCTGAGTTCGCGAAAGAAGTGCAATATTGAGATAAATTTGCCATCTTTGCAATACATTCAAATTGCATGGCAG
Organism: Chryseolinea sp. T2; assembly: GCF_037203685.1. Taxonomy (NCBI): domain Bacteria; kingdom Pseudomonadati; phylum Bacteroidota; class Cytophagia; order Cytophagales; family Fulvivirgaceae; genus Chryseolinea; species Chryseolinea sp. T2. Next base: position 291,898 of record NZ_JBBCAU010000004.1, read on the forward strand.
ATCGTTTTAATCGGCTCATTTTCGCCCCGAAATATTTCGGGACCCGCGCATTGCCTGACCTCTGACGATCCCCTATTCCCCTTAGCGCTGCCGCGCAGTCGAACCCATTGCAAACATTTTAATTTTTTATCCTGTGAAGACGTTGAAGATCATTGAAGTAAAATCCGAAATCGGTGCCGGCACCCGCGGCGCAAGCTTAGGTGTTGAGGCAATTAAGATTGCCAGTCTCGATATGAAGTCAGACTTCTTCAAGCAATACGAATCGATAGAGGTAGAGAATGTTAACGATCTCCTTTTTGAAGGTGCAAAGCATGCTCACGCTAATTTCATAGAAGGAGTCATGATCATGGAGGAACGAGTTTGCCTCGAAGTCTATGAAAATATCTGGGAAGACTATTTTCCTATGGTCATTGCAGGCGATCACAGCACAGCATATGGTACAATCGCCGGAATAAAGAAGGCTAATCCAAAACTTCGCCTGGGCGTAATATGGATTGATGCACATGCTGACATCCATACCCCCTTCACCACACCTTCTGGAAATATGCACGGAATGGCTCTGGCCATGGCCTGCGGTATCGACAATCTGGAGTGTAAAGTCAACGATCCGCGTGGTGAAACGCTGGACTATTGGGAAGAAATCAAGAATGTAGGAATTCCAGGCGCAAAAGTTCTTCCTGAAGACATCGTGTATGTTGCCGTTCGCGATTTGGAAAAACCGGAAAACTATCTCGTGAATAAATATAACATAAACTTCATCGAGATTGAGGAAATAAAGAAGGCCGGAGCCGCGGCCATGGCTGAGCGTGCGCTCGAAATGCTGGATCACTGCGACCTTATTTATGTTTCTTTTGATGTCGACTCCCTTGACTCAAGAATATCCACCGGAACAGGGACACCGGTTCCCGATGGCCTTACTGTTGAGGAGGCAAAACTCCTGAACGCCACCTTGGCGAAAAACCCAAAGGTTTGTGCCTGGGAAATAGTCGAAGTAAACCCCACGCTTGATACGGAGAATCGGATGGCAGAAAGCGCTTTCGAAATCCTGGAGACCACTGCCAGATCAGTGGCAAGTCGTCCGGTGCTTGCAGAATAATTCTTCGGTAGAGATTAATGTGGAACCGTGGCGAACTGCCGGGGAGGATTCACTTTTGCCTACGGTTTTTCAATCAGCGAAACAAAGTCTTCTATGGTGCTCACCATATTCGATCTCACGATCGGATCGGTCAGCATTCGGGGAATATCCAATGGCGTCGAGAATATTGTGTAGGTGACCTTGACCTTACCAGTATCCACCTGTTCTAAAAGCCATGTTCCTGCAAGTGTAAGGCGCGTGACGCCTTTGCGTTCGGGAGCAAGACTTTTGTTCTCCTTCGATTTGAACGAGATGAGCATTTGATTGGGGCTGCAGGAGGATATCCGATACTCCATGAAATGATCCTGGTCGCTTACCGGCCAGGGAATGTCGTGATACGAATATTCGTACCACACCGAAGTGTCTCGCTGAGGATAGACTTTAAATTCACTGACATGGTCCTGCCATTTCATGCCCATCGACTGATCCTTTAAAAGACTTAACCCTGCGTGTATAGAATTCTTGTAATAGAAAATGCTTCTTACCTCCCGCGCCTGCTTTTCCTCTTCACCGGGTATGTCTATCCATCGCTCGTAAAGACTGATGTCGCCCGAGCGTTTAACGAGCTGAAATTCCCCATATTCTGTGCTTTGAGCCTTTACGACCTGTTGGGTGAGCATAAGTCCCAGAAACAGCAGTGTGAACACATACATCATAGGCTGTCGCTTTTAATCAATGACTAGCGGGAAATGCTTGAGGTTGCATCGACGCCGGGATCCGCTATCATTAAAAATAGTCCTTTATCTTCAGGACTTTTAGCTTAATTTCGCCGGAAAAATGAGTTTCACGTCAATTCGCCATAATCATGAGTCAAGTTGCAATTGCATTCCGGCTTCAGAAAAGCGGTTTTTCAGCTTAAATTAGCGGCTTGAACTTTGTTTTGTCTACTCTGATCTCCAGAATGTCGGAACAAATGTCGGAACAAAAGTATGAACAGAAATGAAGGTGTCAATTGACCTGTATCGAGGAGTGCTTACGCTACGATTTAGCGTGAACCGGAAGACGTACAAATACTCCACCGGAGTGAAGCTCACTGAGCAAGAATGGAAGGACGAAAAACGTAAGGGATTCAAGAAGGCAATGCAGGCGAGTGAGATCGCGGAGAAGGCTTCGAATGTAATCGATGTGATCGACAAGGAGACCTTCAGCTTCGCAGAGTTCAAGCGACTCATGGAAGAGCCGACCACATCAAAAGATCCTGTCGTTGTTTGGTTTGAGCGCTTCATCGCATTCAAGGTTGAACAGCGTAAGGCAGTGTCCACGATCGATGCACTGAAGACGATCCAAAAGATCGTTAATACCTTTGTAAAACTTAATCAGAAGTACTCTGGTGTCTTACAGTGGAACGAGGCAACGCTGGCTAAGTTCAACGAATACATGATCGACTCGGGCATCAAGAACGTCACTACACGGAAGGTCTACCTGACCAACCTGCGTACCTTCTTCAACTACCTGGTAAAGGAAGTTGATGTGTTAACGAAGTCACCGTTCGCTAGCACTAAGTTTAAGATCCCGAAGAGCAAGGCTCACTGGTTTCCATACAACGACGAAGAACTGAAGACTCTACTTGCAATCAAGCCAAACACGAAGGGCGAATGGAGAGCTTTCAATTGGTTCCGACTCATGCTGTTCACCGGGGGAACAGACTTCAAGGATTTTGCGATCATGAAATGGAACCAGGTAAAGGCCAAGGAGCTTCACATCATCCGGGCAAAGACCGATAGCTACGGAGATGCATCTCAGAAGCTCATTCCATTCTCAGAAGATATACGTGAATTGTTTGATGCCCTGAAAGGGCCTAAGGGAGATCCGGATGATTACGTGTTCAAGATCCTGGACCCGAACCTAAGCGCAGAAGACAACCATCAGAGGGTTCATAGCGCCACACAGACTATTAACAACAACATGAATCGGATGCTTGGCGGCAAGGATTCAAAGTTCAGATTTGTGATTAAACGAATAAGACCAACGGCTGCAGTGATTAGCAATGAGGTAGGAGGGGTAGCTTATTCACAGAAGATGCTCATGCACTCGAATCTTTCACAGACGTCTGTGTACCTGGCGAACATTCCAAGCGAGCGTCTGCGAAAGAGTCATGCGCAATTTGAGAATGCAATCAAAAATTTATCAGAACCCGAGAGCGTTCCTGATTCTAAGTAATAACATCCTTGCGTTTCAAGGTCACCTTTTTTCCAATTTTTTTACAGGGATGTTCAGTTTGCCATTACTTAAGTATGAATACAACGTTGAAGTGGAGAGGCCAGTAAGGGTGGATGCTTCCTTAATGTTAACTGTCTCATCAACTAAAATACCTTCGGTCAGTGCTGGGCTTTCTCTGTGGTTTAATAACATGGCCAGCATGTTCTTTACCTCCGCGATGTCCCGTGCTAACGATTCGATTGTGGCTCTCTCATCTCGCATGGGGATTACATGAAGGAAAAGAGTCCACCGCGCCACGTATGGCGTTAAAAAATCGCAATAACATATTGATTGAAAACCCGTCCTAAAGCGGGGCCAGAATGAAAGGCCGGCGAGCCTGTGATTGTGGGCGCAAGATACGCAATGTTTTGAGATGGAAATGATAATCTATTGTTCATTGCATGAAATTTTATACCGTTGATAATCAGCGCACCACGCAATAGCGCAGCCGTTGTTCTTGGGTATGTGGATATATTAACACTATATTCGCACATCGATTCATTGTTCGTCAGTTGGCGAAACATCTCAGCCGGTCGATACATCCAGTGATCTTCTTTGTTGTTTGAGCCTCGCTCAGGCTCCTAAATAATCCGAGCATCGGTCACTCTGGCCGTGTAGCCGCGAGGTTACAGAAGAGCTACCACTACTGTCTGTTGTTCATGGTTTGCTGTGTCCGCATACGTGAACCGTTCTGGCACTGCCAGGCATACGTTCGTCCTTACAGGTGACGTATACCGTTCCCTTGCGCGAAATTCGTTCGGATAGGGCTTTTAAGACAGTCGGTTCCTGTGATCCACTTGCAGCACTACAAACGCATTTTCAGCATTTAGCCATTCTCAAAATGGGCGTAGGAAGGTCAAATATCCTTCGTACCTGTAATTGAGCCTGCCGGTATTTCATAAGAATGCCGGAGTGGAGGATTTTGACAACTAAAAAACGTACAGCCTGTATGGCAACGGGAAGAGAACGACTAATGAGTTTTGAAAAAGACTTTATATACGACAGGCTTTTTCGCAGATCTAGTTCCGGGACACGACTCCAAGACTTTATTAAACTCACACGAAGACTAAGCCTCCACGATCCATGCCATTGGCATGGCCTGGGGTTGGCGTATACCAGCGCAGATTGGACCGATTCCGTTCCGCTTGAAGTTAAACGCAGGCTGTTCATGGCACGAAGAAGTCATCGCCACTACCTGATGAACATAAAGGAGAGCCGGCATTTACAAAATCTGCCAGAGAACATAACCGTTTATCGAGCTATGACTGAGACTGAGTTCGCCTCTGGAATGTTTGGTATATCGTGGACGACTGATTCAAAGATCGCGGAGTTCTTTGCTTTCAAGTATCGACGCTACGGCAAGTATCAGTACGAACCTAAGGTCATCCACACGCTGACAGTGCCGAAGAGCCAGATCATCGCCTGCTTTGACCGGCGCAAGGAGAGCGAGGTCATCTACGTCAATCAAAGAGAAGCTATGTATAAGTTCATATCAACCCCAACGAACTGAGCCATGACCGCAATTAATAACCAACTAAACGACCTACTGTTGACAGATCTCGAAGCTGAGCTGATAGACTTCATCACCCAGGAGAAGGACGGCTTGAACAGCATCACTCCAGGTGGAATATGGTTCGCCAACATGTCATACGTTCCCGAAACCAAATTCCTCTGCCCGGCGAAAGACGAAACTGGGCTGCACCAAGTCATACCTGGATGGATTTTCGCTCTTCAAGGTCTTAACTCGAATGATCGGATTTTATTGGGATTCATCGTAAATACGACAATCGGAGGGGAAGGATGTAAGATGTCAAATCCAAAGCTTGGCGAGCGTTTCGGAATGACTTCACGTCAGACTCAGGATTCGATCCGGAAGATGGAGAAGATGGGATTGATATTCTATGCCCAGGAATTGCCGAGGGTGGTCAAGGTTCGGCTATCAGACACAGTCAGCGTCGCAACTCCTGACCATACGGAAATTCGTATGGTAGAAGATGACATACGGAAATTCGTACGGTCACTATACGAAAATTCGCATGACACCATACGAAAAAACGTACACATAACAAGAAATAACCCGAAGGGTTATTATAACGAGAAACAAGAAGAGCAAGGCGAAGCCGACGCTCGACCAACAAACAAACTGGAACCAACGGAGAGATTTGACGCTATGTGGCTTGCATTCGGTGAAGGCAATCCCAGTGGAGCCAGTTGCGGTAAGGGCAAGAAAGCCGTAGCCCAGGATAAATGGCTGTCACTTTCTGAAGATCTCCAGCATCATGTCGAATCTGGATTGTCAAAGTATCTCAGTAGCAATGAATTTCAGGCTAGACCGGCATTTGTGACCTATCTCAGCAATCAGGAAAGGTGGTATAAGCCGGGCGGCGGAACTGCCAGGCCAGAAAGGAAGGCTGGAGATGGAAGTAAGCCTGCTCAGGAGAAACGGAAGCAAGAACCAGTAAATTCTTCTGGTTCAAGACAAAAGTCGGATAAGGAGATTATGAATGCTCGTCTGGATACGTTGAGGACGGAAAATCCAGAGTTGTCTGAAAAGATTAATGGTCTTATTTATAAGTGGAAGGCTATTGCTCTCGATTCAGGTAAGCATGTAACGGTGAATAAGGATAACCGCAAGTATGTTGAAACGAGCGTACTTATCTCTGCACTGGTCGGGATTCCGGACAGCGAGCTGATTACGGTTATTGAGGAACAGATCGAAGGATTATTAAACAGGTAGGCATAGTTTAAGCCTATTACAAAGAGCCGTAGGTTAAAGCCTTACGGCTTTTTATTTTTTTTTTGGTTCGCGCCCTGCTTCGCCTTCTGCTTCGCGGCGCTCAGTGGCTGACGCGTGATAAGGCTGACGCAAGATGTCGGCTTGAACCGATGAAAAGGTAGTGCCTTGATTCAGTTTCGGGGAGGTTTGATCTTTCTCAGGAAGATCGATGAGGATTCATCGCAAGGGCTGACGCAAGATGTCCTTCTGGCGGAAGAACTATTCTTTCGGTTCTAGTTTAGAGGGAGGCTGATCTGACTTGGTTCTAGCAAGAATCATTGCTCCGGAGACGATGCACACTCCGCTCTGAATTGTGTAGGGATTATCGAAAACAAATTCTGTACCCATCTCGGCCATCCACCAAAGGTTAGCCCAGTGAGTGTCACTACCGACATGCAACAGGAGAATGAAGTATGGTATGAAACCCATGCATATAAGTATAAGGGACACAATGAGCTTGATACGGTATATTGACATAGTTTTAACGGTCTAGCAATAGAAATATTTATCGAGCCGGCTTGTTAAACGTAACATCCGCGCAGTCGAATACGGTCCTTAGGTTCATTGGCATGGGAAGATTTACATTAGTGTAATGCTCACGATTGGAAACACGGACCATTGATAAGCCTCCCTTCCTTACAAGTTCATTATCAACAGTTATACGTATAGTGCTATTCACATGAGCTGATGCTCCAGCAACGACTACTGTGGATCCGCAGTCGACATCACCAAAGTGATTAAATGAAATGACTTGCCCTGCACTCGTTTTGAATGAAACTTCCGTATCAGGTCCTACGCAATCTGTCATTGGCGAGATGACGTGGAGAAAGTAAACAGAGTCGACCCTGCGGACGGCAACTATGAATGCGCTGTTTGATCTTTCTGTTTTTCCGATGGTATAGAACTTAGTCTGAACGATTCGATGACCAGTGAATGAGTCGGTGGTGTTTTCTACGCATTTGCATTTATCAACCTGGGCCAGGGATAAGGTTGACCATAGAAGCACAGGGAGAGCCAGAACTACTTTCAAAACGGGGGTGGTAGCATTGAGATCGTGAATATAGCAAATCCCCAACACCTCGTTCCTGCAGTCTGCAGATCAATCCTTTCTGTGGTTCAGTCAACTGGAATGCTGGCGCGGGGAGAATTTCCGAGGAGCGTCGCGTTGTGCTACTTGGAGCAACACTGTAACGTGTGGGGATACCGAAAGTTCCATGAATCGCATTGTAGCCATGAGCACCATCATCGAGGCAGCAACACCGAGAAAAAGCGCGGCATTGCTGCTTCATGTAAACCCAAGGTCGGGCAACATAGAGTTATTTTTTTACTCTTCATCACAAGTGCTCTGCCAATTTTTTTTGTATATTCCATTAAGTATCCGTTCTGGATTTAACTATTCTGACCCGCGATAGGACGGGATCCCAAATCACATGGTTCAAGTTGTTAAGCCGCGCACCTCCGTGTACGGCGTTGTTGTGCTCGAAGAGTCACGGAAGTTTCTGTTGGTACAGACTAAGGATGGATTCGAAGTATGGACAAAAGTTAAGGACCGTAAAGGTCATCTCGTCAAGCCCTCAAGTGATCAGCAGTTTTTTGACGGTCCCTATTGGTTCTACATGAAACGGAGCAACGCCGAGAAGAAGGTCAGCGAGTTGTCTCGCGGTGTTCGTCCTGTAGGCTGCAGTCTGTAAAGTCTGGGTGGCCGGCCACTCCGTCCAAAGGTTACAAAAACATTCGGTTTTGAGTGAATTTGGAGGGGTGGCTGTGCTATCGCGAGAGATTTCTCAGGAGGTGACAAATACCATCACTCATAGAGAGAACGCCCTTCAAACGCGACCTCCGCAAATTTAGTATACGCTGCAGGTTGAGCAGAGATAAAGTCGAAACGCTGTTTGTCAGCTACAGGTTCGAATCGCAGCTTCTATCGCGAGATCCAATCCGCTTGCGACTTTTGGAACTCTGCTTCGTCTTCGAACAGAAAGACCTCCGCCTTTCCTATATAAAAAGGAGGTTCGCCAATCGTAGTCTCCACGCAGAACCAGGTTTTTTTTCCTGAAGCGGGATCGTTTATTGAGTCATAGTCTTTCAGAAAGTGCTGATCGCCACGATTAATGCGAACCTTATTCTGATAATGAGATCGTTGGGCAGCAGCACGCGATTGGCCTGATAACTCTTCAGCGCGAGCTTGAACAGCGGGGTGATTCTTTCTGAGATCTTCAGGAGAGGTTTAGGTATTTGGCAAGGTCCGTTGAATATTGTGCCAGTCAACTCAAAAAGGTCAATTTGTCAGTAGAGGTTGGAGCGCATTATTGCACCACAGGTTATTTCAAGGACCTGCACAAACTCCCGATGCGCTCGAATCACAGTGGTCCTTCAAGCCGGTGGATTTGTAAGAAAGACAAGACGAACGAGCAGAACCGGTGAGGCGGAATCAGTTATCGTATGAGGAGGATTGATGAGCTTTCCAATGGATAATAACAACCCAAAAGCGCTATATATGGATAATCGACCCTGTAAGCTCCGCGGTGACGAGCCGCATGTCGAAATGGATGTGCTTGTCGCTCCGTGTTGTAAGCAGCATGCAGGTAGCCTCTGGGAGATCAACTCCATTGACGGCTGGTGATAAATCGGGTCAGCACTCGCCGTAAGTATCCCTAGTTTCTGCAATTTCGAGTTATCTTGGGGATAGGTGGAAAGAAACATTGACATAGTGAATGCTGAGCGGTTCGTCAAGTCCATCCAGGACATGAACTGCGGGAAGACTCCGTTTAGCCATCTAGATGCGGTTGATTTCAAGATTGACCCATTTGATATACCGGTTCCAGAAGGATATGAACCACCTGAAAAGTTTCCATTGTGTTGTCCCTTCCACGAATCTACGTTTTTGAACGTCAAAGAATGGGTAGCAAGGTTTCCCGCGTGCTGTGCTGGCCACCGCAGACTTCTGTCGGCACAATGGTTCGATAAGTCGATATACGACAACCTTGGTTTAAAGGTACTCAATCAACTAGGCTATACTGAACATGTCATTTCTCAGAAGAAGGACAAAGACGATTGGTATGAGGATATTACCGAATACATTGAATTCAATCATGATAGTTTTGGGCAGTTACCCACCGGGTACGGCGGCACACCTGGACTGGACCAATATTTTCAAGGAATTCTGTTGGGACTGAAGGAAAGCAAGACTTTGAATTCTGATAAATCAAAGCGCCTTCAGGAATTTATTGAAGGATACTACAGGAGACAAGGAGCGAAGCAGGTAGACCTGAATCAGCTGTATAACGTATACAAGCGGTGGCTGAGCTTTTTTCCCTTCAATATCGCGTACTTCCGAGAGTCAAAGGACTACTTCCAACGACGGTTCCCGATTTTGAAAGGGAGGATTGTTCAGAATAGGTATAGTAAAGTAGCGAAAGCCAAGTTACTGACACAGTCAGAATTGATTGAGTGGCTAATTCAAATAACCAAAGAACTGTTGCTGGCAATCAAGTCACACGATCTCGTACTGAACAATTTGATTCCTGATTCAAACAAGCACGCGCTTGAACTAATGTTGGAGAATCATAGAATAAGGCAAGAGGCCCTTCTTATTGCCTTCACTCAAGGCGAATTGGAGTACGTGCGGATTTTAAAGAAGTGGATGAAAAGAGAAAAAGAATTTTTTGCTGAACTGAATAAGAATATGAACATAAGTCCGGCGCCGCACAAAAAGCAATATGCACCGCCAGACAATGAAGATTATTTTGAAGACTTTGTGTGTGAGCTATACAATTTGCAACATCCTGATGCGCACTTTGAGCGGTTCGGGAAAAGAGGGGATAAGCAAAAGGGCATAGATATATTCTCGATTACAAGGAGGGAAGCAATTCAATGCAAGAAGAAGGACTTATCAAGAAAGGCAAGCGAAGTTAAGAGTGAATTGAAAGCTGAATTTGAAAGCGACATTAGGCAAGCAATGACCGTCAGCGGTGTAGATGTTCAGTTAATGATCTTTGCATCGACGTTTGGAAATAATACAGATCTCGAAGAATCTCTTCAATCGATCGCTACAGCGCTCAAAGCTCCATTCAAAGTAATGTACATTGGCTGGACTTCGATCTCGACCAAAATGCAAAATTTTCCCTTATTCATTCGCAGGCACTATCCGTAAGATAGCCTGGAATTGTGTAGGAACGTCTCGTCAAACATTAGTAGCCTGAGGTGGCGCTACAGTAAGGCCGATCGCTTTTAAGACCTCTAGACCTATCCAAGCAACGGCAGAAGTCGCGATGGGGTTGTTTGGCAACGTGGGAGGAAGGTTTCCGAGAGCTTGCCCTACTACAACTTCCCAAGGCTTTGTTACTCCCAGGATGGCGCAAATTAGCACGCGAACATCTTTAATTTTGATATGACGATGACGATTGGGTGAGGCAATTATCGCTTGCAGTAGAACAACCTGCTGATCTTGTGGATTCTTGCCGCTACACCACGCTTGGGTTTGTATTATGAATTGATTCCAGGTCGAATTCATTACAGTTAAGCATTCGTCAGTGAGGAGCAAGTTTTCAATCGCATAGCACTGCAAGCGGAAGCGCTTTATGCATCCGATGTCTTGTAGTGAGTTTGTAATACCATCACCATCGCGAAGTGAGAAACCGATTGGGTTATCATACACAGCAGGTAATATCTTGCTACAGAAGGTCTCAAGAGCGCTCATCTGTTGCACCGAGTCAGCGAGGCAGGGAAAGACCTTTATTCGACCCAAAGAAGTGCGTGCGGCTTGTTGAAGTACTCGAACATCATCTTCACCTTCAACAATCAGTATCGGTTCAAGCGCCAGGACCTGCGATAGGGGATGAGCAAAGAATGCTGCGCTTTTTCGTATTTCGTCGCCAATGGGAATACCGTTTACTGAGACATCGTTACCAAAAAGTTTTGGAGCGATTGAGCAATAGGTGGGGTCTGACAACCCGGAAATAAGAGCCGTGCTGTGAGTGACTATTATTACTTTTACCGCGTTTCTTTGATTATCGGCGAGCGATTGGATTAACCTAATAAGGAATCTACCGAATCGAACTTGCAAATCAGGATGCAAGTGGACATCCGGCTCGTCTATTAGCAGAAGGTTTGTCTTATTGCTGTCAATAGCGGAAAAAAAGTACAGAATTTCAGATGTCAGGGTAACCACCTCGGACTCTCCGCTGCTTAACTGTCCGGCTTCTATGGGGTCACCAGTATACGTCTCAAAAGAGAATACTTTTTGTGCACGATCTCTAATAATGCGGACGTTAATGAATAGGTCATTCATCTTGTCGAGATACTCTGTTTCAAATGTTCGCAGTGTGTCGTGTCTTAGCGCTGAATCGTTCTCCATCTTTCGAAGCCAGTTTAGTTCAAGTGCTTTGAGGTATGTCGCTGACACCTTTCTGAAGTTTTCACTCTGATTTCTGTTTCGCTGGCCTGCTACCCAATTGATGTTATTGTTGATTGCTTGCTCTATGCCTGAATCCTGTTCGAATATCCCATTCGGCTCTGGAGAGATATAAGTCGATCTGAAATGGTCGTGACCTTGCTTTGCTTCCGTGTCGAGAGATCGCAGGAACCGACTTTTTCCCGATCCATTTCGGCCGACGATTACAGTAATTGGTGTTATATTAACTACTTGGTGATTGGGGAGTGTTAGATTTGGCATTGTGTTAGTTTGCTGATTGTTATTTGATCATGTTACCTCAAGCACTTCCAATAACTTTGAGATCAACTGCCGCGACGTCCTTGATGTACTTCGAAGTGACACCGAGCAAAAGAAGTATGTTGTTAGTTACATTTAGTTTTGAGATGGCTGGTTGAACAATTGTGATATGCCACTTGAATGGCTTTTCATTCTTCGCAAGTCGCCTAAGTCTTTCAAGTGTTTCTTCGTCTCCCTTTTGCACTCGACTAATACTATGTGCCCCCTTTCGTTTAGTGATCCTGCGGAAAAGATGATCAAAAAAAACTTCCGGCTCTTTGTATCGCCACGCGACAGATTTTTGAGCTTGACCACAGACTTCGTATAAGTTTGAAATGTCATTTCCCACAATACCGCCAGTCGCCCACTTCAAGTGGAAGAGATGGATGTCGATAGTAGTATCATTATCCTTAATGCAGATTACGTCAGCAACTTCGCCCGAAGAGTCGTCATCATAGACAATGTCGTAGTCCTGCGTGGATAGTTCTTGGATAATTGCGTGTTGAATTGAGCTGGTTACTATTGGATTTATTCCCTGTGACTCTTTGGAGATATCAATGCCAGACCAACTCCGAGCAACTATGTCCTCTTTAGGATAGGCCAATGATTGGTGCCCGACTCGGACATGGCTATTACCGTGTAAGAATGAACCATCGACGAACCAGAAAACGGGAGGATTTTCTTTAAAGAACTCCTCGATGGAAAGCTGACTCTTCCCTTGTACCACATTGATTGATGTTGAAGATAAGTTTGTCACATCGAAGTCAGCTATCGGCTCTACGCCTTGCATTCGCTCACGTAAGTTTAGCTGAAACAAGACGTTTACATCGTCTGTGCGAAATTCAAACTGAAGGGGGCCATCAGTAGTTGCATTGGTCAGGAATAATTCAGCGTTTGCCGGTGTATACGTCGCGTTGATGGTACGAAATTCAATGCCGCCTTCACCTACGTCGTAAACGCTATGATCCCAGTCAACAAAGTATGGCATTTGGTCTGGCCGTCTAGCCACGTTGTCTGGCCGAAGAGTTCCTTCAAGCACTTTATCTGGGTCTATATCGACATCGATTAGTTTACTCCCGACGGTTGTAAACCATGTAGTCAGTTCTTTTATGTTGCCCCTTGCGTAGGACCAGATTCTTCCTTTTTTGGAGCACCCCAATGAAACCTTTTCTCCATCTGAAAATCCTACGCCAAATATGTTGTTCTTCATACCTTGGCGCCGGTCAAGGAAACTCAGTGCTTCTCCGACGCTTCTTCCTATGTAGGATTGAAAACTTAGGTCTTTACTTATCACTTTACGCAGCCCTACGTTGTATAAAGACAGCCGCTGGATATTGTGAAAGGCTTTGAAGACGTCCATTTCGTTAATGAGAATTGCATTTCCGTCACCCAGGACAGCCTTCGCCATTTCTTGAAAGTGCCCACTCTTATCAGATCCGTGGATGTAGAGTAGATTTTGTCTCGAATTCCAAAATAGAATGATAAGACTCCATTCAATATCTTGAAGTTGGACGAAGTTCACCCATTCTATAGGACTTTGTCGTCCAAGCAAGATTACCATTGTCCTCTCGTTCGCATTGTAGGACGAGAACTTGTGCGTATAGCTGTCCAAGCCGGAAATCCCAGCTTCAAAATTTCGAGGGTTCCAGCCATCGCTGCGATTGCGATAAACAACTGTGCTGAGTGCGGGACGGATATTCTGGAACGGGATTATCGATTGAGTCATGTTCTGGAAGCCAGAGATAAATTGTTGGAAGTCGATTTGATCTTGAGTTGTACGAGCACTAATTCCAGGCAGAAGAAGGTTCCAGTTTGCGTCCTTGGCATAAAGGTCTTCTAATTCGTCTTTGACGTCTGGCTGATAAACATTCGCTACGAATGAGGCGTTACCCAAAGTAGCATCGAGACTTGTTCGTGTGAAGCGCCCCGCAAACTGGAGCGTGATGGGAAGGCTCTTTCGTATATCATGGAAAGCTGCGACTTTAAGCTGCGGCAGGTCAAATCCTTCGCCCATCATGTCGACGCAAACCACTATACGATGTTTGCGCTCTCTTATCGCTTTGATAATTTTGTCTTTTGAAGGAATTCCGGAGAAGACGATAACGGGATTCAGGTCCGTTTCAGACTCATAAAGCGAAAAAACAGTTCGTGCTCTCTCTTTGTCATTGCACCGGGCCATAAGAATGTGGTCATGTCCTTTGCTCAGGTCTTCGCGAAGACGTTGGATGGCTTTTTGAGCAATTCTCTCATCGGCCTTTGTTGCGTCATACTCTCTGATTGGTAGAAACTCTATGGTCTTAAAGTACCCTTGCTCTTGAGCCTTCCGTAGGGAGAAATTGAATATAATGCGTCCTTCCAGTCGTTGTCCGTCGTTTCGATATGGCGTCGCTGTGAAGAGAACTACCCGTCCCTTACTAAATTTATTTATGAGTCGTTCCCAGCCAGCAGCCTTTGAGTGATGTGCCTCGTCAACAAAAAGGTGGGAACACAGTGATGTGAGTTTCGCTAGGTGATCAATATTCGAATCAAGAATAGCCACGGTCGCAACTATAACATTACATCTCGTTAGGAAATCCTCCAAGGAAGTTGAGGAATCAAATGTCTTTTCCACAATGCCGGTGATCGGGTTTAACGCTGCGGGACCGACGATGCCGAATTTTCTTAGATATCCCAAAGACCGAAACTTGTCTGCGATCTGATATCTTAGGGCGTGCGATGGAACGATAACAAGAAGCTTGGTGCATCGATTTGCTATCAGCACCGAAAGCATAGTCTCTGTCTTTCCTGTTCCTGTTGGCAACACAACAGTGCCTATTTCTTCATTGAGTTTCAGGTGTCCCAATATGGCGTGGATAGCACCGATCTGAGGAATTCGTAAACCAAGTACGTTGTTTTGTGGATCTTCTTCGATGAAGTGGAATTGTTCCTGCCAGGTGTCGACGACCTCACGAGGTGAATAATTACGGAGGGCTGGGTGCTTGAGCCAACGCACGAAGTACCGTTCAAGCTGTAATAAATGGTCCTGCTTTACCGCTCTCTTGCATAACACAATGAATTGGCATGTCGTGTCAACGTGTAGCTCATTGTCCGTGAAGCAACAGGAGGTTTGTGCGCTTCGAACGACGATGTAATCTCTGACAGACGTATCGACAGTGCCGTCCAGTTCAATAGGAGGACTTAATGAATGGAAATAGTGATTTCCTGACGAGTGTCGATTTTCCTGTTCGACTGCAGGCAATACGACTTTCATGTGTCGTCTCTGGATGTTGGTTAACTGTATTTCTGGGCCTTTTTCGGCTGACGGCACTCAGGGGTATGGCTAAACTACGTGTTTTTCGGTTGTGTTCAAAGTTGAAGGGATGAAGGCAGGGAGAGAACTCCCTACCTTTGCCCGGATACCTACTTCGACGATAAAAGTTGAAACCCACGATTATTGAGGCTTGCTGAATGACCGATCGGATTCCCGAATAGCTTGCCGCTTGTCCTTACTACGTGGCTTGAGTAGTGAGTCAAGCCATTGAACAATCCGTAAAGAGTTGCACCCATTGCATCCATCTCCGTGCCGACCGATTCCATTAGACTGCGCCGTTGGTTCTCCTTCATTGTGCTAAGGTCGTCTGACTTTATGTCCAGCACGTGATTGACAAACTTCTCAGCAAACTTCGGTTCAATAGGCTGTTCGGACCAACTGGTAAAGGTCTGTTGGAGCGCTTGTTGTTCCTGCATAAAGCCCTTGTAGAAAAGGACCAGTCCGTCAAGCTTCATTGACAATTGCTTGTTGTGCCTCACCTTGTGTTGGATACTCATCTTGCTGAATTGGTTACTGCACCGGATCACTACGTTGGATATACCAGTGAAGAATCCCGTCGTGCAGTCGAAGGAGTTACCCACAACCATGTAGTTCTCGCTATCAAATTCTCCTATTCGCATATTCTCAGTGTTCTTTAGGTAGGCCAGCACCTTTCGACCACCCTGGAAAACACTGTAACCCTTCACGTCGAATCCTGTGAACTCGTGAAGCTTTGATACGACCTCCAGAAATCTTTCGTTTGTGGCTGGGTGATACGACTTTTTCGTAACAGCGAGCACATCCTGATTATCATTTCGCACCAGGGCTTGATAGTTTGAGAGCGTCTTCCCATTCACCGAGACAGGTGTTTGAGCAATGTCCCATGAGAGCGACTTAGTAAGAGGCTCAGCAAATGTTGACCGTGTTGATCTTCTTGTCATGTTGGGTTTATTAAGCTGCATGTTGACTTGATTTAGGCTCTTGAGCATAGAAGCTCCTATACACTTCAATGATTCTGGCTACGTCGTTGTCGATGTGGAGGTCCTGAAACATTCCCATTGGAGTCTTTGCAGGAAACCGGCCATCAGTATTGGTCAGGAACCAATATTCAACTCCTTTGCCGTTCGGCTTTCTCCTTGGATCGGAATAGAACACGCAGGTGGCGAACTTCTCGACCTTGCCTTCGTACTCCTTTCCTCGGATTGCCATTCGAAAGATGGTATTCGCTTCTGCGTCCTGGAGAATCTCGGGATGGCCAGTAAGAAAGATGAACTTGTTCTCAATGGCTTTCAATACCTGGAACAACTCATACACCTTGCTGTTGTAAGCGTTGTACACATCGAAGCCTTTGTACCTGGCTTTACATTCAGCCATCAGCATGTCAGAGTAATCCGAGAAGCTGTCAATTACAATATTTGTGATCTCGGGATACTTCGATCCTTTGAACTGTCCGAGCTTATGCAGCAAGTCGTTGACGGTGTCAGCAGAGACTTGTTTAATGCCTTTGTTTCTGAAAGGCAGGATTTTCTTTTCAGTGTTGTACATCACTGTTTCGGGACCCAAGTTTCGAAAAGACGTACTCTTTCCGCTCGATGGCATCCCAACGATTAGTGTTAGTAGATTCATAAATGATTTTATTTTCGTTTCTTTCGTTTGGCTAATTCTGCGTCGTAGCCTCTGAACACTCCGAAGTAGGTGGGATAGATCCCATCACGGGTTCCAATGTGAACCGATATTGTGCAGTAGCGAATCCTCCACATCAACATATTCCTTTTGTGACCTGGTGAATGCAGCCACTGGCTGAAGAGTTCCTCTGCTCCAGTGAAATTGTAAGCGATGTTCTCGCAGCTGTAAACTGGTGGTGCATGACGAAAGCGACTCTCCAAGCGCTTCGCCCAGAGATCTGCTGATTGCTGCGTTTCAGTGAGATATTGGAGAGGAGGCAGGCCGTGTGCAATTCGTAATTGGTTAACCCTTCTGTAAATGATCGAGATGTTGTCGTCAATGTGCAGACGCTTGGGGGGCGAACAGTCTGTCACTAGCAGCAGTATCAGAGCAATGGCGAGCCTCCTCATAACATTCGGTATATGGATGTAATGATGAGTATCATTGCTGTGGCGAACGCAGCAATGCCACTCAGTGAGAACAATAGCCAGAACAACGGCCAGCATTGATAGGCTGGCTTTAACATTTCATCGCGGTAGTAGTTTCTTCTTCCCCAGGATCTCATCTTCATGACGACCACAAGGAGAACAAATCCAATTATCAGTTTCATTTCACTTTGTTTTTGGTTCAGTACAGATATAGTTAAAGAAGTCCTTCGTCGGCAAATGAGAAGTATTCTGCGTCAGGAAGGATGATAAGGTGATCGAGAAGAGTTAGTTCAAGCAGGCGCGCTCCCTCTTTTACTTTCTTAGTCAGGTCAATATCAGCCTGACTTGGAGTTCGATTGCCTGATGGATGGTTGTGTGCCAATATTATTCCTGACGCATTACTCTTCAGCGCTGCTTGAAACACTAGCTTTGGGTCGGCTACAACTCCGGCTACTCCGCCCAACCCAACCAGGAAGGAACCGAGAACCTTGTTTGCGCGATTTGTGTACAATGCATACATCGCCTCGCGGTGGTGAAGTATGTTTTTAAACAGGGGCGTAACAACTTGAGCAACGTCCTTCGACCCGTTTACTATAGGCATGTTGATGATGTTCAACTTAGGGTCATATCTTATTTTGATCTCTGATACTTTGCCGGTCTTCTCTGCTGTTGATGTCTTCATGGGTTCAAGTTTGATTGTGAAGAGAGCAGCAACGTGCTGCTGTTCCTGAGTTAGTAGCGACATAGTTCTGTGTCTCTGGTAGTCAGATATTCCTGGTATTCCGCCTTTGTTTCAAAGGCCACAATCTGACCCTGGCATTCGATAAGTATCAGATATGGCTTTGCCTTGCGGACCGTCGATGAATTGGTCTGCTCCTGTTCTGGAGCGCTGATTGTATTGTGCATGTTCTTGATGTTTGCAAAATGAAAGAGGGAGCCCGACAACGGACTCCCTCAATTAATTAATGAACTTGAATGCCTTAGAATGGCTTGTTCGGATCAGGCGTTTCAGCCTGATTCGTTGCTGGCTCAGCAGCTACGGCAACCTCTTCAACGGTTTTCGTGGTAGTCAGTGCAGTAGGCTTTGCAGGCCAGATATTTCGGATATACCCATCCTCGATCTGAACATTTACTAGATCCCCGCCGCGAAACTTTTTGGCTTTGGACCAATCAGAAGGAAATGAGATACTTGCATTCCTGGGAGAGGACTTTGATGTCTTCAGACACAGGTTGATGATCGTCCTGTCGTTGAAGGAGCCAATGTTGCTTACGCTCACCGGTCCGAAGAGACCAGAGTCGGTGACTGCTACAGGGTAGTTCTTTGCGTACTCGATCGCGCGTTCTTTTGCTGTGATTGACATAATAGTTTGCGCGGTTGACCCATTCACCGCAAGGTTGATGTTAGTATTGGAGGTGCCGGGGTTCGAATCGCCCTCGGTCAAAAAAATAGTGAGGAGAAAAATAATGATGATGAAGGGAAGTCGTCAGCGAGTACCGCAACCGTTGTATGCGCTGATAGCACCAAGATCTGGTACGTTGAGTGTCGTTTTTACTGTGGGTTCGACGCTTTCAATACCCATATGGTGACTGTAGACCTTTGGTTAAGTGGGCTATTCTTTTTGATAATATGGAACGTTCATCGGCGAGACCTTCATGGATTCGGGGAAAATAAGCGGCCGTTTCGCATGGTGCTTCGTTCTCGATACACAAACCGTATCGCTCTGAAAACATCGAGCAAACGTATTCAATCCCTTGCTTGTGAGCTCATTGGGTGTGGTTCAGACGCTGTGACCAAGTTGGTGCAGCAGTTAACGAGCTGAGCATGAGGGCCATGATATACAAATGGCCTCAATGATTGAGGGGACAAATGGGTAGGAATAGGTCTCAGAATTGGGTGTTTTCAACTGAGTTTAACGAGTGCGACAGAAGATGTCATGGCCGGTTTTGGGGGCTTAGCTATATATATAATATTAGTATTGATAGGACGATAAGGAAACGACGCGTCGGATCGCTGAAATAGGCGTGTTTTGATGGGGTCGTTCGTGCGGACTCGTTCGCGTTTGGTTAAGCATCGTCAGGATTGTCGGACGAAGGTGAGATTTCATGCGGTGGCGTATATGATTTGAGTTGTATCCAGATAACGTTGGAGCCCGGACGCGGTCAGATATTGGCCATCCTTTCGGTACGCATGCTATATTGTAGCATCCACAGTCAGGACCAAGTTGATTGTGGATTTTAATGGAAAAATGCCTTTGAATCGGCAGGGGCACCGTCCGTGCCTGCTTTCTAAAAATTCTGACTTGCGGATTTCCGATGAGGATTTCCGTAAGTGAATATGTGCTAAGTGCTAAATGGGAAAAAGTTTCCCGAGAGCAAGGGGACGGGGCCGTGTAGGTGGGTGTCCTCGTGTAGGCATTGATCAGAAAAAAAATTCTAAAATTTTTTTTTGATAAGCAGACTGCGGGAGAATGGCGCACAATTGTTATGATTGTGTAGTCTATGGCAAGGACAATGGATAAACTCGTTATATCCGTTTAGGCATGCGTTTACCATCTCTGACAGCCAAGCAGTGGCTTGAATTGAAAGTCCTCTGTGGCGACATCTATTGCATTCTCAGGCAGGAAAAACCTATCCCTGACTCGCTTCACTTTGGCCTCCTTGCGTTCATGGACCTGGAGGCAACAACGACTACAGATTACGTCCTGTACGGATCTATCCAGTTCAAAGCAATCACAATTCCCCTGACGCTTTTATACATGGACAGCGAACCACCAGACAAACGTCACGTGTTCATTTTACCGACTTCAAGAGTTCACCGAATCTGGCATGCGAAGCCCTGCTACAAATAGCCAGTCAGTTTACTGACACTTCTGGCCACAATCAGTACAAGACCTGATATGGTGATAATTTTCATCGCATTTCCAAGAACAGGAAACCTGTAAGCAGTGATCGCTTTCATTTCGTCTCTTTAAAACAGGAGTTGCATGGGTTATGTGCCGCAAGAGTCAACCGGTTACAACTTAGATATGGAGTCGGATGTAATGTTACTAGGTCAGGCACGTCGATGTGCGTATAAAAAATGTCAGGAATTCCTGATTGCAGATCGTGCCGGTAAGTGATAGATTGGAACATGGACCGGAATTATGATATTCGACTATCCCCCGGAAAACCGGGGATACAGAAACAAGCTGTTAAATATTTTTGTTCATTGGTTTGCACAAGAGAAAAATAAATGGCGTTATTTATCGCAGCAAGTTGCATGTAGCCGGTCAGTTGTTTTGAGAATTTTGCGACGAGTTATCCAGTAGAAAAAAATCCCCAGTTATACTTTAGTCATTTCTTTAGTTTAAAATCAAGTAGCAAGAGATATCTATTTCATTCTGTTGAGAATTTGCATGCTTTCAATTGTTTCAACGCATTTGTAGCTGGACGCTCATTCTATGCAGTTGAAGAATACATCTTAAAAAATAATCGGTCGGTAATAAAAAAGTACTGCTCCGTTCTGGAGTCCTATCGTACGCACGAACGATGGTGGATACTGTTTTGTCTATTGACCAAGTGTTGAACAGGACTTACAAGGACAATGTTATTCATGATAGTGACACGACTTTCGCGTGCCCGTTCTTTGGCCATACTTTTCTTTATGGCCGTGGGCATTACGCCAAGCATCTGCTTGAGTCAATCTATCATTCGTGAAGTTCAAGATACAACCTTTAGGATACACGCAGAAGCTTACATCGATTCATTGAAGGGTATTGCGCTTAGTAAACTAGATACGGCTAAGTTGGAATTTGATTCTGTCATTCAGATCTCAAATCGACGGTTCAATTCTATTGAATCGAAATTAGGGGCATTAAAGAATAGATTCGACAGCGTTAGGCTTGTTCAAAAGATTGACAGCATTATGCAATGGAAGGATGAACGACTAAAGAAGATTACTGACAAATCTGATTCCATTCAGCAAGCGATCAGAAGCAAGCTTGATAATTTGCCATTGCCTCCTGAGTTGCGTGACAAAGCGAATCAGGTTTTGCAGGAAATCTCGTCAGTACAGTCACCATTGTCCCGTGATCTTCAGGGCAATATTCGAAGTATTGGTAATCTGATTCCAGGTGTAAACGAGAAGATTCAATCCATCGCTACTTTGGGAAGCGATCTGCGTCGCACTGTTTCACTCCAAAATTTAGATGCGCTGGGAAATATAGAGCCCTCAGCAATTCCGAGTCGGCTGCAGCAAATAACAGACATGTCATCAATTCCGAAAGTTGGGGAGATGAACGTGGAGAACTTATCTGAGACTGCACAGCAACAATTGTCGAAGACTTCAGTTGGTTCTTCTGTGCAGGAGCAAATAGGGCAGGGGAGCCAGGTAGCATCG
The DNA here is from genome assembly GCF_037203685.1 of Chryseolinea sp. T2. Classification (NCBI taxonomy): domain Bacteria; kingdom Pseudomonadati; phylum Bacteroidota; class Cytophagia; order Cytophagales; family Fulvivirgaceae; genus Chryseolinea; species Chryseolinea sp. T2. The sequence goes on from NZ_JBBCAU010000004.1 coordinate 313,478, forward strand.
ATGATTAGCAAGGCCGGTGATGAACAGGCTGTGAAGGAGCAAATGCTTCAGCACGTTCAGCATGAAGCAGTCGATCATTTTGCTGGAAGAACGGCACAATTGGAGGAAGCTATTGCTAAACTTGAGAAGTTCAAGCGGAAATTTGAAAATGCTGAAGATATAACGAAGCTGCCAAAGCGCGTACCAAATCCGATGCGGGAACGTCGATTTGTGCAAAGGTTACTTCCAGGGCTATCGTTTCAGATGAGCGTGAAGGGATCGTGGATGATAGACATTAACCCCTACCTCGGATACAAGGTGAGTGGACGAACTTTAGGGGGGCTGGGCTGGAATCAAAGGATTTGTTATACGAGCTCGTCTAACCATGGATTTAGTAGTGATCAAAGCTTTTTTGGTCCGCGCATTTACGGGGAATTCCTTATCGCCAAGGGGTTTTCAGCAAGAGCCGAGTCCGAATTTATGAAGGTGATTGTTCCATCGAAATTTTCGTCGGGAAACGTGGACACTGACGGGCGCGAGTGGGTCTTTGGTGCACTAATCGGAATCAATAAATCATATCGGATATTGAAACGTATAAATGGTACAGCGATGTTGATGTACAACTTGTACAACCCCGACAACCGTAGTCCATATAAGGGGAGATTGTGCGCGCGTGTAGGAATCGAGATACAACCAAAGAATTCAAAGAAGAAAGTGAAGTCATAATCGTCGTTATCAATCAATAAATAAGCAGAGATCGTCGTCATTAGCTTCATCGGTTAAACGGCAGCAAAAGGTTTATAAATCATTCCCATTATCATTTTGACATATGAAAAACGCGCTAAGAATTTTTGGTGCATTGGAACTACTATGTGCTTTCCTCTCGGCGGGAGTCTTTGAATCCCGGGCACAAAGTCAATCTCAGTATCAACTGCCGACAGTAATTCCTCCTTCGCCAACCGCTTCCGCATTAGGAAAGTACGGCGACGTACCTGCCAGTTTGTTTTCTGGAACGCCAAGCGTTGGCGTACCGCTCTTCGAGCTATCGTCGAAAGAACTTTCACTCCCTATATCGCTAAGTTATTCTGCCAGTGGGGTGAAAATCGAAGATGTTGCTTCATGGGTTGGAGTAGGTTGGTCTTTAAATGGAATGGGAGTAATCACCAGAAGTGTTCGAGGACGACCGGACGAGGATGCAGGACGACTTACCAATGGCATTCCGGACACACCAGCAGAATTAAGCAACACGGAACTAGTAGAAACCTATGCCAAGAATATACTTGATCCTGAACCAGATGTTTATTACTATAATTTCAATGGACGGTCAGGCCAAATGATGTTCGACGATGCTGGGCAGTATTACACTACAACGGCCGAGAAAATCAAGTTCGAGAAAACAAATAAGACAAGTCCCTATGAAAGCTGGATATTAGTTGACGAAAGCGGAATCCGTTATCACTTTGACGTAATTGAGTCAACATCAAGCGGTGGCGCTCCCGCCAATATTACGGCATGGTACATGTCAAAGATGGTATCAGCAGATCTCTCAGACACGATAAAGTTCACATACTTACCCAAATCCGAGTCGTATTTTCGACCCAGCTCCCAGACTTATATATGGCATAACAATCCGGGTAGCTATATCGAATCATTTACAACCGGCTTCCAGGGCGACTATATGATGGGTACATCGATATCGGGCTCGTCGCTGTTATCGGAGATATCTGGCCGAAAAGGAAAGTTGGTATTCACCACAACAGCAACGCGCGTCGATATTACCGGAGGGAAAGAACTCGACAAGATTCAAGTATTTGATAAAGCTGGTGTGCTCAGGAGAACTTTCCAATTTAAATACGCCAACTACCAAAGCAGGCTTTTCCTTGAGTCGGTGAAAGAAATTGGGCAAGACGGAACAGAAAAACCACCCTTTAAATTCACATATGAAGATCCGGGCGGGCTTCCTTCTACGATATCTATGGCACAGGACTACTGGGGTTATTTTAATGGCGCCACCGGCAATACCCATTTAATTCCCAACACATCCTCTGCATTTCTTGTGACAGATCAATTTGGTTCTCAATTGCCTTCGAGCCTCACTCCAGCAAATCGGCAATCGTCAGAAACGCATATGAAGAAAGGAGTTCTAAAAAGAATAGACTATCCCACCGGTGGTGCGACGGAGTTTGATTATCAAATGCATACTTTTTTAAATGGAGTTGAAGAGCTTGATCTGGAAGACTCTCAGTACGTGCCAGCAGAGAATGGATCAACGCAAATAAGTGCAACGTTTATTCCGATAAGCGCCAGTGTTACAATAGATATCAGATTTAATGATTACCGAGAGCCCTTTAATTATCCACGTCCCAAAGTCGAACTTCAAAAGTTGACCAATGGAACATGGGCTGCGCCCGTTGGAATGATATGGCAACTCCCATACCCGTGCTTGAATAACGTAGTAATGCATTTTAATATCGCGATTCAGCCGGGATCATCATATAGGTTAGTTGTTACGAATGAAGGTTGCGTCGGTGGAACATGCAATACACCCCCAGCAAATGCGTACTGGACACATGCGGAAGTCAGATACTTTGACAGTAACAGGAGAGTTGTGAATACAGGAGGCGGGCTTCGTGTAAGCGAAATCAGAGACTTTGCTTCAGACGTGAGTACATCTTTAGCATCGGTTCGAAAATTTCAATATGACAGCGGCCTCGTAGTTTCGGTTCCCGTATTTAAAAAGCATTTCATCAAGCACCTCTGTGCATCACCGGCACCAGGTTCGGGATGTGCTAGTCTCGGTAATATAACCTGTTATTCAATTTCCTCTCAAAGCCTTGTCAACTTAGGCACTGGACAAGGAAGCTACGTGGTTTATAAAAAGGTAAGAGAGATCTATGGCGCGAGTGGAGAGAATGGATACGCAGATAATTGGTTTGACCTAACAGGTTTGTCTTATGCCTCAACATTTGCAAACCTAATGCCTCCGTTTGCGCCCCGTGAGAACGTTGACTATAGACAGGGTAAGCTCATAAAGCAGGTAAAATACAATTCGGCAGGTGAAAAGCTAGAATACATTAAGAATACATTTAAGAACGTCGCCGTCGGCAACGCTAACTATCATACAATTCAGGGCGTTAGGATTATGCAGCAGGTTCAGTTCTCCTCATATGAGCCTGCCCTCCAAGCCGGTATGCACCTCACTGCTCCATTCAATGTTACGAGCCGATTTGTTTACCAGGACTCGCTCATCAGAACGACATATTACAAGAACGGAACCAGTAGTACCTGGACTCCTATTACCACAGTGACTCAAATGTTCTATGAAAACGCAAGTCACCTCCAAGTGACTCGGAGCTCCCAGGTAGCCAGTGACGGAAGCACCATAGAGTCAAAGACATGGTTCCCACAAGACTATGGCACAGTTGACAATTTACCCGCATTGATCGGTAAGAACGTGCTGGTAGTTCCAGTGAAGGAAGAGGTCACAAAGGGAGGACAATTGATTTCCGGAAAAGTTACGCGATACAATACCGACGGGAAACCAATTGAAATTCATATTCACGAATCGGCCATTCCGGCTACACCACCAGCACACACCACTACGGTTCTCTTGCCTGCTGGCTACGTTAAGAAAGTCGATTTGGGATACGATGCGACGTCTAAACGACTCAATAGGGTCCAGGAATTGAACAACGCTGTCGGCGCATATCTCTGGGGTTACGGTAATTCACTGCCTATTGCCGAAATAACTAATGCAACTGCGGGAGATGTCGCAGCAACCAGCTTTGAGCCTGATGCCAAAGGAAATTGGACGTACTCTGGGGCATCATCTAACGATATCGTTGTGAAAACCGGCGATTACTATTACAAACTTAGCAATGGCAATGTTACAAGGACGTTAGCCACCGGAAAATTCAAACTAGAGTACTGGGCCAAAGGAACTGTCACCTTATCCGGCGGCGCCATCGTGGATGTAAGGACGTCTGCGCCCGATGCAAACGGATGGATCTTGTATGAGAAAGAAGTAACAACTTCGGCAGCTACCACGCTCACTATAAGCGGAGCTACTGGTCTGATCGACGAATTGCGCGTATATCCAGTGGTGGCAACCGTAAAAACTTTCACTTACGATCCAATATCTGGAACCAGGTTTGTCAATGATGCAACAAACACGATAACAAGCTATGAGTATGACGGATTTGGACGTTTACGAGCAGCCAAAGATCAGAAAGGAGACATAGTCAAGTCACTCGACTATCATTATAAGGGATACTGATTCCACAAATACTTCAATCAACGTACATTATGAAGAATAACCGAGTACACCATGCAATTGGTATAGCAGCGTTCTGTCTCTTTAATTTCCTTACGGCTTCATTGAGAGCGCAGAGCGCAGATCCAAAAAGTGACACCGTAGAATGGCGATACAGTAGAATTGAAAACAAGGTCACAAATGAGACTGTTGTTTTAAGTGGAAAGTTTATCAGTTACGGCGGAGACAAGCTCAAATGGGTCCAAAATGGATTGGATCGCGAATACGTCTTTGTAAACAATTCCGCCAGTGGTGCTTGGTCGGATCTTCGGAACAATGGAGAAATCGTGTATCGGTCTACGTGCGATAGAGTGGACGGTACGGTGACATTGTCGCGAACGAAAAAAGGTCTAATCATCGAGTTAGATTTTGTTAAGCCTGATAAGAACACACCGCATTTTGTGTTTCCTATTGACTCATTCAGCAAACGTTAAGCGCGATCCGTTTATGAAATATACAATACAACTTGTTTTTATCCTTAGTTTCCTGATGATGTCAAACGCTTACGCGCAAATTAGCGGTAGCACCAATGTGACAGTCGGAAGCTCAGTGACTTATTCGTATTCGAGAGGATCAATGGTTTTTAGTCCCCTTTGGAATCTTGCTAACTATAGAGGCACGGTCAATTCACAGTGGCAAAGTGGTACGACGTACTATATTACCATTACATGGGCCAATGCAGGTGCCGAGACGCTGGCTTTTTTTGATGGCAGCATGCCTTTGGCTCAGCTGAACATCACAGTGAATGCGGCACCACCTCCAGTGCCCACACCATCCACCGCCTCCAATATAAGTTATAGCGGGTTTACGGCGAACTGGGGTCCAGTGTCTGGAGCGACTTATTATATTTTGTATGTATCAACAAATTCTGGCTTTACATCACACATTCCAAACTACAATGGAAAGACAGTATCCGGCACAAGTGAGGCTATTAACGGACTAACTGGTAGTACGACCTATTATTACCGGCTTAGATCTGCTAATGCCTCGGCCTCGTCGAATCTTTCCACCTACACCTCTGCGACAACAACACAACCACCGCCTTCACCCCCGACTTTAACAAGTGCTACTAATGTTACCTCTTCCAGTTTTACCGCGAATTGGATCAATGCATCGGATGCAACCGGATATACTGTTGAAGTGAGTCCTGATCCCGGATTCTCGTCGATTATTAGTGGGACATCTGGCGGCAGTAGTGCTTCCATCATTGGCCTCACAGGAAATACACTCTATTACGTTAGAGTTAGAGCTTCGAATGCCGTCGGCACGTCCGGCCCATCAAATGTTCTTTCTTTCACCACGCTGCCATCCCCACCCAATGCGCAAGGTGCAAGCAATGTCACCAACAGTTCTTTCACAGCGAATTGGGGGTCTGTAAGTGGTGCAACCCAATACTTGTTAGAGGTCAGTGAGAACGGTTTCTCTTCACTTGTACCTGGATACGATCCCTTGGGTACGAGCAGCACGTCCGCGAACGTGACGGGTTTAGCAGGTGGCCGAACATATTCATTTCGGGTAAGAGCACGGAACAGCGGTTGGACCACTGACTATTCAAGTCCGATAGACGTATTGACAATTCCATCCCCGCCTTTGATCATCCAGGCAACTAATATTACCAATAGCAGCTTTAACGCTAATTGGTCAACGTCAGAAGGAGCCACAAGTTATCTTGTTGACCTGGCCTGGGACTCTAATTTTACGCAACTGGTTTCAGGGGTGGTAGCGTATCCAGTGTCAGGACTCACGTTACCGATAACTGGCCTTCCTGCAGGGTATGAATTTTTTTACCGGGTTCGCGCAGTCAATGGTGCCGGCATATCCAACGTTTCAACGAACGGATACGCGCGCCTCCTGCCAGAGAAGCCCGTGGCGTCTTTAGCAACCGGTATCACGGCGACAACGTTCATTGCGAATTGGGGGTCGGTTTATAGTGCGACAGGATACTACATTGATTTCGCCGATGACATTAACTTTTCCTCCGGGCTTAATACGCAATTCAGTTCCAGCACAAGCTACACAGCCAACGCTAATCCAGGATCGACCTACTACTATCGTGTCCGAGCTGTCAATCCAACAGGACAATCAACGAGTTCCGATCCAATTATGGTAATTACCGTTCCACCAGCGCCTTTAACGACAAATCCTTCGTCAGTTGCGGCAACTTCTTTTGTTGCTAACTGGATTGCGGCAAATGGAGCGGCAAGTTACAGATTGGAAGTTTCGACTGACATCAACTTCGGCTCATTCGTGACGGGTTACAGTAACTTTTCCGTTACAACCAATTCTGCAAGTGTGACCTCTTTAGCAAGCGGCATGACTTACTATTATAGGGTGAGGTCCGTTAACTCTTCAGGAACTTCTTCTTATTCAGCCGTCAAGGCAGCATTGCTTGTTCCTCCAGTGCCGACGCCCGCGGTGGCGACAAACATCGGACCTACGTCTTTCAATGCAAATTGGATTCCCTCCAGTTTTGCGACAAGTTATCGCCTTGATGTTTCCACCGTCTCCACCTTTACATCCTTTGTTACAGGATACAACGGTCTTGTTGTCAATGGATCAAGTTCACAGAATGTATCAGGTCTTCAAACAGGAAAGACCTACTACTACCGTGTCCGCGCTGTGAACGGAGCAGGTTCGTCAGTAAGCTCAACCAATACCACAGTCTCAACACTTCTAAATCCACCCGTTGCTACAAAAGCAACGGCGATAACGTCCACATCATTTGTGGCCAATTGGAATGCGGCGACAAATGCAACGTCTTACCGGGTAGACGTTTCATCGAATAGCGAGTTTACAACGTTCTTCTCAACGTATAACAATGTGACTGTTAGTGGTACGAGCACGACGATATCCGGACTAATTCCCAAGAAGACCTATTACTATCGGGTTCGTGCTGTAAACGCAACTAGAACGTCTGTAAATTCAAACACGGTCATTGCCGTCGAACTTGATCAAAATTATGTGCGAACAATCGATGTTACGGTGCCAGGAAAAAATACACTTGCATTAGTTGAGTCGGCGACTGTATCTGAACGAATGACATCAATGAATTTCATTGATGGTCTTGGACGAACTATGCAAAGTGTCATTCACCAGGGATCGCCAGGTTCACTGGACGTGGTGCAGCCAATCGTATATGATCTATTCGGGAGAGAAGCGAAAAAGTATTTGCCTTATGCGGACGAGAACACAGGATGGTACAAAGGCAACGCCATGCGCGACCCGAATTCTACAGGCACCGAACAAGCTCAATATATAACGGGCAAACAATACGCGTTTTATCAGCCTGGAGGTGCGTTGCCCACTGATCAAAACCCATATAGTGAGACAAGGTTTGAGGCCAGCCCATTGAACCGGGCAACAGAACAGGGTAGTCCAGGTGCAGCGTGGCAGCCAGATGCAGTTAACACCTGGGAGTCGACGGACAGAACGGTTAAATCAAAATATGAATCAAATGTAGCATCGGAAGTGCTTAAATGGTCCTACGTTTATCCAACAGCCGCGTATCCGCTTGGACTCGTTGATGCAGGCACGTCACCAACTTTGACCTACTATAGTGCCAACGAGCTTTATAAAACCCGAACCAAGGACGAGCAGTACAATGAGGTTATCGAGTATAAGGACAAAGCGGGGAAAGTAGTACTTAAAAGAGTGCAGTCTACAGCCGGAACTCCAGCGATCAACGACACCAACTATGCAAGCACGTATTACATATATGATGGTTATGATAACCTGGTTTGCGTAATTCCACCAGAAGCAACTTCCCAGCTTGCAACTTACTATTATCAATCTGGTTCAACGTCAGCGACCAGGAACTCGTTTTTGGCTCGATGGGCGTTTCGATATACGTATGACGCATCGCGTCGCATGACTCAAAAGCACGTTCCTGGCGCAGCCGCCGTTTACATGATATACGACAAAAGGAACCGGCTTGTTTTGACTCAGGACGGCAATCAGCGAGCGGGCACGACTAAATATTGGTCATTTACAAAGTACGATGTTTATAACCGTCCGGTTGCAACAGGCATAACTGCCAATTCTAGTACCAGGTCGGCGATACAACTTGCAGTTAATAATTACTACGCAAACCTGACAGCTTCCCAGGCTTGGTTTGAAACTTATGTTGGCAGTGCGGCAGGCAATGTTCACGGATATGACAACAAATCGTATCCGCAAGAAACCGTTGTCAATAATTATTTGAAGGTCAACTATTACGATTCTTATGCATTCCGTTCACTATGGACGGGGACGTATACATATGTTAACGAATCGTTGGACGAAACCGTCGGTAGCGTAACATACACTCTTCCTACGGCAGAACATGCGCGCGTAGTCGGTCAACTGACCGGAACCAAGGTCAAAATACTTGATGGTGGGATCGTGGGTGGTTCCAATTATCTTAAGTCGATTACCTATTTTGACTACAAGTTACGACCTGTTCAAGTCATTTCGGACAACCAGCTAGGTGGAACAGATCGAATTTCGACTGTAATTGACTTTTCCGGTAAGGTACTTGAAAGCAAGACCACTCACACAACAAGCATTCCAACATCACGCGTTGTTGTGCGCAATATGGAATATGACAACGCGGGTCGCTTAATTCGACTTTGGCATAAGCTGGACACGGAAAGCCCAGTTCTTGTAAGCAAGAATGATTATAACGAATTAGGACAGCTCACTGACAAGAAGCTGCACAGCACAATAGCCGCGGCTACCGATGCAAAGCAGAGCGTTGACTTTAACTATAATATCCGAGGCTGGCTCACGAAAATAAACAATAGCGACGTCAGTTCAATTGCATCGGGTGACGCTGTCCGTGACCATTTCGGTATGGAGCTCGGATACAACCTGGGCATTGGAACGGCTAACACAGGAGTTTTCAATGGCAACATCTCTGGAATAAAATGGAGCGTAAATCAAGGAAATTCAACCATAAAAGAAATGGGTTACAATTTCTCGTATGATCCGATGAATCGCCTGCTAACGGCTGCCAGCTTGCAAAACAATGCAGGCTGGGTCCCTGGACAATATGATGAAAGTGTATCAAGTTATGATATGAACGGAAATATCCGGGCGCTTCAAAGAAAGGGCCTGGGTGGAGGTACTATAGATAACCTTTCTTACAATTATGGTTCGGGGACAACAGCGGGGAACCTTCTTCTTTACGTACAAGATAACGCTGCCATATCGGTTGATAAAGCTAAAGGATTCGTGGACGGCAATACCGGCACAAACGTCGACTATTCTTACGACTCGTTGGGGAACATGACGCGAGATCTTAACAAAGGTATTGGCAGCAACGTCAACGACGCCAGCAACCTGATAGCGTACAACTTCTTAAGTTTACCCGAGACCGTTACAAAATCGGGGAACACAATCAGATATGTGTATGATGCGAACGGACGCAAGCTCGCTCAGATTGTGACTTCCGGAACAATTCAAACAAGGACAGATTACGTTGGCGACTACGTTTATGAGAACAACACACTTCAGTTTGTTAATCATGACGAGGGTAGAATAGTAGTGGCCTCGACAAAGCTGGTACTCACAGATGCAGGCAAGAGTTTGACAACGATGACAGCTTCGAATGCAACGCTGTTTGATTATGATGATACTAACACCAATGAGGAGTATGTTCGCGTGACGGCAAGTAGCGCGACTGCGCGTGCAGGGGTTACACGAATAGGAAATACTATCAATGTAATTCCAAATGAACGTTATAAGATTCGCATTAAAGGTTATCGCGGCACCAATCCCGTATACATTTCTGTGAAGACGAATTCAACTACCGACTTGAACTGGCCCGGCGTCGCGCTACCGGGTAGCCTGGCGACGGAGTCGTGGGTAGAGCAAATAGTAACAGTCCCTGGCGGAGCGTCGACGTTGCACGTCGGTGTTACCTGGAATACTGCTGTAACGTCTGGCGATGCGTTTTATATTAACGAGTTCGAAGTCATCCAACTGACCACTACCGCTCCCGAGTATCAATATCATCTGAAGGACCACCTGGGGAACATACGTGTCACCTTCACCAGTAGGGATGAGACCGAAAGCGCAACGGCCACTCTGGAGACGGCAAACATGAATGCCGAACAGGCCAAATTCCTGCGCTATCAAAATGTAAAGAGAGTCCAGTCAACGTTGTTTGACCGCACTAACGGCGCTTCTACAGGATACGCCCAACGACTTAATGGGTCGACCAATGAAAAGTTCGGACTGGCGCGATCTATCAGTGTGATGCCGGGTGATAAGCTTAATATTGAAGTTTATGCCAAGTATGTAGATACCAACAATAGCGGCAACTGGACTACCGCGCTTGCCAACCTGATGACTCAAATCAGCAATGGTGCGGCAGGCGTTGTTGTGGATGGCTCAACCTATTCCACGAGCACGTCGTCTTTTCCGTTCCCTGGGATAATTAACACGGCAGGAAGCACCGGTGGGCCAAAGGCATATTTGAATTATATCTTGTTTGATCGTAACTTTGGTGTTAAGACCTCGGGCTACAAGCGGTTATCGTCAACACCGCAGGAGACGGGCGGTGACGTGGATCACGAGAGATTGTTCTTTGATAATTTGGCTATTACGGAGCCGGGGTATATCTACATATTCTTATCAAATGAGGAGACTACGCCGGTGAGTGTTTTCTTTGATGATTTCAAAGTTGAGCATATTAAATCGCCGATAATTTCGGCACAGGATTACTATCCATTTGGTCTCGCCTTTAACTCGTATAAAAGAGAAAACTCTGTAACCAATAATCATTTATTTACCGGAAAGGAAAAGCAAGACGAGCTCGGCTTGGATTGGTATGATCACGGAGCAAGAATGTACGATGCATCAATAGGACGCTGGATGGTGAGCGATCCATTGTCGCATAAAATGAGAAGATGGAGTCCGTACGCTTATGCCTTTGATAATCCTGTCCGCTTTATTGATCCCGAAGGTATGGCTCCTTATACATACAACTGGGAAAGCAAGAGGTATGAGAATGAAAAAGGGGAAGAAGTTCAGTGGAGCGAAGTTAATCAGAGTTTAAAGGACAATGGAGATCTTCAAACTGGAATGGCAATATTCGTATCCTTCCCAGATGCTAATCCAGATATACCGTCAAATCAAGGTCTTGCACAATGGGGCGAGAAAACTTTTGGAGATGGTGATGGGAAAGTGAACGGTGCGGGTCATGCTGGGGTCGTGTTGATTAATGATAAAGGTGAAACAAATTATTTTGATTTTGGTCGATATGATAGACCAGATGTAAAAGGCAGAAAACGCGGAAAGGATGAAGGTGCTGTACGGTCAAGTAAAAATTACAGAGGTTTGTCTATTCCTAATTGGGACTTCGGTAAGTCTGATAATGAAAACATGACTGCGATCTTGACTAAGCTTCATAAGTCACCTTTGTTAGCAGGATATGGAACAATAGTTGGGGCATTAGCGAAAAATCTCAATTACGGTGCAATGTTAGGTTATGCACGAGGTGCAGAAAGCGAAGGGTATTTACCTTTTGGTGGATACACAGGTGGATACAATTATTGTAACAGTGCGACTTATTGTGCAAAATTTGCTAGAGGAGTTGGGGCAGCTGGTGGTTTTGATTGGGATTGGGACACCTTTACTGGTCTGGGCAACGTTGGCGATGTTACAGAAGAATATGAAGTTGAGAGTATTACCTTACCTCCTAAACGATGAGAAATAGAGTTATTATAAGTTCACTGTTACTGTGTCTGAGTTGCACTGTGTTTTTCTGTAACAGTTCGGTAAAATCGGATGAGAATGCAACTCTGCGGCAGGATAGTGCGAGAAGACCGGCAGGCGTATCGCAGAGCGCTACTTTGATCAATCTAGGCGCAGAAGATATGCCCGTTTACCAATGGGTAGAGTATGCTGGAAAACTTATGTATGACGGCAAAGAACATCCACATATTTACGGATTCAGGTATTTTGATGATAAAGGGAAGTTACTATCTACTGTGTATTATGAAAACATGGAGATTAGAAGTGGGAAAAAAGATCTTGATGCTTCGAAAACTAAAATTCTTCCTTATCCAGGTGATGCTACTATCGAGCTTTTAAACGGCACTGACACGTTATTATTTTTTCATGTGCTAGAAAGTGATGAGTTCAAAAGAACATATCAGGGTATTGAGTATGTACGGATGCCGGCTGTGTATTTTGAGACAAACTACAATGTTGGTTTTACATCTGATGAAGATGTAGAATTTAGTATCAGAAAAGACAATGAAAGATATGTAGTGACATTTACGGGTACTCCCGTTCCATTTAAACTTTCCCCGTCCTGCAAGGGAGAGCCAGGTAAGGTTAGCTTTTTAAACGAGGAAGATGGCCGAATTTATTTTGTAGCGAGGGATTGTTACCTCGAACTTGTAAACAGCGAGGATATTCAGAAGATACGATCACTAAGGAGATAGTATTTATTCACTTCACATCAGAAAAGGACGTTCGAGAGGGCGTTCTATACTATTTTCCTATTGGTTTGTTGAAAATCCTGTGCAGAACAAATGGGACTGTGCAGACCAAAGGGGTCGCTCTATTGTCGTGTTCCATGACCATTCCCGGCAACTACTAAATTTGATTTTGAAAAAGGTTATGTACGACGGAAACCATGCACTCCTGCCGGGTTTTCAAATGTATGAACAGCCAACTACGATAGACAATCTGGTTTTCCTGATAAATATAGTATACTTGCACAAGGAAGAGATGTCGTAACAATTGTCGGAACAGCATCTTGTAACTTCCTCATAACTAACGCGGTATAATCACACAGTCATAATCATGAGTCAAAGCAAACCCATCACATCGTTTATTGAAAAGCATTTTCTTCATTTCAACGCTGCAGCCCTGGTCGATGCCGCTAAAGGATACAAGAAGCACATCGAGTCCGGCAAGAAAATGATGGTGACATTGGCAGGTGCTATGAGCACGGGTGAACTCGGCATCAGCTTCGCCGAAATGATCCGTCAGGATAAGGTTCAGATCATTTCCTGTACTGGCGCCAACCTGGAGGAAGATATCATGAACCTGGTTGCTCACTCTCACTATAAGCGAATTCCTAATTATCGTGATCTTACTCCTGCCCAGGAGTGGGACCTCTTACAGAATCACCTTAACCGTGTAACTGACACTTGTATTCCTGAAGAAGAAGCATTCCGGAAACTGCAGAAACATTTGTTCGCGGTTTGGAAAGATGCTGAAGATAAAGGTGAGCGTTTGTTCCCGCATGAGTTCATGTTCCGCATGCTCAACAGCGGTGATTTGAAACAATACTACGAGATCGACCCAAAGAACTCCTGGATGATCGCGGCAGCTGAAAAGAACATGCCAATGGTCGTGCCCGGATGGGAAGACTCAACTATGGGTAACATATTCGCATCGTACGTGTATACCGGTGAACTGAAAGCTTCGACAATGAAGAGCGGCATTGAATACATGACGTGGCTCGCCGACTGGTATATCAAGAATTCAGGTAAAGATGGCATTGGTTTCTTCCAAATCGGTGGAGGAATTGCCGGCGATTTCCCAATCTGCGTGGTGCCAATGCTTCATCAGGATCTCGAGATGGACAACGTTCCTTATTGGAGTTTCTTCTGTCAGATCAGTGATTCAACCACCAGCTACGGTTCTTATTCAGGCGCAGTTCCCAATGAGAAAATCACCTGGGGTAAACTGAGCATTGAAACGCCCAAGTACATTATTGAGAGCGACGCAACAATTGTAGCGCCCCTGTTATTTGCCTACGTGCTGGAATGGTAATGCTGTAGTCGCCAACGATCGTCACTGTTGCCATACACGCAATGGGAAAGAATCGTTGCGCGAAGGACAGACGTGTTAAGATCTAAAGGAACATTCTTGTAACGCGAGGTGATCCCTGCGAAGGCAAGGCAAATCAGAATCTGTATTGCATGAATCTCGATCAGCTTTTAAGAAAAGAAATCCAGGATGCTGTAACCGCGTTGTTCGGTCAGCAGGTCGACGGCCTTCAGCTGCAGCCCACGAATCAGGAGTTTGAAGGAACTCATACACTGGTGTGTTTTCCGTTGGTGAAGATGTCCCGGAAAAGCCCTGAGGAGACAGCGAAAGCGGTAGGCACCTGGTTGGTTGAGAATGGAACGCAGGTCGAACGGTTTAACGCAGTAAAGGGTTTTCTTAACCTGGTGCTGCGCGACCGCGTTTGGTTGTCCGAATTCGAATCGATCTTTTCCAACCGTCACTTTGGTGAGCTGCCTCCCAATGGGCAGGAGATCATGATCGAGTACTCATCTCCGAATACAAACAAGCCACTACATCTTGGACATTTAAGAAATAACTTCCTTGGCTATAGCGTAGCTGCGTTGTATGAAGCGATCGGTTATAAAGTCAATCGCGTTCAGATCATCAACGACCGGGGCATCCACATCTGCAAGTCGATGGCTGCATGGAAGCTTTATGGAAAAGGCGAAACACCAGAGAGCAGCGGCATAAAGGGTGATCATCTCGTCGGAAAATACTATGTCCTGTTTGATAAGACATTCAAAGCAGAGAAGGCGCAATTGATGGATGGCGGCGCCGACGAAAAGCAGGCTGAGAGAGACGCGCCCATTATGCAGCTCGCAGTAGACATGCTGCGTAAATGGGAACAAAAGGATCCGGAGACAGTGGAGCTTTGGCGCATGATGAACAGTTGGGTTTATGCCGGCTTCAACGCTACCTATAAGCGCATGGGTGTCGTGTTCGAGAAATTGTATTACGAGTCGGATACATATCTGTTGGGAAAAGAGGAAGTGCTAAAGGGAGTGGAGAGTGGCACATTCTTTCGCAAGGAAGACGGATCAGTGTGGGTGGATCTCACTTCCGATGGCCTCGACCAAAAAGTTCTCCTGAGGGCTGATGGCACTTCGGTATACATGACGCAGGATATCGGCACTGCCATACTGCGCTTTCATGACTTTCCGCGCATCGAGGGCCAGATCTATACCGTCGGGAACGAACAGGAATATCATTTCAAGGTACTGTTCCTCATTCTGAAAAAACTCGGCTTTGAGTGGGCAAACCGTTGTTTTCACCTTTCTTATGGCATGGTTGATTTGCCAACAGGTAAAATGAAATCACGTGAGGGTACAGTCGTTGATGCTGATGATCTCATGAAGGAAATGGTTCATGACGCAGAAGTGGTGACGCGTGAAGCAGGTAAGATCGAGGGATGGGATGAAAGCGAGCTGAAAGTTTTATTTGAAATGATCGGCATGGGTGCCCTTAAGTTTTTCCTCCTTAAGGTTGATCCCAAGAAACGAATGCTGTTCGATCCGAATGAATCAATAGCGCTGCAGGGCTTCACTGCGCCGTTCATACAATACACGCACGCGCGTATTCGCTCTATCATCCGCACAGCGGAAAAGCTGAATATTGTTCCCACAGCGGCAGATCTTGCAAAAGTCAAAGTCCTTCAGCCGTCAGAACGTGATACTCTTGGTGTTCTGTGTCAGTACGAGAACCGTCTGCATGAGGGAGCTCGTGAATACTCACCAGCAGTCGTTGCCAACTTCGCTTATGATCTGGCGAAGGAATACAACAAGTTTTATCAGAACGTGCCGATTTTTAAGGAGCAGGATCCGGATCCCGTGCAACTCCGCTTTCGGATTGCGCTCTCGCATGTGGTAGCCGATACCCTGCGAAAAGCGATGGGTATTTTGGGGATTTTGGTTCCCGACAAAATGTAACCCATATAGTTACCGTTTACGTAATATTTCGCCGCTTCCAACGGCGTGTAGAAACACTTTGCTATTTAACTTTGTTCTTAGTTGTCACGATTACCCACTGCCAGCAGATGGAAACGCAGTCGATAAATGGTCAGGAGACAGAAATTTTTTGTCAGACCGAAAAGCGGTTGTCAAACCATTAGCTGGATTCAACAGAACCAAGTAACTTTATTTTAAACAATAGCCTTATGAAAGCCTTCCTTTTCGCCTTTATTTGTCTCATGGCACCAGCAGCATCAGTTTACGAATTTAAGAAGACGTCCATCGAAGGAGATGTAATCGACTTCGGCAAGTATAAGGGCAAGACATTATTGATTGTGAACACGGCATCTAAATGCGGATTCACTCCTCAGTATGCTGAGTTACAAAAGCTCAATGATCAGTACGGTTCTAAGATTACAATACTTGGATTTCCGGCGAACAATTTCGGAGGCCAGGAGCCAGGATCAAATTCTGAGATTTCTGAGTTCTGCCAAAAAAACTACGGCGTGACTTTTCAAATGTTTGAAAAGGTGTCAGTAAAGGGTGACGATCAGGACGCGTTATTCAAATTTCTTAAGGATAAAACAGGGCAGGAGCCAAGCTGGAATTTCTGCAAATACCTGGTGAAGCCTGATGGAACGATTAAATTCTTTGCATCAAAGGTAAGCCCGCTCGATAGTCAGATCATCAATGAGATTAATTAAATCAGTAGTACTTGTTATTCTTGTCATGGGGCTTGCAGCATTTATTTCGAACAAGATAATGTCCGACGGGAACGGGAACATTCCTGCTTCGTTGTACGATCTCAGAATGAAGGCGCTCGACGGTTCGGACATTGACTTTTCGAAATACAAGGGCAAGCATCTTCTGATTGTAAACACAGCATCAAAGTGCGGATATACGCCGCAGTATGCCGACCTCGAGAAGCTTCATGAAACGTATGGCGACCGGGTTGTAGTGTTGGGCTTCCCGGCGAACAACTTTCTCTGGCAGGAGCCTGGTAGTAATGAAGACATTGCTACATTCTGTGAAAAGAATTATGGCGTATCTTTTCAAATGTTTGAAAAGATATCAGTCAAGGGCCGCGATCAGCACCCACTTTATCAATGGCTGAAAAGCAAAACGGGACAATCACCTTCCTGGAACTTCTGTAAGTATACGGTAAGTCCTGATGGGCAGAACGTCTCTTTCTTTTCCTCAAAGGTTACGCCGATGAGTGAAGAGATTCTTAAGGCATTGGAAATATAAGGCAGATGACAGTTAGATCCTGGGTTGGCGCTTTCAGGCTTAGAACGCTTCCGTTGGCGTTATCATGCATAGGTATGGGAGGTTTTCTGGCAGCAAATGCCAATGCCTTCAGATGGGACATATTCCTTCTTTGCGTGTCCACAACGATCTTTCTTCAGATTTTATCAAACCTCGCTAATGACTACGGCGACACTGTTAACGGTGCCGATAGTGCACAGCGTACAGGTCCCAAAAGGGCAGTTCAAAGTGGTGTGATATCGCTCACACAGATGAGGGCCGCCGTCACAATCTTCGTCTTGTTATGTCTGCTCAGTGGCATTGCCTTACTATTTGTTTCCTTCGGTTTCGACTGGAATGCAATACTCTTCTTCTTTGGATTGGGAGTGCTGAGCATTATTGCAGCCATTGCCTATACAGTAGGCAAGCGCCCATATGGATATGCCGGACTCGGCGATATTTCAGTGTTGATCTTTTTCGGATTAGTTGGTGTACTGGGATCATACTATCTCTTCACAAAACAAGTCTCGTGGCGCGAAGCATTGCCAGCACTCAGTTGTGGATTCTTTTCCATAGGGGTGCTTAACGTGAATAACATGCGTGACATTGAATCCGATCGCGCCGCAGGGAAATTTTCAATTCCTGTGAGGATCGGAAAAGAACGTGCTGCACAATATCACTGGTTCCTGATCGTAGGTGGACTGCTGGCTGCGGTGGTCTACACATTACTCAACTATCAGACTCCGCTCCAATTCCTCTTCCTGTTAAGTGCGCCAATGTTTGTGCGGATAGGCATAGCGGTATCCCGCAAACCGTCGCGCGAGCTTGACCCTTATCTCAAGCAGATGGCACTGAGTACACTGGTGTTTGTTGTGTTCTTCGGACTGGGCTTGTTGCTGTAATGGCCCGGATTTCAACAGATCTGCTGTTGAACTAAAAAAATCGACCCTCCTCCTTCAAACTTTATCAGTGAAAACCGTGTCAATACAGCACGCAATTTGCATTGATGATCACGCGTTTATTTGAGTAGTTAAGAATTTTGAATCTGAGGAATGAATGACATGAAGAAGTTGATGTTTTTTTTGCCTGCCATTTTTATGATGGGTTGCGAGCCGCCCGCGGACACGATGAGGCTTCTTGACGAATTGGTGGTTTCAACCACCTATGACCGGGATGTCAATTTTTCGGAATATAGGACGTATTCGATGGCAACGGATACCATAGGGTTCTTTTCGAATCAGCGTCCCAACGACACAATCTTTGTTCAGACTTCTTCGAATAACTATCCCCGGCCAGTCTTAAACAAAGTGCAGGAGAACCTGCAGGCACGTGGCTTTCAGAGAGTGGCAAGAAACGAGGACCCCGATCTGCGCATAAATGTTTACATAGTGAACGATTACAACGTGTATCAGCAAGTTAACTATCCGGGTTATTATTACCCGTCGTATTATGGATATGGTTACGGATATGGAGGTTATTACGGCGGATATCCTTACGTAAGTACTTATGCATCGAATACCGGCGCTCTCATCGTTGAGATCCTTGACCTCAGACACATCACAGCAGACAGAAAAGTAAAGTCGATATGGAATGCTTCGATGGGCGATGTGTACAGCACAATTGATCTCATTAAACAGTCAGAGGCGGCGTTGGATCAGGCGTTCATTCAATCGCCATACTTGGGAAGGTAGTAGTGTAGTTTTAGAGCAATATCATGCGAGGAAATAAAACATCATATAGTTCGATCAGTCCATTGGTTTCGTTACCATCCCGGAAAACTAACAGATTGATTTTGCGATACGCTTTGGTCACGGGCATGTTCATACTGACCACTGCCTTGACGGCACTGGCTCAGCGGAGTTATTTTTACTTTGCCTGGGACGTGAATCAACCATTGTCGAACACGAACTGGATTGACGACACAAGCACAAGGGGTGCCAGGGTTGGATTTAGAAAATTCATTGGTGATCAGAGACGGATTTCTGTCGGACTTGACGTGAACTGGAATTATTTCGAGACGTACAAGCCAACTGAAACGTTCTATACCGAGAATGGCGCGGTCACCACGGATTACTTTAACGATATAGGCCAGGTAGCTGCTGCGCTCAGTGGGCAGTACTATTTTCCGATTGGTGACAAACAAGTCTTTTATCCGTATGTCGGTCTGGGACTTGGGGCGAACCGAAACCGTTATACCGTGTCGTACAACATCTATCAGGACCAGGAATCGGCTTATGGGTTCCTGGCCCGGCCGGAAGCTGGCATTATGGTGCGTGTAGGTGAGCGCCGTCGATTCGGATTGACGGCCGCGCTGCACTATGACTTCTCAACAAACAGCAGCGAAAACTATGGCTATAACAACTTCATGGCTGCAGGTTTCAATATTGGTATCGTGGCTCTCCAATGGTAGGTCCCGTATGAACGGCCCCATCTGACGGCCTACCCAGTTTTTTTACCGCCTGTGATGCGTGCCTGCACGGTTCTGTTATCTTTGCAGCCATGCAACAAATCCTCATTCTCGACTTTGGATCGCAGTACACGCAATTGATTGCGCGCAGGGTACGAGAGCTTAATGTTTACTGTGAGATTCATCCTTTTAACAAGGTTCCAACGATAACATCGGATATAAAAGGGATCATCCTTTCGGGAAGCCCATGTTCGGTCCGCGACAACGGGGCCCCCATGGTTGACCTGCAGCTGTTTAAGAGCCTCCCTTTGCTCGGAGTTTGTTATGGTGCCCAACTGATGGCTCAGGCCGGTGGGGGACAGGTTATGCCATCTCATCATCGGGAATATGGTCGTGCGTTATTGTCGTCAGTCGATCATCAGAATGACTTGTTCAAAGAGATATCGCTTGATACGCAGGTATGGATGTCGCACGCCGACACCATATCAGCCGCGCCTCAGGGTTTTGACGTAATTGCCAGCACGCCGTCGGTTGCTATTGCTGCATTCAAAAAAAGAGGAGCGGATGTTTATGGTATTCAGTTTCATCCGGAGGTAACTCATACGCTCCAGGGCAAGACCCTGCTGAGAAACTTCGTTGTCCATATCTGCAAGTGCGCGCAGGATTGGACTTCCGAGCAATTTGTAGAAAGTACAGTTGAGTCATTGAAAGCCACCTTAGGGAACGACCGTGTAGTAATGGCGTTGTCCGGTGGAGTTGATTCAACAGTAGCAGCCACGTTGATCCACCGCGCCATCGGCAAGAACCTGTCCTGCATTTTTGTCGACAACGGTCTCCTGCGCAAGAACGAGTTCGAAGAGGTGCTTGATTCCTACAAGCACATGGGGCTGAACATCAAAGGTGTCGACAGCAGAGATAAATTTTATGATGCGTTGAAGGGTTTAACAGATCCGGAAGCAAAGCGCAAAGCTATTGGCAAGACATTCATCGACGTGTTTGATGAAGAGTCACACGGTATAACAGACGTTAAGTGGCTGGGACAAGGCACCATTTATCCGGACGTGATTGAATCCGTTTCTGTAAATGGTCCGTCACAAACGATCAAGTCGCATCACAACGTGGGCGGGCTTCCGGCGAAAATGAAGCTTAAGGTGATCGAGCCGCTGAAGACGCTGTTCAAAGACGAAGTGCGTGTAGTAGGTCAGACGTTGGGCATCGATCCGAAGATCCTGGGAAGGCACCCGTTCCCCGGTCCTGGTCTTGGCATCCGTATTCTTGGCGACATTACTGCTGATAAGGTCCGCATACTTCAGGAAGTTGATGCAATATTTATTTCCGGTCTCAGGAAGCACGGCCTTTATGATCAGGTATGGCAGGCAGGTGCTATGCTACTGCCTATTCAATCAGTAGGTGTCATGGGCGACGAACGAACTTATGAGCGAGTCGTGAGTTTAAGAGCAGTGACGAGCACCGATGGCATGACTGCCGATTGGGCGCACCTGCCTTACGAATTCCTGGCTAACGTATCGAGCGATATCATTAACAAAGTTAAGGGTGTAAATCGGGTGGTGTATGACATCAGCTCGAAGCCTCCGGCCACCATCGAATGGGAGTAGTGGAGATCGGTTCGCTTTCACTTTGAATCCATATTTTTTTCGCGATGATGAGAACATTGAAACTTGCTTACCTGATGATAATATTCTGTGCCGTGCCTGCATGCGCACAGATCGACTACCATAAGCACTATCTGAATGCTAAGACACTTTATCGTGAAGGAAAGTACAACCTGGCGATGGAGACGTTTAAGCCACTGATCGCTTACGACAAGAATAATCCATATTCTCAATACGCGTCGTTCTATTACGCGCTGGCTGCCTATAACCAGGGCTTCAAACCACTGGCTAAAACTTCGCTCAACGAAATCAAGAAGTTAAGTCCTGCGTGGGACAAGATGGACGAGGTCAACTTTTGGATCGGAAAGATCAACATGGAAGACCGCGACTATTTTCAAGGTCTTAAGGTATGGTCAACGATTCAGGACAAAAGTTTGCAACCTTTGATTGAGCAGCTGAAAACAAAGAGTATTTCAGAAGTTACCGATCTTGAGACGCTGCGCATGATGCGTGAAGAGAATCCGCGCGATGCTGTTGTAGGCAAACAGTTGGCAACGCAGCTTGCCAAAAATTCTTCTAATCCTACCGACAAAGCACAGCTGGACGAGTTGATTCGGACATTCAATCTCAATCGCGCCGACTTTGTTGCCGAAGCACCGAAGTCATTCTTCAAAGATATTTATTCGGTGTCTGTGATGATGCCTTTCATGGTTAATACACTTGAGCCTTCCACCGCGAGCAAGCGGAATCAGAACGTGCTCGATTTCTATGAGGGTATGAAGCTGGCGGTTGATACACTGGCAAAGCAGGGTGTAAAGATCAGCCTGCGCGCCTACGACTCTGAGCGGAATGTGAACAAAATCAAGAGCGTCCTTAATACCGATGAACTGAAGAATACTGATTTGCTGGTAGGTCCTTTCTTTCAGGAGGAAGTGAAGCCGATCGTGGACTTCTCACTGACGAATGGAGTGAATCTTTTCAATCCACTTCATAATAATCTTGAATTGCTGGGCAGCAATCCTTACGCATTCCTGTATCAGCCATCGCTTGAAACAATGGGAAGAAAAGCCGGTGAGTTTCTGTCAGCTAATGCAAAGAAGAAAACGTGCCTGATATTCTACGGGACGACGCGACGCGACTCTACGTTAGCGGCAAGTTTCGCAGCAGCCGCGCAGGCCAAGGGGATGAAGATTATGGCTACTCACAGGCTTTCCAGAGAGCAATCGGGAAACATTCTTTCGATACTCACAACCGCCACGGAGTTTGATGATTTTAAGAACCCCAAACAGTTTGCGTTGAAGAAGGACAGTGTGGGAGGAATATATGTTGCTTCAGACGATGCCCTGATCTATGCTAAGGTGATCAGTGGAATTGAAACACGTGGAGACCAGATTCCGGTTGTTGGTTCCGAGAGCTGGTTAGAGCAGCACACCATTGATCTTGAAAAGTTTCAGAATCTTCCCATTACACTCATCGCACCAAACTATGTCGATGCAGGCCGACCTTATGCAAGAGCCTTTAACCGGAAGTATGTAAAGACGCACGGTCGTGTTCCTACAAACTATGCGAGCACAGGATATGAACTGATGTTGTTCCTCGGTAATCAGCTTAAGAAGAACGGTGTCTACTTCCAGGAGGCGATGGCGAAAGCAGGAGCAATTCCGGGATATATCACCGAAGGTCACAACTATCAGGCTGGACGCAGTAACGACCTCGTTCCGTTCATTCGGTTCGAAGCAGGAAACATGAAGGTTATAGACAAGAAGTAGATGAGTAACTCCAGAGATAAAAGTCGTTCTCTTTTCGAGCGTGCGAAGGAATTTATCCCGGGTGGAGTGAATTCGCCTGTTCGTGCTTTCCGTGCCGTTGGCGGCAATCCCGTTTTCATGAGGTCGGCAAATGGCGCATGGCTGAACGACGAAGATGGTAACAGTTATGTTGACCTGATCAATTCCTGGGGGCCAATGATCCTGGGTCATGCGCATCCTTTGGTGGAGGAGGCGGTGCGTAAAGCGCTTGCAGGCTCTTCATCATTTGGCGCACCTACGTCGCGCGAGGTTGACATGGCAGAATTGATCTGTTCAATCGTTCCTTCGGTGGAGCGCGTGCGAATGGTGAACTCAGGCACTGAGGCAACCATGTCTGCTATACGCGTAGCACGTGGATTTACCGGGCGTGACAAGATCATCAAGATGGAAGGCTGCTACCATGGTCACGGCGACTCGTTTCTTATTGCAGCCGGCAGTGGCGCTCTTACGTTCGGTTCGCCGGATAGCCCAGGCGTTACGAAGGGAACAGCGGCCGATACGCTGATCGCACCGTTCAATGATGCCAATGCAGTGGCGAGAATCATTGATAGTAATCATGATCAGATCGCTGCTCTGATATTGGAACCTGTGGTTGGCAATATGGGGTGTGTTCCTCCTCAGCCAGGTTATCTTCATGACCTGCGTAAGCTGTGTACAAGCCACGGCATCGTGCTGATTTTCGATGAAGTGATGACAGGTTTCAGGCTGTCGCTCGGCGGCGCTCAGGAACTTTACGGCGTAACGCCAGACATGACTACGATGGGGAAAATCATTGGAGGTGGCCTTCCCGTAGGCGCCTATGGTGGTCGTCGCGATATCATGGAGTCTGTTTCTCCTGTTGGTCCGGTTTATCAGGCGGGCACACTGTCGGGCAATCCGCTGGCAATGGCGGCAGGGCTCGCAATGGTGAGTTATCTGAAATCCCACCCTGAAGTATATCAGCACATCAATACAACGACCTCTCATCTTGTTGAGGGCCTGAAGAAGCAATTGTTCTCCAAAGGGCTGGGTTACACGATCAATCAGGTGGGATCGATGTTCACCTTATTTTTTACTGATAGAATAGTTACCGACTTTGCTACGGCCACGACATCCGACACTGCGCTATTCGGTCGATATTTTAACAGTATGCTCAGTCAGGGCATATACATGGCGCCATCTCAGTACGAGGCTATGTTTATATCTCAATCTATCGACGATAGCCTTGTGGAACGTATCCTGTCGGCCAGTGAAGTGGCTTTGGGGTCTCTGTAGTGAATCCATTCTTTCTTATTTGACGCCTATAGGGTCCGTTAGACGTTTTTCTTTTTGAGAGTATCAGCCTAAGCGCTTTATTAACCGGTGTGTATCCGACAGTCTTTTTGAAGAACTGAGTCAGGGATGTTATTACGGACATTGGCCTCATCATCAGGTCAGTGTTGTCCACGAGGAATTGGTTGGAAATCCTGCAAAATCCCGATGTTCATTACATCTGATCTGGCTTTGCAAACGCTTCCGGCGAACCGCAACTTCGTTTTCAAACTGTCGAATACCTACCTTTTGTTGAAGCCGAAATACTTTTTAATCTCATGAAGAATCGCACGCTTACTCTCACTGTTGTTTTTGCGGCACTGGGTGTTTTCATCACCATTTTGAGCATCTATGTGCATCGGGGCTTATTGACCAGCCAAAAGCACGGCCTTCCGCTGATAGCGACGGCAAAAAACGCCCGTTCTGAGGTGGCCCAAACTTCTTTGCAATTGCACAAGTATCTTACAGGCGACACAAATGTTGGTGTTGAGCAACAGGTACAGGGGCCACTTGAGGCTGTTAAGGCACAGCTGCAGGCGGCCCAGGACAATAAACTGGCTGCCGGAGAAGTTTCGCATTTCCTTGATGACGAAACACTCCAACTTATCCGTCAGGGCATTGCCGACCTGGAAAAGCTTGCGGCAAGCAATCAGGCGTCGATCGATCAGCTGGTAAAGACGCCAAAGCCGGTTGCGGATAGCACTGGCGTTGTACCTCCTGCTCCAAAGATCGCTCTTGCAGAATCACCGTATACAGATTTCAACAACGCCATGCTGAAGCTCGAGACACATGTTACCGACATGGTCGAGAGCGATTCATCGTTTTATTCAGGAATGGGCTGGCTCGTTGGTTTTCTCTTAATCGCAATTATTGCAGGCGCTGTATTCAGACTGTGGCGGCTTCAGATCGATACAAAGCGAATGAAAATCGAGCAGGACACCAGGCTCGAACAAACCGGCAAGGCTGTAGCGTCACTGTCTTCATTTATTGAAGCTATCTCGGCGGGCGATTATACCGCCGAAGTTGCCCTCGAAGAGAACTCCGCATTGGGTGAGTCATTGCATAAGATGCGTAATAAGCTTCGCGAAAATGCCGACGATGATCGTAAGCGCAACTGGTCAACATCAGGTCTGGCTCAAATAGGAGAGATCCTGCGCGTGAACAATGCATCGAAAACAGAACTGTATGACAGCATCATCAAATTTGTTGTCAAGTATACAAAGAGCAATCAGGGAGGACTTTTCATTTTTAACAATGACAGTGAAACTGATCAGTTCCTCGAACTGGTAGCATGTTATGCTTTCGAGAGAAAGAAGTATCTGAATAAGCGCATAGTTGTAGGAGAGGGTCTTGTGGGTCAATGTTATCTCGAGGGAGAACGCATTTATTTACTGGAGGTACCGACGGAATATGTTACCATCACCTCAGGCCTCGGTGGCTCTTTGCCAAGCGCTCTGTTGCTCGTTCCCTTAAAAGTTAACGATAAGATCTTTGGAGTTCTGGAGCTTGCTTCATTCAATAAGTATGAGGAGCATGAGATCGAACTGGTCGAGAAGCTCACTGAAAGTATAGCGTCCACAATCTCTGCCGTAAACGTAAGCGAGAGTACAAGAATTCTCCTCGAAAAAACTCAGCAACAGGCGGAGGAAATGCGTGCGCAGGAAGAAGAGATGCGGCAGAACATGGAAGAGCTCGAAGCTACGCAGGAGGAAATGCGCCGCAAGGAAAAGCATATTCAAAACATGCTCGACAGCGAGAAGAAGCGCAATGAGATAAGCCTCAAGAATCGTCAGCTTATCATGGAGCTCACAAAGAACAAAGACATTCAGGACGGAAGATGGCACGAGACGCTGGAAAAGATTACCAGTGCGATAACGCGACAGCTAGGCGTTTCCCGTGCAAGCATCTGGCAATACTTTGGTGCTGAGAAGAAATTGCACTGCGCAAAATTGTATTCACAGGTAAAAGGTTCTTTCGAATCCGGGCAGGAATTGTCCGCGCGCATGTATCCGGGTTACTTTGAAGCCTTAACAAGCGAAGAAACGATTATTGCAAAAGAAGCGCTTACGCATCCGGCGACGCGCGAACTCGCCATGGAATACTATCGTGGCACGGGTATCCAGTCGGTGTTACAGGTTCCTTATTTTAATGAAGGCAAAATCGCCGGTGTGATTAACTGCGAACAACAGCACGATCAAAAGGATTGGACGGAGGAAGATGTTGAATTCCTGAAAGCTTGCGCTGACCTCATTACCGTGGCCTACAATACGCACCGTATTAACGAGATGCTTGAGCAACTCAGCGATGACCAGGAGACCATGCAAACGATCATCGATAACATTCCCCGCGCCGTGTTCTGGAAAGACAAAGACCTGCGCTTCCAGGGATGTAATCGCATTTTTGCCAACGTGGCCGGCCTCAAGTCTCCAAAAGACCTCATTGGCAAAACGGACTATGAAATGCCGTGGAAAGAGCATGGTGATGCTTATCGCGACGACGATCTTGCTGTCATGAACAGCCGCAAAGCGCGCCTTGACCTTGAAGAAAGAAACGTGAACTCCGATGGCATTGAATCGTGGGTGCTTACGAGCAAAGTGCCTGTGTTGAACAAGCATGCAGAAGTCGTGGCCGTACTGGGTATGTTTGAGGACATCACCGAACGGAAACGCAAGGAGGCGTTAATGGAATCAAGCCTGGTAGAACTTGAAGAGTTGCGCCGGCTTGTTCAGAAACGTGCCAGTTAAAGAGTTGAATTTTTGGACCAGGTATTACCTGTGGAAGTCCAGGCGCAGCAGGGATTACTGATTATTCGCCCAACTTTCACTAACTTTACTTGTAAACACCTAATTATAGGGTCATGACTTATCGTTTTTTTAGCGCCTTAGCTGCGTTGCTGGTTTGTACGACCGGCCTTTTTGCGCAGGGTGAACGGAAGGACAAAACGGCTGTAACTTACGAGGAACTGTATGATGAACCATACTCCGTAAACAAGCTGTTTATTGGTTTTATTCCGTTGTACGCCGATATGTTTGCCACCAACGTTAACGCCGGATACGGCGCCGAGGCGGTCTATTATCACAAGGATAAGTTCGATTTTCGGGCACATTTCAGGAAAACATATAGCCGTCAGTTCTTCGATTTTGCGAGAGACCTTGCAACCAAAAAGAGCGACGTGGATAACCATGCCGAGATTTATAATTACTATGAGTTCGGCGCAACCTATCACATCAAAGATTTCGAGGAAAGCTCAAAAACGAAGATGTTCCTTTACAAGAACAGCTATAAAGGAAATAAGTGGGCTGCTCGTGTACCACTCAATGCAGAAGTACCGTGCAAAGTGCGTAAAATCTATGGAGCGAGACTTGGTGGTATTATTTGGGATAGCTCAACAGACCTCGGTCGTGCGCTCGAAAAGCAGGGTTTAACTAACGCCGATCTTAAGAATGAAGAAGGTGTCGGACTGCCTGAAACCATTGTGAAAAATGGCGAGACTGAAACCTTTGATGTTTTCAGCAATGTGACTTCGCGTGGCCTTTACGTTGGAGGATCTATGACCTGGATCAAGAACGTTGCCGTTAGCTTTGACAAGTTTGAAGAAGGCGTGGATGACCTGATCTTTACTGTTTACCTCGATGCGCTCATCGCACCCAGTCTCGTCGTCGACGATGTCGTATACGTAGACGACGATCCTGCCAGCCCTACCGCGGGCAAACATACTTACGATGTTAGTGTACTCGACACCAAGATGATTGGATTCCGCGCCGGTATGGAAGGACGTTTCAATAGAATGTTCAGCTGGTCGTATGGCGGAGAGGTAGGATATCGCCCAAGCATTGGCGGCCGAGGTCTTTACGTAATGTTCAAGATCGCCTTCCCGGTGTTTGGTACCAACCTCGACTATAAGGTCGAATCGTTCGGAAAATAGTACCTTCAGGAGCGTTTAAAAAGCTCCTGCTTGGACATAGTAATCAAGAACATCAAAGGCATCGTTCAGGTCAGAGAAGGCATTGTAAAGCCTTTGAGAGGACCTGAGATGGCAATCCTTCCCATTATCACGGATTCCTATCTCGTTGTAAAGGACGGCCTGATTGAGGCTTACGGCCCCATGACTGACTACCCGCCAGCAGTATCAGGGTCGCCCCGGGTAATCGATGCTTCTGATCGCTTTGTATTTCCGTCGTTTGTCGACTCTCACACCCATCTTGTTTTTGCTGCCACCCGAGAAGAAGAATTCGTCATGAAGCTTAAAGGTGCTTCCTATGCGGATATCGCGTCAAAGGGAGGAGGTATTCTTAACTCAGCACGCAGGCTGCAGACCATGCCTGAAGACGAACTATATGAGCGCACCCTGGTGCGGGTCAGTGAAATTATGGCAACAGGCACCGGTGCCGTTGAGATCAAAAGCGGTTATGGACTGACAACAGCAGACGAAATGAAAATGCTGCGCGTAGCCCGGAGGATTGGACAGACCACACCGCTAACCGTGAAAACCACTTTCCTTGGTGCACACGCAATTCCCCGCGATAGTTCACGTGAACAATATATCGAACGTGTTATCAATGAAATGATACCGGCTGTTGCTGCAGAAAGGCTGGCTGATTACGTCGATGTGTTCTGCGAAGAGGGGTTCTTCACGCCCCAGGATACTGAACGGATCATTGAAGCGGGTAAGGCGTTTGGTATGCCTGGACGGATACATGCTAATCAACTTCATCGCTCCGGTGGAGTACAAGTCGGCGTAAAGACAAATGCCGTCAGCGTCGACCATCTCGAAAATATAGGAGAAGAAGAGATTGAGCTCTTGCGAAACAGCAACGTGATGCCTACCTCATTGCCTGGTGCAGCATTCTTCTTAAACCTGCCATTCACTCCGGCGAGGAAACTCATCGACAGTGGGTGCCCTCTTGCCATTGCCTCCGACTATAACCCAGGCAGCGCTCCAAGTGGCAACATGCCGCTGATGATTTCACTCGCATGCATCAAAATGAGATTGCTTCCCGAAGAAGCGATTAATGCCGCCACAATAAATACGGCATGTACACTCGGACTTCAGGATTCAATGGGAAGTATTGGAGTCGGTAAAGTTGCCAACCTCTTCGTGACAAAGCCAATTCCATCTGTTGCACACCTGCCTTATGCCTTCGGTTCGGGTACAATTGAAATTGTGATACTAAAGGGGAAAATCATTGATCAGAAATGAGCTGCTGATGGATGCACGCAGAATTCAATTGCTTATCGTTCGATCTCCACGGAGAAGGTGATCACTGACTTTAACGATGAGGCAACGGAGCAATATTTCTCCAGAGCGAGTTTCGTTACTTTCTCCACCTCATCGCTGGTCGCATCGGGTGATGTGAGTATATACTTGCAATGAATTTCTTTCAGCCATCGCGGCGTTTCTTCATTGCGTACGCACGTGACTTCAACTCTAAGCCCTTCTACCGTCCGTCTTCGCTTTTTCATCATGCCCGCAACTTCAACACCCGCACAGGCTGCCAATGCCGACTGAAGTATTTCAACAGGTGACTGCCCGGTCTTTTCAGAAGCTTTCCTCATGTCAATGCGTACGAGGTTACCTGCCTCTGTCGACGATTCGAAGAGATCTTCACCGATCATCCGCGTAATAATTTTCATCTCTCTGGATTTTTGTTCCGATCGTTAGTTTTGATTTCAATTAACGCGACGCTCTGCCTGGCAAAATGATATGCCAGAATAAATTGTTCACCGGATACTTTCAGCCTCAGATCACCTACTGCTGATGAACGTTTCACGACGTGTTATTTTGTGCTAAACATAATAACTTATTTGATAAGCCGGACTACTCGCATATTTTTGGCACATATCGAACGCTTATGGAGGTTGCAGAATCAATTAAAGCCGCTCTTCGCGAAGTACAGGACTTTCCGAAACCGGGTATCGTATTTAAGGATATCACTCCACTGCTGGCACAACCGGAGCTTATGCGGGCCGCGGTTCGGTCGCTGGCCGACAGATATCGCTCTGCGAAGCTTGATGCGATTGCCGCTTGCGAAGCGCGGGGATTTATTTTCGGGTCGGCCCTTGCCCTCGAGCTCGGTGTTCCGTTCATACCTGTGCGAAAGGCCGGCAAACTCCCGTACAAAACACTGAGACAGGATTATGCTCTCGAATACGGCCATGCTACTCTTGAAATGCATATCGATGCCGTTCAACCCGGATGGAACGTACTGATTCATGACGACGTTCTGGCGACTGGTGGAACTGCGGCTGCCACGGCCGGCCTGATTCAGGTCGCCGGAGCTCATGTAGCAGGTTTTGCTTTTATAATTAATTTGAGTTTCCTTCTCGGAGGAGAAAAGTTAAAACGTGAATTTAATCTTGAACCCTTTGCGCTGGTGACTTTCTAAACGGATCAGAATCATGTCCGAGCCGACCAACATACCGATGTTCCCACTGACGATCCTGCCGTTACCAGGCGAGCTTGTTCCTCTTCATATTTTTGAACCTCGTTACAGGCAATTGCTCCAGGATGCGGAAGTCAATGACATTCAGTTCGGCATCTATTTCACTCATGAGATAAATGATCAGAAGATTGGCAGCCTTGTCAAACTCGAGAGTGTCATTAAGCGTTATCCGGGTGGAGAGGCAGATATCATAGTAAAGTGCGATGATATCTTCACAATGGGTATGCTCACCCGAACGTACAGATCGAAGCCCTATCCCGGCGGCGAAGTGCGTGTTTGGAGCCTTGATCAAAATACATTTCCAGGACACGAACTGTACGATCTTTTCCTGGCCTATCTCAAGCTGAGGAACATCAATCAGCATGTCAATGTTTTCAACCTGTATCAGATCGCGAATGAACTCAATATGGATGTTAGCGACCGCTACCGCTTTCTGACAAGTCCTGAAGAAAAGAAGGAAGTATTTGTGTTGAACCGCATAAAATTCCAGATGCACCTGTTGCAGCAGGAAGAAAAAAGTAAGGACAACTACTATCTGAACTGAATTTCAGAGGCTCATTTACTTTGTCGACATCTACGTCTGATCGTCGCGAATGCATTGCTCACGTCACTCGAATTTAAATTACCATCAGCTGGGGGATAGCAATCAGGCAACCTGTTTCTGAATAAATCGTAGCCAATTTTTCTCCCGGTATTTTGAATCTTTACAATGACTTGTTTCGTTTGGGACGCATCGTCAAGAAGAAGATTTGATCCCTCAGCTGTCTCCTTTTTTTTAACGAATCGTTAACACAAATTAACGATTGCGCTGTAACCTGAAGGGCGATATGGCCGTCTTTACGCTATATAAAACACATCTTTATGAAAAAGAATTTTTTGATTCTGACAGCTGCTTTGCTGGTTACCTTTGGAGCAGTCGCAGGAAATAAACCCACCTCTGCAGCCGGTGTTGCAGTGGTTAGCAATGGCACAACGTTGAAGCTATACTACAAGGCAGCTTCTGAGTCGAACGTGAAGATCGCAATACTAAATGAAGACGGTCGAATCGTTTATTCCGAGACAATAAAAAACATTGATGGATTCGTTCGCCCTTATAATCTTGCCAGCGCGCCTGCAGGTGAGTATACAGTAGAGGTAACGGATGAATTTTCAACACACAGTGAAAAGGTCTCTATCGGTCAGCAGCATAAACCTGAAATTGCCAAGCTTACACGTGTAAGTGGAGAAGAAGGTAAGTACATTCTTGCAATACCTTCGAAAGAAGCAAAAGACATCAGCGTTCGTATCCTTGCCGATGACAAAGTAATCTATGATGAAGTAATGGAGATCAGCTCTGACTTTGCAAAAATATACAATCTCAAAAAGGTGAAAGGTGAAGTCACTTTTGAAATCAAAGATCAGAAGGGCAATGCGAAAGTTGTAAACTATTGAGTGTATCCGTCTATAGTATATGAAAGGACCCCTGGGCCATTCCTCGTGAGTGGCCTTTTTTTTTGCCCTCATTTCAGTCGTTTTCCTTTTTCACTCTCACGCTGTTCCTCACTCTGACTCAATGTTGTATCTTTTCATTCGGTTTAGTCCAGGTAACGGGAAGGATGACGATAGCACTGCCAACACAGAGCAAGCAATGGGTAATTATCGGTACGGCTTTCTTCGTCGTTCATCTGATTTGTTACGCAGTTTATCATAGCCGACCGCTGGATGATGCAGAGCATTATGTGAATGCCGGGGCTTTATTTTTAAGTGAGGGAAAAATTGATGCTCACTTTCATGTACTGTACGCCGTTCCGATTGTATTGCTCGCCCTCTTCACGTGGTTATTTGGAGATCCTGTTTTCGGCTATATCACTTTTCAGGTGATCACTTCAGCTTTGGCTGTGATCGCACTCTATTCAATTACCAATGCAGTATCATCCCAGACTGCCGCATTTTTGGCGGCAATGATGTTTGTACTATGGATTGACAACATCAGATGGAATGTCCTCATCATGACGGAGTCCTTGTTTGGCAGCATTACGATTTTTTTGTTTGCCAGATTTCTGGCGGATGAACGAGAGCGTCACCACACATGGCAGTGTGTGGTACTGCTAGCCATTAGCGTGTTCACGCGGCCAGTGGGTCTCCTGTTGGCGATTGCTGTTATTGTTTCAGTAGTTGTTGACTATCAGAAACGACATTCGGTCTCGGCGGTAAAAGTTGCCGGGTTTGTGTTAGTTGCCTGCTGCTGTGTCCTTACAGTCGCTTACTATCTCTCCCTTAACTGGGATTTCACAGACCAGTATTTCAGAGGCAATGTAATCACCTATGCCGACACCTATGCAGGTGATAGACGCTGGATTCAGTTCGATCCGCAGTATTCAGATAATAGCGATCAGTCTTCAATGCTGAAGGCTGTTCGTTTCATCATTGAACGCCCTTTACATGTAATCCTCGTTTCGCTTCTGAAATTCTTTTACCTGGTCTCAGGCGTGAGGCCGTTCTATTCCACCCTTCACAACGTTGCCACCGTAACAGGGATGATATTGATATATGCAGGCGCTGTTATCGGAGCAAAGTCTATAGCGTATTCAAAACTCAGAACAGTATTGTTTACGGTTATCACAGGAAATTGTCTGTTGGTGATGATGACAACTGCTGACTGGGACAATCGTTTTTATATTCCAATGGAAGCAGCTGTAGTTATTCTTTCTGCTGTCGGATGGTCGAAGATTTTTGAAAAGGCATTTCAGGTAAAAACAAGTGATCTTTAGATCACAAAGGTCACCGTTAGGTTGCAATTTCATCATTTATCTCAGAAGCATCGGGAAACGAGTATTGTACTCTCCTTCGAATTGTCTCCAAATCATAAGAGAAACGTTTGCAGCAATCGTTGTAAAAAAATCCAGTTTACAAGAATCGATTGCGGTCATTGAAAGACGTTATTTATATCCTTTGCTCTATACGCGTTTTCGCGCAATCGTTGTTTCAATTTAAAAATCAGGTTTACTTACAACGGACCATCGTGCGTGTATCGCTACCGTATATTTGAATCATAACAAACAAACACGACGATGAAAACCAAATCACTTTACGTCGCAGCGCTGATGATTCTGGCTGCGGCCATTACAGCAGTCGGAAAAGATGAACCTGCCGCCCTCGGTCTCGCAGTAGTACCCGTTAAGGGATCTGAAGTATTCAGAGTAATCTACAAGAGTGAAGTTCCCAGCAAGGTGAAGTTGAGTGTATACAATGCAAATGCCCAGGTTGTATTTTCTGAAAACCTCGGTAGTGTTGGTGGATTTATTCGTCCCCTCAATTTTTCTGGCCTTGCATTCGGTGAGTACACAATCGAATTGACTGATGCGTCTGGCAAGAAGACTGAGAAGGTTTCTTACCAGCCAGTGAAGGCTACTTCGAACGTCCACGTTGCCAAATTAAATCAGGCAGACAAATTCCTTCTGTCTGTTACCAGCAACTCGACGGAAACATTTACTGTGAAGATTTTCGATTCTGCTAACAATCTTGTTCACGTAAGCTCGAAAGAGGTAAACGGTGATTTTGCTCAGCTGTTTTCGGTGAAAGAGGTAGAAGGTGTAACGTTCGAGATTTCGAACAGCACTGGTTCACTGAAGACTGTGCGCTTCTAATGAATAGTTGAATATTCAAAAAGGACTATCTCTTAAGAAAAAGGCCATCTTAACGATGGCCTTTTTTATTTTATTATTGTTTGCGTTGTTGATATGTTGATTTAAAAGGCAGTGCGTTTCCAGGCACTATTTTCCAAGTCTTTACTCTGAAATCACAATGTCTGGGAAAGTCTGGGAAAACCTTGGGAAATGACTGGGGGCGCCTGGGGGGACTTGGGAAAACGTTGGGAAAAGGTTGGGAAATACACTGGGAAAGGCTGAGAAAAAGTTGGGCGCGACCTGGGAAAACGTAGCCTAAGTCCTGCCTAGCAGTAGCCGGGCATTAGGCAAACACCTGCGGCCTTAATGCCTGCTTAGTGCCTGCTACCTTGGAACAACGATTTTGAATGTCATGATAATTTCACCTGTTCAACCAGTTCCAGTCGTTTTACAATACTGTTGGGTGATAGCACAGTTCCTGGCGACAACACTGCGTTGGCACCAATCTTTGATCCATCGCCGATAAATGATCCGAACTTGTTCACGGGCAGCAGAAAGATTTCGCCATTGATCAGGCTGCGGATGGATTTATCTTCCCGTTCATTATAGTGATTGGCAAGAATGCTTCCCGCTTCCATATTCACATTTTCTCCGATGATTGAGTCGCCGGCGAAGTTGAAATGAGCAAGTGCGCTTCTGCGAAATATGAATGAGGATTTCACTTCACAGCCTGGTCCCACTACGACGCCCTCATCGAGAAAGACCCCGCCGCGCAAATAGGCGTGCGAACCAATAAAACATCCGGGGCCAATGATGATTGCTCCCTTCATGGTTACGTGAGGCTCGATGTTAGCTGAGTGATGAATGTAAGCCGTTCCATTCTTGACGTACTCACCTGGCAGTCCTTTAAATTTTTCGGTGATAACCCGTTCTGCTACCGATGGCAGGCGCCAGACTGGTTCCGTGGTCTGGCCGAACACAGCCGACCATCGGCTGATGAACAAACCCGGGTCAAGATGATGGTCAGTTAAAGACATGATATTTTCTTTGTATTGTGCTGCACTAAATCTCGTATAGTTCCAACGGCAGGTCGTCGGGATCGGCAAAAAAGGTGAATCGTTTACCGGTGAATTCGTCAACGCGTATCGGTTCCGTTGTAACTCCGCTCTGATTTAGCCATGTAACACCGGCATCGAGATCGCTAACAGCAAACGCCAGATGTCTCAGTCCGCGCGCTTCCGGACGTGAAGGTCGTGCGGGTGTCTGCGGGAATGAAAACAGTTCTATACAATATTGACCACCCAGCTCGAGGTCGAGCTTGTAGGATTGTCGCGCTTCACGATAATTCTCCGCAATAATTTTACATCCGAGAACGTCGACATAGAATTGTTTAGAGCGAATATAATCGGAACAAATGATGGCCACATGGTGGACCCGGCTGATCTTCAACATGGACTAAAATATGTATTTTCGAAGAAACCTTTCTCATCATGGTCACGCTTTGGATTGTCGTTGGATTGCTATTGATGATCGCTGGTATCATCGGCTGCGTGCTACCTTTTCTTCCGGGGCCTCCGCTTTGTTTTCTGGGATTACTCGTTCAACAGTTTAATCAGGATCCGCCATTCTCCAGAAAGTTCATGTGGATATGGGTGGGCGTGACGGCCGCGGTTGTTGCGCTCGAATACCTTATCCCTGTTATGGGGACCAAGCGTTTTGGAGGCACGAAGTACGGGGTCTGGGGTTGCACGATAGGGCTTATCGCTGGATTCTGGTTCGGACCACTGGGCATCATAATTGGACCCTTCGTCGGTGCGTTCGTGGGGGAGATCCTGGCTAATCAGGATTCACAAATGGCACTTCGATCGGCATGGGGATCCTTTGTCGGCTTTCTGGTGGGAACGCTTCTAAAGCTTATCGTTTGTTTTGTGATGGCCTGGTATCTTTTGAAATATACCTATAGCGTGGTCGTTGGGTGAGTTCAAACTCTCACACTGGTTGATTGACAGGCCGGCCGAAACGGCAAACTATCCAGGATAGAAAGCAACAAGGAGGCAGTAACGAAACTGTTGTATGGAGGTCGTCTTTATCATTGATGGTGGTTTTCTGGCCGCGTTCTCCAATGTGACATAAGGGCCGCGACAATGTTTGTCCATAGTTCCTCCAAAACTGTAATATGATTTGTCTATAGTGCGTCCAGAGTTTTCCATGGGCTGTCCGGTCTTTCTCTAAGGTCGCTCCAGTCTTTTTCAGACCGTTCTATAGGGTGTAACTATTGTGACAAGTGCCATAAAAGAAAAAGGGCCCAGCGTTGAGCCCTTTGTTGCTATATGCCGTCGTCCCACCCGTGCTTGATAGGCACTGTGAAGTTGACTATTCCGTCGGCGCGTTTTATTGAATGA
This sequence comes from Chryseolinea sp. T2, assembly GCF_037203685.1. Lineage (NCBI taxonomy): Bacteria > Pseudomonadati > Bacteroidota > Cytophagia > Cytophagales > Fulvivirgaceae > Chryseolinea > Chryseolinea sp. T2. The sequence continues at coordinate 350,320 of NZ_JBBCAU010000004.1, forward strand.
TAATCGTGACCTTGTTTACTTTCTTCTCTTCCAGCTTTGCAGTCTTTTCTCCTCCTCCGGAATTGTCGAGGTCGCCCTTTTCCGCAATGACAAAGTAGCCAATTGCCTTCAGGTCTTTGAACTTCACGAGACCTTTCGCATCAGTGACGCCTTCAACAGCCATGTGTTGTTCACTCTTATAGTCTTCCTCATTCTCGAACAGGCGGACTTTAGCACCTTCGACAGTATTTCCCACCTCGTCGCGCACGGTCACGCTTAGTGTTGTTTTTATCAATTGAAATCCGCTCGCCAGCCCAACCACTGCGAACAATGCAAATACAATTAGTAGTCGTTTCATAAGTTCCTTCATTTTTGACGCATTGAAAGTACATGTTTTTCAACTCCGCCAATCCGCCATTCGATTAAAAGCCCCGAAAAAGGGGGCCATCATAATTCTCAATTCTCAATTTTCAATTCTCAATTTGCGCCTATCTCATCAGCACCACGCCGCCACGCTTCTCCATAATCCCCTCTTCAGGTCGATAGGAGCTCTTATAGCGTACCAGATAGGAGTAAGTACCTGCAGGCGACAGCTGGGCAAGGTTGTTTTTATAACCGCCGTTCCAACGGAAATCGCGATCGCCCGACTGGAAGATCATCTCACCCCAGCGGTTGAAGATGAATACCTCAAAGTCCTCGTCGTCGATAAAGAATGTATAAAGATGGAATGATTGATTCACCATGTCGCCCTCAAGTCCGATCACGGTACTTGTTGGACGGAAAGCATTGGGACCGACGATCACGGGATCACATTCTTCGAGAACGTCTGTTTTGTCCGAGCTTCCGCATCCGAAACTGTTTTCCAGCAGAACGCTGTATAAGCCGGGTTCATCAGCGGTCAGTGTAGGAGTGTTTATACCCAGATTCACACCATCTTTCAGCCAGTCATAGCTTGCGAAATCGCCTGGCCGCAATACAACGGAGCGGGTATTGGGATCTGGGTTTGCCGGGTCGGGGCAAATGTAAGCTTCGTCGTTCATCAACCCCGGTGTAACAGGCGCCAGCGTGATATCAATGTTATCAGTTGCTTTACATGATGCCGATGATGCCGTGACCTGATAAACGCCTCCGCGCTGATCCTGCAGGGTTGCAGCTGTCTGGCCGGATATGGTACTACCATCAATTGCCCAGACGTACGTTGCTGTACGGTTTGTAGTTGCTGTCAGCGTGAAAGGAGATCCCTCACAGGGAGTGGTAGACGTTAGCTCGACGGTGAGTTCTCCATCCAGTTGGATATTTACCAGATTAGAGGTGCTCTGACAGCCAGTAACCGGGCTAAACACCGTGACATAGAAATCGTCCCCGTCATTTTGCGCGCGCGTGGCAATTACCTGAGGCCCGCCAAGCCCAGCCTGATATTGTGTATTAATGTACCACCGGTAGAGATAGTTGCCGTTTGGTGTGACATTCAGAGTTACCTGATCTCCGCAGACAATTCCAGGATCCTGGAGATTTGCCAGAATTGGCGGTTGAACTATCACTGATAAGGTAGTATCGAGGTCGCAGAAACCAGCCTGAGTAATGAGCACCTGGTACTGTTGTGTGCCCGCAGCGGGATTTGCCTTCATGTTGGCAGCATTTGCTCCGGAAATAATTACAGGGCCAGTCCACGTAAACGTGTCACCCTGAGAGGCGGTAATTGAAACTGGTGCCACAGGATCACATAGCACATCAAACAATGCGGGTACTTTTGGTCCGTGGTTGATGGCTATCGGAGGCGATGACGAAATGCAATTGGCACCATCTGTCACTTCCACGATATACTGCTTGCTGTTGCTCGGCAGACCAATAGGTCCGGTAGTCGCCGAGTTCGTATTGAATGCAACTGTAGTTGTAGTTCCCGTCTGGACACCTTGTCCTGCAGGTGGGAGAGGCACTGATATGTCGATTACCCGCCATGTGTAGTTGGCAGATGGCGGTCCCGTTGGCGTGATCGTTGCAGCGATATTGATCGGATCGCAGGTCGCATCAGGCACGCCAGCAACAGCAAAGTTATTGTTGTTAATGGTGGCCGCAGTAGTTACGGCGCAGGTCGTGACCTGATCAGCAACGGTAATGCTATACGTACCGGCTGCAAGTCCTGTTGCCTGAGGGATTGGCCCCACGGTAAGATCAGAGTCTGTTATCGAGGTCGAAGGACCAGTGATCGAATACGTGAAGAGTGCAGACGCAGGCGACGTAATGCTTAGATCAATTGTACCCGCCGTCGATCCACAGGCGATAGAGTTTGCCACCGGAGCAGTGATCACCGGCAATGGATTGATTGTAAATATTACCGAATCCTTTACAAAGCAGGTGGTCACCGGATCAGTAACAGTTACTTCATATTCGGCCATCGTAGTTGAGCCTATGGATGTATTGACAGCCTGAGTGCGCCGTGTGCCCAGTGCCGACGGTGCACCGCCATTAAGCGCCAACGTCCACGCGTACGTCATTCCGGGATTCTGAGCATCGAGAGCAGCCACTGCCGTATTCTGACATATCGTTTGATCATCACCGATGTCCACAACGGGTCGGTTATCCGCTGCGAGTATTCGTCCATCTGTGCTACAGCCCGCCGCGTTGGTTACAGTCACATCGTAGTACCCACGCCGGTTAACGGAAATGGTCTCAGTCGAATCACCTGTCGACCACACATAGGTAAACCCTGGCAAATTGGTTGGATTAGCATCCAGCACCGCTGCCCCCGTACACAGTACCGCTGCGCCCGATGGATCCGGAGGCAGGTCGTTAATGCGAAGTTGCTGAACCAGCGTCGTGTCCAGGCCGCAACGGTTGGTCAGACGTAACGAAACATCGTATAGGCCTGGGGTGGTAAAGAGCTGGTTGAACTCCTGCGCTTGCGAAGTAGCAACAACATTAGCTCCCAATCGAACCTGCCAGAAGAACTTGTCGATCGGATCGGTAGGCGTTGCACTGAATGTGACCGAATCCTGTACGCATTGCCCGGCAATCGACATGAACGGCCCTTGTATCGGATCGGCAAGGCTCTGCATGAAGTTAGGCAGACCGAGTGTGCTGGTAGTTCCGCCTACGAGAGCGAAGTCTCCGGGCCTGTAGGTCGAGGCAAGAGTTTCCAGCTCACTGGGCTGAATCCGCCCCAATGTTCCTTTGCCGGGCTCAGCAACATAGATCTGTCCGTCGGGGCCCATTTGTATAGCACCCAACTCCTGACCCGTCGACAAAGGAGGGGTCATCAGCGTTGGTCTGCCGAGTGAATCAAGAGCAAATTCAACGAGCTTCGAGTTTCCTCCATCTCTGAGCGTAGCATAAAGTTTGTTGCCACCCGGAGAGAACTCGACACCGTATACCTGACCCGTTGGTGTATTGAGGTCGGCTGTTCTTGGGTTTGTGATCTTACCCGTAGTGTTATCGAAGTCAAAGATTTCGACAACATTCGAGCCCGAATTCGACAACGCCACGGCCAGGCGATTGTTAGGTCCGAGTTTCATGTAGCCCTGACCAGCAGCAGCAGTAGTGACAGAATGGTCTGAGCCTACCGCGGAAATCACAGGGTTGCCAATTCCAAGGTTGCTGATTGGATAAGCTCTGAATGAATTGTTACCATACTCATGCGCAATGAGCCATCCCTGGTTACCCGTTAAGCGTTCTGTACTTCGCGCAAACAAGAGTTGATTCTCTTCGCGCATACCACCGGTACCACCATTCATCTTTAAGTCAAAGAGAGAATAGCGAAGCTCAAATGTTCCATCTCCATAAACATCCTTGGTTGTGAAGATGTAGTAAAGAGTTTCATCTCCAGGCACGGGAATGATGAGTGCAGCCTGCGCCGAATTTACAGAACCACCAATACCCGGAGGCGGGGGAAAAGAAACCATAGTGAAATTCCTATCCCAGACACTGACACCATCCGTAAAGAAAACTACCTGGCCATTCCGGTCGCTAATGGTTGATGTTCCTGCCGGTGCTTTCATTACCGGGTTGCTTATTGGTACAGGCGCATTGGGAATGTTTGGATTAAAATCAATACCCGCATTGTTACCAAAGTACCAGACGTTCGCCCGCTGGTCTTCGACATCGTATTCCTTAATATTTACACCCGCATACGTCGCGCAATTTCCGACAGTCGCGACGAGGTAATAATATCCCGCTGAATCTGGCTGTAAAGTTTCTGTAGTAGCGCCAGCAATCAATCCTCCAGGACCAAACCACTGCAGCTGAGGAGTGCCGCTACCCTGAACAGAAGCTTTTACACTGAACGTTCCGCATCTTGGCTTTGGATTCTTTGCCTTGGGAAACGGCAGTTCACAACTACAGGCTGTTGTGTCCTGAACGAGTGAAATTTGAGTATCAAAATCGACAATAGTGACGGACCGGGTTGCCGTTGCCGTCTGTCCGTTTAAATATGCCGTAACAGTTACGTCATATGTACCTGCACCTTCGTATGTATAAACCGGACTCCAGTCACTCGAACCGGAACCATCTCCGAAATCCCATCGAAGACTGTCGGCGCCCGGCGTTACCGTTGGAAAGAAGGCGGTGGCAGTATTAGCACAAGTGTCTTTATAAGTAAAACTGATCTGAAGATCTGCCGAATCGCCAGGAGCAAAACTTGGAAACTGAGTAGCTCCGAAGTTCACATTGCCCGGAAAAGCCTGCGGTGTGTAGACCACGTTAGCCGCAACGGAGTCGGTATCCGAAATCTTACCCATGAGGAACGGTCCTCCCGGGGTCGCCTGATATAAATGATAGATGGAACTATCCGGCGCCATCTGCAGCCCATAACTCTGATAAATATTGTTGGGTTGAGGAAGCACACTTTGCATCGTGAGGGTAGGATTGTTAACGTCGTACTGCATCACGTTGCCTGGAACGCCCGGCTCACCTTCGCTTGATATGTATAAGTAGCTGCCGCTAAAACTCCACTCGGTGTCGTAAACCGCTGACCCAGCCGTGACAGTGGCCACTGCAGAATTGGGAACTTCCTGATCGAGGGAAACTACGCCTGTCAATGGATTGAAGTCGAGGATCTCCACATTCCTGTTTGCCTCCTGCGGTGACACTGCAATCTTGTTGGTGCCGGCATGATAGGCAAAATTACCCGGCTGAGTTATCACGCCGACATTATAGGTAGCGGGTGGCTGAGGACCTGCTGAAGTGAATAGGGTCACCGTGTAGGTAGTGGTGCCGTTGTCGTGAGTTATCAACCAGAAATTTTCAGTGCCTTGCTGGGGAATGACAACCATTGCCTCAGAAGTATTGCTGGCTCCTGTAACGCCAGTGTTGGAACCTGATGCTTCGCCTAACGGTATTGGATTGGGGAACACGGCATTTCCCGGTCTTGACATATCCACGGTGCGATAAGAAACCCCACCGCCGGTACTGCCGGTCGCAGAGTTAATAAACACATAGTACTGGTTGTCCTGGCCAGGCATTTTAGCAACTGCAACGGCCTGGTTGCCCGCAGAATTTCCTCCAAGTCCGGATCCACCCGGCATAGGTTGATTCGAGACGTCATAGATAATCTGACCGTCACTATAGAACAGCAAGTCGCCGTTCACTGCGCTGTTTGCCACAGCACCACCTCCCGTACCCGCCGTGGCAGGACTGGTAATCAGCGATGCCTTTTTGTCGGAGCGGCTGAATTGTACACCCTGCGGTGTGTTTCCGAAATACCAATTGGTTCCTGTGAGATTCTGCGCGTTGACGCCCAATGATACCGTCAGGGGTAATAGGAGCAACAGCAGGGAGCGTAATGAATTCGTAATCAACCTCTTCATAATGCAATCGCGCTTCAACTTACTTTATTAGTCCGGCCAGACTAAATGTAAAACGCCCAAGTTTTGCTAAAGTATACAATTTGCAGAAAATTGTCGTTAATAGATACCGCCGCGCAGATATCGGAGACGAAACGGGGATGAATAAGGTTGGCTTCGTGTCGAACAGCGTTCTCACACGAAGAACGTACCGAGGAAAGGGACAAACTGTTTCATAAATTTCCGGGATACCGTTAATTTGCCTTGATTGCGGAAATATAATGACGAAGTTGATGTACAGGTTAACCCTGCTTTTGTGCTTCCTGATGCTGGTGTTCGAGGGTTCGGTTTTAGCACAGGATCCACAGTATTCCCAATTTTATGCAGCGCCCCTGTACCTGAACCCCGGACTTGCCGGTTCAACAGGACAGGCCCGCGCCGGCATTAATTATAGAAATCAATGGCCCGCCATCGACGCCAACTTCACTACAGTTTCTGCTTATTTCGATTACTACCTCGAAGATTACAAAAGCTCAATTGGAGCAATAATAACGCAAGACCGCGAGGGCCTTGCAGGCTTGCGCTCTTTGAGTCTGGGATTACAATATGGATATGAACTGCAACTCAGCGATAACCTGGCATTTCGCCCGGGGGTTCAGGTTGCGCTATACAATCGTGATATCAATTTCGGTCGGTTAACTTTCGGGGATCAGTATGATCCAACAACCGGAGCATTCCTGGATCAGCCGACAGCGGAAGCTTTCAAATCCAATTTCAAAAAGACATTTGTTGATGTATCGCTGGGCGGTGTTCTGTTCACGAGAGTCGCATACCTTGGCTTATCGGTCTGGCATCTCACAGAACCGAATCAATCCATCATTGACGAATCAAGTCCGCTGCCTATGAAGTTTTCGGTGCACGGTGGTTTCAAATTCTATTTAAAACAAGGAGTGCAGGGCGCAGGCGCTTACGCCAAGAAAGTAGAACGTAGCATAGCTCCGGCCTTCCAGTATCGCCATCAGGGCAAGTTCGATCAAATGGACCTCGGCATGTACTTCACAGCAGCACCTCTCGTGCTTGGAGCATGGTACCGGGGAGTTCCTTTTAAGAAGGTAGAAGATTACATGAATAATGAGTCAATCGTATTGCTGATCGGGTTCACACAACTCGGCGCCAAAGATGCGATCAACATCGGCTATAGCTTCGACTATACTATCTCCAAGCTAGGCACTGGTAGTGGCGGAGCGCATGAATTCAGCCTTGTGTATACATGGCCTATGCGTAACCCCCGTAAGCCACCACGGGACAAACTGATTATCCCCTGCCCGGACTTTTAACATTTGGAGATTTAGTGATATTGGGATTTGGAGATATGGATTCAGCAGCAAAGCTGCTGGCAACAAATCCCCAAATCCCAATATCATTAAATCTGCTAATGATTGTGTCCTCCCGGGCCATGAACGTGACCGTGTGAAAGCTCTTCACTTGTTGCATCACGGACATCCATAACTTCGACAACGAAGTTAAGCTCAACTCCCGCAAGCGGGTGGTTGGCATCGACAGTTACAGAATCAAGTCCTACATCAACAACGGTTACAACGGCACCACTACCTGTTGAAAACTTCATGCCTTTCTGCACGGGCTGATCTCCAAATGCTGAACGCGGAACGCTCTGAGTCATGGATGGATCCAGTTCGCCATAACCTTTAGATGGAGGCACCTTGATCGAGAACTTGTCGCCTTTTCCCTTTCCTTCGAGACCCTCTTCCATGCCGGCAATCAGGTTGCCCGCGCCGTGGAGATAGTGAAGCGGTTCGCGTCCATCGCTGGTGTCGAGCACGTTGCCGCTATTGTCAGTCAGCGTGTAATGAATCGCCGCTACTTTATTTTTGGAAATCTTCATTCCATTCCTGGTTAGAGTATTAGAAACATGACCACTTTGGCCACCGGAACAAATGTAGGAAAGATCGACATTTCGTCTGTAGTGAAGTTGCCACGAATTTCCCATGAGCTAACCGGCGCAGTGATCCACTTCGTGCCGTTCGTCCTTAAAACAACAACTTCCAAGTCATGAAACTATGTATTTTTAGGCGCCGTCTGAAATCGGCGTGCCACTAAATCAAAAAATCAACATATCAATAAATCAATAAATGGTATGGATTGGATAACACTCATCATCGCAGGACTCTTCGAGGTTGGATTTGCAACATGTTTGGGTAAGGCCCGCGAATCTTCGGGATCGGCGGCCATACTCTGGTGGGCGGGTTTTACTATCTGCCTGTTCATAAGCATGTATCTTCTGTACCGGGCGACACTGACTTTACCGGTAGGGACTGCCTATGCTGTCTGGACTGGAGTCGGTGCTGTCGGAACGGCAATTATGGGGATCATATTCTTTAAAGAGCCGGCTGACTTCTGGCGCGTTTTCTTTATAGCAACGCTTATAGGATCTGTAGCGGGACTAAAATGGGCCTCCCACTAGGCCAGCGACCCGCGGTTATCAAACCTGGCAACCTGTAGTAAACGCTTTGCGGTGGTCGTCGGGTAAACTACCCGGTCGTCGACCGTTTCCTTTGAATCTGAGGGATTTGTTCTAATTTTAGAACATTAACAATCCCATTGTAACCTCAATATATTTTTTATCCTATGAAGAAGATCTTAGTTCCCACAGATTTCTCCAAACCGGCAGGAATCGCCACAGGCGTCGCCGCAGACATTGCAAAAAAGTCGGGTGCTGAACTCACTTTGTTACACGTTGTTGAAGAGGTAGTTGGCAACTCACTGAACGTCGAAGGACAGGTTACTGCGGATGCAGGGTGGGAGGAAAAGATTTTCAACCTTAAGCTGATCGAGAAAGCGAAGAAGCAGATGGCCAAGCTGTCTGAAGAATCAAAATTTGAGGGCGTGCGCCTGAAGACTGAACTCCGTGTAGGCACACCGTATCATGGAATGAATAAGATCATCGTCGACAAGAAGGTTGACCTTGTAGTAATGGGTACCTCCGGTCGCTCCGATCTCGAGCAAATGATCATCGGTTCGAACACTGAAAAGGTTGTCCGCACTGCAGGATGCCCTGTGCTTACGGTACACAACAAGCCTGCCACGAAAGAGTTTAAGGATATTGTCTATGCAACGTCGATGGACAAGGACGAAGAAGTTTTTTCACGCATCGTGCGCACAACACAGCAACTTTATAACTCTACAATTCACCTGGTGCGTATCAATACTCCGGCTAATTTTCAGCGCGACGTACTGGTTAAGAAATACATGCAGGATTTTGCCAAGCGTCTTCAATTGAAGAACTATACCATCAACGTCTTCAACGACGTCAGTGAAGAAGAAGGCATCATCTATTTCGCCGATAGCATCAACGCGGACCTTGTTGCCATGTCAACGCACGGAAGAACAGGCTTTGCACACGTTCTTGCCGGAAGTATTGCTGAAGATGTGGTAAGCCACAGCCGCCGGCCAGTGCTGACCTTTGTCACAAAGCGCCGTAAGCGCTAATTTTATTTTTCATTTCACTGAGGATTACACGTCGAGTGCGTGTAATCCTCACGTTATATACGACCATCGATAACGAAACACTGCACCGGCTTAGAGGTGGCGATGCGTTAAGGTTATCGACGGATATGTGAAAAGGGGGAATCATGACGTACTACGACATCCTTGGCGTTTCGCGGTCGGCTTCAGCATCCGATATAAAAAGAGCTTACCGTCGCCTGGCTGTTGCCTATCATCCTGATAAAAATCCCGATCCGACGGCAGAGCAAATATTCAAGCTTATCAATGAGGCGTATGAAGTGCTTGGGGATCCTCCAAAGCGCTCCCGCTATGATCTGGAATTGACGGGACCAACTGTTCTCGTGCAGACGGCTCCGCCTCAACCACGTCATCGTGATCCGGCTTACCGGCCGCGACGTAATCGTCCATACCGCAAGAGCGAAAGCGAACGCCTTCGCGAAATGATGGTCAGGTTGCTTCCTTACACATCACGAATCTCCATCTTTTGCTTTGCACTTTGTGTTCTCCTGTCAGTCGATTATTTCATTCCACGGCAGGTGGTATCGGACAGTATTGCGCACGTGACACAACGCAGAGACTACCGGCGGTCCGGGTCAATTACCTGGTGGGTAATCCATACTGCAGGCGATCGCACGATTGACATTCCGTTTGAACATTCGAACCGCTTCATGCCCGGGAGTAACGTTTTGCTGCACAGGTCCATGCTTTTCCGGATTCCTGTTCAAATTGACTCACGGCAGATGTCGCTGCCCCTTAGAACAAACATCTATGGGAGTTTCATATTCGCGCCGATTGCACTGATGATTGTTTCTGGCCTGGGCATACTTGCACGCCGTGATGTGGATTATGGTTTTAATCTCGGCGTCGCTACCTTTGTGATATTTATTTTCTTTATCGCACTCATTCTGATATCATAAGCCATGGCCAAGAAAAACGACTGGAAAAAGCGCGATGGAGTTGTATACTCAACCAATAGCGAGTTTGATTATTCCTATCAGGAGCAAAACGAAGCGGAAACTTTACCCGCCCGCCAGCAGGACCTTCGTGTTGAACTCGACAAAAGCATGCGTGCCGGCAAGCAGGTTACGCTCGTCACGGGGTTCATTGGAACATCCGCTGATCTTGAGAGCCTGGGAAAAATGCTGAAGTCAAAATGTGGCGTGGGTGGGTCGGTTAAAGACGGACAGATTATAATCCAGGGAGATCATCGTGATAAACTTCTCGCCATTCTTCTCAAAGAAGGATATCGCGCAAAAAGAAAGGGATGATATTATTTTCTGGTAGCCCATCCGGCGATTAGCCGCCATCAATTCTTAACTCTTAACTCTTAATTCTTAATTCTTAATTCCTGCCCCCCTGACCGTCAAACCATTCTTTAAACTCAGCTACCTTCTCACGGCTTACAATGATCTCCTTGTCAAAGTCCTGAGTTAGCGAAACTTTTAATCTGCTGTTTGAATAAACCAATACATCTTTGATGGCATTGATGTTTATGATAAACGTCCTGTTTGGTCTGAAGAACTGACCAGGATCCAGAACTTCTTCCAATGACTCGAGTGTATAGTCGATAATGAATTTTCTGTTCTGTTGTGTCACAAGATATACGTCGCGACCGTCGGCATAAAGAACGGTGATTTGATCTGTTGTGATCGATCGTATATGCTCACCCAGCTTGACCATGAAGCGGGTTTTATAGTCCTTCGTTTTTAAATTCGGATTGGAGAAGACGGCTTTCAGTCGCACATTCTGTTCATCATTATTCAACGCAGACTTCATCGCTTCAAGTTTCTGCATGCTTGTGCTCAATGCGGTAAATGTAATGGGCTTCAGCAGATAATCTATGCTGTTAACCTTGAACGCGTCAAGGGCGAATTCATTGAAGGCGGTGGTGAAGATCACAGGAGTACGTACCTGTACCTGCTGAAAGATCTGAAAACTCAGTCCGTCGCGGAGCTGTATGTCCATGAATATCAGGTCAGGCTTTTCCTTCCTGAGCCATTCTACCGCGGCTTCCGCATTATCAATCACGCCCATGATCTCGATGGAGGGATCGAACTTATGAAGGTACCTTTCCAGCTTTTCTGCCGCCGGCGCTTCATCTTCTATAATCAATACCTTCATCTGTTGAGTGCAATTTCTTCGGCTACGTTAATGATCGGCAATTTAATATAATTCTCGTCGTAGGCTTTTACGCGTATCATTGGCCGGTCACTGTACAACCCGTACGACTTTTGTAGCCTGGCAAGTGCAGCCTGTTGCTGTGGCTGTGCGAGACGGTCGTTCAATTTGCTTTGCACCGTGATGTAGTCGTCTTCCAGGTAGCATCGGATGATTAAAGGTTCGAAACGGGAGACGATAGTATTGCGAACCAGTGCCTCAACGATCAGGGGTAGAGTGCCGGGAATAAGCATGGCCTGAAGTTCACTATCGTCGAGGGCGGATTCAAACTTAAGGTGGCCAAAATACTTCTCGTTCAGAATGGCAATCACATTACGGGCGGCTTCCAACTCCTGGGATACTGGCACGAGTTCTTCCTGGCGGTTTGTCAAAACGTAGCGGTACGCATTAGCCAGATTGTCGATGTATGCTTCGGCCTTTTCTACGTCGCGGTACATCAGGCTGATGAGGCTCTCGAGGCTTTCGAATAAGAGTTCGGGATTTATGTCGTTTCTGAATTCGGTCATTTCCATTTCCAGCACATGATGCTGGTTGCGTTCCGCGGTAAGCTTAACAGTGTTCTCGCGCTGAAGGTAATAGTTGCTGAAGTAGAGAAGGTTGTACAGCAGCACAGTAACTGTATACGTTACGCTGAAGATCACCAGCTGCATTATACTGATGGAGAATCCAATGTAAAGCGAGAAGTATTGGGTTAGAAATAGAATTACAATGCCCACCGAAAGCAAAATAGAAGACAGTGGTTGTAGAAGGATCCGAAGCCTGAAGAAGTGTTCCGGCACGAGGCGGTCAAACACAAGGATGAGAAGGCGACACAGCTCAAAAGAAATGTAAGTCAGCCCTATACAGATGTAAAGCTCTTCACTGCTGAAAAAATCATTAACCTGCGATACATTGTTGTTGATGAGCAGGATGAGCAGATAGATCAGGATGCCATAAATGAGCGGCGCCAGCAGTCTGAAAAAAGCGTTGTGGACAAAGAACCTTTTCATGACAACGAGGCATTTGCGTATGTAAATCTCCGTGACTCGCGATCTGAACTTCCATCGCCTTTAGCGTCGCTTGCATCCGCCAGCACCGGCAGTGCGACCGTGAACTTCTCGTCGTCCCTGACTACGATCTTTTTGTCAGTAAAGAATTCGTAGCGCTTTCTGATGTTCTCCAGTCCAAGTCTGAAGGAATGCACGGGGCCATTCGATTTTGACTTCGTATTGATGATACGCAGGTATGTATTGTCCTGCGCCGATATGTAGATAAAGAGTTTCTCTTCCTGCTGATGAAGTACGTTATGTTTCACTGCATTTTCGACCAGGATCTGGAGTGTAAGCGGCGGAATACGACTGCGTAACACGGAGGCAGGAAGGTTTACCTCGAGGCTGAGCTGTTGCTGAAAGCGTATGCGCAACAAATAATAATATGATTGAACAAAGTCGACTTCCTCCTGCACGCTTACGTAGCGGCGATGCTGTGTTGACAGGATGTATTGATAGGTTTGCGCGAGGCGCCGTACGAACTGTTCTGCTGAAGGTGTGTCCTTATAGATCAATGAAGAAATCGTATTGAGACTGTTGAACAGATAATGAGGACTGAGCTGACTTTTAAGTGCTTCAAACTGGAGTTCAGTTTGCTTGCGTTCCTGTTGCAGATGTTCAAGCTGCGCCACCGCATATTGCTGGTAGGAGTAGAGCAATGCATAGATGATGGTATAAATAAAAATGGTGGCTGCAAGCAGAATTCCAACCTTGATGTTCATGTCATCGTCGTATGGCGAGTATCCTTCCCAGAAAAAGTCCTCGCCCTTCATGCTGACAAATACGGCTGCCAGGCCAAACGTTGCTACAAAGGCCAGGATTGTACTGGTGAGATATCCCAGGGTGAAACGGGCTGCAAAATTCTTTCGCCATGGAATCCATTGGTCAAGCAGCCGATTGGAAAAGTATAGCAAGAGGCCGACAATTGCACCGATCGCTCCACTGCTAACAAACCCGGAAGGCGTTTCACTGAATGCAGCGAAGTATCCATTCTCACTGAAGTGCAAGTATGCGAAGATGAGGATACCGACCAGCGAGGCCACGGTGATCACAAGCAGGAACCGGCGGATTGTGGGGAGCATGGTTTTTATTCCTGTGTTGAATCTTGCCATTTGCGAAGTTAAGGATTAATGACCATCACTTCGCACATGGCTGCAATGATCAATCTATTGCTTTAAGAACCCGGCCGTAGTATGTGTCGTTGTTTATACGTTTGGCCGCCTGCCGGTATGCATCCTTCACCTGCTGATCGGAATTCTTTACTTGTGATGCTATGCTCGTCAGGACTTCGGTCAGGTAATGATCTGAATTGATGCTGCTGGTTGCTTTGATCAGCTCAATTAGTTGTTCTTTGTTTAAATCCCCTTCGCCGGCCCGCTTCAGCACTTCTGAGGCATAGTTGGCAGAATTCAACTTTCCGCCTGCAATCACGACCTGCTTGAACGAAGCATCGGACAACTGTTGATGTTCGAGAAGACTTTTCAGCGCAATTGCCGAATAGTAATCGGACCCCACGCTGTTGCTCACCAGGGTTATCAATTCAGTTTGAACACCCTTATCGATAGTACCGCCTTCCGCCATTTTGGTTACAACTCCTGTCTTGTAATAGTCAGAGCTCACCCCGGATAATGACGCGACTAATTCCTTTTGTGCGCGTGCAGACAACCCTTTTTTCTCCAGTGCCTTACTGAGAACCTGGGTGCGATAATATGCACTCGGAATATTCGCTGAAACGGCAATCAGGTCAGTTAAGGATTCGTCCTTCAGGTTGTCTTCTTCGAGCAATGCACTCAGAACCACCGACAGGTAGTAATCCGACTTTATAGATGCAGCCGCTTGAAGAATGGTTTTGATCTGTGACGGAGAAGCTGAGAATTTCTTCAGCGCTTCCTTGAGCACGACAGTTTTGTAGTAGTCTGAGTTGATGCGTTGAGTTCCCTGATAAAAGGCATCGGCCGAAGCTGGCGTGACCAGCATCTTTTCAACGTGGTTTTGATAGACCGTCGCCAGATAGTAGTCGGAATGGATGTCGTCGGCAATACGGGAGACAACGGAAGCCATATCTGCCGATGGAATGTTCTTCTCCAGCAACAGTTTCGCATAGTGCGCTTTCGCATAGTCGCCGTGTAACTCGTCTATCTCGTCAAGGACACCCTTGGCACCGCCCTTTTGGAAAATGCGATTCACGCGGCCTTCCGCGCCGAGAGTAGTGGACCTGACAAGCTCGGGAAGGATTTCGCCAAGCCAGTTCTTACCATTTGGATCCCATTCCATTTTGGTGCGACCCTCATAGTACTCCCTTTTGATCTTGCCGCCACCAAGCGATTCAATCACTATCTGCCGCCTGGCGCCGAAAACCGTTTTTGTGATCTCTAAATATCCGTCGTTGGAAAGGCTCTTAATATCCTTGTCATCGTCAGTGAGTTCGATTGTTCCCCGCGTTTCGACATTGAAATCAGTGCCTACGGATGTGTTTCTCCACCGGTTTACGCTTCGACCGTTATGCCTTTCACTGGTTGATGAACTGGATTCTGCCCTAACCTCCTGGCCAGTGGCCTGAATTGTAGCACAGGTACTGATGGCGACTATGGCGGCTGTGATAACGACTGAAAACTTCATACTCTGTTTCTAAAATGGTTTCTCTACACTAATACGGTACAAGTATGGCTGAAGGATTCGACTTCCTAAAGGGTCGTGTACTGAACCGTCGCAGAACTGTACTGAGTTGTAAAGGGGTTGCAGCAACCAATCTGAATGCTCCCGAAATGGGCAAAAAACCACCTGTGTATTCTGTTTGGTGTGATATATAAAGCTTCCTATCTTGAGCCCGACGATAACCTAAACCAATTGCTAAATGAAGAACCCCTGCCGTTCTTCGGGGTCAGCTTTGTTTCTGACCCTGATAAGCATCCTTGCCATTACTTTCAGTCTCTGTGCTCAGGATGTTAGAAATCTTCCACCTGTATCAAGATCTTATGCGATAACGAAAGTGACTGTCTTTCAGGGACCGGGTCGCAAACTGGATAACGCAACAGTACTCGTTCGCGATGGCGTAATTGCCGCTGTCGGACAAAATCTCGCCGTTCCCGCCGATGCGGTTATTGTAAAAGGCGACAGCCTCTATGTCTATGCGGGCTTTATTGATGGACTGTCGAGAGTCGCGGTTAACAAACCAAAGGAGGAAACCCGGGAAAAGCAAAAGGATCCTGGCAACCCGGCGCCGGAAGCCGCAGGCATTACGCCATATGTTGATGTACGCGCATTGCTAAACCCCGTGGAAAAGTCAATCGAGGAATGGAGATCGCTTGGGTTTACAGTTGGGCAGGTGGTTCCTTACGGTGGTATGTTGCCAGGACGCGGCGCCCTGATCTACTATAACGGAGAGGCTACTGACAAAATGGTCCTGAATCCGACTGCAGGATTATATTCAGAGCTGACGCCTGCAGAAAGAATGTACCCGGCTACAATTCTGGGCGTACTCGCCAAATGGAAAGAACTCTATAGGCAAGCCACCTATGCAAAATCATACGGAGGAGTGTATGCAGCAAATAAGTCAGGTCTCGAAGTTCCGGAATCAGATCGGATACTCGAAGCTTTCTATCCGGTAATCGACAAGCAAATACCAGTAATATTCAAAGCAGAGAAAAGCCTGGACGCACAGCGCGTGTTAGCTTTAAAATCTCAGCTTGGCTTCAATCTTACGATTGCAGAACTGAAGGAGGGATGGGATCTCATCCCGTCATTAAAGTCGAATGCTAAGATCTTTCTGAGTCTGGAACTTCCAGAGGAAAAGAAAGATGATAAAGGCAAAGTCGATGCTGAAAAGAAAAAGGATGAACAGGCAATGTTCCCGGATTCAGTTGAGTTCAAAGCTCTTGAAAAACGCCGCGATGATTTCATTGCGCTATATGCAGGACAGGCGGCGGCGTATCAAAAGGCAGGAGTATCATTCGGGTTTTCAACACTGTCGGCAAAACCAAAGGATGTAAAGGGGAATCTTAAACGAATGATCAAGGCAGGTCTTTCCGAAGATGCTGCATTGGCGGCCCTCACAACAAACGCTGCACAGGCATTAGGTGTGGGCGATCGTCTGGGTACAATCGACAACGGAAAGATTGCTAACCTGGTCATTAGCCGGCGTCCGTACTTCGACGATAAGTCGAAAGTCGTCTATGTATTTATTGCCGGCAAACTCTACAAAGTGAACGCTACGCCCGAGAAGGCTGAGGCCGACAAAAAGAAGGAAAAACCGTAACTGCCTGTTATCCACATCCAAGACACAAGACATTCTATGAAATATATGTTGACAAAGGCGCTGCTACGAATCCTGATCGCAGGCTTCACAGCAATGGTTATTACGGTGTCCCTATACGCTCAGAATACAGGGACAGTACTGATAAAAGGCGGGACCGTCATCACCGTTACAAAGGGAACACTTGAAAACACCGACGTCCTGGTTCGGGACGGTAAGATTGCACAGATCGGAAAGAGCATCGCAGCACCTGCAAACAGCACGACTATCGACGCCACCGGCATGTTTGTAATGCCAGGCATCATCGACGCACATTCGCATGCCGCTCTTGATGCTATTAACGAGGCCACCAGCCCTGTAACGTCCGAAGTTTATACCGGCGAAGTGCTTAACCCGTTCGAGATCGGCATTTATCGCGCACTCGGAGGAGGGGTTACAACCATTCACGCCATGCACGGTTCGGCAAACGCAATCGGTGGTGAATGCGAAACTATCAAGTTACGATATGGAGTGAAAGACGCTAATGCGCTCCGCATGGAAGGTGCACCACGAACCATCAAGTTTGCTCTTGGAGAAAACCCAACACGCGTGCATGGTGGAGGAAGTAATATCCTTCCGCGCACACGCATGGGTGTGGAGTTTGTCATTCGCGAGGCTTTTGCGAAAGCTAAGGAATACAGTGCTGCATGGGACAAGTATAACAAGGACAAAACACAAAAGGGATTTCGCGGTGCTCCACCAGCGTATAGCATCCGGCTTGAAACATTGTCGGAGATCCTAAAGGGCAACATCATCATTCATTGCCATAGCTATCGGGCGGATGAAATTTATTCTATTCTCAAGATCTGCAAGGAGTATGGGATTAAGCGTATTGTTTTTCAACACGTGAACGAAGGATTCAAAGTCGCTCCTGAGCTGGCGGAGTATGGTGCGATGGCTTCCGTGTTTGCTGACTGGTGGGCATATAAGTTTGAAGTGTACTACTCAACGGCGTACAATGCGGCCATACTCACGAGGAATGGCGTAGTAACCTCTATCAATTCCGACGACGGAGAATTGATGCGGCACCTTTATCACGAAGCAGGCAAGACCCAGAAGTATGGTAACCTGAGCGACGAGGAGGCCCTGTCGTTGATAACAATAAATCCGGCAAAGCAGTTGGGCATAGAGTCGCGCGTAGGTTCACTGGAAGTCGGGAAAGAGGGCGACATAGCGATATTCAAAGGGCATCCGCTGTCTGTGTATGCAATTCCAATGATAACGATCGTCGACGGCATTGTGCGGTTTGACCGGCAGAAAGATGCAGATGACATGCGCGTGATGATAGATCCAAAGGAACCGCTTGATGCTGTGAACATCGAAACCAATACAGACCTTTCAGACAATTGTATGAAAGACGCGGAAGAAGTATTCTATAACCTGTTCGAACTAAAATGATTGCTACCTATATGCGCAAACTATTCAATACACTCAGCGTCATTTTTGTTTTTGGGGCTACCACATTGATGGCCCAAAGTCCCAAAGGAACCTACGGTACTTTTGCCCTGACGAATGCGTCTATCCAGACCGTTACTAAGGGCGTTATACAGCAGGGGACTGTTATCATCACCGATGGCAAAATATCGGCCGTTGGCACTAACATAACTCCGCCCTCAGGCGCGACAGTCATCGACTGTAAGGGAAAATGGATATATCCGGGAATGATCGACGGAGGCACAACTCTGGGGTTGAGCGAAGTCAATTCGGATCCACGCACGCGCGACTTCAACGAAGTGGGTGATGTTATCCCACAGATCAGGGCGATTACAGCCGTAAACCCGAACTCAGTGCTGATACCCGTAACACGCGTAAGCGGCGTTACAACGGTCATCGCTGCGCCTGTAGGTGATCTTATGCCCGGCACGGCTGCATTGGTCAACCTTCATGGCTATACGCCGGATCAGATGTTCGCTGGATTCGAGGGCGTCGTGTTGTATTTCCCGAATACCGGCCGTAAAGGTTTTCTTGATCGTCGTACACCCGAAGAGATACGCAAGGGTGTTGAGAAAGCAATGGAAAAATTGAACGAGACCTGGGACATGGCGGTTCAGTACCACAAGCTTGACTCGGCAACAAAGAATTCCCGCTATTACCCTGAGATGCAAGCGCTCATTCCGGTTGTACGGGGTGAACGAGCACTGATGGTCGAGGCAAACACAAGCAAGGATATACTCGCAGCGATCAAGTGGGTAAGTGATCGCAAGGTCAAGAAGGTAATTCTTACCGGTGTTGCAGAAGGATGGCGTGTCGCTGCCGATATCGCCAAAGCAAAATTGCCCGTCATTGCCGGCCCGGTGCTGGCATTGCCCACACGCGAGTACGACCGTTACGATAAGCCCTACGCCAACGCCGGTCTTATGCGCAAAGCAGGCGTGACAGTTGCGCTCAGAACACAACAAACGGAAAATGTAAGGAACCTTCCGTTCAACGCCGGCTTCGCTGCTGCGTATGGTCTCGGACAGGAAGAAGCGCTGCGGGCAGTCACGATCGTCCCGGCTGAATTGTTTGGCGTTGCAGACAAGCTTGGCTCTATCGAAGTCGGCAAGCAGGCAACACTTTTCGTAAGCGATGGAGATCCTTTCGAAACTAAAACGAATATACTCCAGGTGTTTATAGGTGGATGGCAAATGCCAATGGTGAGCCGTCAGACATTATTGTACGACGAGTTCCTTAAGCGCGAGCCTGGCGCAAAGAAATAAATGCTAATGAGTAAGCGCCCGCTGACCTATCCAAATGCGGAAGGCGGGCGCCGACTCCTTGCTTACAAAAACTTCTTCTCCGCTTTCAGGCAACAACTGAACGCGTATCTTCCCCTGCACCGAAGCATACTGTTTTATGGCGTGTGCCGCTGACAGGTACTTCCTGTTCAGCCGTATGAACCTGGCAGGATCGAGCGTTCCCTCCAGCGTTGTCAGATTCTTATCTACGATCATCTGCTTGCCGGAAACATCTTTCACAAACACGATCTTGTGCATCGTGAAGAAGTAGGCAACGTCTCCGATGGGCACGACAACATGCTGGTTGCCTTTCCGGGCGACTATTCGTTCTGCGTATCTGCTGCTCTGTTCACCTTCAGGTTGACCTATCAACGCATACAGATTACGTTGGTTGAAATGCTGACTTAGCCGGCCCAGCTTTTCGAGAGATCGGCTAAGCTTATCTTCAGTTATCGGCTTCAGGAGATAGTCAATAGAATTATACTCAAAGCTTTCAAGCACATACTTGTCATACGCCGTCGTAAAGATGATCGGAAATGTCGGCGCGAACTGCCTGAAGATCTCAAATGAATGATCATCCGACAGCTGGATATCGACAAAGGCAAGGTCGGGCGCGGAGTGGGAGGTAAGCCAGTCGATCGTTTCACGGACACTTCCAAGTTTTGCCTCTACAACAATGGTGCTGTTCACTTTGGCAAGCAGGTGCTCCAGCTTTGCCTGTGCCAGCAATTCGTCTTCGATAATTATAACCTTCATCAGTCTAAGTCATTTTAAATCAGTCTAACCAGGCAGAATCAGCCTGTATACTCATTGTTGCGTTTAACCCGATGATAGTAGCGGCATTCTTACGGTAAAGTGTTTTCCATCATTCTCGATGCGGATTCGTTTGCCGGTGATAATGAAGAATCGCTCGTCGAGATTTTTTAATCCTATTCCGGAGGAATGCTGGATGCTTCTCTTCGGTTGAAGCCGGTTTTGAATGACGAGATCTCCATCGTCGAAGGTCATGTCAATTCGCAGCGGAATGCGTGTGGAGATTTCATTGTGCTTCACTGCGTTCTCAAGAGCAACGAAGGCCGAAATTGGTGGAATGAGCGCAGAGCTTCCTTCAGCTAAATGATGAACAATTTCAAGTGCCGATCCGAACCGCAGCTGCAATAGCGTGACGTAGTGGCGAACGAAGGCCAGCTCATCTTCAACCATCACCAGTGTTCTCTCTTTTTGCATCAGTATGTATCGGAACACCTCGGCAAGGTGTTCCGTGAATTGCCTGGCCCGGGAGGGATCAGCATCAATCAGATAAGTTAGTGAGTTCAGCGAGTTGAACATGAAATGCGGATCGATCTGGTTCTTCAGTGCCTCCAGTTCGGCTTCAGCTTTTGCCTTAAGCAACCGGGCACTGCGAAGTTGTTCGCTTTGTTGCTCTTTCACCATGAACACGGTTTCGTATACATGGGTGACGAACAATACGCAAATCACGTTCACCAGCGTCACCGTTGTAATTACCTCCCATTTTATCTCCGGGAATTCTACCCACTGATACCAGACACAGAGCCACGCAATGGTGAGAGGTGAAGTGAAGAAGATGTTGTTCATGAACAGCAGTATAAGCTTTTCAATTGGCTTGTCGAACCACGTGAATCGCTTTCGGGTCCTGAACAGCAGATACCGATTGCCCTGCCAAATGCAAAATGCCAGACCAATGAAGTACAGGTATCCAATCCAGTAATAGAGGTCATGAATGGAAAGATTCCCGAATAGTCCTGTGAGATTTGGAATGGCAATGCCAAAGAATGGAATTCCTATGGCGCGCATGAGCCGGTCGTTTAGTGCGATTTCAGCTGTTTCATGGGCGGCCTGCCCGCTATTCCCTCGTTGTGAATAAGAGTCCGTCTCGGGTGTCATTTATGCCGCTTCGGTAATTGCATACAATTTCGTGTTTATACTCTTGCGATATTCCATGCAGTTATGGATTAAATTAACCGACGAACGTATTGCTTTACAAAAACACCCAATAAACTAACTTCACTATTATGAATGCGCCTTTTAACATCTGGGCGGTGCTCGTAGCAGCACTCTCTACATTTCTCATTGGCGGACTTTGGTATTCTCCTGCACTATTTGGTAAGGCATGGATGCGAGAAAATGGCTTCACGGAAGAAAGTATGAAAGGTGCAAACATGGCTAAAATATTCGGCCTCGCCTTTCTGCTGGGCATCATTGCGGCGATCAACCTGGCGATGTTCATGGGTCCGGAAAACAACCCTGCGATGGGGGCGATGTGGGGGTTTCTCGCCGGCTTCGGCTGGGTCGCAACTTTTGTCGGAACGCACTACCTGTTTGAGCGCAGATCGATGAGACTTTTTCTGATCAATGCAGGTTATAGCGTGATCGCCCTAACTATTATGGGCGTCATCCTGGCAGCCTGGAAATAACCGCCGCGCTTATTCCTTCTGTGGAACGTGTTTTGTATTTTCCTCCTCAAATAAAAGACATTCATATGCAATGGAGAGGACGAAGACAAAGCACAAATGTCGATGACCAGCGCGGTCGTGGTGGCGTAGGACCCATGGCTTTCAAAGGTGGCATCGGCACGATAGCAATAGTTCTTGTGATCAGCCTGATTACAGGCGAGAACCCGCTGAGGCTGTTATCACAGATGCAGACACAGGAACCCGCGACTGAACAAAGCGCTCCGTATCAGGCGAGCCCGGAAGAGCAGGAGCTGGCGCAATTTGTTACTGTTGTGCTCGGCAGCACCGAGGACGTTTGGCATAAATTAATAAGTGACTATCGCGAGCCAACACTCACAATGTTTACAGAAGCAGTCAACTCCGGTTGTGGACAGGCGACATCATCGGTGGGGCCTTTCTACTGCAGTCAGGACGAACGCCTCTATATTGACCTGAGCTTTTATGATGAGTTGAAGAATCGTTTCGGTGCTCCGGGCGACTTTGCACAGGCTTATGTTATTGCGCATGAAGTCGGGCATCACGTTCAACACCTCATGGGCATCACTGACAAGGTACACGCACAGCGCGAACGACTCAGTGAAGCAGAATACAACAGACTATCCGTTCGACTGGAACTGCAGGCCGACTTCCTGGCCGGCGTTTGGGCACATCACGCGGATGCAATGGACAAAATTCTGGACCCAGGAGACATCGACGAAGCGTTGAATGCTGCCAGTGCCATCGGTGATGATCGATTGCAGAAGCAGGCACAGGGTCAGGTTGTTCCCGATTCATTTACCCACGGAACATCAGAACAACGAATGCGTTGGTTTAAAAAGGGCTTCGAGACCGGCGACGTCGATCAGGGCGACACCTTTAATACCACAAACTTATAAATACCAACTGCATAAAGGTTTGTAGAATCCAATTCCACCTTAACCCAACAATTCCCCAATCCCTGGTTGTAAATCTCCAAATCCCAATATCACAAAATCTCCAAATGAATCTATCTTTGTCGGATGGACAAAGGATTATACCTTTCGGGATTCGGTGAAGCATTGATCTTTATCATCGTCGGGGCGTTGTTCGTTTCCGTGACGATGCTCGTGTCTCGGTTTCTGCGGCCAGATCGCCCCAATCCTGAAAAGCTTTCTACTTACGAGAGCGGAGAGGAAGCCATCGGAAGTGCCTGGGTTCAGTTCAATTTTCGCTTTTACGTCGTAGCACTGATATTTCTCCTATTCGAAGTCGAGATTGTCTTTCTGTTCCCCTGGACTACCGTGTATGCAGATCCCTTACTTCAGGAGGCAGCCCCTCAGTGGGGATGGCTGGCCATGGGAGAGATGGTTGTTTTTATTGCCATTCTGGCGTTAGGCCTTGCCTATGCCTGGCGCAATGGTTTTCTCACCTGGGACAAGCCCAACCCGACGCCTACCCGGCACCAGTCAAATGTGCCCACCGCGTTATACGATGCGATAAACGATAAGTATAAGCGGAGCGCCGACTCAAAAAAATGATTCATTATGGGATTGCTGGATAAAAGATTTGAAAACGGAGGGATCATTGTGACGCGTCTGGATGATGTGTTGAACTGGTCACGCCTGTCATCGATGTTCCCTATGACATTCGGAATCGCGTGTTGCGCGATTGAGTTTATGAGTACAGGTACAACCGTGTACGACATGGACCGATTGGGAATATTGCCGCGTTCAAGTCCACGTCAGGCGGATGTGATGATCATTGCAGGCACTGTCACATTTAAAATGGCAGACCGTATACGAAGATTGTATGAGCAAATGGCCGAACCCCGTTACGTGATCTCTATGGGTTCGTGCTCCAATTGCGGAGGTCCCTATTGGCAGCATGGCTACCATGTGGTCAAAGGAGTTGATCGAATCATTCCCGTCGACGTGTATGTGCCCGGATGTCCTCCGCGCCCGGAAGCATTGATTGGTGGTTTCTTAAAACTACAGGAGAAGATACGGAGCGAAAGTCTTGTCGCTCCCAAAGCGATCGAGAGGTTACTCAAAGAATCCGAAACGCATGCAGCCGTTTGAAGAAATACTGGCACTTGTAAAGAAGCAATGCACGCATAGCGATGCCGTTGCCGATGAAGCGGCGACTCCAAAAGCAATTCGCGTACACGCTGACGACCTGCTTCCTGTTATGCAGGAGCTGTTGAATCATTCGTCGCTTTACTTCGACATGCTCTCTTGTATAACGGGCATTGACAATGGCCCTGGACACGACATGGAGGTTGCCTATAACCTCTACTCCATTCCATTCGGTCATCAGTTGATGATTAAGGTGAAATTGAATCGCGATAATCCTGCAATAGAATCATTGAATCATTTCTGGCGCTCAGCAAACTGGCTTGAACGCGAGATCTTCGACATGTACGGTATCGTATTTCTGAATCATCCGGACCTGCGCAGAATATTAATGCCGGCAGATTGGGAGGGTCATCCTCTCCGAAAAGATTACAAGCACCAGGAATATTACCGCGATATAAAAGTTGAGTATTGATTATGGCAGAGAACACCGTTCAATACAAATATAAGCCGGGTAATCTGCTCGCCTCTGCACCAAACAAATTGCGTCCGGAGTTGCTGCGCTCAGAGGAGATGATCATCAACCTCGGTCCTCAGCATCCATCAACGCATGGTGTTTTGAGGCTGGAATTGTTGATGGAGGGTGAGATTGTAAAAGAGGTTGTTCCTCACATCGGATACCTGCATCGTTGCTTTGAGAAACACGCCGAGAACCTTCCCTATAATCAGGTGATACCATTTGTCGACCGGCTGGACTATGTTGCCGCGATGAACAATGAGCATGTTTATGCGATGGGTGTTGAACGAATGCTGGGGATCGATCAGCAAATACCCAAGCGCGTCGAATATGTCCGGGTGTTGGTTGCTGAACTCAATCGTATCGCCTCACACTTCATCGCTGTAGGTACTTACGGCATGGACATTGGCGCATTCACGCCGTTCTTCTGGATCATGCGGGACAGAGAACACATTCTTCGTTTGCTTGAATGGGCGTCGGGTTCGCGCCTGTTGTATAACTACATTTGGATTGGCGGACTTTTTTATGATCTGCCCGTTGGGTTCGAGGAGCGTTGTGCCGAGTTCGTGCAATACATTAAACCTAAGATGGAGGAATTGGAAACAGTGCTCCTCAGGAATGAAATTTTCATCAGACGAACGGCTAATGTTGGTGTATTGTCGCGCGATCTGGCCATCAACTGTGGTGTAACCGGTCCGATGCTGCGGGCCTCCGGGCTGCGCTTTGATCTTAGGCGCGTTGATGGATACTCCATTTATCCGGAGCTCGACTTCGATATTCCTATCGGACGAGGTGAGGTGGGAACGCTGGGTGACTGCTGGGACCGCACTTATGTTCGCGTCCAGGAAATATATGAGTCTTTAAAGATCATCTCGCAGTGTCTCGATAAACTCAACGGTGAGCATAAGCGCACGCGTGACTTTGATCCGCAGGCATTGCTGCCAAAGAAGATAAGACCAAAGGCACAGGACTTTTATGTGCGTGCTGAGATTCCTAAAGGTGAGTTGGGATTCTTTTTCAGAGCTGATGGTAAAAGCGACGTTCCATTCCGTTGCAAATGTCGTTCATGCAGCTTTGTGAATCTGTCTGTATTGCCCGAACTGGCGAAGGGAATACTCATTGCGGATCTTATCGCCATCATCGGATCGATCGACGTGGTTATGGGCGAGGTCGACAGATGATGCTATGAAGATTTTATCAGCCAGTCAGATTCGCGAACTCGATGCCTATACGATAGCGCAAACTCCGATAGCATCCATCGATCTCATGGAGCGCGCCTGTCGCGCATTTTCCGGTTGGTTTGTTTCTCATTTCCAGGGACGTGAACGTGTTCACGTCGTGTGTGGTACTGGTAACAATGGCGGCGATGGTATGGGTGTGGCCCGCATGCTTCGGGAACAGGGCTACGAACCGACGTGCTGGGTGGTGAAATCCGGAATGTCAGTTACAAATGATTTTTCTGTTAACCTTGAGCGGGCTAAAACTGCCGGAGTAAGGATCTTTGAAATCGAGGCGGCTGCCGGGGGCATACTTGCCGAATGTGATGTAATCATCGACGCACTTTTTGGTTCAGGGCTTTCGCGTCCTGCCGAAGGGTTGTATGCATGGGTGATCGAAGAGATGAATCGCTCCGACGCATATCGGGTGGCGATCGACATACCGTCCGGCCTTCGGGTCGATGCCGCTTCATCAGGACCTATAGTGGTCGCTGATTATACTATCTCATTTCAATTGCCCAAGCTGGCGTTCATGATGTCGCAAAACGGTAAATATGTTGGCGACTGGAAGCTTGTCGACATCGGACTGCACCGGGAGTTTATAAAAAATGCAGACAGCGGATTTCATTATACGCGTGAGAAAGTCATACGCCGGAATCTCCAGGACCGGAACCGGTTCGACCATAAGGGCACCTATGGACATGCATTATTGATTGCTGGCAGTCTTGGAAAGATTGGAGCAGCTGTTCTTGCTTCACGGGCGGCGCTGCGTGCAGGGTTAGGGTTGCTAACCGTCCATGTTCCCCGCTGCGGGAACGTTATACTTCAATCTTCGGTACCGGAAGCGATGGTCAGCCTCGATCGCGACGAGGAGATGTTTACAGCCCCTCCCGCGATGGAGGCTTACTCCTCTGTGGGTATTGGTCCGGGGCTCGGCAGAAGCAGTGAGTCTGTACATGCACTGGAATTTGTTCTAAGGCATTACCGGCATCCGATGGTAATTGACGCCGATGCGCTCAATATTTTGTCTGAACAGAAGGAGCTCATGAGTTTGATTCCGGAGGGAAGTATTCTCACTCCCCATCCTAGGGAGTTCGAGCGGCTCGCCGGCAAGACCACAGACGACTTTGCCCGTCTGGAAGCACTTCGGGAACTCGCCAAACGGACGCGTTGTGTAGTGGTGCTAAAAGGCGCTTATACTGCCATTGCCGAACCAGGTGGACAAGTTCACTTTAATAGTACCGGCAATCCGGGTATGGCCACCGGCGGCACCGGCGACACTTTGACAGGCATCATCACAGGCCTCCTGGCCCAGAAATATTCTTCACTGGATGCAGCAAGGATTGGCGTCTTTGTCCACGGTCTGTCCGGCGACCTGGTCGCGCGTGAGCTCGGAATGACCAGCCTCATCGCTTCCGATCTTACCGAATTCCTGCCGTCGGCGTTCCTGAAACTTCACCGCAAGTAGACTTGCGATTCCGTTAAACATGACTCATTTGTCATTTCAATCGTTGAATTGACAGACTTTGCTGGTTAGACAAACTTTTTTCGTCCTCTTTTTAAACCTTTTGGGCGATTCCTTCATCTAAATGGTATACTAAGCGGCAAAACGTCGGGAGGCTTAAAACTCTGGTGCGAAAGTTGTCGTATATTATACATAAGAAACGCGAATGAAAAGACTGTACTCCCTCATATTGATATTGACTCTGGCGGTTAGCGCCTATGCTCAGGGCCCGGGCGGGTCCGTCTATGAGCAGGGCGGCGGAAAGGCGGAGACCGTAAAGACGGTAAATCTTTACCCCAACCCGACCACAGAATTTGTACATGTACGCCTTGAAACCATGAACATCGACCATGTCAAGGTTTCCATGCATAACATCATCGGAAACGAACTTCCCATCGAAACGGAAAAGGTAGATGATCACGAATTGCGGATTCGCGTGAAGGATTTCGATTCTGGCTACTACCTTTTGGCTCTTCGCGATGAACAGTCGAACTTCAGAGGCACTTACAAATTCCTGAAGAGATAAGAGTCAAATTGAGATTCAAGAATAGAGAATTTGCAGGCCCTTTGGGGCCTTTTTTTATGATTGCTATTTTGCACGGACGCCAGCCACTTAGTGTTTACACGTCGCTGTGATGTCCGTTCAATTGCTTAGATTAACGATATGGAATATCTGACACTGGTGATTGGAATACTTTTTACGCTCGTCTTCGTGTGGTTACTCGTTCGAAACAGTAAACGATCAGGATTTATTCATGCCTGGCTTCGGATTGAGACACTTGCCGGTGTGATAGCCGGGACCTATTTGGTCATTAGCTCATTTGCGGCCATCATTCAATAGACCGCCGTTTACAAATATTGTGCTGTCCGGTATTTGCCAAACTTCAGGATTTAATATTCAACTTGACCTTCCTCCAAATTACTAGAGCACAAATGGGATGAACATTTTGCTTTTGCTTTTATAAATAGGGTAATCGATAGGATACCGCGCCTTCAGCGCGCGTTCCTCCATGAATGCACTATACAGGAAGTACAAAGTCCAGGTAATGTACCACAGGCTCCATAAAGCGCTGGCAGCTAACATTGAGCCAATCATTGCAAGACTTAATCCCGCGTATATAGGGTGCCTGACTAAATGGTACGGCCCGGAGGTAACAAGTTCCGTATTTTCCGTCTGAGTCATTGGCATAGCCCAGCTGTTTCCCAAGTGAAGCCGGGCCCAGATGGCAAATGAAATCCCAGAGATGCAGAGCGAGACACTGATCCATTGTAAATACGTGTCATTCGGGAATACATATACAGTGCTCAGTATTCTCAGGTCGTCGACGAGGAAACAAAGTGGGAAGACTATTGCAAGAAAGAAGCGAAACCATCGCCCGGCCTTTCCAGCCGTTTTCCTGGTTGTTGCTGAACTCGTGGCACCTGTGATCAACCAGATGACTACAACTGCGGTCCAGCAAATTCCGATGACAGTGTTGGCAAACATATTCCGAATTGTATTTCTGAATCTAACGGCGAAACCCTCATCTACGCGATCCTTTCAATCACCAATACCCTGTAATGATTAGTCGGGCCTGAATGTAAAACATTACACCTACACTTTTTCAAATTCCGTCAAAGCAGGGCAGCATTCGAATTTTCTTTATGCCGAAAGGTTAAGACAAAACTATTTCCCGCCGGACGTCATCACATCAGTATCTTTACTTACCTCTCATGCTAAAGAACTACATCATTATCGGATGGCGCAACCTCGTGCGCGCCTTTGGCTTTTCAGCAATCAACGTCTTTGGACTTTCTGTCGGAATGTGTGTGGCCATGCTCATCGGGCTATGGGTTTACGACGAGCTCAGCTTCAATGAATCATTTCCCAATCATGACAGAATTACTCAGGTGTATCACAATATCACACTTGGCGAAGATCAATTTGCGACCAGCGGGGTGGGATATCCTTATGGCGGTGCGCTGAAATCAACCTATGCAGAAATAGAGGATGTATGCACGTCATCTGGTGAAGGCGATCACATCCTCGCGTTGGACGATGTTAAAATGACTGAGAAGGGACTGTTCGTGGACCCGTCGTTTCTGAAGATCTTCTCTGTGAAATTACTGGAAGGCTCTGCTGATGCACTCAACAAGGTGCACTCTATCGTGTTGTCAAAATCTCTTGCACGAAAGCTGTTCAGCGATCAGTCGGTTGTGGGCAAGATGCTGAAGTTTGACAACCAGGAACAACTCATGGTGAATGGTGTATTCGAAGACTTTCCGCCGAACTCTCAATTCGCTGCTGTTCATCTGTTGGTGCCTATCGAATATATGTTTGCAGCAAACCCGGGTGACTGGAAGAGCCGCGATAGTTGGGAGAGCTACGCGTTTGATTGTTACGCGCTGCTTAAACCCGGTACTTCTGCCCCACAACTAAGCAGCAAGTTAGAGCAACTGCTTCTTGAGAAGTCTTCAAAGGAAGGGAAGGCCATGAATCCGGAAGGTTTTTTGTTCGCCATGAACGATTGGCATCTGAACGTATACTTTAACGACGGATCCGGCGATCCTCCCCGCATGCAGTATGTTTGGATGTTCGGAACCATAGGCGTATTCGTTCTCGCGCTGGCCTGCATTAATTTTATGAACCTTAGTACGGCGCGCAGTGAAATGCGTTCCAAAGAGGTAGGAGTGAGGAAAGTGATGGGCTCTGCCCGCCGGCAATTGATTCGTCAGTTCCTCAGCGAGTCATTGATGATTGTAATGATTGGCGCTTTCATCGCACTGATCATTGCCTGGCTGGCTCTTCCTGTTTTTAATGATGTGATTGGTAAGCAAATTGGATTGCCGTGGAACAAACCCATGTTCTACGTTGGCATATTTTCGTTTGTATTACTCACAGCACTTCTCGCGGGAAGTTATCCTGCGTTGTATTTGTCCGCATTCAACCCTGTGCAGGTATTGAAAGGAACTTTCAAAGCAGGCAGGGCCGCAACACTTCCGCGCAAGGTAATGGTCGTATTTCAGTTCACTATTTCCATTCTGCTGATAATCGGGACCATCGTAGTGTTTCTCGAAATCCAGCATGCAAGGAACAGGGAGGTAGGATTCGATCGCGCGGGAATTATTCAAATGCAGGTGCTGACTAAGGACCTTGCCAATGCAGACTATAATGCCCTGAGAGCCGAACTCATTTCCTCCGGCGCTGTAGAAAATATGGCAAAGTCTGACTTCCCCATGACCGGTGCTGTGGCTGCCGATGCATCCTTAAGCTGGGAGGGAAAAGACCCGGACGTTCATCCATTGATTGCCTTAAATCACTGCAGCCATGACTTTCCGGCTACCAATGGATTTCAGTTTGTTGAAGGCCGTGACTTTTCCCACGATCTGGCTTCCGATTCATCTGCCATCATCATCAACGAGATGGCTGCAGAGTTGTTTGGCAGAGACAAAGCCATCGGGATGAAGATTAAATTCTTTTCCGGTAAGGAGCGCACTGTCGTTGGTATCATTAGAGATCAGATCCGCTGGACTCCATTCTCAAAGCAATCACCACATATATATTATGTCAGCTATGAAGGAATGGGGCATCTCACGATACGATTAAATCCCAATATGCCCACGGCGGAAGCATTGAAGAAAGTAGAAGAAGTCATTCACAGGCACGATCCGAACTCTCCCTTTGAGTACGAATTTCAGGACGAAAATTATGGAAAGATGTTTCGCGACGAAGAACGGATGGGAAAGCTGGCAGCTGTGTTTGCCGTGCTGGCGATAGCGATCAGTTGCATCGGCATGTTCGGGCTCGCGGCCTTTGCAGCAAGTCAGCGCATCAAAGAGATCGGCATTCGAAAAATACTCGGCGCTTCCGTGTTTAAGCTATGGGGTATGCTGTCACTGGATTTTGTGCTGCTAGTTCTTGTGGCGATGGTACTTGCCTTTCCAATTTCATATTACCTGATGGGCAGTTGGCTCGCCCAATTTGAATATCGCATAGACATAACGTGGGGCATATTTGCACTATCGGGAGTACTTGCCTTATTGATTACATTGCTAACGGTAAGCTACCAGGCGCTGAGAGCGGCAGGGGCGAATCCGGTCAATAGTCTACGAAACAATTAAGAATTAAGAATTAAGAGTTAAGAATTAGCCTCCACGACCTCCGGTCGTGCATGCAATCAGCCGCAAGGCTGGCTGCTAATTCTTAACTCTTAATTCTTAATTCTTAATTTTTCAGCTCCCCCATTCTCTTCCCAAACGCCTCCACATCTTCCTCGCTCGTTTCAAACGAACACATCAACCGTACTTCATTTGTGACATCGTTCCAGATGTAGAAGAAGCGCTCTTCCTGAAGGGGAGCAATTGTATTTACAGGCAGCATAGCAAACACGCCATTGGCGTCGACGCGTTGAGTGATGGTTCCGCCATTTTGTTTTATAACTTCTGCCAGTTTGCGGGCCATCTTGTTGGCGTGTGTCGCATTGCGTTTCCAGAGATCATTGCTTAGAAGGGCTTCGAACTGGGCTCCAATGAAGCGCATCTTGGAATGCAACTGCATGCCCTGTTTTCGGATATAGGAAAAGTCTTTCGCAAGATCCGGGTTAAAGAATACGACGGCCTCGCCGAACATCATCCCGTTCTTAGTACCTCCGAACGAAAGAACATCCACACCGGCGTCGCGGGTAAAGGAACGGAACTCTGCATTAAGACTCACAGCAGCATTGGAGATGCGTGAGCCATCCATGTGAAGATAAAGATTGTGTTTTTTGGCTACAGCACTTAAGGCCCGGACCTCGTCGGCAGTATATACAGTTCCGTATTCGCTCGACTGCGAAATAGAGATTACCTTGACCTGCGGATGATGCTGATCGCCGACGCGCTGGATGCGTGCTTCGATTTGCTCAGGAAGCAACTTGCAGTCTGGCGAATCGATCGTGATCAGCTTGCATCCCGTAAACTTTTCAGGAGCGGTTGATTCATCGACATTGATATGTGCCAGTGACGAACAGATGATCGAGTTGTACGACTTTGTTATTGCGCTTAGCCCAAGCGTGTTGGCAGCAGTACCATTGTAGACCAGGAATACCTCTGCGTCCTCGCCAAAGAACTGTTTGAATAAGCGAACAGCCCTTTCAGTATACGGATCAGCACCGTATGAGCCAGCGTGGTTTGCATTGGCGCGTATCAGCGCTTCCATCACTTCAGGGTGAACGCCTGCATAGTTATCGCTGGCAAAGGTCCTCTTTCCGGTAGCCATACGTTGCTTTTAAAATTCCGCGTTGCCCGGATAGCGGGGGTAGGGGATTACGTCGCGAATATTGGTCATACCGCTAACGAAAAGCATCAGTCGCTCGAAGCCGAGACCAAAGCCGGCGTGTGGAGCTGATCCAAACTTTCGAAGCTCAAGATACCACCACAGGTCTTTCTCAGGAAGTTTGAGTTCCTCAACCCGGCGCATCAGTCTGTCGTAGCGCTCTTCGCGCACCGAACCTCCAATGATCTCGCCGATACCGGGGAACAGCACGTCCATGGCGCCCACGGTCTTTCCATCGTCGTTCTGACGCATGTAGAAAGACTTGATTGCCGCAGGATAGTCGTAAAGAATTACCGGTTTCTTAAAGTGTTTTTCTACAAGATACCTTTCGTGCTCCGACTGAAGGTCGGTACCCCACGACTCTATGATATATTGAAACTTCTTCTTCTTGTTTGGGTTCGAGTTCCTGAGAATGTCAATCGCTTCCGTATAGGAGGTACGTTGGAAGTCGTTCTCGGTCACAAACTTCAACCGATCGATCAATCCCATCTCGGCACGTTTGTCCTGCGGCTTTGAGCTTTCTTCGTCTTGCGAGCGCTTGTTCAGAAACTCAAGATCTTCCTGGCAGTTGTCGAGCGCATAGCGCACCAGGTACTGCAAAAGTTCCTGGGCAAGCTGCATGTTGTCCTGCAGATCGTAGAATGCCATCTCCGGTTCAATCATCCAGAACTCGGCAAGGTGACGTGCAGTATTGGAGTTTTCAGCCCTGAATGTGGGACCGAACGTATAAATGTCTCCCAAAGCGAGCGCATAGGTCTCGCCTTCCAGCTGTCCCGATACCGTCAGGTTGGTTTCCCTTCCAAAGAAATCCTCCTTGTAATCAATACCGCCTTCCGTTGTGCGCGGCGGCTTGCCTGCATCCAGAGTGGTAACACGAAACATCGCGCCAGCACCCTCAGCATCTGACCCCGTGATCACGGGCGTATGTATGTAAAAGAATCCACGTTCGTTGAAGAATCTGTGGACTGCATACGCCATCGCATGACGCAGCCTCATCACTGCCCCGAAAGTATTTGTTCGCGATCTGAGGTGCGCGATCTCTCTTAGATACTCGAGGCTGGGACGGTTCTTCAGTTGAAGCGGATATTTTTCAGGATCGCAGTCGCCCAGAACATTGAGTTCCTTTACCATCAGGTCGAGCGACTGACCCTTACCTAACGACTTGTGTAGCTCGCCTTTAACTTCGATGCAGGCACCTACCGTCAGTCTCTTAATTGTTGCTTCACCGAGGGCATCGCGGTCTACAACGGCCTGAAGGTTCTTTATTGTAGAGCCGTCGTTTATTTCAATGAACTGGTTGTTTCTGAACGATCGAATCCAGCCGTGTACCGTCGCGGGCTGACCCGTCGGTTCGACCTGAAGCAATTCTTTTATTTTGGTACGTTTCATGTTATACTAAATATCAAGTATCCGCCTGAGCGGCTTATTATTTTATACTGTGCGCCCCATTATTCAAAGTGATCATGCTTACGGAATGCCCAACGGCTGGGTCATTGCGTTAGGTCTGCTTTTTGCAGATTGGCATTTTATGTCTGGTGATACATGGCCACAAGCGTCAACGCCCCGGCCAAAGGGTTCGCAAAAAACGAAAATCCGGCAGATTTTCATAGCCTCAGCTCCACTAATCGCGATTCATGGAATGATCGGCCCTGTAACTGCTTCCGGCACCCCCGGGTCACTTTATTTTATTAGATTTGATGTATTACATTTGGTATTTTAAGAGAGGAAGATGCAAAAGCTTGGTTTAAATCAGTCATTACAGCAAAAGCTTTCCCCGCAGCAGATACAGTTTATCAAGCTGCTGCAGGTTCCAACGGCTGAACTCGAGGGCAGAATCGAAGAGGAGCTGGAAGTAAATCCCGCCCTCGAAGAGGGCGAGGAACAGGAACAGGAAAAGCCGGAAGAGTCCAACACTGAATCCGAGACCGAAGAGTTTCAGGAGTCGTCCTCAAACGATGATATCGATATCAAAGATTATCTCCAGGACGAAGATTACAGTGGATACAAGATGCAGGGGGACGGCGATTCGGACGAAGACAATCGCGAAATGCCCATTCCCATGTCTTCATCGCTGCACGAACAGCTGATGGGTCAGCTGGATTTTCTCGGCCTTGATGATCAACAATATGCCATCGGAAAACAGCTGGTCGGCTCTATCGAAAGCGACGGATATATACGCAGAGAACTCGAGTCTATCGTAAACGACCTTGCGTTTGCTCAGGGCATAGAGACAACAGCAGATGAAGTCGAGCAGGTTCTGAAGATGATTCAAACTTTCGACCCTCCGGGGATTGCCGCACGCAATCTGCAAGAGTGCCTGTTGCTTCAACTCGATCGCATGGACAATGGACATGATATCGACGTGGCCGTGGCCAAGAAGATCATCTCAGAATGTTACGACGAGTTCACTAAGAAGCATTATCAGAAGATCCAAAAGAAGCTCGATACAGAAGACGAGGACTTCATACGCGATGCGATGGAAGTTATCGTGAAGTTGAATCCCAAGCCGGGTGGAGGAAGCACGCAAGCTGCGACCAAGAATCAATACATCATTCCCGACTATATTCTTACGAATAATAATGGAAAGCTTGAGCTCACTTTGAATAGCCGCAATGCTCCCGATCTGCGCATCAGCAGGTCGTACAGCGACATGTTCAAGGCCTATGAAAAGAGTAACAAGAAAGACAAGAAGCTTAAGGAGGCAGTAACTTTTGTGAAGCAAAAACTCGACGCGGCGAAATGGTTCATCGATGCCATCAAGCAACGTCAGCAAACACTCCTCAAAACGATGAACGCCATCATCGAATTCCAGTATGATTTCTTCCTGGAAGGTGATGAAACAAAGCTTCGTCCCATGATCCTTAAAGACATCGCCAGCATGATCAGCATGGACATCTCTACAGTGTCGCGTGTGGCCAGCAGCAAGGCGATTCAAACCGACTTCGGAATCTATCCGCTGAAATATTTCTTCTCAGAAGGTATTGCCACAGACTCCGGTGAGGAGGTGAGCAGTCGCGAGGTGAAACAAATTATCAAGGACATCATCGAAAGCGAAGACAAAGACAGACCCTACTCCGACGACAAGCTCGAGACAATACTTAACGAGAAGGGATATAACATTGCGCGCCGTACTGTCGCTAAGTATCGCGAGCAATTGAACATCCCGGTTGCCCGATTGAGAAAGGAGATGTGAGGTAATGACTTTGGCGAGAATTGTCTCCTGGGTATTTCATCCACTATTACTGGCGACGTACCTGTTCAGTCTGTTTACATTGTTGCTGCCGGCGGGATTGGATCCCATTAGCCAGGATGGTCAGCTGAAGTTTATCTTTCTGATATTTTGCGTCACGTTTGCCCTGCCCGCACTTAACATTTTCCTGTTCAAGGCCCTGGGAACGATCAGCTCTGTTACGCTTGAGTCGAGACGGGAAAGGATGATACCGTTTACCTTCGTGGCGATCCTTTACATTCTGATCACGTGGCTACTCTATTCGAGAACGCGCATCAGTATCAACGACAATCTCCTTAAGTTTCTTGTCATTATCGACGTCCTGGTCGTGATGGCCACGATCATTACATTTTTCTATAAGGTCAGCGTTCATGCCATGGCCGTGTGGGCATTCATTGGCATTCTGCTGCCATTGAACAAGATCTCAGAGGAAGGCAAGCTGTTCGGCCCTACTCTCATTGCAATACTGTTGGCAGGCGTAATCATGTCGGCACGCCTGCAACTCAATGCCCATACGCCGCGGGAGGTGATGGTAGGCGCAATTACAGGATTGCTGCTGAGCTTTGGCGGAATGATGGTGCTGTTTTGATACGTGCATTTGAACTCCGTAGGAATTTTTGATCAATAGAAAAAGGTGTGCATTTCAAATCCCGAGGGATTTTTGATCGTTAAAAGGGTGTTGTATTCAAATCCCGTAGGGTTTTCTGATCAATAGCAAAAGCGTTCGAATGATCCTCTGTGTCGAAGGAACGCGATGATATGAAATTCCGAATTGGATTCCGACGCTTTGTTTTCAAATTGATTTTGATCGTGCATTTCGTGCGATGATTGTTGGCACTTCGTTCTGATAATTGTGCTTCGCACGATTTCACTACACTTCACCTCGCGCGTGCTACAAATCGAAGGTCCCTTCGGGATCAAATACCCATTTTATTAATCTCTGTCATTTGCTAATAACTATCGCAACCGTTTGTGTTAAACCCATTGTTGTGTTAATTTGATCCGAACACGACAACCAACTCCTCACATGGATTACAAGTATCTCGATTACAAAGCCGACGGAAAAGTCGCCCGCTTAACCCTTAATCGTCCCGAAGTTTATAACGCGCTGAATGACCAGCTTACCTTCGAATTGCAGGATGCGCTGAAACAGATCCAGGCCG
Source organism: Chryseolinea sp. T2 (assembly GCF_037203685.1). Taxonomy (NCBI): domain Bacteria; kingdom Pseudomonadati; phylum Bacteroidota; class Cytophagia; order Cytophagales; family Fulvivirgaceae; genus Chryseolinea; species Chryseolinea sp. T2. The sequence goes on from NZ_JBBCAU010000004.1 coordinate 387,242, forward strand.
ACGATAACTGCCGTGTCGTTGTACTGACCGGCGCAGGAAACGCTTTCAGTTCGGGGCAGGATCTCAAGGGAATTTCTCCGGAGCCGGGATTTTCGTTCAAGTCTGCTATTGAGCGTCGATACAATCCAATCATTCGTCTTATGAGGGGTATGCCTAAGCCCATTATTTGCCGGCTCAACGGAGTGGCTGCTGGCGCCGGCTGTTCGCTCGCCCTTGCATGTGATATCATCGTTGCGTCGGATAATGCCGCGATCTCGCAGGCGTTCGTCAACATTGGTCTCGTTCCAGACTCAGGCTCTGCATTCTTCCTTCCAAGGCTCACCGGCCTCGCGCAGGCATTTGAACTGGCAACGACGGGAAGAAAGGTCACTGCCGCAGAAGCACTCACACTCGGACTTGTGAATAAGGTTGTTCCCGCTGACAAGCTTGATGACGCGATTAACGAATACGTACATCACTATTCAAACGCAGCGACAAAGGCTGTCGGGTTGATCAAACAAATGTTGTATCGTTCGGGCACTTCATCACTCGAAGACATGCTCACCTATGAAGCTTACTGCCAGGAGATCGCAGGACAAACTGCCGATCACGCAGAAGGAGTAAAGGCATTCCTGGAAAAGCGCAAGCCGGAATTCAAGGGTAATTAAGAATTAAGAGTGAAGAGTTAAGAATTAGCTTCCACGACCTTTGGTCGTGCCATGCAATCAGCCGCCAGGCTGGTGGCTAATTCTTAACTCTTAATTCTTAATTCTTAATTCCTCGCCGTCGTTTTGTCAACCAACTTCACAGGAGCGATCATCACCGCATTCTCTATCTCATTGGACTTGTAATAGAGCGTAGCACTCTTTCCCATCGAAGCCGCAACGATTTCTTTTACAGCTATTGGCATCGGATCCTTTACTTTTGAACCGACGTTAGCAAAGGTCCATTCCTTAAGCACTCCTTTTTGATCATCTAGCAGACTGAGTTTACGGGACGAACCGGTAATACCACAATGATCGTAGCTCACCGTCATCGTTGCACTTGAGTTTTTGTCCAGTACAATTGGATTGTTGGATCGTTGGCCATAAGCGTGTTCTTTCATCAGCAACTCATTTCCCAGGTAAACCTCAAAAGTGTCCATGCCAGGGCGCACAGCAAAGGACGCCAATACGGAAAGGAAAAGAGGCAGGGCGATCGTAAGAAACAATTTCGTTTTCATAGCAGAAGATTTTGTTTTCCGAGGCACGTTCGTGCCTCATTCCACTTTGAATGTACGGTCTCTGAAAATGCAAGGCTGTCTTCTATGACGCCCGGTCACCAATACTTGACCAAGTGATGACTAGACAGGAGTTGTGCAAAACTATTAACTCTTATGATGCGATGTTTCGATAGGGATTCTTCAAGAACGGAGGGCTCGTCACACCTGGCACAACAACATCCTATGCCGCACTGTCAGTAAGAAACTCAAACCTTCCGCATCCTATTCCGACCGCAGACTCTTTACCGGACTCATCAATGCCGCCTTCACTGCCTGGAAACTCACCGTAAGCAACGTGATGGCTAGTGCACCGAGACCGGTTACTACATATACCCACCACGACACGCCTGTCCTGTAGGTGAACTTTTCCAGCCAGCTATCCATCGCATAGTAGGCAATCGGCATGGCAACGACACATGATATTACAACGAGCACAATGAACTGGCCCGACAACATCGACCACAAATTCAGCACTGAAGCGCCGTTCACTTTCCTGATGCCAATCTCCTTGGTTCGTTGTTCAGCGACATACGCCGCAAGCGCAAACAATCCGAGGCAGCTGATGAGGATCGCCAGAGACGAAAATACTGCAGCAAGTACGCCGACGCGCTCTTCCGTAGCAAATTTCAAAGCATACTCCTGGTCAGCAAACTTGTATTGAATCGGTACTCCGGGCACGACCTTGTTGAATGCCGACTCAATCCCCTTCAGCGCTTCTGCCGTTGTAAGCTCCGGCTTTATTCTAATCGCCATCCAGTTCACATAGCCACTGAGAAAGTATACCGATGGAACCGCCGGGTCATATGGCGACTTCATGATCTGATCCTTAATGACTCCAATCACATAAAAATCTTTTTCACCATTCGTCCACCAGGATTGATACTTTACATGCTTGCCAACGGAAGTCTGAAAGCCCATCAGTTTTGCGGCGGCCTCATTAATGACGAAAGCTGAAGAATCACTGGCCAGGTCAAGGTTAAAGTCTCTTCCCTCTGTAAACTGCCAGCCAACCGTCTCGCCGTACCCTGGAGTCACTGTGAATGTTCCAAACTCCGCCAGAAAACCAGGAGTCATTCCTTCCCATGTAAAACCTCCGTTCGAGTTCCAGATATCTGTCGGAGGACTTGAGCAGAACCCAACATTGTTAACGACGCCGCTGGCGAGCAATTCGTTTCGCAGAGCGTCGTTCTTGCCCTGATACTCCTGCGAGTTCAGCTGCACATTCACGAGTCCGTTTCGTTCATATCCTATCGGTCGGTCTTTAGCGTAGCTTATTTGATTGTAAACGACAATCGTTCCGAGTATGAGGATCACAGAGACTGAAAACTGCGTGATCACCAGTACCTTCCGCGGCAATGACGTTGCGTGACCAAGCTTCATTCCACCCTTTAGCGCTTTCGTTGCACTGAACGACGATAGAAAAATTGCCGGATAGCTTCCTGCCAGAATACCTGTTATCGCGATAAAGCAAAGGCAACCACTCCAGAAGTATACATTCATCCAGGGCATCACGATTTGCTTGAATGAAATGTCATTGAGCCAGGGAATGCTTATCGTTACGAGCACAATTGCCAAAATAAAGGCGGCGCTGGCGATGAGGAATGATTCACTGTAAAACTGCGCGACGAGTTGTGAACGAACGGAACCGATGGCCTTTCGTATACCAATTTCTTTTGCCCTCTTTTCGGCGCGGGCAGTGCTCAGGTTCATGAAGTTGATGCAGGCAAGAATGAGTACAAACACGCCGACAACTCCGAACAACCAAACCATGTCGATGAGACCACTAATGATACCGTTGTGAAAATCGGCCCACAGATGCCACTTCTCCATTGGATGCAGAAACAACTGCGGGTTCACCTTTTTATAGTCAGCACTTTGAATGTTATTGAGAATCGCATCTTTGATATGTGCCGAAACTTCAGTTGGTTGTGAGTGCTCGGACAGTTGTACATAAATCTCCAGGAAATTATTGTCGAAGCCCTGTGACTTGATCCACGGATTTACAGAAACGATAAGGTCCCAGGGCGCGAAGAATTGAACATCATTGAAGCTTGCATTGCGCGGGATGTCTTCATAAACGCCCACAACTTTAGCATCCATTGTATTATCAATCCTCACAAGTTTGTTAATGGCGCTTTCACGTCCGAAGAGCGTCGTTGCTGCAGACTTCGATAATACAATACTGTGGGGATCGCTGAAAGGAGCATACGATCCTTCAATCATGCTGAGAGAAAACATCTCAAGTCCCTGTGGTTCGATGTAAGTTCCCCTGAGCGACCAGCTTTCCTTTTCGGAAGCGATAACATGATCACTCGTGGGCCACGTCATAGCGACATGCTTAAAGTCGGAACCATATTTCGAACGAAGCTCTTCACCAAGAGCAACGGGCAGCCAGGTTGTTGCCATGGTTTCTCCGTTGAGCGTTCCTGTTCGGTGAACCCGCGCAATGCTCTTATAGTTTTTGTAATATGTGTTGAATGTCAGCTCATCATGGATCCAGAGACCGATCAGGATCGCCACTGCCATGCCCAGCGCTAGTCCACCGACGTTGATGAGAGAGAAGCCCCTGTTCTTTTGAAGGTTCCTCCAGGCAATTTTCAAATAGCTCCGATACATGATGGTGTGATTTGTATGTTGTTGTCGTTTGGGTGACCGGATGATTCCGGGACGGAACAATAGTATAACATCTGCTATGAAGCGCCACCGTGCGTGCCGCGCGCCCCGAGCTCTTAAGCTTGCTTTGAAGTCCTCCAGTAAGTCACCTTCAATGTGAGTTACGAGATCGGCACGGCAATACCATCGGAAGAACCTATGTGCCAGCGACGGCGGCATGGCTGGTTTTCGCTCGTTTATTTCTGAACCCCTCGACAAAATCAGAACAGATATACTATTTTCCTATTTGTAGGAATAAGAATTGTGCCAAAGCTCCCATCGCCCGATTTGGACTAAATTAGAAGGGTAGTATATTTTTGCAGTGACCGCCGGCGAGTCGCGCATGTGCGCCAGCGGACATAGCATCAGCGTATAGAAGTCGGGCAGATAGCGTAGGAGACAGGATACGCAGATTGCAACACCGGGCGAAAACCAGATGATATCTATATGCTTGAAAACCTCCCCATTTCAGTATCTGCTGCATTTGCACTGATCACTGTGCTCACTTTGGTATTATTTCGCCGTATACTGTCAACAGCAAACTCCCCGAGCACGCGTCGACTCACAAACATCATTATTGGGGCGATGTTGCTGTGGCTGATCCTTCAGGGAGTGCTCTCCTTTGCCGGAGTATACTCTGATAATTTAGACGCATTGCCACCGCGCATTTTTCTGTTCGGCGTTTTACCGGCCTTGATCCTCATCGTTGCAACCTTTGCATCTTCGGCGGGAAGACAATTCATCGACTCACTTGATCTGTATCAGCTCACTGCATTACACACTATCCGAATATTGGTAGAGCTGGTTCTCTGGTGGTTGTTCATTGAAGCGGCGGTCCCAAAGGTGATGACCTTTGAGGGTAGAAATCTCGATATCATTGCCGGCCTGACGGCACCTCTCGTTGCTTTGTATGGCGTGCGTAAAAATATTCTTACGAAGTTAACCGTGATTGCCTGGAATTTCATCTGCATTGGACTATTATTCAACATCGTGATCATTGCCGTGCTGGCAGTACCATCACCGCTGCAGAAACTGGCGTTCGATCAACCCAACAGAGCGGTGCTCTATTTCCCCTTCAGCTGGTTGCCTGCTTTCGTAGTTCCCGTTGTTTTGTTTTGTCACCTCGCAGCGATCCGGCAATTGTTGAGACGTTCGAATTGAGCGAGCAAATACCGCTCGGTAATGAATACGCCTTAAAGTCCACAAGTATTTCGTTACTGGTTAAGCATCATAACGCCCAGACAAATATTGCCAACAATCAAAAGTAAACCCGCGAAATCTGTGATGCATTTCGCGGGTACGGCAGTTTGTGATGACAAGAACAAATCGAGGTTCGTTTCGTAGCTGACTTTTCGCTCTATTGTTTTACGAACGTCGATTCCCTTCCTCCCTGCCTGAGCACAAATTTGCGTTCATCGAGATGGAATTCAACAACAATATCACCGGGAGTATACCTGAACTTGTCTGTATCAAAGTATTCCAGCGCGATGGATGGCTGACCTGGATTCTTTCCCATTAATGTATTGTTCTCGGCCGTAAATACGATGTCCGGAAACTCTGCCGACTTGTAAGTACCGGTGTACTTGGTAAGATCTTTTGGAGGATCCGGAGGCTTTGGAAAGTCTGTCGATATTGTAAGCCCTTCCATATCTTCGAGCAACGCAATGATACCCCATCCATAGAAATCATTTGCAAGGCCAATGAGTAGTTCGTTGTCGCCTTCCTTCAAGGGTATTTCGAAACGAGAGTTTTCGATAGAAATCCTTCCATCTGGTTTTTTGCGCATGGCGGCAGAACGATAGTCATTCCGGTCGACAAACACTGGCGACTTGTTAATATAAACCCACACATCATCGCTGAAGCCCAGCGACATAGTGACCTTCTTTGCTGTGGGCGCGTGAATCTTTGTCCGCAGCCATGCATAGCGTCTGTTGTTGCTTGCACCGTATTCACGGGTAAGGTTAATCATGCCCCGTCGTTCAGCATTGAATGTTAGCCATTCCGTTGTATTGTTGGGATAGTCAGACTCAATCAATTCTTTTCCCCGCGGAAGTTCGTTCGGTTTGCTTACCTGCCACGTCCTGATGTAGCGGGGGTCATGATGTGTGGGATCAAAACCCGCCCGCGCAGAAAGCCCTTCGGTCTTCCCTGGCTTGATAACAACGTTGGCCACTATACATTTGCCATCGAAGGCAATTCGTCCGTTCTGCTGATTTCCTTCAAGCTGCGGAATCTCCAGCGTTGTCGTGTTGATATCGTTAACATAAACAACCATCTGCGCGCCTGAGACAATCAGCTTGACATGGTTCCAGTCGGATTTATTGATCTTCGCCGGTCCCTGAAACCAATAGTACATGTCCCACAACAGTACACCCTTGTTATAAGGTGCGTACTGAATGGCATCCATGGCCACGGGACTACCCGCTCTTGCTGTGCGCAGATACAGGTACTCGGTTTCATTGTTATCGGCCATGTGAAAGTAAATGCCCGCAAATCCCTCCGATAAGGGCTCGACGTCATATTCAATCGTACCATCGCTGAACGTGTAATCTTTCAGCATGATGCGCTCTTTGCCAATAATCTTCATGGCCGGCACATTCTTGTATTGCACGAACTCGACTCCCGCCGAGGTTCCTTCCCAACGCTCGGCAACCATAGGCACCATGAGGTCGCTTGATGAGGCTGTTTGCTTTTTAGTCTTTTGTGCCAGAGACGGCGCAACGATCACGAACAGACAGGCGACAATACCTGCCATCCGCAAGGACATAATTTTCTTCATAATGAACGCACTTTGTTTGGTTTTCGTGCCACTGGGCAAAAAGCGTTCAAAACAGGCCGTTCACGCCGTTCAAACCTGTGTCAAGTTTATTCACTCGCGTGATTAGAAATGAATGCAATGCAGGTGCATGAAACACGCAGCAATGGGCCTTTAGGTTTTGTATTTAGAATCATCTGGTCATTTCTGGACAGCAGACGAAACCGTAATGGTGTCATGAGTTCCTTAACATAAGCTTGATGGATGTTTCCGTCTAGTCAAATGCGCACAGGATTTTCCGAAAGCGGACACGTTTTCCTATGGTCGACCGGGACTGCAGTCGCCCATGCTTGAAATTACCTTCTTGGGAATTTATGATAACTGTATGTTCAACACGTGCTGTTTCGTGCTGGCCTTCTCCTATAGAAGAACTATAGTAGCACTATAGTTGGCCTATACTTTTAGACGATCGGTAGACGACTTTTCTATACCCTTCCCATACTTTTCCTATATCCGTCCTATACTTTCCTATACTATCGTACAGTTTGTCCGGATTTAACTATACACTTCGCGTTAACCTCCGAAAAACCCTTTTAAACGGCGGAGTACCAAACTTCCCCTCACTTGATTACGGATGACCTCCCTTTCTTAATCAAGTCAACAATCCAACTACAATCATTTCAGGTCGTCGTCACCAGATCTTCCGGCCTGAATCTCTTCTTAAATGTGAACGCATGCGGTGTCTCACCATTTTGTCTGAGAAGGTTGATGCGATCAACAGCGTCCTGTACAGTCGGATACTGACCCGGTTGAACATACCACAATGCCATATGCCGCTCGCGCATGTGTTCGAACCATTCGGACTTTCGTTTCAGCACCTTCGTGTGATCGCTTTTATATACATAATCGAAAAGGGCTTCTACGCTTACCCAAACAGACATGTTGACAATCAGAAAGTCATCGTCAAAGACTTTGATGGACGTGGCGTTGTTGGTATCATCTTTCAGCCTCCATACAAAGCCGGGACTGTTTTCGGCAAGAGCGTTGATCGGATCCAGATTCTCCACAAACTCGCGCATCACGGGGCTATCGATGGGAGCAAGCATCTTTGCAATGTTTACCTGAGCTAACTGCATGTGTTATTATCGATTTGGATAAAACAATCCTATAAATGGTACTCCCTTGAATGGAAAAAATCCATCCAGACTCACCGGCATGATAGGTACCAGAGAATGTGTACGAACCAGTAGTCCAAAGGTTGTGGTCAACAATTATCGGTGAAGGTACAGATCCAACGATCAGGTGTCAGAGGTATTTTTCAACATCCGCGCCGGTAATCGTATCGCCGCTCATAATAACCAGGCGTTCCACTACATTCCTCAGCTCGCGAATGTTACCCGTCCAGTTGTGTGCCTGCAATGCGTTGATAGCCTCCGGTGCAATGTTCTTTTTCTTCGCTCCATAGTCTTCAGCCAGATCATCCAGGAATTTATCTACCAGGAGTGGAATGTCGTCAGACCGATCATTCAGTGCAGGTACCTTGATCACTATGACACTGAGCCTGTGATAGAGGTCTTCGCGGAAGCGATTCTCCTCGATTTCCTTGCGAAGGTCTTTGTTGGTGGCTGCTACTACACGTACGTGAACCGTTATTTCTTTGTCGCCGCCAACGCGGGTAATCTTGTTTTCCTGTAGTGCACGAAGCACCTTTGCCTGCGCCGACAGACTCATATCGCCGATTTCATCAAGGAACAAAGTACCTCCTTCAGCAAGTTCAAACTTGCCAAGCCTTTGCTTGATCGCCGATGTAAACGAACCCTTCTCATGACCGAAAAGCTCGCTTTCAATCAGCTCCGAAGGGATGGCTGCACAGTTCACTTCAACCATCGCCCCGGCTGCACGCTTGCTCTTGTCATGTATCCATCGGGCGACGAGTTCTTTACCGGAGCCGTTGGGACCGGTGATCAGAACCCTGGCATCCGTGTTGGCCACCTTATCGATCATTTCCTTTACTTCAACAATCGTAGCCGATTCACCCACCATCTCATTCTTCCTCGAGATCTTCTTCTTCAGCGTTCTGGTCTCTTTAATGAGCGAAGTCTTATCCAATGCGTTGCGCAGCGTGATTTCGAGTCGTCCGAGGTCAAAAGGCTTCTGCAGAAAATCGAACGCACCCTTCTTTACGGCCTCAACGGCGATATCAATGGTGCCATGCGCCGATATAATGATGAAGTTGGTGCCGATGCCGGCTTCCTTCGCCTTTTGCAGCACTTCCATGCCATCCATCTTGGGCATCTTGATATCGCAGAGACAAAGATCATAGGCTCCGCCTTCGAGCTTTTTAAGGCCCTCCTGACCATCCGCAGCTTCATCCACCTCGTGGTCCTTCTCCTCCAGAATTTCCTTCAGAATGGTGCGGATCTTATTGTCGTCTTCTATGATCAATATTTTGGACATGCGCCTGAGTGTTTTGGTGCCTGGCATCCGGCCAGTACAATCGGGTTAAAAATAGAAAAACCTGTCAGCTTTTGCGCGCTGACAGGTTTTAAAAAGGCATGCCTGTAAGCCGGGTTCTGTTCCCCCCGACGTGTCGGGGAGCCCCTATCATTTATCTGGTCCCGACATCGCTATCGGGATCTAGCAGTCTACCCATCACGCCGAATACTAACGAGCCGCTAGCCACCGAAGTGGACGTGACCTATTTGACCTTTCAGCACGTAAGGTTTACCATGCACCGTTTGTCACCAAACAGCCGGTGAGCTCTTACCTCGCCTTTTCACCTTTTCCACATTCCGACAAGTCGAAACGCGGTAGTCTGTTTTCTGTGGCACTATCTGTCCTCCCGGTTGCCCGAAAGTCCTTCCCGTTAGGAAGTACGTTGCCCTGTGCTGCCCGGACTTTCCTCCCTCCATTGCTGAAGAGCGATAAGGCGGCGTTGCCAAATGCAAAGTTAATTTAAAATTGAGAATTGAAAATTGAGAATTGGGGAGCAGCCGTTTTCAGGGCCAGGCGATCTATGTTATTGTGAGGAGTTGTTTCAGATGTCCTTTTTATGGTTCCGTTTTTCCAATGTTGATTTTGATACTCAGTTTTTGATCTGCATTTTTAGCTCATTCTATTTATTCTGTTTTCACCCACATGAAACAACAACTGATACATCTCATTACCATCTGTGTTTGCCTGTTAGCCTCTATCAGCGCTGAAGCGCAACAAAAACAATACAAGTGGACCGGCGCCTGGATACCGACAAGAGTAAGTGCAGCCGATGGCATCACAGAGCTGGATACAAAAATCGGACGCTTCATCAATCTTCCCGACAAGCAGTCTCATGTGAATCTGATATCAAACATCAATAAGAAATTTCCCGGATCGGCGGCGTGGGCAACCTGGACAGTAGGTGATATCTCGAAAGCCATACCATCCGGCGAAACACTTTCCGATGCTGCGCATGAATCTTATCTCACGGCAATGGACGAAAAGGGAATCACGATCTTCCTGGAGATCTTTCCATTCAGGGGCGATGAGAGCAAAGGTCTAAATGCAACAAACGTTGAGGCCGAGATAGACCGGTGGCTCACAAAGTTTAAGCATCATAAGTGCATTGCAGGAGTGGGAGTGGAGCTGGAGTACTTTGGCAAGGCAACTGATGAACTTACCGCCTTATGGGACAAGAAACTGAAATCTCACAATTCAAAGTACCGCTTGTTCCTCAGACATTACAGCAAGGATTACATGCCTCCGGTTTATCGGGGAAGCGGCGATCTGATCTTTATATGCGACGCTTCCGAAGCAACTATCGATGACCTCAACAAAGGTTTCGCCGCCTGGGCGAATCACTTCGCGCCAACGGCATGTGCTTTCCAGATAGGCTATCCTGCCGATGAAGATGGAATGAATGGAAGTAAAGAACTTGGATGGTGGCGCCTCAAAGATCCTATCAAAGAATGGGGTGACGCAATTCTCCCTTTGATAAAGAATAACCAGCAGCAAATTGGCCTAATCTGGGTGACAGCAAAGTCAGGCAAGTCTTATAATAAGGGCTGGGACCTGACGCGCTAGTTGTACGCGTGTTTTGAGGCTGAGCATTGTTGCCGAATCACAGAAAAATCCCGGCCACACTAACGTGGCCAGGCACGCCTCGTGCCAATTGTCAATTATCAATTGTCAATTGTCAATTATAAATTCTAATGCACGTCCTTCCCAGTCAGCTTCAATTCATAATGGTCCGCCAGTTGCGCAACCTCCTGAATCATTTCCTTGATTTGCTCCTGGGAAACACTCGACGTAAGGCATGATGCTTCCACTTTCAGAAATCCCTCGTCAAGTACAAACTTACTGTAGTCGAACCGGGAATTTTGTTCCATCAAAAGTTTAAGGTCGAGCTTAGTGTGGTACTCACATACTTTGGATGTGAACGTCGCCTGATCGCGACCGGAGACAGCACTGGTTTGTGTCATGGCAAGCACAGTCTGGTAGCGGGTGCCATTGACGGGGACAACTATCACAGACTTGGTGTGATCATAGTCTGTATATTCCCCACCGATCTGTTCAGCCGTTTGCTGAACAAAATTCATAAGGTTCATAAAGGGGTTCTATTTGGCTCAACTAAATTTAATTAAAATAAGCCCCCCTTCACAGGAAGATACGGCATTAATTTCCTAATGAGTAATCGCGGGTACAAGCAAGGTTACCGGTTGTCTTGCAAAAGGCAATGGCTTTCTCTCTCAAATTTGCCGGCACCGGAAGTTGCCTAGAAGTAGAACGCATACGCCCGTACACCCTGCTCTGAGAACTGGATGGCGGGGGCGGGCAGCCTGACAATGCTTACAACTTCAATAAGACCCTTCAGGAACCTGGACCTGGTTTTAATGGCCCTCAGGTCAAAGTCAATTCCAACATAGTACTGCCTGTAGGGAGTGCCAATCCGGGCCTCAATGTTCTGCTCATCACGGGCGTATACCATACCTTCTGCCCCATAGCCTACCGCCAGGTTGAGCCACTTTGGAAACCGCATGAACTTGTCCATGTCAACCGATAACCAATAGGTCTGCCCGTTATAATCCTTGAACATTTCCGAAACGAGATTATCGCCCAGCACATTGGGGCGCATGGGTGCATAGTCGGTCTGATGAAATGAAAACTTCGGATAAATGCGTAACTCTTTCCAAATCAGCGTCTGCCCCAGATAAAGGGCAGCACCGGCGGCATTGGCAGCGAGATCGCCAACGGAGGCACCATACGCAGCTGAATATCCGTCCATAATTTCTATGGGAAGCATCACACCGAAGCCTACAATCGATCCGATCAGCGCGGCCTTCCTGTCCTTCACTCCGGCCCAGCGCAACGCATAGTCGGATGCGTAGCTAAGATAAAACGTCGAATAGAAATGGCCGACCTTGTCAACCTGTTTCCATTCCGCATTGTCATTGAAGAAATGAAACGACTCCTTTGGGTTATGGCTATACCACAGCTCGTTCAATCCATAAAGGGCAACTCCATAAGCAACTGTAGACCCCACGATAAGTCCCTTAAGTCGTCTCTTGTTCACCGTGCGTATAGTGTCACCGGTAGAAACACTGGAGGTGTCGGAAGGTGCTGATGCAGCAGGGGATGAAGTTGATTGTCCCTGTGCGTACCAGGATGAAAGAACCAGTAGCAGTGTGATTCTAATCGCTGCCATCTTCACGCTTGGTGGCTTCCGCGTTAGCTCTCGCCCGTTCCGCTTCGCGTCGCTTTTGCTTGCGTTGTGAGGCAAACATGTCGCGTAGTTCATCGAAGCTTTGGGTGTGTACGATGCTCGCCCCGGTCGTCATGTAAGTTTGCTGGGCAGCCGTAGGGACTGGATTGATGTTGGTGCGGCTGTACATTTTGACTCTCAGCTTGCCATCGGCGGTGAGCTTGTAATCAACCGTCCAGTCACCGGCTATGTTCGATGGTGTGGCCTGCGTCTGATTCACCTGGCTTTGATTGTAATAGGTGCCGTCGCCGGTAACCCGCAAACGCCCGTTAAGGAACGTATAGGAGAACCGAAGCTGGAACGTATTGAATGACTCCTGATCCATCGACGCAACGTCGACATCGAGCTCGAGATTTTCATCCACCTGACTCATCCAGTAGCTCAGCTGGTTCGAAAGCAATTCACTCAAGCTACTCGCAACGGACCCGCTGGTGTTAAACGATTCGGGAGGGGAGAAGCGACGCAATACGATCAGACTGAACACCTGACGTTTCAATTCCTGTTCATCGAGCTTTGCCTTGAAAGCAGTAAACATCAGATCGAGGTTCACTCCGCTCGTTCCGGCCGACTGAGGAAGATCCTTCGCTAAAATATCGAAGTTGATATTCGGCGATAACATCGGCCCGTCAATCATGAGCAGCACCTGAATCGGATACTTTCGTTTTAATTGCTGATTCGCACTCTCGTCAAAAGTGGAACCGTTGCTACCATTCGAATACAACGAATAGAGCGACGCGAGCTGGTTATACGATGCGTCAATGTCCATTATGCCCTCATAGGGATTGCCGGTCCAGTTGATGGTACTGCCAGGTTTGATTTCAAATTCCTTATTGATGATGTCATACAATGTGAAATTGTATCGGCCTTCAGTGAAGACGAAAGGTCCAAACATGTTGAAGTCGCCCTTGGAATCTACCTGGATCTTAAGGTCTCCGTTGCCCCGTCCGCGTATGATGTCGCCTGCCTTCACATCAAAGATGATTTCGCAGTAAGCGTCGGGTGTAACATCAAGATCAAGATCGAACGTAACGCCGGTAAGATTCACACGCTTTGAAATGGCGCTGATCACCTTTTTGGTATGCGTGGTGTCCGTGAAGTTGTTGAAGGTAATAAACTCCTTCTGATCAGTGCTTGACGCTCCGCTTACGGGAATATAGATCTTGGTGTTGGGCTGCGTGGTTGCCGCAGAATAAATCCGCAGGTTAGAGATCGGCCCCCTCATCTCCATCGTACCGGTCGCGTATGCCTGCCCGAAGAATAATGTATTGTCTCTTGTGCTCGTGTTCAATACCTGCAGGTTGGTGAACGATGCGTCCAGCACTATGGACATGCTGTTGAAGTTAACATGGTTCACTGCACCCATAAGCTTGCCCTTGTTCCGGTAGGTATCAGTGATGTCAATATCCTTAAAGTAGATCGAGGTCGGCGTAAGTCCAACCTTGCCTTTGAACTGGTAGAACGTTTTGAGGTAGTTCACCATCAGCTGACCATTGACCACATCTCCCTCGCCCGCGATCTGTGGTGCGTCCAGCTCACCCGTTATCCGGAAGTCACCGGATACGGTGCCACCCATTCTGCTGAAGATGTCTCCGAGGAATGGCTCCAACAAGTTTATATTGGCACCTTCAAGACGGGCCAGAAGATTTAAAGGTGACTGTTTCTCTTTCGGATCGTATTCTCCAATAAGATTCAGGATTCGGGACTTCTCCTGATCGATAGCCAGGTTGATGGCGAACTTGTTTTTAACGGTATCCCATTCATTCTTGCCGGTGATGTCTCCAACTAGAAAGTCATTAACAGTAAATCCGCGGATGTTCACGTCATTTTGAATGGAGAGTCTGTTATAAACATTGCTGATGTCGACTTTTGCATCTATTATTCCTTTGAATTTTTTATTCGTAAGCACGTTGAGCAATGAAAAATCGAGCTCATCAGCCGTGAGCGAAAGCACCTTCGAAGGATCCTCCGAAAGCAATCCATCTAAGCCGACATACTGCTGATCGTTGGCAAGCTTCAGGTTATGGAAGTTAACATCAGTACCACGTATAACGGTACGGTTATCCTCAGTAAACCGCCATTCGCGGCCCAGCAATTTCAACTCCGATGGTTGCATGGCCAGTACTGTGCTGTCGGACATGAAGTCTACGCCACCCTTCAGCCGAATGTAGTTGGGCTGACCATCCTGATCTGCGTCGAGGCTGAAGTCAATATGGTTCTTGTTCCAGATACCTTCAAGAAGAAGATCTTTTGACTTGAATGCAGGCGTCAGGACCTGGCTCTCCGAAGTAACGGAGATTACACCCAGCACATTGGTGCTGTCGGAAATCTTGGAAGCAGATAGGTCGATCTCGTTATGCGCAAAGACAGAACCATTATACCAAAGCGAATCAATGGAACCATACGCTCTGAGAATGCTCGTGTAACCGCTGGTGAATGTACCCTGAAGAACAGTGTTCTTTGTTACGCTCAGGTCCTGATTTAGCAGCCGCGTAAGCGGTGCAATGTTCTTCAGGTTGAGAACGAAGTTTGCCTGGTACGATTTCGGCTTCGTTTGCTTCTGCCGGTAGTAGCTGGAAGTAGCCGCTGCGTTGTTTCGGATATTCAGCTGAAATTCTTTCGACAGCGTTTGAAGATTGTCGAAAAGATCAGACAGATAATACTTGCCTGTAATTTCAGCATCGGCAAGAGACGTCTTCAATGAGAACCTTCGCATCAGGTCATCGCGTTCAGCATCGAGTATAATGCTGTCGAGTTCAAGTGTCTCTCCCTTATAGTCAATCTGAAAGTTGTGAAAGCTTGCCTTACCTTCAAGCGAATCAAGACTCAGTCCGCTGATATCGGCAACGAGGTCGGTATGAATGAATACACTATCTTTTGTCAGCTTGAGATTGTGAAAGAATGCCGTATCCAGCGAAGCTTCCAGTTTGATGATGTTGTGTCCACCACTAAGGTCAATTGAACCGGTTGCTGTGAACTGCAGATTCGGATCATCAATTTGTACAAAGCCGTCGAAGCGTTCCGAGGCAACGCGCGCGTTCGTGAGTATGTTTCGATAGTTGTATCCTTTGAAGCCGATCTCATGAACCTGTCCGTCGAGCCGGAAGTCCGCTGTCTCTGCAGTGATACCTACACCTCTTACGTGCCCCTGCATGGTGACGCGCTGAAATGTGCTGTCTTCGAGATAGGTGCCCAGGTCAAACGCGTCGAGTGAAAGATTTCCGCTGTAAACCGACCTGTCGATGTCCTTCTCGTTAACCTTGAAGTTTATATCGCTCTTGATCCCGCCGAGTGAGCTCATGAAGTTTCCGTTCGCTACGAAGTCAGTAGGATAACCAAGAAACTGTCCGTTCATCGTTAGTTCACCCAATGGCCGCATCCTGCGCATAGTGTTCTGGTTGAACAGAAACGTCAGGTCGCGCGTATCCACAACGGAGTTACGAAGGTTCACTACCATGAATGTTTCGTTGATGTTGGGAAGACCATCCATTTCTATGGATCCGCTCAGGTGTGAATTGCCGATATCGACACGCATCCCGGTGTACCTGAACTTATTGATTTTGCCATTAAAAGTTCCGTTCAGCATAAACGGTTGATCCACCTGATCTGCACCATGGGCAAAGTATTCTAGATCATTGGGATCGATAACCGAATTGGTGAGGTGCGCATGAATGTTCACCTTCTCAACAAAATCGTTCAGGTCGCGCAGTGTCTTATACCGGAAGATGATGGTATCCGAGACGGTCGTCTTCCCGGCAAGCAAATCCAGGCCGACGAATTCCATACCCGTCTGACAGATGCGGAAGAAAGTTGAGATCTGGTGAACTGTAAATTGAGTCGCCAGGTCCTGCGCTATTAGCGTCTTTACATTGAACTCGGTTGTGTCTCCGAGTATGACAAAACTGTTCAGTTGTCCTTCGTCGACACTTAATGAAAAATGTTTGTAATCGAATCCGTTCTTAACACTGTCGAGGTCCTGATCGACATAGGTAAACTGACTTTCATTGACGAACGCCTCACCAATGTTGATGCGGGGAGTCTTTCCACCCCCGCCACCGCTGCCACCATAGCCGTTATTGATGTTGGCAATGAAGACGTTCATGTTCAGATCGCGTGAGGTGTCGGACTCATTAACCTTCGTCAGAAACACGTGAGCACTGTCAAGATAAACCCCGTCGATGTTCACGTTCCTGTTGTCCAGCAGTTCCGTCAGTTTGAAGTTGATCAGGATCTCTTTTGCCCTGATCATCTTGTTATTTTCCGTGTCGTAAACGGTTACGTTGGTAAGCTCCAGGCGGTCAAACCAGAGCATTCGGAAACCCTCAACGGTGGTCCGAAAACCGGTCACCTGGCTGAAATTGCCCAGAAATCTGGTAATGAGGTATTTTTGGACCGGGGGCATCTGGAGGACCAGAAAACAGGAGATGCCGAGAAACAGAATGGCCGTCAAGGTGTAGGCGAGTACTTTGCCTATCCTATTTTTGATAACTTGCGGGTTCATCCTGCTACCACATGCGTTCCATTATCCTTGCCATCGAGTCTTCGTGCGATGAGACCTCAGCCTCGGTAATTGTAAACGGCAAGGTACTTAATAATATTATCGCTACCCAGGCGATGCACCAAAAATACGGTGGGGTGGTGCCTGAGCTCGCCTCTCGTGCGCATCAACAGAACATCGTCGCCGTCATCAAAGAGGCGATGGACGATGCCCATATCCTTCCAACGGACCTGGACGCGATTGCGTTCACCCGCGGACCAGGTTTATTGGGATCTCTTCTCGTAGGAACCTCGTTCGCCAAGGGACTGGCTCTGGCCCTCGACAAGCCCCTGATCGAAGTGAACCACATGCAGGCTCATGTGCTGGCGCACTTCATCGACGACCCGCAACCAGCGTTTCCCTTCCTCTGCCTTACCGTAAGCGGCGGCCATACCCAGATTGTATTGGTCGAAGACCACCTGAAAATGAAGGTCATCGGCGAGACCCAGGACGATGCGGTCGGCGAGGCCTTCGACAAGGCCGCCAAGATCATGGGCCTTCCATACCCCGGCGGTCCGCTGATAGACAAGTACGCCAAACTGGGCAACCCAAAGGCCTTTAAGTTTTCGCAAACCTCTATGCCGGGACTGGACTTTTCGTTCAGCGGCATCAAAACACAATTCATGTACTTCCTTCGGGACGAGGTAGCTAAGAATCCAAACTTCATCGAAGAGAGGTTGAACGATATCTGCGCCTCCATCCAGGAGCATCTGGTAACGATGCTGGTCTCCCGGCTGGAGGAAGCAAGCGAACAAACCGGCATCAAACAGATCGCTATCGCCGGAGGTGTGTCAGCAAACTCCGGACTCCGGAACCGACTTAACGGCATGGCGCCGAAGAAAGGCTGGAACGTTTACATCCCAGCATTTGAATACTGCACCGACAATGCCGCAATGATCGCTATCGCCGCCTACTATAAATTCCGCGCCGGCGATTTCACCGGACTTGATGTTACCCCACTCGTCAGAATGCCAATCTGATTATTTGGTGATTTGTTGATTTGTTGATTTGGTGATTTGGAATTGATCCCGATTGGATTTTGATCCCATGGGGATCATTGATCAATAGCAAAGCGATTGGAATTGATCCCATCGGGATTACAGATCAATAACAAAAAAAGATCACGATAACGCAGGGCGTGCGACGTGCAAATGTTCAATGAAAAACGATCGCTCATCGCACGCAACGCACGCCCTACCTGCATTCTATACGCGCCCTCTGAATCAACGCATTTCCAGCCCCCAACTTAAAAGTCCCTGAAGCGAATGCCCGACAATCGCTCCTTAACCAATCGCAGATCGACAGCACTGTCACCCAACGTACCCTTTAGCTGCTCAGGATTGCCATCGCGGAACAACAACACTCCTGTCCATTTTGGCGAGTTCGGAGGATAGTGCCAGTTGACAGACATTGAATCTCCCTTCATACTAAAGGTTCCGTAGTACCGCTGACGATAATCATTGAAATCGAACACCAGTTCGTTATTGTAATCAAAGTATATCCTTGAAGGCAATATAGATTTTTGCACGTTCAATGAATCTGCGTTTTGATTCATTGCCCCGAATTTTCCATACGGTGCAGGGTGTTTAAATACGCTCACCACCAGCAACAACGGAATTATTAGTAGCGAGATTGAAGTGGCTATCCAATTCCTGTTGCCCTCGGAAACTAAGAAGATGCTTTTCAATAAGCTTATGTTCTTTGAGATGAAGTAGCAGCATGCCAGCAGCAGGAAGATTGCGTGAATCATCACGGCAGGAGGTAGTGAATAGAAGTAATCGATCAGGACGATATTGAAGAGGATTGGAATCAACACAATAGCGCCAAGAAGGTGAGTTCGTTTGGTTGCCATTAGAATGGCTCCCACTATTTGGGCAACTGCAAGGAAAACGGTGTAGGGGTAGGAGTGACCAAAATATGCCCAGGTGAGCGAATCGCTCGTAAGCTTACTGAACGGCTCATCAAGCATAGCAATAGGGACCACGAATTGCATTCCGAAGAATTTTTGAAATCCAAACACCGACAGGTCCAGCGCAACCGCGTAGCAGAGGATGGTGTCGGCGAGCTCCCGGAGTTTTGTGGCCGACCGGGTGTCGGAGGTAACGGATTGTTTGATGCCGGCCGCGATTCCTACCACCAATATAATCACCGCCATACCGGCAGGTATAGGCTCGGGAATCCAACGGTAGAAAAAGCGTTCGGCGATGCGGTGAAAGACTAATCCAACAGTGATCGCTGTAAGAAGAGCAACCGTGAAGTAAAATGCTTTAGATCTGGGTGATAATCGTGCAGTTTCAAATGACATAGATTTTTCGTTTATGCCGAAAACTGCTGAATAGGCTATGGTTTGTCGCCCCGTTGGATCCAGAAGGACAGGTTTTGAATCAATTTTGCGTGTACCCGGGAAGCCCGTCCAATTGATGCAACCAGACTCACTAACTTAAAACTCCCATTTGTCCCGGCTGGCATTTTATTCGTGCCGGCCGTAGACAACAAGCAATCACCCTGTATCTCCCTTCCCTCCCGACCCTGCATTTTATTCGTGGCGGCCGTACACACAAACAACAACAAGCAATCACCCTGTATTAAAGTGTGGGAAAGCAAAGCCGCAGTCTCCCATTCCTGCGTCGCTCCGCGCTGCCTCGGAATTAACCCAGCTACAACCACTGCGCCATCAAAATGAAACCATAGCAAACGTGAAGCCCTTTCAAATCAACGCACTTTCCGAAAACTCTAAAACTCCCTTAACTCCCGACCCTGCATTTTATTCGTGGCGGCCCTACACATAGACAACAACAAGCAATCAACTTATGTTAAAGTGTGGGAAAGCAAAGACCAATAGCAAACAACCAGGCTTAATCTCAGGCAGGCGACGCAGCTTCGCTGTTTCCCTCACCATTCGCAACGTACTGGCTCGGCGACAAGCCAGTGTGCTTCTTAAAGGCATTGTTAAAAGTCGTCTTCGAACGGAACCCCGCCTCGTACGCTATTCCCAGCATGGAAAGCGTCTTGATCCGCGTGGTCAGCAAATACTTGGCTTCCTCCACGCGGTAGCGATTTACAAATGCATAGAAGTTTTCGCCAAACCCGGTATTCAATAAGTATGATAAAGCATGGGTACTAAGCCCTGCTTCTTCTGCCATTCTTGGCAGCGACAGATCAGGATCAAGAAACAATTTCTTTTTAGCCATAAGCTCCTCCACCCGGGCCTTATTGGCCTCAATTTCGTCATCGCTCAATCTCAGGGAAGTCACCGCATCCGGGGAGGGGTTGTTCAGTGATTGAATTTCATCGCGATGCTTCTGTGAATAAGGAAACAGTTCCCGCTGCGTGATGCCAAAGTAGGTGACGGTCATGGCGACAATCAGATAGCCGAATGGGACAAAATCCTCCAGCCACGATGAATGAAAGAGCCATGTCACGATCCATAAAACGATGGCTGCGGCAATGGCGATGAGAAACCATTGCACCCAGGCAAGGTCCGTCGTGGTAACGTCAGCTGAATAAACTTTTAAAGTGCGTCTGTATTTCGTCAGCCTTCTAAAAGAGAGAATCCAGTAGACCAGGGCCTGGGCACGGATAAACGCCATAACGAACAGGCCGATCCAACGCGATCCATTCGGTGGCAGGAGTTGTTCAGGCAGCAGATGTTGCAAGCCGATGACCAGGCCGATTCCGAAAATTGCCAGAGGTATAAAGTGTACCAGATCTCTTCTGGAGGCCTGATAGTTGGCCGTCGTGAATGCCATTATTGCCAGGTACAGAGCAGGGGCGATTACAAACACGGGTATCTCAAATACAATCTGAAGAGCGGTATTATCAATAAGAAGTGCCTGACCTTCAAGGGAGGTATGGATAAGGGTGAATGCAAAGCCAAAGAAAAGTACTCCCATCCAGCGACTTGCCTGCTGGTTGTAGCGTGGACTGAAAAGAGTTAGCTGGCACCCTGAGAGCAAAACTCCCGCAGCCAATAGCATTGTTACCGAAGTGATCATATGCCCCGGGATGATAAGACTTCGACCCCAAAGCAAAGTCGCCATATTATTGCTTAATCTCAAATTATTTTGATCTGTGGCATATCGATCGCCGTCCCCATCGCCGGTTAAAATTGCTATATTGTCGGCGGACTAGAACTTTTTGACCTCGTGCTGTGTCAATGACCAGACAAAGACTTTTTGTTTGGGCACAGTATTGCTCAGTATTTACAGGGATGAAGCCACAACGATTTTCCAACGATATCAATATCCGCAATCGCCAGGCGGGTTTTCAATACGAGCTGCTCGACAAGTACGTCGCAGGCATGGTGCTTACCGGCACCGAAATAAAATCCATTCGCGAAGGAAAAGTAAATCTTCAGGACGGCTATTGTTATATGAACGATGGCGAAATGTTCGTGAAAGGCATTAATATTACACCATACGCGCAAGGCACCCATTATAATCATGAAGCAACCCGCGAGCGCAAGCTCTTGTTGAAACGGTCGGAGTTGAAGAAACTGGAAGGTAAGGTTGATGAGAAGGGACTCACGCTCGTGCCCACGCGATTGTTTATCAACGATCGCGGTCTGGCAAAGCTGGAGTTTGCGTTAGGTAAAGGAAAAAAACTGCACGATAAGAGAGATAGTATAAAGGAGCGGGATGCAAAGCGTGAGTTAAACAGACTCAAACTGAAATGACACACATTTTTTAATCACGAATGGAGACTTTTGAGTACGGCGTTTGCCGCCTGAGTGTTGTTCCCGTTCGAATAGAAGCCAGCGATAGGTCTGAGCAGGTATCGCAGTTGCTTTTCGGAGACCATTACGAGGTGATATTTAAATCGCACGATCATAAATGGTTCAGGATCAGAACGCATTTCGATCAGTACGAAGGCTGGATCGATTACAAGCAGCACCATGGCATCAGTCATGAATATTTTGATTACCTGAATCGCGCAGAGTTCAAGATCACCACCGACACGACGTCGACGATCTTGTATAACAAGTCGCCGCTGATGATCCTGTTGGGAAGCATGATTCCGATCTCAAGCTTCGAACTCTTCAAGATGGAAGAACAGTTTGCCTTTAATGGCGAAGCAAAGAACCTGGGACAGAAACGCGAATACGAATATATGCGCAGTGTCGCATTCAAGTATTTTAATACGCCATATCTGTGGGGAGGGAGAAGTCCGTTTGGGATCGACTGCTCCGGATTCACGCAGATGGTCTACAAGATCTCAGGATACAAACTGTTCCGCGACAGCTGGCAGCAGGCAAACCAGGGAAAGTATTTCGCAACAGTAGACGAAGGTAAGCCCGGCGACCTGGTCTTCTTTAAGAACGAAGAAGAGCAGGTGAACCACGTCGCTATTTTGCTGGAAGCAGATCGCGTTATACACGCGTCGGGTAGGGTTAGGGTTGATCATGTAGACGACAAGGGAATTCTGAACGGTGATTCGAAGACTTACACCCATACTTTCTCGCATATCCGAAGGATTATAGCGATGTAAATCTGAGCTGGGACATAGCTTTCCTACAAGTTACCACTACCGTGTTCAAGGTTGCAAGCTAACAGTTGCTGGCACCATTAAATAAAAGTCTGCGGTACACTGCGTCTTAGCGTCAGCGCGGTGGAAAATGCGTCCTGAGCTTCTTCCCTTTTTTAACTGGCACGGGATTGTTTCCCGCGGTTGAAAATGCACCGCTTTCTTCCGTTGGCCTTTTGAGATCGCCACTAACTATTTTAACCCCGGATCTGCCCAGCACATCCACAACGAACATTTACTTAACACAAAGTTTCGCCCCAAGTTGATTTTCATTTGTAGCTTCATAAAAAAAATCGGCCATGCGATATGCCCTTATTTTACTGATGCTGTTTCAGCTTGCTTCTTCGGCAATGCTCGCCCAGGAAACCAAACAGGTCACCCTTCCCAATGGATGGAAGCTTTCACCGGCAGGGGAAAGTATGCCGCTTGGTGATCTTCCATTGAATATGGAAGTCAGTCCGTCGGGAAAGATGATGGCCGTAACTAACAACGGTCAGGGTATACAAACCATCGAACTTATCGACTTGTCCCGACGTGTTAAAACGGATTCCATTGTAATAAAGCGTGCCTGGTATGGGTTGGCCTTTTCTCCGGATGAGAAACAACTGTATGTCTCTGGTGGCCATAACAACCACATTCTCATATATGCAATCAATAACAGCAAACTTCAGCTCACGGATAGTATTACGCTTGGTCAACCCTGGCCCAACCGCGTTGGACCCGCTGGCATTACGGTCGACGCATCGCGCAATAGGCTATACGTTGTTACCCGCGAAGACAAAATGTTGTACATACTCGATACCCGAAAGAAAACAGTGGTGTCAAAGTACGGTATTCCTGCAGAGGGATATGCAAGCAAGCTGAGTAAGGACAAGGACGAGTTGTATATTTCATGCTGGGGTTGCGATAAAGTTTTGATATTTGATCTCATTAAAAATGTATGGAAGCAGTCGATTCACGTCGGCGATAACCCTAACGAATTGCTTCTGACTTCGAATGGAAAACATCTGCTGGTTTGCAATTCAAACGACAATACCGTTTCCGTAGTCGATCTGAAGCAACGCAGGGTGATCGAGACACTCGATGCCGCGCTCTTTCCAAATTCCCCCAGCGGATCCACAACCAATAGCCTCGCGTTGGATGAGAAATCGAAGACGTTATACATTGCGAACGCTGACAATAACTGTCTCGCCGTATTCGATTTTTCGAAGCCGGGTCAGAGCCAGCCGCTCGGATTTATCCCGACGGGATGGTATCCAACATGCGTACGGCTGGCAGATAACAAATTGTGGGTATCGAACGGAAAAGGATTTGAGTCAAAGCCAAACCCATTTGGTCCGGCTCCGACACGAAAGAAAGAAGATGTAATTCATCACGGCGGAATCACAAAGCAGGGAAGTGAGGTTCAGTATATTGGATCGCTGCTCAAGGGAACGATGAGCATCATTACCAAACCAGACAAGACTCAACTGGCTGCCTGGTCGAAAGCGGTGTATGAAAATTCCCCCTACACTGCCTATATGAAGGGGAGTGCCTCGCCCGCTCCAATAGCGTTAGGTAAATCATCCCCGGTTAAGTATGTGTTTTATATCATCAAGGAGAACCGTACTTACGATCAGGTATTATCAGATATGAAGCAGGGCAATGGCGACTCTACGTTGTTGCTGTTCGGAAGAAAAAATACACCTAACCAGCATAGGCTCGCCGAATCATTTGTGTTGCTTGATAACTTTTACGTGAATGCTGAAGTGAGTGCAGACGGACACAACTGGACGGTTGGCGGATACGCGACCGATTACATCGAGAAGACGTGGCCCACAAGCTATGGAGGAAGAGGAGGGACCTATGGGGGCGAGGGCGAACGCGAAATAGCAAACAATAAGGACGGATTCATCTGGGACAACTGTCACCGCTATGGTGTAACGTTCCGAACGTACGGTGAATTCGTTGATGATGAAGGAAAGCCAACGATAAAAGTTCTTGAAAACAATACCTGCAGGGAATTCGCGAGCTATACACTTGCTATCCGTGATACGTCGAGATTCTACGCATGGAAGAAGGATTTTTCGAGACTGCTAGAGGAGAACAAAGTTCCTCAGTTTAATACCGTGCGTTTCGGCAACGACCACACTGAAGGCATGCGACTGGGGAGGCCTTCGCCTTATGCGCACGTGGCCGACAACGACCTGGCTGTAGGCATGTTCGTTCAGACCCTGGCCGAAAGCCCCATCTGGAATGAGTCCGTCGTGTTCATCGTAGAGGATGATGCTCAAAATGGCGCCGATCACGTCGACGCTCATCGCAGCACGGCGTACCTGGCTGGTGGATATGTCAAGCGAAATTTTGTAGATCACACCTTTTATACAACGGCATCCATTCTGAAGACATTGGAACTGATCCTGGGAATGGAACCGATGACTCAATACGATGCGGCAGCAACGCCGATGTGGAATTCATTTAACGCTACACCACAGCCATTTGAATTTAAGGCCATCGCTCCCTTCATTGACCTTAACCAGAAGAACGTTGCCGTCAATATCTGGCAGAAGAAGTCGGAGAATTTTGTGTTCGACAAAGAGGACAGCAACAATGACATCGAGTTTAATCTGGTTTTGTGGCATGGTCTGAAGGGTGACGTGCCCTTCCCCGGCCCGACACGTGCTGCGTTTATTACGCCTCTCGCCGACGATGATGATGACGATTGATCCTTGATCGCGTTTGTTTAATTTTAGTTTCGTGCCAAGGGCATGGTGCTCCGGCACAAGACCAAAGTAATGATGTTAAAGGCAGGAACGATTCTCTTATGCGTCCTCGGTATTTGGCTCTCACACGGATACGCTCAGCAGCCGGTGCCCGTTAAACCGAGGATTCTCATCAGCACAGACATCGGCGGTACTGATCCCGACGACAATCAATCATTGACTCACTTGATGATGTATAGTGATAAATTCATGATTGAGGGACTTGTCTCATCTCCATCCTATGGTAAAGGTAGCAAGGCTGAAATTTTAAGAATGATTGGTTTGTATGAGCAGGATTATCCAAAGCTGAAAGCTCATCAAAGCGGTCTGGCTAGTCCTGATCATCTCCGATCGGTTACAAAACAGGGACGACAGGGAAACGCTCCTTTCGCAGGCTACACAAAGGCTACCGAAGGGTCTGAGTGGATTATCAGGTGCGCGCGATCTGAAAACACTCTTCCACTCTGGGTATTGTGCTGGGGAGGACTTGAAGACTTAGCACAGGCTTTACATGATGCCCCTGATATAGAAAGTAAGATCAGGGTATACTGGATTGGAGGACCCAACAAGAAGTGGAGCGCTAACAGCTATGCCTACATTGCCGAACACTGTCCAAACCTTTGGTTTATCGAAGTCAATTCCTCCTACTATGGATTGTTTTCAGACAACGAGAATCTCGACAGTGTAAGGACTACTGATTACTATAGCAAATACATCAAGGGCGCCGGAAGCTTGGGCAAGGACTTCAAAAAGTATTATGATGGCCATGTAAAAATGGGTGACACACCCTCACTTCTCTATATGATGGACGGCGATCCAAATATCCCCGGACGTGAAAGTTGGGGCGGCAGCTTCGAACAACTGTACAGTAGCCCGAGGGTAGTGTTTGACAGAGCCACCAATGTAAAAGATACAGTTGCCTTTTGTACAGTCGTAGAGTTTCGTCTTAGTGGGCCGGAAGTCAATATCCCGACCGATTCAGCTTGCTTCTGGATGGAGACACCTTTCAAGAATACAGTTCAAAAGTGGGCCGGGTATTATCTCGGAAACGGCAGATTTGGACTCAAGTATGTGCCCAAACAAGCCGAAGTGGTGAACTACAAATTCCGCTCTGCCATCCCAGGTTTTAAGGCAAGCGAGGGAACACTGGTAGTCACTAATCTTTGGCCTGGGAAACAACATTCTACTAACTATTCATTGGGCAATCATTGGTATACCGACAAAAATGATTTGCAATTGTTTGAGGGTAAGATTCAGGGAGGCAAAACAGTTTCGAAGTGGCGTACAGAGTTACTGCTGGACTGGGCGAAACGCTGGGAATGGCTCAAATAGCTTGGCTGTGATACAAATGGCCCAAAGACTGATACTCTTCCCGATGATTGTTCTTACATGCTGAAGTTGTTCGAAACCAGTATCTACGGTAGACCTGACAGCCGGGCAAGTAAGAAACTAATTGATGTGACCAGACAGATTTGAAGTGACTAACAAGATATGACAAACGAGACTCAGGAACGAAACAAAGAAGTCGTACGACGCTTTAACAAAGAAATACTCGAGCAGGGGAAATTTGAATCTTTCCAGCAGCTCGTAGACAAGGACTTTATTAACAGAACGGCGCCGCCCAACGCCAATGAGGCCGAAGGATTGTGGAACACATTTTCAAATGTATTAAGACCGGCATTCCCCGACCTCACCGTCGAAATTCATGACCAGGTTGCTGAGGGCGATAAAGTCGTGTCGCGAAAGACTATTTCCGCCACGCACAAGGCAAAGATATTTGACGTTCTTCCCACCGGACAGAAAATCAAAATCGAAGTGATCGACATTGTGAGAGTGAAGGATGGAAAATATATTGAGCATTGGGGAATCAATACGTTGCAAACAGTACTGGCAGAGTTGAGAAAAGTATAACTTCCAGAATGAAACTTCTTCTTACGTCAGCGGGCATTAGCAACACAAGCATTCGCAAGGCATTGATTGGCCTGCTGGGTAAGCGCATTTCTGATTCGACGGCTCTGTTCATTCCAACCGCGATATACGGCATACCTGGTGGAGGTGAAATCGTAAGAAAGGTGATATGCGGATCATTAGGTGATCCCTTCTGTGATCTGGGCTGGAAGTCGCTTGGGCTGCTGGAACTTACAGCATTGCCAAGTATGAAGAAGGAATTATGGATGCCGATGCTTCAGGAGACGGACGTGCTGCTTGTGGGCGGTGGCGATTGTCAGTATCTGTGCTACTGGATGAAACAGTCTGGCCTGACAGAACTGCTGCCAACGCTGTTGAACAAGATGGTGTATGTTGGGTTGAGTGCCGGTAGTATGATCATGACGCGATACGGAACGACGTACGGCAATCATACGCTGCCACCAGATGCTGATAAGTCAATTGGCATAGTTGACTTTGCCATCCACCCGCATCTTGATCACGCGTGGTTCCCGGAAAACTCATTGGCAAAGCTGGAGAAGTTGGCCGCTACACTACCTATGCGATCGTATGCGATTGATGACAATACAGCTATAAAGGTTGTGGATAATAATCTTGAAGTTATTTCCGAGGGACACTGGGAGCTTTTCGAGCCAGACAAAAAATAATCGTTAACCGGACGGAGAATCAAAACTACCGAACACAATTGCAAGCTGGGAATCGGACCTGGCTATTTTTTTTCAACACGATGTGACTTTCAGCCGGATTGGGAATTGTAGTGGTGGCGCTATATGAGAGTCGTTTATATCCTTACCCTTCTGACGCTGACCTCAATCGAAGTATTTGGGCAGATTACTACAAGCCGTGAAGCAGATGACGACACAATCATTTGTGTGATTGGAAGTGCTGCTTCGTATCGCGGTGGCATGGATTCACTTAAAAGCTTCATTAAGAGGAATCTGATCCAGTCATCAAACGGAACAACCGGTAGGGTGTTCGTTGCTTTTACTATTGGAGAAGACGGTAGAGCAAATGACTTTGAAATTGTAAGGGGACTCACGGCAGAGTGTGACGAGAAAGCACTCGAAGTTGCAAGGAAAATGCCCCTTTGGACTCCCGCCACTCAAAATGGTAAGGCTCTGAGTTGTCGAATGGTAATGCCGGTACTGTTTGAGTGAATCCGGTTCACGAATACCACCGAAATAAATATCAGCTCGCGTTTTCAGCCGTTGTTTATCGCTGCTGCAACTCGTATTTTCACCCTTCGCTTCAAAGCAACCAATACCCCAACCGTGAACAAAGAGAACATCATCAAGGCAACGATGCTGGCGGCCTTTCTGCTACTATTCCTTTTGGGAAGTCGATTTCAGGCAGAGGCAAACAAGGTGGTGTGCCTCGAGGAGAAATGTGAGAAGCCTCATGCACACGGTGAACTCAATTTTCATGAGCAGTTTCCTGTAGAGCATCAGGATTCGTTTGGTGTCGCCACCGTGAAGTCGTCGGCAAACTTCTGGATTGCCAATGCCAGCGGAATGACATTCGCGTTGGTGATCGCAGGTGCCGGATTATCTCTGGTACTTTCCTACAAAAGGATAGGGTCATTCCTGGAAACCAGGGGACTCAAAGGTGCTGCTCTGGGATCAGTGATTGGAATGCCGCTCAACATGTGTGCAAACTGTTCGGCGGTTGCCAGCGTGGGTATCAATGCGAGGTCAGGCAGCGCAGAATCTACCTTAGGCGTTATCCTTGGCGGCGCCTTGTTTAACTTTATTGGAATCGCCACCATGTTCACTTTATTCGATCCCGCAGTGGTGGTTTCCCGTATCGTGTTTAGCCTCATGATGATCCTGATAGTGGTACCGTTGGTTTCAAAAACCATTGTATCGCGACAACAATCTGTATTGAACGACAAGGTGGCAAATGCCATCTCATGTTATTTTCCCGAGAAGACGTTCCTTCAAACTATGGTAAAGGCCTTCGAGGACTGGCTGATCCTCACCGGCAACCTGGCGATCAAGTTATTGCCCCTGATGTTCCTGGGTACAGTGCTGGTGGCCCTGTTCAGAGTACTATTTCCGAACGAAGTACTGGAAGAAATCGGACATTACAATCCGCTGCTCGTGATCGTAATCATTTCCTTCATTGGAACATTTCTTTCTATTCCCGTGCTGTTCGAGATCCTCCTGGGTACGGTATTGCTTCAACTTGGATTCTCAAACGGAGCCATTGCAGCCATGCTATTCACTGCACCGTCCTATGGCATATTCACGATGGTGCTTACTCGGGAGAAACTGGGAGGTTACAAGGTGCCCATCATTCTGATCGCCACTACTTTTCTTTTTGGAATAGGGACGGGACTGCTGGCGGATTTTTTAACGCCTTACTTGTAAATCCAGGCATTCATGACATTGCAAAAATCCATTATTGGCATCGTTCTGTTCGCAGTTCAACTGGGCATCGCTATATACTTCAACGCTTCTGTTGACCTTAAAGTCGTTGTCGCACTTGCAATACCGACCCTGGCGTATATCCTGTATAAGTACTTTTCGAAAAAGTACGATCAAGACGCAGGCCCGATAAAATAGCATACCGGGCCTGCATTGATTTTAAGCGTTTGCTGCTAACGATGTTGACCTTCAAAAGTGGCCAACGTTCTCGGGACTATATCAATCATTTAACAGTTCCACTTTGCCATTAATCGTGTCAACGAACGGCCTGAGATTTTCCGGCACATTGGATTTCATCAAGTCAATAAACCAGAATTGTCTTTTTCCATGATGTTCCATTTCGAAATAAAGTCCGCCCCAGTCTCCCGCGTCCGGTTCCCCGATCACGGTTTCGGTAATGTCAAAGAGTTCGTCTGGAATTTCATCTCTCAGTGTTTTTACCTTTTCAAACTGAGAGTTGTCAAGTAAAACATAATCGCCCTCGTAGGCCTGGGAAGACATTGGATATTTGTCTTTGGTGTCTTCGTAAATGGAAGCGTCCGTAAGTTTATAGAACTGGACACATCGATCTCCACTGCACATCCCGTAATAGCGGCCAAAGACTATGTAATCCGAAGCTGATTTCTCACTGGTCGGGTCGTCGGACTCACAGGCCATTGTAACAGCCAGGAGCATAATAGCTATCCGTTTCATTCTCATTCTGTTTTCTGAATGTTAGACACATCCAGAGGGGAAAAAGTTAGAACGGGTATAAATTTTTTAAAGAACGTCAGTTGATTCCAGATTTTAGACAAAGGTCTGAAAGCTGGAATCAACCGCCGCCCGAAAATCCTGTTTCCGGGACTGGACTATGGATTTTTTTCGATCAGCTTATTCGTGGATATTTCCCCGCTGGGTATCGGCCAGATGTAATTGCTGGACGTAGGCAATACCTGCGGAGCTGTACCAATCGCACCTACCTTGGCTGGCAATGGTCTCCCGAGACGCTGCAGGTCTCCAAGTCTGAATCCTTCTCCCACAAATTCTATACGCCGCTCTGTAAGGATCGTTTCAATCAAAGCCTCTTGCGTGGAAACTGAAGCATCAGGAAAAACGTAGGCTGGATGCGCTCTGTTTCGCACTGCGCTTAGCAGCTGCGTTGCCCTGGAGAGATCGTTCGTACGGGCTGCCGCCTCGGCATAGTTGAGCAATACTTCAGCGTAACGAATCACGGGAACGAAATCACGGAAAGGCGCCGTTGTTATACTGAACTTTCTAAGCACTTTCTGCTTGGCAGAATTTGTACTCACAAGCGACGAGCGTGCGTCTGCAGCAGTGGTGAACACTGGATCTGATACAACTCCGTTGGCTGCCAGGAAAATAATTGGCTGGCCCAGATAATTATATGCGAGCGAACTCTGCGACGGAGGAGTCTCTGTCGTTGTATTGGCAAACGGAATGGTGAACACCGCTTCACTTCCGATGTAGCTGCCGCCAAACACTGTTGCCAGACTTGGCTCCAGCCTTTGGGTTAGGTTGCCAACAGTATACTGGAATGGCGGAGTTGCAGGCACCAGCTTTTGCGCTTCAGTAATTACGCCGGCGTAGTCTCCTTTGTGAAGATAAACCCTGGTTTTAAGCGCAACAGCGGTTGCCTTTTTGGCACGTGTCGCGTTTAGAGTGGCCGTTGAATAGTTATTTGGAAGCGCGACCTCCGCTTCGTTGAGGTCCTGAAGTATCTGTGAGTAAATTTCTGCAACACTGCTTCTTGACATGTCATTAAACCCTGCGCCTGTTATCGGTGTTATCCGCAACGGAAGGCCTAGTCCATCTTCGTCCAGATAGTAAGACTTTGCATAAGTCTGAACAAGACTGAAGTAACTCAGCGCACGGACGAACTTAGCCTCACCCGTATACAGCCGCTCTATCGAATCGGAGACCACGTTGCCGTCCTTAAGCTTGTCGATCAAAATATTAGCGGCATTGATCGCGGTGTAGCCCGCAGACCAAACGTTGTTGATGTACTCACTCGTGCTGGCAACGTTTTGATTCCATACCGCAGATCCGGCCGCCGCATTGCCATCGTTCTGTCCGAACTCATCTGCGCGTTGTTCATTAAACACGATGAGTCGTCCACCATAAAACGTGGCGCTCTGCAATTGCCCATAAAGGTTGTTCACCTGTGCCTGTATCTTTCCCGATGTACTGTAAGCGTCATCTTCAGGGATAGTCGTCTTGGGCACAGTATTAAGTACATCATCATCGCAGCCTGCCATGATCGCCATGCAAAAGAGCGCCGCAGCGACAGAAAGAAGTATTGCCTGGTTCTTCATTCGAATTTTATTGTTGGCAACAGATGTTGTTGAATCGATCTTAAATTCTTTTCTCATAACAATGCGTTTAAAAGCCCAGGTTAAGTCCGACGGTAACAACTTGCGCATTAGGTGGCACATTCTGATCCTTTCCGGAATGAATTGAGTTTCCGTTGATAGAGACTTCCGGATCGGAACCACGATACTTGGTTATAGTAAACACATTGCTTCCCTGCACAAACACATGTGCATTGGATATTTTTCCCGCGAGGAACGTGCGCTCAAATGGGATGGTATATCCCAGCGAAATGTTCTTCAGTTTGAGATAGTCGCCCTTCTCCACTTTCGATGTTGCGGAGAACGAGAATCCAGCTGATACGTTGTCGCCGTAGTACAATTTCTGGATTTCTGTTACCTGCCCTGGTGTCGTCCAACGATCTTTGATGAATTCACCATTATTGAAATATCGCTGGTCGCTATTGGTGGCACGAGTTCCGTTATAGAGCAGGTTGCCGGTAACAAAGGTGAAGTTTACGTTCAGATCAAATCCCTTATAGAGGAACGTGTTGTTGATGCCTCCGAACATCTTCGGAAGCGATGGTCCCTGCATAACGCCATCCGTATAGTTGTCAATAGCTGGCGCTTCCTTACCATCGGATACATACGTCCACTTGGGAGAACCAATGTGATTGTACTGTACCTCGCGGCCATCGTGATTAACAAAGATCATCTGACCATTCTCAGGATTGACACCATTGCAGGGCACTGCGTAAATCGACCCGATCGAGTATCCAACGCGCGTCATGTTTTGCACGCCAAACACCGAGGGTACAAACACGTCCGACACCAGCGACGTTACACGGTTCTTCAGCGTGGATAAATTAATTCCCGCATTCCATTGGAAGCCGGGATGATTGATTAGCACAGCGTTAATACCGAGTTCGATCCCCTGGTTATACAAACTGCCGACGTTCGAGTTGATGTAATTCCCGGGTATGCCGGCCGACAGCGACTGTGGTGCCTTAAGGATAAGGTCATTAACGTCATTTTTATAGTAGTCTAACTCTACAGCTATACGGTCATTCCAAAGTGTGAAGTCGATACCGACGTCCATCTTCTTACTGGTCTCCCACTTAAGATCAGGGTTTGCTGCCTGCGAGAATCCAAGTGTGGGCACGCCTCCATACGTGTTGGAGCTGTAAGTGCCAATGGCGGGGTAATCGCCGATTTCACTGTTACCCACAACACCATAGCTACCGCGAAGCTTGAACATTCCAATAATTCCCGAAAGAAACGAATCGCTGAAGAAGCTTTCCTCATGGATGTTCCAGCCAAGGGCCACGCCACCGAAGTTTCCATATTTGTTACCCTCGGCGAGCGCCGACAGGCCGTCGCGACGGAAGTTGAAACTAACGAGGTATTTCTTATTGAAGTCGTAGTTTACATTTGCGAAATAGGAGAGAAGCGCGTTTTCTGAATAAAGGTTTCCATAGGGAGCAATGTTCGTATAGCGTCCCTGGTAGTTGGAATAGTCGGGATCAGTAACATTGCTCTCAGATGCACCCCATCCGTCGGACAAAGTCTTGATGATTTCATACCCTCCCAACGCATAGAAGTTATGCTTCTCATCAAGCGACAGATTGTAAGACAATGTATTTACCCAATCAGTTCTGTAAAACTTAGTGTGGGTATTTCGGGAGATACCATTAGACGATGCACCACCGCCGTGCACAGAGTTAAAGAAGGATTTGTTCTGTACCTGGAGGTTATTGATACCATAGCTGGACCTGAACTTGAGATTCTGAACGATCTCGATTTCACCATACACGTTACCGAACAAAGTGTTGTTCTCTGATGAATTCAGATCGAGTGTTTGCACCATGGCAAGGTTGTAGGCGTTAATCGTTCCAATGATCGAGGGAATATTCGCGCCGTAACCCACCGACACTCCGTTTTGTATACTGTAACTGCCGTCGGCCCTGTACACGGGAACGTTTGGAGGAAGCACGTAAGTCATTCTGGCCAGTGGCTCATTCGTTATGTATTCCGTGTTGTAGGTTGACGGTCCCATGGAGTTGGCAGGAATAGCACCCGTGTTCGTACCAATATTCATACCGTTGCTGTACGTTGCATTCGCGCCGATGCTAATTCGTTTTGTTACTTTTTGTTCGATGTTAAACCTCACGCCAGTGCGTTCGTACGAGTTGTTGCGTATGTAGCTGTCCTGGTTCGTGTAACCTACGGAGAAGAAGTACGACGTAGCTTCAGTTCCTCCGGAGAGACTTACGTTGTGACTCTGTGCGAAGCCGGGCTTGAACCCGACATCATACCAGTTGGTATTTAGCGTCGATCCATCTTCATTGAGTGTAGGGAAATAGCCGGGCTCTTTTCCTGCATTAACCAGCGCCTCATTCTTGATCATCATGTAATCTTCTGCACTTAACAAATCTGGCAGGTTGTATGGTGTCGAGCGACTGAGCCACATGTCGTAGTTGACCTTGGTTTTGCCAGGCTTGCCTTTTTTTGTAGTGATAACGATCACTCCGTTCGCGGCACGCGATCCATAGATTGCGCCGGCAGAAGCGTCTTTAAGTACATCAATAGTTTGTATGTCGTTTGGGTTGATATCCGAGAGGGGATTGTTACCAACAAGCCCTCCGATGGAACCGACGAACATTGTTACACCATCCACGACCACCAGTGGAAACAGCCCCGACGTGATCGAGTTGATACCGCGAACGCGCATCACGGGTGTATTGTTGAGGATGTTCGTTGGCTGTATGATATCGATACCCGTAGCCTGTCCACCAAGCAACTGGTCAAAACTTACTGTAGGACGATTCATCAATTGCTTGGAGGAAACCGTGGCTACAGAACCTGAGAATGATTCCTTCTTCTGCACATTGTAACCGCTCGAGATCACGACTTCCGAAAGCGTCGTAGTACTTTCTTCGAGTGCTATCACGATTGGATCATTGCTGTTCGCTACGATCTCCAGAATTCCAAATCCGACGGCAGTTACGGAAAGGGTTACAGGGAGCGGGCCACGTGTGCGCAGGGCAAATTCTCCTTCGGTATTGGTGGTTGTCGCTTCTGCGGTTCCTTTGATCAATACAGTGGCATAAGAAATGGGTTTGCCTGAACCGGCATCACTAACGGTTCCGGTAAGCGTGGTTTCCTGCGCAAGGGCAACCGTTGTGGCAATAAAGGCGACGACAGACAAAGTGTATCGCCGTATCGACGGTAATTTTCCTGGCAGACTTAATAAACGGGTAAATGTTTTATTCATGTTTGGGCTTGTGAGTAATAGGGTAGTAAAACAATTAATGTGCACCGCGACCTCGGAGAATGCAGCAGGCAAATGAGGACAAGCATCACCGAACGTAGTTTCTACACGAAGGGTAACAGATCGGCAAAACAATCGCAGAACTTCATGAACGACTGGTCGCCCGCGAGTGCATCCTGAACATCAGGTGAAAACTTAATCTTGAAAAAGGCAGGTGCAAATGCTTAAGCAGCATCCGGCGGAGGCGACTCGACCGCTAAGCGCGTGTTGGAGTGATGAAGCGCAGGAGCTGTTTGTCCCAGGTCGTATGACCAGCCGTTTTGGGATATCACGGCTACAGGTATGCTGGCAACATAATCCTTGGTGAATTCCGTTAAGAGTTTAAACGCCTTTGAACCGTCAACGTCGGACGATTCTTTCACGAAGTCAGACATATAACCGAAGATCATCTTCTCCCGTACGTCCTTAATAGCCACTACGTATAGGGTGTCACCTTCCAGTTTCTGCTTCACGAGTTTGTAGAATTCTCCGCCATGTTCAAATGAGCCGTGCGCCGCCTCAAATTTTCCATCAGCAGGAGCGTATGGGAGGGTAAAGGGGAGTTTGAACGTTACGGTCTCTTCCGCTTTGTACGACTCATTTTCGATGCGCGCAGCCATCAGTATCCGTGCGTACTGCCTCCACGTTATAGATATGAAGTAGTAACCTCCCATGTGAAACACGAAGGCACAAAGCAGAAATATGGATGCAATCCGGGCCAAAGGAGTGGTAAGCGTGACGAGATACGAAGAATTGATAAGATGTCAAAATTCGTCTTCGCATTTAGGTGCGCTACTCAGATTCAAGTTCTTGCGACCTCTGGTTTAAAAACATGCTTGCGACATTCCGGTGTGCAGGAGCCGGATCGTCAGGCATTCATGGTTAAATGTTTATTTTCATATGGGCTTCGAACACGCCTCCGGCATATCTCTGCGGCTCCATCTTACACAACATCGCACCAATGAAAAATATAGCAATAGTCGTTCTCCTGATGGCGACATCCTTTATTTTCGGATTCGCTTTCAAATCTGCTCAAACTCAAAACACCAAAAAGACCATGAAAAAGGTAACAGGCATAGGCGGCATCTTCTTTAAGTGCAAAGACCCCAACAAAATGAAAGAGTGGTATCAAACCAATCTTGGACTGAATACTAATGAGTACGGAGCGGTGTTCGAATGGTACCAGGGCGCCGACAACACAAAGAAGGGCTTTACCACCTGGAGCCCCTTTGCCGAAAAGACAAAATACTTTGAGCCATCAACGAAGGAGTTTATGATCAATTACCGGGTCGATAACCTGGAGGCCCTCGTTGAGGAGTTGAAGAAGAATGGAGTCACTGTCGTGGATGCCATCGAAGCATACGATTATGGAAAGTTTGTTCACATCCTCGATGCCGAAGGAAATAAGATCGAGCTATGGGAACCAAACGACGTTGAGTACGAGAAGATGGGCGTAGACTTGGGAGCACAGACAACCAAATAGCTCTTCTTATCCGAGATGACCAGGGACTTTACTCACCTCATACAACGATGGGGAGACCGATTGACGAGGCTCCCGGCAGACCATATTCACGACTTTAACCTGGACTCTGAAACGATCAGATTCCTTACAACAATTGGGCTGCCCGCCGATGTGCACGAACTGGAGCGTGCAATTGAAATCAACTTCTATACTTCTCCCCGCAAGATGGTGGTGAAAGATCTTGCCGGCGTAGGGTACTTAGTCATAGGAGATGATGCAGGTACCACCCTTGGTATATCTCTGGAAGATAATTGTGTTTACGCCGTTGACTTCAGCGGAACACTGTCGGCCGACCCGGTTTGTTTTGTTAATTCCGGAGTGGATAGATTACTCGAATCGATTGGTTGCTTCATTGATTTTAAGAAACGGGCAGAAGGCAGTGAATTAATCGAACATCAGTTAATCGGACTAATGAAGGACCAATTGAGGCAGATAGATAAGAGGGCTCTGTCGTCAGCTAAAACGTGGTGGAGCCAGGTTATCGATGATCCGATAATGTAGTAGAGTTTGAAGTCGTGGCGTGAAAAGAATTCCAGCCGTTGAATGTGGTAGGCAAATAGCTGACCCAACCACCTTGTATCAAAAATCGTTGTTCATGAAAGCATCACGACTGTTATTGTTGTCAATGATTTTTACCTTCTCCTGCGGGAAGGAAGACGTAGAATCATTCGAGGCACCGGAAAGCATTTTGTTCATAGGCAATAGTTATACCTATTTCAATCGTGGCCTGGCATTTCATCTCAAACAATATCTGTCAACAGATGATAAGAATTCTTCGGTCAGGGTTGAGGAGATTGCCAAAGGCGGCTATACGCTGGAGAGTCATTGGAAAGACACGGCAACTGTAAATGCAATACTTCGTGGAAGCTGGGACATCATCGTTCTTCAGGAACAAAGCCTGCGACCCGTCGATGATCGGGGGAAGATGATGACCTACGCGGCGAAGTTCGATTCCCTGATCAAAACTTCGGGGCAAACGAAGCTGTATTTCTTCATGACTTGGGCATATAAAGACCAACCCGACATGATCTATCCGGTTTCAGATTCTTATAATGATGTGGCCAGCAAACTGAAAGCGACCGTTGTGCCAGTAGGGCAGGCGTGGAGTCAGTTCGTTAGTTCGAAGGACACGATCAATTTGTACGATTCCGATGGAGCGCATCCGAACATCAACGGCACCTTTTACACAGCGAGTATTTTCTATAGAACAATGTTTCATAAAGACCTGAGTGTAAACAGCTATCGTGATCCATTGATATCGTCGGAGAAAGCTGCCGACCTTAAACAATCGGCCAATAAGGTAGAAGAGATCAGATACTGAATTCAACAACCACTTGAAATTGATCGGAGATTAATTTAGTCCCGTGTTAAAGAGATATGTGTAATCCATATATTCGGGCGAAGACGTCATCATATTGCTCGTAACAAAGGGATAACATTTTAACCAAGTTAAATTAACCTCTCCATGCAAAGCACCATTCAACCACAAACAAACACGTTCGTTTCCGAAGAAGGACTTAAAGTTTCTTACAGGAATTGGAAGACATCCGGTAGTCCGAAGGCAATAGTAGTTCTTGCCCACGGTTTTAATTCACACAGTGGATATTTCCAGTGGACTGCTGAGCAATTGATTGCCCGGAACTATGTTGCTTATGGAATCGACTTTCCGGGAAGAGGAAACTCCGACGGTGAACGCTACTATATCGCTGACTATAATCAATTCGTCACTGAACTCGACAAGCTTGTCAATATCGCGAAGGCAGCTCACCCTGGATTGCCCACATTTCTGTTGGGCCACAGCGCAGGCGGCGTATTGTCATCTATTTATACTTTAGAGCACCAGGACAAGCTAACTGGCTTTATCTGCGAGAGCTTTGCGTTTCAGGTGCCGGCACCGGACTTTGCGCTGGCAGTGTTAAGGGGAGTAAGTCATTTGTTTCCTCATGCACATGTGTTAAAGCTTAATAATAAAGATTTTTCACGCGATCAGGCAGTAGTTGATGCAATGGACAGCGATGTTCTTCTTGCGAACGAAGTGCAACCAACCAAAACGGTGCAGCAGTTATCGTTGGCAGATATTCGGTTGAAGGACGAGATGCCTAAGATTGAACTTCCATTGTTTATCATTCACGGTACATCGGATCATGCGACAAAGCCCAGCGGAAGTCAGTACTTCTTCGATCACGCTTCATCAAAGGATAAGACACTAAAATTTTACGAAGGTCACTATCACGATCTGCTGAACGACCTGGACCGGGAAATCGTGATGAGTGATATTTTGAGCTGGTTGGATAAGCGCGCATAAGCTGAATTATCACGTACTTACTGCGTGTAGCTTCATTATGTGTTATTTTTAGAGCCATCTTCATGGTTCTGTAATGACAAGTAAGGGTAGGCGTAATGCAGTAATAATTCTAACGGTATTCTTAGCCTTCTGGGGCTGCGAGGAATTTTTCAGAAGAAAAATTGGCGGATTTGCAGGTAGCTATCCTTTTGTCGAGTCATGGGAGTTGGAGGCAAGTGAATCGGAGGTAATAGCGGCAATAGTTGAGTTGAAGAAGGAAAACCCCGGATTGCAGCCACCTGGCGAAACAGAATTATTCAAACCAAGGAAGTTGGATTATGACTGGGATACAGATGAAATGAAAACGTATTTCATGTTGCATCTGAAAGACTCTACCGTCCAACCGCCTGCAATGACCAAAGCAAATACTACGTCGTCGCCGTACTGGCTTTATGTCAATTTTTATTATGCTGGTACAAAGCAAGTTGTTCATGCCTGGACAAGACCAGCAATTGATACAACAAATACTACGTTTGCTTTCGTTAGCCTGAGTCCCCTGGGCAACCCGTCAGATCAAAGGTTGATTAACCGTGACTTTTGGTACGTCGCGAATAAGATTGAAATATGGAAATTCAAATCGCGGTTCGTTGATCAGATAAGGGAGAGGATTGAAAGGAATAGAATGAAAAGGTGACAAGCCACACAACTTCGCGAAAAGGAAATTTTCAGGATAAAGACAACAACAGCTGCAATCCACCTATCTTCGTTATGCGGCTCTCTGAGTGTCAAGCCAGCAGCACCTGACAACCTTTAACCTGCAAAACCTCGTTGCAAATGCGAAAATGTTTGTTCGCCCTCCTGTTGATCATAAACGTCCTGGCGTATTCACAAAACCCGTCGACCTTAAAAGAATACAAAAAGGTATTTCGCACCTATGGCTTTTCCGATCCTGATCCGATTCCAAAGATTGGCCCGGTATATCCCTATTTTCGGTTTGATGGTTATACCAACAAGCCGTCGGACAGGGAATGGAAGGTTGTTGAACTGGAGAACGATTATGTAAAAGTGATGATTCTCCCGGAGGTTGGCGGAAAGATCTGGGGAGCATGGGAGAAAAAATCGGGACGTCCTTTCCTGTACTACAATCAGGTAGTGAAATTCCGCGACGTTGCCATGCGCGGCCCGTGGACGAGCGGAGGTATAGAAGCCAACTATGGGATCATAGGTCATACCCCCAACTGTGCGACGCCAGTGGACTACATGACAGAAACGAAAAGCGACGGAAGTGTGAGCTGTTACATCGGAACGCTTGATCTGCTTACACAAACGTACTGGACTGTTGAGATTAATCTTCCCAAAGATAAGGCCTGGTTCACCACACGATCGTTCTGGTACAACGGTTCGGGTATGGAACAGCCGTACTACTCCTGGATGAATACGGGCATCAGGGCAGCGGGCAATCTCGAATTCATCTATCCCGGTACCAGGTACATCGGTCACGACGGCGAGTACGCCGACTGGAAGATCAACAAGGACAACGGTAGGGATATTTCCTTCTACGAGCAGAACAACTTCGGCGGATATAAGTCGTATCACGTGTTTGGCAAGTACGCCGATTTCTTTGGTGCTTACTGGCACAACGACGGCCTGGGAATGGCCCGCTATTCACCACACGACGAGAAGGCAGGTAAGAAGATCTGGATCTGGGGTCTTTCACAACAGGGTATGATCTGGGAAAAGTTACTGACCGATACCGATGGCCAGTACGTTGAAGTTCAATCCGGACGACTCTTCAATCAGGCATCGCCGGGAAGTACATATTCGCCCTTCAAGCATACCGGGTTTGCACCTTCGTCGGCCGACAGCTGGACGGAATATTGGTTTCCAGTGATGAAGACTGGCGGATTCGTAAAGGCAAATCAGTACGGAGCACTGAATGCCAGGTCACGCAACGGCTACCTCAGAATTGACTTCTCGGCATTGGAGCAACTCGACGAGCCACTGCAGATCCTGGAGGGCGAGCGGTCGTTGTACGATAAAAAAATTAACGTGAAGCCATTGAATGTATTCACGGACTCAATAGTTTTTCAGGGAGCTATCGATAATATCATAGTAAAACTTGGTACGGATAAGATGATCTATCGGGCCGATCCAAAGGACGGCGTTCTGTCGAGGCCCGTTGATACACCCAAAAACTTTGACTGGACCTCAGTCTATGCACTTTATCTTCTGGCAAAGGAAGATGTCGATCAGCGCTTCTATGTTACCGCCGAAGAGAAGTTTCGAAAATGTCTTGCCAGGGATCCCAATTATCTCCCGGCATTGTCGGCGATGTCAATGCTCAAGCTCAGGAACCTGAATTACGATTCGGCGCTTCATTATGCGCGTCATGCTTTGAGTATCGACACGTACGATGCAGCAGCCAACTACTACTATGGACAAGTAAACTTAAGATTAGGAAACACAACCGATGCGAAAGACGGCTTCGACATCGCGGCATTGTCGATGGAGTATCGTGATGCTGCCTTTACCAGTCTGAGCAAGCTCTATTTTGGTGATGGCAACCTGACAAAGGCCGTATATTATGCTCGGAAGGCCGTCGAGTTTAATGCAAACAACGTGGAGGCTATACAGGTCATGGCAACTGCAGCACGCCTCCAGGGAGATAAGAATGCCGCCGCTGAGTCGCTCGAACGCCTGACAGCGATCAATCCATTGAACCACTTTGTCCGCTTTGAGAAATACCGTTCGGAGCCGTCGGAAGCAAACGCCACAACTTTCAGGTCGCTGATCAGGAACGAGATCTCCAGCGAAACCTATCTGCAGCTTGCCGAATGGTACTACTCACTGGGACAGATCAATGAAGCCCTCACCGTGCTGCAACTATCGCCGGAGCATGCTGAGATAAGCTATTGGATTGCTTATTTCAAGAGCAGGATGAAAGACAAAGAAGCATTCCCTTACCTTGAAAAGGCAGACAAGCTCTCACCAAATCTAATCTTTCCATTCCGCCTAACGAGTTTAGAAGTTTTTAAATGGGCAGTTGAGAATTCAAAAAGCTGGAAGCCGAAGTATTACCTGGCACTTCTTTACTGGAGCAGGAACGATCTTGATCCAGCCAGGACGTTGTTCAACGAGTGTGGCAATCCTGACTACCCTCCGTTTTATGCGGCACGTGCGGAACTGATGAAGAATGATGGTTATGCGAACGACGTCAAGAGGGCGGCGCAACTTGATCCGCGTGAGTGGCGATATGGCAAGCTTCTGGTCAATAATTATATCGAAACGAAGAACTATGATCTGGCACTCGTAACAGCAAAGGAATACAACAAAAAGTTTCCACAGGACTTCCGGATCAGCATGCTGCTGGCGAAGTCGTTGTTGCTGAACAAACAGTACAAAGCTTGCAGCGACTTATTGGACAAGATCAGCATCCTTCCTTACGAAGGAGCTACCGATGGCAAGCAGCTCTACAGCGAGGCCTGGATGATGCAGGCGATCGATCAGCTGAAACGCGGTAAGTATCGCGAGGCGACGGCATCGGTTAGTAAAGCACGCCAGTGGCCCGACCGTTTGGGCGTTGGAAAGCCATACGACAATGACATCGACGACAGAGCGGAAACTTACCTCGACGCCTTGATCCTGGAGAAATCAAAGAGCGCCGCTGCGGAACAAAAATGGCAGGCCGTGATCGCGAATAAGACCGGCTACAGGAATGCCAATATGCTTCTGAGTGCGCTTGCATTGAAGAAGGCCGGTCGGGAATCAGAAGGAGAGAGGCTCTTGATGGATTGGAAGAAGGCCCAGCCTTTTAACAAGGTTGCCGACTGGTGCGCGAGTGCCTTCCAGGGATACATAGCTCCGTTGCCGGATGAGCTTCAGAATAATGGTTGTCTGAGGGTTGTAAGAGAGATCGTTTTGGCGGCTGGCGGGAAATAGCCTTGCTCAGGCTGCCAGGCCTGACGACCGCGAAAGGCCATAACTATTGTGTATAATTAGAAATGGCGACTTTGAAAATATTAACTGAAAAGCATAATCTGATAAGTGAGACGAAGTTTCATTTAAAGTCGTTTCTATTAATCCTTAAGCGGCAGCTTCAAAACACCTTTGCCGACAACAGGAAGTTCACAGACAATCGACAGCTAAGATCCCAGTCAATTATTTCTGTTTCTGAGAGTAATCTTTGGAACATTGACGACAACGAACAGAACTGGATTCTGACGGCAGGAAAAATTGAGAACTTGCGTTTAGCCGCAAGACGACTAAACGGAATTGAAGTTGATGCAAACAGAACGTTCAGCTTTTGGAAACATTTGGGAAATCCAAACATCGGAAAGGGTTATGTAGTAGGCCGGGAAATCAGAGAGGGCTGTATCGTGCCGACAATTGCAGGCGGACTTTGCCAACTCTCAAACGCTTTGTATGATGCAGCATTGAAAGCAAACTTTGAAATCATTGAGCGCCACCGGCACACAAAAGTGATTAAAGGTTCATTGGCCGAGCAGGATCGGGATGCGACTGTGAAATGGAATTATGTTGACCTGCGTTTCAGATCAAACAACTCTTTCAGAATTGAAATTGATATTACTGCCGATAAGCTAATTGTCAAGTTTCGTAGCATTGGAAGAAACAGTTCATCGGTGGATGTTAATTCAAAGGTTTTACTTCAGTCCTCAAAACTAAATGACTGCTATTCTTGTGGCAACTTTGAATGTTTCAAGCATCCCGACAGGACTGCGATGAGACAGGAGAGAGCTATTACAACATTTATTCTTGACGACAAATGGAGTGAGTATGACAACTACATAAAAACAATTTCAGCCAACAAGGATTGTTTCGTTGTTCCACTTTTCAAAAGTAGATTTATTAAAACCAGTCGTTACGATTGGACAATTAAAAATGCAAAGAATGTTAAGGCAACCTCGTTCGAAGCGATAAAAAGGGCATTGCATTTACGTGTTGCGTCTAAAACGCAGAATAACATTTTTTCATTATTGCTTCGTCTTGACAGAAAGATAGCGCTAGCTGCATCCAAACTTATCCCGATCGAAAGCACTCATCTTGTAATCTCACAAAACTTACTGCCGTTTATGTGGGAGCAAGGTGTTTTAGGCGGACGTACATTCGATGTTCTGATGAGCCGTTTGCCCATGGAAAAGCTACATCAACGGTTAGATATTGCTCACAGACAATTTCCCGAAAGCAAAACGCTTAATGACTTTAGAGCTTCGCAAGCTTTGATTGAGTTGGAAAATATTGCTTTAACCAGGGCGCGTCATATCATTACGCCACACAAGGAAATTGCGGAGATCTTCAACAACAAGTCTGTTAAATTGGATTGGGTCCTGCCGACCGTCAAAACCAGGCACACATCGGGCGACAAAATTCTTTTCCCTGCATCTGCAGTGGGAAGGAAGGGGGCTTATGAAATAAGGCGACTTGCTGAAGAGTTAGGTCTCACAATTGTTCTAACAGGACAAGCAATGGAACACAAGGATTTTTGGAAGGGAGTAACAACAGAATTTGCTGGCAGCAATCCGTTGGACAATGTTCGGTTGGTTGTCTATCCCACTTATGTAGAGCATCAGCCACGGCTAATATTGAAAGCGCTTGCGGCCGGAATTCCTGTTATTACTACAACGGCTTGCGGACTTTCACCGACGGACAATTTGACCATAATTCAGATTGGAGACTACGAAGCTTTAAAACAAACAGTAAAACAACGGATTGATGACAAACCGAACGACTGACATAGTTATGATCTCGACAAAAGGTATAAACCACGTCGGTACGGTTGATATTAAAGTACTATATTGCTCAACCGCAACTCCCGAAAGTTAGAAGTTGTTTGTATTTCGGACTCATGGGATTATTGAGAATAATTTCGGAACTCTTTTTTGGCATTAAGTTCATCAG
Organism: Chryseolinea sp. T2; assembly: GCF_037203685.1. Lineage (NCBI taxonomy): Bacteria > Pseudomonadati > Bacteroidota > Cytophagia > Cytophagales > Fulvivirgaceae > Chryseolinea > Chryseolinea sp. T2. The sequence goes on from NZ_JBBCAU010000004.1 coordinate 432,135, forward strand.
CGTAGCAAAGTCTTTTATTTCCAGAGACGAGTTATTTCAGTTGACCTTTGACGACAATTGGGTTTACTCAAAAAAGGGTAATTCATTCTATAGTTTCCACAATCTAAGAGATGATTTGAAAGGAGGACTTCAGCTTTCGATCTCGTGGAATGTAAATCCACCTGAATCGATGAATGAAAAGGAAGCAGTATTGGACTTTATATACACGAGCGAAAACGAGCATGTTGACTATGAGACTGTAATGATCTCTGATCTTCAGGCTATCTACTATCGCAAAGAAAATACTGACTCTAACATGACGTTTTATAAGTGGTACATTTACCACGAGAAAATCTTGTTAGTTATGACATTTATGATCTTTGATGGAGAATCAAATAAAGTGAAAGATATGTGGATCAAAAGGCTGGATGGCATAGTCAAGAGTTTAAAGCTGGATGCTAACAAATTTAAAACGACGCGAATGCGTTGAGTTGCTTTATTGCTGAAAGTTGGGTCTCACAGTCATTGACGATAGGACAATGGAATACTTTAAAATATCAAAGACCGTAAATCAATATTGGTTCGAACCAGACTATGTTAATTTTGAAAAAACTAACTGTGCTGGATTGACCATCGATTCGACGCGCCTGGACGAGTTCCAAAAGAAATTATTCAAAAACTTCAAGTATGACCTGGTGGTGTATATCGATAGAGCTGATGAAACCAGGTTCGGACTCGCAGCCCTAGGTAGCATTGACAAGACGTTCGTCGAATATCCGTTGATAAAAGAACTGGAGAAAGATAGAATTGATTCTTTTGCGATTAGAAGTTTTCGGCCAACAAGATTCGGTGGCCGAATTGAAGTTATGGCTCGTTACAAAGATGGGCAAGAGCGAGAGTTATTTCAGCCGATGATAAGAAATATCAGATATGATATTTGGGACTGGTGTGTAAAAAAGTATGTCATAGACCCAATGAATGATATTTCAGAACTGACTGGAATTGGAATTGGCGAATTGATACAGGAATACGAGCCATAGGTGGCACGAGTGCGCCTATGCGTGGCGTTTGGTGAACTTTTGTTTCGGACGAATTAGTTTGTTATACAACATGATAAGAGCACTGTCATTATCGGTTTTGTTCCTGCTGGCCCAGAATGCCTTTGCAGACGTTGGGTCGTCTCATATCATTAAAGCCAAAGTCATTTTTAAGGGTAAAGAGCAAGTTGGATATTTTCAGGTCTGGGGTTATCTATATCTCACAGAGGACTCACTGAACTACGATGCGCCAGAGTTTACCCGAAAGGTCAGGAATTGGGTATATGGAGATACGATCAAATTCTATTCGGAGCTTATCTTTGTCAAAGATTGCGACCTTACTATACTGCCGGTTGATAAATTTATCAGGATCAACAAAAATGACATCTCCAAAATATATCCACTGTCATTAATTAGTGACAATCAATGGTACTTTTCTTATACTAGGTTGCGTTCCAGCGATAGGGGTTGGGTACTTGGTCGGGTTCGTGCTGAGCAGCAGATGATTGTGAAAGAGAGTGAGCTATGTACGTACTCAGTGTTGTATTTTAGCGATCCGGATAGCATAAGTAATGATCTTGTTAAAAGGCTGCAAACGGAAGTCACCAAAGAGTTCGCGACTGGAAAGGAGAACTCTACGAACATCGAACCACTGCTTGCAAAGCTTAGGGAATTGAAGGTCGTGATTCTTATGCATTGTTCTCCAACGTAAATATAAGCGACTTACATCCGATGTTACGATTATCAAAAGACAAGGTCACGTCATGCCTATGGGTTTACACTGAAATTAATGATCCGTGGGAAGGCAAGAGAAGCACGTTTCCAGACCTTAACAATGAAGACAAGGAAAGGTACCTGAGAGAGATCAATTTTGGCGTAGATCAAAAGCACACCAGGGACTTTTTGACCTTTTTGGAGTATGCAACCCGTGAGGAAGCTACACAATTGACAATCGAACTAACTGATGTTCCGCCCAGGACTCCCAGATGGCTGGATGATCCGACAGACTATTTTAGCTGGCCCAGAATGTCATTCAGGGAGCTATCGATCGTCAGTGATAGTCGTTCTTATTGCGTGATGGATACAGCAAATTTGAAATTTGAGCTGCACGTGACGCGGGAGAAATGCTTTGAGTTGTTTTCCCGGGTGTATATATGCAATACGATCTATGCCACCGGATGGGATAATATTGTTCAGGTTGATTTGAAATCGGGACTTAACTACGAGAAACGAGATTTTGTTGTTTGGGGAGTGGTGAACGGTGAACCAATACATTACTAAAGAGCGGGCGGTCTACAGTGCATCGGATCCTGGAGATTGGAGCTAAGAAGTCGTTTGTCCGGTGGAACACCAATCTGCTTCCGTTATTTGCCGAGAAAGACGAATATGTATATAGATTTCACGAGCTTAGATTACCTGAAAAATGGCACCGATAGGCAGCGCCTCGCCTTTGTAACATTAACGGAGAATGAGGTTCTCACAAAGCTTCGCGAATATGATCCCTTACTCGTAGGCACTATTCCGATCAACATTGATATTGAAAACAGTGACCTTGACATAATCTGTTATGTGCAAAATAGCAATGAATTTTCGGAGAAGGTGCGGAGCTGTTTTGGTATCTATGAGGGCTTTGAGCTTAATGAGTCGGCTGACAACAACGCCGTGATTGCCAGGTTAAGAATTAACGATTTCATGATTGAAGTTTTTGGACAGAATACACCTACCCGGCAGCAACACGCTTTCCGTCATATGACTATTGAGTACAAACTGCTATGTGAACGCGGCGAAGCCTTTCGACAACGAATTATTGAGCTGAAGCGTCAGGGATACAAAACTGAGCCTGCGTTTGCGCTTGTACTCGGGTTGGTTGGAAATCCTTATCTTGAATTATTGAAACTTGAGAAGTAACCAACGATTTCCATTACTGTCTGTAAGCCAATGGTTAGAAATCCGCCGAAGAAGCGACACCTTTATGCGGAATGGCGGCATTTGGATTCCGTCATTGTGCTGGGGACGTTGACAGGCGAATTGTTCAAACGCGATATTCTGATCACGTGTCCGATTAATCGGTTGGAAGCATCTGACGTGGGAAAGTGGTTGGAGGATTCTGAAAGTGAAGGAGCACTTCTCTTCTTCCATGCCATGTGGGGACAGCAGGCGCAATTCCATCGAAAGAACCTTCGTTCAATAGATACAATTCTTGGCAATCAGCCGGACTGCGGTATACAGACAGTAATTTCTTTCATTTGGCACGCAGGGGGTGCGTTGTATACGCGCAATTGGCATCAGGCCTCTGCAAAAGGCGAATCACTCGGATGGTTTATCGGGTGGATATGTACTCATTTCAGTAAGGTGAACGTATTGTGCCATTCGATGGGAAGCCGCGTCTTTGAGGGGGCATTACGAACTTCAGGTCATCACACTGGGATCGGTCCGCGGTTTAATACCATTGTCCTTTTTTCACCCGACCTCGACGCTGCAGTAGACGACCCTGACTTCGTGCGGCTTCGCCAGGCAGCGAGGCGTGTAGTAGTATTCAGGCATCGGCGCGACAGACTGCTGTTACTTTCTCAGTGGGCCCATAGAAGGGAACGACTTGGCCGAAGTGGTCCCAGGGGCAACATAGCAGTTGCTGCTTTGATGTCTCCGTTGTCGGTGATTGATATGACCCAGCATGTCCGTGGCATTCAAAATCATACGCATTTAGATAAGAATTGGGTCCAGCAGTGCATTGGGGATAAATTGAAATGAAATAGATTAGACTACATGGCCTGGACAAATAATGTAACACTCCTCAATCAGCGACCAACAATGCCGAGTCGCGAATTATTAAAGGCTATTTAAGGGCGATAAACTTTTGATTTGGGAATTGAAATTACTGAAATAAATGAGCGTACGCATTAACGGTTATGCAAAACATCCCGATTCAATTGTCGGAAAAATTGAGTGCCTGGGTTATTACGAGGTTAAGCTGGATGCAATCCAGAAACATAAGCTAAGCGAATTCCCGATTGAGTTCTTTGGCGATATTCTACTCATCACCGAGACCGGCAGGCTCGATTGGTTGAACGACATTGGACTTAACAGGAGCAGCTTCATCTTCTATGATCTGGCTTCCAATTATTTCAGTGGACAGAGCCTGAAAACGGTAGACGGCGAGACCCGCGGACTTATGTTTGAGCCGTCATTAATGCATTACGCGATTACAAAGCTTCTGGATAAGCAAAAAGTCCTGATTATCAGTTTTGACAGCTTTATTCAAAATGAAATAAGAGACAGACAAGAGATTGAGAAGCTTATGGAATTGAAAAAGCTTGTTGAAGAGACAATCGAAAAGCAAGGCATGATAGGGATTGTGATTGGATAATAACATAACCGGGACATCCACTGATGCTTGAGAAAATAGTAACTCTCACAATTGCCTGTGCAGTGCTCTCACTCTGCTGCGTGGGACAAGATGCGCGAATCAAACAAATCGAGGCTACTGTCGGATTGATTAATAACAACAATAGCCTGGTCTTAAATGAGCTTGATGCTAACGAGCTTTACAATCAGTCGTTTGACGGTGGCGGAACCTGTCATCATGGTGTTGGCTGGTCGCAGGATAGCAACTTTATTGACTTAAAGCGGAAAAACTCCGCAGCTTTCGCCACGGAGTTTCCCTTTATCAATTAACCTATTCTTAGAAATCGAAGCTCACGCCGCCAAGGACCATGGCTGGAGTCGCATCTGATTTGTAGTATTCAATTGACTTTTGATTCAGCAGGTTCTTGCCAGTGACGAAGATCGAAATGGCCTTCACCGGAGTGTAAGATACCTTTGCATTCACCAGCGCCTTGCCGTTGATGTGCTCGATACCACTCTTGCCGTCGTTGATCAATGTATTATCAAGCTGATAGAACGTCTGCTTGGAGAACCAGTACGTATTCAGGTTTACGTTGAACTTCGAACTGATGCTGTAATTGATTTGCGCACCACCATAAGCCTTCGGAGTGAACTTGTGATTTGTCTCGGTTCCGATTCCTGAGTTCACATTGTACGCGGCAGGATCATAGTTGTTGTTGATGCCTGGTGCAGCGTCGCTGGTCGAGAAGTACTGAGAATAGTCTTCAAGCTTCGTATTCTGCAGCGTGATGAAAGGCTTGATCTGAACCTTGCTGATAACCGCCGTGAGGGAAATGCTCACGCCTGCCTGATGTACGGTCATTGGGATGTTTTCAATACTCATGGCCGTGTTGGCAACGATAGGATAGTTCTCAGGGGTGAACGACGTTTCATCCTGTATTAGTGCCGAGTAGTTGTTCGTCGTCGTGTAGTATCCCTCGATATCAAGTGACAAATTGTTTCTCAGCATTGAACGGTATCCGAGTTCCATCATGTCTGAGTGAAGCAGCTCAAGGTTTCTGTTACCCGTTACCGCATACTGACTGTACATGCCACCGCCGATTGGATTGACCGATGAATAACTTACAAACGTGTCGAAGATGAACGGTGAACGGTATGCCCTGGAATACACAGCACGTACGATGTTCTTTTCGTTAAGCTTGTACGACAACGCTGCCTGGTAGGAAGCAAACCATTTCGAAGGGTAAGTGAACTTGTCCATGCGAACACCACCGGTAAAGCGCATACGTTCCTGGAGGAACTTATAATCCAGTCGCAGGCCGCCACCAAACGTGTTCATGGTTTGTGTGCCGCCGAAAGTTCCGCCGCCGTTGCTGACGTCCCAGTATGCTCCGTCCTTGTAGGTTGCCGTTCTGTAGGTAACGCCCGGCTTAACAGAAAGACCATGAATGTTAATATCATACTCGGCTGTAGCATCAACTACATCGTAGTCGTACTTTGATCCCTGCATACCCATCACCGGTGCCTGCACTGCGGTAACGTACGATACCTGCGTGCTGAGTCCATAGGTCTGTGCCTGGAAGTCAACATACTTAGAATTCGTCGACGTTGTGCTCATGTTGGTAACGGAGTTATCGAACATGATGGACTGCACCTTTGAATCCTGCAGACCTGTTGCAAGGCTGAAATGCGAATTGCTGTTAGCCTGGTAGTTGACAAACGCGTTCACACCGTACTTCTTCATCGACTTGTCAGGATCAGGATAGCGCTCGTCTGTATTCGGTACGCCGAGGTCGGCGGGTGAGTCCACCCATTGTCCGGTAGCGTTGTTCCAGTAGAGGCCATTCGAGCGGTCGCGCACCTGAGTGTTTCCTGAAACCGTAACATCGAATTTGTCATTGAACTTGTATCCGACGCTTGCGTTGGCGATACCTGTGCTCATCGATCCGAACTGGCCACCACCGCGAACGGTGAGTCCTTCTTTAGCAAGTTTCGTCGTGATGATGTTGATTACACCCGATACAGCGTTAGGACCGTATAGAGTAGACGAAGGACCACGTACCACTTCGATCTTTTCAACGTCGTTGAGATCGATTGGAAGCGATTCCCAAAACGTACCACCCTGTAGATAGTTGTATACCGGGCGGTTATTGATCATCACCAGCGTAGTTGTGTTGGTTGATGAAAGAATAAGTGAATTAGGCGGCACGTTGTCCAGGCCGCGAACGTGTATATCATAGTTGCCGTTGGAGATCTCGCGGACGATCACGCCGGGAACAAGGCGCAGCGCCTCCATAATAGAGGTGGCTCCGGAGTGTTTGATTTCTTCGCGCGTAAGCACTGAAGCAGAAAGTGAAGCATCAAACAGACTTTCCGCTTTCTTGGACGCGGAAACGATTTGAATGTTCATAAGTTCTTCAAGACTAAAGGAATAGAGGTCTGTTGAATCCCGTTGCTGGGCCAATCCCATCCCCGCCGAGCACGTCATCGCTAGCCCAAGAGTAAGTTGTTTCAGTTTCATGAGTGTTTTTTATTTCGTGTCGGCACACGCAAATACTATGGAGAAGATAGGGGATGACTAACGTTGCCCTACACGCCGGGTGGGAAATGCCTTAAAACATCGCCTAAACCAACAGTTTCTTTCAGGAAGCGATTTATTACCGCAAAACAGCGGGACGAACTTTGTTCGATTTGGGAATGAATAGTTTCATCTCAGGAATAACGACGATTATTTCTATTTTTTACCACCCTCTTTTCGGGCATTTACAATGATATTGTAGAGGTATTTTCACAGTGACTATAATCCCTTGAGAATCTGTCATTGTAAGAAACAGCGGTTATGTTGACGTTATAGGTAAGCTCAGATGATGCGTTTTTCAACTGCATTCCTTTTTTCAAACGGTGGATATGCTCTAAAACACTATGCGCCGATAAATCTATTTCAAATATCGTGGAGATATGTCTACGCGTCCGGCGAGTCCCGACGCGTGCGATGTGATGTAATTTTATTGTGAAGGTTGTGTTAGATGACGTTTTAAAGATTGCCTTCTCAGAGGCCGAAAAACTCCCCGCTTCCCGATCCGGGATTTCGGTAAAGTCTATTTTCAGTATTAATAATAAAATGCTCTCAGATAAGCCTGATCAGTCACATCTTCCATTAGAAAGGCCGACTGCTGATATAGCCGAAAAGCGCAATGCTTGGAGAAGCATGATTGGTCGATTGCGTGACTTTCCACCTGGGAACGCATTCTATGTACGAACCGAATTTTGCGTACGACACCCAATAATGCAGCACCACAAAATTGGAAAGCTTCCGTGTGATTATGTATAAACTGATATTAGTTGTAGTGCTCTCTCGCATAGGTCATTTCGCGCACAGTCAGGACGATGTGTGCGCATGTAGTGCCACAATTCTTTGCAATTCGGCAACGACTTCACAAGTTTCTTTCCTCCAAACTTAATGAGACATACGAATACACCAAAGGACTTCTTTCGAAAATTACTTACTCCTTTGAGAAGAACAAATGTATTATGACCTTTGAATACAACTGAGATAGGAGCACCATCAGGGCGTTTGTAAGTGAATATTTTAGTGATAAGTTTGGACGTTATCTGCGCTTATGTTTGACTTAAAGACCGAGCCATACCATCAGTCTGTTGAACGCCTTCCTCCTAGCGGACAGCAAATCATCGGATACCAGAACGATAGTTCAATTGTGGTGTATCAGGCGTATAAGCGGAGCACTGCGGACTTCGCAGCTAAGAATCAGGTCTTTGGCGGCGATGGGTTTAGCTACAACAGGATGTCCTGGATCAAACCCAATTTCCTGTGGATGATGTTCAGATGCGGATGGGCAGAGAAGGAAGGGCAGGAAGGTGTTCTGGCAATTACTCTGTCGAAAACGTTCTTTCTTGAGATATTGAGTAAAGCCATTATCTCGTCATTTAACACCGACTACTACTCAGACCAAAACAAATGGAAGGAGGACTTAAGCAATGCTGATGTCAGATTGCAATGGGACCCCGATCACGATGCGCTTGGTAACAAAATTACACGAAGAGCAATTCAGCTTGGCCTGAAAGGCGAGATGCTGGAAAGGTATGGCAAGAGTGAGATTATAAGTATCCGCGATATCACGCCATTCGTAGTTGAACAAAAGAAGCTGCTTGATTATGGCAATACACAAGCGCTGGTTGTGCCCCACGAAACGATTTTTCAAATAGACGATGCTAATCTTGCTACGCGGATTGGAATAAGATTGACGTAGTCCATGAGAAGACGATCGACACTGCTTTGGCTATCGGGTGCTACGCTCATTGGCGTTGCGATAGTTTATTTGGAAATTCTTCCTGTATTCATTCCCCCTTTACTTTTCGGACTAGGCCTTGTCTCAAGCAATGATGGCTACATGAAATACAGATTGAGCCACATAGTCATTCCAACTACCTTCGGAGTTGTATTCCTGTGGGGGACACTTCCGTTTTTCTGGCTGGGCCTATTATTGGAACTCGGCCCATTCGGGACTACGTTGACAAGCTGTATAGGATGCTTCCTGATGACTTGCCTCACCGTCAGACTAACACTCAGAGAACTTTACTTCGGTCCCGGTCATCTTGCCTTGCTAGTTACGATGGCATTCATAACGGTGTACCTGCATGCGCTCCTCACTGGTCAATCATCATCAACCTACGAAGGAGCATTAATGGAACCGTTCGCCCTAACTATATTGCTATACCAGTTGTCGATGACCGTTACATTTATGGCAATGATGACCCCAATAGGTCCTCGATTCGGCCGCTGGAGGAAACAAAACTCCTAAACTCCCTTGCCTCCCGAATCTGGATTTTATCCCGTGGCGGTCCGACGATCTGTCTGGAACGAAGTCGCACACTTCGATCGGATCACCACAACGCAATCCTACACGCCACAGGTTTGATCATTGCTTTTTACTTCGTATCTTAAAGAACCAAACGTTAGCAACACCCAATAGTTAACCCCACACGCATGGAGGAGTTAGAAGAATCCGAATCCGGAGCAAGAATCTTTCGCTACTCAGAAACCCAGGAAAACAAGTTTGAACCCGCTGTCGGCGACAGCGAAAACATCGAAGCGATTTCCGAACACATCGAAAAACATGTCGGACCAATCGAAATGGTATTCCATGAGATCGTTTCCGACCAGGTGCACATCGACGTCCATTGGGTTAAGCCCAGCGATAGCATACCGTTCCATGTGCTGATAACCTCCGGGATGAGCGACAAGCCGATGAATGTCCCTGAAGGCATAGATGCTCCTAAACACCTTGAACTTTGCCTCCTGCTCCCGCCCGACTGGAAAATGGAAGGCATGAAAGAAGAGTCAATGGAGGAGATATTTTCCGACGAGAATGTGTACTGGCCCGTCCGTTGGTTAAAGACCATGGCAAGATTTCCTCATTCCTATAACACGTGGCTGGGTGTTCAGCACACCTTACCCAATGGAGAAAATGCTGAGCCTTTTGCTGACTCGACTAAACTCGGATGTATGATGCTCTTACCGAGCATAAGTCTGGGGGAAGATTTCTTCGAGCTAAAAATAGAAAACACAGCAATCAATTTTCTTTGTCTGATTCCGTTATACCGGGAGGAGATGGAATACAAACTTAAGCATGGCACGGAGAAGCTGCTTGATAAGTTTGATGCCTCGGGCATCGGCGATGTTGTTGACCCTGAAAGGAAGAACGTTTGCGCGAAGAAGGGACTGTTTGGTTTATGGTGATTGGAACATTAGCGGTTATTATGGATTCCGTAGCAATGAGAAAATTTACGAGAGTATTGATACTAGCTGCATTGCTCGTGTCGACAATAACCTGCACTAAATCGACAGATAAGATGACCAACGAGAGCCGCGAAGAAATGGCGCGGAAAGAGAAGGAGGGTTTTAAACAAATTGCTGAGGCCAGCGCCGACGCCTATAGCAAGATGCCTTACTTCCCTGCTCAGGTGTCAGCCGATGCTCAGTTCTTTTCTGTTCAAATTACCGCTACTTCGAGCATGTTCTTCACAGATGAATTTGACCAGCATGGCCTGTATGGCAATGGTTATTGTTGGGCAGGAATCGTAGAGCAGTTGCTGGAAGAAAATAATCCCGCCCTTCTGAAGAAAGTAACACTCGATCCGGAAGCCGATACATGTTTCATTTCATGCCCTAATGAAGAAGTAATGAATGAGCTTGCGAAGGCGCTTCATGAATCTTTTTCGACAAAGGAAAAAATGCTGAATGTTTTGAAGTCAGCGGACAAGTCACGTTTGGATTGCTAGCTGATATCTGCCAATGACAACAATGGTGTTTAAGTAATACAAGATTTAGTTTATGAGGAAGCAACTAGCGGTTCTCGCCCTTTTATACGCAGCCATGTCGTGTGACAAAGATTCAGATGCTACGCCCACTGAAGATGCAATGCTCGGGCTGTGGAACCGGGAGATCGTTTATTTGAATGGGACCAACTCAGATCAGATCTGGGACAACCTGAATGGAACAAACCACTTACAATTTAATAGGGATAAAACGTTCGGGCGAGCATATGAAATCGGTCATTGGGTACTGTCAGGGAAATCACTAACGCTTGACCGGGACGAATCAACGGGAGGTCGCGACTGGATTTATGATATAATTGAAAACTCAAAGGACAAACTCGTTCTGGAGATTAAACTTCGGGAAAGCGAGTACTGCTGCGACTTCGACGCGTTTTCCGATACAGAGATAATTACTATACGTGAAGTTTATCGGAAGGTGACTTAATGCTTATCATTGATGAGCCTCAATGATGTTGCAGTCATTCTTTCTCCAATGAACTTTATGACATTTTGGATACTCGTAATTTCAGGCTTCCTCATTCTAATCGGCGGACTCCTTTTTCTGAGTTACTGGATTCCGAAGAAGCTTGGAAACAGAAGGTTAGGTGTCTGGCTATCGCGTCTTCTGGCAGCTGCCTTGGTCGTTTGGGCGGGATCAGTCGCGCTCAAAGACTACCTTTTCTTCAAGACCGATGCAAAAGAGTTCCTGGCAAGGCAAAACATCATCTTGAATGATGAATTTGAAATATTGAATAATGACGATGACGAGATCCTTGGGGCATTTCAAAGATTCCAGCTGGAGATTTCGGACAATGACAGAGAAAAATTGATTGCATCTATAGTAACCTCCGCGAATTTTGGAGCAGATTCCATTAACCCGTTAGAGAATAATCAAATCACGATCAAGAACTATCAGGAGGGAGATCTATATATCCGAAAAAAGCGGACGTCATACGGACAGAATCAAGTACCCCTACTTGAGATAGTAGAAGTAGACAAGAATTCTAACGTAGTGACTTGTTATACCTACAACCCTTAACTTGATCCAACCACGACACATTATCTAGTGGATCTCGATCTCTGCCTTCGCTGGCAGCTTCGGGAACGCTCCATGCGGTTCACGCTGGTACCAGTAGGCCACCGTTATAATATCCGACTCCTGTGGCAGATAACCTCCCTGGCGCCAGCCAAGGTCCTGAATCGTAACCTTCAGATCAGAATCAAAACGGATCGGGTCCTGAATATGCCAGCGGTACATGCCGAAGCGCTGTTGGGAAACGTATAGCCCATCCGGTCGGATTACCTGGTGCAATCCTGCGTAAGGTGTGCTGAACTCTTCGTACTGCTTCTTCGCCTTGTTCTCGAAATTGTAAGAACCACAAAAGTAATCTTCTGTGCCGGTCCCAACAATGGTTGCGTTGTCTTTATCACCATCCATGAAGAACTTGATTTCGCCTTCACCCCACCAGCCATTGTTACGAGTGCCGAGGGCCATGTACGTGCCCACATATTGTCCTTTGCCTTTCACGCCATCGAGAATGGTGTGCAGCGATCCTTTGTTCGGGTTCGAGCGGCGATACTGGGCATGGAAGTATGCCTCATCGTCGCCAACGGTCGTCAACGTATAGTCTACCTGGTAGTAAAGGCGCATGGCTTCATCGGGGTTGATGTTCTCCACGGTGATCTTGCACTTCTTCCGGAACGGCATCTTCCAGTAGCTGTTGAAGGCGCTTCCAGGATTCACGGTCATCGCCAGTGAATTCATCGGAGCGTACGTGTTCCAGGCCATGCCAAAGAACGCACCGATGGGAGCCTCAACAGACGGCGTCTTCTCGTCGTCCCAATAGAAGCGGATTACAGAGAACTGCCAGTTGCCGGTCGGCGTCATCCAAATGTGTTGAATGGCACCGGATCCATCGATCTCTGCAATTGTAAATGTCTCTTTCGGATTGATAATGATAAAAGGATTCACCTTCCAGCCAGTGCCAAGTTCGTCAGCTTCGTTGGCCGCGTTCGCCACATTGCGTTGTCCTTTTTGTTTGATCGGATCTGCGAGCGCGCCTTTTCCCTTTTCTCCGGTAAAATTTTCAGGACTTATCGAACGCGTCTTGGCATCCGACAATCTTGAGAGGTTGCTCATGTTCATGTCGAGACCATCGAACTTTGATTGCGCATTGGTGATGATCCCACACAAAATCAGTAGGAGTGAGAAGGCAAATTTTTGCATTGACGTCTGTTGGTTAGCTATTTCTAAAGATATGTTATTTTCGTTATAAATTAGTAGAGCCGGTTTGCATCATCAATAAGTTGAAATAGGATTGCATTGACAAATGGATGAGTGGTATGAAAACGGATAACACGAGAGTATACAGGTATACCTTTGCAAGCATCTACCTTTTGTATATTCAGAAGGTGGAGAAGAAGGAGCGCACGAAAGATGAATTGGACGAGGTGCTGTTCTGGCTCACTGGCTATAACTCGAAAACATTGCAGGGTCAGATCGATAAGAAAGTGGACCTCGAAGCCTTCTTCGCCCAGGCACCGCGTATCAACCCGAATGCATCGTTGATTACCGGTCTGATCTGCGGCTATCGCGTCGAGGATATCGAGGACAAGCTCATGCAAAAGATCCGCTACATGGATAAATTGGTAGATGAGCTGGCAAAAGGCAAAAAGATGGAGAAGATCCTGCGCCAGTAGTGGCTGTATTTCTCCACTCTCACACTGTTCCTCACTCTGAATTTCACTCTCACACTGTTCCTCACTCTAATTATGGTTGACTTCCTCGACTCCTCCATCAAACAATTCGAGTACTACAGGCTCCTCGGCGACAAGACCTTCGCCCAGCTAACCGACGACCAGCTTTTCTGGGAGTACTCCGAAGGCTCGAACAGTATCGCAGTCGTTGTAAGGCACCTGTGGGGCAATATGCTATCACGCTGGACTGATTTCCTAACCACCGACGGCGAAAAAGAGTGGCGCAACCGCGACGACGAGTTTGAAAACAACATCACCAGCCGCCAGGACTTATTGGATAAATGGAACGAAGGCTGGAACTGCCTGTTCAAAACACTGAATTCACTGACTCCCACTGACCTTGATAGGATCGTATACATCCGCAATCAGGGCCACACGGTCATGGAGGCCATCAACCGCCAGTTGGCACATTATCCTTACCACGTAGGCCAGATCGTCCTTATCGGAAAGATGCTCACTGGCAATCAATGGAAGTCTTTGTCCATTCCCAGGTGCAATTCGAAAGACTACAATGCGGATAAATTCTCAAAGCCAAAGAAGAAGGGTCATTTCACCGACGACTATCTGGATGACAATACACGCGTATAACGGGTATTCACTCTTCGTCACTCTCACACTGTTCCTCACTCTGTTTTTCGTGCCCTGTTCTTTATGATAAAAGATAAAATAACGCAGTCAGCACAATATTGATAAAGAGATCCTGTTTGCTTAGATAAGATTCGGTTGGGTAGTAGGGTTTGGTTGTCAGATATGTTAACTTAATAAAGTTGTTACCATCATGAACCTGAAGTTGTCTGTATTGTCATTCTGGATCGCAGTATTGCTACCGTTGTGTACGAACGGTCAACATAAACTCACCGGCGTTTTAAGAGACTCAGTGGGGCATACATTTCTGGCCGGTGCTACGGTGACGATCGAGGGCCAGAATAGGTCCACGAACGCCAATGGGGCGGGTGAGTTCGAGATCGAATCACGTACAGCCACAGCCATGGTCACTTTTTCATACATTGGATACAGGACAATAACGCGCAAGGTTGTGGCCGACAACCGTGCCGTGATCGACATGAATCTCGATATGGAGGCTCTGCAAAATCGCGCGGTTGTCAGGACTAGTTTCGAACTCGGCTACTATGGCGAACCGCGATATGCACCGTTTGGGGTCATTCTCACGAATCATTTGCAGTCCATCGGTAACACTCAGCTTGGAATTACCTCAATTTTTAAAGTCTGGCAGGATGAATATGGCTTCGAAGCCGCTATCAACAAGGAATTGTTCGGAGGTATAAGGAAGGTAGTGGATAACGTTTTTGTTGGTTACAAAACAGTCGATTACGCGCCTTTTGTATACAGTTTGAAGCAGGTGCGCGGTGTAGTTTCGCGTTCGATACCATCTGCCTTTTTGTCCATCGATGCAGGAGCTGCCTATAACGAAACCTTCTCGAACAATGAAACTGGAATTGCCTTCCAGTACTATGTTTCCGGATCACTGGGGGCCACGAAAGTTATCAAGTGGTTCCTTACGCCCGCCCTTTCGGGGTTGGGATTTCATGGAACAGTGAACTATCATCCACTCCGTACAATTTATGAGGTAGGTACTTTTAAGTCCTTCTCATTTAAAAGGTTTCCGTCTATGGTGGCTATGGTGAAGTACTACAACTATCAGGAAATCGATGGCTGGATGCTTTCGCTGCGGTTTAATCTCTTCAGTAATGAGTACTACTGCTGCTATTCCTATGCCGCTCACGCAAGGGAAATCGCGGCCTTCCGATAGTACAGACGCTTTGAACCTACCCGCATTTCCCTTTTAAATTTTACATTTAGAGTTTACATTCTGCGGTTGCATTGTGCTCTTACATTCTTCGGTCCGCATTCTATCAATAACTCTCCCTTCCCTCTGACCAACTATCTTAAAATGTTCTTCAGTTCTCCGCTTGCTTCCAACCGATTTATAGCATTCAAAAACGCCATCTTTCGGAATTGCTTGTCATGATTTATTTGCGCCGTCAACTTTTGAAAATCATCCCTGCTCCTTAGTGGTTCCAGCATTGGATCGTTTTTGTATCCCCAGTCCCAGCCGTGCTGATGATGAAGAGCACTGTCGAGGCATTGAACGGCCAGGTCATAGTTTCCAAAGTACGTGTTGTCTACTGCCATGTCATAGTAGATGGAACCATTCACATACCAGGCTCCTGTACTTCGTTTGCCGGCAAGTTGTTCCTCGCGAATGTTCAGGTCTTCGCGAAACAGTACATCCGCTTCTTTCTTCCTGCCCATTTTCAAATACACCATTCCCAACCTGTGACGGAACGCAACTGTTTGTGTGGAGTCCTCAAATCGCGATTCAATTTCCTTGTACCTCGACCAGTATTTCGCTGCATTTTCGTAATCACCGGTAAGGTAATATAGCCACGCAAGGTCGTCGATAATTTGGTTGGATTCGGGAATCAACTTCTCTGTCGCCTTCCCCGATACTAAACCTTTTTCATACTGTCCGCTAAACCAGTATATGGTCGTCTGCTGGAGAAAGGGGCGAAAGCTCTTGTTGCCCATGCTTATTGACTTGTCGATGAGTCTGGTTTGCAGGTCATACTCTTCCAGATTGAAGAACGGTTGAGAAAGTGCTACATAATAGTCGGGGTCTGCTATCGAGTATTGTTTTGTTATCCCTCTCAGGATCATGTCGGCACCTCGTTCATCGCCATGGCGAAGTAGCTGCATTCCATAGGCGCGCAATGCGTCCGCATTATTGGGAGCAAGCCGATAGGCAATTGACTCAGCATCTTCAGCCTCCGCGATTCTCCCGAGATAACGATAAACATTGCCTTGCACGATGTAACCCTCAGGTGAAGACGGATCTATGCTAATAGCTTTCGCACAGTAGAACAAAGCTGAGTCTTGCCATAGTGTTTGCTTCACTCCAAATGTCCGGAGATTATACCATGCGCGCGCTTTCAAGGCGTACGCTTGCGAAAAGTTAGGATCGAGTTGCAACGCCTTGTCAACCATTTGTAAAATGGTTTGAAGCTCAGCCTTCGATCCGTTGAACCAGAAACGACCCTCTCGTGCCCTCAAAAAATAGTCGTAGGCAAGTGCATTTTGAGAAGACTCTTTCTGAATATTCTTTCGCTCCGTTGCTGTTAGTCTTGCTTCCAGCGCGTCAGCAATTTGAATGGCGATCTCACTTTGAAGCGCGAGTACATCTTTCACTTCCCTATCGTAGCTTTCAGACCAAAGGCGAACATCGGTTTTTGCATCAACGAGCTGAACAACAACCCTGATTTTGTCACCTACGCGACGAACACTTCCTTCAACTACATTGCCGACGGCCAGTTCATCACCAATCTCAGTAATTGCCTTTTGCGTGCCTTTGTATTGTAGCGTCGACGTCCGCGATTTTACTTTCAGGTCAGCTATCTTGGTCAGATGATTGAGGATGTCTTCCGAAATCCCATCGCTGAAGTAATCCTGTTCCGGATCATTGCTCATATTGGTAAATGGCAGTACGGCGATTGATTTATCGGTGACATCAGCAAGTTTTTTTCCAAAGCCCCCAAAGTAATAATAAGCAAAGCTGACGATGCCCAGCACAACAACTGCGGCAGCAAGCCACCCAAGATTTCGCCGGCTGTTTAATGAAATCAGGTCTTCAGATCTTATTGCGAACGCTTGCTCGGGCAGATGTCGTGGCGTCTGCATTCCGGTAACCAATTCCTTAATAGCTCGCGCCACTTTATTGATCTGGTCGCGATAAAAAGTGTGGTTGAGATTTGCCTTGTTGTCTTCTTCATTGTGTTTTAACGGCCGCACCACGCCGGTGCTGCGATAGATGAATTCAACTCCACGAATGGGTCCTCCAAGTTCGGCCTCCAGGAGTTGTTTGTCGTCGGCATCAAGGTCGTGAATCGAAACGGGTAATATTCTGCTGGCAATGTTCCTATTGATCAATTTAACTTTCAATCCAAACTCATCCTCTGATGCGTTTTTTCGGAAGGCCAGGAATTCGTGTTGCCAGGCGAAAGCCTTCGGATCGCAATACGTTTGCGAAATGATCGGAATGAATACAAGGCATTTTAATCTCTTCTCAAGGGATGATTGGACATCATGGGTTTCCAGGAGCCCATCAGTAGGATTGCAGTCGAAGTATATTGATATGTCTTCTTTGAAAATGGATTCAAGCTCCGTCCGTAGCGAATCGACAAATTCCGTTACCCAGTGATCGCCTTTATTGTCCTTCTGGCGGTAACTGACAAATACGTCGCATTCATAGCCTGGTATGAGGGCGGGCATATACCAAAGATAACAAATTGAGGGATAAGTGCCGGTGTGGATTTATGGCCATATCACTGGTTTCAGTGACACCATGCCTTCCCGTTTTAAATTTTACATTCAGAGTTTTACATTTTGCGGTTGCATTCTGCCATCATAATTTGCAATTGGAAATTATCAGGAGAACTCTAGCCCTAATGAAAACAGTGCGGGAGAAATATGGCTTATTGGTAATCGGTATCCTGGTTGGCATCGCCTATGCCATCATTACCCGGATCGCCTTTGGTGAGAAGGCCATGCTGGCTTCGGTTACTTACCTTTTCCTCATTCCAACTGTTCTCGGTATGGTACCGCTTTTGTTCGCCAGTCACGAACAGTTAAGGTCGTACAGGAACTTTATCTTCATTCCCTGGCTGGTCGTCGGCTCTTCATTGATGATGATGGTGGCTTTGGATCTCGAAGGATTGATTTGTCTGATCATTCTGGGCGCTCCGTTTTTCATGCTGGCAACCCTTGGGGCGTTTATCGTCCGGCTTGTTCAGTTAAACAGGGAAAGTAAAAACAAAGGAAAGATCATCGGTCTGCTGATACTCCCCTTTCTTTTGTCGCCTGCCGAGAACTTCGTTACGAGTCCGAGCGAGGTATACGAAGCGAAAAATACAGTCATCATTTCTTCGACGGCTGCGAACATCTGGGAAAACATCGTAGAGGTCGATGAGATTTCAACTGATGAATACGAGTCTGGATTCTTCAACGACCTCGGAATCCCGCGACCAGTAAGTGCATCAGTAGATAACCGTAAGGTGGGAGGTCACAGGATCGGTCACTTCGGCGGCGGACTGGTCTTCAACGAACTGATTACTCACTATGATTCTTTGAAGAAGGTGGCGTTTGAAATCGATGTCGATTCAAAAACCGTAAGCGACAATGTCTTCGATCAGCACGTTTTGAATGGCAACTACTTCAGGTTTGTAGATGCCACGTACACGCTGACAGAACTGCCGGACGGTAGAGTAGAACTTGCGCTTGCCTCGAAGTATCAGCTTACGTCGAAGATAAACTTCTATGGGAAGTTCTGGGGCGACATTATATTGGAGGACTTCCAGAGCCGTCTGCTAGTGGTGATCAGAAAGCGATGCGAACAGTGATTTAACAGCCATCAGGTTTTTGATTTCTGGTCGCGGTCCCTAAGTTGGCACGATTCGATAGAACTTACAAGCTTCAAGTACAATAACGGGATGATACGAATAATTGAGCGTAGAGATAAGGATCTTGATGCTTTGCGAAATCTTTTTTTGAGGACAAGGCTGATTACTTTTTCTTGGGTTGATACATCACAATTCATGCTATCAGACTTCGAAAAAGAAACCGATGGCGAGTATATTTTGGTGGCTCTCGACGGTGAACTGTTAGTTGGATTTGTTTCCATATGGATAGCTGACAATTTTGTTCATCATTTATATGTTGACGAAAAATATCATAATAAGAATATTGGATCTGAATTGTTGAAAACTGTGATTGATAAAATCGGGTTGCCCATTAGACTAAAATAACGTGAAAGCGGTAGGCTTCTACAGGCAAAAAGGGTTTGTTGAAAAGGAGAGGGGGAAATCTAAGAACGGAACATACATTTTGTTTGAACTAATCGATTCGGGAACATCGTAAACCCGCATTTACGCGATAAATATTTGGAGTTGGCGTTCTTGTACATCGTCATCCTGTCATCCATCTTGCATTAAAACAATTGGACGGTGGCGATGTTTGTCTTCGCCGCATAATAAAAAAAATTAAGCTACTCGCATTGATATGGATTCCGAAGCACTCAAGGCCCTTCAGGCGCCTCTAAAAGAAAAGTATAAAAGCACACCCGAGTCTGCGCTGATCACGTTGCGTGCGCACGGCAACATAGGGGAGGGCATCTCCTGCAAAGTGGCCACGGGCCGTGCCATGGTTGAAGCAGGTCTTCACCCTGCAACGGGAGGGACAGGCGAACTGGCCTGCTCTGGTGATTTGCTCCTGGAAGCGCTCGTCGCTTGTGCTGGCGTTACATTGAAAGCCGTTGCCACGGCAATCAACTTTCAGTTTGATGGTGGTACAGTATTGGCAGAAGGCGATCTCGACTTTCGCGGAACGCTTGCAGTCGCGAAGGATGCCCCCGTTGGTTTCAGGGTAATAAGATTGAAATTCGAGTTGAATACTTCCGAAGACAGGGAGAAAATTGATACGCTTCTAAAACTAACCGAGCGGTATTGCGTGGTGTATCAAACTATTGTCAGAGGCACGGAGGTAACGGCAATGATCGGTGCAGCTTAAGTGCCACTACAATAAGCCGCTCTTTTGTTGTGAATGTGAATAGGCTTCACTACTTACCGTCGCGTAGCGCTTTCATCTTCTTGAAGCCGTTCGGATCTTTTGGATCCAAAACCCATTTTTGTTCGCCAGGCACATTACCGCAGGTAAGGCTTGCCCTGGCTTCATTATGGGGTAGGTCAATTGCAACCACGGAGATCACGGTTCCGGCAAGGTTGGCATTGATGACCGTAGTGAAATATCTCCATAAGCCTTTCTTGCCTCTTAACTGCGCCTCACCCTTTTCAAGGATTTTTCCATTTTCAGTTTCAATTGTAACCGATAAAGACACAATCTTAAAGTCATCAGATGCCCGAATCCTGATTACCTCGCCAGGAGCACCAGTGTAGTTTGGCAACTCTATTGCGTGAATAATCGGTGCAAGTAAAAAGTCTCTCACTATGAGATTTTGTGCTGTTCTATTGGTGCCTTTCGCACGTCTTTCATAAAGCTCGCGGACAGCAGGCTGTTTTAGCTGCTCGTCTGCATATTCAACGCCTAGCCTAAAGTTCTCGAAGTGATCCCTTTGCTTTCTTGAGTTTGTTTTGCGCTTCTTAGGCTTGTTCTGCATCACTCTCCGGCCATCCTTATACTCCTTAATAATGATGTTATCTCCGATTTTTCCGGACACACCTTTCAAAAGCGGGTTGTTCTTAATTCGAGCCATATTGCCGTTACTATTTGCCTGAAATCTTGTCTGCTCCAAAACTGGTTTTATTCCGCTGGTTCAACACTATGGCCACTTTATTGCGACTCTATGGCCACCCTATGGCTGGAATTGTTATTTCGTATGAAATTGAGCTGGAAAATGGGGTGCCGTCGTGTAGTGTTACGAAATTGAGCTAAAAAACGCGTTTTGGTTGACGGCCATGACCAAAAGACTCAAAATTCAATCAACCGCTTAAATTCTAACCACAACTTTCAGGAACGGCCATTGTGAATATAACAAACAGGATCTATATAGTAGCGAACAATCAGCTTAAAACATCTAAATCCTGAGCTCGCTTTGAAGACAAAAGCCGTGCCGCCTTTGCTAATTCTTAACTCTTAATTCTTAATTTTTAACCGTGTTGCCATTCGCTTCCAGTATCCTATGAAAGAACAACACATGGTACGGAAGTGAATTCTGCCAATACGGCCACGTGTGTGCCCCTGGATGTTCAGTGTAATCATGAGGCGTGCCGTTGTAAACAAGTCTCCGGTGAAGCTCGCGATTCGCGTCGATAAGAAAGTCATCAACCCCACAGTCAATAATGATGGGCAATCTATTTTTCTTTATTGTCTCAGCCATGCTGATGATAGAATTATCAATAAACACCTGGTCATTGGGATTTGATGTACCAAGAAGTCGCATATATCGGTCAGCAAGTGACTTGGCGAAGTCTTCATTGATTTTGTACCGCGTCCAGTTCATATCCATTGCTCCGCTCATCGTTCCTGCCGCGCAGAACAGATCGGGATGCCTTGCGGAAAGGTACATGGCACCGTGCCCACCCATCGAAAGTCCGGTGATCACTCGTCCTTTGTTGCTTTTTATGGTTCTGTAGGTCTTGTCGACGAGCGGAATAACTTCCTTCGTCACATGCGTTTCAAACTGGCTGCCCTTATCCACGGGACTGTCGAGATACCAACCAAATGTTTCTCCCTCGGGCATCACGATGATAAGATTGTACTGATCGGCGAGGTTCTTCACGGCCGATTTATCCGGCGTCAGCTTTAGCCAGTCGCTGAAGTGTCCACCGCCTCCATGCAACAGGTATAGCACCGGATAAGAAGCCTTGCTCTTGGCATATGATTCTGGGA
Source organism: Chryseolinea sp. T2 (assembly GCF_037203685.1). Lineage (NCBI taxonomy): Bacteria > Pseudomonadati > Bacteroidota > Cytophagia > Cytophagales > Fulvivirgaceae > Chryseolinea > Chryseolinea sp. T2. Next base: position 454,007 of record NZ_JBBCAU010000004.1, read on the forward strand.
GCACAACGGCTGCCTTATACGTCTTGCTCATCGACGCGCTGGCGACTGCGAGGCTATCGACCTTGGCGGCCTGAACTTTGATAAACAGCGTACACAGTATCGCGAGCGTTGACAGCCGCTTCAGATTAAGGGTTGACATTGGTGGAAGGTTTGTGTTTAATTCAAGATAGCACATTAAGTGGATATCGAGCATGAACTGGTTAAGCGATGTTCAATTTCTGGAGCGATCAAGTTGCGTCTTCTTTTCTTCAGCAGACTTTAAAATATTATCAAGCGATGTACGATCGTAGTAGTTCCCGAATTTCATCACGCCATTAATCGCTCTAAGCGCGCGTATGTCTTCAAGCGGATTCTTATCCAGTACAACCAGGTCGGCCTGCTTTCCCTCTGTTAATGTACCGACCTGCTTCTCGATGCCGAAATATTTTGAACCGTTGATCGTTGCCGTCTTCATAATGTCCGGTGCCTTGAGCCCTGCTTCCTGAAAGATCTCAAGTTCCTGTATCAGCGACTCTGCAGGATACACATAGGTATTCAGCGCTGCAGCATCGCTTCCAGCGATAATCCGAATTCCGGATTGATGAATCAACGGTAATTGATTCCGGAGGAACAGATATCGGTCCTTGCGCTGTTGTCTTTGTTCGGCGGTCTCGTTGCTCATCCGTTGAATGCGCCATTGGTAATTGGAAACGAATTTCTCCGTGAGAAACCGTAGGGGCATGTCCTTGCTATGATCCGTTTCACTTAGGTAGGCCAATTCGCGCCCGCCGATGAACGTGGGACAAACGAACAGTCCTTTCTTTCCCAGTGCCGTAAACTTTTGCAAAGCCACACCGCGATCGAATCCTGAGGAATAATTCTGTTCGGCTTCTGCCTTGGTGATCTTTCCGGAAGTAAGATCACGGGTGATCTGTTCATCGTCACTTCCAAGCCGGAGCAGATAGCCAGCATGCTCTACGCTGGTGAATCCGGCATCAACTAATTGGGAGATGGTGAGGTCGATGGGCACGTGCCCTGAGACTCTGTATCCGCGCGCATGTGCAGCGGCGACGCTCTTGAGAAACAGTTCTCCTCCAAGTGTATTCTCCGTGATCTTCACAAAATCAACTTTATATTTGTCGAGAAGGTTGAGCATGTCGTTCAGCTCGGTTTCATTCTCAATCTCGAGGTCGCCCTTCCAGATCGAGTTTTTCCCCTCCAGCTTTCTTCCGGCAGTGAAGATCGTCGGCCCTACAATGTTGCGTGTATTGATATCGTTGCGCCACGCAAGTACCTGCTCGCCAAGGTCACTGGCGCAATCGCGAATGGTGGTGATCCCATACGCCAGGAAGACGGGTAATAACAGAGCATTGTCTTCTACGAGCTCGGCCCCTTCAAGATGGACGTGCATATCCCAAAGGCCGGGGATGATGTACTTGCCTTTGCAGTCAATGCGCTTCGTGTCCTTGGATGCCTTCTTCGATAGCGTCTTGTAGTCGCCAAGGGCTTTAATCTTGTCGCCTTCAATGAGCACAGCTTGCTGGCGCAGCTTACCAGTTTCAACATCAACCACATTCCCATTAATCAGCAGCGTCGTGTTCAACTGTTGTCCGATGGCCTTAGGCGTCTGGAACAGTGCAAGTGCAAATAGGAAATGGAGTATGGTTGCCGTGCGCATGGCTGTTGGTGCCGGGCGTGAAAAATTTCCGGCGCTCAAAGATATTATGAATTTTGCTTACATGCCGCTGCCCTGTTGTTCATGAATAGGAATGAATTCATCAGCCTTGTGACGACTGGATTCTGCGCACGCGATATTTTGCATATATCCACCAGACGACCACCGCGAAAACGCTCATCGACGACATCATCTCTCTGAAGTGCCCCCATCGTACGCTATCCGGAAACAGTGCGTTGGGAATAATCAGCGTTATGCTCACAGTAGAGAACACGAGCAAAAGACTGATGAGCAAAGTCCTGGGTTGATTGGAGAACATCTGTGCCAAAGGCAGTACAAACAGTCCGAATAGAACTCCTCGGAAAAACTGAAAGGGAAAAATGACAGGGCGGTCGCGAAGATTGTCGATCAGTCCGCCAATGAATCCGTTATCAGTTTCGCGTCCTGTGTAAAAGGCGCGCAAGTCGCTCACTTGCCACGCAACGAAATAACCGAAGACGAAGTAGATCACGACGTAGATGATGCCGGTCAGTGCGAGTTTGATAAGCAGACTTTGACTGCCGAACAGATTCGATGCGCTGGCCATGTACGCTGGTCCCAATCCGGTCCGTATATCCTTCCTTCTGAAAAGTATAAGGCTCAGGGGCGCGGCCACAAGAGGAACTGTTCCGTTGGCGATCATGATCAACAGAATATCGCCAATGGTGAGCACCTTAAATGCATGACCAAAAAACATCGTCTCTATTTGCATCATGAAGGAGAGCACAAGAAATAACATCAACGGAAGTACGATCATGAGTTTCTTTTTCTCCCAGCGAGAACGTTTTACGATGTACACGATCGTAAAGCAGGTCCAGCTAATAGTTGCTAAAATATAGAGGGCGACCGACGGATCAGCACTTTGATTGATTGCCTTGAATGCGGTCGAATATGGCATCAATGCCGAAACAACGAAGAACGCGATGGTAGTCAGAAAGACCAGTAATAGAAACTTCATCATTGTTTTCATAGATAAATGGTTCGTTGATTGTTATGCGTCGATATAAAATCCCTGATTGAATTTGGACTGAGTTGTTATACCTGAGCGTCAGCCTTGTCTGAGTTTTACGCCTGATGCCCGCTGAAAATATTACGCTCTGAGAAGGCTGCCATTCAGGTCACGCTTTCCCGGAATACGCCGATTGTACTTTTTGAATCCACTTTAAGGTCGATTTGTATGAATGGATTCCGTGTTCATAGGCGAGTTTTCCACCCTTAGGCATGTGTGTTCCGGTAGTCTTGTAGTAGCTTTCCAGCTCACCGATGTATTGTTGCAGTGCCTCCGAAAAAGACGAAAGAAAACTCGATCGCTTCTTTGTGTCGTCAGTGAGATCCAGGAAGGCAATCCGTAGCGATAGTGTGTCGATGCCCCTGGTGATATCCTCACGGGTAGGAGGGCTCAGGATCCAGGCATTCAATGCACGCAGCCCGGCTTTCGTAATTGCAAACAGTTCGGTGCGTTTTTCTGAAACTTCTTTCTTCCCGATAAGTCCCTGCTTTTCAAGACGCGCCAGTGCCGGATAGATCGTTCCGGGACTGCCGCTGAATTTTCCCATCGCAGTCTTTTCAAAGACCATTCGGATTTGATAACCCGTAAAGCTGCTGGTGGCCAACAGTCCGAGAATGGAATAATCCAGGGCGGTTATTTTCATACTTTATATGTTTTAGTACGTTGCGTACTAAATTAGTACGCTGCGTACTATTATTGATCACTTGCTATGCGGTATTTTATAATGTAATACTACGACCAGTTCAACTTGATAAGACCGGTATGCCGGAAGTTTTTGACTGTCTTCGAGTGTCCTGCTATGGAGGAGAGTAACAAGCTTAATGGGGACGGTATACTGGCAGGGATTAACGCCTGAAATTGAGAGTTAGAGGGCTGTTAATTCAGGTTAACCAACGATGAAATTCAGGACTAATTATGTAAGTTGCAGTTCGTTTCAGTCAGTTTGTGTATCACTACCGTTGCGAACGAACCTTGTACCCCAAAATTGTTAACTTAACCCATGTTATCCCGTGAAGTATTTTCTGACGTTGCTGACTGCCTGCATTTGTTCATTTGCTGTGGGGCAGGAAGTTTCTGCCACTGAAAGCCAGGAAAAATCTGCAATTGCCACTTCGGCAACAGTCGCTGATTCACCGAAGCAATCGGATCTCGTCGTGCTGCACTTATATCGAAAAGGAGGTGCCGGCTTTGCACTTGTTTATAAAGTGCACCTCGATGACACGGTGCTCTGGGAATCGGTAGCGAAAACAAAAGCAACCTTCAAACTTAAGAAAACGGGCTCTCATGTCTTGTGGGCGAAGACGGAGGCACGTGAAGAATTGCCGATCACCCTCGAGCCTGGTCGCGAATATTACGTCCGTTGTGGAGTAACAATAGGCGCCTTTGCGGGGCACCCGAGTCTCACGCTCGTCGATGAAAAGGAGGGTAGGAAGGAATTTGGCGAGATCAAGGGGAATCCACGAGACATCGTTTACCTGAAGAACGGAAAACGCATCGAATGCATGATCAAACGCGAGGACAATGACAACGTTTATTGCACGATCTTGCGGAACGACAAGCAGCTGGATACCCACATCGCAAAGTCCACCATAGAAAGCATCGAAAGGCGGGAGTAACGTGAAGCACTACAAGACGCTGTATACTATTGTCAATTTCCGTTGCAACAATTTGCTTCCTTCCGGGTGTGCTGTTAACGATGGTAGGCGGGCGCTGGCGTTTTCATAAATCGTATTCGGCCTTGATCCCCGAACGACGCACAAGAATTGGGCTCGACAGACTGAATTTTGTTTATATTTATTGAAGCCGCTGCTTATTGTACATCCCCGGGAAAGTTTGAATGGATGCTGCTGAACATGGAAGGCAAGGAGCGCACTTGTCACTTTACGCGCAACCTTACCAACATGGAACGCAATACATTTCTTCAGATTTCATTGCTGGCACCATTCTCCCTGCCGGCGCTTCAAAAAGCTATTGAACAGAATCCCCAAAAGGGCTTTAAAGTTTCCGCTGGCGACGATCGTTTCCAGGAGGAATTGAATATCATGGGCGGGCAATTCAGATGCGTGGTTGCCTCCAAAGACTCCAATGGAGAGTTATTAATTTATCATACCTCGCGCCGCGAAAAGGGGGGACCTGCGCTTCACTTTCATCATGAACAGGACGAATGGTTTTACGTGCTAAGCGGTGAGTTTACAGTCAAAGTAGGCGACGACGTCTTTAATCTTAAAGCAGGTGACTCGGCCTTCGCTCCCAGAAAGATTCCTCACGCTTTTGCAAAGATCAGTGATGGCGATGCACAGATGCTCGTCCTCTTTCAACCTGCGGGTTCAATGGAAGACTTCTTCAAAGAGATGAGCAAACTGGGTAAAGAGATCCCGAAAGATCAGGAAACCAGACTGAAAGCCCTGTGGGTATCCCACGGCATGCAGATCGTTGGCGCCCCCCTGAAGTTCTGAAACGCATAATTCAGATTCGACCGAATACGATTCGCACTAGCTACCAGCATCGCCTTTTAACGCATATAAATGGAAGCCCGTAAACACCCCGACGGCCGCGAGGCCGGCCAGCAAATTCTTAATTCTTAATTCTTAATTCTTAATTTTCGCCTCTACCTCCTTCCTCCTCCCTTTAATCGCCTCTGCCTTCTCCTTACTCACCCCAAACACCTTTCCTTCCGAAGCATCAAGCATGAACTTGTCAATGTATCGCTGACTAAGCGCGGTATTGTCGCCGTACTGCGCTCTAAGTTGATCAAGGCGCGCATGAAGTTCCTTCCTCACTTTCGCATAGGCCGGGTCGTTGTAAACGTTCTTCAGCTCCTTCGGGTCCTTCTTTCGATCGATCAGCTCCCACTGGTCTTCCACGTAATAATAGTGGATCAGTTTGTAGTCTTTGGTGATAATCGCATAGTGACGGTTCACCATGTGCTCTGCGGGATACTCATAATAGTGATAGTACACCGCGTCACGTTTCCATTTTTGAGGTTCGCCCTTTAACAGCGGAACCATGCTTAGTCCCTGCATGTCCGAAGGCGCCTTCACGCCGGCTGCATCCAGAAATGTTTGAGCAAAATCCAGATTTTGAACTAACTCATCGGAACGGCTACCTGCCTTCGTCTTCCCTGGCCACGCTACGAGCAAGGGCGTCTTGAACGATTCATCATAAACGAAGCGCTTATCAAACCAGCCGTGCTCTCCAAGATAGAATCCCTGATCGGAAGTATAAACTATGATAGTGTTGTCCATAAGTTTATTGGCCTCAAGATAGTCAAGAAGCCTTCCGACATTCTCATCAACTGCTTTGATGCATCCGAGATAATCCTGCATGAAACGCTGATACTTCCACTTCATCTTCTGCTCGTCCGTCATGGTGGGATAAGCTTTCTTAAACTCATCATTGATGGAAGTGTAGGCCTTCTTGAAATTCGTTGCCTGCGTTTCATTGAAGCGTCCCATCTCGTATGCATAACGACGCTTGTCAAAGCCGATTTCAGGGATGCCGAGCTCGTCCATTACTTCAGGAAATACTTTGTTGTCACCTGCCCACGCCATATGACGAAGAACACTCATCTCTGCTTCCTTCGCGGGAGTAGTTCTGCCTGAGTAGTCGTCGAAGAGTGTTTCGGGCTCGGGAAACTTCTTATGCGTGTATTCATCGAGGTGACGTTCAGCCATGAGCCATGACCGATGTGGTGCTTTGTGCAAATACATCAGCAGGAACGGTGAGTCTTTCTTTCGGTCTTCCTGCAGCCACTTCAACGTCATGTCGGTGATGATGTCCGTAACATAACCATCGACTTTAATGTTGCCCTGCTTTTTGGTGATGAAATCGGGATTGTAGTACGCTCCCTGGTCAGGCAATATTTTGAACTCGTCAAAGCCCTTGGGACTATTTCCAAAGTGAAGCTTTCCAAACATCGCAGTCTGGTAGCCTGCGCGTTGCAGCAGGACAGGGAAGGTTACATTCGTGGTGTCGAAGGGAAAGTGATTGTCGATCTTGCCATTGCGATGTGAATGCTTCCCGGTCAATATAGTTGCTCTTGACGGTGCGCATATGGAGTTCGTGACGCTGGCCTGTGTGAACAGCATGCCCATCTTGGCGATGCGGTCGATGTTCGGCGTTTCAATGAGCTTGTTGCTGTAGGCAGAGATGGCCTGATAGGCATGATCATCGGACATGATGAACACGATGTTGGGACGGCCGTCTTTCTGGTTTTGCTGCTGGGCGATCGCTGTGGACGGTGATAATATGATGGAAAGCAGAATTAACGTCAGCACCAGGAAACCTCTAACTGTGTGCGTATTCATGGCAAGGTTAATTCCCGTTATTGTTTTGATGTCTGATAGAGTCTTCATTTGATTCATAAGCATGCCTTCAATTTCGTCCTGGAACTTGTACTATAATGCTCTATCCGCAATTTTATCACCGGCTGGAAATTAGTCAAATTATTATCAGGCAAACCAAAAATGCGCTGAGCGCTACATCTGCGGTTTTGGTGGCGTTGAAGGTGCGTCAAACGACCTTATTCCCTGGGCACTGATCTTCCTGACGAACAACTTCCCGTCACCGGAAACATATAAGCGGTCCCCGACAAGTTTAACGTCATGCGTACGCTTCGTGGTCTTCGAGAAGATGAAGTTCACCCGTCCAAGCTGATCGGATACCTGCACACCCAGATCAGTCGCGCTGTACAACGCGTTGGCGGCATCAACATCCATTCCCTGAACACCCGGGCCTGATGTGCCATACGCAATGTGATAATGAACATAGGGCTGCCCGTAGTCTATACTGCCATCTTCATTTACCTTGAATGAATAACCAAATGGAGTTTCTGAGGAGGCAACGTTCAGGAAGGTTTTTTCAGCAGAAAGCGCCACGGCGGCGGGTATGAAGTCCGTTGTGAAGTATCGCACATTCTTCTTTGCAATGTTGTAGTAACCGATCTGCGGCTTCTTCCCATCACCAAAGTAAATTCCCCTGGCAGTTGAATACATGAATTCGACATCAGAGTGTGTGGCAAGGGTTGTAGTCTCTCCTGAATTTTCGATCGACACTATCTTGCGCCCGTCTTTTACCCATCCAATGAGACCTGACGGACCAGCAGTGACCACGTCAATGGCCGTGTTGGTCTTCGTAACCTCATTCTGCGGATTCATTTTATAAAGACTTCCATGGTCAACAAAGAACAGATTGCCGTCCTTGTCGGCTGTAAACTTCCCAATCTGCTGCCCTTTCAGGGTGACTTCCTTCCAGGGTTCTCCATCGATGAGCAGATCCATTCTGGGCTTTATTCCTTTATGCGTAGCAACCGGTGCCGGATAATCTTTCCAAAGCCAGTCCATAGCCTGGCCCATGATAGATGATGCGTGTTTGCTGTCATGGCCTCCGGTTCCCCAGCTGTGTTCAACTTCGTAGCCGCCATAAGTAAGAGCGGACAGCATCGCCTGGTTAGCTGTCCACCAGTCGCCGGCGTAGATGTTGAGGTCGCTATTCCCATCTTCAAGGAAGACGCGAATTGGTTTTGGCTCCGACTTTCGCACGAGCGTCGTAAACTCATCTGCGCCTCTTAAACCAACGTAAGTGCCGATGGTACTAAGCACCCTCCTGAACTGGTCAGGGCGTTCCCACGCAACATTGAACGCGCATATCGCGCCCGAACTTGCTCCGGCAATAGCACGGCTGTCTGGATCCTTTTTGATGTTATACTTTTTCTCAACTTCCGGCAATAATTCCTCAGCGAGGAACGTGGCATACCGATCGCCAAGCGCATCGTATTCGAGGCTTCTGTTGTAGCGGGGAAACGCACCCTCACGCGATGCAGTTACTGAACCAGGATCCACAAATACGCCGATCATAACGGGGATCCTATGCGCAGCAATCAGCGAATCCATCACCTGGGGAAGCCGCCATCCCGTCGCGCGACCCAATCCATCCTGCACGACCATCAGACATGCCGGCGCTGAGGCGTCGTACTGCTTGGGCACATAATACCAATAGTTGCGCGTGGTCCCCGGATAAACACGACTTGTCAGTTGCAGGGGGCCGACAATATCCCCGATTGGCACCTGGGCAACAACAATAGCTACATTGAAGACGACGAGAACGAAAGAAAGTATCGATTTCATGGATGAAGGTTTATGAACTACGACTTCCATCGCGCATGTGGGACGCCATTCTCTGAGTCAGGTCCTGGCTATGCCGGTAGTCGTCATTGAATTTGAAGCTACTAATCTTCCCTGGATTTTCCGTAATCCGAACTCAACGTCGTCAGAAAATCGGTAATTTCGGGAAACGGAGTTTGCATACCCACCAAAGTGCAGCATCCCGTTTGCAGTTATGAATATTGAAGACATTCGAAACATCTGTGTCAGCTTTCCTCATGTAACCCAGGATATCAAGTGGGGCAACGACCTCGTGTTCTCTATCGGATCAAAGATGTTCTGCGTTGCTGGCTTAAACCAGGATCCTGCTTCTGCATCATTCAAAGTCACCGACGAGGAATTCGAAGAGATCTCTGGAAGACCACACTTCAAACCTGCTCCTTACGTCGCGAAGTATAAGTGGGTGCTGATAGATGACATCACAAAGATGCGCAAGAAGGACTGGGAACGTTACCTCAAACAATCGTACGAGCTGGTGAGGGACAAACTACCTGCTAAACTTCGCAAACAACTTGAAAAGTAGAACGTTTGTACGTCCCTGCACCGTTAGTAAACCACCGACTAAATCATCATTCCGTACTGATGCGAGATAAACTGATATACAGGCAGGCACGCCCGGCTGATGCAGAGCCCTTAAAAGAGCTTGCAGCAACTACATGGAGTCAGTTTGAGATTGTAATCGGCGCAGAGTCGTGGGCCTACTTATCCAACGCATTGAGCAAAGTTAACTATTCAACGCTGATCGATACATCCTATGGAGCCATCTGTGAAGTTGGAGATACAATTGCAGGCATGGCCTTCCTCGTCCCCAACGGAAACCCAACCGATATCTTCCCCGCCGACTGGTGTTATGTCCGGATGGTAACTGTGGATACCGCCTATACCGGTAAGGGTATTGGCCGTGGCCTTATGTCGATGTGCATTGAACATGCCCGGTCACAACACGAAAAGGTTATGGGACTGCATACCTCGGAATTTATGAATGCTGCCAGGCACATCTATGAGAGTATGGGATTCTATGTTGTAAAAGAACTCGAGCCGCGATTTAATAAGAAGTACTGGCTTTATCGCCTTGACTTGTAAACCAGTCAGAATCATAATTTTGTACCGGGTTAGGCTTGTGCTGTAACGCTATATAAGCCAACGGACGCGACAGATGTCGGGCGTGTCCTGACGTGTTTGGCACGAACCTGAACTGCAACGGCCAAAAGTATAAACAGGTGGGAGCCCTCGTAATATTCTCTGGGTGATATGGCGTAATACGATAAGCGCGGAGATGATGTTTTCTGACCAGCACCGGGAGCGTTGGTTTTGTTTTTTTCTCTTTCTTTGTGTCAAACCAACTTCATTTCTCGTTCCAATGTTAACGGCATTCAACACCTCGCTGAAGTTCAGGTACAGTTTGACCTTCCGGATCAAACTGTCAATCCTCGTGATGACATTTTGCCTGGCAGGCTGCAAAAAGGAAAGCACGTCTGACAATGAGTTGAACGATAGCCTTGCCTCTGCAGGAACTGATACAACGGGTATCGTCGAAGATGATGATATGATTGCACAGAACGATGGCCCGGCAGCGTTGTGGCCCCGTGCAATTATCGCTTATGATGGTCCCGTAGATAATGAGGTGAGAAAGTTGCTAGTGAGTTTTTTACCCTTGCAGAAAGTCCTTGATGCGTCAGAGAAATCTGTCGCATTAAAAGACAGCCTTGAGATGACGCACCTCGATGCAGATGGCGGCCCCGCACCAATACTCACTGAACCTTCCGATAGTGCCATATTCAGACCTGTAGAGATTGCAGCATGGCAGGCCATACAGAATTATAAGAAGTGGATTGAAGCGGGGTCTCCGGCGAAAGACGCTTGTCCGTCTTTGCTTGAACTTGAACGCTTGCAGGGCGATGACGACAAGTCAGTCTCCTATTTGCCGGAACCAGGAGCTTCAAAGTACCTTGCTAATGGCAAGTTCTTCTTTCTCGGTGGCGCGCCTTTCATAGAGGAGGTGGTCACTGAAGATGGAACACCATTCACAGATCCGAATGGCAAGCCGGAGAAGCATTACACAAGCGTGCTCAGCGAAAACGGACGATACTTCTTCAACTCGCTATACCATTTCAAAAACGTACCTGTCAAACTTGATTTTGGTAAGCCATTGCGTTCTTATGAAATGGGGCCACAGGAGGTGAATGGAGTCGGCTCGCTTATTCATCGCTTCGTGAATCCGATAACTGTATCATTCCTGACCGATGAAGGAGTCGTTCCTGCCAGGCTGATCTCGGTCGAAGTGAAACTAGTCGCCGAAAGCTTAGGATGTGTGTCCGACCAGCCACTCTACACTTTCGCGTGTGATAAGCCGATTGATCCAATGAACATCCTTGGTGTTTATGTTTCCTATAGCTCTTCGCACACAGGGTATAAACTGGTGCGACATTCCGCCGGCGTCTGGACGATTGACCTCAACGGAGATGGCATTGCCGATCTGGGTTGCGTATCGGGAGCATTCGAAGGTATTGCCAGCGACACCATGGCGGAAGTGCTATGGTATGTGAACAACAACGGCAAATGGCAGGTCCTTGACTATTCTTCCGAGCTTGATTGCACATGATCCTTATCCTTAAAGCCGGGCTGTTCTTGATTGTTAATTTTTCGAACTGAAGGTATATGATTCTATACTCTTCCGGGCAGGAATGCGCATGATTCCGAAACAACTGACAGGCATCTTTTTCCTCTGTGTATTTTTTGTCACGGTTATCGCTGCGGCAGTCTATCGTAGTATGCCCTATCCGTTGCAGGCAACTTCAGGCGAATCTTCCGCCGGCACGTGGCTGTCGGGAGTGTTGTTGGCCGTCGGCGCCACTTGCTCACTCATTAACGGGATGCAAAGCCGTAACTGGAAGTGGTATGTTATAGCTTTGTTCTTTCTGTTGCTTGCGGCCGACGAACACTTTATGTTTCATGAGCGACTTAAGGAATGGTTGATCTTCACCGACCACTCAAGACCTTTCTGGTTTTACGAAGCGCCGGTATTGATCGGTGCCGCCGCCGGCGTTCTGGTAGCCTATACGCTGGCAAGGATGTTACAGGGATCAGGCCGGCTACTGCTCTTCATTGGTGCAGTCCTCGGTTCGATATCGGTAATCATGGATGTCCTGGCGGCCGGTGTTTTGTTTGAGGATGTGTTTAAACTGCTCGCCGAGCTGACAATAGCGTGTGCGTTGCTTTACAATAAGGGCTGACGTGATTCACATCGCGTGCTATTACTGTATTCCATTTGCCCCGACAGTTCAAATGTAATACCTTAGGTTACTCCAATCGTTTAAGGTTATTTTTAGTTAGCCAGTCGTCGTAGAGGTAGTCTTTGATTTGTCTGCTCACAAATTTCTTTCTGAGGTATTTGCCAATTTCTTCAGGTTTGAGGAGCCTGATAGTAGGTTGCCTTGGAAGATCGAACAGATTCTGAAGAAGGTATCCGCATTTAACGAAGTACACCTCTCCGGGCTTCAGAGTGACGGGATAGTTAATGCTCTTTCGCTTCTGGTAGTTTGTGCGCTTGTCTGCATTCAGCGAAGGCGCCTTAGTGCCAGCATGAAGCGAAACGCGATCGAGATAGGTCTCCAGTATGATTACATCTTTAGTCTTGATCCTTCCCAGGAGGCTATCGCTGGCATAGAGTTTATAGCTCCTGTCGAAACTGAAGATGTCGAACGTTCTGAAGAGAACCACCGTTGAAAACGGCTCCGAATCACTCGAAACTGTTTTCTGCCCATGCAAAGGCAAATGAAGTACACACATCATCCCCCCAAGGAGGATTGTCTTACCGAATAAACACATACAGGAGCAGATGCTAAGAATAACTGCAATTCCGCCTAAATATTTTGCTAAAGCCCCTAAACAGTCCTACAATTCTTAATTCTTAATTCTTAATTCTTAATTCTCTCGTATCTCTCCGCATTCATTGGAAACTTGTTTTGGTATCCATCCGGCCATTGAAGGCAGAACATCGCCCACTCCGGTACATAGACTATTTTGCAGATGGGAAACTCGCCTTTGTAGTATAGCCGCACCGAGTCACCTTCATGCAGAGCGTTGCCGTTCACGTCGTACATGCCAATGAACTGTCCTTTGAAAAGATCCCCTGGAACTTGTTTACTCATAGACGCAAGATAGCATCAAAGCAAAATTAGTTTGGGCGATGAATGATGCTTTTCCTCCTATCAGGAAGATACAAGTGATTTAAGAATTGGTTGCAATATGTCCTTTTGATTATATTCGTTTGGGTGGAAATCTTCAGGAGGGGTGGTGGTCGCTTTCACCCTTTAACTCAGACATCCATGAAGAGAATACACGCCCTCGAATGGGAAGACCTGCGCTGGTTTCCGGAAAGCTGGCGCGACTACGGCACCGATTATCTCCGTTTCATTGCTATTCACTTCGGAATCTATAAGCCAGTGTTACCTTTTCTTAAGAAAGGTTTGCTTTCGAGCGGCAGCAACGAATGGGTGGATTGCGCTTCCGGTGGAGGCAGCAGCCTTGTCGATCTTGCATTGGATCTTCAATGCGATACTCCGGGTCTTAAGGTTGTTCTCACGGATTATTATCCAAACGTCAAATCATTCGAATATACGAGGAGTCAGCTTCCAGGCATCTTTAGGTATGAGTCTGCTTCCGTAAACGCGATGGACATGCCTGCTCACTTGAGGGGTAAATTCATCACTTTGTTCGGTGCTTTTCATCACTTTCGTCCCGACGAAGCAAAACGTATCCTGCAAAACGCTGTTGATACACAATCACCGATCGGCATATTTGAGCCACTAAATCGTACAGTAGCCAGTTGGTTGTCGATGCTGTTCGTTCCCATAAACACGTGGCTATTCACGCCCTTCATGCGACCTGTCCGATGGAACGTATTGCCTTTCATCTATCTCATTCCAATTGTTCCGCTGTTTATTCTCTGGGATGGCATTGCATCTATCCTCAGAATGTATTCGGCGAAAGAATTGAAGGAGCTGGTGGCATCGTTGAGGAACGGTGATACATTTCAATGGGAGATTGGTAAGACGAACAGCAAAATGCCTGTGTATTATTTGCTCGGCGTAAAGAAGAATGACGTACGGTAGAAATTCTGAATTGCTGCTAATCAGATAGTTCCTGCACTTCGAACACGACCGATAGTAAAATGCTTAATCAGCTCAATAATCAGCTCAATATGAAACTATTTCTTCTCAGTGTCTTCGTTGTAATTCTCTCAACCTGTGCCGACAGTCAGATGAGCAGAGCAATACTTGTAGTATTCGCCCATCCAGATGATGAAACCACGATCGGTCCGATAATGGCAAAGCTGGCCAAGTCGGATAAGCTTGTATACATCGTGGCTACAGATGGCCGGTACGGAACGAGGACCAAACTCTCAAGCCCCGACTCCCTGATTGCCGTACGAAAGTCGGAATGTGCCTGTTCTAAAAAAGCTCTCGGACTCGATTCCCTGATCATGTTGGATTATCATGACGGTCTCGGTTCTCAAACCAGCGTGCCTGAATATTTTAGCCAGACACGTGCTCTCCGCGATGCACTGAAGAATCACATTGAGGCAATTAGTCCAACCATGATTATCACATTCGGACCCGACGGCGATACCGGGCATGCTGATCATCGAATCGTCGGCAACCTGGTGACCGAAGTGTTGTTACGGGAAGGTTGGGTTGATAAATACCCGCTCTACTATCTCGGCTGGACGAAACAGCAGGCTGCAAAGTTCGATGTTGATGAACTGGGATATGCCGATTCCAAATATTTTAATACCTCCATTCCTTTCGATAAGGAAGATGAAAACAAATACTTCGCATCTATTCAATGCTTCGTGAGCCAGTACACAAAACAAGAAATGGCTTCCTGGATCGAAAAGGAAACGGCCGATAAGGAAAATGTTATCCACTTCCGCCGGTTTGCAGTAAGCAGTGGTCATTCATCATCCTTTTAATTGCAACCATCATTTGTAGTGACCGAGACTAATTACTCGTGCATCTCTCGAGTCAATGATAATTTCAAATCCTCCACCTCTGTCGTATCGGCCTCTCAGTGATCCTGAAAGGAACCAATATTCACCAATCTGAAATACACCGTAGGGTCGTTCGTGATGTATTTTCTCTTCGCCAAACGCACCGAACAGAAGCGGCTCGGCAATATTAATTGCAGTTTCCGAATCTTTGATCAAGATCTTCGCGCCGTATGGCCGATATCTTTTGGTAGAATCGCCGAGGATCTCATTGATTCTTCTCACGGCGAACTCACGATGGAGGGCCACTCGGTTTGGACGGTCGTAATAATTGACTGCACCGGTCAACCCGCCGAGCAATATCAATCCCCAGATGCACAACTTCGGATTGACAAACATATTTAGCTCAATAAATTTTCGCCGCGTAGCCTATTCCTGCCTCAGCGACGAGGTAGGATTTGCCGTCGCCGCCCTGAAACAAATCAATCCCACCGTCGACAGTGAAATGAACGTCAGGAACATCAGCGGCACAACAAACAACTCCCAGCCTGGTGTAACATGAAACGCAAATGCCGAAAGCCACTTCTGAGCCGCGATATACACAAGCGGTGTCGCTACAACATAGGCAACAGCAAGCAGTTTCAGGAAGTCGGCGGAGAAGAGGGACAATATCGTAAGCACTGATGCACCCAGCACTTTACGTATACCCACTTCCTTCGTCCGATGGATGACAGCGAAGATCGAAAGACCAAGCAATCCAAGGCAGGCGATCACAATGGCAAGTCCAGTGAAGATGCCAAAGATTGAACCAAGCTGCACATCGGCGGCATACTGACGATTGAAGAATTCATCGAGAAAGAAGTACTCGAACGCATTGTTGGGAAACGCCTTATCATAAATGCCTCGTATCTCATCTATCGACGCCCGCATGTTACCCGCCTCTAGATTGACAGAGAAGTAACCCCAGGCGGTGAACTCCGGGACGAGAAACATCATCGGCTCGTATTTACTCTTGAGCGATACCTGGTGATAGTCTTTGATAACGCCAACAATCTCTCCATGCTGTTCGCGGGGTCCCATACCAAAACTCACTTTCTGATGTATCGCCTCTTCAGGATTTTGAAAACCCAGTTGATGAATAAGCGACTCATTCACAATTAAAGGAGCCTCATGATCATATGAAAAGATATCCTTCTCGGAAAATGAACGTCCACTGAGCAGCTTCATCTGATAGGTGTCGAAGAAGTCCTTATCAACGCTTTGCTGAAAGCAATTGAAATCAGCGTCGTGTGTAAGCCCCTGTTTGCGTATACCGTTACGTGCAAGCAACACTCGTCCCGGTATTCCATCTGATGCTGCCGAATTTTTAACGGCCGACACCCGTTCAAGTTCATTCTTAAAGAAGGTAACATGATTGGCCAGTGTGGAGTCAAACACAGCGGGCGACTTAATAACCAGTATCTGGTCTTTGTTGTACCCTAGATCCTGTTTCTGCATGAAGGCCATCTGACGATACATAATGATCGTGCCGGCAATGAGGAATATTGACAATGCATATTGAAAGGTCACCAATCCCTTGCGCAGCAGTTGGCCTGAAGATGACTTATAGAATTTGCCCTTGAGGACCAGTGCCGGATTGAATGATGACAACAGAAGGGCAGGGTAACTTCCGACCAATAGTGTTCCCGTTATCAGGATACCGACGGCCAGCATCCAGATGCCGGCAGATCCGCCTACATGGCTGTCAAAAAGTACCGTGCTGAGATGCTTGCCTACGAGCTGCTCAAACAAAGGAAGCGTGATCATCAAAAAACAGGCGGCGGTGATCAACGCGAGGAAATTCACCAGGAATGCGTCGAAGAAGAATTGTATGATGAGTTGTGTCCGGTTCGCTCCAACCACCTTACGCAACCCTACTTCTTTACTTCTCTCCAGCGATTTTGCCGTGGATAAGTTGATGTAGTTTATCCAGGCAACTACGAGAATAAATATGCCCAGTAACCCGAGGAAGTAAACCACTCTCTCGCTGCCGTTCACGTCCTGCTCAAGAGACAAATTGGATGTAAGATGAATCGACTTGATAGGTTGGAGATGAAGTTTGATGTCCCATTTATATTCCTTCACGACATCACCGAGATACTTATCAACCATACCGGGAAACTTGTCCGTGACATTCTTCGCATCAACACCGGGCTTCAGGAGTACATAGTTGTAGAACTCGGGCCAGCGCCATTGGTCGTATCCCCAGTTTTCACCTACAGAAGAAAATGAAACCAGCGCGTTGAAGGACAGATGAGAATTCTCGGGAATATCTTTGAGCACGCCTGTGATGGTGAGGTTCACCTCGCGGTTCAGACTCAATTGCTTGCCAAGGCCGGGCTCCTCTCCGAAAAACTTCTTCTTCAGCGACTCAGTGATTACCACAGAGTTCTTTTCAACCAAAGCCGACGCAGCATCTCCTTCAACAAGAGGGTACGAGAACATGGTAAGAAAAGGACCGTCGGCCAGGAACATCTTTTCTTCATTGAATGAGGTAAGGTTGCCTTGCTTGTCCTGCGACGACAGCGTGATCGAATTCACGAAGAAGTTTGTCTTGGCTAGACGCGCGAAAGTTTCCACCTCCGGAAAGTCTGCCTTCATGGCCGGTGCTACAGCGGGATGGTTGGCTGCCGACTGATTAAAGGAACCATTGCTTTCCTGACTGCTGATGGTGACACGGTATAGCCTGTCGCCGTTCACATTGTATGTATCATAGCTTCGTTCGAATTGTATGTAGCAATAAATGAGGCCGCATACACAAAGCCCGATTGCAAGACCGGCGATGTTAATGGCAGAGAAGAGACGGTTCCGAAGGAGAGTTCTCCAGGCTACGGTAAGATAATTTCTGAACATGGTGCTTGTATTCAGCTAGTCAAATTCAAAAGTTGTTCCAGAGCTGCAGTGCAGCAAAAGAATTGAATTTGACGTGCTTTCGAAGTGTGTTGGCGCATGGCCCGTTCGTTGTTGAAGATTGACGTTCGTTTTCGGGCATGGGGTGTTTCGTGTTTCTTACCTGTGAACGATTGCGCAGTTCAAGCGGAGTCGTCATTGTTTTGGACCTTTTGTCTGCACTTAAACGAGTCACCTCAACCTTTCGTCAAGAAACCTGCGCCACAAGACATCGCCTGAGATTTGGTCTGAAAGTTTCAACGTATAATAGAGTATGGTTTGAGTTCAATCTTTTATCTCGGGCTTTTGAAGTCACGCTGGGTGGTTACGCAAGAACGCCTCTCATGATCATCCTGTCAATCGGAGAACGGAATTGTTGGTGGCAGTTCCCTCATCCAGGTAGCGTGATTTTGAAATAAAGCATTATGAATTCTATGGTGAGCTGTAACCATTTGAATTTTGTTTGGTCTTTAGTATGATATGATTAATGATCAGGCCAACGGAACCATGGATATGTTCAGTAAGGAACAACCTAGCTGTTCACATCTGAACAAAATACATCGTGATGATTGATAAAGCAGATTGAATAACAAACAATCTGCGACGGCATGATAATTGGCTACCCGACTATCGTGCGCCCGCTGATTCCTCTATAATAGTTAATAGTTTTTTTTAACCATCATTCAGTATGTACGCAAAATGTATACTGCTGCTACTCCTATGCTTGTTGCTTACCAGTTCACTGACGGCCAGGATGCGGAACGGATATGCGCCCGAACTTTCTATCGCACGCGAGTGTCTTCAACTATTGAGTCAACGATTATTATTCGAACCTGATATGTCGGAGCGGGAGCGAAGGAAGATACACACAGCAATAAAGAAGCACGCGGATGTAATTGCTATGTATGAGCTCACCCAGTCATTGCTTCTGCAATTTAAGGCCGTCTCACCAAAAATGTATGCGCTCATGGACGCACTGGAAGACAAGCGCGGAAGGGAAACGGATGTCTATGTGCGCTTTGTTCCCGAACAGAAGTCACCCATGAAGTTGAGCGGCACGAGCTTCTTCCGGGTATCCCCGACGGATACTGACGCCAGTCAATCCCGGTTTGGAAAGTTCACTGTCGCTATCGATATATGGATCTGCGATACTTCCCTTAACATTCTCGCCCACGAGCTGGGACACACGAGCTATATAGTGCCCAACCTCGCCGCATACCTGTCTTACTACGGAAATATTTACAGAAGCCCCTTGACAGCAACGCATGTCGGTCATAGTCCCACCGACGCCAGCGGAAGGATGGCCTATTCATTCGGCCAGCAGTATCTGCGCGATCGCCGCGCTTACAAATCGTCGATGGGCACGCTTCCACGCGTGGCAACTGTGATGAAGGATGTTAAGAGAACGATCTACGAATCGGTCGAATCGCGTTTCAACGATCTGATTGCCTCCTCAGTTTCTTACGAATAGTTTTTTATTCCCATTTGGTCTTTGCTGATAATGTGTTTGTTTTACGGATCATAGTGAGCCGTCTGGCGCTATAGTGCTGCCTCGCTGCTTCGTAACAAACCTCATGGCTAAGTTCCTCAGGAGAATCTTCATCTTTTCGCTGTTTGCTGCAGCGTTCTATTTCTGTTTTGGGTTCTTTATCGTTCAGCCGATCGGAAAGTTGAAGGACGGCTCTACCATCTTATACTTTCGTCTGGGGGCAAACGGCAGGTTCATCTCCTCAATAGATGGCGTTCTTCTCGACAATAGCGAAGACATAAATCTGGTCAGTAGGATGTTTGTGTTGGGAAAACTGGGCAAGGTCGTTAATGAACGAAAGGTGGCGTCGTTTCCTTATTCCAACACGCTGTACCTGATATCGACCAATGGTAAAGACTTCAATTGACGGAATATGATGCATAAACTGATAACTTTGTTGTTCTGCCTTACGCTATTCTCTGTGTCCCCCGAAAATATGCCCGTTCAGCAAATCTTCCTCACCGGATATGTGATTAATGATAATTCCGACGTTGTTGGTGAAGTGTTGAGCAGGCAAGGCAAAATTACTTCTGCCACCGTAAGTGGCAAAGATGCTGCTGTGTTCAGCATTGGGAAGGACAATGTTCTACATGTAAGAAGCTCAAAACTGAAGAGCACACAGCAACGCTTTGAAATCGAGATTAGGGCGTCAACATCTTCTGGCGAAGTGACTTCAACTTTCATCATAATTAAAAATGATTTTATTCGGAATAGGGTAGTGGCTCATCGCGGCGCCTGGAAGAATACAGGAGCACCGGAGAACTCGATTGCTTCATTGAAGCACGCTATAAAGCTTGGCTGTGAGGGGAGCGAGTTTGACGTTCACATGTCGTCCGATTCCGTTCCATTGGTGAATCATGATAATTCTATTCAGGGCGTCTCCATCGCAAAGTCGACTGCATCTGAATTATTGAAGATTAGCCTGCCCAACGGCGAGCCTATGCCTACTCTCGAAGGCTACCTGAAGACGGGCATGGAACAATTGAAGACGAAATTGATTCTTGAAATCAAGTCGTCGGAGATGGGCAAGGAAAGCTCTATTGCATTGACCCGCAAGATTGTGGCGATGGTCGAGAGCCTCCACGCGCAGGCCTGGGTCGACTACATTGCCTTCGATTTTGATGTATGCAGGGAAGTGCTACGACTAGCTCCTTACGCCAAAGTTGCTTATCTGAATGGCGACAAGTCGCCGGAAGAGCTGGTGGCCGACCATTTCTTCGGACTCGACTACCACTTCAAAATAATTCAAAAGAATCCGGATTGGATCAGGGATGCTCATGAACGAAAGCTTACCGTCAATGTATGGACGGTGAATGATGCGGATCTGATGAAAGATTTGTTGAAGCAAAATGTTGAATTCATCACTACGAATGAACCGGAGGCACTGCTGGATTTGATCCGAAGCAAATAGTTTCCCTATCAGCTCGCAATGGTTGACCGGCATTGTGGCCCCATAAGGCATGTGGTTTTGTTATCTTGTGAATCTTAAGTAATACTACATGAAAAATCGCCGGACTTTTCCTGCCTCCATCGTCCTTGCCTTTGTCATATTCACTTTCGGTTGTCAATCGCGACCGGCTCTTGCACCTGGAGAAGGATATGTTGACGTAAAGGGTGGAAAGATATGGTACAGAGTTATAGGAAAAGGGAAGCGCACACCGCTGATGCTTACTCATGGCGGGCCAGGAGGGACAAGCAGAAGCTTTTACCAGCTCGCATCCATTGGCGAAGATCGCCCGATCATCTTGTTTGACCAGCTTGGCAGCGGCCGCTCAGGATATCATGAGGACACCACATTGTTAACGGTCGATAACTTTGTTGAACAGGTAGCAGCTCTGAAGACGGAATTGGGACTTCAGACGTTTTACCTTCATGGGCATTCTTGGGGAACGGCACTGGCGCTGGAGTACTATGAAAAGTATCCTCAGGGTATCAAAGGACTGATCTTCAATAGTCCTTACTTCAATACGAGGCTTTGGAAAGCCGACGCCGACACATTGATTATGGGGCTCCCGGACTCCACTCAGCGGGCAATATATGAGGGAGAGAAAACTGGTGATTTTGAAGCGGCAGCATATTTGGCAGCCAATGAGATCTATGCGAAAAATTTCGGGCTGAGAAAGACCCGCCTTACAAGCGAACTTGATACTGTACCCGCTCCTGGAAACAAGTTCATCTACAAATACATGTGGGGGCCCACCGAATTCACGGCAACGGGAACGTTGAAGTCGTACGATAATCTTGATGAGTTGAAGAACATCGACGTCCCCACGCTGTTCATCACCGGCGAGTTTGACGAAGCGCGACCTAAGACGGTGCGTTACTTTCAAACCCTTGTTGCCGGCTCGAAGCTGGTAGTTATAGAAGGCGCCGGCCATGGCACTATGCACGACAACCGGGAACAAAACATTGCTGCAATTAAGACATTTCTGGACTCACTCGACGCAAAGGGCCTCTAGCCCCAGGGATCTCAAAGGATAATCAATGAGTTTGACGCCATCATGCGCCAGCCAATTCTTAACTCTTAATTCTTAATTTTTCTCCGCCTCATTCGCCCATGCCAACGTTCCCTTGCCATATCGTTGTATGTAACGGGCCGCCTTTCCTGTAGGAACGTTTACTATTTTCACTGCTTCGTTTGGCACAATCTTTAGTTCGCCAGAATCATGCCGCGGTGCTTCAGGAATGAACACAACACTGTTCTTGTCGTCCTGTTCCGATAGAAAGCCGACACTCCAGCCATCTTCACCTTTAACGAGAACTGTCTTAAGGTTGGCAGCATCGCCGTGCCCGACCACGTCAGCAGCGATGGATTTAATCATCGTATAGCCGGGCAGGTACGCAAGCACATTCTCCTCCAGCCAGTCGATATGCCTGCGGATTGATTTAGAATGAAAGATCAATCCGGCAACAAAACAAACCAGGATCAGCAATACGATAGCCAGAATGTTGCTACCGTCCAGCCCTAAGATAATGTCTGGAAGCCTATCAGTGAGTGGCTTTGAAAGTCTCAGCATGATAAGTTTTGCCCTGTTAAGAATAATGATGGATATCACTACTGGAATAAGAAAAAGAATTCCACCTGTTATGGTCGTGCGGAGGAAGTGTAATACTGGTTTCATAGGTTGTAAGTTTGGGCATCATGAACATTTAGCGATAGGCCAGTTTGGGCAAACTCACATGCGCTGCCGGTGGCGAGAAGTTGTTCAGGGTGTTGCCTAAATATAGTAACCTCAAATCATTAGTTGATCTGTCGATTTGGTGATTTGTTGATTTAATAGCACCAACAAACTCCGACCAAGCGTCACAATTGAAAGAGCCCGCCGATATCAGCAGGCTCTTTACATTTAGGACAGTTCTAAGTGATCCTCACTCTCGCACTGTTCCTCACTCTGTTCCAAGTGATCCTCACTCTCGCACTGTTCCTCACTCTGTTCCCAGCGATCCTTCGGCGCCAAATGCGTGGTCGATCAGTACCTTCCATGTTCCATCGGGTTGACGCTTCAGCAACTCGACACCTTTGGCAGCAACCTTGGTTTCATTCCCGTCCTTAATGCTCCATTCGGAACGACCTACAGCTACATCCCCGGACTCAAGGCAATACACGGTCTTGATTTCCATCACACCCTTGATGCCGAGAATTCCTTTAACGGCGGCTTCAAATTTTTCTCTTCCGCTCACCGGGTTGCCCGGCTCGGCGACAATGATTCCGTTTGTGTCGTACATGCTAAGTACTGTCTTGAGATCGCCGGTGTTGTATGCGGCCGCTAAACTGCGATGCGCTTCATGCGCGTTAACTGGTAGTTTCATATGAACGTTTTTTTGGTTTATTTATAAAAAGGATATTCAATGATGTTTTCATCCGAGAACGTTGTCCTCGTCAGTTCATTAGGATGTATTTCCTTGTTTAGGATGTACAACTAAAGAATACTTTTAAAGCTTCCCTCGCTGATCACGTTCGAGGCGAGTTCTTTAGCGCGACCATAAGTCTTCATCTGAAGAAACGGTCCCATACTTGCCCTCCTCACACCCAGCGATTGCAGCTTTGTGAAATCGGGAAGGCCTGGTATGCACATCACATTCAGTGGAAGAGGACTCGCTTCGACCGCAGCTTTGATATCGTCTTCCTGACTGATCACCGGAAGAAAAAGCCCATCTGCGCCGGCTGATGCGTATAGCTTTGCACGCCGAGAGGATTCGTCTCGTGCATTGGCGGTTTTCAGTAAATAGGTATCACTTCGTACGTTGATAAATAGTGACTTTCCCTCACGCTGAAGACTGTTCTTCAGATGTTGAATAGTCTTTGCAAAGTCTTCGGCGCTCCCCAGCGTTCGTTTTGAATTGGTGATGATCGAATCCTCGATGTTGATCCCGGCTACTCCTGCACCCACCAGCCTTTGGATATTAGCATAGATTGAAGATGGTGTTGTACCATAGCCCATCTCCATATCTACCGTTACCGGTACTTTCACTGATGCGGTTATACGTTTGATGATCATCAGATATTCCTCGAACGACATCTGCTCACCGTCGTCATATCCAAGCGCTGAGGCAACGGCTGCGCTGGATGTTCCTATAGCTTTGAATCCAAGGTCCTGCAATATCATGGCGCTTCGTGCGTCCCATGCATTGGGTAATACAAATAACTCCTTCACCTGGTGAAGGGCGTCGAATTCCTCAAATGTGGATTTCATTTCTTTACTCGCTGTGTCGTTTAACATGTTACAAAGATGCAACGCGCCACGATCAGAGAATTGTACAGAACGGAACTACTTATTGGGAGATGCCAGAATGGCTGAGGAATTTTCTCCATCAAATCGCGACGGCGTATTTCCAGTGAATGATTTGAATTCGCGGATGAAATGTGACTGATCGAAATAGCCGCTCTGATAAGCGATTGAGGTGAGGGATAGGTCACCCTTGCCAATGAGGACCAAACTCTTCTGAAAGCGGTTAATCTTGCTGAAGAGTTTTGGCGTTAAACCGGTGTGCTGTAAAAAGATCTTTTGAAGATAACGAGAGGTGATACCGTATCGCGATGCAACGTTATCGATGTTATCGAAGAAGTCGTCACGCGTCAATTCGTTCATCACCATTTTGACTAGCGTGCTCTTGTCTCGGCGTTTTTCATGAAGTGCAAGTCGCCTGTGGAGGAAGCTTTCAAGAAGCACTATTCTTCCGGCGATGGCAGCAGTATCCTGAAGCTGTTCATACAACTCATCAACCTCCGTCCCCATTACGCCTCGGAGTTCTACGATGTTGTCGTTGAACAAGCTGACGTCATCGTTGAGGAATATGGCAGCTCCAAAAGGATGAAATCGTATTCCCAACATTAAGCTGTTTCCCGAAAGCCTGATGGGAATCGGCCGGACGATCTGCCCCCACAACTCCATTTTGGCGGTGTGAGTAAACTTTCCTTTCTCCTGCGTTTCCCATCGAGACCCCTGGAGATTGAACATCACCTCGACACAGCCGGTAGCGAAGGCGTTGTCATTGATGATCTTCTGATCGGCAGCCTCAAAAACGTAGTAACATTTGACGTAGCTGCGCAATGACTCTGACGGTATGTATTCCTGGTAGTTCAAACCGTAATTGAAGTATTATCTATTGAAGATCCACGGTAATAATTCAGCATGCTAACGAGTGACCAACATTCAGTGTGCTATTTCAGATCAACGGATATTGGAGCCGAAAGATTCGAATCTTATGTGCAAAGAAATTGTACAAATCGGAACTGTCACTACCTGCCTTCAGATATCAAGATCAAAGTCCCTTAGAACAATATTATCCATGCCTTTGGGGTCGAATGGATACTCGATCAATTTCTGGAAGTTGGCCAGAGTAATCAGCAGGAAGCTGCCGAAACCGCAGCCCAGATAGATTGCCCAGTGGGGAAGGTCTTTAAACAGATGCAGAACTATCGGTGCCTGAATCAGTGGAAAGAGCATGATGAACAACGTAGAATAGAACCGGATCCCATACATAGTTCTGTGGCGCACGAGACTGATCAGGAAGGTGGAACTTTCCGTCATGTCCTTTATGTAACGGATTATGCGAAGCACATTTCGTTTTGAGATTTCTTCGCGATACTTATCGGCAAACGCCATAACCTCGTTAAGCTTGAGCTGCATGGTAGCATATTCAACCTTGTAGCCTTCCAGTTGCGCGACCAGTGTAGCAAACATTGATTTAAGCAGATTGCGTATCTCCGCTTTCTTGTCGTCCGGCAGATTCTGCGATACAACAAATGAATAATGCACGGCCATCGCACCGGCTTTGAACTGGCTGAAATATTCGAGCGCCTTCTCTCGCCTCTTGAATGCAGCCTGCAACGAGAAATGGAGAGGGAATACGATGATCACCCCAAACAAAAGCAGGTTGTGACTCAATCTTAGATCATAGGTGATCGCCAAAAAAGCGGCTGCCTGGGAAATCAAAATGGTCAGGAAAGTTCGTACATTGAAGTAATTCAGCACCTTCATTCGAAATGAAAAGAAAATTGGGATTGTTGTTCCTGTTAGGACTATGCGTTTTAACCGCCACTGCCCAGAAAGTTACTCCGCTCTTTCAATCAAAAGAGGCGATCAATCTTCGCGCGACGGGATCTGTCAAATCTATCAAAAAGAAGACGAATGATTCAACCTTTGTCTCAGTAAAGTTTGAATACGAGGAGTCGCCCGAAAAATGGAAGACGCTTCCAACGGAAGCCCGTGTTCGCGGCAATTTCCGACTCCGTTATTGTTATTTTCCTCCGTTGAAAGTCAAGTTCAGCAAAGACGACATAGATTCAACTCTCTTTCATGGGAACAAATCATTGAAGATTGTCATGCCGTGCCGGATTACTTCTGACATGAATCAACTCATCCGACGCGAATACATTTGCTACAAGTTTTATGAGACCGTATCTCCCTATCATTTCCTGACACGCCTGGCAAATCTCCACCTGACAGAGGTTACGGCGAAAAAGCCGCGTGAATACGACTTACTTACCTTTCTGGTGGAGGACAATTCAAATGTTGCGAAACGTTCAAATGGCAAGATCATGGAAGTGAAGGGACTAAGTCCCGCTGCATTCGAGGAAAAGCAGGCACTTCGAAACGACTACTTTCAATATATGATCAGTAACGCCGATTGGTCCGCCGTTTATCAGCACAACACGAACGTGCTATACGCCGATTCAAAGTATATAACCTTATCGTATGATTTCGACATGTCTGGCTTCGTGAATGCATACTACGCGCGCGAGAACCCGCCAAATCTGGGTACAGGCGATATTCGTGACAGAGTGTACCGCGGCTTCTGTAAGTCGCCGGAAGCGATGCAGGAAATCAGAAAAGAGTACCTCGACAAAGAGACCGAGTTACAGGGATTGATCGACGAACAAAAAGAGCACTTTTCAGAGGTGGAATTAAAAGATATGCACAATTTTACCAATGATTTTTTTGATATCTTCAGGGATGATTATCGCTTCAAAACGAAAATCCTGGATGCCTGCAGAACAGAGAAGTAGACATATTTCATTGCTTTCGATCCAGTTAGAATCATCGTTTAATAGCAACGAATTGCAATTGCTTATCGTTTAAAACTTGTGATGATATCAAATCAACATATAGCCATAACATGAAGAGCGCTGCCCTCAAGTCTAACCTCGAACCAATGATTGCCAGTCTTTCTTTTATGAAACGGCACTGGATTGTGTTAGTATCATTGGGTTTGATAGCTGCATTGGGCAGGGTGATTCAGTTGGGCGGTTTTGGCGAAGTATCACGGTTGACCCACACGCTGCTGGAGATCGTCGTCGAAGCGTCGCGTGTAGCCATCTTGTTGTTTGTTTTGGGAGTAGCAAATGTGCGAAAAGGGCTGCAACAAGTTGTTCGGCTGGTTACAGGTAAGATTCAGTTTCGAAGTTATTCGGGCCACGCCTGGAGCAAGATGAAATCACGCTGGTCAGCATTGACATTCAGCTTAGTCCTCTTCGGGTTGATCGCCTGGGGCTTGAATCTACTCATCAATCAGCTGGCCTACGAAACCTGCTTGTATCTCACACTGAAACGTGAGGGAATTCTCGTCGGCACCTCATCCGAATGGACCATTCTCCTGTTCTTTAAAAACCTTTCGGTGATACCTTTCACACTGGTATTCGAAACTGTCTTGGTGCTTTGGCTCGCGAATAAAGCACCGCTTCCGGAGAAGCATTCGGTGAGCCTTCACTGATCAATGTTATGAGGTACTGGTATCAGGCTCCTTGCGAGAATTTGGCGAACTACATTCGTACAATTTTGGTTGTCGATATGTTTTCAGAAGACGTTCGCCCAAATGTTCCGTTGGTGGTGGCGGGTATGGCAGCAGTGCTCGTACAACTCACACCGGGTGCAGACAGGACAGATGATGTTGAAATAACTTTGTATGGTACTCCGATACCTACCGACTTCGAGGTCAGCACCAATCACGCCATTACAATCATCTATGGTTTTAAGCCGTTCTCTATGGCTGCACTATTTGGTATTGATGCGTCGGCTTTAGCAAAGAATCCTATATCGTGCGACGACTGGAACAGTAAGACCGCAGGTTCTTTGAAGGATCGACTAATGGCGGCCTCACATCCCCTGCAAATGATAAACGTGCTGGACGAGTTCTTTATTACTCAACTGGCTCATCATTCACAGGCGTGCGAGGCAATCAGAATTGCTACGGACAACATTATGATTAATCCCGATGCCGATATGCTGAGCCAGCTGCCGGATCAATTGAACATGACCCGTCGTACTTTTCAAAGGATGTTCAAAAAGTATGTTGGAATCAGTGCTACAGAATACCGGCGCATTTGTCAGTTTCAGCAATCCTTCCAGCAGGTGAGGTCAAAGCAATTTGATAAGCTCTCAGATGTTGCCGCAGACAACGGATTTACGGATCAAAGTCATTTTGTAAGGTCGTTTCGCGAGTTCTCGAGCACGACTCCGGGAAAGTATGTGGAACATGGTTTGAAGCCAAAATGAATTTTGTCGTTTTTATTCTATTTATCGCCTGGTGGCAATAGTAGTTTCGTTCATCAAAATATGAACACATGAAAGAAAAAATTACCCCGTGTCTCTGGTTTAACGGGCAGGCTAGAGACGCTGCCGCCATGTATTGCGCGGCATTTAAGTCATCGAAGATAACATCCCAGTCACCCTTTGTAACAGGTATCGAAGTGGCGGGCCAGCATCTCACGTTGTTGGATGGTGGACCGATGTATAAACCCAACGCGTCGATTTCATTTTACGTGGGCTGTGAAACGGTGGAGGAATTTGATCAGGCCTGGAACGCTTTGATTAAGGGAGGAACCATTGTAAGCAAACCGGAAAAGACTCAGTGGAGTGAAAAGTATGGATGGGTGACGGATGCATTTGCTGTCTCATGGCAGTTGGGCATTCAACAGAAAAGGGACATTCGCCAGAAGATCACGCCGTATCTGATGTTTACCGGTGATCAATACGGTCATGCAGCGGCCGCTATTCGTCATTACGAAGAGGTGTTCAGGACGGCATCGACAGAAGGCGTCGTTCGCTATGGACCTGACGATGCCCCCGAGAAGGACGGCTTGATTCGACATGCTGAAATACAATTGATGGATCAGAAGTTTATGGTGTCTGAGGTTGTATCTGCAGACGTTCCATTTTCTGAAGGTGTGTCTCTGACGGTGCATTGTGAAAACCAGGAAGAGGTCGATTACTACTGGAACAAACTGACCGAAGGTGGCAAGGAAAGTATGTGTGGTTGGCTGAAGGATCGCTTTGGAGTTTCCTGGCAGATCATTCCAACGATTCTCACCAAACTAATGAGCGATCCCAAAAAGGCCGGTAAGGCAGCTCAGGCATTCATGAGCATGCGAAAGCTGGACATTGAACAGATCGTCCAGGCGTCAATCGCCTGATCGTAACTCCATTACCCTTCTTTAATGCCTCAAAAGCCAGGAAAACCATCCTGGCTTTGTTAGTTTGACATTTGGTCTTAAATTACATTCACAAAAGTTACTGACCATTTTTGTTCAGCACTTCTCATTTTTTGTACCCTGCTTATTTGTTAAGTGATGGGGTGAAGTAAAAAATTAAAAGGCATTCATGAACAGCAGGGTATTGGTACTTAATCAGGACAATAGTCCACTGATGGTGTGTTCCGTCGAACGCGCATTTATACTTGTGTTTCTGAACAAGAGCGAACTGGTACGTCCTGCGAATGGACACCGCTTGCATTCGGTCACCAAAAGTTTTCCGATGCCATCGGTCATACGCCTCAATAGATATGTTAACGCCCCTTACAAGGGCGTTAATCTTACCAGGCAAAACATATTCAAGCGCGACAATTTCGAGTGTCAATATTGCGGAACGCGGCGCGACCTTACGATCGACCACGTAGTTCCCCGTGCTAAGGGCGGAGGAGACTCATGGCTCAATCTTGTCGCAGCGTGCAAGCGTTGCAATGCCAAGAAGGGCGACTATTCGCCCGATGAGGCTAATATGCCCTTACGCAAAAAACCATATAAACCTTCTTACGCCATCTTCCTGAAAGACCATATGAGCGGGCAGGACGATGAGTGGGACTCTTACTTAAACGGCTCACATTCTCATTGATTTCATTTTAATCTTTCATGTTTAGTCTTCAAGGAAAAACAGCGCTGATCACTGGTGCAGGAAGCGGTATCGGCAAGGCAATCGCGGAATTGTTTGCTCAACAGGGTGCACAGGTAATTGTGGCCGATCTCAATGCTTCCGCGGCAGAAGAAATGGTAAAAACAATTCAGTCAGGTTCAGGACGCGCGCTGGCGCTACCCGTGAATGTTGCTGAACAGGCCACATTTAAGTCGGCCGTTGATGGCATCATTGCTAAAGTTGGTCGCATCGATGTTCTCGTCAATAGTGCAGGTATATCTCACATCGGCAAGCTTGACACCACGTCTGAAAGTGATTTCGATCGCATTGTCCAGGTAAACATCAAAGGTGTTTACAATGCCATGCACTGCTTGATTGGGCACATGAAAGAGCAGGGTGGTGGTGTAATTCTGAACGTGGCCTCAGTGGCAGCAACTCTTGGGCTATCGGATCGGTTCGCATACTCTATGAGCAAAGGTGCCGTTGTGTCGATGACGCTTTCTGTGGCCAAAGACTATATCAAAGACAACATACGCTGCAATTGTATTTCTCCGGCTCGAGTTCATACCGCCTTTGTCGATGGTTTCCTCGCTAAGAACTACCCGGGACAGGAGAAGGAAATGTTCGAGAAGCTATCCAAAACTCAGCCGATCGGCCGAATGGGAAAACCAAGCGAAATCGCCTCTCTGGCTTTGTACCTTTG
This sequence comes from Chryseolinea sp. T2, assembly GCF_037203685.1. Classification (NCBI taxonomy): domain Bacteria; kingdom Pseudomonadati; phylum Bacteroidota; class Cytophagia; order Cytophagales; family Fulvivirgaceae; genus Chryseolinea; species Chryseolinea sp. T2. The sequence goes on from NZ_JBBCAU010000004.1 coordinate 484,646, forward strand.
TTCGGATGAAGCTGCGTTCGTAACAGGAAGCGATTATCCGATCGATGGAGGATTCGTAAGGCTGAATACATAGGCGGTCATTGATTCGTTTTCTGAATGCTAAAATTCTGTTGGCAATCTAAGTTCTGCTATACATCATAATTCTGTTCCGTTGGCCGCCAAAATTTCGATTCCTGCAGATTGTGGTAACTCGCCAAGAAAGCGATTCATCAAGGACATCATCGTTGCCATTGCCGAAGGAGATGACGCTCAACTCCTGAAACTTATCACAAATGAACCAGAGTGGGATCTTGTCGGAAAATCGACGAAGACTCCTATGCCATTTGTCAAGACATTGGAGAAGTCAGCACTTTGGAATGCAAAAAGCACTACGATCAATACAATAATCACACATGGAACGGATGCTTCTGTAGATGGGATGCTAATTACTTTGAAGGGCTCATTGCTTGCGTTTTGTCACGTCATTTCTTTCGGCGGTGCGGGTGGGTTTAAGATAAAAAGTGTAAGATCGTTTTTGATCGCGATAGGTTAACCTCATAATCAACATCTGTGGTTGATCAATTATACAAGTCGAAAGTCAGTATCGGTCTCCTGCTGTTCGTAAGCGTTGCTTTAATTGTGCCGTCCGTCGTGCTGATATCGCACGGGGTTTGGACCGCATTGCTGGTGACTGTTCCAGCGGCTTCGTTTATAATAAACATGTATGCGGATACCAGTTATCGCCTAACTATAGATGGTCGGCTGATTATTCGATGCGGCTATTTTTACAAGGACGAAGTCAGGGTCAATGATATCAGGTCTGTAAGAAGCAGTAATAACATACTAAGTGCCCCGGCTCTTTCTATCGATCGGTTGGAGCTTATCACGTGTGATCGCGTTCTGTTGATCTCACCACGAGACAAACTTCAATTTGCAGAGCAATTGAAAGAAATGAATCCTTCGATTGATGTTCGGATTAATTGAACAATTAATTGTAAGGATTATCGGCGTCGCTTTGTTTTTAGTTAGCCAATGGTCAACATACATTTGTCTCAGCTTCCGGCCCGAGGCCCGATCTGATTTACGCGGTGGCCAGCGCGAACAACAGATCAGTTGTATGTTATTAACTCAAACCACAATTCTTTATGAATCGATTTCAGCATTTTCAGGAGCTCACTCAGGATGAGCAATCTTCTCTCACAGGAGGCGGTTTTGCGTATGATCTGGGTTATGCGATTCGCTTTCTTTTTATTGCCAACAGTGGTCCAGGAGGACCAGGTTACGCAATGACGGATTACTTTATCAACTATAAGCCGCGGTAAAGTAAGTGTCAGGCAGGTACCAATGCCTGCCTGATAATAAGTACTGGTGAAGTAAACATTACAACCTAGGCAACCTGTTCGCTGGTGACCTTTTCACCGATCTGCTGTCTCCACATTGCGTAGTAAAGACCCTTTTCAGTTAACAGGTCGTCGTGATTACCCGATTCAATGACATGGCCTTTCTCAAGAACATATATACGGTCCGCATGCATTACCGTAGACAGGCGGTGAGCGATGAGAATGGTAATGTGATCCTTCGCGGTAGATACATCCCGGATGGTCTCCGTGATTGCCTCTTCCGTAATAGAATCAAGTGACGACGTAGCCTCATCGAAAACTATGATGTCAGGCTGCCTTAGTAATGCACGTGCTATTGATAAACGCTGTTTTTCACCGCCTGAGACCTTCACACCGCCTTCGCCAATGAGGGTGTCAAGGCCTTTGTCTGCCCGGGCGAGCAACGACTGACAGGCCGCCTTGTACAAAACATCGAGGCATTGTTCATCTGTTGCCTCCGGCCGAACGAATAGAAGATTCTCACGAATAGTGCCGGCAAACAGTTGTGTGTCCTGGGTAACAAAGCCGATCTTTTCACGAAGCTCGTCGAGATCGATATTGCCACCAGGGATATCGTTGTAGTAGATCTTTCCTGTTTTAGGGGGGTAAAGTCCGACAAGCAACTTAACAAGTGTGGTCTTTCCGGAGCCGGACGGCCCCACAAACGCAATGGTTTCGCCGCTTCTGGCGGAGAAGTTAATGCCATTCAATGCATTGGTACTTGCCGATTGATGTTTGAACCCAACATTGTCGAATGTAAGTGCCGTGACTTTTCCTAAGGGTTCAGGATTAACAGGTTTCGCCTCTTTTGGAAGCTTAAGTATCCTGTCAAAATTCAGCAAAGAAACTTCGGCTTCGCGATACGTAATGATAAGATTGCCAAGTTCCTGTAAGGGGGTAAACAGGAAAAAGGAATAGAATAGAAAAGTGAAGTATTTACCCGCAGAGATGTCGTTGTCGAAAATCAGGACGAGTAGGATAACCACCATTACACTACGGATGAAGTTGACCGTTGTTCCCTGAAGGAAGCTCATCCCGCGGACATACTTGACCTTCTTCAGCTCAAGGCCAAGGATCTTGAAGGTAGTGTTGTTGAGACGCTTTATCTCCTGGTTTGCGAGGCCAAGACTCTTCACCAGTTCGATATTCCTAAGCGACTCTGTAGTGGATCCTGCTAGTGCAGTGGTTTCCTTTACTATGGTCTTTTGTACAGTCTTTATCTTTCTGCTTAACAGCCAGCTGGTAAGCGAGATGATGGGCACTGATGCGAAATATACCAAAGTGACTTTGTAACTAACGCTTAATGAGTAAACCACAACGAAAGCCATAGACACAGCGCTGGCAAACAAAACACTGATGAATGAAGTAATGAACTTCTCTGAGTCAGTCTTTACTTTTTGAAGAATGCCCAATGTTTCACCACTGCGCTGATCTTCAAAGGTTTGGTACGGAAGTTCCAGGGAGTGTTTCAGTCCATCTGCATACATTGTAGCTCCCAGCTTTTGGACGACGATGCTGGTAAAATAGTCCTGAAGATTCTTGGCGATGCGCGATACCATGGCTGCTCCAACGGAAAGTGCCACCAGATACAGAATGCCTTGTATGAATTCGCCGCGGGGCATATCGGTTTTCTTCTCGATGAAGTTGTCTACGATCTTACCGGTGATGTGCGGGTCAAGCAACGAAAAGACCTGGCTCGTGGCAGCCAGAAATAACGCCAGGGCAATGAGGCCTTTATAACTTTTAAGATAACCTAGAAGTATTTTCATATCGGAGGGGTATGTCAACGATGACATAATGTTAGCAACAATCGGGGAGGTCCACAGGTTCCAGGAACCCGAAAACTGTTTTTTGTATCAGTTTATTTTCCTTTTTTCACGTCTGGATCCACATTTACACAAATTATGAAACTCCTCAGATTTGGCGACCCCGGTAAGGAAAGGCCCGGTATTACGCTTCGCGACCTCATTTTCGATGTATCTTCATTTGGTGAAGACTTCGATGAATCATTCTTTGGTAGCGATGGACCTGCGCGGCTCAAAGCCTGGCTTTTGACTAATCAGTCACGGCTGCCTATGGTTAACAACACAACACGGCTGGGCGCGCCTTTTGTGAGACCTTCAAAAATTATCTGTATCGGCCTCAACTATATGAAACATGCGCAGGAGTCGAATATGCCCGCTCCTAAGGAGCCGATCATATTCTTCAAATCGACCACGGCATTAACCGGACCGAATGATGCGCTCGTGATACCCAAGAACAGTACAAAGACGGATTGGGAAGTTGAACTCGCATTTGTCATCGGAAAGCGCGCGAGTTATGTGGACGAAGCCCATGCCATGGAACATGTTGCTGGTTTCTGCTTACACAATGACTACAGCGAGCGTGAATTCCAACTCGAAAGGAATGGTCAGTGGGTGAAAGGAAAAAGCTGTGACACGTTTGCACCAATAGGCCCATGGTTAGTCACCACGGACGACGTCCCTAACTACAACAACCTGAAAATGTGGTTGAAAGTTAACGGTACCACGATGCAGGACGGTAATACAGATGACATGATCTTCAATGTTCCATTCCTTGTCAGTTATCTGAGCCAGTTCATGACCTTGCTGCCCGGCGATGTTATCTCAACAGGCACCCCTGCAGGTGTTGGACTTGGATTTAAGCCTCCTGTCTATTTGAAGCCCGGCGACGTTATCGAATTGGGCATTGAAGGACTAGGCACTCAAAGGCAAAAAGCGCAAGCATACTGGTCGCCGGCTGATTCACAGTGATCAATCACTGTGATCAGACACTTCGATCAAATAACGTTGATCTGAATAACCTGGCAGTTCTTAGCATCCGGACCTGAACGACGCAGCTACCGATAAGCATCCAACCATTGGGTACAAGACTCAGGCTCCACGGATCATCATTCGAAGAGTGGTGACTGTGATGTCATGTATGGTTAATTTGTTAACGTTCGAAAAGGCGATGAAATACTTCTAAATCGCCATGGTATCCCTATATTCAGGGATGAAGGTAACCACTCCGCTGCTGACGATTGCAGTAATTTTTGCTGCTGTGGGATGTCTTAACGCCCAGGACGCCGCGGACCTGTTAAAGCAGGCAGAGGTGGCTATGAATAGCGGTGACATGGATCGGGCATTTCAGGTGATGGGTGATGCCATGACTGAAGCGAAGACTTCGAAACAAACAGCGTTATACCTCCGTGCAGCCAATGGCGTGGCGCGATTGGGCCTCGACAGGAAAATCAACTACGAATCAGCATTTGAATCCACCAAGGATGCCGCCCGGACAGTTGCATTCAGTGCCGGCGATACATCCTTGGCCACTCTTTACTTCAATCTTGCACGATTTTATAAGGCCGACTACCAGGCAGACGAAGCTATTCAGTATTTTGAAAAAGCTGTCTCAATCTATCGGTCGTTGCAACCGGGCTCGCTGAAGGAAGCCAACTGCTATCACGGCCTTGGTGACGTGTATAAGTTTACGGTATACGATTTTCAACAAGCCGAAGAGTACTACGAGCGCGCCCTGGGTATACGCGAAAAACAACACTTCGCCGATACGATCGTCCTGTTTAATAACTACTATGGTCTTGCCGCCACCAACCGCTCACAAGACGATTTTGAAAAAGCACTATCGTATGGAACAGTAGCGGTTGCGTTGTCAAGGTCCCTGAACACGGTGCGCCAGGAGTTCGCCTTGAGTATGATAGCCAACATTTATCGCGACATGGGCGACCGCGAAGAAGCGGAACGATCCTATAACGAAGCTTTGCGCCTGAATGACATTACGGGCAATACAATGGCCCGGGCATCGCATTTTCAGAACCTGGCTGAAGCAATGCTGATCGACTCTGCGTACGATGATGCGCTTCGTTTTATCCAAAACGCCGAACAGCTGTACAAAAAAATGAACGAGAAGGACGAGCGCCTTTTGTTACACATGCTCGGACTGAAGGCTTCTGCCTACGCGCAAAAGAAAGATGCAGCAAACTTCGAGAAGGTGATCTCGCAGATATTCGCTGAATTAAAACGCACCGGAAGAATGCGCAGTGAAGAAGCCGGAAATACGTATCTCACTGTTGCCGAGTATTTCGGGCACCAGCAAAAATATTACTCAGCGGTCGACCAATGCCAGCTGGCACTAGTTGCCTCAATTCCTGGTTTCAACTCACTTGATACTAAGGACAATCCGACACTGTCAATGATCGGAAACAGCTTTAATGCTGATGAGATCATAGCGCGTAAAGGTGAATACCTCAGCCGTCTTTACCGGGCAACCAAACGTCCGGGCTACCTGAAAGAGGCACTGGCATGTCTTTATCTTGCCGAGCAATTGTTCTCAGAGGAACGGAACACATTGGATACCGAAGATGCGAAGTGGGCATTTCTGGATACGAAGTACGCAGTATATGAAAGCATCGTTGCCTCGCTTCATGAATCCTGGCTGGGAACTAATGATACCGATGTGTTGGCACAAGTGTTTCAGTTCTTTGAAAGAAGCAAGGCACGATCTTTGGCCGATGCGCTCGCGGCTGCCGAACGTGCGCGTTCGATTGGAGCAAATGATAGTCTATTGCGGGTCCATGGCCGGCTTAAGTCAGAAATATTAATGACCGAAAATCGCGTCAGTGATTTAAGCTCGAAGGGTGGACAGCAAATTGAAATAACACAATTGCGCGAACACCTTGTAATACTCGATCGTCAGCTTCAGGAATCCGTTGCCGAGATAGAACAGAAATTCCCCGGCTATTTCAACACAAAGTATGCCCGGGAATTTAGCCCGTTAAGTGATATTCAATCAATGTTAAAGAATGAACGACGGGTTATACTTGAATACTTCTGGGGAAGTGAATGGCTTTATGGTCTCGGGATATCGGGTGATAGTGTGACGTTTGAGCGTATAGGAAAAAGCGATAGCGTAGCGCTTTTGATAGATAAGCTGGTTGGACATCTTCATAATAATCATTCGACAGCAAGCCCTGAGATTTTTCAGACATTCACGAGTTCCTCCCATGGGCTCTATCAATTACTCATTAGACCGTTCGAATCATTATTGGGAACTGCTTCATTGCAAATAATACCTGATGGTCCTGTTGGGCACGTTCCTTTCGAAATTCTGTTGCTTCGTATGCCTGAAAAATCAAACGTCAACTATCGTGGCCTCGAATATCTGATAAAGTCACGGTCCGTTGGATACGCGTATTCTGCGGCCATGCTGCGCAAGGAATCACAACGCGTAGTGAAGCATCCCTCATTGCTTGCTGTTGGATTTACAGGTGGGCTAAAGGAACGCGCTGCCGATGACGATATGTTGGCCCTTGAAGAAATTGAAGGCGCCGAAAAGGAGTTGGATGCCCTGGCACTGCGCTTTAAAGACGGAAGGTTCCTGCGCGATAGCACGGCCACTGAATCAAACTTTAAGTCTCTGTCTCCCGAATACGACATCATTCATCTCGCCATTCACGGACGTGCGGACAAATCCAATGGATTTTCAGCCAGCCTTTTCTTCAGATCGAGAAACGATAGAGCTAACGACGGTGTCTTTCATGCGTATGAACTGTACAGCATGAGGCTCAAAGCATCAATGGCAGTTTTAAGTGCATGTGAGTCCGGTCTTGGAAAAGATTATCGGGGAGAGGGAATGATCAGTATGGCAAGTGCGTTCACATCGGCAGGTTGCGAGAACACCTTGATGAGTTTATGGAAAGTGAACGATCAGGCTTCCATCGCATTAATGACCGACTTCTACGCGGAACTGCTGAGCGGCGTACAAATAGACGAAGCATTGCGGGCTGCGAAGCTTCTCTATCTGGAGCGTGCTGATGAAATCACAGCAGATCCAAAATCATGGGCACCTCTGGTCGCCTATGGAAGTATGCACCAGATATTTGAACAGAATGATAACATGCCGCTGCTATATCTGGTGCCACTTACGCTTCTGGGTGGAGGTGTTTTTATTTACCTGCGTCGTCGAAAGTCTTACAAGCTTGGTGGCTCAAGGTCGCCATTGTAGCGTCTTACATAGCTAACATTGGCTGCTCCAGGACTTTCATGACGATAGTCGATAGAATCAATCTTGCCGAATGTAGGTTTTAAATTTTCTTCGTACTTACGATTCCATTTGGCCTCTGTGTTTGGGTTAATGGTAACCATACCGTTGTAAATCTGCGAGCGTCTTTCGATCTCGCCAAGTACGCGATCGAGGTCTTTTAGTATTGCCGCCAGTCCGGGGTAGGAGCTGAGGTACTCATTAATCGCAAGTATCCTTTTGTCAGGATTAAGATCCATGTTGAAGGAGATCTTGGAAACTTTTTCGCCCTCCAGGATAGCATCCACGTTCAGGTTGAACTTGATGGATGTGACCTTGCGTGATTTCGAAACTGCCATAAGAGAAGTTTTTTGTGGTTATAAATTGATTAAACGAAATTCAGAAATTTCAGTGCGTTTCTTGCACGCTGTTTCGGCTTACAGTTCAAACTTCATTCTTCAATCTTCACGCTTCAATCTTCACTCACTATCTTCGTAACACGAACTTCAACCTTTGAACACCAGGCGTCCTTTTTACACTGTCGGTTAGTCGCACCCTTTCTTCTAAGGATAGCTATCTGCTCTAAGCTACAAAGGGAAGCCAGCTAATTACTTACCAGAGTAGAGTAGGCCATCTTTCCTATTCAAGTTTTTCAAGGACACTTTTCGCCTTATCTGCGTATGAGGCGTCCGTTGCAGCTATTTGCTGAAGCAATGGAGTCGCCTGCGATTCATCTCCATTTTTCAGATAGGCAAGTGCCAGGAACCATTTTGCCTGCATTGATAATTCAGGCGACGTCCTGTTAAGTTCGGAGAAGTTGGCGATCGCGGCGTCAGTATTACCGAGAACAAGATTACAATTCCCAAGAAGTAACAATGATTCTGGATCATTTCCCCGTTCTAGTATTGCCCGGAATAGAGTGGCCGCACGGAAAAAGTCGCTCTTGTTATACGCCTTGAATGCCTCAGTCCTGTCATCCACCTGTTGTTGGCCGCGTACGGCGGGCTGGAAGACATTGGGATACGGACGGAAGTTGTCTTCGTATAGATCCTGGGTTGTAACGCTCGAAGTAAGTGCGAATCTCGCAACAATTATAATCGCGACTACGGCTGCGGCGAGAAGGTACCAGGTTCGGCTTCCTGGAATATTGCCTGAAGGTGCTATTGGATCTTTCAATCCTGCCTCGATTTTTTTGATCTGCTCAAGGTCGTCCTTAAGTCCCTGCATCCGAATAGCACCTATAATATACTTCTCCTGTTCGACGAGGGAGCGAAAGATGTCGTCCGTTTTCAAACGCCTCTCGAAGCTTTCCATTTCGTATTCAGACAAATCCTCGTCGAAATACTTTTCGATGAGTTCTATATCCTTATCAGTGTGGTTCATGACTAAAATAGGTTGATTGTCTTGACGTCTCGTCCGAGAACAGCTTTCGCAGGCGGGCCATGCATTTGCATTTCTGATTCTTCGCGGTGTCGGGATTCTTATAACCCAGCGCTTCTGAAATCTCGGTCATATTCTTTTTCTCAAAATAGAATAGCTCAACAATTCGCTGGCAGGGTTGTCCGAGTTTCTCGAGGGCAACTCTGGCTAAGGCAAACAATCCTTCATCCAGTTGCTCTTCGGGTTCGTCAATTAGATACTCCTTGAGCCATTTTTCCTTGGCGATAGGCACTATCCTCTTCTCCTTTCGTTGCCTTTCGCGCGCGAGGTTCTTGCCGATGCCAAACAAATATGTCTTAACGCTGCTAACGAGATTTAAAAGTTTTCCCGTTCTAACGTTGTCATAGAAGATCATGATCGTGAGCTGGTAGATATCCTTGCTATCATCCAATGAGCATTTAAATTCCTTGGTAATCCACAGAAGAAACTCGTCACGATAATTTTCATAGACCATAGCAAGTGCTTCGTTCCCCTGTGTCCTGATCTTCTCAATTAGACCCTCCTGACTCATGACAGCGTTCTTTATGTTAATCGAGCAAACAAGTAACCTTGTGGTTTGAAAATTCAGCGATGCAAAAAGACGAGGCAAAGAAGTTATAAACCGCATCGCGTCCGAAGTTAGGGTTTTTTCTGTTGAATAGGGCTTTTTTTGGGCGTAGCTGTCCTTTTTTGGGCGTTAAGGAAAAAATCTTCCGAACGATTGGGTTACAACGTCCCCCTACATACATGAAGTTCACTCACTAGAAAATACGAACCTTTTAAACATTAAAAGAATGAGCTCACTAACAGGCAAAGAAAAAGAGGTACTAGCCCTTATTTCCACGGGCTTAACCACAAAGGAGATCGCTGGTAAGCTGAACATTAGCTATCACACCGTTGAAACGCATCGGAAGAACCTGCTACGCAAATCAGAAGCTAAGAACTCTGCAGAACTTGTACAGATGGCTTATTCCCGGCAACTGATTGCCTGAACGCCGCTAATGTTTGTTCAATCTAATGCGCTGATACCGATCGGTGCATAATATTTTTCCGGGCATGAACCGGTTATCGTTGTGTGTGATTTGATGAACGTGCTTCGCGTTGATGCATGTCTATAGTTTAGGTTGGTTGCAGGGGCTGTCGTACGACGGCCCCTTCTTTTTGGGCAGCTAGTCTCAGAGCTATGAAATAAATATACCGATCGGTATATTTATTCTCTATTCATTCCTATATTTGCCTCGTGAAAAAGGCGTCGCGTACCGTTACAAAGGATTTAAAACCTTCTGTTGCAGAAGAAGTTAGCGAGGTTATTGCTAAGACTAAACGACGACGTGAAGCGGCTGGCGATACGGCCCTTCCAGTAAGCAAGTCTGAGAAAACAAAAGAGTTCATTCGAAAGCAGGCCGCTCCACTTTTTAACAAGCAGGGTTTTGCCGGCACTTCTCTCGGTGATCTTACTCATGCTACAGGGCTCACTAAGGGCGCTCTTTACGGGAATTTCAAAGACAAAGACGGCATCGCATTGGAGGCATTTGCTTACTCAATGCATAAAGTCAGGGACTTGATGAAATCACGATTGGATCCCGTCGTATCGAACAAGGAGAAGCTTTTTGGTTTACTCGATTTCTTTGGTGAATTCGTAATGCAGCCCCCAATTCCAGGGGGGTGTCCAATGATGAATTATGGCGTTGAGGCCGACGATGGCCAGCGGTTCATGCGAAAGCCGGTGGCAAAAGAAATGCAGTCGACCATAGACTTTATTCAGCTTTGCTTGGTGAAGGGAGTAAGATCTAACGAATTCAAGTCAACCACAGATGCTGCCGTGGTCGCACGCGTTATCTTTTGCGCCATTGAAGGTGCGATTGTTGTGTCGCGGGTAACAGCAACGCCTGCGCCTATGAGTGCCGTGGTAGCTCATTGCAAATCAGTATTGGATCAACTTAGTAGTTCATAATTTGCCTATTAAATAACATTTAAAGAGTGTCATGAAATCACCGAGAAGAGTAGTTGTCACCGGATTGGGCGCTGTTACACCACTGGGAAATAATGTGTCAGCATTTTGGAACAACCTGATCCAGGGCAAAAGTGGCGCGGCACCCATCACGCGTTTTGATGCATCACGATTTAAGACAAAGTTTGCTTGTGAAGTAAAGGAACTCGACCTTCTACAGCATTTTGAAAAGCAGGAGATCAGAAAGATAGATCCGTTTACCCAATATGCTTTGATCTCCTCCACAGAGGCGATCAAGGATTCAAATCTTGACGTCGATAAAGTAGACAAGACACGTGTTGGTGTGATATGGGGCTCCGGTAATGGCGGCTTCTACACCTTCCAGCAGGAAGTAATGGAATATGCAAAGGGCGATGGCACACCGAGATTCAATCCCTACTTTATTCCAAAAGTCATAGTCGACATCGCATCCGGGTGGATATCGATGAAGTACGGCTTTATGGGATTGAACTTTACAACGGTGTCGGCGTGCGCAACTTCAACAACTGCCATAATTGACGCGATGAACTACATCAGGTGGAACAAGGCCGACGTCATTATCACAGGAGGATCCGAAGCGGCCGTCAATGAGGCAGGAATCGGCGGCTTTGGTGCCTTGAAAGCATTGTCTACGCGCAATGAAGAACCGCATGCTGCCTCACGCCCATTTGATGTTGGACGGGATGGATTCGTAATGGGAGAGGGTGGAGGAGCTTTGGTACTTGAAGCGTATGACCACGCCATCGCAAGAGGCGCCAGGATCTATGCAGAAGTAGCGGGCGGTGGCATGTCTGCCGATGCCTATCATCTTACCGCGACCCATCCAGAGGGAGCCGGTGCAATGCTCGGAATGCGGTGGGCACTTGAAGATGCAGAGTTGAAGCCCGCTGACGTTGATTATCTCAATCCACATGCAACATCAACTCCCGTCGGCGATGAAAGCGAAATGAAGGCGGTTTCAAAATTCTTTGGTGACCATATTTCGAAACTTCAGATCAGTGCCACGAAGTCGGCAACAGGACACTTGCTGGGTGGTGCCGGTGCTATCGAGGCAATCATCTGCATCAAAACCATTCATGAAGGGGTGATGCCAGCAACAATTAACACTACCAATATTGATCCAACGCTCCCACAGGGTCTTAATATTATTACCGGTGCGGCGAAGAAACAAATAGTGAACGTCGCCATGAGCAATACGTTCGGCTTCGGCGGACACAACGCAACGGCTGTGTTCCGTCGCGTTTAGCAACTCGAATAGTGTGTTTGCCAGCACGGGGCGGTTTCCAGGTTTCCTTAGGCTGCGTCATGAGGTTCCGAAAACGTTGTATGTTCCCCGGAGACCGACGTTGTTCTAATATTAGGTGTGAATGTTTGAAGGCGATGACCTGAATACGTATCTTCAGTAACTCATCCCTATTCCTAACCTAATAAAGCCCCCAATGAAATCACTTTACTGCCTCAAGTTCAGGCACGGGATTGCCGCCGTGCTTGTACTGGTAACCTTAATTTTTAGTGCCAGTTGCTCCAGGCAATCGGGACCAGCTCCCGTAGCAGACAAACCAGCCATACCTTTGCACCCGCTGAATCCACTTGATACAAACGAAATCAAACTGGTGAAGGAGGTTCTGCTTGGCGAAGGCAAAATCGATACTACTTATCGGTTTTATCTCATCAACTTAAATGAGCCACCGAAGTCGGAAATGCTCGCTTATAAAGATGGTGATGAATTCCGGCGTGAAGCTTTCGTCTCTGTTTACGAACGCGCTTCCAACAAAACGTATGAATCAGTCATCGATCTGAAAAGCAGGAAAGTGCTCTCGTTCGTTAACGTTCCAGGTGTTACGCCCGGAGCTTTTCTTCGCGATTCGGTCGCGGACGAATTACTGAAGAATGACGAAGCCTGGATGGCAGGACTCAAAGCACGTGGAATACATCCTGATTCCGTGTCGACATCAATAGTTTTTGCAGGCGACATGGGCATCGCTCCACCCGATCACCGCGAACTTATTTGTGCTCCCGAATACAAGAACAAAAAGTACAAGGAGCTACTGGTCGACGGTCTGGTGGCATACGTCGACCTCACGGATTCGAAAGTACTTAAAGTTCTCGACGACGGTGGCAAAGGTTTTTACAAGCCGGAGGACATCGGATACTTTGATGCGGATTCCGGTGAAGTGTTGCTTCCTAAAACAAAGCCGCTCAAAGTCTCCCAGCCGGAAGGCACAACGTATACGGTAGACGGCTTCCAGGTCACTGGAAAAAGCTGGTCGTTCAGAGTGGGACTTCACAACCGCGAAGGACTTGTAATTTATGATGCAAAGTTCAATGACAACGGGATCATGCGGCCGGTAGTTTACCGCGCATCGCTTGCTGAAATGTATGTTCCCTATGGTTCAACGGATTTAACTCATGCTGCCTGGAATTACTTTGATGGTGGTGCATATAGAATGGGGCAGGCCTGGCCCAAACACATGAATGCATTGAAAGCTGGAGCTGACGTTCCTGAGAATGCATCATTTCTCCAGGGGATTTTCCATAATGAGAAAGGTGTGCCAGCCTACATGGACAGCATGATAGCCGTGTTCGAAGAGTCTCCAGGGCCGATTACCCGCCATGGTACGTTTGCCCACGATGCACGAAATATTGCAGTAAAATACTTTACTCAGATCGGGAACTACGACTATGGCTTTAAGTGGATCTTCCGTGAAGATGGTACCATCGACCTCAAAGCTGAACTTACAGGTATTGTAGGAATTAAAGGCGTAAACCGTACAACGGACTTGCCAGGCGCCAGCGATGATTCCTTTAACGGTATATATTACGGTACTCTTGTGGCCCCTCATGTTGAAGCCGTGAATCACCAGCATTTCTTCTCATTCCGTCTGGATCTGGATGTCGATGGACGTGAGAATATCGTCGAGGAAATGAACACCGTCGCCCTTCCGGCCAGCGCCTCAAATCCATGGAACAACGCTTTCATTAAGCAGATGTCGCTGATCAAAACAGAAGCCGAAGGCCAGCGCAACATGAACAATGCGACGAATCGTCATTGGATGGTCGCTGATGCAAAGGCTGTAAACTCGCTGGGACAACAAAAGAGTTATGTGATCATGCCCGGGCACAACGCTAGTCCATTGGCGGCACCAGGTTCCGGTCCGCGAAAGATGGCTGACTTTCTGGAGAACCAGTTTTGGGTAACAGCCTACAAGGAACGTGAAGCATATCCTGCTGGTGATTATCCCAATACGCGTGGGCTACTGGACGGGCTGCCAAAGATGGTGCAGGACAATGAAAGCGTTGAAGGGAAAGACGTTGTTCTCTGGTATAATATGGGCATTACACACATTGTTCGCCCCGAAGACTGGCCGGTCATGAACGTCCACACCATTGGATTTTCATTGGTTCCATTTGGATTCTTTGATAAGAACCCGGCAGCAACAACAAAAACAACACCCGAACGTCCCAAAGTAATTGTCATGGATAAGCCTGTTCCGCCAGATTTTACCAAGTGCGTGCCCCTTCCACAGGAAAAGAGCGCGATGATGCAACCTAAGCCAAAGCGCACGAAGGGATAGATGACAAAAAGAGGGGCCGAAAGGCCCCTCTATAATTATCAATTATCAATTGTAAATTATCAATTACCCTCAAAGCTTCTCCGCCTTCCTCAGCTCCTTCATTACCTTATTAGCGAAAACAAAATCATCCAGCTCTTTCACGCCCGAGTGAGTGATGTCGTTCTTATTTCCATCCCAAAGTTTCTTGCCCTTATATAAGAACATAATTTTTTCTCCGATACCCATAACAGAGTTCATATCGTGCGTTACCACGATTGTCGTTATATCCAGATCTTCGGTAAGGTCGAGGATCAGTTCGTCAATGAGAATGGAAGTTTGGGGATCGAGTCCGGAGTTCGGTTCATCACAAAACAAATAGTTTGGTGTATTCACAATCGCCCGTGCAATGCCGACACGCTTCTTCATACCACCGCTGATTTCCGATGGCATTTTCTTGTTTACGTTCTCGAGCCCTACGCGCTTAAGACAAAAGTTTACCCGTTCAATCTTTTCGGGATACGACATTTCAGTCAATACACTCAGCGGAAACATTACATTTTGTTCAACGTTTTTAGAGTCGAACAACGCACCGCCCTGAAACAGCATTCCGATTTCACGTCGCACTGCAATGATTGTGTCGCGATCACTTCCAAAGAAGTCGCGGCCATCGTAAAAAGCTTTTCCCGTGTCGGGATGGATAAGGCCGACTATGCATTTCAGCAACACACTCTTTCCGGTACCGCTGGCCCCGATCAGCAGATTAGGCTTGCCTTTTTCGAAGACACCCGATACGCCCGCCAGTACGACCTTGTCAGCAAAGGATTTCGATATGTTTTCAATAGCAATCATGATCCGCTCAATAACAGTTGTGCAAGTAAATAGTCAGCGATGAGCAGAGCAATTACACTGCTGGTAACAGCCTGGGTGCTCGATATACCAACTTCTAATGCGCCGCCCTGCGTGTTGTACCCTTTATAAGAAGATATTGATGATACAAGGAAGGCAAACACAAAGGATTTGATCAACGCAAACGTAACGGTGAATGGATTATAACTCGAGCGCAGGCCATACACATAGTCATCGGCCGTAATGATTCCGGTAATTGTTCCGGCAAGATATCCACCAACCATACCACACACACCTGCTACAATAACCAACAGTGGATACATCAGAATAGATGCAATAACCTTCGGGAGAACCAGGTAGGAAATGGAATTTATGCCCATTACTTCAAGTGCATCTATCTGTTCCGTTATGCGCATAGTGCCCAGACCGCTGGCCATCGCTGAGCCCACTTTACCGGCATATATGATTGCGATAATGGTAGGTGCCAGCTCCAGCACGATCATTTCACGAACCACCTGTGAGATTACATACTTTGGTATGAAGTCGCTCACCATGTTGAAAGCGGTCTGCACTGTAGTTACTGCGCCCATAAACGTCGACACCAGAGCAACCAGAAACAATGAACCAATACCAATGGTTACGCATTCGTCAATGACCAGCTTGTAATAAGTTTTGAATCGTTCGCGATTGACAAAAAGTTGTCCTAAAAAAATGAAATACTGTCCAAACTCCCTGATCATAGACTACTTTAACCCAAGGCAATTACTACCTTGCGAAAGATACCCAAAAAATTAACATGTAGTTGTTATGCGGAAACTCATCATCGTCACCGGGGGAAGCAAGGGTATCGGTCGGGCCATTGTTGAAAAGTTTATGGCACAGGGATTCGACGCCGTGACCTGTTCACGCAATCCTGATCATTTACTGGCAGTTCAAAAGGCTGTTAAACAGCGTTATCCGGAATCGACGCTTCATGTATTTAAGGCCGATCTTGCAAAGTTCGGTGATGTTAAAAACTTCTGTGAGTTTGTTGCTGGCCTGAGCAGGCAAATAGATGTACTCGTAAACAATGCCGGTTATTTTGTACCGGGAAAAATTGTTTCGGAACCGGATGATACGCTTAGCCAGATGATCGACGCCAACCTGTATAGCGCATATCACACAACGCGTGGCCTGATGTCGCTGGTTCGTCCCAGTTCAGGCAGCTATATTTTTAACATGTGCTCAATCGCAAGCTTCATGGCTTACCCTAACGGAGGATCTTATGCCATCTCCAAGTTTGCATTGCTGGGCTTTTCTAAGTGCCTTCGGGCAGAATTGAAGAACGATGGAATTCGTGTCTCTGCAATAATGCCCGGAGCAACCCTCACCGACAGCTGGTCTGGAACAGAGCTTCCTGACGACCGATTCGTCAAACCGGAAGACGTTGCCGACACGGTATTTAACGCCTTTTCATTGTCGCCACGGGCCGTAGTTGAAGAAATCATAATTCGCCCTCAGCTTGGCGACATTTGAATGCGTTTTCTTCATTTTCGGGTTAAATTTGAGGAAAACATTGCTTTGTGAATGCACCTGTCGCGGCACCAATAAGTTATTGCAACAGTCTGGTTAATTACAGCCGTCGTCAAACGATTGAAGTGCCAATCGGAGATGTTCCTATGGGCGGACATCATCCAATTCGAATTCAATCGATGACGACCGTAGATACGATGGACACCGAGGGATCAGTGGCACAAACAATCAGGATGATTGAAGCTGGTTGTGAGTATGTTCGCATTACCGCTCCGAGTGTTAAGGAAGCTCAGAACCTGGCCGAGATTAAAAAAGAATTGCGTCGTCGCGGATATAATACGCCGCTCGTTGCAGATATTCACTTCACACCTAATGCTGCGGAACTTGCAGCCCGCATAGTTGAAAAGGTCCGGATTAACCCGGGTAACTATGCAGACAAGAAACGATTCGAGACAATCGATTATACCGACGCCTCATACAACGCAGAGCTTGATCGTATACGCGACAAATTCCTGCCGTTAATAAAAATATGCAAGCAATACGGTACAGCCATGCGCATTGGAACGAACCATGGTTCGCTTTCAGACCGCATCATGAGCCGTTACGGAGACAGCCCCTTAGGCATGGTCGAGTCTGCTCTTGAGTTCCTGCGCATTTGTGAAGACGAGCAGTACTTCAATATCGTCTTGTCGATGAAGTCCAGCAACCCGCAGGTAATGGTGCAGGCATATCGCCTGCTCGTAAATCGCCTGCAGGAAGAGGGACTAAAACCTTATCCTTTGCATCTGGGAGTAACCGAAGCCGGTGATGGTGAAGACGGCCGTGTTAAGTCGTCTGTTGGGATTGGAACATTGCTCGAAGATGGACTGGGTGATACTATCAGGGTTTCTCTCACAGAAGAGCCCGAGGCCGAGATTCCAGTAGCCTATGCGTTGGCACGCCGCTACGACAACCGCCCGGGTCATGCTTCTATCCCTCCCTATACACGATATCCGATTACTCCATTTGAATACAATCGCAGATACACTCGACAGGTCGTCAACATCGGAGGGGAGCATCATATTCCGCGTGTGATCGCCGACTATTCATGGAAAGATAAAGTTACACCTGCTTCGCTGTTTGGCGTTGGATACCATTACTCAGTTCCCCTCGATAAATGGAACATCGCTGATATGGCTTGCGATTACATTTATCTTGGCGATAATTCGGTGGACTTTGAGATCCCCGGAACCTTAGGGTTGATCTACAACTACTCCACATGGGAAAAAAATCAATCTCGGGATCGTGCCTATCCGATGTTGACGATTGAGCAATACGTGGGTAGTAAAAGTTCAGCTGTGTTGAATTTTGTTCAGGCGACGATCACTGATCTCTCTGTTGAGTTCATAGACAGGCTCAAATCCGATCCAACTGCAGTGTTAATTATTGATACTAAGAATCAACATGGAATGGCCGAGCAACGGCGTCTGGTTGCCATGCTGATGGAACACGGCTGTGATGTGCCTGTGATCATTGGCCGTTCATATGATGCGATCTCTCCTGAACAATTGCAACTCTGGGCGGCTACTGACATCGGAGGGCTGTTAGTTGATGGCCTGGGCGACGGCGTGTTTATTCGCGCTCATGGTTCTGCTTCTGACAAACAGATCAACGAGACGGCATTCAATATCCTCCAGGCTACACGCACACGCATATCCAAGACCGAATACATCTCCTGCCCGTCGTGCGGGCGCACCTTATTTGATCTGCAGGAGACAACTGCAAAAATCCGTTCGCGTACGAGTCACCTGAAAGGAATTAAGATCGGAATCATGGGATGTATTGTAAATGGCCCGGGAGAAATGGCCGATGCCGACTATGGTTACGTAGGATCCGGTCCGGGTCGCATTACCCTTTACAAAGGGAAGGAAGTCGTTCGGCGAAACGTGCCCACAGCGAAAGCCGTCGACGAGCTTATAGATCTCATTCGGGAACACGGTGATTGGATTGAGCAGCAGGAAGCCATCGCGTGACAGAATGGTCCGGCTATTCGCGAATGACGAACGAAATTGATTTAAAAGAAGTTAACGAATAAAGACAACCTGGATATGGAAGCAAAGAAGAACGGGTTGAAGGAGTTCTTTACATTGGGTGAAGTGGGCAGATACTTCTTTCGCAGAAAGGATCCGTCACGCCCAAGCAACATCAACATAAAAATGATGCATGGTATCAACAAGATTTCTATCATCATATTCTTGTTGGGAGTGTTGTTCATCATTCTCAAAAGAATCCTTTAATCTGAAGTAAAGACATAGCAGAACCCTCTCTGAAATGGATCTCGGTAGCTTTAGGAATTTCTGCCTTTCGATGAAAGGAGTTACAGAGGAGTTTCCATTCGGTGAGGAAACCCTGGTGTTCAAGGTGATGGGCAAAATGTTTGCCCTAACCGATGTTAACTTGTTTACCGGGGTAAACTTAAAGGTTGAACCTGAAACAGGTGTGGAGTTACGGGAGCGCTTCGCTGAAGTGAGCCCCGCATACCACATGAACAAAAAGCACTGGATAACAGCCGAAACAACGGGGTCTATTTCAGATAAACTCTTGCGCGACTGGACGCTGAATTCTTACAATTTAGTCGTTAAGGGACTTACTAAAACCCAGAAACAGGCGTTAGAGTCGATGTAGCTTGGGAATCAAGCGATTAGCGGTTCGCTGGTTTGGCTTATTTTTCCGTAATTTTGAACGATTTGACCCTTTTAGATGGCCAGGCCATTTTTTGCTTTAATTAGTTTATGCCTGCTATTCAGCGCGTGTACGCAACGGACAATTTGCCCTGCGTTCCAGAGCGCGTATATCTACGATAAAGAGGCTCTCCGCAAGAAATTCAGCTATTTCCTGGAAGATTCTACCCCTAAGATCCTTACTGCCAGCAAGAACCGTTATCTGGTAGCCGAGCCGGTTTCCTATAGAAAGAAGCTTCGCAGCATGAACACGGTTGTGATGAAAGATGTCAATCCTGTGCTTCCGGACTCAATGAAGGTAACTGAAGAAGGCCTTTTAGGCGAAGATGGCGCCACAGGCGAGGATGGTGTTGTTCCGGGCGCAGAGCTTGATCTTGCCGCCCGTTCTGTCATTGATAGCACATATATCGTCGATGTTCCTCAGGACGAGGGCGACACGACTGATGCCGACGAAGGCATATACATGATCTCGAAAGACAAGGAAGTACGGATGCTCAAGTACCATACTCCCGACACAGCTAGACTTGATCCCGCGACAGGCAAATATGTCGCCAAAACACCTAAATACGAAGTTGCCGACATCCGCTTCAATGTGGAGCAGGATAACTACATGTGGTATCTGCGTAAGAGCCTGGTATTACCGGACGTAAGACTGGCGCAAAACATGCAGGCCCAGCAAAACGAGGAAGCCAAAAAGGAGAAGAAGGGCTTAAAAGGTTTCTTCCAGAACCTGTTTAAGCGCAAGAAGAAGGACGCACCGGATTCGTTAGAGACAGCTCCTAAGCCCGTTGAAGAATTCGACTATGTAGACGAGAACGAGGTTGAGACGCCAACCGCGAAACCTGCTGAACAACCTGCCAAAAAGAAGGGCTTGTTTGGAAAGAAGAAAGCGGCCGAGGCTGAACCTGCACGAGATATTCCTGCTACTTCTGGTGGCAGAACAGAAGAATCAGGTAAAAAGAAAGAGAAGAAGAAAAAGGAGAAGAAGTCCAAAGACTCAAAACCGAAGGATGATGCTGCTCCCAAAGAAGAGGAAGATGACGACGGCTTCTAAACTCTGAAGGTTATTTCATGCCGCGGTTTGCCATCGACGTTGTAATACTTCTTCCGCCGCCCGTAGTGGACCTGGCAATCGCCTGGAACAGGAGATTGTCCCTCTTGTCAAAGCAATCTATTGAGCTGAATAATATCGATTTGCTTCCGCATATTTCATTGCTGATGGGATGTGTGGATGGTCACAACCTGCACGCCGCTGTAGGTTTGTTGCAAAGCGTTTTTAAAAATACACCATTGATGACCCTGGATGTTATGGGCCTTAAGTTTACAGAGGATAGCCATCCCGTTGCAGTATTGGATATTCGGCCGTCTTCGTCTCTTCTGGCATTGCAGCAATCATTGTTGGTCAAACTTGGCCCATTGATGACGCAGGATGCGACTGAAGCAGATTTATACGGTGCTCCACCCGACAGCGCTTCAGCAGTCAAATGGATCAATAGTTTTAGAGAAGAGCAGGTTGGATTGAAGTTCTGGCCGCACGTAACACTGGGTCACGGAAGGATAGGGGAAACACAGGAAGCGTTTTCGTTCACGCCCGATCGTCTGGCAATTTGTCATCTCGGCAAACACTGCACATGCCGGGACGTACTCGGCTTCGTATAGAGCTCGATTCATCGTTTCCAATGTCCATTTCCAGGGTCCGCATTGTTCATGATTGAACGTCCACTGGTGGGCACCTTCTCAAAACGCACTGATTTTGGATGCTGCACCCCTGTCCGCATAAAGGCATCGTTGTTGTAAGGCAGTGCGAAATCCTGAACTATGTTACGACACAACCTGCTCATCGTCTTTCGTAGCCTGAAGCGCTTCAGAATGACGTTCGTTATTAATCTGCTCGGTCTTTCTACCGGCCTTGCATGTGCCCTGCTTATCTACTTATGGGTAAATGATGAATTGCTGATGGACAAGTTTCATGACAAGGACGATCGGTTGTTTCAGGTTATGACAAACGTGCAGGAGAACGGAGTTTGGACCACCGATGCTACAACAGGACCACTCGCCAAAGCCCTCGCCGATGAAATTCCCGAGATAGAATATGCAACAACGGTTGCTCCTCCAAACTGGCGCGGATTTGACCGGTTTATTGTTTCAACCGATCAGCAAAATCTAAAAGCCACGGGCGAGTACGCGGCAAAAGACTATTTCAATATTTTTTCCTTTGAGCTTACTATCGGAGACCCCGCGCAGGTTCTCTCCGACAAAAACTCCATCGTCATATCCGATGAGCTGGCATTAAAGTTATTTAAAACGGCAAGCGACGCCGTGGGTAAAACCATAGACGTGAATCATGAGCGACAATACATTGTTTCCGGAATTTTCAATAAAGTGTCGCCTGCTTCATCAGTACGTTTCGACTTCGTTCTTCCATTCGAATCCTATCTGGACATTGCTCCCCAATACAAGTCGTGGGATGATTTCGGGCCACTTACTTTTCTTGCTGTAAAGGAAGGCACCGACATCGAAGCATTCAACACAAAGATCAAAGACTATTTTAAAGTAAAGCTCGGAGGCAATGACAACGCGCCACAACTATTGGCTACACGCTACTCGGACAACTACCTGCATGGCAATTTTGTGAATGGTGTTCAGTCCGGAGGGCGTATTTCATATGTGAAGTTGTTGTCTGCCATTGGCCTGTTCATAGTAATCATAGCATGCATTAATTTCATGAACCTGTCGACGGCGAAAGCGACGGTAAGAATAAAGGAAGTCGGTGTAAAGAAAACTCTTGGCGCCGGCCGGAAGCGATTGGCTGCACAGTTTATCGGCGAGTCTATGACAATGACACTGGTGTCGTTGTTCGTGGCGATGAACCTTGTCGCCTTGTTACTGCCCCAATTCAATATTATCACAGGAAAAGAACTTACACTTACCCTGAACGCACAACTCATTGCAGCACTGCTTGGTATTACCATTATGACCGGACTATTGGCGGGAAGCTATCCTGCTATCTATCTGTCTGGATTTAATCCGGCGACAGTATTGAAGGGTAAATTGAAGAGCTCAGCGGGTGAGGTTTGGATCCGCAAGGGCTTGGTCGCCTTTCAGTTTACATTGTCTGTAGTGTTGATTGTATCCGTATTGGTTGTGTATAAACAGATCGAATTTGTCCAGAACATAAACCTTGGATATAATAAAGACAATGTAGTCTACTTCGATGTAGAAGGACGCGTAAAAGATAATACGTCTACATTCCTGGAGGAAATCAGGCAGGTTCCCGGAGTGCTGAATGCGGCCAGCACCACCAGCGATATGACCGGACATAGCTGGTCGGTAGGCTTCGACTGGGAGGGAAAAACAACCGACGAAAAGGTACGTGCCGAGTTGATGGGTGTAAATCCCGATTTTTTCGAAACGGTTGGACTAGAAATAAAACAGGGGCGTTTCTTTTCGAAGGACATCGTAAGCGATACTACCAGAGTAGTTATAAATGAAGCAGCCGCCAGGATCATGGGATTTGAAAATCCGATTGGTAAGTTGGTCAAGGGAATGGCGAAGATGGAAGTGATTGGAGTGGTGAAAGATTTTCATCTTGAATCACTACACGAAGAAGTAAAGCCTCAGCTGTTCTTGATGCACAGGAGAAACTTTGCAACACCCTCGCTCGTGATGGCACGGATTGAAGGTGGACGTGAAAGAGAAACGCTGGAACGTCTTGATAAATTCTATAAGGCTTATAACCCAGGTTTCCCCCTCGACTATACATTTCTTGATGATGATTATCAGGCGCTGTATGTTGCCGAGCAGCGCGTGTCTACCCTCTCTAAATACTTTGCTGGCCTGGCAATCATAATATCTTCGCTTGGTCTGTTCGGACTCGCCGCCTTCACGGCTCAGAGAAGGACCAAAGAAATCGGCATTCGGAAGATCCTCGGCTCAACTGATTTTGGCATTGTACGTATTCTCTCCGGCGATTTTACAAAGACAGTTTTCGTGGCAATCGTAATCGCACTGCCTTTAAGCTACTTTATCGCACGGGAATGGCTTGGGAGTTTCGCGTACAGGATCGAACTTAAGTGGTGGTTCTTTGTTGGGTCAGGTTGCCTCGCGCTGATTATTGCCTGGGGCACAGTAGCGCTGCAAACTGTGAAAGCATCACGCGTGAATCCAACAGATTGCTTAAAGGAAGAGTGAGTTCGTGAAACATCATTTCATCGTGGAGGCCTGTTGCGACATTTGAGTCTGTGCAGCAATCAGCTCGGATGGTGTGCCGATATCCCTTACAAATCCCTTATCGAAGATCACATGCTCTACGCGAAGGTTGTGATCTATTGCCGCCTGGAATATGTGATTCATCACATATTCCTTTCCATCGCGGGCCTTGAATTGTTTATTTCTGATCGCCGAAGCCAGGTATTCATTCATGAAGGCAGAGAACTTTGGCGTCCACACGGCGATTGACCAGCCCAACCGTTGCAATTCAGATGGAGGTTCGGGCACGGCTACTACATTCATCCTGCCATCGGCTCCGAACGAACATATGTCCCACCGCTGATCGGGACGAATAGGGAAGACCCCCAGTGCGACATCAGCACCTGTTTCTTTTTGATGGTCAATCAATGTCGTAAACGCGTCTATGGGTTCAAAGAGAATATCCGGGTAACCAAATGCTATCATATTGTCCCTGATAAAGGGATAGGCCTGATCTAAAGTAAAAGGATGGCCATGTGGATGGTTCATAATCAGATAGGCTATATCCATGTTAACCATGTCGCCGTGACCATAATATTGAGGAATGTCCCACTTACCCTTTCGTAAAATGAAATAGGCTTTCTTTAGCCCAGCAGCAGCATAATGTTCGAGAAGATACTGGCTAACAACTTTTGGCTTTACGGCACCGGATTCGTCGTATCGCCAGCCGATAGGAAAGAGCTCTTTACTGCAGGGGAGAGGTGATATTCTTGTGGCATGTCCTCCCGCAGGGATCAGCCCAACTACTTCGATATCTGTTTTCATTTCGACTTGAAGATACGAAAAGTCAACCTGGATTCAGTTTTCGCTGCAGTTGTTCGTTTATCCGACAGCAAAGACTAATGCTACTTCAGGTTGCAATCAAAGTAATTATCCTAATCAATATAACTTCATTTGCAATTGTGAACTCATTCGTTGTAAATTAGATAACTATACCGCTACTGGCAGCACGCATTTTACGTTGTTTAATTTTGTTGTGTGTTATGCGAAATAAGTTCTCTGTTATTGTTTCCGTTTTATGTATACCGTGTCTCGTGTATGGGCAATCCGTATTTGAGTTCTCCGATTCTACTCATGCCATGTCTCCGGCATCTTCAATTGAATACCTGGTTGATCCAGCCTCTACGTTAGAGCTTACCGATATAGTTAGCAAAGATGCGGGATTTAGGCCATTACCCGAAGGACGAGCCAACTTTGGTAAGACCCAGGCGTCGATCTGGATCCGATTGGTTGTCAGGAACACAACAGGAAAAGCTTGCTACCTGCAACTCCAGCGTCCGACGATTCATTATGTTGATATTTACCACCCTGAAAATGGGGGATATCAGAAATTGTCAACGGGTGCACTTCGCCCTTGGACTAGTCGTGAAATCAAAAGTCACTTGTTCTACTCGCGAATACTTGGCCCACATGAAGAAGGCACGATGTATATAAAATTCAAAAGCGACCTTAACCTGGATGTGCCTTTCACTTTGGGTTCGATGGAATCGTGTCTTGATATTGAACGGAAGCACAACCTTCAGCTGACGTTGCTCGGCGCTCTTGCTGCCCTGATGATTTTCAATGTTTTCATATGGATGCTCGTCAGGGAAAAGGCATACCTGTATTATAGTCTTTGTCTCTTTTTTAAATTGGTGTCGCTGGACATGCTGTTCACGGGCATAGGGTTTCAGTTTCTCTGGCCCGGGGTTCCACAACTCAATCTCGCGTTGAGCAGCTGGATTGCAATGTCATTCGTGTTTACGATTTCATTTGGGATGGAGCTTCTTAATACACGCGCCCAATTTCCGGCGTGGCATAAACTCCTGGTCTGGTTCATTGGATTTGCTGGCATCATCATTATTGTAAACGTTGCAGGTTATTTCTACCTGGCCGACATACTGGATCATATATTCGCTATCAGCAGTACACTGCTTCTTTTCGTGCTAGGCTTCGTTGCTCTTAGGTCCGATGTCCGTGTTGCTCTCTACTTTATCGTGGCCCTGGCATGCTTGGTTCTTACGATAGTGCTGCATGCCTTATACGTAGAAGATGTTCTTCCGGCGAATACTCTTTCTTACCACGTTGCGCTTGGTGGAAACCTGGCGGAGGCTTTGTTGTTCGCTTTTGCATTGGCTCATAAAATCAGGACACTTAGAAGCGAGCGCGAGAAAGCGCAACGGGAAACATTGGAGCTAGTGAGACATCATGCGGAGACACTTACCATGCAGGTACAGCAACGTACTGAAGAGATAGCCGCGCAGAACGAAGAACTGATTGCACAACAGGAACAGATAAACTTTCAAAATGAATTATTGACCGAAGCAAAGACAGGACTTGAAAGGGAGGTGGCTTCGCGAATGGAAGAACTATTGAGTGCCAATCGTGAATTGGTGGGACAGAATCATCAGTTGGAGCAGTTCGCTTTCATCATCGCCCACAACCTCCGGGCTCCTGTTGCACGCATTCAGGGACTTGGCAACATTCTAGCGTTTTCAAAAAATGCGGATGAGTCTGTACTCATCAATCAAAAGATAAAAGACAGTGCTGATGAACTGAATGCCGTTCTAACGGACTTGTCGCGTATCCTGGACATCACGAAAGGAACTAACAGCAGCTTCGAAACCATAGATATTCTTGAGAGCCTCGGTAAAGTTAAGCTAATGTTGCAGGAGGAGCTCCAAACTTCAGCCACGGAACTGGTAGTAAAAACCTCCGGAGAAACAAAGGTGTATTCACTTGCAGCATACCTTGAAAGTATTCTCTATAACCTGATCAGCAATGCAATTAAGTATAGGTCTCCTAAGCGAACGCCACTTATTCAGGTAACAATTTATAGCGATGGTCCCCGGCTCCGGATTCGTGTCGAAGACAACGGAATGGGTATTGATATGACGCGTTTCGGTAAGAAACTGTTCGGATTGTATCAGCGATTCCACTTGCACCTCGATGGAAAAGGGATGGGTTTGCACCTGGTAAAACTTCAGACGGAAGCACTCGGCGGAAAGATATCAGTGGAGAGTGTTGAGGGGATTGGTACTGCCTTTGAAATCGATATTCCAAAGGGTGAAACTCGTGCGGACTAACACAACCCCGCGCTCGTTCTGCTATTTCTTTTTGTCAGGTTCACCCACTAAAAAATGATCGGAAGTCTTAATCGAATAGTATCGCGCTATTTTGATTTTGTAGGATCTGTTCTATCTTGGGATGAAACCCCGGATTTACATGAGAACCGTTCTAGTCCTTCCATTACTTCTTCTGGTCTTTGCTCTACATGCACAAAAACTGACAACAGCAACGACACCGGAGTCAGCGGGCTTCAGCAGCGAGCGACTTAAGCGACTCGATGATGGGTTTAA
This sequence comes from Chryseolinea sp. T2, assembly GCF_037203685.1. Classification (NCBI taxonomy): domain Bacteria; kingdom Pseudomonadati; phylum Bacteroidota; class Cytophagia; order Cytophagales; family Fulvivirgaceae; genus Chryseolinea; species Chryseolinea sp. T2. Next base: position 511,670 of record NZ_JBBCAU010000004.1, read on the forward strand.
GACGTGGATAAATGATCGCTGGGTGAACGGCGCGGTTGCACTTGTGATCAGGAACAACAAGATTGTTTACCACAAAGCTTTCGGATACGACGATCCTGCCACCAAAGAGCCTTTTGCCAAAGACGATATCTTTCGCATTGCGTCACAAACAAAAGCCATTACAAGCGTGGCGGTGATGATGCTGATGGAGGAAGGGAAGTTCCTTTTGGATGATCCAGTCTCAAAGTACATTCCGACTTTTGCTAACCCTAAGGTCCTCGACAAGTTCAACGACAAAGACTCTTCGTACACAACTGTGCCCGCTAAACGCGAGGTAACCGTTCGTGACCTGCTCAGCCATACATCAGGAATCGGCTATGCGCAGATTGGATCAAAAGAAGCTAATGCCATCTACTTTAAAAATAAACTCACAGCCGGGTTGCTGGTCACCGACGACAAGCTCCTCGATGCTATGACACGTCTTGGCAAATTGCCACTTATGCATAACCCGGGTGAAAAGTGGACGTACGGACTCAACACTGATCTTCTTGGATGTCTGGTGGAGATATGGTCAGGCATGCCGCTCGATGATTTCTTCAGAACGCGCATATTCGGTCCGTTGGGAATGAATGATACCTATTTTAACATTCCTCAGGCAAAGGCCGGTCGACTGGTAAACTTCTTTACGCAGGATTCTACTCTGACCTTTGTGAAAGCCGACAATGCCTTTGGAAACGGCGGGCTCAATATGAAGTATCCGTTGATCAAGAAGTCATATTTCTCAGGCGGCGGAGGTTTGTCATCAACCATTCTTGACTATGGGATTTTTCTCCAAATGCTCGCCAACGGAGGAACTTACAATGGTGTAAGAATTCTCAGTCCTTCTTCGATTCGGTTGATGACCGTAAACCAGATCGGCAGTCTTACGTTGGGTGACGAGGAGAAATTCGGCCTCGGCTTTAGCGTTGCCACTCCCGAATCCAGCCGCATGGATCCGCGTAAGGCTGGAACCTTTGCCTGGGGCGGTGCATTTTCAACATCTTACTTCGTTGATCCGGCCTCGGGAATGGTAGTTCTTCTGTACCTGCAAATGTGGGGACCGCATACCCGGGATGTTAACGGGAGATATGTGAACCTGGTGTACCAGGCACTAACGGAATAAATGCGGTTCGTCAGTCAAATAAGGTCAGGTTTCCAAACTGGTCAGCTGCCTGCGTAGGCAAAACCATCGAAGGCAGGTTTATTGTCGCGTCCGAAATGTGAGGCGTGACAGGATAATAATTCATTTGTGCGCTCGCATACCCTTTAAGAATATCGAGTAACTGCAACTCGCTGCTGTCTTTGTTCATCCAAACGTGCTCGTCTTGTGGTCTTAACAACGCAGGCATTCTATCGTTTACTGAAGCAACGATTCCATTTGATGGAATTGTTATGAGCTTGAACGTGCAGATCGATTCACCGTTTTCATCTTCAAACTCTTCCCAGAATCCAGCCATCGAGAAGAGCTCCTGATCAGTAGTAACAAAACGATAAGGCACAGACGTTTTCTTGCCAATTTTCTTCCATGCATAAAAACCGTCAGCGGGAATCAGGCAACGTGCCTTCATAAGAGCTTTACGCAGTGAGCCCTTGTCGGGGATGGTCTCGGCCTGTATGTTAATGATCTTGTCGCTAAGGGCTTTGTTGTTCGACCAGTGAGGCGACGTACCCCAGTAAAAGGTGGAGATGCCTTGTGGAGTATCGTGCTGTATTACAGGAAGCAGGTGTGTAGGCGCCGCGTTGTATTTTGGACTATAGTTGTCCGGAACCTCAACGTGGAACCGCTCGCGAATACGCAAAGCTGACGCCGTAATGCTGTAACGATCGATCATTTCAGGGAAGTCAGAAACGCGAGTGTGCGCTCTTCCGACCAATATAAACCATTTTTATTGAATTGAGCGAATCCAACGTGACCCCCATGTGAGGGTGCCTCCAGTCTTACCATCGGATTATCTCTCGTAATGTCTACAGGATAGCATGTATCGCTGAGGAATGGATCATTTTGCGCGTTCACAATCAGTGTCGGAACGGTGATACCTTTCAGATAAAACAAAGCACTGCATCGATTATAGTAATCGAGCGCATCTTTAAATCCGTGCAAAGGTGCTGTATATCGATTGTCAAAATCGACAAGCGTTTGAATGCTGTCGATGTCTGTCAGGTCAAGTCCCTCCATTTGAGTGGCCTTGCGCTTTACTTTTAATTTCAGATTCTTAAGGAACCTGCGTGAATAGACAATATTTCCCGGCTGTGAGATCTTGAGGCAGCTGTTATAAAGGTCGAGAGGGACCGAGAAAGTTACTCCTCTTTTCACTGCCTCATGAGGCGCTGCCTCGCCAAGGTATTTCAGCGTGAGGTTTCCTCCGAGACTGAATCCGATCAGGGAGATATCTTTGTAACCGGCGGTTACCGCGTGATTGATAACCAGTTGCAGATCGTCGGTGGCACCACTGTGATAGAACCGAAGCTGGTGGTTCATATCATCGCTGCATCCGCGAAAGTTCCAGGCAATGACGTCGAAGCCGTTGGATGATACGGCGCGTGCCATGCCAGTGATGTATGCGCGTCGCGAATTACCTTCAAGTCCGTGCGATATAATAACAAGGCGTTGATTGCCATTTCGAAGCCAGTCCAGGTCGAGAAAGTCTTCGTCGTTGGTGGCAATGCGTTCGCGATCAAATGTCACGTCATCAACACGACGTAGAAGTGCCGGAAAGATTGTTTCCAGATGCCTGGAGAATAAGAACAGTGGTCGCCGATAAGACGGGAACACAAGATTACTTTACGGATTTTTCAGCAACAATACGCAGGTGTCCCAGGTGGTGTTGACCATGCCATGCATAGGTAGCTATCATGCGCGAAAGCGAAAGATGCCTGCGTGTATCGGGATGGATAAACTCGCGTTTGAGTTGTGTTTCGTCTAATGACCGGAGCAATGTAATCCACTTTAAATGCAAAGCCTTGAGCAATGACAATGACTCAACCGGATCGATAATGGTATCCGGTGTTTCTGCCCAGCCCTTTTCATCGTAAGCCTTAATCGTTGGAGTTGCTTCCGTGAGTGTCCACTTGAACCTGATGTAGGCGTTCATATGGCTGTCGGGCAGGTGGTGCAATACCTGGCGGGCAGTCCATCCGCCTTCGCGGTAGGGAAGATCCAGCGCACCAGGTTTAAATGATGCCACCATCTTTTCCACTTCTGAAGGAAGCTGTTGAATCTGCGATATAAACTGATCGAGCTCCTGTCGGGAATAGACATCCTTGGGGTTGAATCTTCCGACGGGATATCGGAGGTGTTCGTCACTGCTATTCATGAAATTCTTCTTTAGCTTTCTTGCGCCTGTTGCGTACGCGGATGTTCACCATTTCGATGATCATCGAGAACACAATAGCAAAGTAAATATAGCCTTTTGGAACTTCCTTATGAAGCCCTTCGAGGAAAAGCATGAAGCCGATCAGAATGAGAAAGCCGAGAGCCAGCACTTCCATGGAGGGATGTTTATTAATGAAATTGCTGATGCTGCCTGAAAAAATGATCATAATACCGATCGACAATACTACGGCAACGATCATGATAATAACGTGCTGGGTGAGGCCAACAGCAGTTAGAATTGAATCAAAAGAGAAAATAATATCCAGCAGGATAATCTGAACGATAACGCTTGCAACATTTCCTTTCTTGCCGCCACTTTCCTGTTCTTCTTCATCTTCGCCCTCCATCTCATGATTGATTTCACGCGTGCTTTTGGCAATCAAAAACAGTCCTCCGAAAATCAGGATGAGGTCCCTGCCGCTGATGTCGATGGCTTCCTGGAGGATCCAGGTGTCCGGAATAGTGAACAATGGCTGTTTGAATTTCATCACCCACGTAATCGTTAGCAATAGCAAAATGCGAACGACCATCGCCAGAACCAGACCCATGTTACGGGTTTTCGAACGTATCTCTACCGGAAGTCGGTTTGAGACAATTGATATGAATATGATATTGTCAATGCCAAGGACAACTTCAAAAAATGTTAGTGTGAGGAGCGCTAGCCATGCCTCAGCATTGAGAAAAATTTCCATTTACGGATTTAAGGATTTTTCAATGGGCAAAAATAGAATAATCAAAAATACCGTCCAAAGTATGTGCCGTCACTCTTTTAGTTGATTGAGAAACATGGAGATGGCTTGAGGAGAGAGGGGTTTGCCGCTGATCATGGTGAGCCTGTCATCGCCAAACCTGCTGCCCGCTGGCAGCGTGTCATAACTGCATACCACGGCCTTGGCGATAACGGGTTTCTTTCTGCCGAAGCCCGGTGCCTTGAGCAAGTCAAGAACCTTCATGCGGACCCATTGATCGTTCATGGTTCCCTGAAAAATGATTGCCACATCCATCCTTCGAAGATGCTCTATATGTTGCTGTCGTAAGCTTAATATGTCGCGGTCGAAATCGGGACGATACACCTTAAGGCCGGCGTGTGCCACCATGTCAAGCAAGGGCGAGGCAAGATTCGAATCTGTCTTGTCATATATAACGTATGCAGAGTCGCCACCAGCGGTTTCGTGGCTCTGTTTTTCAAACGTATCTACCAATTCCTCGCGGATGATCGACTTGAAATCTTCTAACTGTGACTGGATGATCTCGGCACCCTCGGACAGCTCCACATCACGCCGCAGGCTCTCGATAAACTTCCTCTGACGTTCACCAGCCTGGCTGAGTTGATTCGTGATCCATATGAACCGTGGAAACTCTTCATTTCTTTCTTTGGCAGAAAGACCACGCTCCATGGCCAGCTGGTTCTGCAATTCCTGCGCTGACTTTTCAGTACCACCAGGAATGAGGCCCGCATCGGCACCGATTAGATGGATTGACAGGCCGGATTGCGCCAGGTCCTCCCTTACTACACGTTCAAAATCCGTCAAATCTCCGGGCAACGAACGACGGGGAAGGACAGTGTAACCCAACCGTTGAAGTTCCCGGTGAATAACATTGCGCTGCACGGTTAAGTCGTAACCGGTTTGCGCCAGGTAAACGGGTTTATTACCGAAGAGATTTCTCACTTCGTTTAGAGACTTGCCCTGCTTTAAAAACTGCAGCGTGTTATAAACATCATAGCAGAGATCAACCATCTCCATCCAGTACTGGCGCTCTGCCTCTTCGTTGAAGTAATCTGTAAAAGTATGCGACTCTCCCGCCTCCATGTCGAACCTGAACATGTCGTAGCCAAACATATCACGAAGTTCGGGTGGCTGTTCCAGAGCGTTAACAGGGCCCTTGTAAACCTTAAACATACGCGTTACGGCAGAGGCAGTGTCGCGTGTGGCCAGGTCAAACTTTTGAAGATACGCCCTGCAATTTGGTGATTTTGCAGCCTCAGGGGATAGCAACGTTACCAGTACGCCAACATTGTCAAGAGAGGGCGAAGTGATTGAATCGTACTCACCCTTCAGCACCACCTTAAGTTGTTCGCCGGACAGGTATGATAGTACAGTATTGAAATACTTCCGGAATGAATCAACCCAACCGTTGGGCTGATTGTCGACGTCGGAAAAAATGATCAATACGTCAATTTCGAAGGTCATGTTAAGTCGAATGGTCAGGCCAGACAAGCCAGACACCGATGTAATATCGTATGGAAAGACGACAAGGAGTCAGGCAGGTCAGATACAATTCTTTAGTGCTACATAAAAAGCGACGAACACCCCTAAAATTCATGATAATCGACCAGATTTCCTAAATGACTCAAAAGGGCCGAGCATAGTCGGTATCCCAACATTACCGTTGGAACGCGTTGTATTGATCAATTCGAGGGTTGGGATTTGTTTCCCTCTGTAAGATTCACGCTTAAATGGAGCGGTGCGGCCATATCGGATCAGTTAGCTTTGAATTTTAAATACCCGAAATATGCCCACCAGGATTTTTTACTTTTTGGCATTTCTCTTCGTTGCATTAGCGGTACATGCTCAGGCCCAGAGCAAAAAGTCGCTTGCTGATGCCGAACATTATTTCAGTGTGCGCAGCTACGATGTTGCCCTCCCCAAATTCCTCGAAGCAATTGCTGCGGGGGAAAAGGATGCAATGGTCCATTACAAGACCGGCGTTTGTTACCAAAAGTCGCCCGAGACTGACGAGCAGATTAAAGCAATTCCATACTTCGAGTACGCCTTAAAAAATGGCACCGAAATGCCAGCGACCCTGTACTACGACTTGGGAGCGATCTATCTCAAAGACGAGAAATTGCAGCAGGCGATTGACTCGTTTACGAAGTTCAAGGAAAAAAGCAGCAAGGCCGACAAGAAGTCGATGGCAATGGCCGATGAAGCCATTCAAATTTGTCACAATGCAGTAGCGTTGATGTCGGTGCCACGCGACTTTAAGGTGACACGATTTAATTCCATTATCAATTCCAAATTCACAGAGTATAATCCTGTTGTTTCTGCCGATGAAAGCGTAATGGCCTTCACAGCGCTTCGCCCGAATACGGGCAAGACGCGCACCGGAGACAAGTTCATCGAAGAGATTTACATCACTGAAAATCACAATGGCAGCTGGACAGAACCTAAGTCGATTCCGGTTGCAAGCGATTATAACGTAGGCACTGCTGGTATCTCACCCGACGGCCAGAAAATGCTCATCTTCATGGGAGCAGCTACAGATCCTGGAAGCCTTTTCCAGATAACCCGTGCCGGCGATAGCTGGTCAAAACCGAGCCTGCTTACACCTTCTATCAATACCCCTAAGTATCTCGAATCAACGGCCAGTATCACTCCCGATGGCAAAACAATATACTTCGCCAGCGACCGCCTCGGCGGTCAGGGTGGTTTGGATATTTATAAAACTACGATGCAGGCCAACAATACGTGGTCAGCACCTGTTAACCTCGGCCCGACGGTTAACTCCAAAGCCAACGAGGACGCACCTTATATCCATCCGGATCAGAAGACACTCTTCTTTACTTCAGATGGTCACAATACAATGGGAGGACGGGACATTTTTGTGAGCCGTTTGATTGAGAACAAGTGGACAAATCCTGAGAACATGGGTTATCCTGTAAACACGACGGTGAACGATAATTACTTTACGTTGATTGCCGACGGAACTCGTGCCTACTTCTCATCTGATCGTAAAGGTGGAATGGGTGGACAGGATATCTACTACATAGACTTACCGAAAGAGTCAGCAAACATTCCTCTTACCATGATCAAAGGTAAGATCCTCAATGCCGAGACAGGAAAGCCCCTGCCGACAAAGATCTATCTGATCGACAATGAAACCAACAAGCGTCTGGACTTTGTGTACGACCCGGATCCGGTGACAGGAAACTATCTGATTATTTTACCTCCGTCGAAGAACTACGACATGGTAATTGAGTCTGAAGGATTTCTGCCGTATACACTCAACATCAACGTTCCTAATCAGACATACTTCTACGAACTGTATCAGATGGTGATGTTAAAGACCATTAAACAGTTCGACGTCGTGGTAGGGCAGGAAGTCCAGGTTAAGAATGCTTTCTATGACACAGACCAGGACGTAAAGGCCGACATCAGAAAAACGCATGAAGCAAAATTGGTTCAGGGCGGAGCATTGGATGTCTACGACATGATGTTGGATCTGATGGCCGCCGATGATAAGGATGGCATCAAGTATCTTACCGATCTGATCGAAATGAAAAATCCTATCGAGCAGGTGAACTTCAACGAAAAAGAGAATTCGCGCATCGAAGTGGCTACACGCACGTATTACTATGATGAAAGCGATGAAAGCAAGTTCGAACAGAAGAAGGTCGACGGCAAGACCATCTTCTCGTTGCCGACGTTCATGGTAAATGAAGAGATCAAGAAGCAGAAGGGCCAGGTTGCAAAGAAGTCAGCCTCTTACGACAAAGCTATTCTTTCGAAGAATGCAAACATCTACTTTGATGCCGGCAAGAGCGATTTGAAAGCTCAGTACAATACACAGCTCGATGCTCTGCTGGATGCGCTAAACAAGAACAAAGATCTTGGTATTCAGATTTCAGGATATGCATCCGCCGAGGGCACGGAAGAGATGAACCGCGACCTGTCGAATAAACGCGCCATATCAGTTCTCGACTACATCAATCACAAAGGTATCGTACGACGCCGGATCGTTGCACGCGGTTATGGTGCAACCAAGGATGAAAAGGTGTCGAAGGAGGAGGGCCGCCGCGTTGAGGTGCGCATTGTGGACCTCAATGAATTGGACGCGGGTAAATAAAAATCCGTTTCCCAAAATAAAATATCCATTGTCGCTTGTAGAGACGCAATGCATTGCGTCTCTACCGCGTGTCTCTACATTTCGTCTCTACCGCGTGTCCCCACATTGCATCTCTACCGCGTTTCTCTACCATTACGTATCAACACGCTCATCCTTACGGCGTTATCCAAGACAATAGCGCGCCGAATATTACGGTCATTTCATGGATTGTGATCAAACAACTCCTGGCATTCGTCACAAAAAAATGACCGCCGCTTTCGAATACCTGCATAGAGTTTTTTGATCGGATGTCCGTCGCGAGGACATTTCTTTTTTGTGTGAGCTTCCCAGTGTTTCTTGAGTACGAACGCGCGCTTCCATTTGAGAAAAAGGAAACTGTATTCCCGTGCGTCGTCAACAATTGCTTTAAGCTGTCGCGATGGAATGTTCCCAACTTTGTTCAGCGGATGAACACGCATTCTGAAAAGCACTTCGTTCTTGATAATGTTTCCTACGCCAGAGAAAATGTTCTGGTCGAGCAACGCGTCGCAAATGAGACTTTCCTTTTGCAGTTTCAGTTTTCTGATAGCCTTGCCCGGATCCCAATTTCTATTCATCACGTCAGCCGACCAATCGTACACGCCGCTGAGTGATCCCTCGATCTTCCGAATTGAACAGGCATAAAAATGAAGTGAGTCTCCATCGTTAAATGTGATCGAGAGCTTTGCTTTTCGCCCCGCCTTTGGATGACCAACCGAATACGAACCGAACATAAGGAAGTGTATGCGCAGCGTGATCTTGTTGAACTTCAGAAGCAGATGTTTTCCCCATGATCGTACCGATTTTAGTTGCGTGCCACGAAGTTCATCAGTGTCGGTCAAAGTACTGCTGCTCACGGCTTTTCTAACAGTGTTTCCTGCCAGGTAACGGATATCTTCCTTTGCTAAAATGATCGATGGTCCTTCCGGCATGGTTTAATTAATCTTCCTGCGTAAAGCTTGTTCTCTCTGCCATTAACAAGAGACCAGAAAAACTGGGCCAGATAATCTAAATCAATTCAAGTAAAAATGTGGCACTATTTACACAACCCAACCGCTGCAGGGAGAATGGATACTCAATGCGTTGATGGAATTCTTTTTACGGAAGAAGAAGTGAGCTATCGCCGTAACTGAGGAATCGATAACCGTTTTCGAGAGCTTCTGTGTAAATCCTTCTCCAGTCCTGTCCAATGAAGGCGGCCACAAGTACAATGAGTGTTGATCCTGGCTGATGAAAATTGGTAATGAGTCCACGACAAATTCGAAAATCGTATCCGGGCAGAATGTAGATGGAAGTTTCTCCGGTTATTGTGTCGAGTGAATGCCGGGACATGTAATCAGCCACGGTATTCAATGACTTTTGAGCTGAAGGCAATTCAGGATAGTTGAGGTAAGGATCACGCTGGTTAATTCGGAATGGAGCTTCTGGATCATGGATTAGCTTAACGCCATACCAATACAGGCTTTCCAGTGTGCGCATGGACGTTGTGCCTACGGCAATAGTTGTAGAATTGTTTAACAGCGCACTGATGTTTGCAAGTGTAACAGTGATCTGCTCTGAGTGCATGTGATGGTCTCTTACCGACTCAGTCTTTATTGGTTGAAATGTGCCTGCACTGACGTGCAGCGTTACGTAGTCAGTGTCAATTGCGCGGTGGCGCAACGATTCGAAGACTGCTTCAGTGAAATGTAGCCCGGCCGTTGGCGCAGCGACAGCACCGTCATTGCGGGAGTACACGGTCTGATAGCGCTCACGGTCTTCGGCATCGGCGGCGCGTTTGATATAGGGAGGCAATGGTACGTCACCCAATTTAACAATGGCTGAGGCAAAGTACTTTTCACCAGTCCATGACAATGTAACAACTCCCTTCTCCCGGTCGGTGAGTTCTGCTGTCATCTCTACACCGCCTGCTGATTTATGCAGCCGTATTCCCGGTTTCCATTTTTTTAAATTGCCTATGGTGCATCGCCAAACAGCTTTACCTTCGGCTTGCATGGCAACAGCCACTATCGGCGATGGAGATATGGGCTCGAGCAGGAAAATCTCTATATCTGCACCAGTGTCCTTTTTGAACAACAACCTGGCAGGAATAACTTTGGTGTTGTTGAAGACGAGCAATGACTTAGCTGGAAGATTTTCTGCAAGATTATTGAAACGCTCGTGACGGATTTGACCCTGATGATATACGAGTAGCTTAGACTGGTCCCTTTTCGGAAGGGGATGTGCTGCGATCCGATCGCTGGGAAGGTCGTAAACGAAATCGTTAAGATCGAAGGTCATGAGCCCGGCAAGTTAGTCCGAAAACCTTAATTTAACATTAGCATATGGCTATCGTCTGTACCATTAGGAAACGCATCTTTCACTTCAACTTTCACGCCCGTACTTCAAGGGGGGCTATGGATACAAAGACCTCCTGGTTCTTTACCATTTGGAACGACGATAATCCGGAAGTAATGGGTTACGGCGAATGTGGTCCGCTTCCCGGCCTGAGTATCGACGACGTCCCGGAATACGAGCGCATCCTTCACCATGTTGCTGCAGCTGTAAGGGTGACAGAAGACCTGAACGCCCTTGCTGCAAATCCTGACAGCATCGTTCCACGTAGCTTCCCTTCGATATTGTTTGGTCTCGAAACGTCCTTGTATGATTTCCTCAACGGTGGACGACGGGTTATTTTTAATAACGCTTTCCTGAAGGGCGATCCGATCCCCATAAATGGACTGATATGGATGGGAGACCGAGACTTCATGCTCCATCAAATTCACGAGAAAGCCATGCAGGGATTCAGGTGCCTGAAACTGAAGATCGGGGGTATTGATTTTGAAGAGGAGTGTCGCATCCTGGAGGCTATGCGTAAACGCTTCGGTGACGCTTTCGAAATCCGGCTGGATGCCAACGGAAGTTTTGGCGATGGCGTAGCATTGGGACGCCTTAAGGTTCTTAGTCAGTTCAACATACATTCCATTGAACAGCCTCTTCGTGTGGGGTCGCCGTTGCTACCTGAGCTTTGTTCAGATAGTCCGATTCCAATTGCCCTTGACGAAGAACTGATCCATCATATGGAACTTAACGAGCGTCGCCAGCTGCTCGAGATTTCACGTCCTTCATATATCATTCTCAAGCCTTCTTTACACGGAGGATTTCAGGGATGCCGCGAATGGATATCCCAGGCAGAGGCACTCGGGATCAATTGGTGGATGACATCAGCGCTGGAATCCAGCATTGGGTTAAACGCCGTTTGTCAGTTTACAGGAGAGTTCAAAACTTACCTCCCGCAGGGACTGGGCACTGGTGCCATCTATGCCGATAACATTGGCTCACCGCTCACGGTTATCAATGGCAGCATTCTGCACGATGCCACAAAAACGTGGGACCTGAGTACGTTGTAGCAGGTGATCCGGTTATTGAATCTCCTTCAGGGCATTTGTCAGAGCAGGCTGAAAGGAATCGTCCTTGAGAACACTCTTCAATCCATCAACAAGGAAATTCGGGATCTTTTCAGAGCGTTCGATCTTTCCTTTGATTTCCTGTATCATTTCGAGAGCGTTCGGCTTGCCATCAAAGTCAGCGGCCGCCTTTACCTGGTTCTCCAGCTCGTCCCAGGCATTCAGCGACTTGGTCTGAACTTCCTGCGTGGCAATAGCTGCGACACGATTCGTAGTGTTTTTGTCAATACACTGATTGTAGGCGTCAATGATGTCGTTAAGATCTTTTCGATTGAATTCGCCCTGGTCGATACGATCCACCACCGTCGGACAATCTTTCAAAAATGACTTCATCGATTTCTTGAAGCTGATATTGGGAACATCCATTCCTTTGCCATCGCGGCGCATCAGGTACGTTCCTTCGAATGTTACCTGCCCTGGAAGCTGATAGTTATATAGCGAGAGGTACCCCGGTTTCACAAGCTTCATGAAGGCAAATCCTTCGGGGCCTTTCACTGGTTCATACATTTCGTCACGGAACCGGTATCGCCGTACCTGAAATATTGAATAAACTTCTTTCTTCTTTTCAGCCGTAGTTACCTGCACTTTCTTCTCGGTGCCGTACAACAGGGGTTTCAACTGGCCTGCGATACTGTCGCCTTTGGTAGTAATAACATACTCCTGGGCCTTAGTCTTTTGCAGTCCAGTGAAAGAAAACGCTACAATCGCAACGAGTAAACCTACGTGCTTCATTATCAAAATTGTTAGGACCGAAAGATAGTGGAATTGCAAATAATTCAATGAATCTGGTTATTGCGGGATAAAATCCCACAAATGGTGACCTACAATCCAAAGCAGTGGATGTCCCTGATCTTCCACTCTTACAGCAAGCGGGTGCTTTATACCCTATGGCCCGCGCTGGCTTTCATGGCAGTCTATACGGCAGTGCTTTGCTATATTCTCATTTACCACTTTGATATTGATCACGCCCATTTCCAGCCAACGGTTGCCATGCACCAGCTGCTCGGGGTGGTGCTGGGGCTCTTCCTGGTGTTCAGAACAAACACCGCCTACGATAGATGGTGGGAGGGACGCAGACTTTGGGGAGGCATGGTGAACAGCACCCGGACCTTTGCCATGAAGATAGGCGCGGCCATCAGCCTCGAGGACCACGAGGAACGCGAGTGGTTTGCCAAGATGATCGCAAACTTCGTATTCGCCATGAAGGAAAACCTCCGGACGGGAGTGCAGCTGGCTGAAATGGATCCTCCTGACGATAAATTCATTGATGACCTGAAGAAATTCAAACACAAGCCCAATCGGATTGCGTCTCTGATGCACAGACGCGTGAACGACTTGTATCGCGCCGGAAAAATTACTGGTGACCAGTTGATCAATCTCGACAAGGAACTCAAGGATTTTCTGGACCACATGGGCGCCTGCGAAAGGATCAGGAACACACCAATACCTTATTCTTATATGATGTACATGAAGAAGTTTATATTCATCTACATTATTACGCTGCCGTTCGGATTCCTGAGTTCCTCCGGCTATCTCACCATCCCTATTGTGGTACTGATTTCTTTTATTCTGTTGAGTGTGGAACTGATCGCTGAAGAGATCGAAGACCCGTTTGGCCGCGACATAAATGACCTACCGTTAGATGATTTGGCGGGGAAAATAAGAGAAAATACCCGGGAGATCTTGCTTTAGCGCCTGAAGCTTATTCGTGCTCTTCACTTAAGAAATCGATGTCTATGTTCAGCGGGTACCGCATGAGGTACTCAAGTGCCTTCTTTACGGTCATATCTTCAAACAACACCTGATACAACGTAGTGGTTATCGGAGCTCGCACCTTGTAATGATCCGCACACTTCTTTGCGACTTTAACCGTGTTGATGCCTTCCGCGATCTCGTCAGTGCTTTGCAGGATGTCGCTCAGGCGCTCGCCTTTTGCCAACCGATGGCCTACTGTAAAGTTTCGGCTCAGTGAACTGTTACAGGTGGTCACTAAATCACCGACGCCGGCTACGCCCAGGAAAGCCTTGGTGTTTCCACCCAGAGCACGACCCAGATACACCATTTCAACCATGCCGCGGCTTACCAGAAGTCCTCGCGCATTTTCGCCGTAGCCCATTCCATTCAGCGCACCAGCAGCAATGGCGATCACATTCTTCAATACTCCCGCCAGTTCAACACCAACGATATCATTGTTGCCGTAAACCTGGAAGTGTTCATTTCTCAGAAGGCGACGGCCCACTTTGAATACTTCATCGAAGTGACTGGCAATTACAGTTGCGGCAGGGTGACCTTCGGCCAACTCACGACTAAGGTTCGGCCCCGCCAGACATCCCACACGAACCGCCACTGACTCCTCCTGGATCACCTCACTCATGGTCTTCACCATGCTGCGGTTGAGCGTTTGTATTGAATCCAGCGTCTGCCCATCGGGAAGGCTTACATCAAAACCCTTTGTCCCATGAATCAGCAGGTGATAGGGATGCAGCCAGGGCGACAGTTGACGCATAAGCGATCTGAAGTGTGCTGACGGAACGATAGGAAATAATACCTCGCATTGCTCGGCTATATATCCAAGATCGTTGGTCGCCATTATGCGGGCTTCCACTTTGTGCCCGCGGTTTTCCCTTGATTCATTGATGCGTTGAACTACGCGTTCATCGCGTGCGTATAGCAACACGTTGCGTTGCCTAGCCAGCAGATTGGCAACTACAGTTCCAAAATTTCCGGCACCAATGACGCCGACAGGTTTATCATCAGATAAACTTTTCAAGCTCATAGCCATTCAACCGGTTGTGATAATAATAGAGGGTGTTGAAGTCGCGTGTGATAATGTTGCCCTCCTTGTTCATCAGCAACGGTCTGTTCAAATGGAAGATGCCGACGTTCTCAAGACCATGACGTATCACGAGATCAATATTGCCCTTGAGATGGGTTGCATGATAAACTTTGCCTTCTGCCTTAAGCTGATAGATCTGTTTGCGCACGCGCTTGCACGCCGCCCTGAACTCTTCATACAGGAGCACCTGATCTTCTTCCGGAAGACGAAGAAGTCCGAACAGGTCGAGCTTGGAATGCTTCTTTTGCCACATCTCGAACGCAACGAAGGCTACGAGGTGACTCGCGAACACGCGGTTGATGCGATGATACTCGGTAACGATCTTGTTACTGAGCATCCGTGTGTATTCATCTTCGCGCTGCTTGTCGACGGTGACTTCACCCAATGAAACGAAGTAGTCCCGGGTCTCGATCACACGTCCCTGCGCATCGATGCTTCTGCCGAGGTCATCTACATAATTGCCCATCACATCAAGTCCACGGCCGATCGACACCGAGATGTTCGATCCTTTCGTGAAGAACTTGAAGAGGAAGCGGATCAGCTGAAAGCTGCCGTACTTGTCCTGTTCGGGTAAGTAGCGGTCGCGACCCTTCGCCGTGAGATACTCATCGATAAGATCAGGAGCCTCGAGAACGAAGTGATAGTTGAGCGTAACTGGTACGATGAAGATCTTGCGCACCGGCTGACCTTCGGGTGTGTCCATGTAGAGGTTGCGTTGTGCCTCGATGGTGGAATTGAGCAGTCCGAGTTTCAGGTGACCCTCGATCGCACCCGAGCGTGAGCGCGTACCGCCGGGAAAGAAAATACTGTGCGCCCCCTTTTGAACGGCAAGCATCGAATAGAACTTCAGCGTCTCAAGATACGGCACGTTCTTCTTGCGCCGGTCGACCTTATAAGCTCCGAGGCTGTTCATGAAGTAAGCGAAGATCTTGATATTGAAAAGATTCAGGCCCGCACCGTAGATGAATGCCGGCAATCCCAGCGAGTGAATGATCCATCCGATAAGGATAGAGTCGAGGTTGCTGAAGTGTGTGGGTACCATCACCACAGTTCCTTCTTTGGCAAGCGTCCTCAGTTGCTTCACTTTGCCAACAATCTGGATCTTGTCACGGAGGGTATACCGGTTCCTGAAGAATGCACCGAACTTCTTTACGCGTGCTCCGTTTAGTAAACGCGCAAACCAGAACTTAACGATCTCGCGGGTGAGCCTGTAAGAGTTGGCTTTGAAATTACCGGCAATCTCGTTGGCATATCGCGATACGATGCGATGCAGCAATTCCTCAGCCTTTGGCTGAACGTCATCAATGGGTCTCGATGTAAGCGCGACCAGTTCTTCCTTGACGTTGCTCCAGAATTGAGGTTCGTCAGCTGCGTCAACACGCCAGCGATTGCGCTTCATCCGCTGCTGCTCGCGATAAACGGTCGCTTCTAACTCATCGACAAGCTGCTTGGTGGTTGGTCGATTCTTCTTTATTTCTTGGAAGGCCTTCTGAGCCACCTCCTCGATAAATTCTTTTCGATTCTTACTTAGTTGATATACCGGCCAATCAGGTATAGCTTCCAGGATGGGTTTGTACCGCTTGTTCTTATTTTTCTTCTCTGCTACTTCCATGGAAAGTGCAAAATAAAGCAAAAATCGGCATGGATGAGCAAAAAGTACTGATTTTAAGCGGCTTATATGGCCCTCTAAAGCCTGTCCATGGCTTGATGCAAATTATCGCTCATCTGTTCGAAAAGCTTCAGAGCATTTTGCACAAATGATTCATCAACAAGCGTCTTAAGATCCTGCTCGCCGGCAAGGTCGTACTCATTGATTTTGTAAGTCTGTTCAAGTAGTCCTTGCTCCAGTTTAAGAAGGTATCTGTTGTTCCAGGCAAGGATAGTGATCTTGCATGATGCATGTGGTATTTCGCCGACGACGCGCACAAGGTTAAGATTTACCCGTGCAATATAGCTAGGTTTGTTTAGCCTTCAGCCAGAAGTTTCGCCTTTACGTCCCGAAGCTCCAGCTCCAGCTTGTGAAAAACTGATCCGCGTGAAAGTCTGTCGATCTCCATTTGTCTGATCAGTAGGCGAAGTTCCATCTCTCGTTTAATCAACGCAGCGCGCGCTTTGTCATCGAGTTTCATCAAGAAGCGAAGCAGTTTGGTTTTAACAAGTCGCCAATATATCATATAAAGTCAGCCAACGTGAACGACTGTTTTAAAATTCTTTGTGATGATACTTCAAGCCATTTATCAAGTATCGTTGCGTAAACACTCCGAAAATCAACACGATGTATTAAGTCACCTTCATCAAGACGCGAAAGGTCTGGTGTCTCATTCAGGAAACCTTTTTTCTTCAAACTCCCTGAAATCATGAAGATGTTGTTAGCCGTACCGTGGTCTGTGCCACCACTTGCGTTCTGCTGTACACGTCTTCCAAACTCTGAGAAAGTCATAATGAGTACATCTTTCATTTGTTCTTTACCAAGGTCTTCAACGAATGCGTGTAGCCCTTCCGAGTAGGTGGTAAGCAGACGTTGATGCTGGTTAAGTTGATTGACATGTGTGTCAAATCCTGAAAGCGAAACATAGAACACACGTGTGTCGACCTGTGCATGAATGAGTTCAGCGATCGACCTCAGGCGGTTAGCAAATGGTCCGGTCGGGTAGGCCTCGCGTGATGTAGTGGTGCGCGTCTTTTCGTGGAGGTACTCAGCAGATGATGACGTGTCGGCCATGGTCTTGTATAAATAGTTTAACGTCGGATCCATCTCTTTAGTATGGTTTGATTGTCGTGCAACATCCTGGTATAACTCGCGATGAACACCGCGATACAGTTTGTTCACATCCTGAACCGCCATGCCCTTGATGACCTCGCCCTTCATGGCAAGGCTTAAGGTATCGTCGACTTCTATGGCCATGGGTGAGGAGCATGACGTACAGGCAGCATCCAGGTAGCGGCCGATCCAGCCGGTTTCGAGGTACTCATTCGATTCGCTGGCGGTATGCCATATGTCCATGGAGCGGAAGTGGGAGCGGTCAGGGTTGGGGTATCCGACGTTGTTCATGACGGCCACAAGCCCGTCGTCGAACAGGGTATTGAGCGGCTGCAGAGACGGATGAAAGCCCAGCTCACTGCCGGCCTTCAGGACCTTGTCGGCGCCTATCGCGATCGTTGGCCGGGTCTGGTAGTAGAGGTCGTTCCGGTACGGGATCACCGTGTTCAAACCATCGTTCCCCCCTGACAGTTGGATGATGATTACCCTTCTTTGATTGGACTGGTTATACAGACATTGTTTCTCGTATGCTTTCAGGAAATGGGGCACCAGCACCGTACCGGCGGTGCCGAGAATTGATTGTTTGAGGAAGGCTCGTCGCGTGCTCATTTAGTGTTTTTTTTTGATCTGTATATCTATGTCTTCAAGAAACAGTATTGCCTATCTCGATGGATCTGTATAAAGCAGTTACAACTATGCGGCGGTTTCTACTGCCATGAGATCCTTCGTGGTCTGTATAATGCCGATGATAAGCTTCCACATCCAGCACCATTCCGATGGTAATGCTGGTCTGTATAACGGTATTCATTGCCTTTGCGCTCTTGCACCCAATGATACAGTTTCCGCCAGCCTAATTAATCTGTATAACTATAACTCCAGGCTTTCGTATATTGCGTTATTATAATCTGTATAACCCAGCCTCCATGTACCGCGGAACCGGGCACTATCCTTGTCCAAATCAGCCGCCTACCGGCCGAATTTGATATCAATCTATCAATTCATTTAACTAACAATAAAACACTCATTATCAAATATTTATTTTCCTTGAACGAAGCATTGGTTAAATACTTGCTGATCTACTAACTCCCCAACTCAAGACCAAACTCACGACTCAGGACTAAAGACTCAGGACTCTTTCACTCCCTAGCTCATCTGATATTCCGGCAAAGCCATCAATGCTATGCACGCCTTCCGTACCACCTCCGCTTCTGACCCCGACTTACCCGCATACTTCCTCACCATATTCCGGTTCGCTTCCGTCGACGGTTGCGGCAACAGGTAGGCCTCAATGTTGTCGACCGTAGCCGGCGTTCCATCCCCTCCAAACTTTTTAGCCAGCAACGCCCAGTCTACCCGCATCGACAACCGCCGTGCGCCGGCAGTGTTTGTCGCGTTGTTTACATCGCCATCATCCTTTGCCTCAATGTTGATCTCGGTCTGGTCGAACATTGCCGACGGAAGTGCCAGCCGGAATGTGAGGCTCGAGCTGTCGATCCAGCCGGTACCCGCTGGCCATCCGCCAACATTTGGCGGGAAGAACAAGACCTGTCCCAATGCCCGTTGAATGAAGATCGGCGCGTCTGGGTTTTCGAACACACCACCGGTCTGAGTCAGGAAACCTGTCAGCAACTCGACAGGCGATTTGATTCTATTCCCGCGATGTCGTTCATCATAGAAGATGTCCATCGTTAGAAGTTCCTTCATCAACCCGCTGATGGAGTAATCGGATTCATAGAAATGCTTTGCCAGCGTTTCGATTGCATCGCGGTCGGGTTTGACATCGACAAAGTGGCAATAGACCTTTTCTGCAATGAAGGTTGCGGTTGCGCGTTTGTCAAGGATCATGCTGATGACATCGTCACCGTTAAACCTTCCGGTTTTACCCAGGAATGTTTTGACGCCGCCATCATGAACCTTGTCGCGGAACACAAACTCGCCGCTCAGAGGATTGAATGCCCATCCGGTGAATGCACGCGCGGCCGCCTTGATATCGGACTCTGAATAATTTCCCCGCCCCAGGGTGAACAATTCCATTACCTCGCGGGCGAAGTTTTCGTTCGGGCTGTCCTTTTTGTTTTGCTGGTTGTTCAGGAACTGGAGCATTGCAGGATCCTTTGATATGGAGGTCAGCAAAGTCCTGAAGTTTCCCAGGGCGTGCTCGCGGAGGACGTTGTTGTTTTGCTGGGCAAGAAACGGTGCACGGACACGGCACGCAAAGTGGTCGTGCCAGAACAACGTCATCTTTTCCCGAAGCCGTGATTCAGGTGCCGTCAACAGTTTCATCCAGCCCTGATTCAGCTTAAGTACCTGTGCCCGTATCTGTTGAATAAGTTCTTTGCGTTTGCTCTCGTTCGTAAGTTCTCCGGGACGGATACGCTCAACTACATCGATCGGCCGGGATGCCTCCACCCCGAGTAAAGTAGAAACTTCTACCTCGTCGGGATCGGTAGGCGCAGGACCGAAGCCGGTACGGAGCAACAGATGTTTCGTATTCGCTTGCATGCTCATTGCGTCTTAGATTGAAATCCTGGCCGGTGGTTTAACTGACGGAAACAAAAAGATTTGAGGCCGCTCCCGAGACTAAACTATTATGCTTTTACGTTAACATCAGTGTTGTTTTAAGTAATCGAAAAGGGTTATATATTGTACCCGTCGAATAAGGCACAACAGCAACATGAAATTTTCGCCGGGAAGGAATCTGATCGTGAAGTCGTGGTTATTGGCGTTGCTGATCACGTCGCTGGCTGCTTTCAAGGCCCAGGCAACTCACCTCAGGGCCGGAGAAATTGTTGCCGTTCGCGAAAGCTGTAGCGCACTTACATTCATCATCACAGTTACCGTTTACACCAACACCAAAGACACCAATGTTTTGTTTGGTGGTGAAACAGAGTATCTCTACTTCGGAGACGGTACATTCGTGGACGTCCCCGAAACGCCCAATACAATCCGCTATGATCTTAATCCGGATGGAAGTGTTGCCACGGCATCATTTACGATTAGTCACACCTATCCGGGTGTTGGCCGCTATCTGATTTTCTATCGCGAACCCAATCGTAACGAAGGTGTGCTTAACATGGATGCGTCCGTGAACACCATGTTCTATCTGGAAACTGAGTTGTCCGTTGACCCTTTCCTGGGATGTAACAATACTCCGAACCTGCTGGTAGCACCAATCGATCAGGCCTGCTCCGGCGTAGCTTTCACTCACAATCCCGGTGCATACGATCCGGATGGAGACAGTCTTTCTTATGAAATGGTTATCCCCTACAGCGATCGCAACACTGAAGTTATCAACTATAAGGACCCTAACGATCCTAAATTCTATACTAATTATAACACAGCCAACGAGGAGGGTACAGGTACCCCAACATTTTCCATCGACCCTATCAGTGGAACGATAACCTGGGACTCTCCTGGTGCCATTGGCGAATACAATATTGCATTCCACGTTATCGAGTGGAGGAGAAAGAATGGCGTCTGGTATAAAGTGGGTTATGTTCGGCGCGATATGCAGATCATTGTTGATGACTGCGATAACGAACGTCCAGATCTGATCATGCCGGCGGATACCTGCGTCGTTGCCGGAACAACTTTGAATGCTACTATTTTTGGTATTGATCCTGACAACGATCAGGTGAAGATCGAAGCGTTTTCTGAGATCTTTAATTTCCCTGCAGGTCAGTCGCCTGCAACCTATTCGCCGGTACCCAAGGTTGATGACTTCCGTCCGTCTTCACCACCGGCCCAGACAAAGTTTGTTTGGAACACCGAGTGTCTTCACGTAAAAGACCAGCCATATCAGGTCGTCTTTAAAATCACGGACAAGCCGCAAAACGGACCGAGGCTTGTAACTTTTAAAACATGGTTCATTAAAGTGGTGGGTCCCGCTCCGGAATGGTCTGACGCAGATCTGAATCTCGTAAACCGGACGGCTGAGTTGAAATGGGATCCATACTTCTGTCAAAACGCTCAGACCATGCAGATCTGGCGGAAGGTAGATGGAACCACGTTTGAACCCGACAATTGCCAGACAGGTATGCCCGAGTTTCTGGGCTATGAATTAATTGAGACGTTGCCGATCAAACAGATTACTTCGCCCAATCAGCCACCGGTTCCTGTAACCAGTTATATTGATAATAATGGTGGCCAGGGCCTGGCGCCCGGAGCGAAGTATTGCTATCGACTGGTCGCAGTGTTTCCTTTGCCACGGGGAGGTGAAAGCTACGTCTCACGCGATACCTGCGTTGGACCTATTCTTGCCGACGTTCCCGTCATCACTAACGTATCGGTTGAAGAAACAGACCTTAGCGAGGGTAGGATCCGGGTGAGCTGGCGCGAGCCTTTCGAAGCCGATCCTGTGCAGTTCCCTCCTCCATATAGCTATAAGATTTTCCGGGCGGTTGGTTTTACCAGAAGCGGAGAAGCGACTAACGTTTCACCTCCCGGTGTCTTTACCGGCCTGACATTTGTCGACGATGGATTAAATACAGGCGAGAACGTATACAACTATAGTGTTGACGCTTATGCCTCGAATGGGGGATTTCTGGGTACTTCTGCCGTCGCCTCCTCTGTCCGGCTTGATGCCAACAGTGCAGTGAAGCGCATAGAGCTATCGTGGCAGGCTGTTGTACCCTGGTCGAATAACGTTCAAACCAAGCCAAAGAAACACCTCGTCTATCGCGGCCCGGAAGGCTCCACAGAAGCAGATCTCGTATTGATAGATAGTGTCGATGTAGGTGCCTCTGGATTCGTTTACCTCGATGAGGGCCAATGGAATGGTGTACCTCTTGAAGACAATCAGATCTATTGTTATCGTGTAATGACCCTCGGTGGCTATGGTAATCCGAAGATCCAGGAGCCCCTTAAGAACTTTTCGCAGATCATCTGTGCTCAACCTGGAGACACAATCCCGCCTTGCAAGCTGGAGCCTCCGTTGCGCAGCACACTCGACTATGCCGACTGCAACGAGTATTACGAGAGATATTGTCAGAAGGATTCTTACAGTAATATCATATACTGGAGCAGATCTGTCGATGTATCATGCCGGAATGATGTACGCAGTTATAATGTGTATGCGTCGAGCACTAAGGGTGGAGAGTTTTCACTCATTGCAGAGAATGTGAGAGACACCTTCTACATTGATGCCAATCTCCTTTCGTTTGCCCGATGTTACAAAGTGGCCGCCGTTGACATTTCAGGAAATATCGGTGAACTCAGTGAAGAGCTCTGTATTGACAACTGTCCGTATTACGAATTGCCAAACGTGTTTACGCCAAACAACGATGATCGTAACGATTTATTCAGCGCCTATAGCATCCGTGGTTACAATTGTGGGGAAGAAGGTGACTGTATTCCTCTCGAGTTGAAACAGAAATGCGCACGATTTGTCCAGAGTGTAAACTTTACTGTGTTTAACCGATGGGGGCAGGAGGTGTATAACTACTCGGCACGTATTGGCAGCGAATCAAATACGATCTACATAGACTGGAATGGCCAAGACAACAACAATACGGAGCTGTCTTCGGGTGTGTATTACTATGTGGCTGAAGTGGTGTTTGATTCGGTAGATCCGGACAACAATACGCGTACACTGAAAGGATGGATACATCTGATCCGTTAAAAGATAACATCATCATTCTGTTCGACGGTGTCTGCAATCTCTGCAATGGATTTGTTCAGTTTGTCATTCGGCGTGACCCGGATGCAGTATTCAGGTTTGCTTCTTTGCAATCCGACGTAGGACGTAAATACCTTATTCTTCACAAGCTTGACCCCGATGCATTGCACAGCGTAATTGTAATCGCTCGGGGAACCTTGTATCAGCGTAGTGATGCCGTTCTGCAGATTGCGAAAGCACTTCCGGGTTTCTGGTCTTGGCTAGGTGTGTTCAACATAGTGCCGCGATTCATCAGGGATACAATATATAATTGGGTTGCATCGTCACGCTATCGATGGTTTGGACGACGCGCAGAATGCATGCTCCCAGACCCGTCCTTAAAACTGCGTTTTTTGAGTTAAGTCTGGTTGAAGTATTCACGGCTGGGCAATCAGGCGAAGCACAAAGATCCGGATGGAAACCAGGTGCAACGGTATTTATATACGCAAGTACTGGTTATTCGAAGTTCTCTTATGGATAGCTTGATTTGTCGCCTGCCCGGCGAGCCGCTTTTTTAAGTTTCAAAGTTTCCACTTAAAATTGCATTGAATTTCAGCCGACAAATGGGTCGATGTCGAACCAGCCGGTTTGTGAAATAGGATAAAACTTCAAAGGCATGAAAGCATACGTATTCCCGGGACAAGGTGCCCAGTTCACTGGCATGGGCAAAGATCTTTATGAGAACAATGAACGCGCGCGTTATTTTTTCGATACCGCGAACAGCATCCTGGGATTCGATCTGAAGGAAGTCATGTTTACCGGCACAGCCGATGAACAGAAACAAACCAAAGTAACGCAGCCAGCCATTTTCGTTCACTCGGTGGCGGTCGCTTTAACAAGCGATTCATTTAAACCAGACATGGTTGCCGGCCATTCGCTTGGTGAGTTCTCGGCATTGGTTGCATCCGGTGCTCTTGCCTTCGAGGATGCCCTTCGGCTCGTCTCCACCCGTGCGCTGGCAATGCAGCGTGCCTGTGAAATTAATCCCTCTACAATGGCGGCAATCCTTGGTCTGGACGATGCTAAGGTGGAACAGATCTGTGCGTCGATTACAGACGAAATAGTCGTTGCTGCGAACTACAATTGCCCTGGCCAGCTGGTGATCTCCGGTTCTATTAAAGGTATCGATGTTGCCTGTGAAAAAATGAAGGCTGCCGGCGCGCGCAGAGCATTACCACTACAGGTAGGCGGCGCGTTCCATTCCCCTCTGATGGAACCAGCCCGTAAAGAACTGGCTGATGCAATTGCTTCAACAGCATTTAAGGCGCCTTTGTGTCCCATCTATCAAAACGTAAACGCCTTGCCGGCAACTGATGTTAGTGTCATTAAAGAGAATCTGATCTCCCAGCTCACAAGCCCCGTGCGTTGGACGCAATCTGTTCAGAATATGGTTAAAGATGGAGCAACGACGTTTGTAGAGTGTGGACCCGGCAAAGTTTTACAGGGTCTTGTGAAGAAGATCGCTCCGGAAGTGGAAGCTGCTAGTCTATAATTTTTTTTACTTCTGATGAATGCGGCTTTACTAACGTGTTAGTATTTACAAGTGCCGTTATATTTTTTTAACCGCCAGAGTGTCGCTGCAATTCTTGAGAAGCTCATGAATGGTTTGATACATCTTCGGATGGATAAGGTCATCGGCTATCTCTGACATCGGCACCAGGGCAAATCGTCTGTTTTGTAATTCGGGATGAGGGATCTTAAGGTCAGGCATGTCGACAACCTGATCACCAAAGAAGAGTATGTCGATGTCTATCACACGCTCTCCCCATTTTTCTTTTCGTTCACGCCCCATTGATTTTTCAATGAGCTGCAACGTTGCCAGTAACTCAACCGGACTTAAGAATGTAGTGATGCGAATTGCCTGATTATAGAACGTGGCCTGATTTGTTTTTCCCCATGCTGCTGTTTCATAAACGGAGGAGCGCCCGCGTATCACGCCGGCTCTGGTCTCAATTGCCCACAACGCGTCGTTTAGGTGCTTGCGGCGGTCACCTATATTAGAGCCGAGAAGAAGGTATACCGATTGGTTGATCATGACCAGGCAAACATACTTTTTTATTCGAATGAGTATTGCGTACTTTTGAAATCTAAAGATGTTTCTATGAATTTTTTCAAGAGTTTTTTCGCTTCCTGTCTGGGTTCAATCGTGGCCATGGTGGTAGTCATCTTCGGCCTGATCTGGATCATTTCACTATCGGGTGGCGATGAAGTGTTGATTGATGATAATTCTGTCCTCCACCTCGATTTGGACGTGCCAATCGTTGAGACTGAACGCGAAGATCCGTTTGCTGGCGTCCCGTTCTTTGGAGGAGATGCACCCCGACCAGTAGGCCTGGCCCAGTTGAGGCAAGCCATTCAAAAAGCGAAAGATGATCAGAAGGTCAAGGGTATCTACCTCACCGTTTCATCTCCACAGGCAGGCTATGCCGTTATCGAAGAATTGCGTAAGGCCATACTCGATTTTCGCACTGGAGGAAAGTGGGTGATCGCATTTAGCGAAGGAATGACGGAACAGGCGTATTACCTGGCATCATCCGCCGACAAGATATATCTGCATCCCGAAGGCGATCTGGAGTTTAACGGACTCGCCATAGATGTTACATTTTTTAAGCGGTTGTTTGACAAACTGGAAATCAAGCCGGAGATCTTCCGCGTCGGCGAATTCAAGAGTGCAGTCGAGCCGTTCATGCTTGAAAAGATGAGTGAGCAGAACCGTTTGCAGCTAACTGAACTGATCGAGTCGCTCAATGATCAGGTGATCTCAAGTGTCGCTTCTGCGCGTAACCTTCCCGTTGAACGTGTCAAGGAGATCTCTGATAAGATGCTGGTTCATAATCCGGCACAGGCAAAGGAAGTAGGTCTCATCGACTCGCTTGCGTATGCCGACCAGGTTGAAGACATTATCAGGAAGCGCGCTGGCGTAGATAAACTATCGCTTGTGAAATACAGTAAGTACAGCAAGACGGTAACGCAGACAGGTACGTCAAAAAATGAAGTAGCAGTCATCGTGGCCGAGGGAACGATAGTATCCGGAAAAGCAGATGCATCACGTGGTGTCATAGCATCAGAGTCATTCATAAAGGTGCTGCGTAAGGCTCGTGAAGATGAGGATGTGAAAGCAGTAGTCTTGCGTATCAACTCACCAGGTGGAAGTTCACTCGCTTCGGATGCAATGTGGCGCGAGATCACACTTACCTCTCAATCGAAACCCGTCATCGCTTCAATGTCTGATTATGCAGCATCCGGCGGTTACTATATGGCAATGGGATGTGATACAATTGTGGCACAACCACACACAATAACAGGTTCTATTGGTGTATTCAGCGTACTGTATGATGCAAGTGGCTTCCTGGGAAATAAGTTGGGAATAACAAGTGAGGAATTAAAGACTGGTGAGATCGGCGAGTTGGTAACAATCAGCAGGCCACTCAATGAAGTGGAGCGAAGCATCTGGCAGCAGCGCACTGAAGAAGTTTACGATACGTTTACAAAGAAAGCTGCTGAAGGACGGAAGACAACGCAGGATGCCATCAAAGCTGTTGCATCGGGGCGTGTGTGGTCCGGCTTGCAGGCGAAGGAACGAGG
Organism: Chryseolinea sp. T2; assembly: GCF_037203685.1. Classification (NCBI taxonomy): domain Bacteria; kingdom Pseudomonadati; phylum Bacteroidota; class Cytophagia; order Cytophagales; family Fulvivirgaceae; genus Chryseolinea; species Chryseolinea sp. T2. The sequence goes on from NZ_JBBCAU010000004.1 coordinate 538,211, forward strand.
ACTGGTCGACATCATAGGAACATTTGAGGATGCTGTGAAAGTTGCAGCCGCTGCCGCAGATCTGAAGGACGATTACAAGGTTCGGATTTATCCCCGTTACACCCCTTCCTTATTTGAGCAGATTGCCACAAAGATCGAGGAGGACAACGAGGAGAATGCTATTCGCGCGCAATTGGGCGAGTACTATTATTTGTACCAGCAGATGAAAGAGGTGAAATCTTATCAGGGCACGCAGGCGCGCATGCCATATAGCCTAAGGATTCATTAGGATACCGGAGCTTGCCCGACGCTGTTGTTACAGTATTTCACCGACCTTGCTTTGAGGCAAAGGCATGCCAATGGTCGTATAGTGATACCGTTATAAACTGAAATGTATAGTCAGAACTAATTGATTGATTCTTATAACATGAACGAAATCAGAAACGACTGGACGCGCGAAGAGATCGCTGCTATTTATAACCGACCGGTGCTTGAATTAATTTATGAAGCGGCCACCGTACACAGGAGATATCACGAAACTGGAGAGGTGCAGGTGTGTACTCTGCTTTCGGTGAAGACTGGTGGTTGTCCTGAAGATTGCGCGTATTGTCCACAGGCAGCGCGGTATCATACCAACGTGAAGGTCGAAAAGCTGATGGAGGTTGATGAAGTATTGCAGCATGCTTCGGATGCAAAGGAGGCAGGAAGCACGCGATTCTGCATGGGAGCTGCATGGCGTGAAGTACGCGACAACCGCGACTTCGACAAAGTGATATCGATGGTGAAAGGTGTGAGTAGCATGGGCATGGAAGTTTGCTGTACACTGGGCATGCTTACTTCCGAACAGGCTGGGAAATTGAAAGACGCCGGACTTTATGCATACAATCACAACCTTGATACAAGCGCCGAATTCTATAATGAGGTAATCACCACGCGCAACTATGGCGACAGGTTGGATACGCTCGAGCACGTGCGTGGGGCCAAAATCAGCGTTTGTTCCGGCGGCATTATCGGAATGGGCGAGAAGACTGACGACAGGATCGGTATGCTCCATGTGTTGGCCACGCTTCCGGAGCATCCTGAGTCCGTGCCCGTAAACGCTCTGGTTCCAGTAGAGGGAACGCCCCTTGAGGACCAGCCTAAGGTTTCTGTCTGGGACATGATCCGAATGATTGCCACAGCCCGGATGATAATGCCTAAGGCTATGGTGCGCCTTTCAGCAGGCCGCGTGCGGATGAATCTTGAGGAGCAGGCGCTGTGTTTCCTCGCGGGAGCCAACAGCATCTTTGCCGGCGATAAGCTCCTGACCACCCCGAATCCAGGGTATGTCCGCGACCAGGAGATGTTTCAAATCCTTCAGTTGACACCCCGTAAAGCTCATAAAGAAGCAGTAGGCAACCCGTGATTTTGCCCGTTTTATGATGTAAGATTTCGATCCGATTTTAAAAAAATCGATAGGAAACGTGTCAATGATAGGCAACTATTACAGACATAATCGGCCGTCGAGTTGAACTTACGATCGACGAGTTGACATCAAAGTTGAAGGCTTTTGTCGTTACCCCCTTCATTGGGTCTGTATTGAAAGGTGCGGTAAAAGTAACCGCAGGAGAAGGGGCTGAATCGTCCCTTTTTTTATACACATTAGATTGACGCGCTCTTTGGCAATAAAGTTTGGCCACGCTTTTAGACATTTGAATTGTCTATTTGTTAGTTGGCCATAGTCTGCGGTGCAAGAAAAATTGGACCGTCAGGGCAGAAGATTTTGAAAGTGGAATCCGGTACATCGTTGTTCCCACACCAAATTGTGGCAGGAACAACGGCGACTCGGCAGTAGGGGTAGGGTTGTATCACCCCCTGTTTTCCGGGGTATCAGTTAATACTCCCGGGAGATTGTGAGCTACTTCTCTTCCAGGGCAAAGCCACCGGCAGGAGCTGACTGATCTTCAATCTTGGCTACCTGCGCTTGCTTTTTGTCTACCCGTGTCGTTGTGGCAAACGTAAAAGATAGTGTTGCAATAGCCGCAGTAGCGATTAAGAGTGTTATTTTAGTTTTCATAGAAGTTGAGGTGAGAGAGTGGGCGTTAGATTATGGCTTTGGATCGATACCTTGGCCTCCACCGTTTTGCGTTGTTGGCGTTACTTCTTCTTCTGTGCAGGAAGTGATAGTCAAGGATGTGGCGAGAGCTAGGAAAATGATTGCAATAAACTTCTTCATGGTTGGTGTTTTAGGATGGTGTTTTAATAGGTCGAACAGTTTATTTAGGATCAATTCCTTGACCGCCTCCATTCATTACTGTGCTGGGAGTCACTTCTTCCTCGGTACAAGCAGTGAATGCCATTGATGCAGCCAAAGCGATGATGAGTGAGTAGATTACTTTTTTCATAGTGTTTAGGTTTAGTATAGTTGTTGAAGATATAAGTTCAGTTGTTGTTGATTTGATAATTCAAAGTAAGCTTGATTCGATTTAATTTTTCTTGTAACAGAATTTTGGAACGCACTTGTGTAACATATTTTCTTAAAGGTTTAAAACTGTGCATGCTTCTAGTGTTGCTGTTGATGCACGCAGGAACAATTGCGCAGGACTTGAAGGAGATAGATTCTTTACTCGTAATAGTTGAGAGTACCAGAGATGCGAAAACAAAGATGAACGCGGAAGTACAATTGGCTTGGCAATACTTGGAGCATGACGATACAAAAGCGTTAGGGTATTCTTCCAGCGGCCTAGAGCTTGCTTGGCAGTTTGGCGATTCCGCTAAGATTGTGAAGGCAGGTAGGATTAAAGGTCAAGCATCAAGACGCTTAGATAAACCGAATGAGGCGATAGAAATTTTCTTAAAGATTCTTCCCATTGCAGAGCGTAACAAGTTCATAGATGAGCAAAAAAAGATACTGAACGCCCTTGCACTAGCCTACACCTACCAGGCTATTTATGACAAAGCTCTGGATTACAATTTTCAATCTCTCGTGTTACGCGAAACAAATGGAACACGAGACGAAATAAGTATCACATTAAATAACATCGGTCTAGTATATTTTAAGTTGCATAACTATGAAAGTGCTTTAAAATATTATGACCAATGCGTTGCAATTAAGATGGATATCAAAAATCTATCGAATTTGGATGTGATCTATCTAAACATGGGCTTGTGCTATCTGCAATTGCGTAAGTATCCGGAAGCAAGGGAGTACACATTAAAGGGGTTATCGGTTTGTCGTGAAAACTGTAGTGCCGAAACGACAATGATCGGCGAGTACGGTTTGGGTGAGGCATCCTATTGGCTTCGGGATTTTGTTGACGCGGAAAAGCATTTGATGACTTCGCTAAAGCTGGCAAGAGAAAAGAACGATCTCCGGTGGCAAGGTGAAAACTTGGTTTATCTTGGCGTGATCTATTTTGATAGTAAGGATTATGAGAAGTCGATATCTACACTTATTGCTGCGGACTCAATCGCCACTTTAGGTGGCTATAATCAGATAAAGATTGAATCTTACAAACACTTATCAAGAGTGTATAGTGCAACTAAGGACTTTGAACGAGCGTCCATTTTTCAGAAGAAGCTGATTCAATTTTCTGATAGCCTCATCGGAAGGGAACTAGTAACAAGCATCGGCCGAATCCAAGCAAATTACGAGGAAAGAGAAAATATAGCAACAATTGCATCGAAGGAGGTCATTATTGAGCAGGAACGCGATCTCAATGTAGCGGTCACCTTTATTGCAATGCTAACTGGTCTACTCGTATTGGTTCTCCATTTTGGTAATAGAAATATGAAGCGTGTGAACGCTAAGTTGTACGAGGCTAAGGAGGTTATCCAGCGTCAAAATAAAGAACTTGAATACAAAAATCGAGAACTAGATATTCAGGTAGACAAAAAGACAGTTGACTTGGCTCGCGTTAATACTTCATTGAAACAAGTGAATGATGAGTTGGACAACTTTATTTATAAAACCTCTCATGACATACGTGGTCCTTTGGCAAGTTTGAGGGGCATGTGTAATGTAGCGCTCATGGATGTTCAAGATCCAACTGCTCTGGAATATTTACGTAAGCTTGATGCAACGGCTGAAAGACTCAATTCCATTTTGACGCGCCTTGTGATAATTAATCAGATCAACAATTCTAAACTTACTGTTCGTCCTATAGATTTTAAGTCAATAGTGAATGACGTGATGATGCTGGAGAAAAAGAAGGGTTTACCTCCAGATCTTGCTGTGAATATTAAGATCGATAATGATGTGGATGTCGAATCGGATCAGGAACTTGTTCGAATTGTGCTGGAGAATCTGATCGATAACGCAATTAAGTTTTACAACGACTCCGATCGCGTTGATTCGTTTATTAACGTTAGTATCACAGGCACGGACAACGGTGGTGCTAAGGTAAGAGTCGTCGATAACGGCATCGGTATCAGCGAAGCGAGTCCGGGAAAGTTATTTCAAATGTTTTCGCGCGCTTCTGAGCGCTCGGAGACGGGTGGCATCGGACTTTACATTACGAAGACGGCTACCGAGAAGATTGGCGGGAGGGTAGGTCTGTTGACTACACCCGAAGGCTTCACCGAGTTTTATGTGATCTTTCCCCGATCACCTTTCGCCGAGATCGAGCGCTTTGAACGCCGCCTCGGATAGGCTTTTACCCCAATTTTGAGTGATTTTTTCCGCGTATGCGGAATTTTTTTAGCTGCGCTGCAATTATCATCTTTGCCCTCCCGCTATATCGGGGACAACGATCATGAAGGACTTCAAGCGCTATACGATTACGGCTGCCCTGCCTTACGCCAATGGCCCAAAGCACATTGGCCACCTTGCAGGTGCCTACATACCATCAGATGTTTATGTGCGCTACCTGAGATCAATGGAACGCGACGTTGTGTTCGTATGCGGAAGCGATGAGCATGGAACGGCTATCCCCAACCAGGCGCTGAAAGAGAATACTACGCCACAGGCAATCATTGATAAGTACCACGCCCAGATTCGCGACTGTTTTTCGGCGCTTGGTATTGCATTTGATATTTATCACAGGACCAGCGAGAAGATTCATCACGAAACTTCGCAGGAATTTTTCCTGCAGCTGTATAACAAGGGGTTACTGACCGAGGAGGTCTCGGAACAATACTTCGATGAGGAGGCAGGCGTGTTTCTGGCAGACCGCTACATCATTGGGACCTGCCCGAAATGTGGTAATCCTAACGCCTATGGAGATCAGTGCGAGAAATGTGGCAGTACGTTAAGTCCCCGGGAACTGATTAATCCCAGGTCAACTCTGTCTGGTAAAGCCCCTATTTTAAAAGAAACGAAACATTGGTATCTGCCGCTGCAACAATATGAGCCATGGCTGCGGGAGTGGATCCTTAAAGGACACGAAGATGACTGGAAGACGAATGTTTACGGTCAGTGCAAGTCATGGATAGAAGCGGGCCTGCAACCGAGAGCAATGACCCGCGACCTTGATTGGGGTATCAAGGTCCCGTTACCTGATGCCGATGGTAAAGTATTGTATGTTTGGTTTGATGCCCCAATTGGATACATATCTGCAACGCGCGCGCTATTCGACGAGCTGAGTTCCGGCCGGAAGCAGTATTCACAGCCCCAGAGAGACTTTGGTAAAGTGACCAAGGAAGATTGGCTGAAGTACTGGCAGGATAAGGAAACCAGGCTGATTCATTTCGTTGGAAAAGACAATATCGTTTTTCATTGCATCATCTTTCCGGTTATGCTTCATGCGCATACCGAGTACGTTGTGCCAGACAACGTTCCGGCGAACGAGTTCATGAATCTCGAAGGAGACAAGATGTCTACCAGCCGCGGATGGTCAATCGAAATGCATGAATACCTTGAGGACTTCCCGGGCAAGCCGGACGTTTTGCGTTACGCCTTGCTGGCGAATCTCCCGGAAACCAAGGACAGCGAATTCACCTGGAAGGATTTTCAGGCAAAGAACAATAACGAGCTGGTCGCTATCCTTGGAAATTTCGTAAACCGCGCTCTTGTCCTTACGCAAAAGTATTTCGACAATAAGGTTCCTGCCAGGTTGGATCTCAGTGACATCGACAAACAGGTTCTGAAGAATCTTGCGGCAATGCCGGGCACGATAGCTTCGTCGATTGAACAGTTTCGATTTCGCGAAGCAACGGCAGGTTTAATGGACGTGGCGCGTCTTGGTAATAAATACCTGGCCGACACAGAACCATGGAAGTTGTACAAGACCGATCCGGACCGCGTGCGGACAGTTCTAAACATCGCCTTGCAAATCGTGGCAAACCTTGGCGTTCTCGCAGAGCCTTTCCTTCCGTTTACGGCAGCGAAGATCAACACCATGCTGAACGCGCCTGTAAGGAAGTGGCAAAGAGCCGGAGGAGAGCTTCTGGATGTAGGTCATGTGCTGGGAACACCTGCGCTCCTCTTCGAGAAATTTGAGGATGACGTCATAGAACGTCAATTGGCAAAGCTCAGGAAGAAGCAAACCGATATTGAGATTGCAAAACAGCCCGTGAGCCCCTTAAAAAGCGAAATTACCTACGATGATTTTGCAAAGCTTGATGTTCGTATAGGAACCGTTGTAGCCGCTGAAAGAATGCCTAAGTCAAACAAGCTTCTGAAACTTTCCGTCGATAGTGGTGTTGATAAGCGCACGATATTGAGTGGTATTGCTCAGCATTATAGTCCGGAGGACATTTTGGGCAGACAAGTGATGTTTGTGGCCAACCTCGCGCCGCGGAAAATGATGGGCATGGAGTCGCAGGGCATGATTCTGATGGCTGAGGATGCCGGTGGAAAACTCGTCCTGGTACAGCCTGTTTCTTCTGTCAGGCCAGGATCGACAGTGAGTTGATTAGGAAAACAAGCTGGAAGGCGAGTCCCTCCAGCTTGCATTTTATCAGGATTTCCTGTGGGGGTTCCTCACCTATTTGTGAAATGGTGGCCTTATCTTAGGTACACCGATAACCACCCAAGCCATGCAAAAACTAAGCTTCCTCCTGGTCGAAGATGAAACCGTTGTTCGCGAAGGTCTTCGCGCCCTGCTGGAACGTGAGACCTTCGTAAAGGCCGTCTATGAAGCCTCTGACAGGCACTCTTTTGAACAGTTTCTGACAAGAAATGTCGACATCGTAATCCTTGACTATCGCCTCGTTTCTACCAATGGGCTGGAGTTGCTGGCATTGCTGAAAAAACAGGACAAAGCTCCGAAGGTCATCATTCTCACTGGTTTGGAAGGCTCGGAATTAATCATGAATCTGTTGCAGGCAGGTGTGCATGGCATTGTGTATAAACCTGACGGCTACAAAGAGCTGGTCAAAACAATTCAAAAAACGGTTGACTCCGGAAGCTACTTTTCTGAAAGAATACTGGACGTGATTAAGCTGAATGCACACCGATGGGATACAATTCCCCCGGTAGTACTGAGTTTCGGAGAACAGGAGCTTCTAAAAGCCATTGCAAATGGGCTGACCACAAAGGAAATTGCTCCTGCGTTAAAGATGACGGAGTCTACTGCAGAAACATATAGGATCAGACTTATCAGGAAAGTGGGTGTGCACAATACCGCTGCATTAATGGCGTATGCATTTAGAAATGGTATCCTTTGACAGTTACCTATGAGCTAGTGTCGTTGCAGATAGAAGAAATAGGGGCTTCGATTTTGGCTAGCAGGCCTTTGTTACCCTTGAGGTAATTGATGGATGCTTTCATTGTATCGGTTCTCATTTTAAGCGTGTTGCGTTTCTGCCTGAACCTGGTGACGACCTCAGTTAGATTGTTAACACCGGTGCCATCGTCTTCAACATCGATAATCAGGGCGTTGGACTCCCAGGTGAGCGTTACCCACATATGCCAGGCAAATGAATGCTTCAAAGCGTTATGCAGAAGTTCTTGTACAACACGATAGACATTGACATGATGCATTTTGGCAACCGGGCGCTCAAATCCAACCTGATTAAACTGGATAGTGGAGCTGCGGGGGTTCTCCATGTTTTTGCAAAGGGTTTCAATAGACACAGACAGTGCTTCTTCTTCCATGTTAACAGGCATCAGTTGTCTTGAAATTCGTTTAACAGAACGGCAAATATGATCGTACTCCGAGCGCATGGTGATAAGAAGACTCTCAAGTTCAGGATCAAGCGAGGCAAATGTGTCCAGGCGTTCCAGGTACAATTGCATCGTTGAAAGTTTTTGCACGAGGTCATCGTGGATCTCAGCACCCATCTCGTTCATCAGATGGTCGCATGCCTCGGTTGCGCTTCGGGAAATTTCCGCTTCGAGGTTCTTATAATAACCGGTGGATTGAATCAATGCGCTTAGCATATGGATGTAATTTAATGGGGGACTATACTGTTACGAACAACGTAGTTCGAAACTATCAAATTCATAGAATATGGAAAAATTCAGCACGCGAAAAGGATTGAAAATAATCCTGACAATTACGATGATATGTTTTTATGATTCGTTACTGTGCGCGTATTCATCCTCATCAACCACTCAGCTTGAACAGTCAGCCCTATGTTCTGAATACTACGATAGTGCATTCAATTTTTTGGACAGCGACAATGAATTAGCACTGAGAAATGCTAGAGCATCGTATCGTTGTGCAGCGAGCAACAAGGATACCCTCCTTATTGTAAGGAGTGGCGAACTAATGGCTAAAGCATTTAGACGACTGGGGCTTGTAGATTCGGCGGAGCACATTGCAGAAGTTTCAATTGTTACTGCAAGAGAAATGGGATATGTGAATGAATTGCAAAACTTACTCTATGGAATTGGGATAGTGTATTTCTTTAGGGCAGAATTTGACAAGGCTTTGCGATATAATTTTGAATGTTTAGATATTAGAAAACGAATTGGAACTGAGCTTGAAATCGGAAATTCGCTCTCAAACATTGGGCTGATCTATTACAAGCTGTCCGATTATAAAAAAGCACTGGAGTATTACAACCAAGCGCGCGCCATTTTCCGGAATGAAAGGACACCCAATCAACAATATGCCCAATTGCTCGTGAACATTGCACTATGTCATGCGTATTTAAGGTCTTTCGATAAGGCACTTGAAAAGACAGCGGAGTCATTAGTTGTCTGTGGTGCTGGGTGTCCAGCCATCGTAGTCGGCAATGTTGAATTTTGTCGCGGGATCGTAAGTTTTGAGCAGAGGAAGACAGGAAGCGCAATTATACACTTTTTAGCATCGTATAGTCTCACAAAATCGCTGAACGAGGAAAGGTTGGCCCTTGATAATATTATCTTCCTAACTAGATTGTATATGGCAAACGATAGCCTTCCTAAGGCTGAATACTACTTTGCTGAAGCAGAACGGCTAATGAAACATGGTACTCCTTATAGCATGGAACAAATGAAGGTGTATAGCGAGTTCGTTGCGTTGTATGAAAGGAAAGGTGACTTTAAGAAGGTTGCAGATTTCCTACGTAGACATTTGGCCCTAAAAGACAGCATCTATGACGATGAAGTCACTACCCGACTAATGCGCATTGAGGCAAACCACGTAGAGAAGGAGAAAAACGCACGCATCGCGATGCAAAATGAGAAGCTCGCCCTCAATGACAAAATCATTTCGCGACAACATACCATCAATATACTTGCCTTTACATCGGTTTTATTTCTCACCATCTCGGTAGTACTAACCGTTCGAAACCACCGCGCGGAGAAGAAGCGAAATGCTGACCTCGAGATGCGCGTGAAAAGCCGCACAAGGGAACTAGAGGAACTCGTCAATGAGTCACAACGTCTGTATAGCGAGAAGAAAATATGGTTCGACAAAATTCTGCGTGCCGTGCGACACACTACAAATACAATTAGCGGTCTGACCTCGCTCGCAAGCAGGGATGCGGAATCGAACGAAAAATGTATTAAGTTGATCGGTCAGGAAATAAATCAATTGCTTGTTCATGTTAACAGCTATGTGTCGCGGAGTAACGCGGGCATACCAAACTACAAAGATCAGGACTGAGACGACATGTTGAAAATACTTAATAGGTTAACAGCTTCGAATGTAAAGTCGATACTAATATGCGCCTTAATATGCATAGCTGGAATATTAAATAATGCGCATGCCCAAAATACACCTAACACAACGCGTCCGTGGACTTATTGGTGGTGGATGGGCAATGCTGTCGACTCTGTCAACATACAAAGACAACTTCTTCAGTTTTCAGAAGCAGGATTCGGTGGTGTTCATATTATCCCCATCTACGGCGTTAAAGGTTATGAGTCGCGATTTAAGTCTTTTCTCAGCGACGATTGGCTGAACATGTTGAACTACACAACAGGTCAGGCGCAACAACTTGGACTGGGCGTTGATCTTACCATGGGTACGGGTTGGCCTTTCGGTGGCAAACACGTTACACCGCGATATGCCGCAAAGAAGTTTGTACTTAATGGAAGTGTGATTTCATCCGTGGCCACCGGACAACAGGTCAAGCGTGCAGCGCCGGGAGGAGAAGGTTTGGTCGTAGACTACTACGACAGTGCGGCTGTCGTTAATTACTTTAAGCCATTTGAGGTGCTGACATCCGTGGAATATCAGGTGCGTGCACTTTATCACGACTCATTTGAGGCTTACGGTGCGAACTGGTCGGCTGACTTTCTTGCCCAGTTTAAGCAACGGCGTGGATATGCGCTCGAAGAACAGACCACGGCTCTGACAGATAGTCTCTCTGGACAGAAAGGAATGCTCGTAAGGATGGACTATCAGCAGACGCTTTCAGAACTATTGCACGACAAATTTACCATTCTCTGGACAGGCTGGTCAAAGGCTCATCATTACCGGACCCGAAACCAGGCACATGGATCGCCCGGCAATCTGCTCGATCTCTATGCGCTGGCAGACATACCAGAAACAGAGTCGTTCGGAAGCAGTCGCTTTCCGATTCCCAATCTGCGCGTCGATGATCATTATGAAGTCGAACGCTTTGGCACACCAGATGTACTGGCCATGAAGTTTGCATCCTCGGCTGCCAACCTAACAGGTAAAAAACTTGTGAGCTCTGAAACCGGAACCTGGCTGGCAGACCACTTCAAAGTTTCGCTTTCGCAGCTAAAGCCTCAGATCGATCAGCTCTTCACCGCAGGTGTCAATCACATATTTTATCACGGGACGACCTATACACCCGAGGAAGAAGGATTTCCGGGATGGCTGTTTTATGCGTCAACCAATTTTGGAACACAGTCGCATCTATGGTCACACATGACAGAGCTTAACGGATGGGTTACACGCTGCCAGTCACGGCTGCAGGAAGGCAGTTCCGACAACGACATTCTGCTATACTTTCCCATTCACGACATCTGGGCAAAGACGCCGGCAGGCAATAACCCGGTGCAATTGCTCGACGTGCATCATACTGAAAAGTGGCTTCAGAATTCATCGTTCGGTAAAGTGGCTAACCAGCTGATGAACGCAGGTCATACGTTCGACTACATTTCAGACTCCTTGCTCATGGGCATCAACGCGAAGCGAGGCATGGCCTGGTCTGGAAAGCAATCGTACAAAGTGATCATTGTGCCCCCGGTTGAATATATGCCACTGAGAACGCTGCAGCGCCTCGACGAGTTGGCCAGATCTGGCGTCAGCATATTATACGTTGAGCACACTCCTGCGCATCCATCCGGACTGAAGACTTCATTTAAAGCCTTTGCCGCCGAAAACAAGGCCGGTGGCAACGCAGGTAGGGTGGTGAAAACATCCATGCTGCTGCAGCAGATTGAAAGATTTGGTGCGAAGCGGGAGGGATTCCCTGAACTGGGATTGTCATTTATCAGAAGACGCACTTCCAACGGCGTCACTTATTTCGTCGCCAACCTTTCGGATAAATTCTCAAAAGGATGGGTGCATGTTTCCGAAAGCGCAAAAGACTTTCATCTCTACGATCCAATGATAAACGCTGCGCGGCCTGCACCTTCGCGGCGACAGTCAAACGGCGCGCTTGTTCATATTGAACTGGCACCAGGGGAATCAATCTTTCTCATTCCGCATGCCGGCATAAAGCAAACGGAGTTGAAAGAATGGAAATCATCCGACATCAAAGGCGAATGGCAATTTTCATTCGAAAAAGGTCTGCCGCCGATCAGTTTTGCGACAAGGTTGAAAGAGTTGCCGTCTTGGACATCTCTGAGCGATTCAGCGCAATACTTTTATGGTGCAGCGAACTATCAGCTGGACTTCCGCCGCACTCCTGAAATGTCGTCTGCTACAGAGTTTATTCTTGATCTGGGTGACGTAAGAGAGGTCGCTGTAGTTCGTGTGAATGGACAACCCATCGGCAAGGCCTGGAGCCTGCCTTATCGCCTTAGGATACCGTCATCACTGCTGCAGGAAAAGAACTCTCTCGAAATAGTAGTGTACAACCTGTCGGCTAACTATATGCGTTGGTATGATCGCGAACATCCTGAATGGAAGAAGTTCTACGACATCAATATTGTGGACATTCAATACAAGCCATACTCGGCAGCTGATATGCCAGCGATGCCCTCCGGGCTCATGGGACCAGTTCGTATGTTGTTTCGCTAGTCTTAAGATGGCACGATCTCCATATCGCGCTTTCTGTATTGCAATAATGCAGCCGCCGTCATTGCTCCGGTTAACGCCATGCCCACCCCAACCCATTCAGCTGACGTGTAAGAAAATCCCGCATCGATAGGCAGTCCTCCAAGGTAAGCCCCGAGTGCATTGCCAATGTTGAAACATGCCTGCGCAACTGCAGCGGCGAACATCTCTGAACCACGTGCTGACTGGATCATCAACATCTGTATAGGAGGCGCCAACGAAAAAGCCAGAGCCCCGGTGATGAATGTCATGGCCAGTGAAAGGACCTTGTATTCGGCAGTCATGGCAACGAGCGTCAGCGAAAAGCTCATGGCTATCAGCAACGCGAAGGCTGTACGCGCCGGAGAGAACCTGTCAGCAAGGCGGCCACCAATAAGATTTCCAGCACACATACCAAGTCCGGCGAAGGCAAGAATGTAAGGCACACTATCAGCTGAAAAGCCGGACACTTCAGTAAGCAGCGGAGATATATAACTGATCCAGCAGAAAAGGCCGCCGGTTCCGATAGCGATGGTAGCAATAATGAGCCATGCTTCCGGACTCTTGAAAAAGTTGAACTGCTGCGCAAGGTTTTCTTTCCTGGCGGCACTCAGTTTCGGCATCCACAACTGAAGGGATAGTACAGTAGCCAGACCGATAACACCAATAAGCATAAACGTATATCGCCAGCTCACATGACTGCCCAGAAATGTTCCCAGCGGAACACCCGCGAGGTTGGCAATCGTCAGTCCTGCGAACATCATGGACACGGCTTGAGCCTCCTTGCCTTTGTCTGCAAGCCTGCTGGCCACAACGGCACCCACTCCGAAGAATGCCCCGTGAGGAAGTCCGGATAAAAGTCGTAAGGCAAGTAACGAATAGTAGCCTGTCGCCAAACCTGAAAGTGCATTGAACACAGTGAACATGATCATCAGCATGATCAGCAAACGCTTCGGGGGAATGCCGCCTGAGAAAATAACCAGCATCGGCGCGCCGATCACAACGCCAAGGGCATACGCTGAAATAAAATGTCCGGTCTGCGGAATAGAGATGCCAAAATTTTGCGCGATCACGGGAAGCAACCCCATCATTACAAACTCCGTTGTTCCAATTCCAAGTCCTCCCAGCAGCAAAGCAAACAAGCTCTTCTTCATTCTCTCTTTTCGTTGTATGAAATACAAGCAAGTCTACGGAAAGGTTCTGCATTGCGACGGTGTTGAGCATACATAAATTGCAACAATCGTTTTCACCCGTAGGTATTTTTAACAACGAAGTAAGAGTAAGGCGCAGCAACCGTTTGCTGTAAATACGCTTGACGTTGTTTTCCGATTCTGCTAAGTGAAAGATTTGTGATTGCCGGGTAGGAAGAATTCTTCTGCCTGGGTTTGTGCGTAAGAGCAAAAGCACGCCGATATAGAAAACACAATGGTCTCTCGCGTCCATCGTCTGCCTTGCGGTTGATAAATGTCAGGCATACACGTGCTAAATCGTGCTGGCCTTTCTCTATAGATCTCCTATAGTGCTTCTATAGCTGCTCTATACTTTCTCTATACCCGCTCTATACTTTTCTATACCCTCTCTATACTTCTCTATACTTCTCTATAGTTTGATGGTAGCCATTCCTGGCCTCCTCTATACTTCCAGACAGACACCTTGATGTATAGTCAAGGAGTTGCGGTTGTTGCGTATAGCGAACAGGTTGGAGTAAGTGTCCGACCAGCCAGAGACTTACCAGAGGTAAGACTTTTTACGCTCTCCCACCGCTCTTTGTAACGCTCCCGCTTCGCTCTGTTGCCGCACTTTTCCCAGAGTCCCATCGCACTTTTCCACACTCCACCCAGACCTTTCCCACACTTTCCCAGACTTAGCCGGCTATCAATTCACGGCGATAACCTCTATCTTACCCATAAGTACGCTCCACTTCACAACTATGAAGCTCACCCTTGCACCGTCACCCTTAACTCTGAAATTGCTCCGTACACTGTTCTTCACACTGCTCTTCACTCTCACATCCACTCTCACTCTGTTCTCCCAGTCCCGCGGTCGTACACGCGATTACGGCTTCACCATTGGCGTAATGAAGCCAGGGGCATATAACGCCATCACTGATGTGAAAGGCGTTCTGGTGGGTCATACGACCCTGAATCACGACAATGTGCGCACAGGTGTAACAGCAATTCTTCCTTACGATGGAAACATCTTCCAGCAGAAGGTGCCTGCCGGCGTGTTCGTGGGCAATGGCTTCGGAAAGCTTTCAGGCACCACACAGGTAATGGAGCTGGGAACGCTGGAAACACCCATAGTACTGACAAATACGCTGAATGTTTCGACGGCTATGGATGCCCTGATCGGATACACGCTTGCCCAGCCTGGAAACGAAAAGGTCCAGTCGGTGAACGCTGTGGTGGGTGAAACTAACGACGGCTACCTGAACGACATTAGAGGACGACATGTAACGAAGGACGATGTCTTGAAAGCAATAGGGTCCGCGTCCGGTGGCCCCGTTGCCGAAGGCAATGTTGGTGCTGGTACAGGCACCATCTGCTTCGAATGGAAAGGAGGAATCGGAACGTCGTCGCGGGTGCTGTCGGCGAAGTCAGGTGGGTATACCGTTGGGGTGCTCGTGCAAACGAACTTCGGCGGCGTGCTGCAGATCGACGGTCTGCCCGTAGGGGAGGCGTTGCGCATGCACGACCTCACGAACGAATCCAGCGACGGATCCTGCATGATCATTGTGGCTACGGATGCGCCCCTTGATTCACGAAACCTTCAGCGACTTGCCAAACGCGCTTTCATGGGACTCGCCCGAAGCGGCGGTATCGCCTCCAATGGTAGCGGCGACTATGTTATCGCTTTTTCAACAGCTGCCTCGGTCCGCATTCCGCACAACTACGCCTCGCCCACAATTCAAATGCCCGTGCTCATGAACGATGAAATGACACCGCTCTTCGCCGCCGCCATCGAAGCTACGGAAGAAGCGATCATCAACTCCCTGTTCAAAGCCGAGACGATGACCGGCAAGGATGGGCACATCATCAAAGCCCTCCCCATCGACGAGGTCATCAGGCTGAGAGACAAACAAGCTCCGCGAAAGTGATTTTCAAGGATTCTGACCTATAGAGGTCGCCGCTATTCTTGTTGATGAACGGCACCTCATGCATTCAAATCAAATGCTATTTTTGATGTTGGATACGAAGTGTTCTGGCAATCAATTAGAATCCTGGCCTATGAATTTTTCAGCCAATAAAAATACGTATCACTTTCCCGGCATTGTTCCAGTTCTCATTGCAATAATGTTGAGCTCTTCCTGCTCAAACCGGAGCGCATCTGAAAAACAAACAATGGTAGAAGATAGCGTCATCGTGCTGGGTGCCGAAGTATTTAACGATCATTGCGCAGGCTGTCACGGCCGCGAACTTCAGGGCAGCATTGCACCTGCCCTTCGCAATACTTCATTCAGGCACGGTAGCTCATTAGACTCCATCGTAAGATCAATTCAACATGGCATTCCTGGAACTGAAATGATCGGGTGGTCGGAAGTGTTATCCTCCGACGATATCAACTCCGTTGCAACTTATATCATCGCAGTACAAGACAAACCTGAGCTTATATCGCGAGGAGAGAAGGAGTTGAATCTCACTACTAAGTTATACAAGCTCAAAATCGAACCGCTGGTAACTGAAGGAATCGAAAAGCCCTGGGGTATCGCATTTGTCGACAACGATCACGCCTTAGTAACGGAGAACAAAGGGAATCTCCGCTGGCTTGTGAACAATAAGCTGGACCCTGAGAAGATTGTCGGTATTCCTTTCAGTTATGCATCCGACGCCTGGGGTGGCTTCATGGACGTGGCCGTAGATCCGGATTACGAAAGCAACCGCTGGATTTATCTTTCATTTAGCAGTAACAAAACAAAAAGTGCAGACAAACTTGCTCCGGGCATGACCAAAGTGGTGCGGGGAAAGATCACTGATCATCGCTGGCATGACGAGCAAACCCTCTTTCAGGTACATGATTCGCTCGCAATATCCGGTGGCACTAGATGGGGATGCCGGTTTCTCATCGACAAAGAAGGCTATCTCTATTTTTCAATTGGTGATATGAGTCGCGCTAACGATTCGCAGATCCTTACGCGACCTGCAGGGAAGATATTTCGAATAAACCGCGATGGAACAATTCCCAAAGACAATCCCTTTTACGGGCATAAGAAATATTTGCAGGCAATTTATAGTTGGGGAAACAGAAATGCTCAGGGATTTGCCCAACACCCTGAAACAGCCACGATCTATACTAGCGAACATGGACCGCAAGGGGGCGATGAATTAAATATCCTGAAGAAGGGGGAAAATTATGGCTGGCCTGTTATCACCTATGGAATCGATTATGATGGCAGCAAGATATCGGATGAAGCAAGTCACGCGGGAATGCGGCAACCTATCACCTGGTGGACGCCTTCGATAGCCGTAGGTGCCATTGACTTTGTCGATGGTAAGATGTTCTCTAAGTGGAAAAACAATCTGCTGGTTGGCGCACTCAAGTTTGAAGAGCTGCGCAGACTTGTCGTTGATGGCGATTCAGTAAAAGAACAGGAGATTTTGTTGAAGGGTTATGGCCGGGTTCGCGACGTGACAATGGCACCCGATGGATCGATTTTCGTGCTGACCAATACACCAGATGCAGTTCTGCGAATTGTGCCTGAGGAAGGCATCTGATAGAATGACATCTGTAAGTGTCTGAACCTCATAATTTTCTATCTCTTCACGAACCACTTCTTCGCAGGGATTGTTGCCGTTGAATGGATCCTTCGTCAAAAAGCGATTCCCTCTAAACCATGACCACTGTTTCCATCCGTAATTTCTACAAGGAGGTCTTCGGC
This sequence comes from Chryseolinea sp. T2, assembly GCF_037203685.1. Lineage (NCBI taxonomy): Bacteria > Pseudomonadati > Bacteroidota > Cytophagia > Cytophagales > Fulvivirgaceae > Chryseolinea > Chryseolinea sp. T2. The sequence goes on from NZ_JBBCAU010000004.1 coordinate 555,593, forward strand.
GGCGAGTGCCCCGACCTCAATCACTTTCTCACTGATCAGCATCACCTCGATGTCGGTCACTTCAATGTGTTCAACATCGCCGACATGTACAACACGTGCAACGGAAAAGCACCGATGCCGTACAACCGTCGCAATTATTATAAGATCAGCCTTATCAATGGAAAGAACCGAGTCGAGTATGCCGACAAGGCAATGGATGTTGATCAATATGCTGTCCTCTTTGCAACACCAAAGATCCCTTACCGCTATCAGGCTCTTGATGCCGATCAGTCGGGGCACTTCTGTGTGTTCACCAGCAACTTCATTACCCGTGCTAATTCGGGAATGGCGCTTGATGAACTGCCCATCTTTTCTCCCCACAGTGACTTTGTGTTTTCACTAACGGAACGGCAATACGCAGAAGTAGAGTCGATCTTTAGAAAGATGCACGAGGAGATCGGCAGTGATTATGCATTCAAATATGATCTGCTGCGTAATTATGTTATCGAGTTGATCCATGCAGGTCAGAAGTTGAAACCCTTTCCCTCAAGCGCGATTTCTGCAAATGCATCTACGCGTATTTTCACACTTTTTGTTGAATTGTTGGAAAGACAGTTTCCCATAGAAGAGTCGCACCAGGTGATGCAACTGAAAACGGCTAGCGACTTTGCAGATCAACTGGCGCTGCATGTGAATCACCTTAATAAGGTTTTGAAGGAAACTACTGGTAAGACGACAACCGAAGTGATCGCAGCACGGGTGCTGCAGGAAGCGCGTATGTTACTAATGCGAACTTCATGGACGATTTCGGAGGTTGCTTATTGTCTCGGATTCGAGGAAGTTGCTCACTTTTCAAACTTTTTCAAGAAACACACTTCCACTTCTCCAGCTGCCTTTCGCGGCAGTTTGAAATTTGCAAACACCTGATTGATCTGCGCAACAGCCAGGGCAACTGAAGCTGCCAACTTTGTCTCATAAACAAATCAGGTTATGGCAGAACAAAGAAAAATTGCCCTCGTTACCGGCGGAAGTCGCGGACTCGGTAAGGACATGGCGCTGCGACTCGCAGAAAAAAACTTCGACGTAATTATTACGTATCACAGCAAGATCGACGACGCCCGCGCAGTCGTTTCAGCAATACAATCAGTAGGAAGCAAAGGCCACGCGTTGAAGCTCGACGTAAGCCAGGCAGCTTCTTTTGATGCATTTGCATCAGAGGTGAAAGCTGCGTTAAAAAAAGAGTTCAACGCCGAAGGCTTTGATGCTCTTGTTAACAATGCCGGCACCGGACTCCACGTTCCGTTCTCCGACACAACGGTGGAACAGTTCGACAGTATGGTCGACATTCACCTCAAAGCGCCATACTTCCTCACGCAGAAGTTGCTCCCGCTCATCAATGATGGAGGAAGCATAGTGAACATTTCTTCAGGACTTGCACGCTTCTCATTCCCCGGCTATTCGGCATACGGTACGATGAAGGGTGCCATCGAAACCCTTACACGGTATCAGGCGAAAGAGCTTGGTGAACGGCGCATCCGTGTTAACGTGGTCGGCCCCGGTGCCATTGCTACAGACTTCGGCGGAGGAATAGTGCGCGACAACAAAGAACTCAACTCAATGATCTCCAATCTTACTGTACTTGGCAGAGTAGGAGAGGCCGACGATATCGGTGGCGTAGTTGCATTTCTCTGCGGAGATGATGCAAAGTGGGTGAATGCTCAACGCATTGAAGTATCAGGCGGAATATTTGTTTGACGACGAGTTGATCGAAATGTGTTGCGTGTAAGACTGCAAGTATTCTCTAACATGAACTGCCAACACTATAGTGCAAATCTTTCCTTCAGCGCTTGCGCTGTCGCCATCGCTAATGCAATGAAGCGCCTTTGTGGTTCAAAAAATATGACGCTGCATCTCACTCGACATGGTGCGCATGATGGATGAGTTGCACACTTATTTTGTTATCCGGCCAATGTTAGCAAGTTCGGGTCGTGAGTTGAGCGACCTTATTTTACGGATAGAATAGGTTCCCTGCCTCTACTGATAATTCGAAGAAGCGAGTACACCCGTTCGATCCCACCGTCGAGTAAAATCCAGTCGCTCAACTCACGACCCGAACTTGCTAACATTGGCCGCATTCATAAAAATCTGTGCAACTCAAGATCCACTCATCACCGCCTTGTCGTAAGTGAGATCAAAGTCTAAAACCAAAATATTTATGAAAAACCTCATTAGCAGAACGCTATTGTTCGCATGTTGTATGGTGGCAGCGGTGAACGCGATGTCACAATCTGAAAAAACTGTCGAAGTCGGTGGCGCACCGATGTATCCGTCGAAGGATATCGTCGACAATGCCATGAACTCCAAAGATCACACCACGCTGGTTGCAGCGGTGAAGGCCGCAGGTCTGGTGCCGACGCTAAAAGGCAAAGGTCCGTTTACGGTGTTTGCTCCAACCAATGAAGCATTCAGTGCGTTGCCTGCAGGCACGGTTGAAAACCTGCTGAAGCCTGAGAACAAATCAATGTTAACCGGAGTGCTCACGTATCACGTTGTTCCAGGAAAGATTGATTCCAAGGAGATTGCTAAACGCATTAAGGCCGGTGGAGGAAAGGCAGAGTTCACTACGGTCGCGGGAGGAAAGATCTGGGCCAGCATGGAAGGTAATGCGCTGAAGATCTGGGATGAGAAAGGTGGAGCGGCAATGGTGACCACCAAAGATGTATATCAAAGCAACGGTGTGATCCATGTTATCGATTACGTGTTAATGCCCAAATAGTAAAACATAGCTGCGAGAATTCTTCCGGGCGCGTAGGGATACCGTAATATGATAGTTCCGTCGGCAATGGTTGGCCGGCGGAGCTTTTTTTTGGCGCGATATGATGAGATTTAGATGATAATAAGCCCCAGCTTTAAGCACTGCGCAACGCACGAACACACGAGGTATAAGGGTTGAATGTATTGAATCCCTACGCCAGGCCATCTTTGTAATCATTCTTTTTCTTTCTCTTCGAAATCTGTTGCGGATCTTTACCCGGATAGCCAATCACCCCTTCGTTGCTATTCTGCTATTGACCTTCATTTCCACTGCAAAAAGGGCAGGTAACCAGGGTAATCCGACTTTCTTTTAATAATAATCAGGCACTATTCTCCACAGCGTCGCTGGATTTACAGGTGGCAGTGCGCAATACTGTTAGATGTAAGGAACGGTGGCCGATGCGCAGATTTTAACCATTCTTTTGGAGGTACTTCGTATTGTTTTATAGTGTACTCCGCACTGATGTCTTGCGTAAGCCCAATCCGATGAGCCTTTTCTTCGGATAGCGAGAAACAACGGTAGGCATAGTGCTCTTTTTGCCGGGTATTTTTTGATCTGATGATACTTCGTTTTACTGCGGTCGCGGCGTTGATCGTGTGCTGGTTCCAGGGGTTTTCGCAGCCTGGAAAAAATGGTACTCTCACCGTTACGGGGACCAACACCGTATTGAACGGCTATAGCGCTATTACAGCTGATGTTGCAGCTGGATCCAGCACTGTAACGGTTACCAATGTGGCCTCCGAACTCGGTGGCATTACTGCAGGTGATCTTATCATGCTCTATCAGGCGCAGGGCGCCTCTATTCAGACTACTGACGATAACAACTACGGTTCAGTCACAAATTATAACAACGCCGGGCACTACGAGTTTGCGTATGTGGCCTCCGTTACTTCTAACACGATCACCGTCGGATGTAAATTCAAGCAATCATACACAGCGACCGGTAAGGCGCAGGTTATTAAAGTTCCCCAGTATACGAACCTCACCATTAACGCAGGTGCATCAGTCGTTCCCCTCAAGTGGACAGGTGCGCGCGGTGGTCTGGTCGTTCTCCATGTTAAAGGCACGCTCACAAACAACGGTACGCTGACTGCAGAAGCATTTGGCTTTCGTGGCGGTAAACGCGATAACCTTACTTCAAACGCAGACAATACTGTCGTAACGCTGTACAGATCGCCGAACCCGGATCGCGGTGCTGAAAAGGGTGAGGGTATTGTAGGTTATCAGGCTGACTACGATGCGGTCGGTATGGGTGGCCGCTACGGTCGTGGCGCGCCCGCTAACGGCGGTGGTGGTGGTAACGGTCACAACGCTGCCGGTGGTGGTGGTGCGAACGGAGATAATGGACGTCCATGGACCGGTGCAGGTGTGATGGATCCAAATCCATTGTATCTGCCTGCGTGGTCGCTCGATCCTGACTTCATTTCCAATGGAAATGCACTTACTAATTCATCTGGTGGCGGTCGTGGTGGTTACACTTATGGATCCAGCAACGCCAACGCATTTGTCAACCCTCCCGGCGACGCTGCATGGGGTGGTGACCAGCGAGATCCGGTTGGAGGAAGGGGTGGAAGGCCCCTGGCATCGCTTGTAGAAAGCCGTGTGTTCTTCGGTGGTGGTGGTGGTGCCGGCGATGGTAACAACAACGCTTCCAACGACGGTGGTGACGGTGGTGGTATCGTGTATGTCATTGCATATACTATCAACGGTACAGGTAGCATTACTGCTGCCGGACAAAACGGATACAACACAACGCCGAACCACAACGACGCCCCCGGTGGTGGTGGTGGTGGTGGCGCGATTGTCATAAAGGCATTTGGCTTTACCGGGCAGACTCTTAATGCTAACGGTGGGGCTGGTGGAAATCAGCTCATCGGCGGCGATGAATCTGAAGGCTGCGCCGGTGGTGGCGGTGGCGGTTTTATCGGCGTACCAACAAGTGGAACAGGTACCTGCGGACTCACGAACACATACACCTATGTATATGGAACAAACGGAACATCCAGCTCCGCTTCCGTAACTGAATTCCCACCCAACGGCGGTACCCTCGGTGCATCGGGTCAGAATGACGTTCCAGTTTCTCCCTATTTTATTCCTTACACACTCACCTGCGTCATCGATGGTGATGGCGACGGAGTTGCCGATGGTACAGCTGATATCGACGAAGATAACGATGGTATCACCGACCTCAATGAAGGAATGGCTGGCGTCGATCCGTCGGCAGATGCTGACAACGATAATATCCCGAACTACGTCGACCCCAGCTTTACGCCTTACCTCGACTCCAACTGCGATGGTATCAACGACTACTTCGACTTTGACCTCGACGGCGTTCCCGATTTTCTTGACCTCGACTCTGACAATGACGGTATTACAGACTGTCTTGAAGCCGGCGGAAACGATGCAAATAAGGACGGCATCGTTGATGGCTTTGTTGATGCAGACGGAAATGGATTATCAGATGCGTTGGGTGCCGGTCTGATTTCCGGTGACCTCGATGGCGATACTAGAAAGTCTTTCCGCGACCGCGACTCTGACGGCGATGGAATTACCGACGTCGTTGAAGCAGGCGGTGCCGATACTAACGGCGATGGTATTATCGACGGTTTTGCCGATACCGACAAAGATGGCTATGCCAACAGCGTAGATCCAACAACAGACAATCGCGCGCTCGGCGCAACGAACATTTCTGGTAGCACACCACTCGCATTGCCCGATTCAGATGGCGACAGCAAGCGGAATTTCCTCGACATCGACAGTGATAATGATGGCATTTCGGATAACGTAGAAGCACAACTGACAACTGCATATATCGCACCCGTTAACTCGGATACCGACGGCGATGGCATTGCCAATGTTTATGACGCGACTCCACTCGTGTTGGTCAACACCGACGGAACAGATCTGCCCGATTATCTTGACACTGATTCTGACAACGACGGTGTTCCGGATAGCATCGAAGGAAACGATGCCAACTCGGACGGTATCCCGGTTCCAGCTTTACCGGTAACAGGTGACTCTGACGGCGACGGTCTCCTCGACGGGTACGACCTGCTCACGACAGCTAACGTAACCGTTGCAGGTCTGGGAGGAACAGGTGCCTCTACACCTATTCAGGACACGGACTCTGATAACATTCCCGACTGGCGTGATTCAGACGATGATGGTGACTGCACCCTTACGTCAACTACAGGAAGCGCCGGAGAGAATACTGATGGTAACGCATCCTGGGCTGATGATTTTTCTCAGGGTGGCACTAAACCCAATTACCTGTTTGCTACAAACGCGCTCTCGGTAACAAGTGGCACGCGCTGCGGCACAGGTGTCGTATCTATCAGCGCTGCTGCGGCTTCGTCAGGAACGTTCCGTTGGTATAGTGCATTGACAGGTGGAACTTTGCTTCAAACAACTACGGCCGCTCCAAGCAGTACATACAATACGCCGTCTATAGCAACCACGACGACCTATTACGTGGAATTCACCAGCGGCGTGTGTACAACCACACCGCGCAAAGCTGTCGCAGCAACAGTCGTATCAGCAGGAACAACGCCAACTGTTACTCCCGCCTCGCGATGCGATGCCGGAACGCTCACGCTACAGGCATCTTATGGGTCGTCCGGAACATTCCGCTGGTACAGTGCGGCATCTGGCGGCACATTGTTGCAGACCACCACTGGCGCAACGACCAGCTCTTTTACAACGCCGTCTATATCAACTACGACAAACTACTATGTTGAATTCTACAATGGTACCTGCACTACGGCACGCGCCACTGTTGCGGCTACAATTTCATCTGCATCGTCTGTAACTGTCGTTAATGGATCTACGTGCGGCGGGCCAACGGCAACGCTATCTGCTTCTGCTGCTTCATCAGGTACATTCAATTGGTATGATGCAGCCAGCGGCGGATTGTTAGTGAAAAGCGAAAGCAGCGTCAGCTCCAGTACATACACTACTCCGACGATCAGTGCAAACACGACCTACTATGTCGAGTTCACCAACGGAACCTGTACATCTGCCCGTACCGCCGTGAATGCTATAATCACTTCAGCTATTGCAGCGCCGACAGTTACAAGCAGTACGATTTGTACAACAGGTGCTACGTCTGTGTCTGCATCTTACGCGTCTGCGGGAACATTCCGATGGTATACAGCCGCAAGCGGAGGGACACTGCTTCAAACTAATACTGGGGTAACTTCTTCGACTTATAGTATTGCAAGCCTTGCAACTACGACGAACTATTATGTGGAATACTCAAACGGCAGCTGTACGTCGCCTCGTGCGCAGGTTTCTGCTTACGTTGTCAACGCATCAATAGTCACAGCCATCGATGCAAGCCGATGCGGTGATGGCGTCATCGCTGTCGGTGCATCAGCTCCAATCAGCGGAACATTTAACTGGTATGCCGGTGCCTCGGGCGGAACGTCTTTGTTTACCAGTACAGGTACCGTATCAAGTTATTCATCTTCGATCACGGCAACTACAACTTACTACGTTACATTCACAACGACGTCGCCAGCATGTACGAGTCCCAGAGTCGCGGTCACTGCCACAAGAGGTACTGCAACTACTGTAACTGGAACGAGCGGCATATCCTGTAGTCCGGGTACCGTCTCCCTTAGTGCTTCGACATCTTCAAGCGGAACCTTCAGGTGGTATGCGAACTCTACGGGCGGAACAGCATTAGCATCGTCAACAGGAACAACTTCATCTTACACGACGCCGTTCCTGAATAACACCACCGACTACTACGTTGAATTCGACAATGGTACCTGCGTTTCATTTCCGAGAACAGTTGTAAGAGCGTCGATTGTAAATGACCTTACTACAACAGATGCAAGCCGCTGCGGATCAGGCTCTGTCGATTTGTTCGTGTCGTCCCTTACGTCAGGAACTTTCACCTGGTGGGATGCTGCCTCAGGAGGAAGCTCACTTCGCACGGCATCCGGCCTTACCGATACTTACAACACCGGAAATATTTCTGCAACGAAGACGGTGTATGTATCCATAACTACCGGTACGCCCTCATGTACGAGTGCGCGCTTCCCTGTAGTGGCTACAGTTTATCCAACGCCTGCAGACCCTACGGCTATAAACGGTAACAGATGCGGTACCGGTACCGTTGCAGTTGCTGCTTCGAGTACTGTTACAGGAACGTTCCGCTGGTACGATGCCAACAGCAATGGCAATTTGCTGCAGACTGACAATACTACGACGCTCTCTACTTATACAACTCCCAGCATTTCATCTACAACCAGTTATTGGGTAGAATTTGAAAACGCGGGTGGATGTACTAGTGGCAGAACGCGGGTGCGCGGATACGTAAACTCTGGAACAGCGCCGGCACCTCCTACGGCCACGGGTGCGTCGCTTTGCGGACCGGGTACGCTTTCATTAAGTGCAAGCAGCAGTTCAAGCGGAAACTTCCGCTGGTATTCTGCAGTCACTGGTGGAACATTGCTGCAAACCACAACGGCGGCAACTTCATCGACGTTTATCACACCTTCGATTTCATCAAGTACCACCTACTACGTTGAGTTTGACAATGGTACCTGCGTGAGCAGTTCGAGGGCAGCTGTGACCGCGACCATCAACACTATTCCTGCAGATCCAACAGTTCCCAGCGTTTCACGTTGTGGCAACGGCACTGTTACATTGGTGGCTACGTCAGCGACCTCGGGTACGTTCCGCTGGTACACAGGTCTTACAGGTGGAAGCGCAATCCAGACAACAGCCACCAGCACTACGAGCAGCTTTACAACGGGTGCGCTTTCGGCGACTACAACATACTATGTTGAATTCGATAATGGATCTTGTACCAGCTCCCCCAGGGTTGCAGCCAGCGCCATAGTCAACACGCTGCCGGCGGCACCTTCAGTGGTTGGAGGTTCTTCATGCGGTAGTGGAACCGTTGTGTTGTCAGCATCATCATCATCCACGGGAACCTTCAGATGGTTTGACGATCCTACGGCTGGTAATTTGTTAGCAACCTATCCTACGACCTCATCGTCGAGTTATACCACACCATCGATTTCGGCGAACACAAACTATTACGTCGAATTCGATAACGGTACCTGTACCAGCACCCGTTCGCTCGTAGTGGCGACAGTGCTCACACGCCCGGCATCACCCACAACAACGGGAGGTCAGGTCTGTAACTCAGGCACCGTCGCACTTTCAGCGTCGTCAGCCTCATCAGGTACTTTCAGATGGTATTCGCTGGCTTCCGGTGGTACACTGTTGAAAACCGACATTGGCACCATGACATCGTCGTACACAACACCGTCCATCTCATCGACGACGAATTACTATGTAGAGTTTGATAACGGAACATGTTCAAGCTTGCGTGTCACGGCGACGGCGACGGTCAATCCGAACCCGGTTATTACGGGCGTTACCACAGGATGCAGTGGCATTGCCGGAAATGGTACAATTTCAATTACGGCCTCTATCACTGCCGGAACGCTGGAGTATTCTCTTGATGGGACGACCTATCAGGCATCACCAAATTTTGCAGGGCTCGCTAATAATACTTATACGGTCTACGCACGATCGACAACTGCGTTGTGTACAGTAAGTCAGACTGGCGTAGTCGTGAAATGCAACGTACCGCCTATTGTCGCAAACAAGACTGCTACAACGAACGAGGATGTTGTACTGACAGGCGACGTTACTATTGTCGGAGATTCGGATCCTGACGGAACGGTTCTTTCGGTAAATACGACACCAGTTGTTGGTCCATCGAACGGCTCCATTGTGTTTAACGCCAACGGTACATATACGTACACTCCTAATGCGGGATTTAGCGGAACAGAAACTATTACGTTCCAGGTATGCGACAATGGTACACCAGTGCCTGCAGCATGCGTTGATCGGACGTTGACGATCACCATCAATAGCGTGAACGATGAGCCAAGCTTTACCAAAGGTTCGGACCAAACTGTGCTGGAAGATGCAACACCGGTAACAGTGCTGGCCTGGGCTAAGTCGATCAGTAAAGGAGATGCCGGCGAAAGTGCGCAGGTATTAACCTTCACTTTGACGAACAATAACAACTCGCTGTTCAGTGTTCAGCCTGCAATCAACGCTACAACAGGAGACCTCACATATACATTGGCACCAAATGCCAATGGAGCAGCAACAGTATCGATTGTTCTGTCTGATAACGGAGGTACAGCCAACGGCGGTGATGACACCTACGCCACGCAGACATTCACGATTACTGTAACTCCGGTGAATGATGAACCTACCTTCACAGCAGGCCTGGATCAAAGCATCAATGAGGATGCAGGTGCACAAACTGTGGTTGGTTGGGCAACGGCTTTGAACAAAGGTGCAGCGAACGAAAGCTCACAGACACTGACGTTTTCATTGACCAACAATAACAACTCATTATTCAGTGTTCAGCCTGTTATAAACCCGGCAACGGGCACGCTGACTTATACTCCTGCAGCGAATGCTTCTGGTGTTGCCATTGTAACGGTCGTACTTTCAGACGATGGAGGTACAACCAATGGCGGCGACGACTCTTCAACGAAGACGTTCACCATCACCATCAACGGTGTTAATGATGAGCCAAGCTTTACCAAAGGAGCAGATCAGATCCTCAATGAGGACGCAGCTCCGGTAACAGTAGCTGCCTGGGCGAAATCAATCAGCAAAGGC